>NZ_MACE01000062.1 GCF_001883995.1 Bacillus paranthracis | reverse complement strand
GAGCAGAGGACTGAAAATCCTCGTGTCGGCGGTTCGATTCCGTCCCGAGCCACTCTCAGGATATTAAGTGGGCCCACTTAATATCCTTTTTATTTGTGTAATTTTACAAAATTGAGTAGTTATTTTAAAATAGAATGAGGAGCCTCTAGCAGTTGAAGCTAGAGGTTTTTCTATAGATCGTATAGGATTCCGTGTAAAAGTGGATTATACATGAGTCTGTGAGAATAGAGTAGAAAGTACTTAAGCAAAAGATGCGGTCATATAGGGACATACTATGTAGACATCAATGTGTTTAAGGATATTGGCCATATTTTTACCCTGTTATTTACCGGGCAGTAAGACCCCCACCTTAAAATTCAGCGAAAGCAAAGAAGTTAGGTGGGAAGCGAGCTGCCCGTAAAAGCCCGATTGGTGAGGGCTGATTAAAGTTTCACTTTATAAGGAGGAAATAGACGATGATGGGAAAGAAAATTTTAGTAGTTGATGATGAAAAGCCGATTGCAGATATTTTGAAGTTCAACCTAGAAAAAGAAGGTTTTGAAATTGTAATGGCGCACGATGGTGATGAAGCAATTGAAAAAGCGACTGAAGAACAGCCAGATATGGTTTTATTAGATATTATGCTACCAGGTAAGGATGGCTTAGAGGTTTGCCGTGAAATACGTAAAAGCTCAGAAATGCCGATTATTATGCTTACAGCGAAGGATTCTGAAATTGATAAAGTATTAGGACTTGAGCTTGGCGCAGATGATTATGTAACGAAGCCATTTAGTACGAGGGAATTACTTGCTCGCGTGAAGGCGAATTTACGTCGTCATCAGCAAGGTGGTGCGGCAGAAAAAGAAGAAAATACGGAAATGGTTATTGGACCAATTGTTATCAATCCAAATGCGTATAGTGTAACGAAACGTGAGGAAAATATTGAGCTTACACACCGTGAATTTGAGCTATTACATTATTTAGCAAAACATTTAGGACAAGTTATGACACGCGAACATTTATTGCAAACAGTTTGGGGTTATGACTATTTTGGAGATGTACGTACAGTGGATGTAACAGTACGTCGTCTGCGTGAAAAAATTGAAGATAATCCAAGTCATCCTACATTAATTGTCACTAGACGTGGAGTAGGGTATTACTTGCGTGACCCAGAGCAGGAATAGTATATGAAGAAAGTCGGTTTTTTTCAATCTATTCATTTAAAATTTGTACTCATATATATGCTATTAATATTGATAGCTATGCAAGTTATTGGGGTATATTTCGTAAGAGAGTTAGAAAAGAGTCTTGTACAAGGTTTTAGAGATTCTTTAACGCAACAAACGAACTTATTATCGTATAACTTGAAACAAGAGTTTAAAAAAAGTTATACAAAAGCAGAGACAGAATCAACAGGTGAAACGATTAAAACTTCCATTCGAAAATTTGCCTCTGATCGAAAGAAGGATATTCAAGAGGTAAGTGTATTTGATGCGAATAGAAAGCTGCTCGCTATTTCAGATGAGTCAAAGCAAAACAAGGTAAATAGAACGTCAACTGATATAGCTGTTCAGCGGGTATTGGTACAAAAAAAACCAGAAGTAAAAATTGAGAAGGATGGTCGTACAGGTCATCGTGTACAAGTTATGATTACTCCTATTATGGATGATAATAACAAAGATGCACTTGGTGCTATTTACGTTGTTGCATCCATGGAAGATGTTTATAAGCAGATGAAGGATATTAATCAAATCTTTGCGACCGGAACCGTTATTGCATTACTCGTAACAGCTGTACTTGGAATTTTGTTAGCTCAAACGATTACGAGACCAATCTCTGATATGCGAAGACAAGCAATTGAAATGGCAAAAGGAAACTATTCAAGAAAAGTAAAAGTGCATAGCCATGATGAAATTGGACAATTAGCATTATCTTTCAATAATTTATCAAAAAAATTACAACAAGCTCGTTCTTCAACAGAAAGTGAAAGACGTAAATTGTCATCCGTATTATCACATATGACAGATGGAGTAATTGCTACTGACCGAAAAGGGGACATTATTTTATTAAATGATCCTGCGGAAAAGATGCTAAATGTTTCGCGTGAAACGGCGCTCGATCAATCTGTTTTAGAAGTATTGGGAATACAAGAAGAATTTACGCTCGATCATTTATACGAAGAGCCGGATTCTGTTTTATTAGATTTTAGTACGAGAAATGAGCCATATATTTTACGCGCTAGTTTCTCTGTTATTCAAAAAGAGACAGGGAAAGCAAATGGTTTAATTGCCGTATTATATGATGTGACTGAGCAGGAGCGTATAGAAAGAGAACGCCGCGAGTTTGTAGCAAACGTCTCTCATGAATTAAGAACGCCATTAACGACAATGCGCAGTTACTTAGAGGCACTTACAGACGGTGCGTGGCAAGATCCAAATATTGCACCACAGTTTTTAACAGTTACACAAGAAGAAACAGAAAGAATGATTAGACTTGTAAATGCGTTATTGCAACTATCTAAACTCGATAGTACAGAACATCGTTTAATGAAAGAATGGGTCGACTTTACTGACTTCTTTAATAACATTATTGATCGTTTTGAAATGTCTAAAGAGCAAAACGTAAGCTTCAAACGATCTTTCTCTAAAAAATCTCGATTTATTGATATGGATACGGATAAAATTACGCAAGTATTGTATAACATTATTTCGAATGCATTAAAGTATTCACCAGAAGGTGGAACAGTAACATATCGTTTACGTGATCGCGGAGAATTATTGGAGATTAGTGTAAGTGATCAAGGAATGGGTATTCCGAAAGAAAACGTCGATAAAATCTTTGAACGTTTTTATCGCGTAGATAAAGCACGTTCAAGACAAATGGGCGGTACAGGACTTGGATTAGCAATTGCGAAAGAAATGATTGAGGCACATGGTGGCTCGATTTGGGCAAAGAGTGAGGAAGGAAAAGGGACAACGATTTATTTCACATTGCCTATGGCAGCAGATGAAGAGGACGAATGGGAATGAGTATGGAGAATGTTAAAACGATAGTTTTAATTAATTTAGTTGTAATTAGTCTATTTCTTACTTTTAACTTATGGACGTATGTGCCAGATTCCACATCTATGCAAAACGCAAAATTTGTACAGGGGAATGAGGGAAATACTCAAACGAAAATCGCTGATGTTGTCCGCCCTACTTCTATCATTGTGCATAAAGATAAAAATCATTACGGGAGCAAAAGAGAGGGAGATATAGAATCAATCTATAGAACTTTGGAAGCAGGGGAATTACATGAGTTCAAAGAGATATCGATTGCTAAGGCTGACTTTCTTTCTTATGTGCATGGTGAAGGGAAAATTGAACTTATTTTCCCTACCAACATCCCATTTGATGCAGTTAAATCTATGTTTAGTATGAAAGAAAAGAGTATAGATAAGCCTAAACACTTTAATCGAATTATTCTTGACCCTTCTAGAAGTAGGGATCAAGAAATTAAAATTAATTTTGTTTCCGATGGTGATAACTCTAGAATATATGAAGCAAAATTAAGTGGTGTGTATTTAAAAGATATTGTAAATGCACAAAATCAATTTATAGTATCAGCGAAACCTTATTTTGACTATCAAATTAATGATATGAAAAAGCTATTTTTACCAGATGGAACGACAGAATTAAGTAATATAACATATATTTCATCTAATTTGGCGGTTGATACATTTAAGAATGCTCTTTTTAGTGACCCACGTTATTTAAGCCCTATTATCGAGGGATCGAAAGAAATATTTACAGATGGTATTAGGTCTATGGAGATTGAAAATGATCAGCATATGCTAAAGTATAAAAATTCTTCTGTTTTAAGTGAGAAAAAGCCAGATAATTTAATGCTTTTACAAAAAAGTTTTGATTTTGTAAATGGTCACAGTGGGAGTTTGGATTCATATCGTTTGGACTATATGAATAAAGGACAGACAGTATTCCGCTTACAGGAAGATGGATATCCCGTATTCAATACTGATGGATTAGCTGAATTGAGACAAGTATGGGGATCAGAAGAAGTAATGGAATATGAAAGACCGTTGCTTTCTTTAAATACGAAAGGTATAGAGCAGAAGGTTACTCTTCCGTCAGGTCATGTTGTAATAGCATCCTTAGAAAATAATGCCGCGGTAGATAAAAGATCCATTAAAGACATTGGGATTGGATACAAATTATCACTAGATGGGCAAGTAGCGCGACTACAGCCAATTTGGTATGTAAAGTTTGTTGAAGATGAAGCTGGCAAACAAAAAATATATGAGTGGAATGAGGGGGGACTAAATGGATTGGGATCGGATTAAAACCATATTTATTGTGACCTTTTTTGTTTTGGACCTCTTTCTCATTTTTCAATTCATTCAAAAGCAAGATAGTAATCAATTGGAGCTTATTGCAGAAACAAAGATAGATCAAGAATTAAAAGCAAACAAAATTACTATGGGTAATTTCCCTAAAGAACCGAAAAAAGAGTCATTTATTAGGGCTGAAAACAAGGCATTTAAAGAAGAAGATGTACAGTCTTTAAAAAATCAAACGGCGCATATACAAAATATGTACAAGATAGAAAGTAAGCTAAAAGAGCCCTTTTTAAATACAAAATCGTTATCCAAAGATAAGTATAATGATTTTTTAAAGAACTATGTATTGGATGGACAAAAGTATGAGTTTGGAGCGATGAAAGACTCTAAAATTTACTTCTTCCAAAAATATAAAGATAAGCCTATTTTCTATAACGATCAGGCGATGATTGTTGTGGAATTAAATGAGAAAAATGAACTTGTGTCGTACACGCAGACGATGCTAACAGATTTAAAAGAAATGGGCGAAAGTGAAAAAACGAAACAGCAAGAAATTATTACTGCCCAAACCGCTTTAGAAAATCTGTATTTAAAAAATAAAATTCATGGGAATACACATGTAAAAGAAGCGCAAATTGGTTATGCCAACCTTACCGCATCTACTTCTAATAACCAAGTACTTGCTCCAACGTGGAACTTAAAGACGGAGCAGAAGCAGGACTTCTTTGTAAATGCAATTGAAGGGCAAGTTATGGAATTAGGCGAAAAGGAAAATCAAGTGGTTGATGAACATACTGGAGTGAGAAAGAATGGGGTTGCATTTTAGCGTACTTGCAAGTGGAAGTACAGGAAATATGCTATATGTAGGAACAGATGAAAAAAAATTACTCGTCGATGCAGGTTTAAGTGGTAAAGCAACTGAGGCTTTATTTAAACAGGCAGAATTAAATATAAATGATGTATCGGGTATTCTTGTAACACATGAACATAGTGACCATATTAAAGGCTTAGGTGTATTGGCACGTAAATATGATTTACCTGTTTATGCAAATGAGAAAACATGGAATGCAATGGAACACTTAATAGGAAATATCCCAACTGAGCAAAAGTTTATTTTCTCAGTTGGGGATGTGAAAACATTTGGTGATATTGAGGTCGAGTCATTTGGGGTGTCTCATGATGCGGCAGAGCCGATGTTCTATGCTTTTCATAACAATAATAGAAAATTAGCCCTTATTACAGATACAGGGTACGTGAGTGACCGTATGAAAGGTGTTATTAAGGGAGCTAATGCTTTCGTATTTGAAAGTAATCATGACGTAGAAATGCTTCGTATGGGACGTTATCCATGGAGTATTAAACGACGTATTTTAAGTGATGTGGGGCACGTTTGTAATGAAGATGCTGCATTAGCAATGGCGGATGTAATTACAGATGAGACAAAGCATATTTATTTAGCCCATTTAAGTTTAGATAATAACATGAAAGAACTAGCACGTATGTCAGTATCACAAGTATTAGAGGAAAAGGGATTTGGAGTGGGCGAAGCCTTTGAAATCCACGATACAGATCCAAAAATGCCTACAAAAATTCAATACGTATAATTCTCCATTTTAGTAAACAATAAAGGTGAATATAGTTGTTTTCAGGAAGATAGGTGAACAAATATGTCCTTTATTAATGGAGAAAATTATCGTATGAAACGTGCAAAGAAAAAGAAGCATAAAGGTATTGTTATTTCTAGCATAGCAGGAACAATTGTAGGAGCTTCGTTATTTGCATTTGGAGCTCCTTTATTTTCAAATGATACGGACGCGTTTCCGCAAGCTGAAGCAAGTGGAAGTAATATGGCGGAAGCTCAAGGCATTAAACAAATTAGTTTTGTGGATGCTGTTGATCGTGCGTCTGAAGCTGTTGTTGGAGTTATTAATATTCAACGAGATAATTTTTCAGAGGCAGATTCAGAAGCAGGTACGGGATCAGGTGTAATTTATAAGAAGACAGATGGTCAAGCTTACATTGTAACGAATAATCATGTTGTTGCTGGAGCAAATCGTATTGAAGTAAGTTTAAGTGACGGTAAGAAGGTTCCTGGAAAGGTATTAGGAACCGATGTGGTCACAGATTTGGCTGTACTAGAAATAGATGCAAAGCATGTGAAAAAAGTAATTGAGATTGGCGATTCTAATACTGTTCGTAGAGGAGAACCAGTCATTGCGATTGGAAACCCGCTCGGTCTACAATTTTCTGGAACTGTCACACAAGGTATTATCTCGGCTAATGAGCGTATTGTCCCTGTAGATTTAGATCAAGATGGACATTATGATTGGCAAGTAGAAGTATTGCAAACAGACGCAGCAATTAATCCGGGTAATAGTGGTGGTGCGCTTGTAAACGCAGCAGGTCAATTAATTGGTATTAACTCAATGAAAATTGCGGCAAAAGAAGTAGAAGGAATTGGGCTAGCTATTCCTGTTACTAGAGCTGTTCCAATTATGAATGAATTAGAGAAGTACGGAAAAGTAAGAAGACCGTATGTTGGAATTGAACTGAGATCATTAAATGAAATTCCAAACTACTATTGGTCAAAAACATTGCATTTACCAGGCAATGTAACAGAGGGAGTTTGCATTTTAGATGTGAAAAGCCCTTCGCCAGGTACAGATGCTGGTTTGCGAGAACACGATGTGATTGTAGCAGTAGATGGGAAACCAGTTCGCGATATTATCGGATTCCGTACGGCCTTATATGATAAAAAAATTAATGATAAAATGACTCTTACGTTTTATCGTGGTACAAAACGAGCAACAACAACGGTTAAACTAGGCATTCAAAAGTATTAAAAACAGGAGGGCCTACCTCCTGTTTTCTATTGTAGAAAAGTGAGGTGAAGAATATGAACTTACCTTGTTGTTTAGAACATGTTGAATTAGCTTTAGATATTATTGTGGATGAGTGTGAAGTCGCGCCAGTTATTAACAATGTGGATAACTCAGAAAAAGAGAAAAAAACATGTGAATTTTGTCAAAATGAGGCGACATATGTTGTATCGAACACAGATTCTCACACAATATGTGGGTAACAATTGTGGATATGTGGATAAGTTATGTGGATAACATGTTTGTAAGGTGGGGAATACGTGTGAATATCTCGATTATTTCAATTGGGAAATTAAAAGAAAAATATTTAAAACAAGGTATAGCAGAATACTTAAAACGATTATCTGCATACGCAAAAGTAGAAGTAATTGAATTGCCAGATGAAAAGGCACCAGAAAATTTAAGTGAAGCAGAAATGTTAATTGTAAAAGAAAAAGAAGGTATACGTATACTAGATAAAATTTCTGATGATACGCATGTCATTGCGTTAGCGATAGAAGGAAAGCAAAAATCATCAGAAGAATTTGCAGTAAGCTTAGATCGTCTTGCTACATATGGGAAGAGTAAAGTTGCCTTTGTAATTGGCGGATCACTTGGACTAAGTTTAGAAGTAATGAAGCGTTCAAATGAATCTCTTTCTTTTTCAAAGATGACGTTACCACATCAATTAATGCGATTAGTATTGCTTGAACAAGTGTATAGGGCGTTTCGGATTAATCGTGGAGAACCGTATCACAAATAGTAATAGTACATTCAAACGGCTACAGATGTGGCCGTTTTCTATATTTCCTAAAATAAGTATGTTTCTATTTCTAAAAAAGTATGCTGTAATATGAAGAGGAAAAAGTATAAGTAGTCATAGAAGTGAGGAGTTAAAGGTGAAGAAGTTTAAGAAATTTTACTTGGAGATTACGAGTGTATGTAATCTTGCGTGCAGCTTTTGTCCGCCGACGGAAAGACAGAAGCAATTCATTTCTGTGGAGGATTTTGCAAAAAGGTTAGACCAAATTAAACCACACACAGACTACATTTATTTGCACGTGAAGGGTGAGCCGTTGCTGCATCCAAAAATAGATCAATTGTTAGATTTAAGCCATGAAAAAGGGTTTAAAGTTAATATTACAACGAACGGAACGTTAATTAATAAGAGAAGGCATAGATTGTTAAATAAGCCTGCTTTAAGACAAATGAATTTTTCACTGCATAGTTTTGATGGGCACCCAGGTTCACAAGACAAAGAGGGGTATGTAAGAAGTATACTTTCCTTTATTAGAGAGGCGACAAGTCAATCGGATTTAATCGTTTCACTTAGATTATGGAACTTAACGCAGGATAATAAAACAAATGCTGAAATCCAGAAGAATAGAGAGTTATTATCTATCATTGAAAATGAGTTTAATTTATCTTATCAAATTGAAGAGAAGCTTACACCAGGAAAAGGTATAAAAATTGCGGAACGTGTCTTTATTAATCAAGACTATGAATTCCAGTGGCCAGCATTGCATGAAGAAGAGGATGATGGAAAAGGATTCTGTCATGGACTTCGAAATCAAGCTGGTATTTTAGCGAACGGAACGGTTATTCCTTGTTGTTTAGATGGTGAAGGGATTATTAACCTTGGAAATATTAATAATGATTCATTCTCTAACATTATAGAAGGCGAAAGAGCAACAAACATTGTTGATGGATTTTCCAGAAGAGTTGCAGTTGAAGAGCTATGTAGAAAATGTGGATACCGTAAAAGATTTGGAAAGTAAATATGAAATAAGCCCTCATAAAGCGAGGGCTTATTTTTTATCCCGCTATTTGCCGGGCAGTAAGATTCCTACCTCAAAATTCAGCGGAAGCAAAGAAGTTAGGTAGGGAATCAACTGTCCGTAAAAGCCCGATTGGTGAGGGCTAATAATCAGTGGGATGGCCCCCACTGATTAAAGTTTCACTTTATTCTTAATAAGAGCGCTCTAATTCATCAATTAAGGAACCAACGTAAGAAACAGCTCTGCGGATTGCATCTGGTTTTGACATATCTACTCCGGCATGTTTCATTAATTCAAGTGGTTTCATCGCACCACCAGCGCGAAGTACATCTAACCAGCGATCAACAGCAGGTTGTCCTTCTTCTTTAATCATTTGAGCCACCGCAGTAGATGCAGTGAGGCCTGCGGAATACGTGT
Source organism: Bacillus paranthracis (assembly GCF_001883995.1). Lineage (GTDB taxonomy): Bacteria > Bacillota > Bacilli > Bacillales > Bacillaceae_G > Bacillus_A > Bacillus_A paranthracis. The sequence continues at coordinate 102,965 of NZ_MACE01000062.1, read as the reverse complement.
AAGAATATAAGCCCATATAATAATGAGGTTGACGCATCCAAGTTAATCCAGCACCTTCATCAATTTTTACGGAATCTCCCCAGAATGTTGAAAGTACATTTGCTTTTATTTCAGTTAAAGTTGTAGCTGTAAGTGCTCCACCTTCTTCTGCTAGGCTGTATACTCTTCTTTGATATTCTCCCTCAAGTAAGTGAGTAACAAAGTTATGATAATATGTGCCGAGTAGTTGCAGGATCACCCATCTACGCATTCTCTTATCGTCATTCGTCGCTAATAAATGCTGGGCTAATAGTAATTCATTCATTGTAGATGGTGCTTCAACGAAGTACATAGATGGACGTACATTCATAATACGCTGGTTTTTATTTGCTAAATAAAAATGACCAGCATGCCCAAATTCATGAGCCAATGTGAAACAGCCGCGCATCGTATTTTGCCATGTAATTAAAATGTACGGATGAGAACCATATGGACTTGAACAAAATGCTCCAGTTGACTTGCCTACGTTATCTGCAAGGTCGACCCATCTTTCTTTGAATCCTTTTTCGATAATGGAACTATATTCATCCCCGAGTACTTGTAAAGAGTCTTGAATAAGTTTTCCAGCTTCTTCGTAAGTAATTGTCGGATTAAATTCGGGATCTAAAGGTGCGTGTAAGTCGCAGAACAGCATTTCATCGAGTCCTAATACTTTCTTTTTTAAATCTGCAAAACGGCGCATATGAGGCGCCAATTCTTTATAAATAATATCGAGTTGATTGTTATACATTTCAAGTGGAACTTTTTGAGGTTCCAAAAGCATATGAGTAACAGATTCAAATTTGCGTAAGCGAGAGAGTGTTACTTGTTTTTTTACTTCAGTCGCATATGTTGTTGCCACTGTATTCTTATATCGTTTCAAGGTGGAAACAAATGATGAGTATGCTTTCCTACGTATGTCTGCGCTTGGAGAAAACTCATATTTGCTTTCAAATAATGCAAACGACACAGGGAGTTCATTTCCTTGTTCATCTTGTATGGAGTTAAAATCCATATCGGCTAATTTAGTCATACCGTAAATTTTGTATGGAGAACTATGTACTTCGCCAAGTGCAGCAAGTGCTTCTTCAGTTTCAGGAGAGAGCGTGTGCGGCCTTTTTTGTAATATGTCTAGTAATGATTTACGGAAAGGTTCAAGTTTTGTTTCTTCCGTTAAATATTTTTCAATTGTGCCTTCTTCTAATGAGAGAATTTCATTATGAATAAAGGATAGCGCCGTATGTACTTTCGTCCATAAAGCGGCAATTTTGGAAGAGTTCGCTTGAATAACTGGATTTGTACGATCAGTAGATTCTTTTAAATTTGCATATGAATATAGTTTTGTTAACTTCATTAAAAGCTCTTCTTCTAAAAGTAGGCAATGTAATAAGGTGGTAGGGCTATTGTGTAATTGTCCTTTAAACGCATCAAGTTTTTTTATATCATCTGTTAATACACGTAATGCAGTTTCCCACTCTTTATCAGATTCGTATAAATCAGAGAGGTCCCATGTTAATTCAGTAGGAACTTCTGCACGAATATAGCGTTTCTCAATTACATCTTTCATATATTATATCCCCCTTATTATAAGTATCTAAAAATATGATACTAGAAAATTCAGTAAAATTAAAATATTTTACATTTCTATATATGAAAAAGGACAAGCATAAAACTGCTTGTCCTTCGAGTTAAGTTTAAAAATTAATATACTTTATCACCGTTGAAAATAGAGTTTTTTACGACTACATAATCTACAGTACGAATGGAGTCTAATTTTGTTCCACCAGCGTAAGAGATAGAAGATTGAAGATCTTGTTCCATTTCGATTAAAGTGTCTTCTAAAGAACCTTTATGCTCAACGAACATTTTCTTACCTTCAACGTTTTTCTTCTCACCTTTTTGGAATTCAGAAGCTGAACCGAAGTACTCTTTATAAAGTTTGCCGTCTTTTTCGATTGTTTCCCCTGGAGACTCTTCATGACCAGCGAATAGAGAACCGATCATAACCATAGTCGCCCCAAATCGAATAGATTTAGCTACGTCGCCATGTGTACGAATACCACCGTCAGCGATAATTGGTTTACTTGCAGCTTTTGCACACCAGCGAAGTGCAGCTAGTTGCCAACCACCAGTTCCAAAGCCTGTTTTAATTTTAGTAATACAAACTTTACCAGGTCCAATACCAACTTTTGTTGCGTCAGCACCAGCGTTTTCTAATTCTCTTACCGCTTCTGGAGTTCCAACGTTTCCAGCGATAACGAAGCTTTCTGGTAAATGCTTTTTAATATGTTGAATCATGTTGATTACAGCATTAGAATGTCCATGCGCGATATCAATCGTGATGTATTCAGGCGTAAGGTGCTCAGCAGCTAATTGTTGTACGAATTCATACTCGTCTTCTTTTACACCAACGCTAATAGAAGCGATTAATCCACGTGATTGCATATCTCTGATGAATGAGATTCGTTTCTCTGGTTGGAAACGATGCATGATATAGAAGTAATTATTTTCAGCTAAATACGTTGCAATTCTTTCATCAATAATCGTTTGCATATTTGCAGGTACGACAGGTAATTTAAATTTATGTTTTCCTAAAGTGACAGTTGTATCACATTCAGAGCGGCTATTTACAATACATTTTGCAGGAATTAATTGAATATCTTCATAGTCGAATACGTTTTCCATCATTTACACCCCTAAAATACGAATATTTTATTTTTATTAATTAAAAATGTTCGTCCATATGATAATTTACATTGTTTTCATTAAAAAGTCAAAGGATTTCTTAACGTTTTTTTTAAAAGTAGATTTTATATGTAAAAAACAACGTTAAAAACGAATTTAAAATGTTTTTTGTTTTATATTGTTCGTCTATAAAAAGGTTGAAAAATTAAGATAATTATATAAGGATGTATGTATTCTTTTTATTTTTTTTGAGTGGATGTAGGATTCTATGAAAAGGTTAATGCTAATAATACGAGCAAAAGATGTTATCAAGTAGTTGAACAATATATGAAATGATAAGGTTTATTTCTATGTAAAAAGATGAATCTGGCATAATCCATCTTTTTATGTGAGGTTTCAAGTATAATAAGTAGGGCGATAGTAACGTATACAAAAGATAAAAAAGAAAATAATACAGAATAAAATGAGGTTAATATATGAGTGAAAAAGGGTTTTTTGAGTATAAATTAAGTAAAGAAATTGTAAGGGCACTTACTGGGTTAGGGTATGATCATCCAACAGAAGTACAAGGTAAGGTTATTCCAGTCGCATTACAAAAGAAGGATCTTGTTGTGAAGTCCCAGACGGGAAGTGGAAAAACAGCTTCATTTGGTATTCCACTTTGTGAAATGGTGGAGTGGGCAGAGAATAAACCACAAGCATTAGTTTTAACACCAACGAGAGAGCTTGCGGTACAGGTGAAAGAAGATATTACAAATATAGGGCGATTCAAAAGAATTAAAGCCGCCGCAATTTATGGTAAATCCCCATTTGCACGTCAAAAATTAGAGTTAAAGCAAAAGACGCATATTGTAGTAGGGACTCCAGGGCGTGTATTGGATCATATTGAAAAAGGGACCCTTTCTTTAGAGCGATTAAAATATTTAGTGATTGATGAAGCGGATGAAATGCTAAACATGGGCTTTATCGATCAAGTAGAGGCAATTATTGATGAATTACCTACAAATAGAATGACAATGCTATTTTCAGCAACTTTACCGGAAGATGTTGAAAGGTTATCACGTACATATATGAATGCACCAACTCATATTGAAATTAAAGCGGCTGGGATTACGACGGATAAAATTGAACATACTCTTTTTGAGGCGATAGAAGACGAGAAGCTTTCACTACTTAAAGATGTAACAACGATTGAGAATCCTGATAGCTGTATTATTTTCTGCCGTACACAAGAAAATGTAGATCATGTATATAGACAATTAAAACGAGCTAACTATCCTTGTGACAAAATACATGGTGGTATGGTACAAGAAGATCGTTTTGAAGTCATGGATGATTTTAGAAAAGGAAAATTTCGTTATTTAGTAGCAACAGACGTGGCTGCGAGGGGAATTGATATTGATAATATTACACATGTTATTAATTATGATATTCCACTTGAAAAAGAAAGCTATGTACATCGTACTGGAAGAACGGGACGAGCTGGAAATAGTGGAAAAGCTATTACATTTATAACACCATATGAAAATAGATTTTTAGAAGAGATTGAGGAGTATATTGGCTTTGAAATTCCAAAGGCAATTGGACCTTCAAAAGAAGAAGTTATGAAAGGGAAAGCTGCATTTGAAGAAAAGATACATGCGAAACCAATTATAAAGAAAGATAAAAATGCAGACATCAACAAAGGCATTATGAAGCTTTACTTTAATGGCGGGAAGAAAAAGAAAATTAGGGCGGTAGATTTCGTCGGTACAATCGCTAAAATTAAAGGTATTACAGCAGAAGATATAGGCATTATTACGATACAAGATAATGTTTCTTACGTTGAAATATTAAATGGAAAAGGACCACTTGTCTTGAAAGTCATGAAGACTACAACGATTAAAGGGAAACAACTAAAAGTTCATGAAGCAATTAAGTAAATAAAAACTATCCACTTTAATAGGTGGATAGTTTTTATTTATGATTCTTTTAAATCATCCACTAGTTGCTCCGCTAAACGTCTATACATATTACTCATAGTCACGAAGGATGTTAGTAGTAGAAATTTTTCTAGCTTTGTGTCTTCTAAGGAAGAAATCTCATTTACTTCTGTAACACGGTTATTTACGTCTTGTTTAAAGCTTTCGACATTGCTTTCAGTAAGAGCAAGATAATTTTTGTATAACGTATTTAATTCGAATGAATCATCATTTAATAAGGAGTCATTTATAGTTTCTAATGAACTTTTTATGTCGTTAATGGAAAGAGCACCTTTTAATTGATAAATTAAGCTAATTAAAATCATATGCTCTTTTGAATACTTTTTATTTTTGATAGGGATGAATAGTTTCCCTTTTGCGTAATTATTAATCATCGTTTTTGTTAATACTTTTTCATCATCCGTTCTCGTTGTATCTGCATAAGTATTCTCAAATAGTTGGACAACTTGATCTACATATAAGTCGACATTTGGAATATCCTCAAGTTTAATATTTTTTTCTAAATGCAATGTCTCAAGTAATTCATTTATATTTTCCACGTAGAATCCCTCACTTTTATAACTTAGTGGAACTTAATGTCTAATACATCCTTAAATATGGTATTACGAAACAAATAAATTGTAAATGTTGACCTTAAAAAGAAATGTGTATATAATTACACGTAGTTATTAAAACTACATGTAATTATATGAGGGGTGTTATTATGAATGCTTACGTAAGGGAACCAGTTAATGCATTTACTCACTTAGGTGGAGCGATATTATCATTTATTGCCTTATTAGCTATGCTTGTGAAAGTTTCTATCAAGATGCCATCATTTGCTGCAATTACAGCTGTTATTTTGTTTGGGATTGGAATGATGGTCCTTTATACGGCATCAGCTGTATATCATAGTGTTGTGGCCAATGAACGTGTTATTTACTTCTTTAGGAAGCTAGATCATTCTATGATTTTTATATTAATTGCAGGTACATATGCACCCTTTTGCTTAATTACATTAAATTCAGCAAGTGGTTTGCTATTATTTTGTTTAGTCTATGCAACTGCGATTTGTGGCATTGTGTTTAAAATGTTTTGGTTTAATTGTCCAAGATGGTTATCGACAGCAATTTATATTACGATGGGTTGGTTAATTGTTTTATTCTTTGCACCGTTAGCTGAGAATTTAAGTACAGGAGGCATTGTTTTCTTAGTACTTGGGGGCATTTTTTATACAATTGGTGGATTTATTTATGGAACAAAGCCAAAATGGCTAGAGTTTAAATATATGGGACATCATGAAATTTTTCACGTTTTTGTATTATTAGGTAGTCTTGCACATTTTCTAAGTGTATATTGTTACGTAATTTAATAAGAAAAACGCCACATAACAAAAATTATGTGGCGTTTTTCTTATTACTTGATTGGAATCGTATATGTTATAAAATTATTATGGGATAAAATGTAAGTTTATGTGTTCGCATATTAAACATAGGATAAGAAATATGTGATATACTTTGAGAAGTTTATAATGAATGAAATATGGAGGACTATAATTATGGCAATACTTGTAACAGGTGGAGCAGGGTATATTGGTAGTCATACATGTGTAGAATTACTAAATAGCGGTTACGAAATTATAGTAGTTGATAATCTTTCGAATAGCTCGGTAGAATCTATAAATCGAGTGAAAGAAATAACAGGAAAGCAATTTAAGTTTTATAAAGAAGATGTTTTAAATCAAGAAGCACTTGACGCGATTTTTGAAGAAAATGCAATCGAAGCAGTTATTCACTTTGCAGGATTTAAAGCTGTAGGGGAATCAGTAGCAATTCCATTAACATATTATCATAACAACATTACGAGCACTTTAGTGCTATGTGAAGTAATGCAGAAACATAATGTAAAGAAGATGATTTTTAGTTCATCCGCAACTGTATATGGTATCCCGGAAACGTCACCGATTACAGAGGAGTTTCCATTAAGTGCAACAAATCCATATGGTCAAACGAAATTAATGATTGAGCAAATTATGCGTGATGTAGCATTTGCAGATAGAGAATGGAGTATCGCGTTACTTCGCTATTTCAACCCATTTGGTGCACATGAAAGTGGACGTATTGGAGAGGATCCAAATGGAATTCCAAATAACTTAATGCCATATGTCACACAAGTGGCAGTAGGTAAGCTAAAAGAATTAAGTGTATTTGGAAATGACTACCCAACGAAAGATGGAACAGGCATCCGTGACTACATACATGTTGTAGACTTAGCAAAAGGTCACGTAAAAGCGCTAGAGAAAGTACTGAATACAACAGGAGTAGATGCTTATAATTTGGGCACAGGTACAGGGTATAGTGTACTTGAGATGGTTGAAGCATTTGAAAGGGTTTCAGGAAAAAAGGTTCCTTATAAAATTACAGAGCGTCGTCCTGGCGATGTGGCAATATGTTTTGCAGATGCATCAAAGGCAAAACGTGAACTAGGATGGGAAGCAAAACGTGGATTAGAAGAAATGTGTGCAGATTCTTGGAGATGGCAATCAAATAATAAAAATGGCTATTTGGAAGTTTAATGATAAATAAAAAAATGACCTTTGCATAAAAGCAAGAGGTCATTTTTTATATTCATTTTCTACTAAGTTTATTAGCTAACCTAGAAAAGAACGTTCGCTGTTTTATAGGAATATTTGACTGGCAACACGTGTAGGAATCAATATTTTCAATGTCAGTAAAGATATTGATTATTAAGTATACGCTCTATTTCTCGTCTTAGAACGAAAGTGCATTTAATATAGCCTAGTAGTAAGTGAATGAAGATTGAAAAGTGTTACAAAGGTATTGTTATAAATAAGGAAAATTATTGGAAAGGATATAGGTGGGTAATCAACTACCCGTAAAATGCTACTGATTAAAGTTTCACTTTATGATCAGCCAGCAACATAAGAGCAATTTCAACGAGCATATGTAAATTTATTAAAAGAAATTAAAGGTTTTGATTCAAGCCTATTCCTTATACAAAATTGGGGATTTTGAACAATCAAAAACTGCTAAGGAGTACTATCGCCTTTTAGGTCCGTAATACAATTTTCTCATAAGAAAGAATATATTACGAACCACCACCTATTACATAATAGGAGGAATTAATGAATTCGAACAAGTTGTTTGTGATATACTGTGTTTCCTTCTTGACTTGTATATGGTGGGAGACTTCGTCCGAAATAATTTGCAATAATATTGGAGTGAGCCGGATAAGAAATACGTATTTCATACAAATCAATAGTCTCATCTAAATTAGCATAAAAGACTGCGAGATGATGGCCTTGTAAAACATATGGGAATTCTACTTCTGCATTTTCACCAATTAATACAGGTAACTTTACAGGATTAGAATAATTAGACCAATCCCAAACCTCTAGATTTATGGGGTGTTCGTAATATACATCTAGATTTACAATGTTTACTACTGCAGAAACAGTAGCGGGTTCTCTCGTTAAAACTCCAGTTGAGCAAATAGGAAAGTGAATTGAATAATGAAAAGGCATAAATAACAGACCTTTCTAAATTAATATGATTGTACAATATTTTATGAGAATAAGTAGTAGAATGAGATAGTGAAAATATATTATTCAATACTTGTATCATTGTTAAAGTGCGTTTATAATCAAATAATCCTATTAGCTTTTTGATTGCGTTGCGCATTATTGAAAGCGTTTTTATTATGTGATGCGTTTTGATTAATATCACCACTGTATGACATGTATCGAAGAGATTTTTTTTATTGTTTTTAAGGTAGGAAGTCTGACTTATTTTCGAAAAAACTTTGTATGGAGTTGTAAGTAAGAAGGAGAATAAGGAATAATGTAATTTTTACAAGATAGGGAGGGTACAGTGTGAAAATGTAAGGTTTTCACATGAGGATACATGGGTTATGTAGGATTATTACTTTCTGGTGCAGCTTTATTTTTAAATAGTCTTGTTATATTAGGAAAAGCAGAGATGAAAAGTGCAGGTGTTTTTAATTTATTTGTGGGTGCACTACAAATTATTATTCCGTTCTATTTAATCATGATTTCTGATCAAAGTAATTGGACGGTATATTCATATGCAGCTACTTTCTTATTCGGATTAACCTATTTATATGTAGGTGTTACTTTTATAAAAGGAATGGATAGTAGCGGTTTAGGTTGGTTCTGCATTTGGGTAGCAATTATTGCTTTATTCTATATGGTTGTTTCATTTGTTCAATTCCACGATGTTGTGAATGCGTTAACGTGGTTTATGTGGGCATTACTTTGGTATTTATTCTTTGTATTAAATACACAAAAAAAGAACATCAATCAATATCTTGGAAGGATTGCCTTCGTACAATCATGGGTAACATTGACGTTACCTTCACTCTTTTATTTTATGGGAGTATGGGGAGAGGGATTCGTATATGAATTATGGGTTTATGTATCTGTAATTTCTATTTTATACTTCTGTTATTGTATTTATAAATATCGAGTACGTTAATATATTTTTTGTAGAAAAGCATGGAATCGTTAAACGTGTTCCATGCTTTTTATATGTTAGCATTTATAATAGAGAGGTAGTATTTTACAATTTATCGAAATGGGGATGATAAAGTTGAAAAAAGTATTGGTGCTAGGGGGAACTAGATTTTTTGGTAAACATTTAGTAGAAGCACTTTTGCAAGACGGGCACGATGTAACGATTGCGACGAGAGGAATTACGGAAGATTTTTTTTGGAGTAGAGTAAAAAGACTTATTGTAGATAGAGAAGATGAAAAACAACTAACAGAGCGTCTAACAGATAAAAGTTATGATATTGTATACGATAATTTATGCTATAGCTCGAATGCAGCGAAGATAATATGTGAAGTGTTACGAGGGAAAACGAAGAAGTATGTTATGACATCTTCAATGGCTGTCTATGAACCTGCACTAAGCTTATCAGAAGAAGACTTTAATCCGTACGAGTATGCAATCGCGTATGGAGATAGGAATGACTTCAATTATGGTGAAGGAAAGAGATTAGCCGAAGCCGTTGTATTTCAACAAGCAACATTCCCAGTTGTTGCAGCTCGTTTTCCGGTTGTTATTGGAGAAAACGATTATACGAAAAGGTTACAATTTTACGTTGAACATATTGTGAGAGAAGAACCTGTCGCAGTGAATGATCTAGATGGAAAATTGTCGTTTATACATGAAGAAGAAGCCGGGGAATTTTTAGCTTGGTGTGGGATGAAAGATATAGAAGGGCCAATTAATGCTTGTAGCAACGGGGTAGTTTCTACTCGGGAAATTATTCATTTTATAGAAGAAAATACGGGAATAAAATCACTCATTCAAGAAGTAGGAGATCATGTAGCACCTTATAATGAATTGACTAATTGTACATTACATAATGGAAAAGCTAATGAATTAGGATTCCCGTTCCGAGGGTTGAAAATAGAAATAGAAAAAGTATTACGTTATTACATACATGCAATGAAATGATCATAAATCCCCCGGTGGCAATCCGGGGGATTCTGGAGGATTTCGACAATACTAATTTTACATTACCAAACTTACCTTATACGCACGACTAATGTTTTTGTGATTGAATTGCTTGTAAATATTTTTCATTTACCCGGTCCCAGTTCACTGTATGCCACCAGTTGGTAACAAATTCTGGGCGACGATTTTGGTACTTTAAATAATAGGCATGTTCCCATACATCAATGACAAGTAATGGGATTTTTCCTTCTTGCAAAGGTGTATCTTGATTAGGTGTACTCATTACAGTAAGTTCTTCACCATCAAGGACAAGCCATCCATAACCACTTCCAAAACGGCTAATTGCTGCTTTAGACAGTTGATCTTTTAAGTTGTCAAAGGTATTGAAATAATAATCAATTACTTTTGCAACGTCTCCATTAGGCTCGCCGCCACCCCGTGGGCTCATTACTTCCCAAAAAAGACTATGACAATAATGTCCACCACCGTTATTTCTGACAGCTGTAACAATTTCCTTTGGTAAAGCTTCTAAATTACATAGTAACTCTTCTAAAGATTTATTATGTAATTCCGAATAGTTTTCTAATGCGGCATTCAAATTATTTACGTATGTCGCATGGTGCTTTCCATGATGAATAGAAAGTGTATTGCTATCGATATATGGCTCTAGTTCATCATAGTCATATGAAAGCTTTGGCAATTGAAATGAAGACATGACATTTCCTCCTTTCTCTCTAAAAGTTGGTCTAGGTAAAAATAATTTACCTGAGTAAAAAATACACCTATTTTTCATGAAAGTCAATAGTAATCTCTTAATTTTCTGAAAGATAGTACAATAAAAGTAACACTTCGACTTTCGTTTGTGACTCTTATTCTTTTTGCTTATACTGTAAAGTAGTAACGTTTTGTTGAAATAGAAGGAGATCGCTTATGAGTAAAACGAAGCAATTAATAGAGGAAGCGAGTCATTTTATTACGATTTGCTATAAAGAGCTTAATAAAGAACAATTCATAGAAGAACGCATGAAAGAAATTCGAGTTGAAATAGAGAAGACGGGGACGTATGAACATACATTTGAAGAACTTGTTCACGGATCGCGAATGGCATGGCGCAATAGTAATCGATGTATCGGAAGACTATTTTGGAGTAAGATGCACATATTAGATGCACGTGAAGTAAATGATGAGGAAGGTATATATAATGCATTAATTCATCATATTCAATATGCAACGAACGACGGAAAAGTGAAACCGACCATTACAATTTTTAAGCAATATCAAGGTGAAGAAAATAATATACGAATTTATAATCACCAATTGATTCGGTATGCAGGATATAAAACAGAAATGGGAGTGATTGGTGACTCTCATTCCGCTGTGTTTACAGATTTTTGTCAAGAACTTGGCTGGCAAGGAGAAGGTACGAATTTCGATGTATTGCCACTTGTGTTTTCTATAGATGGAAAAGCGCCGATATATAAAGAAATTCCGAAAGAAGAAGTAAAAGAGGTGCCAATTGAACACCCAGAATACCCAATTTCGTCACTTGGAGTAAAATGGTACGGGGTTCCAATGATTTCAGATATGCGCTTAGAAATTGGCGGTATTTCCTATACAGCAGCTCCGTTTAATGGATGGTATATGGGAACAGAGATTGGGGCACGTAACTTAGCGGATCATGATCGCTATAATTTACTTCCAGCAGTTGCGGAAATGATGGATTTGGATACATCAAGAAACGGTACGTTATGGAAAGATAAGGCATTAGTTGAATTAAACGTGGCTGTTTTACATTCCTTTAAAAAACAAGGAGTCAGTATTGTTGACCATCATACTGCGGCGCAACAATTTCAGCAATTTGAGAAGCAAGAAGCTGCTTCCGGTCGTATTGTAACGGGCAATTGGGTGTGGCTCATTCCGCCATTATCTCCAGCTACTACTCATATTTATCATAAACCGTATCCGAATGAAATTTTGAAGCCGAATTTTTTTCATAAATAGTTTGTAGTATAGGGCATTTTCTGTAAAAATATAATTTTTTTTTAACTACTGTTACGTAGCAAATGGAAGCCTTTACCCTCGGTTATTTTTGGAAGGAGCTTTTTGAACCAAGGAGTTCCTTATGTTATAATCAAATTTCTGTTTCGAAGACCTTATAGAAATATAAGGTCTTTTATTTTGCTTTTTTATGTAAGAGGAATAGAAATTTTCTTTTAAATAAGGGATTTAGCATATTTTTAGGGACAACATAAGTGTGTAGTAAATAGATAAATTATTATGCTTATATAATCATTGTGTTTTGGGTGTAAACAATAAAACATAATAAAGTTGTTTTTTTAGATTGCTGAGGAAGGAGGAAGTGTAAATGAGGATGAAGAGTCGAAAAACGGATTGGCCTGTATTTCTTATTAGTGGTGGTTCGCTTTTATTATTTGTAATTGCGGTTTTTTTAAATAAAAATTATGTAGAGGGAGTCATTAATAGCAGTTTTGCAGCTTCAATTAAATATTTTGGTGCCTTCTGGCAAGTTTTATTAATTGGTACATTTATTGTTGCAATGTGTATGGCGTTCTCGAAATATGGAAGAGTTAAACTTGGGGGATTAGAAAAACCTGAGATTAGTACGGCAAAGTGGCTTGCTATTATTATGTCGACATTACTTGCCGGAGGTGGCGTTTTTTGGGCAGCTGCAGAGCCAATGTACCACTTGATGACGGTGCCGCCGATACATGAAGGTATATCTGCTGGAACGAAAGAAGCAGTAATGCCTGCTTTAGCACAAAGTTATATGCACTGGGGTTTCCTAGCGTGGACGATTTTAGGTACAATCAGTGCGGTAGTTATGATGTATGGGCATTATCATAAAGGTATGCCGTTAAAACCTCGAACGCTTTTATATCCTATTTTTGGTGAGAAATTGCGAAAGAGTTTGCTTGGAACAATGATTGATGCATTTGCCATTATTGCGGTAGCTGCAGGGACGATTGGTCCAATCGGATTTTTAGGGCTACAAGCAAGTTATGGTCTACAAGCGTTGTTTAATATTCCTGATGTGTTTACTACTCAATTAGCAATTATCATTTGTGTAGTTGCGGTTTCTACTATATCTGCAGTAACAGGAATTAATAAAGGGATTCAAATTATAAGCGATTTAAATGTTAAATTAGCGATTTTATTAATGGTATTTGTATTATTATGTGGACCAGGTGGATTTATTATTGATGCATTTGTTTCTTCGTTTGGATTTTATGTAAATGAATTTATTCCAATGAGCACATACCGTGGTGATACAGGTTGGTTAGGGTCGTGGACAATCTTTTTCTGGGGATGGTTTATTGGATATGGACCAATGATGGCAATTTTAGTGAGCCGCATTTCAAGAGGAAGAACGATTCGAGAAATCATCGTTGCAATTGGAATTATTGCACCTATTATTACAACGTTTTGGTTTACGATTTTGGGAGGATCAGGTGTGTTTTATGAGTTAATGAATCCTGGTTCTATATCGACCGCATTAAGTGAATCTGGTATGCCGGCAGCTATGATTGCAATTACAGAGCAACTGCCACTCTCTCATATTATTGGACCGGCATTTCTTTTATTAACAATTTTATTTGTAGTGACAACAGGAGATTCAATGGCTTATTCGATTTCGATGGCAGTGACTGGAGACGGAGATCCTAGAATTAGCTTACGAATTTTTTGGTCGCTTATTATGGGAGCAGTTGCGGCAATTCTTTTATATATGGGTGAGGGAAGTATTAATGCATTGCAATCATTCATCGTAGTAACAGCTGTCCCAGTATCTGTTCTGTTGTTCCCAATGCTATGGCTAGCGCCTAAAGTGGCAGGGGAACTAGCATTAAAACAAGGTATTGTAAAAGAAGAAGAGCAAACTTCTTTCTTGTTCCAAAAAGCTAGTAGATCAAAATAAATAATTGTATATTTTATATCAAAAGAGGAAGCATTTCATTAGAGATGCTTCCTCTTTACTATTTATATAACTATCTTTCTTGAAGGAAGATCGTACACTGTGTAGTTTCAATCTATTCTAATACTTTATCCTTCGTCTCTGGGACAAATAATAGCATTGTAACTAAACCGATTGGATAGATAATGAAGATAAGAGATAATGCTCCCATTACATTACCACCTGCAGCAAGTAATCCGATAATAACAGGTCCAAAGCCAGCTAAACCACGTCCAGTACCGAAAATAAAGTTTTCTGCTGTAGAACGGGCTTCAGCGGGATAGTTTTCAGCTAAAATTGCTCCGAATCCTCCCATCATGCCATTTGCAAAGAATCCAAGCAATGCACTTCCCCATAGCAATAATGTTGAATCTGTGAATAAGAAGAAGTAAATGAGACAGTATATAGTACCACCAACATAATAGATTGTAAAAGTTTTACGGCGACCAATTTTATCGGCTAGAATACCAAAAGTTGCAATTCCAATGAGCATGCCAATCGTAGAGATGAACATCCAACCGCTCGCTTTTGCTAATGTGTAGTTATATTTATTAGCCAAAATAGTTGGCATCCATGTAAAGATTCCATAGTATCCGAAGTTCTGGATGAATGACATAATAATAAGACCAATTGTTGTTAGCGTTACTTTTTTATTTGCAAATAGCTTTCGAAGTGGGAACTTTTTCATTTGCTTTAATTGCTCTGCCTCAGTAGTTGTTAAATTACCTTCAGCTTCTTTTTGTAACAATTCTTTTTTGTATCGTTGTTTTTGTTCCCATATTTTCGGTTCACTTAAACTTTTTCGGACATAGACAGCTAGTAGTGCGGGAATGAGTCCAAATAAGAAAACGGCTCTCCATCCAAAGTGTGGAACGATAAATGCTGGTAGGAGTGAAGCGACTAGTACGCCGAATTGCCATCCAAGTGCCACAACAGATGTTGCCTTTGCGCGCATTTCTTTCGACCATGTTTCAGTTACGATGGCCATCCCAATTCCGAATTCACCACCAACTCCCATTCCTACTAAAAAGCGAAGAATTAATAATTGCCAATAATCTGTTGCGAAATAAATAAGTGCTGTCGCGAGTGAAAATAGTAAGATTGTGAAGGCCATCGTACGGATACGCCCAAATAAGTCAGCAATAAATCCAAATAAATAAGACCCAATTAGCATTCCTATTGTAGTAGCTAAAGTTAAGTTCCCACCTTCAACAGGGCTTAAATGAAATTCTTTTAAAATGTAGACGAGTACGAAAGATAAGAGCAACATATCTAAGCCTTCTGCTGCATATCCTAGCGCAGACCCAAATAATGTTTTATATCTTTTCCCTTTCGTCTCCTCTGTTGTTGATTGTACATCAGTAGTGACGTTCATCATTATTCCTCCTTATTTTCTTCTACAGTCGCTATGGAAGAATAACAAAAGGCCTTCTCACCTGATATGATGAGAAGGCCAAAAAAGCATACGTATTCCTAGAAAAGAACATACGTATATTGTATTCCGACTTCCTTCTCAACCTCACGGGGTTGGGTTAAAGGACTGTATTATATTACTTTATTTTTAGCACTCTTCTATTAGATTGTCAAATAAAGAGGGAATTGTTATGTGTAAAATATTGCAAAAGGTATTTCATTCTTCTTGACGCCCACTTCACTATTTTCCGATAATAAAACTAACTACTATAAAAAGGAATGAATCACAGATGCTAAATTTAGTACTTATGATGATTGAACGCGTCGGACTTATTGTTATTTTAGGATTTTTACTTTCGCATATTAAAACATTTAGGCGCCTCCTTCATAAGCAAGATGGTTATGTAGATAAGCTTAAGCTTATTTGTATTTTTTCGGTGTTTACAATTGTAAGCAATTACACTGGGATTGAAATAGCGGGTAATACGATTATGAATGAAAATTGGCTACAGGGTGTTTCTTCATCGAGCACAATCGCGAATACACGTATTATGGGTGTTGGAATTAGTGGATTGCTTGGCGGACCTATCGTTGGAATTGGAGTAGGATCGATTGCTGGTATTCACCGTTATATGCTTGGCGGGACGACTGCACTAAGTTGTGCAATCTCTTCAATTTTAGCGGGGGTTATAACAGGTTATATTGGATACATTTTCAAAAAGTATAATCGTACAATTACGCCTAAATTTTCAGCGGTTTTAAGTGTGTTTATCGTTTCTTTAGAAATGATTATGATCTTATTGATTGTAGAGGATGGAATGAGTATTGTGAAGACAATTGCGATACCAATGATCCTTGTAAATAGCTTTGGAAGTTTTATTTTACTTTCTATGATACAAGCTATTTTGCGCCAGGAAGAGAATGCAAAGGCACTTCAGACTCATAAGGTATTACGTATTGCAGATAAAACGTTACCGTATTTTCGCCAAGGCTTAACAGAAGAATCGTGTAAGCATGTGGCACAAATTATTCACCGCTTTACAGGAACTGATGCGGTATCCTTAACAGATACAGAGAAAATATTAGCTCATGTTGGATTAGCATCAGATCACCATATTCCTTCACATAGTTTAATAACTGGTTTGTCGAAAGAAGTGTTACACACAGGAAAAATAATGAAAGCAAAATCACGTGAGGTCATTAATTGTCAACATGAAGGATGCCCTTTGCAAGCGGCGATTGTTATTCCACTAACTTCACATGGAAATACGATAGGGACATTAAAACTGTATTTCAAAAATCCTAACCAGTTAAGTCGTGTGGAAGAGGAATTAGCAGAAGGGTTAGCAAAAATATTCTCTACACAACTTGAATTAGGGGAAGCTGAGTTGCAAAGTAAATTATTGCAAGATGCGGAAATAAAGGCATTACAAGCACAAATTAACCCACACTTTTTATTTAATGCGATTAATACAGTATCAGCTTTATGCCGAACAGATGTAGAAAAAGCAAGGAAGTTATTATTACAGCTTAGTGTGTATTTCCGTTGTAATTTACAAGGGGCACGTCAGTTATTGATTCCACTAGAACAAGAATTAAACCATGTCCAAGCATACTTATCGCTAGAACAAGCAAGGTTTCCAAATAAGTATGAAGTAAAGGTGTATATTGAGGATGAGCTAAAGACAACTTTAGTACCACCATTTGTTCTTCAACTATTGGTTGAAAATGCGTTGCGACACGCCTTTCCGAAGAAGCAACCAGTATGCGAAGTGGAAGTGCATGTTTTTGAAAAAGAGGGTATGGTTCATTTTGAAGTAAAAGATAATGGGCAGGGAATTGAGGAAGAACGTTTAGAACAATTAGGAAAGATGGTAGTTTCGTCAAAGAAAGGGACTGGAACAGCTTTATATAATATTAATGAACGTCTTATTGGGTTATTTGGGAAAGAAACGATGCTTCATATTGAAAGTGAATTAAATGAGGGGACAGAGGTTACTTTTGTTATTCCGAAAAAAGTAGGGGAGGAAGAGCAGATTGTTAAAAGTACTAGTAGTTGATGATGAAATGTTAGCACGTGATGAACTAAAGTATTTATTAGAGAGAACGAAGGAAGTTGAGATAATTGGTGAGGCTGATTGTGTAGAGGACGCATTAGAAGAGTTAATGAAAAACAAACCAGATATTGTTTTCCTAGACATTCAGTTATCTGATGATAACGGATTTGAAATCGCGAATATATTAAAGAAGATGAAAAATCCACCTGCAATTGTATTTGCTACTGCATACGATCAGTATGCGCTGCAAGCATTTGAAGTAGATGCGTTAGACTATATTTTAAAGCCATTTGATGAAGAACGTATTGTACAAACATTAAAGAAGTATAAAAAACAAAAGCAGTCGCAAATAGAAACGAAGCAAGAAATAAAAGGGGCAGATGTAACGGCAGATATGCATAAATTAGCATTACCAATTGAAGAATCAATCGTACTTGTAAATATTGAAGATATTATATATGTAGGACTTGTGGATGGAAAAGTAACAGTAAAAACAATGAGGGACACATATATAACACACGATACACTTGTGATTTTGGAAAAGAAGTTGCCGCAAGCAAGTTTTATGCGTGTACATCGTAGCTTCATTGCAAATATTAATCATATTACTGAAATCCAGCCGTGGTTCAATTCTACTTATAATTTAATTATGAAAGAAGGATCAAAAGTACCTGTTAGTCGTACATATGCAAAAGAACTCAAGAAGCTGCTTCGTATTTAAGAAGCAGCTTTTGTATTTCATCCTTTTATATTTGTAACTGATTCTGTATATTTGACGTTCTGTTATGTAAACGCTTACTAAGGCGGTTATATCCTATACAATAAAGGTACCAAATCGAAAGAGGTGGCTAAAATGAGTACGAAAAAAGTATATAGTTTCTTATCACAAGCATTCATATTCTCAGCTATTATGTTAATTTCTAATATTATTGCAACACATTTACCAATTCCGATGCCTTCATCGGTAATCGGATTAGTCATTTTATTTAGTCTACTATGTTTAAAGGTTATTAAATTGGAACAAGTTGAATCACTTGGAACAGCTTTAACAGGTATTATCGGATTTCTTTTCGTCCCATCAGGTATTTCAGTTATTAATTCTCTTGGTGTAATGGGACAATATTTTGTACAAATTTTAACTGTTATTGTTGTTGCAACAGTTATTTTACTCGCTGTAACAGGATTATTTGCACAATTTATTTTAGGAAAAGATAAAAAAGAAACAGAAGATACAAAAGAATTGAAAGTAGTAAATAAAGGACGCAAGCACGGAAAAGTTGCGTAACCATTTTAGTATATATTGTTAGGAGGGAATGAACATGGCAAGCACAATGACTCCATATTTCGGAAT
Source organism: Bacillus paranthracis (assembly GCF_001883995.1). GTDB lineage: Bacteria > Bacillota > Bacilli > Bacillales > Bacillaceae_G > Bacillus_A > Bacillus_A paranthracis. The sequence continues at coordinate 84,009 of NZ_MACE01000062.1, read as the reverse complement.
CGTCGTTTCATTAATCGCATACGGAATCGGAACATTATTATTCAAGCATTCAAAAGGGTTCTTCTTATTCACACCATTATTCGTAGCGATGGTATTAGGGATTGTCTTTTTAAAAGTAGGTAACTTTACTTTCGAAGAATATAATACTGGTGGAAAAATGATTAGCTTTTTCTTAGAGCCAGCAACAATCGCGTTTGCAATTCCATTATATAAACAAGTGGATAAGTTGAAAAAATATTGGTGGCAAATTTTATCAGCTATCGTGGTTGGATCTATTTGTTCAGTAATTGTCGTGTTCATTGTTGCAAAAGCAATTGGCCTAGATACAGCAGTAATGAATTCAATGTTACCACAAGCGGCAACAACAGCAATTGCATTACCAATCTCTGAAAGTATTGGTGGTATACCAGCAATTACATCATTTGCAGTAATCTTTAACGCAGTCATTGTATACGCATTAGGAGCGTTATTCTTAAAAACATTTAGAGTGAAACATCCAATTGCAAAAGGTTTAGCACTTGGAACAGCAGGTCATGCATTAGGAGTGGCAGTAGGAATTGAAATGGGTGAAGTAGAGGCAGCTATGGCAAGTATTGCTGTAACAGTAGTTGGAGTTGTAACGGTAGTTGTCATACCGATGTTCATGCCATTCATTGGATAGTAAAACTTACTTAAAAAATGAGAAAAGCAAGCTATTTGTAGGACAGATTTCTACTGATAGCTTGCTTTTTATGTTACAGTAGTGGTAAGACCTATTGTGACAAAATGTAAGTTTCCTTAAATCTTCATTAATACTGTGTAGAATACGTTTTGAATTAGGTCATTGTATTGTAAAATAAGAAGTAAGCTACTATAGATCTGCTAAGGTAGGCGTATAATGAGCTTATAAAAATCTTAATATGAATGAATAATTAAAAGTAGAAAAAAGAGAAAAATCTACTTATTAACGTTTTACTTTATAGGACAGGAGAGAGTACTCGTCGATTATGCAAATAAAAAACCTGTTTCAAAGCAAAGGATTTCAGAGGTTACTCGTATTAGTAATACTTGCCCTCGTGTTATACGGGCTGCAAAGTATGTTGAATTTAATTTTAATTACGTTTATTCTTACGTATTTAATGGATCGATTCCAAAAGTTTATTTCCCGCAAATTAGATCATTTCATGCCCATTAATCGAAAACTCATTATAGCATTTCTATATGTCATGTTAATTGGTGGAATTGCTATTACGCTATTTAAATATTTACCAGTATTAACGATACAAATTTCACAATTGATTTATCAATTTAACGTATTTTTAAGAAACCCACCGGACAGTGAATTAATTAAGTATGCAGTTAATGCTGTTAATCATATGGAACTTTCGAAGTATGTAGGACAAGGCGTTGACATTTTGTATAAATCGATTACGAATGTTGGGAAATTTGGCCTTCAAGTGTTACTTTCTTTAATTTTAAGTTTATTTTTCTTATTGGAGAAAGCTCGTATCGTTGCTTTTACTGCAAAATTTAAAGAGAGCAGACTTGCAATTTTCTATACTGAAATCGAGTACTTCGGTAAGAAATTTGCACGTTCATTCGGAAAAGTAATTGAGGCACAATTTTTAATTGCAGTTGTTAACTGCGTTTTATCCGTTATTGCATTATGGATATTAGGATTCCCACAATTATTAGGTTTAGCGTTAATGATCTTCTTACTTGGTTTAATTCCAGTAGCTGGGGTTATCATTTCGTTATTCCCGCTTTGTATGATTGCTTACAATATCGGCGGTATTATGTACGTTGTTTATATTTTAGTTATCGTAACAGTCATTCATGCGCTTGAAAGTTACGTGTTAAATCCGAAGCTTATGTCGCAAAAAACAAACTTACCAATTTTCTATACGTTTATGGTATTAATCTTCTCGGAACACTTCTTAGGTGTATGGGGATTAATTATCGGTATTCCAATCTTCATTTTCTTATTAGATGTCTTAGATGTGACAAGTGATGAAATGGAGAAGGACGCTGGGAAAAAATAAAGTGAAGTAAGAAATGAACTGTACCCTATAAAGTGGATAATTTAACAAAAGAATTCTCCTTTGTATTTCATTAAAAATAATTTTGCTCATTTCCTGTATCTCACTTTTATCATCGTTTCCATTATTAATGAGGAATGAGCGTGAAAATGCACCAACCCCCAAAATCATAGACTTTTTTAGTGTCCATGATTTGGGGGTTTATTTATTATTAACGTAAAGACAATTTAATTAATAATTATATATATTTATATATAATTAAATAAATATGTTTTGTGATCTTAAAACCCTTCTGGAAATGCCCTTGCTGCAAATTTAAATGAATCAACACCACCATGATCAGTATATGCAGAGATGGTATATTTTCCACTTGATACCCAATCTGACCAACTAGTACTAAAGTAAAGAGTTTTTTGCGCCCCTGGACTTATACTTTCTTGATAAAGCGTATGGCCTGCTGAATTTATAAGTTTATAGCGTAAAGTACTTGGCCCTGTGTTTTGAATCCAAAATGTAAGGTCATCTCCAGATTTATTCCAAAAATAACCGGACCCAGAGCCATGATCAAAGGAGACTGTTTGACTCCCTAGTAATATTGATGATGAATACATGATGATTGAATCATCGCCATTTCCTAGCTGAATTTCTGTTACTTCAGGAGTTTTATTCATGTGCGTTTCTGGTACTGATGCTGCAGCTGTCCCTGTTCCAATTAAAGATAAAGCGATTGCTGGTAATACTAGTAACTTTTTCATTTCACAAATTCTCCTTTTAAAGTAAATTAATACACTTTATGATTTTATTTTCAACAAATGTATTTGCAATTCCATATTATTAGAATTAGATTTTAAGGCAAATATATAAATATTTATTTTGCTACTAATAAATAATACTTTTCATTTTCAAGATTCCTTAAAACCTCGTAAATAAAGTCAAACTTTAATCATTGGAGGTTTTACTGTCCGTTACAAAGGAGACAGATTAAAAAAGCATCGATGTTCGATGCTTTTTCTTTTATAACATGATGTTTCTTATGCCATACTGTAAGGAGAAGATAGAATAGGGGTGAAAGAATGGTTGTAAATGAAAAGGTAGAATTAGCTACATTTGCTGGAGGGTGCTTCTGGTGTATGGTTTCGCCATTTGAAGAGATGGAAGGAATTATAAAGGTTGTTTCTGGCTATACAGGTGGTCATAAAGAGAATCCAACATATAAAGAAGTATGTTCAGAAACGACGGGACATTATGAGGCAGTACAAATTACATTTGATGCAAATAAAATGCCGTATGAGGAGTTATTAAATATATATTGGAGACAAATTGATCCGACTGATGTAGGCGGGCAATTCCATGACCGTGGACAGTCTTACGAAACAGTGATTTTTTATCATAATGAAGAACAACATAAAAAAGCAGAGGCTTCAAAAGAAGAGCTTGCAAGGAGTGGGCGCTTTTCAAAGCCGATTGCGACAAAAATATTGCCAGCTGCTACGTTTTATCCCGCAGAGGAATATCACCAAGGATATCATAAGAAAAATGAATTCCGCTACGAGTTATACCGTAAGGGCTCAGGGCGAGATGCGTTTATTAAGCAACATTGGCCAAAGGATAATGCTCATTTAAAGGAAAAACTCAGTGAGATGCAATTTTATGTAACACAGGAAAATGGTACAGAACCACCATTTCGAAATGAGTATTGGAATCATAAAGAAGAAGGTCTTTATGTAGATATCGTTTCAGGTGAACCTTTGTTTACTTCTCTAGATAAATTTGATAGTGGATGTGGATGGCCTAGTTTTACGAAGCCAGTTATGTCAGCTAGTGTGAAGGAAAAAATGGATGTGAGTCATAATATGACGCGTACAGAAGTGAGAAGTAAGGAAGGAGATTCACATCTCGGCCACGTATTTCCAGATGGTCCAGGACCAAATGGACTTCGCTATTGTATAAATTCAGCAGCTCTTCGATTTATTCCAACAGAGGAATTAGAAAAAGAAGGATATGGTGATTTCCTAATCTTGTTTGGAAATAAAAAATAACCTCGCAGTTAGCGAGGTTATTTTTTTGTTACTTTACTTTTTTCTTTTTAAACTTGCTTAATACTTCATAAACGATTGGAACAATAAGAAGTGTTAATAATGTTGAACTTGTTAATCCACCAATTACTGTTACACCAAGTCCTTTAGAAATTAAGCCGCTACCTTCAAATCCTAATGCGAGCGGGATAAGAGCACCGATTGTTGCAATTGCAGTCATTAAAATCGGGCGAAGGCGTGTTGCACCAGCTTCTAATAAAGCTTCACGTGTTGATAGACCTTCATTTTCTTTATGAATAACGCGGTCGATAAGCACGATTGCGTTTGTTACAACGATACCGATTAACATAAGGGCACCGATCATTGCAGAGACACTTAACGTTTCACCAGAGATTAATAAGGCAACAAGGGCTCCAATGATTGTAAATGGTAGCGAGAATAAAATTGCGAATGGTGCAAGAGCACCGCCAAATGTCACGACAAGAACGAAGTATACAATAGCAATCGCAGCTAACATCGCTAAGCCAAGTTGCTTGAATGATTCTTCAATATCTTTTGTAACGCCTCCCATAGAAACATCTACGCCAGAAGGAAGGTCCATTTTATCTACTTCTTTTTGAACCGCGGCGGATGCTTTTGAAACGTCATCAGATGTTAGTTTTGCACTTACTTCCGCATAAACACGGCCATCGCGGTGTTTCACTGTATTCGAAGTTTCTCCTTCTTTTACAGTCATCACATCTTTTACAGCCACTTCACTACCAAGCGGCGTTGTAATTTTACGATTTGTTAAGTCATCGATTGTTTCATAATTTTGTTTTTCAGCTTCTACATATACATTGATATCTTTACCGTCTTTTTTAATTGTTGTCAGAACAGGGCGATCATGTTGATTAGAAAGTCCCATTCCAATTTGTGCAGCCGTTAGACCCATTTTACTTAGCTTTTCCTGATCTGCGACTAAAGTGTATTCTGCGTATGTTTTTGCAATACTAGAGTCTATATCTTTTAAGTCTTTGTTTTTCTTCATTATGTTTTGAATATCTTTTACGACAGGCTTAATGTCTTCTGAGCTATCTCCGTAAACGTATAACTTGATTTCGTTACTACCGCCACTTGCTCCGAAGTCTTGATTTTTCCATTCGCCTTTTCCAGACATTTTCTGTAAATCTTTAACGACTTGTTCTTTCTCTTTTTCGAAGTTTTTCGTGTCGTTATCATATTGTACGAAGAACATTGCCTGATTCGATTGACCAGGACTCATTGGGTTTTCGCCACCTAATGAGAATTGAATTGTTTTGACGTCTTTATTATCTTGGAAGTGCTTTTCAGCTTTCGTTGCAATTTTTTCAACGTCTTCTAACGTTTGACCTGGTTCAGGGTTGTACGTTGTAATAATCATTTTTTCTTCTTCAGATGGTAAGAAACTTACACCGATAATTGGAACAAGTGCAAGACTACCAACTAATAGAAGGACAGCAATACTTGATGTGATGATTTTATGATTTAAAGCCCATGCAAGTATACGTTTATAACCTTTTGCTAATTTACTTGGTTTTTCTTCATGATGTACTTCTTTTTCTCTCATGCTCTCTTTTTTAAATAAAGAATGAGCTAGCATCGGTACGATTGTAACTGCTACTAGTAACGATGCTAATAAAGCGAAGACGATAGTTAAGGCGAATGGTAAGAACATTTCACCAATCATACCTTTTACTAGTCCAAGCGGTAAAAATACAGCAATTGTTACAATGGTAGAAGACATAATCGGAATAAACATTTCTTTCGTAGCTTCACGAATTAAATCTTTCCCGCGTAGTTTCTCTCCTGATAACGACATACGTCGGTAAATATTTTCAATAACAACAATGGAGTCATCCACAACACGCCCGATAGCGACTGTCATTGCTCCAAGCGTCATAATGTTAAGTGTAATATCCATTTGCTTTATGACTAATACAGCAATTAATAAAGAAAGTGGTATGGAAACGACAGAGATTAATGTTGTTCGGATATTTCGTAGGAACAGCATAATAATAACAATCGCAAAAATAGCACCAAAAATGGCTTTGCTCAGCATTGTTTCTACTGATTTCTCAATAGGTGCACCTTGGTCGAATGTTGAAATAATCTCTAAGTCTTTATATTTTTTCTCAAGTTCTTTTACTTTATCTTTCACTGCATTTACAACATCAACTGTGTTGGCGTCAGCAGCTTTGACAATTTGAATTCCAATTGCTTCTTTTCCATTTGTTCGAGAAATAGATTCTGCTTTTCCGACTTCCTTAATGTCAGCAATTTCGTCTAATGTAACTGTCGGAATCCCGTTCATAGCAGCTGGATTCATTTGTGGTATTTGTGCACCAGTTCCAGCAGTTTGACTACCTTGACTGCTTGCTGATGAAGGAACAGCAGGGATTTTTAATTCTTTTAATGCTTTCATTGTTGTAATATTTCCATCTACAACAACTGATTTTTCTGTGCCTTTAAATGTATATAGGCCAAGTGGTAAAGATACGTCCGATCCTTTAATTACATTTTTTACAGTATCTTCACTTAAACCTAATTCTTTCATCTTATCTTTTTTAAAGACAAGTTGTACTTCATCTACTTGTTGACCTGAAATTTGAACAGATGCGACTCCATCAAGTCCTTTTAATCCTGGCACAACATTTTTTTCCACATTTTCAGTTAAGGTAGCTAAAGATTCATTTTTACTTGCTACGCTTAATGAAATAACAGGAAAGGCATTGAAGTTTACACGTGAAACTTTCGGGTCCTTTACGCCTTCTGGCAGTTTCACATTTGCGAGAGCTTCTTTTATTTCTGTTTCAGCCTTTTCCATATTTTTATCAAAATCATATTCTACCTGAATAGAAGATGCATTTTGAAAAGATGATGAACTAACAACGTTTACACCACTTAAATTTTGCAGTTGCTCTTCCATCGGTTTTGAAACTTTATCAGCTACTTCTTCTGGTGTAGCACCAGGATAAACCGTGGTTACTGTTACAACAGGTGTTGTAATATCAGGAATTGTTTCCAGCTTCATATTCAGCCCAGAATAAATACCTGCAATGGTAACGATAATGGTTAGTAGCCAAACTGCGAACTTATTTTTTAACGAAAAATTAATAATTTTGTTCATGTTTGCGCTCCCTTTGTATTATATTGACCAACTGGTCAGTCTAATACATAATATAACTGACTGATTGGTCAGCCGTCAATGAAAAGGGATGGTATAATACATTCATAATAAGATGCGAGATTAAATTTAGGAGAGACATGATATGAAAGAAAAAGAGCGCTTAATTATAGAGATGGCTATGAAGTTATTTGCGACTAAGGGTGTAAATGCGACATCGGTGCAGGAAATTGTGACAGCTTGTGGCATATCTAAGGGAGCCTTTTATTTATACTTTAAATCAAAAGAGGAACTTTTATTAGCGACACTTCGATATTACTATGACAAGATTCAAAACAAAATGATGGATATTGAAAAAGAGTCGTTATTGCCACGTGAAAAATTTGCAAAACAATTGCATTGCCAGTTTAATGATATACAAAAGCATAAAGAATTTATTATTATGCATGCAAGGGAAAATGCGATTCCTTTTAATAAAGAAGTAGAAGAATTTATGATGCGGATGAAGTTAGAGTCTCACGCATTTTATCGGAATAGTTTACTGTCTATTTATGGTGATAAGGTTATGCCATATTTATTAGATTTAGTCATTATGGTAGAAGGCATATGCCGTGGATATTTAGAACTAATTATTTTACAAGCACCAGAAATAGACTTATCTTACGTCTCTGCTTTTATTTTGAAAAGAGTGGATCATTTAGTAGATGGATTGGTAGAATCTTCAGAAGAACCTGTATTACATGAAGAAAAGCTTGGAGAATTTCTTTGTAAATCAGAGCTTATTAAGGAACAGGTTAAGGAACATTTTCTAAAAGAAATTATTGTGTTTAAACGTACTTTAGCGGATCAATTAGAAGATGAGGAATTGCTTGTTACATTAGATGTTTTGGAGGCAGAAATGAGGATGCAAAATCCAAGAATTCCGGTTATCCAAGGGATGTTGTTTAATTTAGAGGCATATCCAACTTTAAAAGAATTTCGTTTGAGGCTTATGGGCTATTACAATATAAAAAGGTAACAATGATAGTTTTCATTGTTACCTTTTTATTATGCATTCACTTTTTCTTTTTGCAGTGCTGTCTCTTCTTCATCAATGTTAATTGTTTCTTTTACGATATAAATTGGACGGTTTTTACTTTCGTCATAAATACGAGCAATATACTGGCCAACGATTCCAAGACCAAGTAATTGAATACCACTAAAGAATGTAATAGCAACCATAATGGACGCCCAACCTGTTTGCGTGCCATGTCCAAAGACCTTCACAGTAATTGTATATAGTAAGACAATTATAGAAATAAGAACTGATAATAAACCTAAAGACATAACGATGCGTAATGGCTTTGTCGAAAATGCAATAATGCCGTCAGATGCAAATTTAATCATTTTCTTTAATGGATATTTTGTTTCACCAGCAAAGCGTTCATCACGTTCATACTCAACATATGTTTGGCGGAAGCCAACCCAAGACATCATACCGCGGATGAAGCGATTTCGCTCAGTCATTTGATTGAAAACATCAGCTATTTTACGGTCGATGATTCGGAAATCACCAGTATCTTTTGGGATATCGATATCAGACATATAGTTTAAGAATTTATAGAAATACTTAGCTGTTAAAAGTTTGAACCAAGTTTCACCTTTACGTTGCTTACGTTTTGCATAAACAACTTCATATCCTTCTTCCCATTTTGCAATAAGTTCAGGAATAACTTCAGGTGGATCTTGTAAGTCTGCATCTATAATTACAATAGCGTCACCTTTTGCGGCAGCAATACCAGCTGTAACAGCTACTTGGTGACCAAAGTTACGTGCGAAATTAACAATTTTTGTACGGTAATCATTTGCTGCAATTTCAGATAAGATTTCCATTGTGCGATCTGTACTACCGTCGTTTACAAAGACAAACTCGTAATTAATGTTATTTTGAAGCATAACGGACTTTAAACGGTTATAACATTCTTGTGCTACTTCTTCCTCGAAGTACATAGGAACTACAACCGAAATTAATTTTTGCATGTTGCATCCTCCGTATTTTTAATAAGTTGTTCAAATTTAATTAGTCACTTTTTTAGTTTGGTTGAATGTCCAAATTTTATTAAGGACAAAATTTATAACCATTCCGAAACCAATTGCGAAGATCTGTGCAATTAATGCATTAAAGGTAAGTTTATTTACTAATATAAATAAACATAATGTATTAAAAGCATATACAATTAAATTTACAGTTAGAAATTTAAAGAACATTGACGAGCCTTTATTATTAGGTTTAAATACCCAATTTTTATTCCAATAGTAGCTATTGGCAACACCAATTGAATAGGCAATGGTATTCGCAATAAGGTAGTTCATACCGAATTTTAATAATATCCAAAAGCTAATAATTGTAATGAGTGTATTAAAGATCCCTACTAAGCCAAACTTTAAGAGTTTTTCCATAATAATATCCTCATGTTTATAATAATATATAAGTAAAACAAAAAATATAGAAGTGTTATTCATATACAACAAATAAAAATTATACCATATTTTTAAGTTTCAAATGGAATTAATCATAAAAAAATTGCCCTCAAAATGTAAATTATAAGTAAAATTGAGGGCAATTACAAATATTTTGAAAGGTAGTTTCTTATTTTCTTTTTATGACAATTTCTTTTTCGATATTAGACTATAAAAAATATATATTCCGTAGCCTTGAATTATTGTAAAGCTAGGGATAATGAAGTATCGGTACCTTGTTTGGTATTCGATTAAGAAATGAATAGCTACGTAACCAATTATTAGTAATAAAAATAGAGTATAATGTGTTTTATTTTGTTTAGTTAGGATGAGATAAAGGAGTGATAATGTGCCAAATATCATAGCCGCAGTATACATATACTTTTCATATTTTGTAAGATCCTCTTTTAATGACACCATATCCTTATCTGTCTTTTCCAATGTTACTAGGCTCCATAATGGTGCGGAGTCATAATCTGCCCACATGAGTACAAATTTATCCCCAAATAAAGATAAAACTTTCTGTGGATCAGATAGTCGCTCTTGAATTAGTTTTTTTTGGGCCGCAGTTCGTTCTTCGCCAAGTTTAAGGGACATAATATATTCCGCATCTGCACCAGAATAGCTACCTTTTGTTTCATGATTAAATCCTAACGTGAATTTCCAAAGTGGATCACGATTAGAGAGAGGATATTGTGTAATTCCGGAATATATAAATGAGTAACTTACAATTTGATGTAAAAGGAAAAATACAATCAAAATGCCACTAAGTTTTTTTACAGAAGTAAAAATCTCTTTTCTTGATTTTCCTAATATACCTTGTAAAAAGACATATATAGTTATTGCAATTAAGATTATAGCACCAAGTGGACGCATGATGTCTCCTAAAGCTAGGATAGCCCCTATAAAAATCCACGTATATTTATTGCTTAGGCCTTTTGTAATTAATAAATAGAAGCCTAGATAAAATAAAAATACAGCAAGGTGTTGATTTGTTAGTACAGAACTCAATACAATACTTGGGATATAAAATGCATATAGTAATCCAGCTATTCGTCCAGACCATTCATTAAATATATAAGAAGTTATTTTATAAATTAGTAATGTTGTTCCTGTACAATAGATTATATTTAAAAATTTTAAGAGAAACGTTCCTTCGCCAAATAACTTAATAATAAAGGCTTGGTACATTGTAAAGCCAAGTTGGTAAACCCATGAAGTATAATAAGTATTTTGTGCGAAACTAAAGTCTCCTTTAGCAGCTTGTATAGCGCTATGGTACATCATTGAAAAGTCTGTTTCTACAGGAGTTTGAATATTGAGCATCCAAATTAATCGAATAGAAAAAGCCAAAATGATTAGTGAGATAGAAAATGTCAATTTTGACATATATTTATTAGAAATATAGCCAAAAAGTAAAAATACAAGACCTATTAGAATAAGGACTGGTATTAAAACTAAGAGGCTAGTCTCATCATGTTCTTTAATCACTGCTACCGAATGCCATGTGATAGCACCAGAAATGATTAGACATAGTAATAATAAAATTTTCACAAAAAACGTATTAAGTTTGAGAGAGAACGTACTTTCCATTATATTTCAAAACCCCTTATCAAAATTTATTAAGGATGTAACTTAACTGCCCTTTGTACGTTAAGTTACAGTATAAAGGGCAGGTTAGGTAATTAAGAGTTTTGTTGTGCCCATTCTTCTATGTTCCAAACCTTTGTAACCCAATCTTCATAAAAGTCCGGTTCGTGACATACAAGAAGAATTGTTCCTTTATATGCTTTCATAGCCTTCTTAAGTTCCGCTTTTGCTGTAACATCAAGATGGTTTGTCGGCTCATCAAATAGTAGCCAGTTACTTTCTTCACCCATTAGCTTACATAAACGAACCTTTGCTTGTTCTCCACCACTTAATTGACTTAATGGGCGAGAAATATGTTCATTTTTTAATCCACATTTTGCTAACATCGCACGAATTTGATGCTGGTCTAGGCCAGGGAATGTATTCCATACATCATCAATTGGTGTTATATTATCAGCTTTAACTTCTTGCTCAAAGTATGCTGGCTCTAAGAAGTCACCAAGACTTGTTTTACCACTTAAAGGTTTAATTTTACCTAAAATTGTTTTTAGTAACGTTGATTTACCAACACCATTACATCCAACGATAGCAATTTTTTCACCGCGTTCAATTGTCATTGATAGCTTTGGTAGTAGCGGATGTGTATATCCAATTTCTACATTTTCACCTTCAAAGACGAAGCGACTACTTGCACGACTTTCTTTAAATGAGAATTCAGGTTTAATTGCTGTTTCTGGGCGATCAATAAGTTCCATGCGATCAAGTTGTTTTTGACGACTCTTTGCACGACCTGTTGTTGAATAACGGGCTTTGTTCTTTGCAATGAAATCTTCTTGCTTTTTGATAAACTCGCGCTGCTTTTCATAAGCGTTTATATGTTGATTTTTATTGATTTCTGCTAGTTCTAGGAATTTTTCATATGTCGCTGTATAGCGTGTCATTTTTGTGAATTCTAGATGGAAAATAACATCAACACATTTGTTCATAAATTCCGTATCATGAGAAATTAATAAGAATGCATGTGGGTATTCTTTTAAATAATTTGTTAACCAATGAATATGTTCAACGTCTAAATAGTTAGTAGGTTCATCAAGTAATAACACTTCTGGTTGTTCAAGTAATAGCTTTGCAAGCAATACTTTTGTACGTTGTCCACCGCTTAGTGCTGAAACATCACGATCTAAACCAATTGCATCAATTCCAAGACCACGTGCAGCCTCTTCAATTTTCATATCTAGTAAATAGAAACCACCTGCTTCAAGTGCATCTTGTATTTCTGCCATTTGCTCAAGAAGTTCTTCTAGCTCTTCTGGTGTAGCAGTTCCCATTTTTTCTGTAACTTCATTTAAAGCTTTTTCCTTTTCGAATAACGGTAAAAATGCATCCGCTAGTACGTCACGAATTGTACGTCCAGGCGTTAAAACAGTATGCTGATCTAAGTAGCCGTAATGTGTGCCCGGTGTCCATTCTACACGACCTTGGTCATGAATAAGTTGACCAGTAATGATATTCATAAATGTTGATTTACCAACGCCGTTTGCACCAACTAATCCAACGTGTTCACCTGCTAGTAATCGCATAGATACATCTTTAAATAATGTACGATCGCCAAATGTATGTCCTAATTTTTCAACTGTTAATAAGCTCATAGTATCCTCCGTCCAACTTGAAATAGTACCTTGAATCATGATACTAAATTCTTTCATATAATGCCATCATTTCAAAATGTATATATTTTCAAAATAAGCTAATGTACGAATGTTTATTGCTCATTTCCCAAACTTTTATGGTCCAAATGCAGAAAACACACTTGTCCATCATACATTAAAAGGAATACTTGCAAATAAAATGTCTAGCTTTATTGGAGGTAAAAAGATTGTCCGTGAATATAGTTTTACACCAGATGGTGCAAAAGCAATAGTTGAATTAGCTTCACATGGCGAGGCCTATGGACAAAATTGGAACATATCAGGTTATGGTGACATTACAGGTGAGGAATTGATTTAACACATACGAGAATGAACGGGATATACCAAATGAGTAATAACTGTAAAGAGAGGAATAATCCAGTTCTTTGGTCTGTTTGATAAGCAGATCAATGAATTTGTGGAAATACTATATTTGACGGAAAAACCAGTTGTATTAAGTGGAGAGAAGTGCGAGAAATATATTGGGGTTGTACCTAGAACCTTTTATTATGAAGGGGAATTGTATATAAGTAAAAAAACAAGCTTCTATTTACAATTTAGAAGCTTGCCTTGTTATTGTTTATCTACCTAGCTTTTTATTTACAAACCCTAAAATTAATCCACGTATTTGTGGATCAATTGCAAGGCCAATAATGCCATACAATATACCAGTAAGTACTAAAGCTACTAGTGGTGGTAAGCTAATTAATACTGTGCGATATATTGCATAACTAATTATAAATGCTAGTGTATTGAATATTATTCCTTTGAATAGCAATGAAAATCCTTTACGAACGAATAATGAAAATCCGATTAATAATGTAATCTCAGTAAGGATAGCAGCTACAGCAGCTCCCATCATTCCAAATTGGCTACCTAATATGATGTAACTTATGATAGCAACAGCTAATCCAATTGCCATAGTTGTCGCACGTTTCCATTGTTGACCAGCTGTTGTTAAATTATCAGCAAGCGGATAGTTGATAGATTGTAAAATGACCATAAAGGCTAAAATTGCAAGTGCATTACCAGCTGGCGCATATTTTTCACCTAATAGAGTTACAATCCAAAAACTTGGATCGGCAATAAACGGGATAGAAATTCCCATCCCTAAGAAAGACATAAGCTTTAATTCGAATTGAGATAGCTTTCTATGTTCATCAATATTATTTTCGTTTCCAAAAGCAAACAATTTTGGATAAAAGGCTGCTGCAATTACACCAGGTATTTGGTAAAGTACAGCAGGTATTTTATAGGCGGCCCCAAAGAATCCAACTTGTGCTTTCGTTGAAACTTTTTCTAAGATAATAGGACCTAACTGCGGTAAAAGCATAATGATAACGCCATTGACTGTGAAAATAAGTAATTGATCTAAAATGCCTTTATTCCAACCCTTATGAATTGTTGTATAGCGGATTGTCATTATAAAGGCAATGACTCCTGTTATAAGGCTAGATATTCCATACATAGCAGCAACCATCATAAGTGACCATTTAAATGACATCCCTAGCAGAAGAGCGGCAGCGGCCGTCACACCTTGTAGTACAGAAATAATCGCTGTGAATTGCATACGCTCTGTTACTTGGAAATAGGCCATCCCAACCCCTTGTAAAGTAGCTCCAAACATGGTTGGTAGTACGACCCAATATACCATGGCACGTAAGTAAGCATCAGTGTAGAAGAACTGAGCGAAAATGGCGAAGAGCACAGAAATTACGATAGCTAATACTAAACGAATTCGTAAATAACTGCTTATTAATACGCTAATGTTAGCGTTGCTTCTTGTTCCTTCACGCATAAACGTATGTGTCAAACCTGCATCCGTAAAATAGCAAATGACAGCGGAAACTGCTAATGCAACTGTAAACATCCCGTACTCATCTGGTGAAACATATCTTGCAAAGAGAATTGTTGCAATAGCCAGTACAAAACGAACAGTAATGTTTCCTACAAAGAGGTAGGATGCGTTTTTTAGAATTTTATTTGTTTTCATGAGAAAAGACCTTTCTATTCTTTAGGACCCGGTTAGCTTGTCCTATTTGTAAATTTGATTTGTTCACAGAAAGAGAGAGTATAGTTATATTTTCAGTTTAAGAAAACAGAAATTTAATTCGTACAAACCAAAGCATTGCATATAGTTTTTTACTACGCTTTCCATTCTTTGAATAGATTTTACGGCAATATTTCTTGATATCTTTTTTGATTAATTGAACTTGTGATTTATCTAATTGAGAGTTTCCCTTAATATATATACAAGCGTTATTGATGACTGTATAAGGGAATAAATAAGTCTCAAGAATCTCAATAAGTGACTGAGGGTCTTTTGTAATGAAATCTTGAGACTTATTATGTACCCAGTCCTTCATACGATTGAATACTTCCAGCTCTTTTGCCGTTTTTAATTCATAATCTTTATATTTAGAAGAAAGATTTCCTTCTGATAAGATTCTGTAATATGTTAAATATTCATCGACATAACATACATTTGTCACACTCATAAGTTTAAATAAAAACTCCAAGTCTTCTCCCCAACTACATCCTGGTGTAAAACGAATGTTATGATCTATTACGATAGATTTTTTGAAAATCCAAGTACTTGTTTGAGCAACAACTTGATGTGTTAGGAATGCTTTTGTCATATCACCTTTAATAAAGTTTGTTGTATGTTCAACCTTCTCGCCTGTTTCTTCGTAGAAATTCATATAACCACAATAGCACGCGTCCATTTCGTTTTTATGCATACTTTCGACTTGCTTCTCAATTTTAGTTGGATGCCATAAGTCATCGCTATCAAGGAAAGCGACATATTCTCCGCTAGCATTTTCCATACCTGTATTACGGGCTACTGAAACGCCTTGGTTTTTTTGATGAACGTATTTTACTTGCCCTGGGTATTTTTCAGCAAGATTTTTTACGATAGAAGGTGACTGATCTTTACTCCCATCATCTACAATTACAATTTCGATGTTTTTATATGTTTGATCTAATATTGACTGCATCGTTTCTTCAATATATTTTTCCGTGTTATACAGAGGTATGACAACAGAAACAAGTTGTTTTTGTTCCATCATAGAATTTTTATCTCCTCAAGTTTTTTATGTCTCGCACCATATATACAAGCCTTTTGAAAGGAAGAAGATTACAAGAACATCTGTATAATTTTAACGCATATAAACTTTGTAAATCAACTTTCTATTAAAAAGGTGGTGACTTATGGTTAATTCTCGTATTTCAAACGGCTTTAATATGTTTATTGCATATAAATTCTTATTTATACTATTTTTACAGATTTTCCGAATAGGAAAGCCCACTACGGTGCGATAGTACCCCCTTTAGGGGTGGGATGATAGTGAGGTCAAATGCGATGTACAGATAAAATACCGAAAGTATGTTCTGCACATCAAGTGTTTGAAATGGTATAATTTTCATAACAGACAAGTAAAAGTCTCTAAAACAATCTTGTTCTCTGAAAACAGAATACATATGAGGTTGGAGTAACAAATTCTTCTGCTCTGTAAAATGTATTGAGTCGTCAAGTACAAGACGCTAAAACACATTTGAGAACTCAAAATCTGACTCGTTTGGTAATAGAACGAGTGCCGTATCTGCTAGATGCACTGGATATGGAGTGGTGATGGCACACCGCAATCTTGCACGTCAGCGATACTAGAAATAGACTTCGCCTTTGGTAGCAAGAATCCCACTGACGTTAGTCAGCTTGCGGCTTTAGCCGTGGGAGTGTCAATTAGTTAGTAAGTAGGATATATTTATCGTAACGATTGTGAAGGGGAATAAATTATTATTGAGAATAAAAAACCTCTTAATTTTTGAAATAAATTAAGAGGTTTTTTATATTGGTTTTGAACTATTAGGTTAATCTTTGTCTGGCTCAGTTGCATGTAATTTTTGCTTTAGTAACGCATAATCTTGCGTTAATGTTACAAGTTGATGATGTTGTTTAGAAATTTTTCTTGTTAGATCAAAAATTAAGATGAAACAGAATAATAATCCAAATAAAAATAAAATGGAAGGGGGATATTCTACTTTTAGTAGTTTTCCAATCCAGTTTATAATTTTATCGGTAGAACTTAAAATAGCCATTGCAATACAAACAAAAATCCACAAAACAGCATATTTCGTTTCTAAAGTTCCGCGACGAATAGAATTAATAATTAGTAATAATAATAATAAAATAAAGATGAATGAAAAGGTAATTATAGGCATTTATTATCAACCTTTCACGATTTTTTGCATCAATATAGCAAGACTTACCTTAATCATGTAATATGCAGATTTAAAAGGTGTGATAGAAGATTGTCCACCTTGTCGCTCTTGCATATTTACAGATATTTCATTAATGCGAAGTTTTTTCTTTTTTAAATGAATAAGAACTTCTGGTTCTGGATAATCTTTTGGATAATTGTGTGCAAAAATTGTAATTACTTCTCGATTGATAGCACGATATCCAGAAGTTGGATCCATAAATGTTTGTTTTGTTAGTACTTTCAATAGGGCAGTAAAATAAAAAATACCGATTCTTCTGGAAATACTACCTTTATATGCTGTTTTTTCTGTAAAACGTGACCCTAGTACCATATCGCATTCATCTTCAGCGATAGGCTTTATAATTTTATATAAATCATCTGGGTTATGTTGTCCATCAGCATCGAACTGAATCGCAATATCATATCCATTCTCATATGCGTATTTATATCCAGTTTGTACAGCTGAGCCAATACCTAGATTATACGGTAAATTCACAAGGTGAACAGGAAATTCTTTTACGATTTGAGCTGTTTTATCGTGTGATCCATCATTAATAACGCAAATGCTTAATCCAGTAAAATGCTGTTTTAGTTTTAATAATCTTGTTAATGTATCTGCAATTGCCTCTTCCTCGTTATACGCTGGAATAATAATTAACGTTTTTGGTATTGAAATTGGTACTTCAATAGTCATTACCGCACCATCCCTTATATACTTAATCATATTATGGTTATTTTTAAACGAACTTTCTTTAATATACCATTAACAGTATAACAAAATAAAGGAAAAGCTGGTGCATGATTTAAGAGGACAGATTGAGAATAAAAGGATAAGAGGGAATATTTCGCATAAAAAATACATGCAAGGAAGAAAGAACCTATGCATGTATATGGAAGAGTATCGTATTAAATATTCCAAGGTTTATTTAAAGTTAAAACCTCAGCCATTTCTTTACTTTTTAAACGTCCTTTTTTTCTATTTTCCGCGCGTTCTGAACCGGTTGTGTGTAACCAATGTTCTTCTTCAGTTTCAGGAAGTACTTGTGGTACGGACGAAGGTTTTCCGTCTTTTATTGCCACAAATGTAATGAAGCAAGTGGCGGCAATTCTACGCTCGCCTTCTAATAAATTTTCTGCGATTACTTTTACGAAAACTTCCATTGAAGATTTCCCTGTATAACATACAAATGCTTCATAACAAACAGAATCAGCTTGGTGAATTGGAGTTAAAAAATCAACTGAATCAATAGATGCTGTTACGCAATGTTTACGACTATGTCTTGCAGCCGCAATTGAAGCAATACTATCAATTTCTGCTAATAATTTCCCTCCAAAAAGTGTTTGGTGATTATTTAAATCGTTAGGAAAAACACGTGTTGTTTTAATTGCTTTAGATTCTCGCATGAATTTCTTTTCCATATATTCAGCCCCTATAGTCTGTTTTCAATCAGAATAATATGTGTAAGTGGATTACTCATATTAGATATTTAATAAAGTAAAGCGTATTCCAAAAGAGGATTATTTAAACTTCTGTATTTGTATTCATGTAACTGAAAGAAAATTTATTTTATCTAAAATGTAGTGTAAAAGAGGATTCGCTTACATTGCAAGCAAAAAGTAATGACTATGTATTTGTCATAGAAATTCCCTATCAGCCGTGTACCCATTCATGATAGAATCGTTTTGTTATGAATGGAAATAGAGGTGCAATGGACATATGAATCATATACAAACAAATTTTTCATCTTTCTTCAATAAAATTACGATTGGTGCGATGCTTGCATTTTTTGTTTATAGTTGTTGGACAGCATTTGAGACAAGTAAGCAATTTTTTGGGGGAAGTACAACAAGTGTAACAATCATATTGGCAATTTTCGTCATACTCATTTTGTTAGTGGCATCAATTTTACAATATCGTTTTACAGACAAACAATTTCTTATTTTTCTTATAAGTATATCTATAGTTGTGAGGCTTAGTATGCTGTTATTTGTAGACGCTCCAATAATTGGTGATATGAAAGTGATGTATGAGTCTGCAAAGGAGATTGCAATTGGTAATAATATAGGGACTGTAACTCATTTGCCGTTTATTATATATGAGTCAGTAATTATTCGCATATTTGGTGATACATTATTCGCTTTACAACTATTTAATGTGTTATTTTGCGCAGGAACTGCATTTTTTATTTATCGTATTGCGGCAATAGTTTTTGGAGAAGAATGCGGTCGTATTGCTTCCACATTTTATGCTCTGTATATTCCAAATATATTCATGAGTTCCGTATTAACTCCTGAGTCACTTGCAATATTTTTATTTTATTTTGCTTGCTACATACTTTTATATAAAGGATTAGATCATCCTTATATGTGGGTGTTTTCAGCAATTTTATTTGCATGTAGTAATATGATTTTCCCAATGGGATTATTTCTTCCTATTTTTATCACGATATATGTATTATTAATTGAAGTGTTTCAATCAGCAACGAAACAAAAAGTGTTACTAAAGATGATAGGGATACTTATTCTATTTTATAGTGCTCATTTTAGTGTGAATTATGGAATTAAGACAATGGGACTGTCACAATATACGATTACGAATGAGACGTATGTTCAATCTGTCTTAATTGGAAAAACGCAACATGAGGAAAGAGTATCGAAAAATCAAAGTGTAACAGAGCATATTGATCAAAAGTTAAAAGAGATTGAGGGAGAAAGATTTAAACTTTTAGAACCGATGATAAATCAGTTTTCAGATGAGGGAATAAATTCTATTCTTTTTAAATGTGAAAAACTGATATATATAGCCGTAACATTGTTTATGACTATAGCTCTATTACACTTCCTTATTAAGAAACAACAAAATGAGGGATATATGTTGTTCTTATTTTTAACTAGTGGCTACGTATTGTTAAAGCTCTTCCAAGTCGATATGGTATATTATAATCTTATTGTGCCAGCATTGTTTATTTTGCAAAGCTTTGGTGTTTATATGAGTTATGTGTATTGTCAAAAAATATTCTTTAGAAAATAAAAAGAATCCAATTTGGATTCTTTTTTTGATGGAAGATGAATACTAAGAGCTAGTAGAGATAAAGAATCTCTACTGACATAATCGCTCTATCGGTTCAGTTCTAGTTGTAAACTATCAGCTGTTAGAGCCATTTTTGAGGAATCATCTTGAATTCCTTTCATTACTTGTGAAATGGTTTCTAACTCATTTTCAATTTTTTTATTCTGTTCTTTTGAGTTAGACATGTCTTTTACGATTTCTTGGAAGTATTGATCCGTTGCAGACATACTATCAGTTCCTTCAGATACGAGAGAGCTAATTTGTTTCACAGAAGAAGAGACACGAACAATCTGTTCATTTGTTTTTTCAACGAGCTTTGTAACGTTAAATATAGATTCTTTCGTTTGCTCTGATAACTTTCTAATTTCTCCAGCTACAACAGAAAAGCCTTTGCCAAATTCCCCAGCACGCGCAGATTCAATTGCAGCATTTAGTGCGAGTAAATTTGTTTGCTCGGCAATTGATTTTACAATATCTATAATTTCGTTAATTTTGTTAGAAATATCGAGAAGTTCATGCGTATCTGTAATAATCGTTTCCATGTTCGTTTGAATGTATTCCATTCGTTTATTTTGCTCATTTAATTGTTCTTTACCTTTATTTGCTTTTTCTTCTGATGTTGTAGCTAATGACGTACCTGTTTTAGCAATTTCTACAATCGTTTCAGATCTAGCGGTTAACTGCTGAATAGAAGCACTTGTTTTTTCAGATACAGATGCTAGTTCTGTTGCAATGTGCGTAATGGTCATAGCTGTTATTTCTTTTTCTTTTTCAAGTTCTTTTTGCATTCTTTCATATTCAGATTCATAAGCCGTAATAACGAGTTCTTGTTCAAGAGTAAGTAATTTGTTTATTACGTTTATGGAATAAGAAAAATCGTCAATTGTTGTAATTTTCGTTTTTAAAATCTTCATGATAGAGCGGAATAATTCTTGATAAGCGGCAGTATACCATTTTCTATGTAACCCGATTTGTACATGTCTTTTTGCAATTCTAACACGTTGTTCAATAAAGTCTTCATGCATATCTCCGCTAAATAATTCTTTTATATGTGTTTTTAAAGTTTGCTTTAGTTTTGGAATAGAGCTATAACGTTCGATAATCGTAATTAAATTAGGCTGTTTTGTAATATTGGAATAGAATTTTTCAGTAATCCAATCAATTTCTTCATAAATAAAGGGCTGTAGTACCTTTACGATTTGTAAATCTTCTTTTGAAATATGTAGCATATCCATTTGAATTTTCAGTTCAGAATTAGTAGGAACGTTAAAAGTGATTTGTTGATTCTTACTTAATTCAAGTATACTGACGTTTGTTTTATTGTTATGTTTTTTAAAAACCCCAAGCATCGTTCTTCCCCCTGTTTGTAAAGCGTTTTCATTTTTTAGTTCTAATATAATTATATATTTTTATATACAATTACTCTATATTAGTGTGTAGAATAGTATATAAATTAAGAGAATTCCATATAGAATTCTCTTAATGACCTTTATTAATTTTAGCATGTGTTTTAAAGAAAACTGGGAAATGTACATTATATATGACAGTGACAACACGAATAATGAATGTTACTAGTAAACAAACATAGAAAGCCAATACGTGTGCCCCCATTGCATATGTGATTAGGAAACTAATTGCCCCTAAAATAGAAGCGATGGCGTAAATTTCTTTTCGGAATACGTAGGGGATATCTTGAGCGCAAATGTCACGCAAAATACCGCCTCCAATACCTGTAATGACTCCCATTGAAACAACTAAAAATGAGGCGTCAACATGATGTGACATTGCCGCATTTGCACCAATAGCTGTAAAAACGCCTAAGCCAACAGCATCAGAAAGCATAATAACAACTTGAAGTTTATTGATACGCTCAAAAAACATACAAGTAAATAATGCTGATAATACGCTTACGAAAAAGTAAATGGGTTTAACAAATGCGACGGGAGGCAGGTTACCGATCATAATATCACGAATAATACCGCCGCCGAGCGCAGTAGCTACAGCTAAACAAAGGACACCGAATAAATCTAAATCTTTTTTTAAACCAACTAATGTACCAGAAATGGCAGCGGCGATAATGCCAAGAAACGTAAATATATCGATTAATAACATGGCCTTAATCCCTTCCTCTTAAAGATGTTCCAGAGAAAAAATATACACTAAAGTATTGGAAATAACAATTACTTTTCGCTACATGTAGAAAAACGGATAAAATACATAAAGAAAGCGTTTGAAAATGTTTGGAAAATAGCTATAAAGTAATTTGAAAAAGATATGAAAAGATTAATTTCACATTTTTTGGTGTTACCTACTTGGTAAAATGTTACAATAGTAGGTATGTTGTTTACATCTGTATAAAATGATAAAAAAATATGTATATACTGACAAAAATAAGGGGATGGTTGTTAGATAGCTTTTGTAAAAATAAGGAGTATAGCGAAAGAACAGTAATTTCTATTATTGATTAATACTTGTCCTGGCTAGTTTTAGCTGGAAAAATAGTTCTCGATTTGAATATGAGTTATGTTATAATTGCTAGGTGTGTTTGAATGATAAAAAATTATGATTAAAAGATAATGTTAAGATTTTGTATGGAGGTCTTGGAATGTTAGCAAATCAAGCTAGGGTTAGATTTGAGCGTTTTTTGCTCTTTTTTATTATTTTACAGCCTGTTTTAGATTTATTAACGTCTCTTAGCATCACTTTATTAAAGTCAAGTGCTACCGTTGGAATTTTAGTAAGATTCCTTATTATGGCTGTTGGTGGTATTTACATTTTAATTCAGGCAAAAGAGAAGGAAAATAGAAAGTTTTTAATTTATCTTATATTATTAGCCGGAGTTTTAGGGGTAGGATTTATTAATAATAAACTAGTTAAGGATCCTATTGTACTTAGTGAAGAAGTTAAATTCGTTGCGAAAGCATTATATATATATATCATGCTGGGATCATACATTTTAGCTTTAAAATCATTGAAAAAGAAAGTTAATATTAGTGATAAGGTTCGAAATAGTATTGTATATGCTACATTAATCATTAACGCAATTATGGTTATTTCTATTTCAACATCTACTGATTTTGGTAGTTATGAATGGATGAAGGTAGGTTCTCGAGGTTGGTTCTATGCAGGGAATGAACTAGGTTCAATCTTAGCTATTATTTTCCCTATTGTGGTACTATATTCTATTCAAAAAACAAAGAGCTGGAAACACGTTTTATATTGGATTCCATCGCTTTTAATGATTTACTCATTAATTCAGGTCGGTACGAAAGTAGGAATGGGCTCAATTGGTGCTACGTTAGCGGCAGCAATCGGAATCATTGTACTACAATTATTATTTGATAGAAAAAATCCGAACAAAAAATCCCTTGCGTTTAATGCAGTAATTGCTATTGTCCTATTAGCTGGTGTAGTTGGAACGTTTAAACAAACGCCATTAGCACAAAATATGGGTATTCACAATAACTATTTATCAGAGCAAAATGTGGCACAGCAAGGTCAAAAGGAAAAAGAAATTAAAGAAAAGCTGAAAAAAGAGCAAGAACTTAAAGCAAAAGAAGAAAAGCATCATAAAGTTGAAAAGCCAGAAGAAAAGGCGAAGATAGAAGAGGAAGTTAAGAAAGAGCTTGAGAAAGAGCAAAAGAAAGAAAATCAAGAAAATCTTATTTTCAGCGGACGTCAAGTATATGAAGAAAGACATAAGCAGTTCTTTAAAGAAGCGCCAATGTCACAAAAGTTATTAGGAATGGGTTATGCAGGTAATTTTAAATATAATGAACAAAAGCAGCCAGATCCAAAGCTAATTGAAATGGACTTCCATGATTGGTTTTATGACTTTGGGATTATTGGTTTTGCATTACTAATGATTCCATTTATTTATTACGGCTTAAGAATCCTACTAGTATTTATTACAAGGTTTAAAGAGATATTTAATATAAAATATGGAATGATTGCAGCAAGCTTATTGTTAGCATTAGGTATTGCCTATATTGCAGGACATATTTTAACAGCACCAGGAGTTGGGATCTACTTTGTAGTGGTGTTAGCTTATCTAATTGTAGACTTAGAAATTGAATGATTAAAATAAAAGCTAACTTTTGTTAGCTTTTATTTTTTAGTACAGTAAAATAAAGATAGATGGAAATGTGGCGAGGATTTAAAGGAGGAAAAAATATGAGGATATTGCATATGAATGCAGGAGCAGAAGATGGGGGAGGGAAAACACATATTATTTCACTTCTCGATCAGTTTCCAACTGGTGAAGTAGAATTAGCGGTATTTGAAGATGGAATTGTTGCGAAAGAAGCAAGAGAGTTAGGGATAAAAGTCCATGTGTTTTCACAAAAATCCCGCTATGATTTATCTATTTTAAAGAATATAAGCGAATTCATTAATAATGAAAAATTTGATATAGTTCATACGCATGGTCCTAGGGCTAATTTCTATGTTTCTTTAATGAAAAAGAGAATAACGGCAAAATGGGTAACGACTATTCATAGTGATCCATTTGAAGACTTTACTAAACAAGGCTTAAAAGGTTGGATTTTTACGAAATTGAATTTGAAAGCCTTAAAAAATATAGATTTATTTTTTGTTGTAACAAATAGATTAAAGAAAAGTTTAGCTGCTTTAGGTATTTCTAATGAAAAGATGCATGTTATTTATAATGGAATTGAATACGATAAGGAAAAAGCAGAAGGTTATAATAAAAAAGAAATGTTCAATATTGATGAAGATGTATTTACGGCAATCCAAGTAGCACGATTGCATCCTGTGAAAGGACATGAAGTTCTATTTGATGCGTTACAACGAACAAAATTAGAGAAAATTAAAGTATTGTTAGTTGGCGATGGCCCGTTAGAAGAAAATCTAAAGTCATTGGCTATTGAAAAAGGGATTAATAATAAAGTCGAGTTTTTAGGGCATCGTCAAGATGTAAAACAATTATTTGCGTCGTCACATGTGAATTTATTAACCTCCCATAGTGAAGGGTTCCCACTAGTTTTATTAGAAGCGGCAAATCAACGCGTACCATCAATTGTGACTAGGGCTGGAGAGATTGAACCATTAATTGTAGATGAAACGTATGGATGGATTGTGCCAACAGATGATGGAAGGGCATTAGCATTAGCTTTAGAAGAAGCGTATGATAAGTGGAAAACTGGAGAATTAGCAGCAATGGGGAAACATATTTATGAGCATGCTATTATGAACTTCTCACTTCAAAAACTATATGAAGATACAAAGGAAACATATAAGCAATTAATAGCGAAAAACTTGTAATGATAGAGAGGATAGTTAACTATGGCAGTACAAACAGTTGATATTCTAGGCGTTCCTTTTTCTACAATGACAATGGATGAAACGGTCCAATATTTAAAAGAACAACTAGAAGTGGAGCGAACACATACTTTTCAGGTAGTAACAGCAAATCCTGAAATTGTTATGTGTGCAAAAAAGGATGAAGCATTCCATCAAACATTATTAAATGCAGATTTAATTACACCTGATGGTATTGGAGTCGTAAAAGCAAGTGGTATGTTAGGTACACCTGTAAAGGAACGTGTAGCAGGTTTTGATTTAATGTGTAATTTACTTGCGGCGTTATCAGAAGACAATAAACCAGTATCAGTTTTCTTATTAGGTGCAAAACCGCATGTTGTACAAGCTGCAGCAGATCATTTAACGAAGACGTATTCAGCTGTATCTATTGTGGGTATACAAGATGGGTATTTTAAACAAGAAGAAGAAGAGAATATTGTTTCTCGTATTCAAAAGGCAAAACCAGACCTATTGCTTGTTGCACTTGGTTTCCCGAGACAAGAGAACTTTATCCAAACGAATAAGCATCGTTTAGAAACGAAAATGGCCGTTGGAGTAGGCGGAAGTTTAGATGTATGGGCTGGAGAGGTAAAACGTGCACCAAAATGGATTCAAGCGATACATTTAGAGTGGTTTTATAGATTGTGTAGCAATCCAACGCGTTGGCGTCGTCAGTTAGTATTAGCGGAATTTTTAAAAGAAGTCATGCGTTCAAAAAAGTAGCGTTCTATCGCTACTTTTTTATTTGTCCATTTTTAATAAAGTGCGTTTTTATTCATCTACTACCGATTGCGGACACTCACTAATCGGGTGTTTAATGGCCATGGTTTTTTTATCTATCGCTCTTTGCTTCAGCTGAATTTTGAGGTGAGGGGTCTTACTGCCCTCAAATAGTCGGATAAGTATTTTACTTTTTGGGAATGATGAAGGAGAATTTTTTACACGAAAGTATTTTACTTATACAATTCACACATGTAAAATGATGTGTAAAGACAGCTGTGTGAGGAGGACTTCTTGTGGGCAAGGTGAAAGAAATTTCGAAGCGAAAGCTACTTGGTATAGCGGGGCTTGGATGGTTATTTGATGCAATGGATGTTGGAATGCTTTCATTTGTAATGGTAGCGCTGCAAAAAGATTGGGGATTAAGTACCCAAGAAATGGGCTGGATAGGCAGTATTAATTCAATTGGTATGGCGGTCGGGGCGCTCGTTTTTGGAATACTATCAGATAAAATAGGGCGGAAATCAGTCTTTATTATTACATTATTATTATTTTCTATCGGTAGTGGTTTAACGGCTTTAACGACGACACTTGCTATGTTCCTTGTTTTACGATTTTTAATTGGTATGGGGCTTGGTGGAGAACTTCCAGTTGCTTCTACATTAGTATCGGAGAGTGTTGAAGCACATGAACGTGGCAAAATAGTTGTGCTATTAGAAAGTTTTTGGGCAGGTGGATGGCTAATCGCAGCTCTTATCTCGTATTTTGTTATACCGAAATATGGTTGGGAAGTTGCGATGATATTGAGTGCGGTTCCGGCACTATATGCTTTATATTTAAGATGGAATTTACCGGATTCTCCAAGATTCCAAAAGGTTGAAAAAAGGCCATCCGTTATCGAAAATATAAAGTCAGTTTGGTCTGGAGAATATCGTAAGGCAACAATTATGTTATGGATTTTATGGTTTTCTGTTGTCTTCTCCTATTATGGCATGTTCCTTTGGTTACCTAGTGTAATGGTATTAAAAGGATTTAGTTTAATAAAAAGTTTCCAATACGTACTTATTATGACGTTAGCTCAATTACCAGGTTATTTCACAGCTGCTTGGTTTATTGAACGTCTTGGTCGTAAGTTTGTTTTAGTTACGTATTTAATTGGTACAGCTTGCAGTGCTTACTTATTTGGAGTGGCAGAGTCATTAACGGTATTAATCGTAGCAGGCATGTTACTATCATTCTTTAATTTAGGTGCTTGGGGTGCATTATATGCTTATACACCTGAACAATACCCAACAGTTATTCGTGGTACAGGTGCAGGGATGGCGGCAGCATTCGGTCGTATTGGTGGTATTCTTGGACCGCTATTAGTAGGATATTTAGTTGCTTTACAGGCTTCACTATCACTAATATTTACGATTTTCTGTGGATCAATTTTAATAGGCGTATTTGCTGTAATTATACTTGGGCAAGAAACGAAACAACGAGAATTAGTATAAGGTAAAACTTTAATCGGTAAGTGATCTCAATTATTGGTCCGTACCAATTATGTTTTAGAGTAGTAAAAATAAGAGCCCATGTTTTCTCATTCAGTGGGTTTTACTGCCTACAAATAACGGAAAAAAGGGCAGGGGGAACCATGATGGTTCCCTTTTTTCTGTTTTTTTAGATAAATAATGGTATAGTAAGAAAAAGGGAATGTTCCTTATAAAAGCGAATGTATACAACAGGACATACGGACAAAAGAATTAGGTGGTTGAAGAAATGAAAATTTTACTGATCATGGAAGATGCAGAAGAGCGAAGAAGTTTAGTTGAAAAATTTACTGAAAATATAAGGAATGTAGAATGTTTTGAAGCAAATACAGGAACAGAATCATTATTTATGATGAAGAAGCATACACCAGATTTTGTTTTTTTAAATTCAAAATTACTAGATGGAACGGGTTTTGAATATGCGAGTTTATTACGGGAAGTAAATTGTTATACGAAATTTATTTTTATGGGTGAAGATATAGAAGAGTCCATTACAGCATTTCGTTTTCAAGCAGTTTATTATTTACTACGCCCATTTCGCGAGGAAGATTTGCAATTCCTCTTATATAGAATGGCTAGAGAGCAAGGTGAGAAAGCAAAGAGCTATTTGCGTAAACTACCGATAGAAGGTCAAGAGGGGATTCGGTATATTTTCCCTGAAGATATTGTATATGTAAGCAAAAATAAGGAAAACAAAACAGTTTCAATTTATACAACAAATAATCAGTATATTTCAACATATACACTCCAGGAGCTAGAAAATAAGCTAAATGCATATGATTTTTTACGTGTGCATAAAAGTTATTTAATTAATATGTCATATGTACAAGAGTTAAAGCCTTACTATAATGGCACATATAATCTGTATTTAGATAAATATGATGAGCAACCGATTCCAGTAAGTCGTAATTATGTGAAACGACTTCGAAATAAAATTGAATTATAGTAGATAGTGCGAATTTTTTAACATGATAAACTAAAAATCCTTCATGATAGGGAGGATTCAAGTTAAATATTCAGAAAATTTAGTACAATCCCACTAAGAAATAGTATTGGGGGGATTGTATGTGAGAACATTGAAGTCGATTTTACTTTGGGGAGTTATTGCAGCAGTAGGAGCCGGGGCTTTTGGTGTAATAGCTTTATCACAAGGTGAAACTATTAATGCTGTATGGCTCTTAGTAGCTGCGGTATGTGTGTATGCAGTTGCTTATCGCTTTTATAGTAGATTTATAGCGAGAAAGGTATTCGGTTTAGATAATAATCGACAAACGCCAGCTCATACATTAAATGATGGAAAAGATTATGTTCCGACAAATAAATGGGTATTATTTGGGCATCATTTTGCAGCAATCGCTGGGGCTGGTCCTTTAGTAGGACCGATTTTGGCGGCACAAATGGGATATTTGCCAGGGACAATATGGATTATTGTAGGGGTAGTTGTCGCTGGAGCTGTGCAAGATTTTGTCATTTTATTTGCTTCGATGAGACGTAATGGTAAATCTCTCGGTGAAATGATTAAAGATGAGATTGGTCCTGTTACAGGACTTATTGCAATGATTGGTATTTTAGGCATTATGATTATTTTATTAGCAGTATTAGCATTAGTAGTAGTAAAGGCGCTTGTCGGAAGCCCTTGGGGAATGTTTACGATAGCAGCAACGATTCCTATTGCTATTTTAATGGGAGTATATATGCGCTACATTAGGCCTGGACGGGTTGGTGAAGGGTCAGTAATTGGAATTATCCTACTTATACTGTCTCTTATTGGAGGGCAGTATGTAGCGGAAAATCCAGCGCTTGCAAGCATGTTCACGTTTAGCGGAGAAACAATTGCTATAATGCTTATTGTATATGGATTTATCGCATCGGCATTACCAGTTTGGATGCTTTTAGCACCACGTGATTATTTAAGTACATTTTTAAAAGTCGGAACAATTGTAGGATTAGCAATCGGTATTTTAATTGTAGCACCAGATTTACAAATGCCAGCAGTTTCGAAATTTATTGATGGAACTGGTCCTGTGTTCTCTGGAAATTTATTCCCGTTCTTATTTATTACTATTGCTTGTGGTGCAGTGTCTGGATTCCATGCTCTTGTTTCATCAGGTACGACGCCGAAGATGATTGAGCAAGAGGGACACGCACAGCCAATCGGTTATGGAGCAATGTTAATGGAGTCGTTTGTAGCAGCCATGGCGATGATTGCAGCTTGTGTATTAACACCGGGAACGTACTTTGCAATTAATAGTCCTGCAGCACTTATCGGTACAGATGTCTCGCAGGCAGCTCAAGTTATTTCCTCATGGGGATTTGCTATTACACCAAATGAACTAAAAGATCTCGCTGTAAACGTTGGAGAGCAAACGATTTTATCACGTACAGGTGGTGCACCAACGTTAGCGATAGGTATGGCATATATTTTCTCAAAAGTAATAGGTGGAACGGCCATGATGGCATTTTGGTACCATTTTGCGATTCTCTTTGAAGCGTTATTCATTTTAACAACGATTGATGCTGGAACGCGCGTAGGTCGATTTATGATTCAAGATATTTTAGGGCATGTATATAAGCCATTTGGGAAAACGGATTCTACATTAGCGAATGTAATAGCTACAACGTTATGTGTGTTAGGATGGGGTTATTTCTTATATCAAGGGGTAGTTGATCCGCTTGGTGGAATTAATACATTATGGCCACTTTTCGGTATTGCAAATCAAATGTTAGCAGGTATTGCGTTATTACTTGGAACGACAATTTTGTTCAAAATGGGAAAAAAGGCATATGTTTGGGTGACGCTTATTCCAACTGTCGGATTGCTTATTGTAACGATGACGGCGGGTTATCAAAAGCTATTTCATGAAAACCCTAAAATAGGATTTCTATCCCACGCAAAGGTGTTTCAAGGAGCATTAGATGAGGGGAAAGTGTTAGCGCCAGCTAAAAATGTGGCTCAAATGAAGCAAATTATTTTCAATGATTATATTGATGCAGCACTTTGTGGAATTTTTATGATCGTTGTAATCGCTGTATTAATTTCTGCAATTCGAATTTGGATTCAAGTATTAAGAAATAAGCCGATGCCGCTAAAAGAGGCACCATATATCCCTAAAGATGAAAGTGAGTCGAGGAACTATGCTTAAAAGACTACGGCAAGTATGGGGACAAAGGAAACACTTTATTAGCTTACTTGTTGGGGTACCAAGCTATGAAACATATGTAGAGCATATGAAAAAGCATCATCCAGAAGAAGAAGTTGTATGTCAAAAACAATTTTTTGCAGAAGCGCAAGAAGCTAGATTTAATGCAAAGGGTGGAAAGATATCGCGCTGTTGTTAGTGAAAAGGACGAATTTTCGTCCTTTTTATTTTTTGCTGTTTCACGTGGAACAGCAAAAAATAAATAAAAATATTTGGGAATTATAGGGATTTCGTATACAATAAAATAAGGAAAGGGATAGATAGAAAAGTAGGGAGATTATTTTATGTTAAGGGACTTATTTGTAAACACAACAATTATTCTTTCCTTTATTTTTATTGGAGGTCAGCTTTTAAGAGATAAACCGTTAAAAGAAGAGTTCTCTTTTTGGCAGAAATGTGTAGTAGGTATTTTTACTGGAATATTAAGTGTACTGTTGATGTACTTTGGCGTACATATTGGGGATATTATGTTAGATCTACGCTATTTAGCTGTTATTTTGGCAATTATAATTGGAGGTCCGATAGCTAGTAGTATAACAGTTACGATTATTTTAATTACCCGATTATTTTTAACCGAGTACTCTTTAGCCTCTGAATTGGCTTGTTATACTATTGTATTGATAGGTATTGGGGTTACTTTCATTTGGCGGATGAAAGTTTCTATGTTTACAAGATGGATCTGGTTTAATGTATATAGTTTATTTATTTTAGCGGTGCCACTTTCTATGCTGTTTAAGGATATGTCTATAGTATCATTATATTTAGCTTGTAGTAGTGTTGCAGCATATATCACATTTATAAGCGCGAATTATGTATTGCAATCCAATGAGTTATTTCAAAAGATGAAGCAATATGCAACGATAGATGCATTGACAGGGTTAGGAAACGTAAGGCAGTTTGATTTAGAAATGAATCATCATATTGGTAATAAGCGCATGAAAAATGATTCACTTTGTTTACTACTTATAGATATTGATCATTTTAAGTCTGTAAACGATACGTACGGGCATCCTGCAGGAGATGAAGTATTAAAACAGATAGGGCGTATTTTACGAGAAGTTTCAACGTTTCCAGATTTGGCTTTTCGAAAGGGTGGAGAGGAGTTCGCGCTTCTTATACCACAGAAGGGATTAGCTTACGGAATGCGTATGGGGGAACAAGTTCGCGCAGCTGTTGAAAAACATTCATTCCAATTGTTAGATGGAACAAAAATAAAAATTACAGTTTCAGTAGGAATTTCAGTATATGAACAATCACCAGAGCAATTTATTCAAGCTGCTGATGATGCATTATATTACTCCAAAAGAAATGGTAGAAATCAGGTCAGTTCTGCATCTTAAAGATAAGATGACCAGAAGAGCTTATAAATAAAAACACCCACAGAGAGGGAAAATACACACTCTGTGGGTGTTTTTATTTATAGGTTAGACAAGCTCTTTTGATACAACGAATTTACGATATGCACCGTGATGTGTTGGGCCTACGTATTCGTTGATCTTGAATGAATAACGGATAGCAGCTGTGATAAATTCTTTAGCAGTTTTTACTGCTTCTTTCACAGGTTTTCCTTTTGCAAGTTCTGCTGTAATTGCAGCAGAATATGTGCAACCTGCGCCGTGTGTATTTGTCGTATCAATTTTTTCTGATTCTAGAATGTCGAATGTCTTTCCGTCATATAGGACGTCGATTGCAGTTTCCGTACCAAGCTTGCTACCGCCTTTAATTAGGACATATTTCGCACCTAAAGCATGGATTTTTTTCGCTGCTTCTTTCATGTCTTCAAGAGAATTAATCTTTACGCCACTTAATTGGTAAGCTTCAAATAAGTTTGGTGTGACAACTAATGCCTTTGGAACAAGAACGTCACGTAAGCAATCATTCGTTTCAGGATGTAATGCTTCATCAGCACCTTTACATACCATAACAGGGTCAACTACTACATTTTTGAAATTATGTTTTTCGATTGTTTCAGCAACCATTTCAATAATTTCTACCGATCCAAGCATACCTGTTTTTAAAGCATCTACGCCAACGCCCTCAATTGTCGTTTCTAATTGTGGTTTTAATGTAGAAGCTGGGATTGGGAATACGTTATGTGCCCAACCGTTATGTGGATCCATCGTTACGATTGTCGTAAGAGATGTCATTCCGTACACACCAAGTTCTTGGAATGTTTTTAAATCTGCTTGTATACCAGCACCGCCACTTGTGTCAGAACCAGCGATAGTAAGTGCTTTATTTAATGTCATTATGAAAAGCCCCCTCAGGTGATATAATGAAAACTATGTTTTCACCATTATATCAATGTTACGAATAAGTACAAAGTGAAAAGTAGATGATTTATGTTAGGAACTATGTAAAATCTTGTATGTAGGAGACGAATTATGTTTCAAGAGAATCGTACAAATGAATTAGTTATATTAAAAGAGATTGCAGAAACACTAAATACATCAAATGATACATATCATGTATTGCAAGCAGTACTAGAAAAATTGCTGAGTGTAACAGGTTTAACGACAGGATGGATATTTCTTGCGGATGAAAATGGTAGGTATACAAAATTAATTGATTATCAATTACCAGAGGCACTTACATATGAAAACAAACGTCCGATGTGTGAAGGAGAATGTTGGTGTTTACGTGGCTTTGTGGATGGAAAATTAGAACGAGCTGTTAATATTATTGAATGTAAAAGAATTAATAATGCAATTGAATATAATTGGGGAGATACAGAAGGAATTCTTCATCATGCTACGGTTCCTTTAAAGGCTGGAGGAGAAAAATTTGGTTTGTTAAATGTGGCAAGCCCAGGTAAAACACATTTTTCAGAAGAAGAATTAGTATTGCTTCAATCAGTTGCTTTCCAAATTGGAACGGCTTTAAAACGAGCAAAGTTATATGAAAATGAAAAGCGAAGAGCACATTATTATGTGAAATTAGAACGGTTCATTCAAGTTTTAAGAACGATTCATCAATTTAATATATTGCCTGAAAAAGTTGTAGGTCAATTAGGTGAAGTGTTTCAGTGGAATCAAGTCGCATTCTTTATTAGGGAAGAGAAAGAATTATCCTTGCGGGCATCTTATTGCCAGGAAGAATGGCAGGAGGATATAAAAGAAGCAGCGAAAGAAGCGTTAGAAAAAGGTGAACCTATTTTATTAAACGATCAAATCAGTCATAAGATTGCCTCTAATAGGACGGTTATCGCCACCCCAATACAGATTCAAACTCACATATTTGGTGTTTTATGTGTTAGTTCAAATAATGGTGAATTTGATGTAAATACGTTAGATGTACTTCAAGCAATAACAACTCATATTTCTTTCGTGATAGAAAATTTAAGGTTAAATGAGCAACGACGTGAACTCGTACGAATGGAAGAAAGAAATCGATTAGCAAGGGACTTACATGACTCTGTTTCACAAAAGCTATTTTCGTTAACCTTTATGACAAAAGGCGCTGAGGCGGTTTTAAAAGGTCAAAACGAAAAAGTGGATCGATCTTTGCATGATATGCGTGAACTAGCGCAAGGAGCTTTAAAAGAAATGAGGACGTTAATTTGGCAATTACGTCCAGCGGGTTTGGAGAAAGGATTATTACCAGCTTTAAAGCAATATGGTGAAAGTTTGGGATTGAAAATTCGAGAACAAGTTACAGGTGTCCGTGATTTGCCACGCGTAGTAGAGGAAGCGCTATGGAGAATTGGACAAGAAGCTTTAAATAATGTAAGTAAGCATGCAAATGTTAGAGAAGCGACGATTTATTTCAAAGTGACGGAGAAGAATGTATCATTAGAAATAGTCGATCAAGGAACCGGCTTCGTAGAAAAGGATATAAAAGAGAAGAAATCACTTGGCATGACTACGATGCGAGAAAGAGTAGAATTAGTCGGTGGAACAATTAAAATTGTAAGTGATAAGAAAAGGACAAGTGTAAAAATAAACGTGCCATTATGATGTGAAAATGAGGGAAGTTTGTGAAAATAAAAGTATTGTTAGTTGATGATCATACAGTCGTTTTAAAAGGATTAGCATTTTTCTTAAGTACACAGGAAGATATAGAGTTAGTTGGAGAAGCAAGTAATGGGAAAGAGGCACTAATGAAAGTAGGGGAGACGAATCCTGATGTTGTACTAATGGATTTATATATGCCCGAAATGGATGGTGTTGAGGCGACAGCGTGTATTAAAAAAGAATATCCGGATGTGAAAGTAATTGTATTAACTAGCTTTTCTGATCAGGCGCATGTGTTACCAGCATTAAGGGCTGGAGCAAGCGGGTATATTTTAAAAGATGTAGAACCGGATCAGCTTGTTGAGGCTATTCGAAGTGCATATAAAGGTAATATTCAATTACATCCTGATATAGCAAATGCTCTTCTCTCTCAAACATTACCTGTAGAAGAAAAGGAAGAAGAGCCTTCTATTCAAGTGGATGTGTTAACAGCGAGAGAAAATGAAGTATTGCAGCTATTAGCGAAAGGGATGAGTAATAAAGAAATCGCTTCTGTTTTAGTTATTACGGAAAAAACGGTAAAAGCTCATGTAAGTAGTATTTTGAGTAAGTTGAATTTATCTGATCGTACGCAAGCAGCATTATATGCAGTAAAAAATGGAATTGTATAAGACGAAAGTCGTAAGACCTAGTTCGCCTTTAGAAGGTGGACTTTTTTTATGGAAAAATACGTCTATGTGAGGACGAAATTGTCTTGATATAAAGATAAAATATGTTTGTAAGCAACAAAACAACAATTACAAGGGATACCTTTTTTGAAAGCATATAACAACAGAAGAGTTAGTACTAGGAGGAAAACATAATGACAAAAGTTTTATTCGTAAAAGCAAACAACCGTCCAGCGGAACAAGCAGTTAGTGTAAAATTATATGAAGCGTTTTTAGCAAGTTACAAAGAAGCGCATCCAAACGATACAGTAGTAGAACTTGATTTATATAAAGAAGAATTACCATATGTAGGCGTAGATATGATTAATGGTACATTCAAAGCTGGTAAAGGGTTTGATTTAACTGAAGAGGAAGCAAAAGCAGTAGCAGTTGCTGATAAGTATTTAAATCAATTCCTAGAAGCTGATAAAGTCGTTTTCGGTTTCCCATTATGGAACTTAACGATTCCAGCAGTGTTACACACATATATTGATTATTTAAACCGTGCTGGTAAAACGTTTAAATATACGCCAGAAGGTCCAGTTGGTCTAATTGGAGATAAGAAGATTGCATTATTAAACGCGCGCGGCGGTGTATACTCTGAAGGTCCCGCAGCAGAAGTAGAAATGGCTGTTAAATATGTAGCAAGCATGATGGGCTTCTTCGGCGCAACAAACATGGAAACAGTAGTTATTGAAGGACATAACCAATTCCCAGATAAAGCAGAAGAAATCATTACAGCTGGTCTTGAAGAAGCAGCTAAAGTAGCAAGTAAATTTTAATTGAAAATAGAATCGTCACTCAAAAAAGTAGCATTAACAGATAAACGTTAATGCTACTTTTTTATATTTTAAGTTCGTCAGCTAGTTTTTCTAACTGAATTCGATCTTGTATGTAATAAGTTCTTCCATCTTTCTTTAAGTAATTTTGTTGGCAAAATTGGTTTAATACATATAAAAGGTGACGGTAGCTAACATTTAAGTATTCCGAAACCTCAGTATGTTTTTCTATATAACTGTTATTTTGTTCTGTTAATAGAATAAACGCCGCTAATCGATTTTCGAACGGATAACTATTATTTTTAGCATAACTTTCTGTTCGGGTAATGGTTTTCTCACCGATAAATTTGCATAGTTTCTGTAGAAAGGTAGCATCTTGTAACAAAAGATGCTGACAATCTTTAAGAGGAAGCGCTAAGCATATACAATCTTCCATTACTTCCACCGTTTTCGTAACAGATTCTACGCCAATTAATCCTAATTCCCCAATGAACGAAGGTGCCTGAATAAAGTTAATCAAGGAGACCTTTCCGTTTTTGTGACTCATATATATTTTTGCTTTCCCAGAAATTAAGTAATAAAGATAAGGAACATCGCCCCCTTCATTACATATCTTTTCTCTCTTCTGAAAGGAATGTAGTTCAGCATACGGTAAGATATCAAAAGAAAAAAGAGTATGGAAATTGTAAGTTTGTATGTAATGAGAGATTTCTTCGCTATTTCTGCTGACTTTCATGTTTTCACCTCATGTTTAGTATGAGATATCTCCTATTATTTTTACAAGAAAGAATGATACGATTTACGTAAATTTGTTTTTGTAGAAAAGAGAGTGTGAAGGGCTTATGAAAAAATATAAAACATTATTATTCGATGTAGATGATACATTGTTGGATTTTCAAAAGGCAGAAAAATCGGCATTACGTATGCTTTTTGAAGAGAAAGGGATGTCTCTCACTAGCGAGATTGAAGCGCAATATAAAAAAATTAATAAAAGTCTTTGGACTGCTTTTGAAGAAGGTGAAATAAATCGTGATGAAGTTGTAAATACACGATTTTCAATTTTGTTTAAAGAATACGGGGAAGAAGTAGATGGGATATTATTCGAAAATAATTATCGCAGTTACTTAGAAGAAGGAAATCAGCTCATGGAAGGTGCCTTACAATTTATAAATCAAATTCAAAGTGAGTACGATTTATATATAGTGACAAACGGTATTTCTAAGACGCAAGATAAACGATTACGTAATGCAGGGTTACATGCCTTGTTTCAAGATATTTTCGTTTCTGAAGATACAGGTTATCAAAAGCCGATGAAAGAGTATTTTGATTATGTTTTTGAAAGGATTCCTAACTTTGTTCCTGAAGAAGGGCTCATTATTGGGGATTCGTTAAGCGCTGATATGAAAGGTGGATATGTAGCGGGAATTGATACTTGTTGGTTTAATCCAGAAAGGAAATTAAATGATAGTGGGATTATACCGACATATGAAGTGCATAATTTTGAGGAGTTATATGCATTATTGAAGCAGCATGTGTAATGAGAATAGGCAGTGGAACTTTTGTCCACACTGCCTATTTTTTTTATTTGTAGTTTCGTTATGTTTTGGAAGTGGAAATGCATTTCCGATAGTAGCTGCCCCAAGCATTGGTAATAGTAAATTAAGCGGAGGTTTTAAAAGGTCTTTTTCAAATGGATATAGAATATATTTCTTTTGTTATGTACATTAAGTTCTTTGTATTTAATTTAGAACATTCAGAAAAACTAATTGACATGAGGAAATTATTGCTATAAAATCAACGGTAATTGCATAGTCTTATCAAGAAAAGGTGGAGGGACAGGCCCGATGAAACCTTGGCAACAGCCGTATAACGGAATTGTGCCAAATCCTGCAGGTAATAACCCTGAGAGATAAGAAAGAGCCTTTAGAGCGTGTTTTCAAACTGCTCCTTTCTTGTTTTCAGGAAAGGGGCAGTTTTTTATTTTGTATAAAAGAAAGGAGAATAAGAAATGGGAGAATCATGGGGGAAAGGAACGATTTGTGTGCAAGGTGGCTATACGCCAAAGAATGGTGAACCGCGTGTTTTACCGCTTTATCAAAGTACAACGTATAAATACGATACTTCAGATGATTTAGCAGCGCTATTTAATTTAGAGGCAGAAGGATATATCTACACGCGTATTGGAAATCCTACTTTAGCTGCATTTGAGCAAAAGTTAGCGGATTTAGAGGGTGGTGTAGGTGCTGTTGCAACGGCTTCTGGGCAAGCTGCTATTATGCTTGCTGTTTTAAATATTTGTAGTAGCGGAGACCACTTGCTTTGTTCTTCCACAGTTTATGGCGGGACGTTTAATTTATTTGGAGTGAGTTTGCGTAAACTTGGTATCGATGTTACATTCTTTAATCCGAATTTAACTGCTGATGAAATTGTGGCCCTTGCTAATGATAAGACGAAACTTGTTTATGCAGAATCGCTAGGAAATCCGGCGATGAACGTTTTAAATTTCAAAGAACTTTCAGATGCAGCGAAAGAGTTGGAAGTACCTTTTATCGTGGATAATACATTGGCAACTCCTTATTTATGCCAAGCATTTGAACATGGAGCAAATATTATCGTTCATTCTACGACGAAATATATTGATGGTCATGCAAGTTCGTTAGGTGGCATTGTAATTGACGGAGGGAACTTCGATTGGACAAACGGGAAATATCCTGAACTAGTTGAACCGGATCCAAGTTATCACGGCGTAAGTTACGTTCAAAATTTTGGTGCAGCAGCTTATATTGTGAAGGCACGTGTTCAATTATTAAGAGACTACGGAAACTGTATGAGCCCATTTAATGCGTATATTAGCAATATCGGCTTAGAAACATTGCATTTACGAATGGAGCGTCATAGTGAAAATGCTCTTGCAGTTGCTAAATGGCTTGCTGATCATGAACGTATTGAATGGGTGAATTATCCGGGATTAAATAGTAATGAAAATTATTCGTTAGCACAAAAGTATTTGAAAAAAGGTGCGAGTGGTGTTTTAACATTCGGCATTAAGGGAGGATTAGAAGCAGCAAAAGAATTTATCGCAAATGTAAAACTAGCAACTCTCGTAACGCATGTAGCTGATGCACGAACTTGCGTTATACATCCTGCTAGTACAACGCATAGACAATTAAGTGCCGAAGATCAGCGCTTAGCTGGCGTCACATCAGATTTAATTCGTTTATCAGTTGGTATAGAAGATGTTTCGGATATTATTGCAGATTTAGAAGCAGCGCTAGTCGGAGGCAAACAACATGCCGATCATAATTGATAAAGATTTGCCAGCTCGCAAAGTGTTGCAGGAGGAAAATATTTTTGTAATGACAAAAGAGCGAGCAGAAACACAAGATATTCGGGCATTGAAAATTGCTATATTAAATTTAATGCCTACAAAGCAAGAAACAGAAGCGCAATTACTTCGTTTAATTGGAAATACACCGTTGCAATTAGATGTTCATTTACTTCATATGGAATCGCATTTGTCTCGTAATGTTGCACAGGAACATTTAACGAGTTTCTATAAAACATTCCGTGATATTGAGAATGAGAAATTTGATGGACTCATTATTACAGGAGCACCAGTTGAAACCCTTTCTTTTGAAGAGGTAGATTATTGGGAAGAGCTTAAACGTATTATGGAGTATTCAAAAACGAATGTAACATCTACGCTTCATATTTGCTGGGGGGCACAGGCTGGTTTGTATCATCATTATGGCGTTCCAAAGTATCCTCTTAAGGAAAAAATGTTTGGTGTATTTGAACATGAAGTCCGTGAGCAACATGTGAAACTGTTACAAGGTTTTGATGAATTGTTTTTCGCCCCGCATTCGCGTCATACAGAAGTACGAGAGAGTGATATTAGAGAGGTGAAAGAATTAACATTATTAGCAAACTCTGAGGAAGCAGGTGTTCACCTTGTTATTGGGCAAGAAGGAAGACAAGTGTTTGCGCTCGGGCATAGTGAATATAGTTGTGATACGTTAAAGCAAGAATACGAACGGGACCGCCAAAAAGGGTTAAATATTGATGTGCCGAAAAACTATTTTAAGCATAATAATCCAAATGAGAAGCCGCTTGTAAGGTGGAGAAGCCATGGGAATCTATTATTCTCTAATTGGCTGAATTATTACGTGTATCAAGAAACCCCTTATGTATTATAAAAAAAGATTGTGTCACACGTGGCAACGTTTTCTTTGTAAAGATTAATCTATATTTTTCCGAATGTTCAAAAAACATTGTTTTTCAGATTTTTTATTCATATAATTTCATCTAAACACAATTTTTGAGGGGTGGACAGTATTATGAAAGAAATTCAAGTTGGCTTATTAGGTCTTGGGACAGTTGGTAGCGGAGTAGTTCGTATCATTACAGATCACCAAGAGCGACTTATACACCAAGTAGGTTGTCCTGTAAAAGTAACGAAAGTACTAGTACAAAATATTGAAAAAGAGAGAGAAGTAGAGGTACCTTCTACTCTATTAACACAAGATGCACATGAAATCTTAGACAATCCAAACATCGACGTTGTCATCGAAGTAATGGGTGGCATTGATGATGCAAAAGCATATATTTTGCAAGCTTTACAAAGCGGGAAGCATGTTGTGACTGCCAATAAAGATTTAATGGCGTTACATGGGGCGGAACTATTAGCGGTAGCAAAAGATAATAAAGCAGATTTGTTTTATGAAGCAAGTGTAGCCGGAGGGATTCCGATTTTACGAAGTATTGTAGAGGGACTTTCTTCAGATCTTATTACGAAAGTAATGGGAATTGTAAATGGAACGACAAATTTTATTTTGACGAAAATGTCAGATGAAGGGAGAGCATATAACGACGTGTTAAAAGAAGCCCAGCAACTTGGATTTGCAGAAGCGGATCCAACATCAGATGTAGAAGGTTTAGATGCAGCAAGAAAAATGACAATTTTGGCTACCCTTGGTTTCTCTACAAATGT
Source organism: Bacillus paranthracis (assembly GCF_001883995.1). Classification (GTDB taxonomy): domain Bacteria; phylum Bacillota; class Bacilli; order Bacillales; family Bacillaceae_G; genus Bacillus_A; species Bacillus_A paranthracis. Next base: position 42,495 of record NZ_MACE01000062.1, on the reverse strand, counting down.
AGAGCTTGGAGATGTGAAGGTAAAAGGGATTACTTCTATTACAGAGGAAGATATCGAATACAGTAAGAGTTTAGGTTACACGATTAAACTAATCGGTCTTGCGAAGCGAGATGGTGAAAAATTAGAGGTTACAGTTGAACCGACTTTACTTCCAAATACACATCCTCTTGCGGCCGTGCAAAATGAATATAACGCTGTATATGTGTATGGTGAAGCAGTTGGAGAAACGATGTTTTATGGACCAGGTGCAGGAAGTTTACCGACAGCAACAGCTGTTGTTTCCGATTTAGTAGCTGTAATGCAAAATATTAGATTAGGGGTAACAGGAAATAGTGCTGTAGTCCCGCAATATCAAAAAGTATTAAAAGAGCCAGACGAAATTGTTGTGAAGAAATTTTTAAGACTTCATGTGAAAGATGAAATTGGTGTATTTGCAAAAATTACTTCGTTATTCTCTGAGCGTGGCGTTAGCTTTGAAAAAATTATTCAAATGCCACTTGAAGAGAAAGGAAAAGCTGAAATTGTAATTGTAACGCATCGTGCTTCTCTTGCTGATTATGATTATATTCTACATACGTTGCAAGGGTATGAAGAAATAGATTGTTTGAAAGCAAACTATCGAATTGAAGGGGATGCAAAGTAGTATCTCCTCTAAGAAAAAACCTATTAAGCGGCTTGCTTAATAGGTTTTTTTCTATTTAAAATCTTTGTACCAACTTGAATAAATGCTTGGATAATCCAGCCTGTTGTAAAAGATAAGATGATTGTTCCAAAATAGATAGGTCCATCTAATAAAAAGCTTAATGTTAAAAATAAAAACGCTAACGAAATTTCTGTTCTTCTAAATGTCCATTTCTTTTTCTCAGCAACTGTTAAAACGAAAGCTTCTTGCGGTGCTGCACAAAGGTTTGTAGAGACATAAAGACCAATTCCGGCTCCAACGAATAGATTTCCGCAAATAAGTGTTATATATTTTGGAAGAGAACGGACAGCGTCCATAATAGTTGTAATGGAACCAATCCAATCAACAAAAAGAGAGATAAGAACCATTGTTACGATTGTACCGATTGTAATTTGTCTTTTATTCCAAAAGAGGACGATAAGGGTAAAGGCAAAATTAATCATGAAAATCCAAAAACCGATACTTATCCCGAAATTTTGATATAGTGCAATAAAGAAGGAATCATAAGGGCTAAGTCCAAAGGAAGTAATGGTCGTCATCATATTAATACCGATGGCGAGAATGAGTAGACCACCAATGAAAAATATATATTCTAATTTGAATCGAAGCATAGTTGTATATCCTTTCAAAATGTATTTGCTAGGAAAGGATATATTGTGGAAAGCTTACCAGGTCAAGGGAGAATTTTTGCAGGGAAGGGGAAAATGAGATGACGAATATAAGAAAGATTGCTGAACTTGCTGGGGTATCTGTTTCAACTGTTTCACGTGTACTAAATAATCATCCATATGTGAATGAACAGAAGCGAAAAGAAATTTTAGCAATTATAGAAGAATTAAACTATACGCAAAATGTGAATGCAATTCATTTAGTGAAAGGAAAAACGAATGTAATTGGCGTTTTATTACCGCACGTTAATGATCAATATTATAGTGCCATTATTGAGGGAATATCAAAGGAAACAGCAAAGAATAATTATAATATGATGCTTTGCCAGACGAATTATAGTGAAGAAAGAGAACTAGAAATTTTAAATATGTTAAAAATGAAAAAGCTTGATGGGGTTATTATTTGTTCTCGGGCAAATAGTAAGGAGAAGCTTGAAGAATATACGAAATTCGGTCCAATTGTTATGTGTGAAGAAATAGATTCAAAATGCATTTCAAGTGTCCATGTTGATTACTATAAAGTGTTTTCACAAGGGATGAAAAGCTTAATAGATGCTGGTCATACACGTATTGGATATTGCATTGGAAGAAGTAATAGCATTAATAGCCAGAGAAGAAAACAAGCATATGCGGATTCACTTCAACAGATTGCTGAAAAACCGATAGGAACTTGGAAGTTTGAAGGCTGTTTTACGGTGGAAGATGGGCGTAATGTAATTAGGGAGTGGGCCTCTATGTCAGTAAAGCCAACTGCGTTTCTTGTATCTTGTAACCATATTGCAGCGGGAATGGTAACGGAGGCGAAAAAACAAAGAATTCGTATTCCAGAAGATGTTACGATTATCGGTTGTGATGATCAAGATGTAGCAGACATTTTAGGCATTACGACGATTTCATATTCTAGTAAAAATGTTGGCGTGAAGGCATTTGAATTATTATATGAAAAGATTAATGATGAGCAAATAGATGTAAAGCACGTAGAGTTATTGCCAGAATTCGTACAAAGGGAAACAACATAATAGATAAGGTATGAAAATCGCTTTTCAAAATTGCGTTTGGTATAATTATGGACAATCTATGAGGGCTAAAAGGGGTTTTGATATGAGATCAAAAGTAGTAAAAGTAATTCTACTCATTACAATTGCATCTTTCTGTTTATTTGCATATGGCTTTGTTTCAGGTGTAAATGATGTATTAAATCCGAAAGCTTCAAATTTAATTAAAAAGACCGATGTAGTGGCAAAAGAGAAAAAGAAAACAGGAACGTTACAAATCGTCAGTTTAGGTGATTCATTAACGCGTGGCGTTGGTGATAAAGAAGGAATTGGCTATGTGGGACGAATGAAAGAGGATTTACAAAAAGATTATAAGCAAAAAATTGCATTAACAAATTTAGCAGTTAGTGGTGCAAAAATGCCCGATTTATTAAAACAAATTGAAAGTAATGGCGCTCAATATTCAATTAAACAAGCAGATGTAATCGTTTTAACGATTGGAGGAAATGATTTATTTCCAGGCTGGGAATCGCTTGGAAAGATAGATTTAGAAACATATCGTCCTGATACAGAAACATTCCAAAATGAAGCGAAGAAAATTATAGAAGAAATTCGTAAATTAAATACAGATAGTCCGATTTTTTGGCTTGGCTTATACAATCCTTTTGAAGATGTAGAAGATTTAAAGGGGTCTTCAAACATTGTTGTAGACTGGAATGCATCTTTAGAGAAGTTAGCGATAAATAATAAAAATGTGTATATTACACCGACATTTGATTTATTCCAAAATCGTGGGAAAGATTTATTATACTCTGATCATTTTCATCCGAACGAAGTAGGTTATACGTATATGGCAGAACGTTTAGTTCAAAATGTTGTAAGTAAATTAAAACTAGAACAAGGAGGGGTAAAATGACGACGATACTTTCCGTACGAGACTTGAAGAAGGTAATTGGAAAGAAGACTCTTGTAGAGAATATTTCCTTTGATGTAAAGCAAGGAGAAGTGTTCGGGTTCTTAGGACCAAATGGTGCTGGAAAGACGACTACCATTCGAATGTTAGTCGGATTAATTAAGGCGACAGAAGGTACGATTTCTATCGGTGGTTATTCGATTAAGGAAAATTTTAGAGAAGCGATGCGTCAAATTGGGAGTATCGTTGAAAACCCAGAGTTGTATACATATTTAACGGGATGGGAAAATTTAAAGCAATTTGCTCGTATGTTAGGTGATATATCAGATGAACGTATTATTGAAATTGCTGAAATGGTTCATTTAGATGAAAGAATTCATGACAAGGTAAAAACGTACTCACTTGGTATGAAACAACGACTTGGAATTGCGCAGGCGCTCCTTGGGAATCCAAAATTGCTCATATTAGATGAGCCAACGAATGGTTTAGATCCAGCAGGGATTAGAGAACTTAGGGAATTTATACATAAGCTTGTAAAAGAAGAAAATATGAGCGTGTTTATTTCAAGTCATTTGCTAAGTGAAGTGCAAATGATATGCGATCGCGTTGCTATTATTCATAAAGGAAAGATGATAACAGTTGCCAAGGTTGAAGAGTTAATTAAAACAGCAAGTGATCGCGTAGAATGGATTGTTACGCCGATTGGGAAGGCAAAAGATATGCTAGAAGATGCTGAGGAAGTAAGAGAAGTGAGTATAGAAGGTGATCGATTACTATGCCGCATGAATATCGCATCTATAAGTAATTGGAATAAACATTTTGTAGAAAACGGGATAGATGTACATAGTGTTAAGGAACTTGTATTTACGCTAGAAGATTTATTTATTGAACTCACAAGGGGTGAGCAGCATGCGTGAATTTGCGAATCTAGTTTTAAACGAATCGGAGAAGATTTATCGTAAGAAGCGTATTTTTGTTGTTATGCTTATTTTAGCAATCTTGATCCCGCTTTTTGTATATGCGCAGTATCGTGAAATAGAAACGACACAAAAAAGACTCGGTACAACTGATTGGAAGGTTTCATTGCAACAGCAAATTGTTGATTCCCAGAACCGGTTGAACAATTCTAGGTTGCCAGAAGAATGGCGTGATTGGTTAAAGGTAAGAGTTGAGCAGCAACAATATTATTTAGATCATGATATTAACCCGATGGCACCGGGCGCACCAACTTTTGTGAGGGCGTTTATTGAGCAAGGAATTACATTATTTATTCCACTTCTCGTAATGATTGTCGCCATTGATATTGTTTCAGGAGAACGAAGTGATGGAACGATGAAGATGTTACTTACGCGGCCGATTAGGCGCTGGAAAATACTCCTTAGTAAATACGTAACGATGTTATTTTTCATTTCGCTCATACTGCTCCTTGTAGGTGTGTTTGCATACATATTATCAGGGCTTGTATTTGGATACTCGGGATGGAATTTACCTGTGTTAACTGGATTTGTTATTGATAAGGAAACGTTAAATACGAATTTTGTACATCTTATTCCGCAATGGCAATATATCTTGATGGCGTATGGATTAGCTTGGTTTGTTGCTATCGTTGTCGGAACTATATCATTTATGGTCTCTGTTTTAATTCGTAATACACCAGCTGGTATGGGCGTTATGCTAGCTGCATTAATTGCAGGCGGTATTTTAAGCTCGTTCGCAACATCTTGGGAAGGTGCGAAATATATTTTTAGTGTGAATTTATCATTAACAGATTATCTATCAGGAAAACTACCTGCATTACAAGGTTTATCGATGGAGTTTTCTTTAATGAATTTAACGGTTTGGGCAGTTGTTTCCCTTATTATTTCGTTCGTAGTATTTACAAAACAGGATATGGTGAATTAATTAGACAGGAAGTGACAGTATGGAAAATGTTTTAAAGAATGATTGGGAGCCGCTATTGGCACCAGAATTTGAGAAAGAATATTATCGTAAGCTAGCTGATTTTTTGAAAGAAGAGTACAGTACACATGTTGTTTACCCAAAGAAAGAAGATATTTTTAACGCTCTAGAGTATACAAGTTATGAAAATACAAAGGTCGTTATTTTAGGACAAGATCCATATCATGGACCGAATCAAGCGCATGGTTTAAGCTTTTCTGTGCAACCCGGTATTAAAACGCCACCATCGTTGTTAAATATGTATAAAGAACTTCGAGATGAATATGGGTATGATATTCCAAATAACGGTTATTTAGTAAAGTGGGCAGAGCAAGGCGTTTTATTATTAAATACTGTATTAACAGTTCGACAAGGTGAAGCAAATTCTCATAAGGGAAAAGGATGGGAGCATTTCACAGATCGCGTAATTGAGCTATTAAATGAACGTGAAAAGCCAGTTATTTTCATATTGTGGGGACGCCATGCACAGGCGAAGAAGAAGTTAATTACAAATTCAAATCATCATATTATCGAATCTGTACATCCAAGCCCACTATCAGCAAGACGAGGTTTCTTTGGGAGTAAGCCATACTCTAAAGTAAATACGATTTTAGCTAATATGGGCGAGAGAGAAATTGATTGGGAAATTCCAAATTTATAAATAGAAAAGGTAGTTAACAGTCGTTAACTACCTTTTCATTATTGTTGCTCGTTCTTTAATTTTGCATCTAGTACAAACGTGCCAAATGGGATAACTGATGAAACGAATGCCCCAAGTGCCCATAAAATTGATTTACGGTGTACGATTGTTACTTGAATTACTGCGAAGATAAATAAAATAAATAAAACACCGTGAGCCATGCCTGTAATTTTAACAGCTGTTGCAAATCCTGCGAAATATTTTAATGGCATTGCTACAAATAATAGTAGTAGAAAAGAAATCCCCTCAATAAGTCCAATTGTTCTTAATCGTCCGATTGGTGTAGATAACATGTAAAATAGCCTCCCTTAACGTATGCTTGTTTATAGTAAATTTGTATTCTTTTTTTAAATAAAATAGTCTATTTTGTTTCATTATATACAAAAAGAAAGTTTACACTACGAGAATAGTGTAAAGTTCAAAATATAGTCACAAAAGCATGGTAATTTAAATAAAAACCTATTTGAAGTGTTTGACTTCAAATAGGTTTTATGAGTGGAAATATTAAACAAGTGCTTCTTTTTTTAGTACGAACTTCTCTACAACCTTTGCTACACCATCGTTCATATTTGTATCTGTTACATAGTTTGCAATTTCCTTAATATCATCAGGTGCATTGCCCATTGCAACACCAAGACCGGCGAATTCAATCATCGCCTGATCGTTATAGCTATCGCCCATTGCGATAACTTCTTCGCGCTTAATGCCAAGTTTTTGGATTAATTGGTTTAAGCTCGTTCCTTTTGTAACACCGGCTTCAGTAAATTCTAAGAAGAATGGTTTAGAACGCATAACGCTTAATTGTCCTTCTAGTTGTTTTTGTAATTTCTTTTCTACTTCAACAAGGCGTTCAGCTTCTTTATTCATTAATACTTTTACTACAGGCTCTTTAACAGCAGCTTTAAAGTCATCTACTACAACAATAGGCATCCCAGTAATATCGCCCTCAATTTCAGTGTAAGGATTATTTTCTTCTGTTACGATATCATCGCCAATGTAAGTATGAATCCATACACCTTCAGTTTTACTAATTTCAAATAAGTTGTGAACGATTTCAGGAGAAAGCGTACTACTAAAGATTTCTTCGTTTGTTTTACAGTTAATAATTTTTGCGCCATTAAAAGATAGAATGAAACTGCCGTATTCCTCCAAACGAAGTTCTTTCGCTACATTGCGCATACCAAACGTTGGACGTCCGGAAGCAAGTACAACTTTTACACCTTGTTCTTGTGCAGTCATTAGAGCTTCTTTCGTACGAGGTGAAATAGTATGGTCGTCACGTAATAAAGTATCATCTAAATCTAAAACAATCATTTTATAAGTCATATTGAAAATTCCCTTCTTTATTTAAATCAAATATATGTTCATGGAGATGTAAGAAATAATAGTAAGACATCGAACCTCTTTAAAAAGAAGTAGATTCATTTTTATGAGTGTTTTTCTCATCATATTAATTAATAATCATTGGGGATGGACAAAACCCCAATGATTAAATGTTTATTTTATCGTAACAACTCTAAAGGTAGAGTGCAATAATGGAAGTTTTCCAATTTACGATACTTGTTTTATTGTCGAACGAGAAAATAGTATTTCTAGTAAGATTGCCATTACAGCCCCAAGAACGAGACCATTACTTAGGAATGAAGCTAGAAATGGTGGAAGCGTGGAATATGCTCCTGCTGGAACGAACATAACCCCAATTCCTGTGAAGATTGACAGACCTGCTACTTTAAATAATCGTTCTTTATCCTGTACTGTTTCGTATTCTCGAAAGGCGAGACCGATCATGCTTGCAAATACAGGATAAATGGCAGCGTAACCAACTGCAACTGGGATTGCCGCAAAGAATGAAGTGATCTTTGGGAATATACTAACGACAATAATAAAGCTTGACCCTAATATAAATGGGAGGCGTTTATAAATATTAGTCGTTGCAATAAAACCTGCTGATCCAGAAATAGCGACAGGTCCGATAGCCGAAAACAGGCCGCCTAGTAATTGATTGATTCCTGTTATAATACCGGCCTGTTTAAAACGATCTGATGCAGCATTTTCTTCATATTTAGAGACAACCTTTTGTACAACGCGAATACTTGCTAACATATTTGTTAGAAGTAAGAGTGTAACGAAAATGACCGTAATTACCATGTTCCATTCAACACGAGGCATTCCGAAAACAAATAAGGATGGAAAACGGATTATGTCTGTCACTGGTGTTATTGGATTGGATAATCCAAAGCATGCGAATAATATCCAGCCGCAAACGATACTGAAAAGAACAGAATATTGTCCGATAAGAGGTAGCTTCATGATGAAAAAGGATAGTAAAATAACAATGAGTGAAAGAATAAATACCTTAGGTTGTACTTCTGTATGTTTTCCATCCAGGCCGAACATTCCTTTTAAGAAGGAACCACTAAGTTGTGCAACAAGAAGAAATAAGTACGTTCCAATGACTGTCGGTGTAAAATAGCGAACGAGTTTATCAATAAGTCCAAAAACGCTAAGAATAATACAAATGATACCGCTTAATAAGAAAGCATATTGAAGAACTTTAAGTGTCTCATTGTTTGATCCAAATAATACGACACCTAAACTTGCATATAGGGAGAAAATTCCCCACCAAAGGCCAGCAGGACCTTCTTGAATAGGAAGTTTATGCCCAAATATAGCTTGTAAGAGACCAGCAAAGCCTAGAACAAATAATGTTCTTTGTACGAATGCGATAGCTTCAGCGCCATCAAGACCATAACTAGTTGCGACGCTAATTGGTACAATAAGACTCCCAGCTAAAATAAATAGTGCCCATTGTAAGGCGGAAAGAAATGTTTTCATTATATCAACCTCTTTCATAGATTCCGTATCTAGTATATATGTATTTCATTTCCACTGGCAAAGATTGTAGATAGAGAAAAGAGTTGAAACATGATATGAATGCACGTAAGCAATTATGGATAGCAGTTATATGTATGACTTTTGTTGTAATTCTAGGAACATTAGGATTTATGACAATTGAAGAGATTAGCTTATTTCAAGCATTTTGGATGACGATGATTACCGTATTAACGGTGGGATACGGAGACGCCATTCCTGTAACACATGCAGGAAAAGTTTTTGCGCTCCTTATCATACCGGTTGGAGTCGGTATTGTTACGTATGCAATTGGTGTAGTGGCAGCTATGATTATTGAAGGGAATTTATTTCATGCAGTACGGAGGAAGAAGATGGATAAACAAATAGCACAGTTACAAAATCATATTATCGTATGTGGTTGCGGTAGAGTAGGGCTACAAGTTGTACATGAATTGCAAGAAAAGAAGATCCCATTTGTCGTCGTGGATAAAGATGAAAGCATATTAGAGAAGGAAAAGCTTTTATATGTACATGGAGATGCAACAGAAGACAAAGTGTTACAACATGCTGGGATTTCAAAGGCAGCTGGTTTAGTTGCTATCGTAGCAAATGACGCTGAAAATGTATTTATTACGTTAACTGCAAGAGGATTAAACGATGCAATTAAAATTGTGGCAAGAGCAGAAAAACCAGAAACCGAAGACAAATTAAAGAGGGCTGGTGCAAATAAGGTGATTAATCCATCTAGTATGGCAGGGATTCATATTGCAAAAGGTATTGCGAATCCGTTAACAGTTCATTATATTGATACAGTACTGTATGGCGTGGAGCAGTCATTTGTAATTGAAGAAATTGCAGTAGGTAAGGGCTCTATTTTAGCTAATAAATCGTTATTAGAGAGTGATGTTAGAAATCAATTTGATGTAACAATTTTAGCGATTTTGAGAAATGGGAATGTTATACATAATCCAACGGGGCAGGAAAAGTTGCAAGAACATGATATGATAATAGTATTTGGTTCAGTAGAGAAGCTGGGACAATTTGAGAAAGAACTACAAAGTACGAGGTGATAAGGGATGCAAATATCAAGCGATAAGATTTTAAATAAAATGGCGAATGAAATTGCAAAGGCAAAAAGTAGTGAAGGACAAAAATCAAAAGAACATGTATTAGTTGTGCGTGCTTTATGTGATTTATTATTAGATGAGCAAGTTGAATCTTCTACGTATAGAGAGCCACAAGTTCAATCACAAATAATTGGATCACAACCAATCACGATGCAACCAATTGCACCAGTTTCTAATGAGCCAGTATATATAAAAGAAAGTGATGCAAACGGTAATTCTTTATTTGATTTTTAGAGGATAAATCGTTTGGCTTATATGAAAAAATTGCTTATGATAAAAGTAAAAAAGGGGAATTAAGATGAAAATTTTCTTTTTACTAGGTTGTATTGCAGCGGGGCTATCTGTTGCGTTAGGGGCTTTCGGAGCACACGGTTTAGAAAATAAAGTTTCTGCAAAAATGTTAGAGGTTTGGAAAACAGGTGTTACATATCAAATGTTTCATGCAGGTGGACTATTTGTAGTTGCTTTATTGATGGATAAAATTCAATCATCACTCTTAACTACTGCTGGTTGGCTTATGGTAGCTGGGATCATTATGTTCTCGGGTAGTCTGTATGCATTAAGTACAACAGGTATTAAGTTCTTTGGTCCAATTACACCTCTTGGTGGTGTAGCGTTTATTGTGGCATGGATCTTAGTTGGAACTGCAGTTGTAAAAGGATTATAAAAAACAAAAGCTGGCATACGCCAGCTTTTTTTATGGTCTTGGAGCATAAGTTGCTTGTTGACTAGGCAAATACGTAATTTCTTCTGGGAATTCTACATAATCTAAGTAAATCATTAATAATAAATAACGTTTCCCTGATTGTGGCTCACTAATTACGATGTGATCACGACCAGCCGCTTCGATAATACCCGTATAGGATTGTGTACCGAGTGAACTACCACGCTCATAAGTCATTACAACTGTGGCTTGCTTGCCCTTGTTCAAGCGAAGAATATTTTCAATATATGACTGTTCTAGAGGTAACATGCCTTGAGAAACAGCATATTGAGCTTGCGCAGCTTGTTGTTGCATTGCTTGCTGCTGTTGCTGTTGTTGTGGGGTCATTTGTTGCGGTTGTACGTAAGTTCCAGATGGTTGATAGAAACCTGTTCCGTAATACGGATTTTGTTGCTGTGCCATTCAAAAATCCCTCCTTGTTTTCATTCCTTAATATATGCTAGGGCAATCCCCAGCATTTGGCTGGAAGAAGCAGTGCTTTTTGAAGCGACCAGAGTTTTGCTGATTATACCAAGTTGGTGGACATGCACCCTCAGGCCTAAAAAACCATAAGGCAAAATTTGCAGGCCAAAAACGTTGTCCTTGAATCGTTCGCCTTGCTAATGCGATATCTTGTTCCCTTGCACGTTGATAAAAATAACCTTTTTGAGTTGCCTCAAAACCACCAGGATTTTGATACACCATTTGACGTAAATTACGAATATTTTTAAAGTCTAAACAATTCCCACGGACACGATTTACTCCAACGTTTCCGACCATTAACATCCCCTGTTGTCCTTCACCTTCAGCTTCAGCACGCATCAGTCTAGCTAATAACTTTACATCTTCTTCGTTATACGCGATAACGCCCATTATGTGTCACCTCTCTTTTTGGAATACCTTGTGGAAAGAGGTTTATGTCTAGATGAAGTGTGTAACAATTACTAGTTCATACGTATGAGAAAAAGGACTCAGATATGACAACCAAACAAAGTTTTACATGGAGAGTGGAAAATAAAAAAAGCTAGCGTGAGCCAGCTTTTTTATTAAAAAACTTTAGACCATAAGTTTGAGAAGAAATCACCGATAGAGCGCATTGTTAATACAAACCAATTTGCTTTTTCAACTTCTTCTGTCGTTTTTGCAGTAACTTTCATACTTTTACTACCGTCTAAGAAACCATATTTATCGGTTGATTCTAAAGTAATCGATCCTACTTTTGCATCTTTCTTAATAGGAGCAATTAAATGACCATCTTCAGCAAGAGATTTATCTACTTCAGTTCCAATTTTATAAGGGTCTTTGCTACCTTTTTTTGCAATTACGGTTATTTCTTTTTCCGGTGCAACAGTTACTTGATCCTCTTTCCCTTGTACTACAGAGAGTGTATTGTTTTTATCGACCTTTAGTTTTTGTTTTTCGAAGTTATTAAACCCGTATTCGATTAACTCACGAGATTCTGTGAAGCGCTCGTCCATTGATTTTGTTTTAATAATAACCGAAATAAGACGTACATCACCACGTTTAGCAGTAATAGTAAATCCGTATCCAGCTGTATCAGAACTTCCGGTTTTTAAACCATCAGCACCTTCATAAGCGAAAGCAGCTCCTGGTAACATCCAGTTCCAGTTTTCCATACGAATTGGTTTCGGATGATTATCTGGGAAGTTTCTAAATCTTTGTTTTGTATCCTCTAGCATTTCTGGATACTTTGTAATCATTGCTTTTGAAAGTATACCCATATCGCGAGCTGACATAGAGTTTTCTGCATTTGGATCAGTACCCTCAGGATGTTTTCCTTTTAAGTCAGCGTTATTTAAACCAGTAGCGTTTACAAATTTATATTTCTTTAACCCTAGTTTTTTTGCATGTTCATTTGCAAGATTTAAGAAGTTTTTCTCACTTCCTGCAAGAAGTTCTGCTAAGGCAATACTAGATCCGTTTGCAGAGAAGATAACGATAGAATGATATAGTTCTCTTACAGTATATTGACGTCCTTTTTCGAACGGCACGTTAGAGAATTCATTATTACGTGAAACTTCATAAGCGTAATCGGAAATATTTACCTTTGTATCCCAAGTGATTTTTCCTTCTTTAATTGCTTCTAACACGGCATAAACAACAATTAATTTTGACATACTAGCGATAGCTAGTAATTCATCTGGATTTTGTTCATGCAGTATTTTTCCTGTATCTGCATCAAATAGAAGTGCAGCAGCTGCCTCAATGTGTATTTTTTCTTCCGCATGGGATGTTGTTACTCCTAAGGAAGAAATTGACAATAGAAACACTAGTAAAATAGAAAAGATTTTCTTCATATACATTATCACCTTCGCATCGTTATTAGCATATAGCTCGTACCATTTTAGCATAAATTTGGATATAGAAAGGTTACAATTTTGTAAGGTATTTAAAAGGATTTGTCGATTTTTGTTCAAATTTGCGGAAAAAAGAAGTTTTTTGAGGAGAAATATAGAGGGGAATAAAAAAAGGAACGAATTTCGTTCCTTTTTCACGATTTATATGTGTAAAAATTTCTCTACCTTTTCGTCTGGTAAAATGTTTCCGACGAAAAATGTTCCGAATTCACCATAACGAGCACTTACTTCATCGAAGCGCATTTCATATATAAGCTTTTTAAATTGAAGAACATCGTCAGCGAATAATGTTACGCCCCACTCAAAATCGTCGAATCCAACAGATCCTGAAATAACTTGGCGTACTTTACCTGCATACTGGCGACCAATTTTACTATGACTGTACATCATTTTCTTACGTTCCTCCATTGGAAGCATGTACCAGTTGTCATCACCTTGTCGACGCTTGTCCATTGGATAGAAGCAAATATGATTTGCTTTCGGTAACTCAGGATATAAGCGAGCTAAGATTTGTGGATTTTGGTATGGATCTTCATCAGCTGGAAGGTAGTTGCTTAGTTCAACAACAGATACGTAAGAGTATGCAGGAACCATATATTCAGCTAAAGTTGTTTTATTCAATTCTGTTTCAATTTCATTTAACTCTTCCATTGTTGGACGTAAAATCATAAGCATAATATCAGCTTTTTGGCCAACAACTGTATACATTGCGTGACTGCCCTTTTTTGCAGCAGCTACGTCGTTCCATTTTTCAACGACATTTAAAAATTCAGACACAGCTTGTCCGCGTTCGTCGCTAGATAATGTTTTCCATGCAGCCCAATCAATAGAACGTAAATCATGTAAACAATACCAGCCATCTAACGTTGTTGTTGCTTCACTCATTCTATTCACCTCAGTTAATGATAGTTTTACACGTTAACTATAGCATATATAGTTTTAAAATCATCTATATAAAACCTTGGCGCATAAAATTGTCACATTTAAGTGTTTAAGCAAGGTGAATTTAACGGCTGAATTTTATGAAAATATAATCATTTTTATTTTATCTATTTTTTGGGAGCTATAAGTTTAAAATATAGAGGAAAAGAAGTATTCTTAAAGATAGAGTTTTTTTAACATATGTAGGAGGGTTTATTCGTGAGCAACTTATTTACAACAGTAAAAGAAAAAGTTCAAGGAAAAGGCATTTCTATCGTACTTCCTGAAGGAACTGATGAAAGAATTTTAGGCGCTGCAGAGCGTTTAGCAAAAGAAGAGTTAGTAAAACCAATCTTAGTTGGTAATAAAGAAGAAATTAGCGCAAAAGCTGCTAGCATGAATTTAACATTAGCAGGCGTTGATATTTACGATCCAGCTACATACGAAGAAATGGATGCAATGGTAGCATCTTTCGTTGAACGCCGTAAAGGTAAAGCAACTGAAGAAGACGCTCGCAAAATCCTTAAAGACGAAAATTACTTCGGTACAATGCTTGTATACATGGGCAAAGCACATGGTTTAGTAAGTGGTGCAGCTCACTCTACAGCTGATACAGTTCGTCCAGCACTTCAAATCATTAAAACAAAACCAGGCGTTACAAAAACTTCTGGCGTATTCATCATGGTACGTGAAGAAGAGAAATATGTATTCGCTGATTGTGCAATTAACATTGCACCAAATAGCCAAGATTTAGCTGAAATTGGTATCGAAAGTGCGAAAACTGCTGAACTATTCGGCATTGATCCACGCGTTGCTATGTTAAGCTTCTCTACAAAAGGTTCTGCGAAATCTCCAGAAACAGAAAAAGTTGTAGAAGCAACTCGCATTGCAAAAGAAATGGCTCCAGAATTAGCTCTAGATGGAGAATTCCAATTCGATGCTGCATTCGTACCATCTGTAGCTGAGAAAAAAGCTCCAGGTTCTACAATTAAAGGTGATGCTAACGTATTCGTATTCCCAAGCTTAGAAGCTGGTAATATCGGCTACAAAATCGCTCAACGTTTAGGTAACTTCGAAGCAGTAGGACCAATCTTACAAGGTTTAAACATGCCTGTAAACGACCTATCTCGTGGATGTAACGAAGAAGAAGTGTACAAGTTAGCTTTAATTACAGCAGCTCAAGCACTTTAATTCTATAACGAATTGAAATAAAGACCGTCGCTAAAATAGCGACGGTCTTTATTTTTCTAAGCCAAGTGCTTTATTGTTACGATCAATAATACGTTGTAAATTCGTCTCATATAAAGGTATTTCATCTATTGTTAATTGAGATGGTGTTAACTTTGGAGCGAATTGCTGCAATGTTTTTAAAAGGCGCATCATTAAATTTTGTACTGTAATGGTTTCGCCAAGTAATTCTGAAAGTGAAGCCATCGTACTCGGTACAATTTCAGGATAAGTAAAGCGTGTTTCTTCTCCTTGAATGGCTAGGTTGTAGAAATCACGAACGAGTGCGGCACGTTCAGAGCCACTTCCTGTAGCACAGAGATAAATTTGGACAGCGACACCACCGCGAATACGGCGCTGTGAAATACCAGCAAATTTTTGGTCGCGAATACTTAAATCGTAGCTACCAGGGCAGTAAGAACCAACGATTTCTTTTGCCTCAATTGTAACATCGTAATCCTTTAACATTTCCTGAATTAAATGCCACATTGTATCGTATCCAAGATCAATATCGATACCTTTTTCCGTCTCTTGGAATAAAAGTGATACGTTTAACACACCTTCATCAAGTACGACTGCAAGCCCGCCAGAATTACGAACGATAACATTGAAGTCGTTTTCTTTTAAAAAGGAAATACCTTCTTCTAAGTGTGGTAGGCGTGAATCTTGAATGCCAAGAACAATTGTATTGTGATGAACCCAAGAGCGCATTGTTGCAGCTGATTCGCCCTTTCCAATGCTTGTGCATAATGTATCATCCATTGCGAATGATTGAAGTGCATGGAATGTTGGTCCTAAACTAGACTGATCTACAATACGCCACTCTGGCTGAGATAAAATGGAACGGGAATTGCTCATATAACTAACCCCTTATCTTTAAAATGACAATCTCTATTATAGCAAAAAATAATGAAAGTAGTTTTTAAGAGAAAACCTTACTGAATTGTAAGGTTGTTGTAAGGAAAGTGAATTGGTTAAATGATCTAAGATGGCTAAACTAAGAGATGTAATTATTGATTTTAGGAGGCATACAAATGAAAAATGTTAAATTAGGAATCGTAGCGATTATGTCAGCTGCTGTATTTAGTGGCTGTTCTATTATGGATATGATTGCACCACAAGCAACGGGTGTTGTTATGTACGGAGATGAAACAGGCGTTCAACAAACAATGGATCAATATAAAGATAAAATTGAATCTCAAAATAAATTTGAAGCTAAACTAGGTACTGTTAATGAGAAAAAGGTTTTAATCATGAATAAAACAACGGCTGAGAAGATGGTAAAGGAAAACATGCTGAAAAAAGTAGTGAAAGAAGATGTAGAACCTATTAAAGCATTGCCGGCTATTTCTGATGAAGCTGGAATTGTATTTGCTAAAGAGGAACAAAAAGATGTAGTAATTGATGGAAAGAAAATGAAGTACGAAGGCAATGTAGTAATTGGTGATGCGCGTAAATATACAGATATGTATGCAGTTGTTAGTGATGCAGAATATGCAAAAATAAGTGAACCGGTAAAAACAATTGGTTTAGCATCCTTTAAAGAGAATCCAAAGGAAAAGATTTTTCCAGATATAAAGAGGGATTCTAAAGTAGAAGAAGCACATATGGTTGAAGTGAAATAACAAAAAGGATGCATGTAATGCATCCTTTTTACTCTGCAATTTTTTCTAAATTACCGTTTCGATCCATTCGGAAAGATGTTTGAGAACGTTCTTCTTCATCCATGACTGCCAGCTTACGAGCGCGGTTCATAATGTTCATAAGTGTTTCGTAATCTTCTTGTACAGTATGAGATTGTTTTTCTAATTTTTCCAGTTTCTTTTCTAGTTCTTCATTTCGAAGGATTTGTGATTTAATTTCTTGTTTCAATCTCGTATTCTCGTTTTCAAGAGCTGTCACTTTTATATTTGAAGATCCGACTGTTTGTAAAAAATAAATAACATCTTGCATTGTCATAGAGCTTTTTGCAGTAGGAACGGTAGTTTCTTGATATGGAGTAGCTTCTTTATATTGTACAATTGATTCCTCTTGTACGAACTCTTCATAATTAGTTATCGAATCTGAAGCTGGTGGTGTATAAAGTAAACGTTTTTTCGCTTGTTCACCACTTGCAGCACGCATTTTATCTTTACGATGTTTTTTTGCTAGTTGAAGAGCTTGTTCATAGCTATAGCGAACAACAGCATTCCAACGGAAACCACAGGCAGCCGATGTACGATTTAATCTGTCTCCTACTTCTTCAAATGCATTTAATTGAGTACTTCCTTCTCGAACGTGACGAAGTACAGTTTCAGCAAGTAATAAATCATCCTCATCCGTCCAAGCATCTTGTCTTACTTTCATAGATTCAACTCCCTTTCTTTTTATGAACTTCCTATTTTTATAATGGGCAAAAAAATGAGCTTTTATACAAAGCTTTTAAAAATATGGTAGATTTCGATGAGAGGTATAAAGTGAAAATTTCATCAGTGGGAGGTTCTTCATCCCCTACCTAACTTCTTTGCTTTCGCTGAATTTTAAGGTGGGGATCTTACTGCCCATTAAAGCGGGATAAATTTTGCCAAGAATGACGGAAGCTGCTGTAGGAAAACATATACATATGTAGCATTATATGAGGAAAGAGCGTCGAAAGGAAACTTGCAACGAGCTTCAAAGAGCGGTAAAATACCATTTAGTGTTTATTTTTAAATGTACTTGAGAAAAGTTTAAAATAGAGGAAGTGTTATATAATGGGAAACGAATTTCGTGTGTGTGATGATTGTCAGGCAACGAACGTTAAAACGCTGATTCCAAAGCTAAAAAAAGTAGATTCATGTGCAACGATTGAAGTTGGATGTCAGTCTTACTGTGGCCCTGGCCGTAAAAAATCATTCGCATTTGTAAATAATCGTCCAGTTGCAGCGCCAACAGAAGACGAATTAATTGTAAAAATTGAAGCAAAGTTAAATAAGTAAGGAAAAGAAGAGTGAACAGATTACTCTTCTTTTTTTATGCCCATAAGAGGAAGAATCTATTCTGAGAAAGCTTAACTGGTGATGATAATAGTTCATGACAGATAGGCATTATCTATTTATTAAGGTCTCGGCCTATATGAATTTGTATTTCAAAATAATGGTTGACAGTCTTTTGAAGCGATAGGTAGAATAGAAGGTGTCTGATTCTGAGAATCATTATCAGAAAAGGGCCGATTCATTTAATTTTTTTATTGCTATTTGAGAATAAATTTCATTTCGTTAAATTAAACATATGTTGTTGGTTAGGATGGTTGAGGGATGGAAGCGAGTGCAAGGAGTATAGAACAGCAAGATGTGAATGTTAAAGAGATTAAGAGCAGGCCGCTCATTGCTTCTATTATTTTAGTAGCAGGTACAATTTTGTTAGCTTTAAGCATGGCACTGTCTATTTCGTTTGGTGCTGCAGATATTAGTTTAAAGACTGTATGGCAAGCTGTATTTCAGTTTGACGGTTCTATTACGCATCATAATGTAATTCAAGAACTTCGCATGCCTAGAGCAATAGGGGGCGTAGTAGCAGGTGCCTTTTTAGCGGTATCAGGAGCAATTATGCAAGGTATGACGCGAAATCCACTTGCATCACCATCATTAATGGGGATTACAGATGGGGCTGTATTTGGAATTGCAATTATGTATGCATTCTTCCCTAATTCACCTTATTTAATGTTCGTTATCGCATCTTTTATTGGTGCTGCGTTTGGAGCGAGCATTGTATATGGAATTGGATCTTCTTCACCAGGTGGATTAACGCCTGTGAAATTAGCTTTAGCGGGTGCCGCGATTAGTGCTTTATTAGGGGCCATTTCATCTGGAATTGCGCTATATTTCAATCTTGCCCAAGAGGTAAGTATGTGGAATGCAGGCGGAGTTGCTGGAGTGAAATGGGAAAGTATTAATATGTTAGTACCGATTGGTCTAGTTTGTCTTTTCATTGCAATTATGATGTCGAGGTATATTACAATTTTAAGCTTCGGTGAAGAAATTGCGATTGGACTTGGTCAAAATACGACATTAATTAAATTTATCGGGACAGTACTTGTTCTTGTGTTAACAGGTTCGGCAGTTTCTATGGCAGGATCGGTTGGATTTGTTGGTCTTGTCATCCCACATATGACTCGTTTCCTTGTAGGCTCAGACTATAGATGGGTTATTCCATGTTCTGCGGTCTTAGGCGGGCTGTTAATTGAATGTGCAGATATGTTATCTCGCGTTATTAATCCGCCGTTTGAAACGCCAATTGGAGCAATTACAGCGCTAATTGGGGTTCCATTCTTCCTCTACTTAGCACGTAACGAAGGGAGAGGAAAAATGTGAGGACGAGTGTCTTAACAAAAAAGAACGTTTCGGTTTTAACAATTTTAGTAGGATTAATCGTTACTGTATTTTTAGTGAGTTTAAATACAGGGACATTTAAAATACCGCCAATGGACGTATTAAAGTCATTGGTTGGACTCGGGGCTGAAGATCAGTCTGTTATTTTATTTGAATTCCGTATGCCGCGTATGGTCATTGCTATATTAGTTGGATCTGCTTTAGCTATGTCAGGTGCGATCTTGCAAGGGTTATCACGAAATCCACTTGCTGATCCAGGTATTATCGGTATTAACGCTGGAGCGGGATTAACAGTTGTTATCTTTGTCTACTTTTTCTTCGGGAAAGTAGGAACTGGTACATTTTTATCTGTATTCATTCTTCCGTTCTTCGCACTAGTTGGAGCGATATTAGCAGCTGTTATTATTTATTTACTAGCATGGAAAGACGGCGTTTCATCTACTCGATTGATACTTGTGGGTATCGCTGTTGCAGCCGGGTTTGGTGCTGTTAGTTTAATTTTTTCTATGAAGATGACATCTAACGATTTCCGCTTTGCTACGATTTGGTTAGCAGGAAGTCTTTGGGGCACAGATTGGAAGTTCGTGCTAAGTGTCCTTCCATGGATGGTTATTTTCTTGCCACTAGCTATTAGTAAAGCACACATACTAAATGTAATGAACCTAGGCGACTCTACAGCAGTTGGTCTTGGTGTAAACGTAGAAAAGGAAAGACGTAAATTATTATTTATTGCAGTTTGTTTAGCAGGTGCATCTGTCGCTGTTGCCGGAGGAATTGGTTTTATCGGTTTAATGGCTCCCCATTTAGCGAGGCGCCTTGTTGGTGGGAAACATCAAATTATGCTGCCTACAGCTGCACTAATAGGAACGTTTTTACTTTTATTCGCAGACGTAATTTCAAGAAGTGTGTTACCAACTTCAGAAATACCGGTCGGTCTTGTTATTTCTGTAATTGGTGCACCGTATTTTATATACTTACTTATGAGGACAAAGTAAAGGGAGGCTTTTTGTATGGCAACTTTAGCAGTTGATGCGGTATCTGTTGGCTATAATGAAGGGTTAATTATTGATGGATTAACAGTTGAAATTCCGGAAGGGAAAATTACAACAATTATTGGACCAAATGGTTGTGGAAAGTCCACATTATTAAAAACGGCTTCTCGTATTTTGAAAGCAAAAAAAGGTACTGTTTATCTTGACGGAAAAGCAATCGAGAAACAACCAACGAAAGAAATCGCAAAGAAAATGGCAATTTTACCACAGACTGCAGAAGTACCAACTGGCCTTACTGTATTTGAACTCGTTTCATATGGACGCTTTCCTCATCAAAAAGGATTTGGAACGTTGAAAGAAGAGGATTATCGCTACATTCATTGGGCACTTGAAGTGACGGGAATGACAGAATTCGCAAATCGTCCAGCAGAGGCATTATCAGGTGGGCAACGTCAACGCGTATGGATTGCGATGGCTCTTGCACAAGGGACAGAATTACTCGTATTAGATGAACCGACAACGTACTTAGATATGGCTCATCAATTAGAAGTATTAAACTTATTGAAAAAGTTAAATGAAGAAGAAGGTAGAACGATTGTTATGGTTATCCATGACTTAAACCATGCTTCTCGTTTCTCAGATCATATGATTGCATTAAAAGCTGGTAAGTTAATGAAACAAGGAACGCCAGATGAAGTGATGACGAGTGAAACACTTCGTAATGTATTTGAGATTGAAGCTCAAATTGTTCCATGTCCAGTAAACTGTAAGCCAATTTGTTTAACGTATGATTTAGCGATGATTAGTAATCAATTGCGTAAAAAAGCATAAGTAGAATCCCCCTCGTAAAGAGGGGGGCTTCTAATGGACGTTGAGCTTCTTATTAGTAAATAGGAAGTTGAACACCCGTTAGAACGGGGGCATAAGCAACAATTAATCAATATATATTTATTAATTGTTAACCTTGTTTCTTATAGTTCACTGTAACTTATAAGAGAAATACAGCTAGAAGGAGTGGGAACATGAAGAATTTTAAAATGGCGTTATTAGCAATGGTACTAGTCGTTACTTCTGTACTATTTGCAGCTTGTTCTAACAAAGAAGAGAAGAAAGCAGATGCGAAGGATGCGAAGACTGAAGAGCGCACTGTACAACATGCAAAAGGGGAAATTAAAATCCCTGCAAATCCCAAGAAAATTGCTGACCTTAGTGGTTCAACAGAAGAATTATTAATCTTTGGTATGAAACCAATTATTACTGCTAATACATCTCAAGAAAAAATTGATGCACATATTGAAAAGAAATTAAAAGACGTAAAACCAGTTGGTTCTGCTTGGGGAGATAAAATTAACATCGAAGCAGTAGCTGCTGCAAAACCAGACTTAATTCTTGTAAATAATCGTCAAGAAAAGATTTATGATCAATTATCTAAAATTGCACCAACGGTTATGTTAAAAACTCCATTAGACCAATGGCGTCCAAAATTCGAAGAAGTAGGTCAAATCTTCGGTAAAGAGAAAGAAACAAAAGAATGGTTCAAACAGTATGACGAAAAAGCAAGCAAATTACATGACAAAATCGTTGCGAAAACTGGCGATGCTAA
Source organism: Bacillus paranthracis (assembly GCF_001883995.1). GTDB lineage: Bacteria > Bacillota > Bacilli > Bacillales > Bacillaceae_G > Bacillus_A > Bacillus_A paranthracis. Next base: position 20,446 of record NZ_MACE01000062.1, on the reverse strand, counting down.
ATTCATGAAAATGGCTGCATATCCAAATGCTTTCCGTGTATACGGTGACTACGGTTACGGTAGTGTAATCTTTAATGATTTAAAATTACCAGCAGTTAAAGGTACACCAACTGATAAACCGTTAGTACAAGTACAAAAAGAAGCTTTAATCGATTACAACCCAGATTACTTATTCGTATTTACGACTGGTGACGGTTCTCAGCGCCTAAAAGAATTCCAAGAAGAATCAATTTGGAAAAATATGAACGCTGTTAAAAACAACCACGTATTTACAATTAAAAACGAAGAATTAAACAAAGGTTACTTCCCACTAGGTAAAGAAATGATCTTAGATGAAGTTGCTGAGTTCGTTTTAGGGAAATAATATATAAAAAGAGATCACTTTTACCCCGGTAAAAGTGATTTTTTCTTTATATAAGGGCAATTAATATAGTCTTTCATTTCTTTCTGTTTCCTATTTCGTTTATAATATATAGTAAGAATGCAGTAAAGAAAGGGGGATGTCGGAAAGTGGTATATTTAAACGACAAACTCAGCGAAACAAAAGTGTTTAAAGACCCGGTACATAAATATGTGCACGTGCGCGATCGTGTTATTTGGGATTTAATCGGAACGAAAGAATTTCAACGCTTGCGCCGTATTAAGCAGCTTGGAACGACATTTTTTACATTTCACGGTGCAGAGCATAGTCGCTTTACTCATTCGTTAGGTGTATATGAAATTATTCGTCGTATGATTGATGATGTGTTTGATGGCAGACCGAATTGGAATGCTGAAGATAGATTGTTATGCTTATGTGCGGCATTACTTCATGATGTCGGTCACGGTCCGTTTTCTCATTCGTTTGAAAAAGTATTTTCATTAGACCATGAGAAATTTACGCAAAAGATTATCGTTGGAGATACGGAAATTAATCGTGTATTAAGTCGTGTGGATAAAGATTTCCCACAAAAGGTAGCCGATGTAATTGCGAAAACATCTACTAATAAATTAGCGATTAGCATGATTTCCAGTCAAATTGATGCAGATCGCATGGACTATTTATTAAGAGATGCGTATTTCACTGGCGTAAAGTATGGAAACTTTGATATGGAACGTATACTGCGCGTTATGCGTCCGTACGGAAATCAAGTAGTTATTAAAAATAGTGGTATGCATGCTGTTGAACATTATATTATGAGTCGTTATCAAATGTACTGGCAAGTATATTTCCATCCAGTAACGCGCAGTGCTGAAGTTATTTTAACGAAGATTTTACACCGTGCAAAATCATTGCACGAGAAGTACTATACATTTAAAAATCATCCGGTTCATTTCTATTCTTTATTTGAAGAAGAAGTAACAGTAGAGGATTATTTAAAGTTAGACGAGAACGTTATGTATTATTACTTCCAAGTATGGCAAGACGAAGAGGATCCAATTTTAAGTGATTTATGCCGTCGTTTTATGAATCGAAACCTATTTAAATATGTAGAGTTTACAGATAAGCACGGTTTAGATAATTGGATGGAATTAAGTAGCTTATTTAAAAAGATTGGACTCGATCCAGAATACTATTTAGTAGTTGATTCAACATCAGACTTACCGTACGACTTTTACCGTGCTGGTGAAGAAGAAGAACGTCTGCCAATCTTACTTCTTATGCCAAATGGAGAGCTTAGAGAGCTTTCACGTGAATCGGATATTGTTGAGGCAATTACTGGTAAGAAGAGAAGGGATCAAAAGCTATTCTACCCGCATGATTTAATCTATGAAGATGGAAGAAAAGGAAAATATAAAGAGAGAATCATCGAGTTACTCGAAGGAAAAAAATAAGAAGCAGCTAAAAGCTGCTTCTTATGAAAGAACTTGAAATTATTTGTCGCTTAAGCGTTTTCCGCCAACTGCATAATGGTTTTTAGACATTTCTTCGATGAAAACAACGATGTTTTCTTCAGGAGCACCAGTTGTTTCGCTTACTGCTGCTGTTACTTTCTCAGCAAGAGCTTTCTTTTGTTCCTCTGTGCGTCCTTCTAGCATTTTCACTGTTACGTATGGCATATATAATCGCTCCTTTTATGTAAGTTACACTCTTATTATAGCGGATTATGTGGAAGAACAATCAAAAAACAAATAATTTCTTTTTTTGACATATTGAAGAGGAGATGAAGCATGGATCAGTTATTTAGATACCCGTTGCACCAAATTCCTTTGGTAGCAATGGCCATTATTATCGCATTATCAGTGCATGAATTTGCGCATGCATATGTAGCATATAAATTTGGAGACGATACAGCAAAGAGACAAGGGCGCTTAACTTTATCGCCGATGGCACATTTAGATCCTATCGGGATGATTGCTGTATTAATTCTTGGTTTTGGTTGGGCGAGACCAGTTCCTGTTAACCCATATAACTTTAAAAGACCTCGTCTTGCAGGTATATTAGTTTCAATTGCAGGACCGATTAGTAACTTAATTTTAAGCGCAATCGGTTTAATTATTTGGTATAGCTTATTAACATTTGGTGTATTAGACTCAATTCCATTTGCAGTAGCAGATACGCTAGCTCAATTTTTCCAGATTTTTATTATGTTGAATATCGTTTTACTTGTCTTTAACTTATTACCAATCCCGCCACTTGATGGATATCGCGTAGTGGAGGATTTAGCACCAACAAATATTCGTGCGAAAATGACACAGTATGAAAAATACGGGGCAATTGCTTTATTAATTCTAGTTATTACACCGCTTAGCAATTACACAATCCAACCTATTTTTAATGTTGTCATTCCATACGTATTTGCATTTTTAAACAGTATTATTGCGCCTATCTTTGGCCTTTTATAATCATTAAGTGAGGAGGAATTTACATATGACAGAGAAAAAGAAAAAAATCGGTTTTAATATCGTGAAAAATGATTCAACAGATGGACATGGTGGTTTTGGCGTTGGGGCATTAAGTCTAGAAAACATTTCACCTGTATTTGTCGATGTACTAGAGAAAACAGCATTTGTTGATATCGGTGCGATGCATGCACGTAGTACAGTAGAAAAAGGTATTAAATTTTTAACAAATAAAGATGAAGTTCCAAACGGAAAACCATACTGGCTTGTATGGGTAACGATTGAAAGAACAGCAACAGGTGCGTATTACGCAGGTGTAACAGCTTGTGAAATGACAGTTGACCGTGAAATTCGCCGCGGATATAAGTCACTTCCAGAGCACGTAAACAAAATGGATAAATCATTGAAGCGTCACATTATGGTTGAACATATGGACGAATCATCTAAAAAAGTACTTGGTACATTCTTAAAAGAACATAATGAAGCGATTTGGAACGAGTCTAGCGAAGAATTGCGCCGTGCATTATTAAGTGAATAAAAGAAAAGGATGTCTCACTAGTCGATTGTTGGACTAGTGAGACATCCTTTTTATTTTGGCTTGTTGTATGAAGATATATCAACGATTCGACTAGGAGGCTATTCCACGTTCAGTGAAATAGCTTGATATTCTACCAAGGAAGATATTTTTTCCACCAACTTGTTTTTTTCTTTTCTTCAGTTGTCTTTTCAAATTCCTCTTTATCATCAACGTGATCCATACAATATTCAGTTGGTTCTGTACCTTTTGCAAAATACATTTTCACTGAAATTGGGCAATTTTTTGTAGCGATTTTCCCGTTTTCAGGGTTAATATCGACTGCAACGACGTCACTTGGTTGTTTAAACTCTTTTTTAGGTTGTCCATCTAAGCCTTTCTCCATCGTATCAGTCCATATTCTTTTCGCATAGCCTTGTTCTGCTACGTTTGAAATTGATTTAGGTTGATCATATCCAACCCATACGCCAGTTACGAGTTGCGGGGTAAACCCAATCATCCAACTATCTGTTTCGGTAGAACCAGATTTTCCGGCATAGGTTCTTGATAGTTTAGATAACATTGATTGACCAGTTACAGCAGCATAACTGCTTAGTTTTTTATTAAACATGCCTGTCATCATTTCTTCCATCACAAATGCTTTGCTCTTATCAAGAACTTGTTTACTATCCAAATGAGCATCGTATAAAATATTTCCTTCATGATCCATAATGCGGCGAATGAAAATAGGTTTTACTTCTCTTCCCCCGTTTGCGAACATGCTATAAGCGTTAACCATTTCAATTGGTTTTACAGGAGATGTACCGAGCGCGAGGGAAGGGACATCTTTTAATGCACTTTTAATGCCGAATTGCTTCGCCGTTTTTGTAAGAATGTCTTCGCCTAAAAATAAATTGGTCTTCACGGCATATATGTTATCAGAGACCGCAAGAGCTTGCGCCATTGTTACAAAATCGTCTGCATAATAGTCTTTATAGTTTTTCGGTTTATACTTTGAAACACCGTCACCTAAAGTGAACACGGTGTATTCGCTTTTTAAGCGCGTAGCAGGGGTGAATCCTCGTTCTAATGCCGCATAATATAGAAATGGCTTAAATGTAGATCCAGGCTGGCGAGCGGCCTGTGTAGCCCTGTTAAATTGACTTGTATTATAATCAGTTCCACCAACAAGGGCAGCTACTTCACCTGTTTTTGGATTCATAGAGACGAGCGCAGTTTGTATGTTTGTCGTGTCAGGTATGTGGTCTTTTACAGCTTGTTCTGCAACTGATTGTAATTTTGGGTCTAGCGTTGTATAAATACGCAAGCCGCCTTTTTGTAAGGCTTGCTCATCTAATCCAACATCGCGAAGAAGAGAAGCTTGTACAGCATCTTGGAAATAAGGCGCAACCTCTGCGACTTTTTTCGTATCTAATGAAGCGAAAGTTAGTGATTCTTTCTTTGCTGAAGCTGCTTGTTTCTTCGTAATATAGCCTTGTTCTACCATTTCATCTAATATAAGAGATTGTCGTTCTTTCGCACGATCTTTTTTTAAAAAGGGAGAGTAGACACTAGGTCCTTTTGGTATACCCGCGAGCATACTAGCTTCCGCTAATGTTAATTCTTTTGCTGTTTTATCAAAATATAGACGGGACGCAGCTTCGATTCCATAAGCACCATGCCCGTAATAAATTGTATTTAAATATCCTTCTAAAATATGATTTTTATTATAATTCACTTCAAGACGGATTGTGTACATTGCTTCTAATAGTTTACGTTTCCACGTTTTATCATGATCTAAGTATAGGTTACGGGCATACTGTTGTGTAATCGTACTAGCGCCTTGGACTTTTGCCATCGCTTTTAAATCAGCAACAATGGCACCAGCGATACGCTTCATATCGAAGCCATGATGTTTGTAGAATCTTTGATCTTCGATAGAAAGTGTTGCCTCTTTTACGTAAGGAGAAATTTCCTTGAGAGATACATTGTATCGTTTTTGCATCTCATTACTTTGTCCTATAACAGTGTCATCATTAGCATAAAAGACACTTGTTTGCGGGACAGCGACAGGAGGAGGTCCCATAATTTTTGCAACTATAATAATAACAAAAAAGGAGAAAACGAAAAAAAGAACAGAAGAAAACATTACGGTGAAGAAAAGACGTTTATATTTTTTAAGTTTTGTATTCATAGTTTGATCCATCTTTTTCAGCCCCTCATTCATACAAACATTATTGTATTAGTATTGAGGGTTTTCGATTATTTTAAACAATGAAATTTCGAAAATAAAGAGCTCCTTCAATTAAGAAAGGAGCTCAAATGCACGTGCTGGCCAATCGGTAATAATGACATCTACGCCATAATCAATCATAGTTTGTAAATCTTTGTATTCGTTAATTGTATAAGGGCGGAAAACGTACCCTTGTTTTTGCGCGAGTTGAACAAATTCCTTTGTTAGTAGTTGAAAGTTTGGGTGTAAACCAGTTGCATCTCTATTTTTTGCTTCGGCGATAGGATCAGCAAGTGGCTGGTCATATAAAATGGCTCTTGGGATTTCAGGAGCAATTTCTGCTAATAATGAAACAGAGTCGTGATTAAATGAAGAGAATACAATTTGATTAGAAAGATGATATTCTCGAACGAGAGCAACAACTTTTTCTTCAATGTTTGGATAGTGAATGACATCTGTCTTTAACTCAATGTTGAGCTGTAACTTTGTTGTAGATAACCAAATGAATACTTCGCGTAACGTTGGGATTTTTGCTTCATGGAAAGAAGGATCTTTATGGCTGCCGGCATCTAAAGCTTGTAACTCTTTTACCGTTTTTTCAGAGACAAGACCTACATCATTCGTTGTACGATCGACTGTTTCATCGTGAATTACGACAAGTTCACCATCTTTTGATAGGTGGACATCAAGCTCAATTCCATGGGCGCCGATGCGTTCAGCTTCTTGGAAGGCAATCATCGTATTTTCTGGATGTGTTCCTTTTACGCCGCGATGAGCGAAAATAAGTGGTTTACTCATGTGAAATTCTCCTTATCATTTCTTTTCTTTCATTATGAAACTGCTTTTGAAAAAATACAATTTAATATGACAAACATTTACAAAAGTCTAACAGTTGCACAAAAGTTAACGTTAACGTAAAATGTAATAATCGAGTGAAGGGAGGAATAAACATGTATAAGATTGATGAAGTTACAAAGCAAGTTGGTTTAACAAAACGTACACTTCGTTATTATGAGGAAATTGGTTTAATTCATCCCCCAGAACGTAGTGAGGGGAACATTCGCCTGTATACAGACGAAGATATCGCTAGAATTAAAAGAATTGTGGAAGCGAAAGAAGTGTTAGGGATTACGCTTCAAGAAATGCAACATTTTTTATCGTTAAAAGAAAGAATGGAGCAAAGAAGAAATAGTGAGAATCCCCGTGATCGTGAAGTGATTCAAGAAATTAAAGAGATGCTTGAAAAACAAGTGCAAACGCTAGACGAGAAAATGGAGCAAATGCAGCGTGTAAAGGGAGAACTTGAAGACAGCTTACATCGTGCAGTGACATTTTTAGAGAATACAAAAGGAGAGTAATCAAAATGGAGAGCAAACAAAAACTAGGGAGATTGATTACAGTGTTGGCTACTTTCCTTGCCTTTTCAGGTATAGGGGTAGTCGATCCAATTTTGCCAATTATTGCTGAAAAGATTGGTGCATCGCATTGGCAAGTAGAGATGTTATTTACAGCATATATTTTAACGATGGCAATTATGATGTTACCAGCTGGAATATTTGCATCGAGATTTGGTGATAAACGAATGATGACAATCGGTCTTGCCATCGTGACTGTATTTGCGTTTATATGCGGTATATCGCAAACGATTGCTCAGTTATCTCTTTTCCGCGCTGGATGGGGATTAGGGAATGCGATGTTCTTCGCAACGGCGATGACTTTATTGATTGCATTAAGTAAAGAAGTTCATGAAGCAGTAGGGTTATATGAAGCGGCTATCGGTTTAGGAATGGCAGGTGGACCATTATTAGGCGGGATATTAGGTGGACATTCTTGGCGTTACCCATTTTTTGCGACGAGTATTTTAATTTTCTTAGCATTTATTTTAGTTTTCTTCTTTGTGAAAGAACCAGAGCGAAAAGTGAAGCGTAAAGCGGCAGGCGTAGGAGAATTATTTAACCTGGTGAAGTATAAGCCGTTTATGCAAGGCGCCATTTCAGGAATGTTATACTACTACGGATTTTTCGTTGTGTTAGCATATTCACCACTTATTATGCATTTATCTGCTATTCAATTAGGTTTTGTATTTTGTGGATGGGGACTCGCGTTAGCTTACGGTTCTGCAATTTTAGCACATAAGCTAGAAGGGAAATATGAGCCGAAAACATTGTTGAAAGGCAGTTTACTCGTATTTGCGCTATTCTTAATTGCACTATTCTTCGTGAAAATTATGTGGTTACAAATTGTATTAATTGTTCTATCAGGATTAGCATCAGGATTAAATAATGCATTATTTACAAGTTATGTAATGGATATTTCACCTTATGAAAGATCTGTTACATCTGGTGTTTATAACTTCGTTCGTTGGTTAGGTGGCGCAATTGCTCCCATTTTATCAGGGATTATCGGCCACGCTGTTTCACCGCAAAGTCCATTTTTAGTAGGTGGGATTGTTGTATTAGTTGGTTGTGTAATGATTTTAATTCCGATTCGAAAACAGGTAGAAGTAGAGAGAAAAGCCCTTTCTTAAGAAAGGGTTTTCTTTATATGTATATGTTAGAACGCTCTGACTAAAATATATTTTCGGTATTTTTGTACTTTTAACTATACATTTTGGATGTTTTGTTTTATTTTTGTTAGGGGACATTAATGATGTCCCTATTATAAATTTGCATTGAAAGGCGTGATTGTACGATGGAACTATGGTTCACTGAAAAACAAACAAAACATTTTGGGATTACGGCGCGTATTAACCGCACATTACATACGGAGCAAACAGAATTCCAAAAACTTGATATGGTCGAAACGGAAGAGTTCGGAAACATGCTTATTTTAGATGGCATGGTTATGACAACAGAAAAAGATGAGTTCGTTTATCATGAAATGGTAGCGCACGTACCTTTATTTACACATCCAAACCCTGAAAACGTATTAGTTGTAGGTGGCGGCGATGGCGGTGTTATTCGTGAAGTGTTAAAACACCCAAGCGTAAAGAAAGCAACTCTTGTTGAAATCGATGGAAAAGTAATTGAGTACTCTAAACAGTACTTACCATCAATTGCAGGTGCATTAGATAATGAGCGTGTAGAAGTAAAAGTAGGAGACGGTTTCCTACATATCGCAGAAAGCGAAAATGAATATGACGTAATTATGGTAGATTCTACTGAGCCAGTAGGACCAGCAGTAAACCTATTTACAAAAGGCTTCTACGCTGGAATTTCAAAAGCGTTAAAAGAAGATGGTATTTTCGTTGCACAAACGGACAACCCTTGGTTTACGCCAGAACTAATTACAACTGTGTTTAAAGATGTAAAAGAGATTTTCCCAATTACTCGTTTATACACAGCGAACATTCCAACTTACCCAAGCGGTCTTTGGACGTTCACAATCGGATCTAAAAAACATGATCCATTAGAAGTAAGTGAAGAGCGTTTCCACGAAATCGAAACGAAATACTACACAAAAGAATTACACAATGCAGCATTCGCATTACCGAAATTTGTTGGCGATTTAATTAAGTAAGAGAATCGCACGGAACAAATAAAGTGTAAATAGCTCATTTAAGGTGTTTGTCCAGAAGACTTGAACATGCTAGCTATTTACACTTCTGTAAAGAAAATTGTCTTCTTTGTATGAAATAGAAGACCCGGTAAATCGAGAAAGAGGAGCAACTCGCTCCAAATTTGAGAAATAATGAAAGGTTGGGATACCTTAAGTTCCACATAAGGAGGAAAAGAATATGCGTTTTGATGAAGCTTATTCAGGTAAAGTATTTATTAAAAGTCATCCAAGTTTTGAAGAGTCGAAGGTAGTTATTTATGGGATGCCTATGGATTGGACAGTAAGTTACCGTCCGGGATCTCGTTTTGGCCCTGCACGTATTCGTGAAGTATCAATCGGTCTTGAAGAATATAGTCCGTATTTAGATCGTGAACTAGAAGAGGTAAAATATTTTGATGCGGGTGATATCCCATTACCATTCGGAAACGCACAGCGCAGCTTAGACATGATTGAAGAATATGTATCAAAACTTTTAGATGCCGATAAGTTTCCACTAGGTCTCGGCGGTGAGCACTTAGTGTCTTGGCCAATTTTTAAGGCAATGGCAAAAAAATATCCGGATTTAGCAATCATCCATATGGATGCTCATACTGATTTACGTGAATCGTATGAAGGGGAGCCTTTATCCCACTCTACACCAATTCGTAAAGTGTGTGATTTAATTGGTCCGGAAAACGTATATTCTTTCGGAATTCGTTCTGGAATGAAGGAAGAATTTGAATGGGCGAAAGAAGTAGGTATGAACTTATATAAATTTGACGTATTAGAACCGTTAAAAGAAGTATTACCAAAACTTGCAGGACGCCCAGTCTATGTCACAATCGACATTGATGTATTAGACCCAGCTCACGCTCCAGGAACAGGAACGTTAGAAGCTGGTGGTATCACATCTAAAGAATTATTAGATTCCATCGTAGCAATTGCAAATTCAAATATAAATGTAGTTGGAGCAGACTTAGTAGAAGTAGCTCCTGTCTACGACCATAGTGATCAAACACCAGTCGCAGCAAGCAAATTCGTGCGGGAAATGCTGCTCGGTTGGGTGAAATAAAAGCGGAATCCGCTGTAGCTGGATAAAATAAGAGCCCTCTATATGATTAGGGGCTCTTATTTTGTCGTTATGTGTCGGTAAGTCGATATGTCTTGTCGAATCGTCGATATAATGAAAAAATCGTTGATATATTTTGAGTTGTGATCGATATATTTGAAAAATCGTCGATATAATTTCATTTACCATTACGTAACATTAAAAAGAGCTATTCCTAAACAACGGGAATAGCTCTTTTTCTTATGCAACCTTCTCTTCCGAAGTAATGCCGCGAATGTCATCAGCAGAGCGAATTGGATATTTACGGAACACAATTGATCCGATGTATCCAACAATCGTGGTAACGATTCCACATAATATAGCAGCAATTGTTACTTTTACAACGTCATTAAATCCGAATAAAACAAGAAGTCCTGGGATTGGTGATGCTGTTCCTGGTGCATTATTAACGAGCTGGAACAGAGATGTAATAATACCAGCAAGTGCACCGCCAACGAAGTTTGTCGCATAAATTGGAATTGGATTTGCTGAAACAACATCGGCTTGTGTTAAAGGCTCGATTGCTACAGCAATTGTGTCTTTCTTTGAACAAATCTTTAGTCGTTTAAAGAAAATAAAGTTCATTGGGGCTGAGGCTGCTACGGCAAGACTACCAATTGCCATTGGTAAACCCGTTAATCCAAGCATTGCAGTGAGTGCCATAGAACTCAGTGGAGAGGTAGAAATAACTGTTATTAATCCACCAAGCATAATACCCATGATAATAGGGCTTTCTGTAGTTGCAACTGAAATCATAGAACCGATTTTACCAAGTGTTGCGTTAACGAGCGGATCCATAAGCATTGCCATTCCGCGTGAGATTGGTGCAGCGATAAATAAAATTGCTAAAAACTCTACACCAGCCGGTAATTTCTTTTCGAGAAATTTCACGACGAAGGCACAAACGTATCCAGCGAAAAATCCTGGTAAAATACCAAATCCACTAGTAGCGATACCGATTAAAACAGCATATACGGGGGAAACACCGATTGCTAATGCGACTAAAATCGCTGCTGCGACACCGCTCATACTACCGGAAGCTTCTCCTACTGATTGTAAAAAGTCATTATGAAACATTTCTCCACCTATATAACGATGAAATGCTTCAATAAGAAAACTTGCGATTGCTGCATTAGCTAAAGCACCCATTGCTTTCATGCCGTAAGGAGCACGGTAACTAAAAAGTGTAAATAGACAAAGTACAACAAGTAATAGTGCTAAACCTTGCAAGATAGCCATTTGAAAACTGTCTCCTTTGATTTTTGTAATAAAAATTTGTATCATTCAATAATAATATAAAAGTGTATGAAACGGAAAAATTTTTTCTTGGGAAATTGCTATAAGGTGAAAATGCCTTACAATAATGTAAGGAAAGTGTAAGACTTTTAGATAGAGTATAGTATGCCATTTTTCGTATAATACAAGTATAGATATATGACTAGGGAAAAAGAAGTGCAAACAGGAGGCGCATGTATGAAATTGGTAATTAAAGTTTTAGTTGTATTCGCCATCATTCTAGGTGGAACAGCGTATTATTTGAACACAAAAACAGAAGGTGTACATGCTTTTGTAGACAACTTCTTTTCAAATAAAGAAATACAAGATTATTATGCGGTTATAGATAAAGGTGAGAAAAAAGACGGAGAATACTTGTATACTTTTAAAGGGTATACAGAAGACGGAAAGTTACAGGTTATTAAAAGAATGATGAACCGTGAATTGCATACGGGTGCTTTTATAAAAATTTATGCAAAAGGTATGCAAGGAAAAGGATGGGCTGAAATCCCGAAAGAATCAATTCCGCAAAAAGCGTTGGAGAAAATAGAAAAACGATAAAAGGAGCGACCTATTCGCTCCTTTTTTAGTGCGTTAAAATAGTGATAGATGTTTTTTCTTTGTTAGAAATGATTGTTGCACGTCCGCCAATTGGGAAAGTGAAAATCGGGGTTGTATGACCGAAACTTGCGTTTGCAATGATAGGGATATGTGCAAGCTCAGGCTTTGAAGCAATCATTTCTTGCACGTCTTCTATCGTACATTCTGCGCCTTTTTGCATCTTTCCTATAACGATGCCTTTTACATGTTCAAAATCTTGCTGCTGCATAAGAGAATGTAAATATCGATCAAAAGTTTTAAGAGTAGCTCTCCCAGTTAAACTATCCTCTTCAAGAAATAAAATTTTATCTTTTAAGTTTGGCATATATGGTGTACCTTGCAGTAAGTTCAATGTGCTCATATTACCACCGATAATATCTCCCGTAGCTTCTCCTTCGTGAATCGAAACGTATCCTTCATTCTTAATAAACTCTCGATTTTCCTGATCAATGTACCAAGAATCATCACTCCATGTTTCAGATGGTAGGACTTCAATCGGCTCATTAGAAGTTACGCATTTTAAAAAGTAATCTGTTGTATACTCGAGCCCTTTCTCCATTCCAAATGAAGAGAAATGGGGGCCTGAATATGTAACAAGTCCTGTTTTAGTGTAAATTGCATTATTTAGTGCAGTGATATCCGAATAGCCACAGAAAAATTTCGGGTTTTCTCGAATTAAATCGTAATCGAGATGTTTTAATAAGCCATTAGAATTGTATCCGCCAAGTGTCGTCAAAATGGCTTTTACATTCGGGTCTCTAAATGCTTCGTGAAGGTCTTGAACGCGTGAAGAAATAGAAGAGGAAGCAAATCTGTCTATCTCATCAGCATATGTTGAAAATGTAACGTGAAAGCCCATGTCGGTTAACTTTTTTACAGCAAGCTTCCTGTTTTCAGTTGAGACAATACTTAAACTACAAGATGGTGAAATCACTCTAATTTCATCACCTTTTTTCAATTTTGTTGGTAGCACTTCATTCACCTCTTTAAAAGAAAGAATATTTAGATTTAAGAAATATTTTATCATATGAAATAAAGTGAAAGTGAATTATGTTTTGAAATGGAGTTTTCCTGATTTTTCAGCAGACAGACAGAGGTTTTTTTTGATATGATAGGAAAAGTGATTTATTATATACATTATTTAATATCTATAACAGTTGAAAGGTGTGCAAGACGTGGAGAAACAACTTGCAGGCTTGCCGGTACACGTTCATTTCGTAACAGAAATCCGTGAAGGGGCGAGGAAGGAAACCGTTGCTTTTGAAGCAAATGGTCAATACTATGTAAAAGGTCAAGGTACATACGTAACATTCCAAGAGCCGAACGAACAAGGCGAAGTGAAAACAATTATTAAAATTCAAGATGAACAAGTTCTCATTATGCGTTCAGGTGCTGTTTCTATGCGTCAAACGCATGTGAAAGGTGAATGGACAACTGGTACGTACACGAGTGAACTTGGTACGTTTGCATTGCAAACAAAGACTGATAACGTTCTTTTTAAATGGTCGGATGAAAAGAAAAAAGGACAACTCTTCTTAACGTACGCATTGCTTCTAAGTGAACAAGAAGCTGGCAGATATACAATTACGATTAATTTGAAGGAGGCAAAATAATGAATTCTTTAGAACAAGTAAAAGGATTAATTAAAGAAGAAATTCAAGCTGCTGTATTAAAGGCAGAATTAGCGACAGAAGAACAGATTCCAAATGTAGTATTAGAATCTCCAAAAGATAAAACAAATGGTGACTTCTCTACAAATATGGCAATGCAACTTGCACGTGTTGCGAAAAAAGCACCTCGTATGATTGCAGAAGAATTAGTTGCAAACTTCGATAAAGCAAAAGCTTCTATTGAAAAGATTGAAATCGCAGGTCCTGGTTTCATTAACTTCTACATGGATAATAGCTACTTAACAGACTTAATCCCAACGATCGTTAATGCTGGTGAAGCTTACGGTGAAACGAATACTGGTAAAGGTGAAAAAGTACAAGTTGAGTTCGTATCTGCGAATCCAACAGGTGACCTTCACTTAGGGCATGCACGTGGTGCAGCAGTAGGTGACACGTTATGTAACTTATTAGCAAAAGCAGGATATGATGTATCTCGTGAGTACTACATTAATGATGCTGGTAACCAAATCCATAACTTAGCTCTTTCTGTTGAAGCTCGTTACATGCAAGCTTTAGGCTTAGAGAAAGAAATGCCAGAAGACGGATACCATGGTGCGGACATCATTGCAATTGGTAAGCGTTTAGCTGAAGAGTTTGGCGATCGTTATGCGAAAGCTGATGAAAAAGAAAGTTATGAATTTTACCGTGAGTACGGTTTAAAATATGAGTTAGCAAAACTTCAAAAAGACTTAGAAAGTTTCCGTGTTAAATTTGATGTATGGTTCTCAGAAACATCATTATACAAAAACGGAAAAATCGATCAAGCTCTTGCTGTATTAAAAGAGCGCGACGAAATCTTTGAAGAAGACGGTGCAACTTGGTTCCGTTCAATGACTTACGGTGACGATAAAAACCGTGTGTTAATTAAAAATGATGGTTCTTACACGTACTTAACGCCAGATATCGCGTATCACCGTGATAAATTAGAGCGTGGTTTCGATAAGTTAATCAACATTTGGGGTGCTGACCACCACGGTTACATTCCACGTATGAAAGCTGCTATTCAAGCGCTAGGTTACGATAAAGAAACACTTGAAGTAGAAATCATCCAAATGGTACAACTATACCAAAACGGTGAAAAAATGAAGATGAGTAAACGTACAGGTAAAGCAGTTACACTTCGTGAGCTTATGGAAGAAGTAGGCGTGGACGCAATGCGTTACTTCTTCGCAATGCGTAGTGGCGATTCTCATTTAGATTTCGACATGGACTTAGCTGTATCAAAATCTAATGAAAACCCAGTATATTATGCACAATACGCTCATGCTCGTGTATGCAGTATCCTTCGTCAAGGTGAAGAATTAGGATTAGCTACAGGCGGAGACGTGAACTACAAACTTGTTACTTCTGAGAAAGAAGTAGAATTACTGAAAAAACTTGGTGAATTCCCAGCAGTAGTTGCGGATGCAGCACAAAAACGTTTACCACACCGTATTACAAACTATGCATTTGAATTAGCAGCAACATTACACAGCTTCTACAATGCAGAAAAAGTATTAAACCAAGATAACTTAGAATTAAGTAAAGCTCGCTACGAGTTAATGAAAGCAGTACGCACTACACTTCAAAACGCATTAGCAATCGTAGGAGTATCTGCGCCAGAAAAAATGTAATTAAGAAAAGCGGAGCCGATTTTTCGCTTTCAGTAAAAGGCAATCACACGATGTTGTGATTGCCTTTTTGTATGGAAATAATAAAAAAATAAAATTTTATCAAACAAAAGGAGAATTTGCGTCGTCTTATATAAATGACAGGAGGTTTATGATGGAAGAAAAGGTAGAAGAATTGATTGACATATATAAGCAGCAAATATATTCCTTATGCTATAAGTTAGCGAAAACGAAAGAAGATGCGGAAGATATTTTTCAAGAGACATGGATAAAAGTTTTTTCATCGCGGCACCAACTTTCTTACGTGGAAAATTATAAAAAGTGGATTACTACGATTTGTATTCGTACGTTTTATGATTTTTATCGTAAAAAGAAAAGATGGAAAGATCGTGTATTGGATTTATTTCATAAAGAAGATGGCGGAGAAATTGAGCATGCAGATGATGTGAATATATCAGAAGAATTTATTCAAAAAGTCGAAGCAGAAATGATACGAGAAGTTATACAGTTATTAAACGAAAAATATAAAACAGTGCTCGTACTCTACTACTATGAACAATATTCTTACAAAGAAATGAGTGAAATATTAAATATACCAATTGGTACGGTGAAATACCGCCTTAATTATGCGAAGAAGCAAATGCGAGAACATTTGGAGGGGTTCGTTTATGAAGGAAGATAAATTTGATCAAAAGATAAAAAGTAGTTTAGCGGGAGAGATGATTCCTAGCGAAGAGCTAATAAATAATACGAAGCAGGGCATGCGAAATGCTCGGAAATTAGAGAAGAGATGGGTTGTTTTCATTCATGCTATTTGGATGATTGTATTAACAGTCACCCTAGAGCAGTTTGTTAGTCATTTGGAGCATAAAATATCTGTCATTATAACGATAGTTATTATGATGCACCTATACATTCCGATATATGTTGTCATACAGTCATTTTTAAAGAAGGAGTATAAATTACATGATAGAGTTCGATAATCCATTTGTAGTATTTGAGGTAGCTGGGATTACAATGTTTTTGGCTTTTATAGCACTTTTAGTATGTATAACATCATGGGTGTATACAGATGCGAAAACGCGTGGAATAAGTAAGTGGTGGAGTGTTGTAGCGATTATATTGCCGTTTTTTATTGGAGTTTTGTTATATATGATACGGAGAAGTAACAAGAAAATAGAAGGAGAGCATACGATGAATGCTATGAAAAAACAAAAGATAACATTAGTTGTCATATTTGCAAGTGCGATGTTTGTATTACTGAGCGGCTTCGCTTTCGTTCAAACGTTAGATGATATGTGGAGAGCTGGTGATATATATTTAGAGAGTGAGCAACAAGGAGAGACAAGCTATGAGGCAAAATTCTCATCATGGGATATTGCTGGGAAAGATATTGAACTTGAGTATGCAAAAGACACAGAAGTAACATTTTCCTATGAGACAGATGCAAAACGTGGGAATTTATGCTTTAGCTTGTATGAAAGGAAAGGAGAAGGTATAAGGGAGTTAAAAGAAATCTGTGAATCCAAAAAAGGTACTTTTAAAGCTACATTGAAAGCGAATGAAAAGTATGTATTTAGTATAAGTGGTTTAATGGTGAAAGATGGTTTTGTAAAAGTGAATTGGGAAACAAAATAAAGGCCCTTGGGAAGGGCCTTTATTTTATCGGATTGTATACGTAACCGAAAAGCTAACAGGACTATAGTAAACATAAGGTGCATGAAATTGAACGTACATATTCCCATCTGTTTTTGCAGTGAAAATTCGGCCGTAGCCATCAGAATAACGTCCAATAAGGTTATGATTTGAGTCATAAACACTGTAACTAGGGGTTTTGCTGTTAGGTTGAACTGTTAACTCTTGTCCCTTTTGAAGGAAAACAGGTTCTTGTTCAGAACTACTTCCAGTTTGCAAAGAATAAAATTTTGTAAAGCTTTGTTCTTGAGTAGCGGCAGCGGCCTTTGTTTCAGGAATAAACGCGGTAGCACCAGTAATTCCTGCTAAAGTTAATGCACCGGCTAAAATCATTTTTTTCATAGTAAAAAAGCCTCCTTATTAGTTGTAATCATTTTTGTTACAGTTAATATTGTATACGATAATGAGTAGGAGAAAATATGCTTTTATGCATATATATTTTTTCTCAATAAAAGACCACTGATAAAAATCGGTGGTCTTTTAAATGACTAAGCAGCTTTTTGTTCAGTTTGAGCGACAGGTTTTTGAAGTGTATTATAAACTCCTGTTCCAATAACCTCTAATGCCATTTTCATACGTTCAGGTGAAATGTTCTCAAATACGTTATCTTGAGGTGTGTGATATACCTTTTCGATATGATAGATTAATGGATTCCAACTATCGACACCCATCCAAATAAATAGAGCGGCAGGAATCCCAACTTCAGCAAATGGTACGTGATCACTAGAGCCGAATTTTCCTTGCAGTACAAGGTCATTATTTAACTGTTTACCTGCTTGCAAGGCTGCATCTGTTACAAGGTTTGGAGAACCGTTAGGCGTCATAGCATATAAATTCTTTGCTTTATCGTAATTTGTTGCGACCATGTCTGCGTTAAAGACACCTAAAATTCGATCGCGTTCTTTTTGGGATAAACTATTAACGTAATAATCGGAGCCAAGTAAGCCAGTCTCTTCAGAACCGAAAGCAATAAAACGAATTTCTTTATCAGTTTCTACATTTTGAAAAGCACGAGCTAATTCTAATACTAATCCTGTACCAGAAGCATTATCATTTGCTCCAGGTGCTCCAACGACACTATCGTAGTGTGAACTTACAACGACAGCTTTTTCATTACCTGTACTGTTTTTTGGTTTCTTTTTAGCGATGACGTTTAATGATGTTAAATTAGATTCATGTCTCGCTTTTAGGGAAAGAATTGTTGTTCCTTTTTTATCGATTTCTTCTTTAAATGCATTTCCTTGCGCATAAGCAAGACCGAAGACAGGGATAGATTGCTTTTTCGTTAGGCGGGGATTGAAAGTTTGTCCGTAGTTTCCACGTCCACCAATTAAACTGTATAAAAGAACACCTTTTGCTCCTTTGCTAACGGCATTTTCAACTTGTTTATTATAGTCAGCTACTGTTGTTCCTCTTTCGAATAGAACAATTTTTCCATTTACTTCATTTGGGATATCCTCTAATTTTGTCCCACCTTGAACAAAGATAAGAGGAGCCGTAACAGATTCTGTAGAAATTAGTGCGTTAGGGGCAGCACCAGCTTGCCAATTACGCTTTGTGGATAATGGTGATTCAATAAATCCAACGTATTGGTCCGGCACTTGGAATGGTTGATATTCTACTTCGTAGCCCATTGATTTAAGCTGCATACCGACGTAGCGAGAAGCCCATTCTTCTGATTTTGTCCCGCCAGGTCGAGGACCAATTGTTTCGGATAAGAAACGGATGTGTTCGATAGCGCGGCTTGCATCAACTTGTTTTGTAATAGATGAAGTCTGTGTGATTTCTGAAGTGGAATCAGCTTTGGCTTGTCCAATCGGAGCTAAGCTAACAGCGAGTGATACAGCAAGCAAAGAGCTTACTATTTTTTGTTTCAAAGATTTTTTCATTTTTTCCTCTCCTATTCTTCTATTCTCTCTGACTGACAAAAGAAGACGGATAACGACTTCATTTTACCCTTATCTTTATTATTTTTCAATATTCTGACATTGAGAAATAAAAAACGCTATATGCACATTTGCATATTTTTGACGGAGATATGTATGCTATCATTTTAAACGAAGGTTCGCTTTCTACTTGGAAAGCTCCTACATTGCATGAATCTAGTGTACCCAAACTTTAGATTATGTAGAGAAAAGAATCCACTGTAGGGTTTCTTTTCTCGTGTTTGAATCATGTGATGATAAATATGTTTCCGCATTTCATAATTATCATCAGTGATATATGTAAGGCATCCATATGAAAATACGAGGCTGTTCAAAGGTTTTCCGTACTTTTGGACAGCCTCACCCCGTTAAAAGGACGATACTCTATGTATCGTCCTTTTTTGTATAAAAAAAACACCCAATCAAATGTTCACTTGATTGGGTGTGAAAAACTATTAATAATATTTTTTGCGTTTTGTAGTTAAAATACTTAACAATCCAGCTAGTAGAAGTACGATACCTACTGTTTGAGTAGGATCTTTTTTGTGACCTGTATTTGGAAGTTCTTTACCCGTATTTCGGTCATCTTGCTGTTTGTTTATTTGTGTTTCAGAGTTACCTTTTTCTAGTTCTTCGGAAGTTCCTTTACCGTGTGCTTCAGGATTTCCCTTTTCTAGTTCTTCAGAAGTTTCTGTACCAGGTGTTTCAGGATTTCCTTTTTCTAGTTCTTCGGAAGTTTCCTTACCTGGTTTCTCTTCTTTATTCGGAGGAGTAATTGATTCATTATCTCCACCTGATGAAGATTCAATCTTTTTATTTGAAACTGTAATTTGTAGTGGTGCAGCTTGGGCTTTTTCAATTGTAAAGCTTATTGGTGATGCATCTAATTGATAGCCTTCAGGAGCTTTTGTTTCCACTAGTTGATAATTGCCAGGTTTCAAATCATTTACGATTAATTTACCATGCCCATCTGTTTTTAAGCCTTCTCGTGCTACTTTTCCATCTTGATCTAAAATATTGAAAATGGCACCCTCAAGTGTTCCATTGTGATCCATATCAACTTTAGTTAATTCTATTGAACCTGTTGTTAAACTATTTAACGCTTTAACAGAAGTAACTTGAGATTGTCCTTTCGTAATAGTGAAAGGAATTGGCTTAGCGTTTAAATCGTACCCAGTAGGAGCTTTCGTTTCAATAAACTGATAGTCACCCGGACGTAAATCAGAAACAGAAATTTTTCCATCTTTATCAGTAGTTAAATCAGAGTGAACGTCATTGCCGTTCATATCCACGATTTTAAATACTGCACCTTTAAGAGCAGTACCATCGACATCATCTACTTTAGAAAGTTCCACAGCGCCCTTCGTTAAGCTATTTGTAGCAGTAACAGAAGCTGTAGCGGTTTGACTCTTTTCAACAGTAAAGTTGATAGGAGTTTGATTTAAGTCATAATGAT
>NZ_MACE01000061.1 GCF_001883995.1 Bacillus paranthracis | reverse complement strand
ACCGACGGAACCAACGGAGCCGACAGAACCAACGGAACCGACAGAACCGACGGAGCCAACAGAACCAACGGAGCCGACAGAGCCAACGGAACCAACGGAGCCGACAGAGCCAACGGAACCGACAGAACCAACGGAACCGACAGAACCAATGGAACCGACGGAACCAACGGAGCCGACAGAACCAACGGAGCCAACAGAACCGAGTCGACAAACAAATGTAAATAAACTTGGAGAACAGTTACCAAGTACGGGGGGACAACTATCAATTGCCCCATATTTAGGTGGGATTATCCTTTTAACTAGCCTCTTGTTTATGGTGAGAAGTAGAAAAAACCAAGTTTAGAAAATAGTATGACTAGGTTGGCTATTATGTTCAATGTATGAGCATAATAGCCAATTTTTATTTTCTTAATTATTGATTAGAATTTTTATTAATTGCTGTTTATACCGTTTATTAGGGTAACCATATATCGCTATCAAGCTAAGCCCATACAACGTTAATTATAGTAGGGGTTGTTTCTTTTTTTTAAAGCTACGTGTAGGGAATTTAAAGATTTGCATACGAAATAAAACCCTAATGGGTTTCAATTTTTTGATTTAAGCCGCTTGATTATCAAACATGGTACAATTGTAAATGACACCTAATATATCAAAGACTGTTTTCTTCTCATATCGATGAGATTTTCTCCCGTTTTGCTGTAGAAGGTTGAATAAGCGAATTAGAATCTTTGATAGCTCTTGGGTGTCTTTCTGTATAGCTTGGAAAAGAAGCAGAAAGTAATCTTTAATCATATATATGGCCTTATATTCACTCAGTTCTCGTTTTTTTTCTAAGAAGTAATTGCCGCATTTGAAACATGGTAGAAGAACAGAGGAGAATGACATTCCAATCGTTCTGGTTTTATCTTTTTACAATGATGAATATGAAAGAATGATTTCCACGTTTTAAATAAAATCTCGATTTACCAACGTAAAGAATACCAATCATGTAATTGTCCCATTGGGACAATATCTGTAGGAGTATTTGTCATATATACATTGATACCGCTAAGTTGTTTACTACGAGGAGAATACTTCATTCCTTTCTTTTTTTCTCTTACAGTTTGATCGTGTAATCGTTTTTGTCGTTGTTTTTTTGTTAGTCGATGAACAATCACACGAGTTGAGACTTTATCAGTCATTCCTACATAAGCGTTGGATATTTCACATGTTTGTCCTGGTTGAAGAGAGTTCATTAAAACCTCCATATCTATCTGGATATACTCTGTACCTTTAATAATCAGGGTTAGGATTTTTTGATAAATACGTGTATTCGATTTGATACGTGAGATATAATAAGCCTTTTTATCTTGTATATGTTGAAGGTCTTTCAAATGAAAATAACCTAAGTCTCGGATACATAAATCATTTGTTGTTACAGTTGGGACACACAGGGAACCGTAAGTCCGATCATGTTGCTTACCTGGACCTGTATGAATATGAAGGAACTTTCCACTTAATAAATCATACTCAAGTTGAATCTTTATCCCCGCTGTATGGCTGCATACTCCTGCACCTGGATAAACAAATGAAAAAGGATCTGGGAGTTGAAATGTAGTTGAATCTAAAATACGAATACGCTTGAAAACAGAAGTATATGGATAAGAAATTGGCATAGATGATTTCAGCTTTTGGTTTAGTAGTTCAGCTAATAGGTGTTGTAAAAATTGAACAGCCGCTTTATTAAATCGTTGATTCATGCCTTCAGGGCTGATGAGTACTTCGGTTGATACTTCTAAACAGCTAGATAACTGAGTTAAAGAAGTCATAGCTACATTTTGGCTCATCCATACACATAAAGCTATTAAATCTTTTGCTTAGTATTTACTGGTTCGTTGTACGAAACCAACATCTCTAGCAAGATTCCGTAAGGTATTTAGAGATAAAAACTTTGAATCTCTTGAGTAAATAGTTATAATTCATCAGACACAGAAACAGACATAAAAAACGCCATCCTTTCCTATGATTCTACAGAAAGAATAACGTATTTTTTCTTTTTATGGATACATTTTTTTAGCTTGATAGCGATGGGGTAGCACCACATGCCCCATCCAGCTAATAAGGACGAGTTACTCCAAAACGATAAAAATAGACCTGGTTTCCATAGAAAACATCACGTTTTCACTCTGAAAGCATTATAGAAGTTTAACCTAGTGATTATATGGCTGATACTGATTATAAAAAAATGCAATCGGATTAATGGCTACATCAATAAAGATAATTCAAATAAAAAAAACCCTTCATTAATTATTGAAGTGTGAAGTGACCCAATGAAATAAGACAAGGAAACAACACCTCTTATACCGTATTTAATTTAAATACGGTATAAGAGGTGTTTCTTTTATGGGAACGAGAAAATCTTATTCAGAAGAAATTAAATGGAAAACAATCGAACTGAAAAAACAAGGGTACACAAACAAAGAAATTATGGAACAATTAGGAATTAAAAATAAAGCACAGATTAAAACTTGGATGAAGTGGCATCGTGAAGGTGAAACGTATCGTTTTAGTCGCCCTGTAGGAAAACAAAGTACGATACAAAAGGCTAATGGAGAAGGCGTAACTGAAATAGAGAAACTTCAGATAGAAAATCGGAAATTAAAAATGCAAATAGATATTTTAAAAAAGTACCACGAAATCGAGAGGAGTTGGTTAAAGAAGTAGTTATAGAAGTAGTGGAGTTGATGAAAGATGAGTACTCCATTAAAGAGATATGTATATTAATTGGTATATCTCGTTCTACTTATTATCGATGGAAAAATAAGTAGGAAGATATAAAGGAAGCAAAATTAGAACAGGCTATTTTGACAATTTGTATGACAAATCACTTTCGATATGGACATCGAAAAGTTACTGCTTTATTGAAACGAAAATATAATTATCACTTAAATCGAAAAACTGTACAAAAAATAATACAAAAGAAAAATTTACAATGTAAGGTTAAAAGAAAGAGAAGAACCTGGATCAATGGAGAAAGTAGGATTGTTGTAGAGAATCTCTTAAATAGAAACTTTCAAGCTACCAAACCAAATGAAAAATGGGTTACAGATATTACGTATTTGCCATTTGGTACAGAGATGTTGTATTTATCAAGTATTATGGATTTATATAACAACGAAATCATCGCGTATGAAATAAGTAACAGACAAGACGTAACACTCGTCTTAAAAACAGTTGAGAAGGCGATAAAACCACAACAAAAGGCTCAAATTATACTACATAGTGATCAAGGGGACGTGTATACCTTCTACGCTTTCCAAACGTTATCTAAAGAAAATGGCATTACCACAAGCATGTCCCGTAAAGGAAATTGTCATGATAATACCGTAATAGAATCTTTTCATTCCTCATTGAAATCTGAATTATTTTACTCCCAAGAAAAACAAATACATTCAACTTCTACTCTCAAACAACTCATTCACGATTACATTGAGTATTATAATACGGAACGTATTCAAGAAAAGTTAAACTACCTGTCTCCTATAGAATACAAAAAACAGGTAGCATAGGTGTTTTTTTCATGTACCAAATTCGTGGGTCAGTTCAGTTCCCTTCATTATTAATGAAGGGTGTTTTGAATTAATTCTTATAGTTCATCTTCTTCAACTTTTTTACTGTTATACTTACTATATCCATATATACATAAGCCGAAAAACACTCCGCTTATACTATTTATAGTAAGATCCTTCATGGTAATCGCTTCTCCAGAAGGTAAATATGTTAATAAAGTAAATACCACGAAGAAAATAAATCCCGAGAATATCGAATTACGAACTAACATTTTATTATTTGATGTATAACGTATATATATTTTTTTGATCCGCATCATTATAATGATATAAAATGATGTTGTTAATAAAATAATTAAGGCTAGAATACCAAGTGATGTAATTTCTTTGTTTAAAATCAAATCATATAACATAGCTCCAAAACAGATGAAAAGAGCTAACATCCCAGCGTTTGCCATTATTTCGAAGGCTGTATTTTGTTCTCGTTCATCAACAGAAGTACCTCTACCAAAAAGATATAATTTTAGTAACTTAGACATTAATCTTCCTCCCAAAATAAATCATTTAATGTAACACCTAAACTTTTGCAAATCTCAATACATAATTTCAAAGATGGGTTATATTCGCCTTTTTCTATTAGACCGATTGTCTGTCTACTTACATTTGTTGTTTTTGCTAATTCCCCCTGTGTCATACCCTTTTCAAGTCGAATTCGCTTTACTTTAGTAAGCATATTAGAAGCCTCCAATACATCTCTCTTGACACATATATATTACATTAGTTATATATGTGTGTCAATAATTAGAATTTTAACACCTTATATTCCTAGAATATCCTTATACACACCATATAAATTTGTATCTATAAAATGAAAGAATACGTTATTCTTTCTGTAGAATCATAGGAAAGGATGGCGTTTTTGATATGATCTTAACGATTTTTGATGAACTAGAATTATTGTCTAAAGAGTTACAATGATATATGTCACCTACTGCTTTAGAGCAATTAGCTAAAAATGTAGGATTCGTTAAACGAAAAAGTAAATACCGCGCACAGGATTTACTGGCCTTATGTATTTGGTTAAGTCAAAACATAGCTCATAACTTCATTGACACAATTATGTAGTCGGTTAGAAGCTAACACAGGCATTTCCATGAGGGATCCTGACGTCAAAACGCGGATATTATACGCTGAGTAAATCTCAACATACAAAAGGCCGAATTCCCTTACGCTAAGAATCCGACCTTTTTAGATTGGCTGGTTCACTAAAGCACTCATTAACTTTTATTTCCTGTTAAATTTAATTTCCGTTTTTATCCATCAAAAATATGCTACCTTCATCTATTTTATCTAGCAACTCTCCATTAAATACTTCTGTTCTATAATTAAAAACAAAAAAATTGTACATTCTCACCTGGAGATGCCAATTTTCTCGTTGTGGGGTATTCGCTTTTCTTAGCATGATAGCGATGGGCTGAACCCAAAGTTTGATTAAAATAGCTATGTAAACGTTAATTTTGCAAATAAAAATTGCGCCAGCTATTTCGATTTATTTGGCTTCAAACTGATTGTAAAGCGAATTTGAATTAACATTAATAGTATACCAATACTAATTATACTAACTAATTGTGAATTACCAGTAAACGCAGAATAGAACATAAGTGCAAATGATAGTATAACTAACCCCATGTTTATAAATGAATATAATTTATAAAGACCTTGCAACATGACATACTTTTGACCATCATCAAACTGATCTAAAAGCTCTTTTTCATAATTTTTAGAGCGAGGATTTGGGAACGTAAACCCTGGATTTGTAAGATTAATGATTTTTTTACTAGGATATAACTTCATAAATGCAAGAAATATAATAATAAAACTTGCTAAAACAATACTAGGTTGTTTATCTCTTAATAATAAGAATCCAGTTAGGACGGCGATAAATGATAAACATAATGATACTTGAATATAGATAGATGCTGTATATGCTTTTCTTTCTAACTGAAGTAAATAAGCATCTTCTTTCTCTGAATCAACTTCCATATCGCAGTTCTTCTCTACATTTCTAACATTAAAATCTGCAATGATCAGTGTTAGAAGACTGACTAAATTTACAACAATTAAAGTATTTGCTACATCTAATTGATTATAATTCACCATCAATTTATAAAGTCCATATACAAACATTAAAAGATAGACCCCTAATATTTTCACTATAATTCCTCCTTACTAAACATAAAAATATTTTCAGTTGGCTCTCCAAATACATGAGCGATTTTTACGGCTATCAATAAAGATGGCATATATTCATTTCGTTCAATCAAACTGACTGTTTGACGCGAAATTTTCGCTCTTTTCGCTAACTCTGCTTGATTTAATCCATCTCTTGCTCGCAGTTCTTTGAGTCGGTTTTTCATTTGATCACCTCAAATATATTGTAAACGATAATGTTATTTTTGACAATGATTGTAGTCAAAAATAACATTATCATAGTCGGAATGTAACAAGCAGTATAAATAAGTATTAATATATAGGGATAGCACCACATCGCTATCAAGCTAAGGTTAGGAAAGGTTAGTTTCAGAAAAACTCTTCTTCTTTTTCTAAAAAACTAGTATAGATTATTGGAAATTATGCATATCAAATAAACCCTAACGGGTTTCACCTTTTTGAATTAAGCGGCTTGATTCAAAAAGGGTACAATTGTAAACGACACCTAATATATCAAAGTCTATTTTTTTCTCATATCGATGAGATTTCCGCCCATTTTATTGTAGGAGATTGAACAGGCGAAGTAACACCTTTGATAGCTTTTGGGTGTTTTTTTGTATAGTTTGGAATAGAAGAAAATAGTCTTTAATCATATATATGGCTTTATACTCACTAAGCTCTCGTTTTTTCTTTATGAGGAGTAATTGGCGCATTTGAAACATGATAGAAGAACAGAGTAGAATGGCAATCAATTGACCATATAAATGGCACTCCAATCGTTCTGGTTTTATCTTTTTACAGTGATGAATTTGAAAGAATGACTTCCACGTTTTAAATGAAATTTCGATTTGCCAACGCAAAGAATACCAGTCATGTACCTGTCCCATCGGGACAATATCTGTAGGGGGGCATATATACATTAATACCACTGAGTCGTTTACTACGAGGAGAATACTTCATTCCTTTCTTTTTTCTCTGACAGCTTGATCTTGTAATCGTTTTTTGCTGTTGTTTTGTTAATCGATGAAAAATTACACGAGCTAACCTTTATCAATCATTCCTACAAAAGCATCAGCTATTTCACATGTTTGTCCTGGTGGAAGGCAGTTCATTAACGTCCCCATATCTATCTGTATATAATCTGTACCTTTCCTAATTCTTCCGCCGTGAAAATAATCCGGGTTAGGATTTTTTTGATAAATACGTATATTCGACTTGATACGAGAGGTATAGTTGGCTTTTTTATCTTGTATATATTGAAGGTTTTTTAAATGAAAACAACCTAAATCTCGGATACATAGATCATTCGCTGTCACAGTTGGGACACACAGAGAGCCGTAAGTGCAATCATGTTGTTTACCTGGACCTGTATGAATATGTAGGAACTGTCCACTTAACAAATCATACTCAAGTTGAATTTTTATCCCAGCTGTATGGCTGCATCCTCCTGGACCTGGAGAAACTAATATACAATTGTTACTCTTTCCTGAAGACAAACCAAAACCAAAAAAGAAGTCTGTTAATCGAATTGATTATATTCCCGACTATGTATTAGAGCAACTTTTTAATCACATTAATGATTTGCATAAAGAGGTGATTCCTGTGGTTTGGATTGCGTTTAAAACAGGACATAGAATATCAGATGTATTAGGTGTAACCTCTGATTGTTTAGTAAAACTTAGTGGACAATATTCTATTGAAACGGATATTGCAAAAACATATGTACAAGGGCATCGAATCCCAATTGATGATGAATTAGCAGATATTCTAACTATACAGGAACTGCTGGCACATACCTCACCCGAAACGACCTTACGGTATGCCAAACTGTTGGATGAAACGAAGCGAAAAGCATTTGAATCGATTATCAACCAAGGTGTGTTCAGTTTTAACTTAAATGGCGAGGTGCAAGAAATTAAAGCAGGCGAAGACATCCCAGAGGACATACTGGGCGCTCTTTGGCAATCATAAGCTGAACGCGATGGACAACCCGTACGGGACGTGTCATGCCCGACTGAAAGGGAATTGTCCTCATATGGAAGCGCCTCCTTTCCTTACGTGTAAGGACTTGGCAATGGGCTTTTCAGAATATGATGTACAAAAGTATGTGCTTCACGTAAAAACAACATCTAAATCCATTGAGATTGCAAAACAACACGGCCGGGATGATATGTTAGAAAAACAAGAGAGAAACCTACAACGTTATCATGACATTTTAAACAATATCCGCGAAGGTAATATTATCTTTGGAAGACAAAATCGGATGAAAAAGAAGTAAGGTGTGAAAAAATGACTAATTGTAACCGCAAAGAGCAACTGAAAGCAATCCATGCATCAAAAAAGGTAATTACTTCACAAAAGGTGGATAAAGCTATCCAAAGGCTCTTGCGAGCAAATAATCCTATCAATTTTAATAGTGTGGCAAGCGACGCTATACAACAACGGTGCACTGCGTGAACGAATTGAATCTCTGCGCCAGCAATAATCTCAAGTTCCCACTCCAAAACAGGTGAAGCGAAAAATAGATGAAAACAATGAAGATGCAATTATGGCTTCTTTGAAACGTAAGATTAAGAAATTAGAAGAAGAGAAAAAACAATTGCGTGAACAATTAAAGGTTGCTATGCAGAAGTTTATAGAAAGGTTTGAGGGAATAAAGTTCCCCCCTCTTCCATTAACGAAGCAGAACCGTATTATAACAAATCCAAGTAAACCTAAAAAAGAGCTTTTAATCGGCTCTTTTTTAAGGCAATACTTCCTCATCCAGTATTTTTAATTTAATTTGCTATTTTATAGTATGTACAAGCCATATGATGAATAAATTTTTTAGAGGGAAAGGAAGTGTGTATATGTCAT
Source organism: Bacillus paranthracis (assembly GCF_001883995.1). Classification (GTDB taxonomy): domain Bacteria; phylum Bacillota; class Bacilli; order Bacillales; family Bacillaceae_G; genus Bacillus_A; species Bacillus_A paranthracis. The sequence continues at coordinate 20,599 of NZ_MACE01000061.1, read as the reverse complement.
ATGAGAGTGAAAATTATCCAAAAGGATTAAACCTGGATGATTTTATATCTGTTGGAGCGTTTGATTCTAACCTTGTAGGACCTACATTGCCACCAATCCCACCATTTACATTACCGACTGGAGCTACTGGTTCTACTGGGCCTACCGGAGACACTGATCCTACGGGAGTTACGGACCTACAGGACCTACAGGACCTACAGGTTCTACTGGAGCTCCCGGCGCTACAGCAACAACTTCTACAAAGGCTATCCTTTTTGGTGGTACTAATGCTGGATTTCAGCGCACAGCAGGATCACCTGGTGCAGATTCACAAACGCTCCCTTATGTAACAGCAGGAGCTGGTAGTATTGTTGGTTTTTCAGCTTCTATTAATGTAAATAACTTAGGTATAGGTGTATATCTACCACAAGTATGTGATAATGTACCTATTAATCTAGCTTCACCAGGGGTTGGTCAAATAGTATCTACACTTACCCTTACAGCCAATATTACTGGAACAATAGTATTTTTAATCAAACCAACTGATATTGGAGCACAGCCTGTAAAAGTATTTAATCCAAATCCAGTAGTTGCACCTGCAACAGTTACATGGACTAGTACGATACCTGGTAATCCAGTTGCAAGAACGGATGCTATATCACTTTTTATTACTCCGGGGATTACTCAAAGTGCTGTATACTCTGTATTTATATCTACTTCAATCTAAAAAAGTTACTATTTTAAATGTACAATTATTATAGTTGAAAAAATGAAAATACTGATGAACTTAACAAAAAAATAATCCTAAGAGCATATTTAGAATAATAGGAAGGAGTCCAAATAATATTGGACTCTTTTTTCGTCAATTAACTTATGGAACCAATCTAATAAGCTCTCATAAAGCACTATCTAGATTTTGTTTTTCTGTAGTAATTGCTAAATCTAATTATTATCATAGAAGTCATTTGGGGATCTTAAATTGAAATTGTTACACACTTTTTGCATCCGATAATAAATTATATGCAAAGGGGAATGAGGAGTGATTTAATAACATTTTTTATCAATTAGGTCTTGATAATTTTAATCGAATACCTTTTTAGTGTAATGTAATAAAAAATAATATATAAGGGTAAAACAGAATTATAAAAAATTACCACCATAAAATAGGGTGTAAGCTGGATTTTTAAAAAATAATCCTTTGCACGACATGTTTCCTTATAGGTGTGTAAAACACGAAATAGGAGGGTTATCAATTTGATAACAACAACTGATTGACTGAAAGTAGGAATGAAAACCGTCAGGTTGAGCTTAAAATACTTAGCTGATACTCCTACATGCAAGGCGTGATAGTAGTCACAAATTGTATGTAGCTAGGTGAAGTCGGCTGAACAAAACCTAAGTGAGAAATCATATGGTAATAGGTAGGTCGGAATGCTACAAAATATCTAGGATGAGAATGTCCAAATGGACTGGCGAACTTGCGAATACACATTTCTAAACGCTTAATGCATTAGAAATGTGTATGTCGTTAATGACGACGTTATCTACCGAAAAGTAAGAGTGAATAGTATGAAAATTGGAACATCTAACGATGAGGATGTAAAGATAATGGGCTTAAAGTAAGCACCTAAGGATATATGTATAGCTAAGTCAACTGGAATGTGATAAGCCAGAAACTGTCACTATCGCCTACTAGCAGGTAGGTGCATATAAGGTCCTAACGAACCGAAATTGCTTTATTTTGTGAAGGTGGGGGACACAGTACCGACGAACCATGTAACAAATGTGGAAGGATATTCCCTAGTCTTGTTCTTTGAAAACTAAAGCAACTAGATGTAACTCACAGGATCGAGTAAGATGATGGGACTTTTCGTAAGAAAGTGGAATTAATACATCGGTGAGTGCAACATTGTTTGTAATCTAGTTGCTTTAGTATAAAAGAATAAGATGGGATACTGTATACGATGAAAGTTGCGCGTATAGTGTTAAGTGGGAGAAAAGATGGAGATAACTTCAAAGTCTTACCTATCACCAATACAAATGTGAACACAATTTAATGGTGTTCACATTTGTATTGGTGCTCTTATGAGAGCTTAATAAAACCGGTGTGTTTAATTTTTAGTGTATGTAATCCCCTCAAAAAATGATTATTAAATAAAAAGCACACGCACATAAAATTATGCCCTTTAAAATTGGATTTCTATGAATAGAAAATCACTATTCAATAATATATCCATATGTTTTTTAAGTATACGTGTCAAAACTAGCAGAAATGTTATTTTAAATGAGAAAGTCTCTTATTTAAGTAAGGGACTACCAAAAAGAATGACGTATTTCAAATATAAGTTATAATACGATGCGTCTCTAATGCTCTAAATATGGAACGGAAATATCTTTGTTTAAGTAGAAAAGTCCCAGAAGAATAGGAATTCTTTGAGGTTGATACAAAAAATGCTTTTTATTTTAATGTATTGAAATTTATATATTTGTGACATAAATGTGAACGAAAATGTAATTTGAGAAGTGGATTTGGGTATATAGTGTGGTTAATTTTATTTACTTTTAATATATTAGGATTAATGGATTGAATTCTTATCACTTTCTATCAACCAATTCATAAATTATTAATAGTTTGATAGAATATAAATGTTAACTAGAGGGGGAGTATATGTCAATGTGGAAAAGGCGAAAAAAGCAGCTAGAGCATATTTTAAAGAGGATAGAAGATAATAGGCGACTTGTTAGTATGAATTTACCAAGGAATACAATTGTAGAAAAACAAGTTACGATGATTGATTTGACAATAGATGATTTAGCAATTCTTCGAACGTTTCAGCCGTATATAGAAAAACATTTACACGAAATTGTCGAAACATTCTATGAAAGTTTAGTGTACGAACCGTCACTTATTCAAATTATTAAAGAGCATAGTAATATTAATCGATTAAAGGGGACACTCTCACGCCACATTCAAGAAATGTTTAGTGGTAAAATTGACGAAGGTTTTATTCAAAAAAGGAATGTAATTGCTCATGTACACGTGCGAATTGGTTTAGAGAGAACGTGGTATATGTGTGCGTTGCAAAATTTACTAAAATCATTTATTCAAATTATTAATAAACATACATATTTAAAAGAGGAATATCATCAACTTGTAACAGCTACTACAAAACTTGTTAGCTTAGAACAACAACTCGTCTTGGAAGCATATGAACAAGAACAAGGGAGACAACGGGAGGAAGAAGTGAAGAAAAAAGGTTTTTTACGCCAACAAGTAAGTAAGAGTATTGATGAGTTAGCTGTGATTAGTGAGCAGGCCAGCTGTTCTTTACAAGGAATTTCAACACAAGCTACAGAAATAACAGAATTAACTAAAGCGGGATTAGCTATTGCAGAAATGGCAGAATTGAAATCGAGTGAAGGAAATGGCAGATTAAATTCATTACAACAAATGATGCATACTACAAAACAGAGTATGTCGATGGTAAAACTAGAAGTGGTGGATTTAAAGGAGAAAGCAATCAAAATTAAGGAAATTGCCGTACTAGTAACGTCGATTGCAGAGCAAACAAATTTATTAGCACTTAATGCAGCTATTGAAGCAGCACGTGCGGGTGAGCGAGGTAAAGGATTTGCTGTCGTAGCCGGAGAAGTGAGGAAGTTAGCGGAGAGTACGAAGAAGGAAGTACAAGAAGTATTGGGATTAATTGATGGTATTAACCAAAAAGTATATAGCATTTCGGATTCTGTAATAAATACAAATGGATTAGTTGAACAAGGGGTAAAGGAAACAGATAAGACAAGTAGTTTTTTTGATGAAATTCTTACATCTATGCATCAATTAAAAGAGAAAAATCATCAAGTTAACAAAGATTTAGGAAAGCTAGGCTATGTTATTGGGGATATCTATGGTGCAGTCGATCAAATTGCGACGTCATCAGATCGCTTAGCTGAAGTAGCGAAAGGTATAACATAAAAAGATGAAGGCTGTGGAGAAAGTACGCCCCACAGTCTTGTTTTGCGTTTTAATCTTTTTTTATCTGTCAAAATTGTTAAAAGGAGAGATGCTTTATAGATAATAATTACCCGCATTAGTGTAATATATCGTTATCTAATAGTAAATTTTCTATACTGGGGTAGCGTCACATCGCTATCAAGCTAAGCTCATACAACGTCAATTATAGTAGAGGTTGTTTCTTTTTTCTAAAGGCTACGTGTAGGGAATTTAAAGATGTGCATGCGAAATAAATCCTATAAGATCACCGCTGCTAGGACCGTTGCATACTTTTTGATACGTCAAAAGTATTAGACAAAGGGAGAATAACCCTTATTAAGGGGTATTCAGTAGGGAAAGGGATATGGTGAAAAAAACGCGTATATAAGTGGCTTCATGAAAACTTACTTTTAATTAGTTTACATAACCTTTATTATAGGTAGTTCTATTTTTTAAAAAAATATCATCTCAAAAAGTTAAGTTATGACGTTTTATTGAGATGGTCTTGGAATTTTGTATTGTATCATTTATTAAATTAGTTAGTTAATTATTTGTTTTCTGTTGCAAATGGCATATTTGTTGCTATTTGTAATTTATCAGACGCTGCTGTATTAACATCTACATAAAAAATAATTGGATATTTCAAAATGAAGAGTATTCTTTGATTTTGAGACGAAACAAAGAAAAACAGACTTTTGATATCGTTATCCAACTGTAAACTTGCCCCTATTTGACAAGTTTCTTCTATTACTATTTCTCCTTAATCATTTGTTATTAATTGAAGAATAGCTCCATTATCTGTTCTTGTAGCTATATCTCCCTTTTCCTTTACTATATTCTATGAGAATCATCTAAGAGTTCGTTAAATCGGAATTTAACGAACAGTTGAGGAAATGTGAGTTAAACTCCCCTCCTATCTTAATGTACTGTACAAAGGCATGAAACTCTAAACTCTCATTTTTGGGACTAGCTTGGGCCAAGAAAATCCAAACTAAAGTTTTATAGATTTACAGAACTAAATACATGTGATCTTGTGTGAACGTATATGTTTAAATACTACGTTACTTTTATTTATAAAAAAGGCATCCTAAGATGCCTATCTATTCTGTAACAAATTTAAATACATAGTACATAAAAAATAGACAAGATAGATAGGCTAGCCTGCCAGCAACGGATTCTCTCATAAATTTCATAAGTATGACTTTGACAAGCAATGCTAAGAATAACGGTATAAATAGTACCATAGCAAGTTTGATCGCTATGTCATTCATTATTGGGTTAAATGGTTCGAAATTAATTATAATATTCACTTACCTTTCTCTTATCGTTCTATTTAAATAATAAAATTATACAAATAAACTCGCTAAAAAGATACCATAAGGTTCCTTCCTCCAACTGAACAATCTTAATTTTAACCGGTTCTTTTGCAAATATAAGACGCATTTCAGGGAACAATCAGGATTCCTACCGAAATTGTTCTTTTTTGTCATATGCATGGCTTCTACTCCTATATAATATTATCCTTTATAACAAAAAAGCACTGCTATGATTTCTAGGAGTATTGAAAATGTTCTATCGTACTAAATTCACTTTATAAATAGAACATATAATAAAAGACCTTGCTACACAAAATAGCAAGGTCTAGATATAGTAAAATAAGCACCTTAGAGATTTATAGGTGCTTTTATTTAAATTCATTTCCACAAAATAAAATGTAAAAAACTAAAAAAGCAAAAAGGACACTTTTTTAGTTTTTTAGCTTCCCAGCACAAATTTGAAAAAAGATTTCAAGCTATCCTTCACTATCTTTAAATTTTCCTCTTAAATTCTTCTCAAAGATAACCCTATTATCTTCCATCTTATTATAAGTTTGAAATAAAGCTTCTCTTTTCTTTTTTCTTACCCTTGGTTCTGGAGGATAACATGACGGACATTTTGCAGCCCCTTCATGTCTAGCTTTGACCATTGCTTTATATTCATGTCCACACTTACCACAAATCCACCATGCTCTTTCGTTACATCTGGTAGATGTCTCCTCTGGTGTTGTTACACCATATACTTCTTTATTCTTTGTAGGATGCCATTCTTTTGCTATTTCTGGGTTATGAAGAGCAATTGACTGTTGATACTTTTCACAAGTTCTACATCCCTTACCATTTTTCACTCTTAAATTTATTTTTTCTCTCCACATATGACCTTCTTTACAAACCCACATTACTTCTTCATTTGAAGTATAAATTGCCTCATATGGATTTCGGAATTTCTGCCGATAACATGTGTCAAAGATACAAAACTCCTTTGCTATCTCTGGATACATTGTTGCTAATGAGTTGTCTTTGCAAACTTTCTTATTTGAACAGTATGGACACACAGTTTTATCATGAAGTCTACTTCTAACAGACTCCTTCCACTCATGACCCTTACCACATATCCACCATCTAACATTCCAATTCTCTTCATCAATCATCTCATTATCAGGTGTTACATCTGCATTTCTTTTGAAATTCCATTGCTTAGATAAATCTGGATCAATACATCTAAGTGATTTAGCTTCTATTTTATTAACATTGTTTAATTTATCTAGCTGCTGCTTTTTCTTCATACACTTTGGACAAAGCTCATCTTCAACTTTCAGCCTATCATTAGGAGTTGATCCCCAAACATGTCCCTCAGAGCACTCCCACCAAATATATTCGTAACTTCCATATGTAATATCTTCAGGATTCAAGTGACCATTCTTGATAGGATGCCATTCACTTAACAGCTTTTTAGAAAGACCTGTATTTATAAGTAAATTAATCATAGTATTCTCACCTCTACTTTTCTGATTCAATCCACCATTTGTCTGCGTTCAATTCTTCTGTAGTCATCTCATACTCATCTAATTTAACAATTTCATTTTCCCTATTAAAAAAGCAAGGCTTTACAAATATAGAAGCATTTCTATAACTATAACTTTCACCTTTATACGCTTCAATTTTAGAAATTTCTAGCTTATAAACATATAATGGATGTGAATATATTTGTCCAACTTTAAAAGTTTTATCACTATTGTTTTCCGAAGAAATCTCTTCAACTATCACTTTACTTGGAGTACCATGGAAATGACTATCCCACATTACGTTTCACCCTAACTTTAAATTTATTTAATTCTATTGTATCAGAATATTCACACGTGCAATTAGGAAAAAGGTATAATTTTATCATTATTTTCATCTATTATAATAAAATAAGTTAAAGATATTACTGGCTAAGTAGTTTAGAGTTTTTTGTCCTATGTTCAAAAGTTTTAGACTTTCATGTCCTGTTATTAAGACATGAAAGTACCTACAAAATTTATAATAATGGCTATTTATCAAAGATTCTTTATAAGTTTTTAGTTTAGAGTTTCATTTTTGAAACTTGATTGGATAAGAAAATCAAGTTCCAAAATTTTATTGATATACAGAACTAAATACATGTAATCTTGTGTGAACGTATAGGCTTAAATACTACATTACTGTTATTTATAAAGAAAAGACATCCTAAGATGTCTTTCTACTCTGTAACAAATTTAAATACATAGTACATAAAAAATAGACAAGATAGATATGCTAGTCTGCCAGCAATCGATTCTCTCATAAATTTCATAAGTATGACTTTGATAAGCAAGGCTAAGAATAACGGTATAAAAAGTACCATAGTAAGTTTGATCGCTATGTCATTTATTGTTGGATTAAATGGTTCAAAATCAATTATAATATTTACTTACCTTTATGCAACTTCTTATTTATATAGTTTAATATAAATAAACTCGCTAAAATGATACCATAAAGTTCCTTTCTCTAACTGAACCACCTTAATTTTAACCGGTTCTGGTGCAAATATGCATGGCTTCTACTCCTATATGATATTACCCTTATATAACCAAAAAAAGCAACGCTATGGACGCTTTAGCCTACATATTCTTCAACTTTACTAAAGATACCATTAATAGATGGAGGGGTATAATTATAATCGTTATCAGTGAACATTAAAAAAGATGATTCCGATTGAATATCGGAATCATCTTTTCAGGGCTTGATTTTTCAGTTTTTTTTTATTAAACTGTCCATTTTAAAGGGTACATTTCAGTTGACTCCGCACCTTTTTAAAAATAATTTATATGAATGTAAATCGCCTTTAACACCACAGTAAAATCTATAATATCAATGTTACATCTTACTACTTTGTATCCCATTTTTCTAAATGGAAGTAGAACAATACCCCATCTTTTGTATTAGTTACACCGTACTTTACATTATGTAAATCTAATATATTTTTTACAATTGAAAGTCCAAGACCCGTTCCACCATATACTCTTTTTCTTGATTTATCCACTCTATAGAATTGATCCCATATTTTATCTATGTTTTCTTCTGCTATATGTGCCCCTTTATTTTCAAACCCTATATATACGTCATGTTGTTTCTCGTTTACATCTATCACAATGGTTCGATTCGCATCTGTATAGCGAATCGCGTTGGTAAACAAGTTTGTTATGACCTGTTCTAACAGATGTGTTTTACCTTTAACACAAACATTATCTATATTTAATTTGATGTGTAGTGATTTTTCTTTAATTTGAACTTGTAAATCTTTTGCTGCCTTTTGAATTAAATTCCCTATATTAACCTGCTCCATCTGTATTTGGTACGTTCCGGATTCATATTTAGCCAAATTCAACATTTCATCTATTAACACATTCATTTTCTCTATTTCTTTTTCTAATGCTTCCCAATAATATTGATTCATTTCAGGCGCGATTCCATCTTGCAGCATAGATGCAGATATTTGCATGACACTGAGTGGCGTTTTTAATTCATGCGAAACGCCTGCAATGAAATCTTTTCGTGTCTGTTCTAATTTTTTCTCTTTTTCTAAGTCTGTTTTTAACTGATTGATATATCCTTCCATTCTTTCTGAGAGTTGATTAATATTAGAGGAAAGCTCACCAATTTCATTTTTTGATTTGATAGAAAGCTTATCTTGAAATTGAAATTTCATTATTTTTTTCGTTGCTTCATTAATTTTTAGTAATGGTTTGGTAATAATTCTTGAATAATATAAACATACAACCAGCGATAGAATCAGCACAAATGCTATAATATATATATAATAATCACTCATTACATCTGTCACTTTTGTAATCGGTTGTAACGAAGACAATGTATAAATGAATTCATTTACTTGTCCATTTTGCATGAGTGGTTTTATCGTTTCTAGATACTTGATTCCATCTATACTGATTTCATTCTGAACCCATTCGTCTCCTTGTAATTTCACTTTATCTCTGTTACAATTCCCTCTAAGAAATAATATTTCTCACTTTCTTCTTTTGAAAAAACCTTCATACCATTTTTAGCACCAGACATCATATATTTATCAATCTGATAATAAGTAGGTGCAACAAAATTTCCATCATAACCTTTTATTCTCAATGTTGTAGGAATCACTATGTCTTTATTCGATCTTTTACTTACTGTATCCATGATAGCTAGTTTAGTCGTTTTATTGAGTAAACTTGTAATTAATATACTGAAATTAGGATCCATATCTTTCTTTGCATTGATTAAATTATTAAACACAACCTTAGAGGATCGACTCGAATCATTTTTATCAACTGTTTTTATATAATAATCTCCTGATGGTAATTTCTTGATATTGGCTTCTTTATCGAGCCTAGCAATCATAATACCCTGCTGATTAGCATACGAGAGTTCCTTCCTCTGGAGTGTATTTTCATCCTGTTTATGAGCTTCATAAAATGTATAGTACCGTTGTAATTGCTTCTGAACATTTTCTTTTTCTTTATCTATATATAAGTATTTCATCACATACATTTGTCCGAAAAAGATAGCTGCGATAATCATGCAACATAGTAAAAAGGTAAGAGAAAATAACTGAAACACAATCTTCTTTCTCATCATTTTTCTACCTCAAATTTATAACCCGTACGAACAACTGTAATAATGTGTTTTGCTTTCTCACCAAGTTTTAATCGTACATTACGCATATGTGCAGTTAGTGTTTTATCATCTCCATCATAATCGTATCCCCAAATATTTGTGATTAACTGCTCTCTTGTTAGTACTTGTTCCTTGTGTTGCATTAAAGAGTGTAAAATTTCATATTCTGTATGTGTAAAATCTATTTTTTGTCCATCTATTGAAACAGAACGTGCTGATTTATCTAAGCGAATACCACATAAATTAATACAGTCCTGATATTGTACTTGTTGATTTGTATCTTTGAACAAACGTTTTGCTCTCGCTAATAAAATAGACGGTTTAAATGGTTTTGTTACATAATCGTCTGCCCCAAGTTCAAATCCAAGTAACGTATCATCTTCATCACTTCGTGCCGTTAATAGGATAATAGGAACATTAGAATTCTTTCGAATACGTCTACACACTGACCATCCATCCATTAATGGGAGCATAATATCCAAAATAACTAAACTGATATTATGCTCTTGTTCAGCAAACAAATCTAGCCCAATTTGACCATCTTCCGCTGTAATTACTTCATATCCATCATGCGAGAAATAATGGGCTACAGTCTCTCGGATAATCTGTTCATCTTCAACTATTAAAACCTTTTTCATCTCTATTCTCATCCAATCTACGTTCGTTTTACATTGAAACTGTCATCGCTTGTCTTCCCATTTGAATCCAGGCTTGTTCAAAACTATTCCGATCAATTGCTCTGTGTTTGTCCTTCTTTAGTGGATCGTTAATATATACATATTGTTCATCATAATCGGTCACAACGACACTATGCTGGTGATATGTTACTTTCATTTCTCCTGCATCTGTACGCCATGTATAAAATTCATCATTAGGTAACCGTTTAAAACGGGCATTTGTTAATACCCATACAGGTTGCCCTCTGTCTATCGCCTCATATATTTGCTGAGGTTCTTTGTGACTTAGATCCTTCACTTTCTCTTCTGAAACATACTCCTTTGCCAATTCTAAAATCGGCTCTACATAAACACCTAGTCCAGGTTTATCAAATGTAGCTATATCCCCAATAAACCCTTTGTGCATATTCCCCTTTATACCCTTTCCCTGAAATGGTACAGACTTTATCTTTGCAGCGAGTTCCATCTTATCGACTTGTACACCTGAAAATTGCAACACCATAGCAAGGCTCGTTACTTCACAACCTCTCATCAATTCTGGTTTTTGTAGAATCAGCGGCACATCCAATGGCCTTACTATCACTTTTTCTTGCTCTATGGGCCTATTTTCTTTTTCAAGTACCTTTTCTGATTCTACTGATTCATTTCTCATATATTCTACTTCTGATTTTGCATTCTCCTCTTGTGGTATTGCAGGTTGTATTTTAGTAAATATAGGAATATCACCATGTGACATACCAATGTTTGTATTTAATACTGATAGTGTAAATACAAACAGGGTTGTTTTTCTAAATGGATTCATCATTATCTCTCCTCGATGCTTTATAAGGAGAGTGTAATTTATTTATATTTAGATAAAATCATATTTATAGAAAGACAAAGTAAAATTCATATCAAGATTATATAAAGATAATTGCTTTACGTATTAATCTTATGTGCTACAAATATTGCTTTCAACAAGCAATATTTAACTTCTTTAAGTTCACGTTCTAATTTTTCGTACTTTGCAAAAAGTCCTCGAATTCTTTTCATTAAAGTATAATCTTCGAGATTTTAGGTATGTGGTTTGATTATTATTTACAAATCCTATTGCTATATGGTAATTACTATTTATCAACAATTATTTGTGAGATTTTAGTTTAGACTTTTATGTCTTTCTACACTTGTACATGGACATAAAATAGATACTTTTTAGAAGAGAAAGTATCCATTTTCATGAATATCTTTTGTTATTTATGTAGAATTAAATTTTAGTTGAATTTCACATTTAATTAGGTTTTACTATTTAGTTTTGTTTCAAATGCAGTTAAATTAGTTGAAGCCTTACTAAAATTTGGTTCAGAAAGTTGTTTAGGTCTTCGTACTTCTGTCTTCTATTGGAGCTACACCTTGTATCTCTTGTAATATAGAATTTGCTACATTTTCTCTATAAAATTCTTCAACTATATTTTTCAAATAAATACAATTTCTTTATTCCTTGAATAAAATCAATAACTCGGCATACAATACCTCTGCATCGAGCAGTTAGACTGGGCTAACTGCTCTTTTATTGAATAAATTTTTAGGGCATGTTAACAATATAGGTAATCCAAGTTTGAATACGAATAAACATTGTATTCATAGTATTTACTAGAGCAGTTAGTTTTTTCTAGCTGCCTTTTTGAGTTTTTCCGAATAAAATTCTAAATTATGTGTTCACGAGTAATAATGGTAGATAAAGAAATAGGAATTCATCATTTATTTAGTTGAGTGGATATGCAGGGGAATTTACTCCGTTATTGGATAAGGACGGAAAGTCAATGGTAAAACTATATATTCGAATAAAACAATTTATATTATTCAACTATATGGTAGCTTTAGTTTCACAAGGAAATAAACAACTTTATTATCTGTTTTGATTTCAGAAGTAAAGCTGAACTTAACTTTTTTAAAAGGAGATACTACAATTTAAGCAGTGCCTCCTTTACGTTTTTATAAGTGAGTTTTAATGACCTTATTGTTTCTATTCATTATGTCCAATGCTATAGATGGGCTGATGCAGCTTGAATTCACAGTGACTTCTTTAATTTTGTTTTTCCTTTTCTTCTAGGAATGAGCAGTTAGTTTTCTGCTGAATGCTCTTTTATATTAACTTGTTTGTCATCATATATTACGGATATGTAGCTATTAACTCATAGGGTCTTCTTTTAAAGAGCACTTGTACCTAGTGCTCTTTTTAGTTTCCTTATTTAGCTCACTTTTAATTTTACATAATATTTTTAATTCCGTTTATACTATAGTTGTAACTTTAAGTTACAACGTATTGTGGGTATCGTTATTGTTGGACAATAAAGCAGTTAGTTCATTGAGCTAGCTGCTTTATTATTTAAATAATAACAACATTAAACCTCTCCCTATAAATTGTTATTCATAACATCATTAGTTACTATATTTTAGTTTTATTTCCCACTTTTCCAGCATATTCTTTAAGAAGGGTGTTTAGCTAAAAAAGTTACCTCCTTATCGATGAGCACTCACTTATGTAGTGCTCCTTTTCATGCTGTACAATTCTGTTTTACTTGTATAATTATATATAGTTTCTTTTTTGAACCTCCCACATTCTTTTTTACAAGTTGCAATGAAACAGTTAGCTTTTTTCTAACTATCCTGTTTTTATTTTTCACTTTTTAGTTAAACGTACATATATTAACTTTGAACAATGGCCAATAGGATACTTAACCTACCTCTCTAAGAGCACATTTATATCTGTGCTCTTTTTTGAGTCACTTTAAAATAACGATTTTGTTTAGTTATCATTTGATTAATCATATTTAAAATTTTTTAACATATCTTAATTTTAATCAGGAATTACACTACCCCCCAGTAGATCTGTAGTTCCTGTAATTGAGCCTATAACTCTGATTAGAACCTGTTATAAACAACAGGTTCTATTTATGGTCATTCTTCATCCCCATCGTTGCGATAGGTAAGACTTTGAAGTTATCTCCATCTTTTGCGCCACTTAACACTGTACGTGCGAAATTCACTACATTCAAACACCTCTAGGCTACATTAAGCAATACAAACTTTATTAATGTATTCATTTCTAGCTTGAAGATAAAAAAATTCATGATTCCACATATTTATATTCTCTATCCATTTTGGATGCTTTAAAAATGGATACTTATTTTATACATATTTTACTTGTATGATTTTAATCAAAATGTGAGGTGGTCGTTTATGATAAAAGGCTATGCAGCATTGCTTATTATAGATGTACAAGTGGGTTCATTTAAAGAAGAAAGAATGCTATATAAAGGAATTGAATTATTAAAAAACATTCAATTGTTAATCCATAAAGCTCGTACTGTCCAAGCGCCTATTTTTTACATGAAGTTTAATGGGAAAACAGGATCTTTATTAGAGCATGGAAATCCGGAATGGGCAATTCATGAATCTGTAGCTCCACTATCTGAAGATATCGTTCTTGAAAAAAACCACCCTGATTCATTTCATGAAACAAGTCTTCAACAAGAATTGAATAAAAGGGACATCGAACACATTGTGATTACAGGCGTTCAGTCTGAAATATGTATAGATGCGACGTGTCGACGTGCATATAGCTTAGGGTATGATGTTACTCTTGTTGAAGATGGGCATAGTACATATGACACTACATTATTATCGGCATCCCAAATTATTAAGCATCATAACGATATAATAGGTGAATGGTTTGCTGATTTGAAAAAAGCTCAGATAATTGAATTTTAATTAATCTTGAATAGGTTTTTCTTGATAGATATAGTACGAATCATTTAAATTTAGCTAAGGTATTAATCCTGTTTCCTATTATTAAATATATGTTTTACTGTATGCGATAATGTAATAATTATATTCTAATAATTAAATGCCCCTTTTAGGGCTACAGACACACCGTTATTAAGTAACAAAAAGCTTATTTTTTTTATTTTGGGGTAATTCTAAATTCTTAAGTTGATGGGCATGTGGTGCTATCCAAAAGTCAAAATAAACAAAATAGAGGAACAAATGCAGTTTTATAAATCAATGTTTGTGTCCCTGGAGTTTCCTTTAATGTTAATATTAACTGATTTAAAAATAGTCCTTGTTACTATTAAATTCCTTCCAATGATTAAGGAAGGAATTTATAGTTCAATTATACATGTTCCTTTTGATTGTTTATATGCATATCGTATTTTGACCAAAACTATATGCAAATGAGGTGAAAAAATGCCCATTACGAATCGATTTTCTACCACTACTAACGGGGCACTTGCGATTACAGGGAACACACTAGGTTTAAGTAAAATTAGTAACCAAAACCGTGCTGGTACAATCGGGGCAATTGGTGCATTCGTAACTACGAATACCGCTTTACAAGTACCTACTTTTCCTGCTGGTACAACGTTAAACTATACACAAAATAGTTCTACCGCTGTATTAAATATCCCTGCTGGTAGTACGATTCTTTACGCAGAACTCGTTTGGGGTGGAAACTATTTATCTCGTGATCAAAACATTACGAGTGTATTAGGAAACCCTGTTTCTTTTACAACACCTGTTTCAACATACTCAATTAACCCTTCGGCTGTTACAGCTTCAAATCAAACTTTCGTTTCTGGATCTGTCACATTTGGATTCTATACACGATCTGCAGATGTAACATCTCTCGTTCAAGCTGCTGGATCTGGCTCTTATACAACTGGCTCTGTCCCTGGACTTGTTGATCCTTTAGATGCTTCTAATGGGGCTATCAATTCTTCTGGATGGACGCTCATTGTCGCTTATCAAAATGGGACATTGCCAGCAAGAAACTTAACCATTTATGTAGCGGGTAACCGTGTTTCTGCTGATACCGGTAGTGCAGATGTAGCTGTTTCAGGATTTTTAACACCTTCAGGGGGACCTGTAAGCGGACGATTATTTTTGAGTTCTACCGAAGGGGATGCTGATTTAATTGGGGATCAGGCTCTATTCGGACCAAATTTCAGTTCATTAAACGCTTTATCCGGACCAAATAATGCCATAAATAATTTCTTCGGTTCCCAAATTAATAATGCTGCAGGAAACTTAGATACAACAGGGACATTTGGAACGCGAAATCAAAGTGCTTCTTCAGGTACAAACATCTCTGCAGGAAGACAAGGCTGGGACATTACTTCCATTGATATTTCTCCCTATTTAACAAATTCTCAAGTATCTGCCGCAATCCGTTTAACAACTAACGGAGATGCATACATGTTAAATACAGTCGGCTTACAAATTAATATAAACTCACCTAATATACAAGCAACGAAAAGCGTGAATAAAAGTGTAGCTACAATTGGAGACATTCTCACTTATACAGTTACTATCCCTAATACCGGACTTCTTCCCGCCAATAACGTTATTTTGACAGACATTCTCCCTAATGGGACTTCCTTTATACCTGGCACTGTAACGGTAGATAACATACCACAAACAAATGCAAATCCTGCCGCTGGTATATCTCTTGGAACAATTAATAATGGTGCTTCTCGTACAGTAACTTTCCAAGCGACTGTCGTTTCTCTGCCAAATCCAAATCCGATTTCTAACACTGCTAATATTACATTTCAATATACACCAATCGCCGGTGGAACGACCTTTAACGGTCTTGCAACAAGCAACTCTGCTGGAACACAAGTTAACCTCGCAGATATTAATGGCACAAAATCAGTTAATAAACTTTTTACCGATATTGGTGAAACGCTAACTTACAGTATTGCCTTAGCTAATATAGGAAATATCTCTGCAACAAATGTTATATATACGGACCTGATTCCTAGCGGGACTACTTTCATTCCAGGGAGCGTAACTGTGAACGGAGTTATCCAAGCTGGCGCAAATCCCGCTACTGGTATATCAATTGGATCTATTGCTGCTAATTCTACGACTACGGTTTCATTTCAAGTATTCGTTCCTTCTATCCCGCAAACAAATCCAATATTAAATAGTGGTACAACAACTTATCAATACATTCCTGTGCCAAATCAACCGGCAGTAAGCGGGACTGATACGACGAATATTGTCTCCACTCAAGTGAATAATGCTACTGTAACAATGACGAAAGCAGTAGATAAAAATTTTGCAGATATTGGTGATACACTAACGTACACCGTTTCCTTTACAGGTACAGGTAATACGAATGCGAACAATGTTATTTTTACAGATGTCATTCCTACTGGAACAACTTTTGTTGTAAACAGTTTAACAATTGATGGCACGACACAAGTGGGCGCAAATCCCGCTAACGGTGTGAACATTGGATCCATCCCAACTGGTACAACAAAAAATGTTTCATTTCAAGTAGTAGTAAATACAATACCCGCGTCAAACGTCGTATCTAATGGATCAAGCGCTTCTTATCAATATACCGTCAACCCTAGCCAATCACCAGTTACAAAAAACATTTCTTCTAATCTCGTTTCCACTCAAATTAATAATGCGAATGTAACATTAACAAAATCAACTAACAAACAATTTGCCACAATTGGCGAAACGATAAGTTATACAATCCTTATTACAAACAGTGGAAATACAGCTGCAACTAACGTACAGCTAACAGATTCACTTCCAAATGGAACGATATTAACACCAGGTTCGGTAACACTCAACGGTGTTTTACAAAATGTAGATTCTCTCGTTTCCGTACCTATTGGTACAATACCCGGAGGAGCTACTTTCACCTTATCCTTTCAAGTAACAGTCATCAATATTACGACCCAAAATCCTATCATTAATAACGCCTTCGCTTCTTATCTATATACTGTAAATCCAAGTTTGCCACCGACTTCAAAAACAGCAAATTCTAATTCTGTTACATCAACAATTAGACTAGCAAATCTCCATGCTAATAAATCTGTAGATAAAACGTTTGCGGAAGTTGGTGATGTATTAACTTACACCTTTGCCCTTACTAACGATGGAAATGTTGCAGCGAACAATGTATTACTATCTGATTCAATTGCGAATGGAACCGCTTTTGTCCCAAACAGCGTTATAGTTAACAGTGTTACTCAGCCAGGCGTTACACCAGCTAGCATCAATATTGGTAGCATCAATGCTAATACTACAATTACAGCTTCATTCCAACTAGTAATAACTAGCATTCCAAATCCAAACCCTATTTCAAATAGCGCTTCCATCTCCTATAACTTTATCGTTGATCCAAACACTTCACCTGTAAGTAAGAACACTACTTCAACCACTACATTTACTCAAGTAAACGATGCAAATGTCATTTCAGCCAAAACAGTGGATCGAGCGTTCGCTACCGTAGGGGATATATTAACTTATACTGTTACTTTGACGAATGCAGGAAGTGTTTCTGCTGATAGCCCTACTTTCGTAGATACGAATCCAGACGGTACTACCTTTATTCCAAATACTTTTCTTATTAATGGTGTACTTCAAAATAACGCAGATCCAAATATAGGTGTTCCACTACCTTCCATTGCTGCTAATGGCTCACTTAATGTCTCTTATCAAGTAACCGTCACCTCTTTACCAGCACAAAACCCAACATTAAATTCATCTAGTACACAGTATAGCTTTATTCTAAATCCGGGCGATCCACCAACTATAGAAACATCTTTGAGTAATACTGTAAGTACACAAATCAACTTAGCAAATGTAGTGATTGTCAAACAGGTAGATGTAACAATTGCAGATGTTGGGCAACCGATCACATATACCATTGCTTTAGCTAACACTGGAAATACTCCAGCAAATAATGTAGTCGTTACTGATATACTACCTCCTGGTACGACTCTCGTACCAAATAGTATTTTTATAGGCGGTGCTTTACAGCTAGGTGCAGATCCAAGTGCCGGCCTTCAAGTTGGTACGATTCCAGCTGGTGGCATTACAACAATTGTTTTCCAAATTAGTGCAAATAGTTTACCTTCACCAAATCCAGTTCAAAATAGCGCTGCACTTCAATATAGCTTTATCGCAGATCCAAGTTTACCTGCCGTTGTCAGAAACGCTACTAGCAATATAGTAACGACGCAAATTAATACTGCTAATATTGTTGCCACAAAACTAACAAGTACAAATTTCGCTGATGTTGGCGCTGTCATAACGTATGCAACAATTTTAACAAATAACGGCAATATCCCTGCTTCTAACGTAACGTTTACAGATATCATTCCAGCTGGTACCATCTTCCTTCCTAATACTGTAACGATTAACGGTGTCCCTATAGCAAATGCAAACCCTGCTACCGGCATTTCAATTGGTACGATAGGAGCGAGTTCATCACGCACCGTTGCATTCCAAGTTTTTGTACCAACTATCCCTGCTGTAAACCCAATTACCAATCAATCAGCCACAACATTCCAATATACGTATGATCCATCCAAACCAGCTGTGATGCAGATGGTTGCTTCTAACACTGTACAGACAACTATTAATAACGCCTCAATTGCCGCTACTAAATCGGCAGATAAACAGTTTGCTAACGTAAATGATATTATTACCTACACGACTACTTTAACGAATAACGGGAACACACTTGCATCAAATGTAATATTTACAGATGTCATTCCAAACGGGACATCGTTTATTCCTAATAGTGTTACTGTAAACGGGAATACACTCCCTAATGTCAATCCAGCGAGCGGAATTGCAATTGATCCAATAAATCCGAATGCAAATACGACAATCTCATTTCAAGTACAAGTAAATTCTATCCCGAACCCGAATCCAATCCCGAACCAAAGCAATACAACGTACCAGTATGTCGTAGATCCTAACTTACCGCCAGTATCCACCAATACGTTAAGTAACGTAATAACAATTCAAATTAATAACGCTACTATTGTCGCTACTAAGTCTGTGAATACACCGACAGCTGCAATTGGTGATATCGTTACCTATACGATTGCAGTAACAAATACAGGTAATATCCCTGCTAGTGCAACTGTTTTAACAGATGGGCTTGGCGCAGGAGCTTCATTTATCCAAAACTCCGTAACTATCAATAATGTTCCACAACCAGGATTAGATCCTTCACTTGGTGTTCACTTGGCAGATATTTCGCCAGGAGATACTATATTCATTACTTTTCAAGCACAAATTTTAGCGATACCACCTAGTGGGACATTAACAAATAATGCTCTTGTAAATTATGAATATACCGTGAATCCAAACCAATCACCCGCTGTTGGTAGTACAGTTACGAATACGACGGTTACGCCAATTATTGATGCAACTCTTTCTATAAATAAAACTGTCAATTCAACATTTGCTACTATTGGAGATACACTGACTTTCACTGCTATCATTACTAATTCCGGTAATACTACCGCAAACAATGTTATTTTTACAGATGTAATTCCAAATGGTACATCATTTATTCCAAACAGTTTTACGGTAAATGGAACAACTATTCCTAATGCAAATCCACAAAATGGTATCAATATTGGCAACTTGAATGCAAATGCATCTGCTACACTCAGTTTTCAAGTAAACATTACATCACTCCCAAATCCGAATCCAATCCCAAACCAATCATCGCTTCAATATAGCTTTATTGTAGGTATAAATGAACCGCCAGTTTCACGAACAGTTCAATCTAATAAAACTTTTACACAAGTAAATACTGCTTCCGTTATCGCAACAAAAACTGCAAGCAGTGCATTTGCTGCTGTTGGAGATACAATTACGTATACAACTACCCTCACCAATAGCGGAAATACTACCGCAAACACACCTGTTTTTATCGATATATTACCACCTGAACTTTCATTCGTTCCTGATAGCGTACAAATTAATACCATCCCACAACTTGGATTTAGACCAGATAGCGGGATTTCTTTAGACTCAATTCCAGTTGGAGGAACGACAACCATTAGCTTTCAAGCTATCGTTGGCTCAATACCAGTTACAAATCCAACTTTGAACCAGTCTAGCACGACATACTCGATCATTGTTGATCCTAC
>NZ_MACE01000060.1 GCF_001883995.1 Bacillus paranthracis | reverse complement strand
AATCCAACTTTAGTTCAAATTAACGAAGCGATTATTCAAGCAACGAAAAGTGTGGATCGACTATTTTCTGACGTAGCACCTGGAAATTCATTTTTAACGTATACTGTTTTATTGGAGAATATAGGAAACACAACTGCTACGAATATCATTTTTACAGATCCGATTCCAAATAATACAGTGTTTATAGCGGATAGCGTTCGAGTAGGCGGGGTTTTATTACCTGGGGTAAATCCAGCGAATGGGGTACCAATTGGGGATATTATTGCAGGAGATTTTACAAACATTACCTTCCGCGTGCAAGTAGTTAGCATTCCAAATCCAATTTTCACAATTGGACCTGGGGGGCCAAACTCACCAGTTGTAAATGGCGCTTCTATTGATTATCAATTTATGACAGGACCTAATTTACCACTCGTTTCAAGAAGTACGACATCCAATCCGGTTTCGACACAAATAAATTCCGGAGAAATTACACTTGTTAAATCTGTAGATAAAACTTTCGCAACAATTGGCGATACAATTTCTTATACGATTACATTAAGTAACCCTGGAAATGTTACTTCACAAAATATAATTTTCACAGATATTTTACCTGACGGAACGACATTCATATCTGGCACTCTTACAAACGATTCTGGTACACAGCAGATCGGAAATCCAGCTAACGGGATTCAGATTGGAAATATAAATCCAAACGGAACGGCTGTGATTACTCTCAACGTACTTGTTACAAATATTCCAAGTATAAATCCAATTTCTAATTCTAGTTCTGTACAATTTTCATATGTGGTCGACCCTAGCCAACCTTCCGTATCACAAATGAATGTATCTAATGCTGTTTCGACAACTATTAATAGTGCAATTTTAACAACCCAAAAAAGTGCTGATAAATCTATCGTTTCAGTTGGAGATATGATTACGTATACAACTACTATTACAAATACAGGAAATACAGCCGCTACGAATATTACTTTCACAAGCGCTATTCCAGCTAGCATTACCTTTATACCAAATTCATTCACGATAAATGGCGTTCAGCAGTCTGGTGCACAACCAGCACTGGGAGTAACTATACCAAATATCGCACCGGGTGAAACAGTAACTGTTACTTTCCAAGTAAATGTTATTTCTGTTCCCCCTTCAAATTCGATTATGGGTAATGACACAATTTTATATTCTTATACTGTCGATCCAAACGGAACTCCTATTACAACTTCTATTTCAACAAATATCGTTACAAACCCGGTACTAGATGCTATGATAACGATGGTGAAATCTGTAGATCAAACACTTGTAACACTAGGTGATACCATTACCTATACGACAATTTTAACGAATAGCGGTAATACAAACGCTACGAATATTACTTTCACTGACCTCATACCAGATGGTACGACGTTTATAACTGATAGCGTTACAATAGATGGCATCACACAAATCGGGCTCAACCCTAATACAGGTATTACAATTGGATTAATTGCTCCTAACAGCTCAATATCTATAGCATTTCAAGTGACCGCTACTTCTACCCCTGTTCAAAATCCTATTGCCAATTCCGCTACTGCTTCTTACACATTTATCGCTGATCCCAATGCACCTATTGTTTCAAGAAGTGCTACTTCAAACACAGTGTTTACTACGATTAATACAGCTAACATTCTTTCATTAAAACAAGTCGATAAATCCTTTAGTCATATTGGAGACACACTCACTTATACTGTCGTTTTAACAAACAATGGAAACTCATCCGCACAAAATGTTATATTTACAGATACCGTGCCAAGCGTCACTACATTTATTGCAAACACATTTTCTATTAATGGAGTTCCTCAAAGTGGGGCGGATCCATCGAACGGTGTGAATATTGGGACAATAACAGCCGGGACTACAGTAACAGTTTCGTTCCAAGTTACTGTAACATCATTACCAAACCAAAACCCAATTGTAAATTTCTCATCAACATCGTATCAATTAGTCTCACCACCTGATGCAGAAACTTCAATTAGTAATCCTGTTTCAACCCAAATTAACGAAGCAATATTGTCTATGACGAAAAATGAAAGTGTATCCTTTGCAGATATCGGGCAAACTGCTTTTTATACTACTTCTATTACCAATGTAGGCAATACCGATGCAACTAATATTGTATTCACAGATACATTACCAAGTGGACTCACATTTGTTCCTAACACATTAACGGTCGATGGCGTTTTACAACCGAATGCGAATCCAAATACAGGCGTATTACTTGCAACACTTCCACCAAATGAAATATATAGTATCGTCTTTCAAGTTACGGTGAACAGCATTCCACCTATTAATCCAGCACCGAATACAGCAGCAACGACATATGAGTTTATTGTTGATCCTGTTAACCCTCCAGTATCGAGTGCAGCTACTTCCAACACAACGCTTCTTCAAATAAACAACGCAACTATTATTAGCACAAAAACAGCAGATCTTACTTTCGCGGATATTGGTAATACAATAACATTTACACTTAACCTCCCTAATACCGGGAATACGGCTGCAACTGATGTAACTATTATCGATATTCTTGATAGTAATTTAAGTTTCGTTCCAAATAGTTTCACAGTTAATGGGCAAACCATTCCAAACGCTGATTTATCTACTGGTGTAAATATTGGTGCCATTAACGGCGGTAATGCAGCAATCGTCACATTCCAAGCAACTGTTACCACACTTCCTACACTTAATCCTATTTCTAATTCTGCTTCTATCACATATCATTATGTCGTTGATCCTAGCCAACCATCTATTACAACGTCCAATCAATCTAATACAACGACCATACAAATTAATAGTGCTATTCTTACTGCACAAAAAAATTCAAATGTATCTACGGTAGATATCGGGCAGGATATTACCTACACCGTTACAATTACAAATAGCGGCAATGTTAGTGCAACGAATGTTATTTTTACCGATCTTATTCCAGACGGAACTTCCTTTGAACCGAATAGCTTTACATTGAACGGAACTACCATTCCAAATGCAAATATTATTACAGGTGTTCCAATTGGTGATATTGCGCCAAACGAATCTGTCATTGTGGCATTTCATATTATTGCCAATGAAATTCCAGCTATAAATCCAATTACGAATCAAGCTAGCGTTAGCTTTCAACATATTGTTAATCCAGCTAATCCTCCAGTTTCAAAAAATATTACTTCTAACAACGTTACAACAAAAATTGAAAGTGCGATTTTAAATACGATTAAAATAGGAGATAAAACTTTTGCAACGATTGGTGATACGATTACGTATACAACTACGATTATGAATACAGGAAATATTCCAGCTAACAACGTTGTTTTCTCAGACCCTTTACCTTCATGGGCACAATTTGTTGCAGGATCAGTTGTTGTTGACGGTACTTCATTACCATCCGCTTCTATCACCAGCGGTATTGGCATAAATACAGTCAATCCAGATCAAACTGTAACAATCATATTCCAAGTTCAAATTGTAAGCAATCCAACAACATTCACTCCTGAACTCCAAAACTTAGCATTTGTGAACTTCCAATATAACGTAGGCAATGCATTACAAGCTCAGCCTGGCAACGTGGAAACGAACGTCTTTGTTACTTCTATTAATACAGCAATACTTTTAGCTGTAAAAACTGCTAGTACAGCCTTTGCGAATATTGGAGACACAATCACTTATACAGTTTTAATTCAAAATAGCGGCAATACAAACGCTACGAATGTAAATTTCTCAGACCTCATTCCAGGAGGAACGACCTTTGTTGAAAATAGTTTTGCTGTAAATGGAAGTACCATTCCAGGTGCCAATCCTAATAACGGAGTGAATATCGGAACCGTTAACGCGAGTAGTTCCTTAACCGTTACTTTCCAAGTCATAGTTACATCTACTCCACCTTCAAACCCAATTACAAACGTTGCATCTATTCAATACGCATTCATCGTTGACCCGGCAGCTCCTCCGATTATAGGCACAATAACTTCTAATAGTGCTTCCACACAAATTAATAACGCGACTGTTACAACTGTTTTAGAAGCAAATCGTACAATCGTATCTATCGGAGATATCATTACGTATACAGCAACATTAACGAATACTGGAAACTTCCCTGCAAATTCTGTATTACTCATTAACGGAGTTCCTGAAGGAGCATTATTTGTTCCAAATAGTGTCACGCTTAACGGGATTTCACTTCCAGATGCAAGTCCAACTCTCGGTATTCCAGTTGGTATTATCGCACCAGGTGATTCCGCTACGATTACGTTCCAATTTCTTGCAAGTTCTATTCCACCGCAAGGAGCGATTATAAATCAAGCACTTACAAGTTACACGTATATTGTCGACCCAAGTCAACCTCCAGTTACAGCAACATCTTCATCTAATACGGTTAATACAGCTGTCGTTGATGCATCACTATCTGTAATTAAAAATACAGATTCCCTCGTACAGTCTACTGACGGTACAATCACTTACACTGTAGTCGTTCAAAATAACGGGAATACAACTGCAAATACAGTTACTTTAACAGATTTGGTCCCAGAGGGAACTGCATTTATTCCGGATAGTGTGACCATTAATGGTGTTTCAGCTCCAGGTACTGATCCAAACGTAGGGATCTCATTAAACTCCATTGCACCTTCGGAAATCGTCACCGTCACATTCCAAGTTATCGTTCAATCCATTCCAAGCGTGAATCCAATTTCTAATATAGCTCGTATTGACTATACTTTTATCGCTGATCCAACTGCTCCTATCATCTCTCGAACAATTACGTCTAATCCAGCTTTCACACAAATTTCGGATGCGAATGTTCTTTCTTTAAAAGCAGTCAATGCACAACAAGCAACAACAGGTGATATTTTGACCTATACGATAACGCTAGAAAATACCGGAAATATTCCAGCTACGAATCTCATATTTTCAGATACGCTTCCAGAAGGGACTACATTCGTAGACAATAGTTTTACACTTAACGGAACAACTATACTTGGTGCCAATCCAAATGTAGGTGTTACTTTGCCTAACCTAGCAGCAAACGCTACTCACCTTATTTCGTTCCAAATTCTTATTAACGATCCGTTCTCACAACAATTGATTACAAATCAATCTAATACAACATATACAATTCAACCAGACCCAGGGCAACCGCCTATTACTGAAACATCTACAAGTAATATTGTCATTACAAATTTCGTGCAAGCACAATTGACAGTTACAAAAACGTCCAATCCAATAACTGTAGATATTGGTGGAACGATACTTTATATTTCTGAAGTGAAAAATACCGGAAATGTTGACGCAATAAATATTACTTTTACAGATTCTATTCCAGCTGGGACTACATTCGTTCCAGACAGTGTCACAATTAACGGTGTCCTTCAGCCTGATGCAAATCCTGAAAACGGAATACCAATTGGAACAATTCCACCAAATAGTTCCAAAACAATACTATTTCAAGTACAAACAAATAATCCACCTACTGAAACCGAAATTGTAAATCAATCATCTGTAAATTACCAATATGTAAGTATTCCTACAGCTCCACCAGTGAATCGCTCTGCAAATTCTAATATCGTTACAACATCACTTCAAAATGCAAATATTATTTCTGTTAAACAGGCGGATGTTACTTTCGTATCCATCGGGCAAAATATTACCTACACAAACACACTACAAAATATAGGAACTGTTCCAGCTAACAACACGGTGTTCATTGACAACATTCCAGAAGGTACTATATTCATTGAAGATAGCTTATCAATAAATAATGTGATTCAGCCTGGTGTGAACCCTGAAAATGGAGTAACCCTCGGCACGATACAACCAAATGAAACAGTTACTATTTCATTCCAAGTACAACTTACAAATATACCAGAGGGCAACACAGTCATTAACATTTCAGACACTTCATATGAATACCAAATTGACCCTAGTTCTCCGATTATTCAGCGTAGATCGTTATCAAATGCAGTAAATACTGAAGTGCGGACAGCAAATGTTAGTGCAATTAAATCTGCTAACAGATCTATTACACGTATCGGTCAAATCATCACCTATACAGTCGCAGTTACAAACGCTGGTACAGTACCTATTACAAATACTCTCCTCATTGACGCCATTGCTGCTGGCACCACATTCGTTCCAAATAGCATCCTTGTAGATGGCATACCAAGACCTAACGAAAATCCAATTACCGGAATCACCCTTGATATTATCCTTCCAAACAATACAATTATCGTTACATTCCAAGTAAATGTAGTCTCTGCACCTTCTCAAAATAACATTAATAATATCGCCGTCATCCACTATGAGTATCAGCCAGACCCAAGCTTGCCACCAATTTCAGAAACGACATCTTCCAATACTACAAATATACAATTTATTGATGCCATTCTTATCGCTACAAAATCCGCTAATACAGTATTAGCTACTATTGATGAAACCATTGAATATACAGTACTCATTCAAAATAATGGATCTACTACAACTAACTCCATCTTTTTTACAGATATTATAGAGGATGGAACTGTATTTATTCCGGGAAGTGTAACAGTTAACAACACTGTACTTCCTGCAGCAGATCCAAATATCGGCTTTTCTATTCCTAATATCGCATCAGGTCAATTGACAACAATAACATTCCAAGTTTCCGTTACAAATTTACCTGCTGTAAACCCAACACCTAATACTGCAAACATCGTCTACGACTTTATTTTCAACCCTGATTTTGCACCAATTCAAAAATCGACTACTTCCAACACTACTTTCGTTCAAATTAATGATGCTGATATCGTTTCACTTAAAACCGTTGATTTAACTTCTGTAACAATTGGTGACATTTTAACTTATACAACAACTTTAACGAATACAGGGAATACAGATGCCACTGCTGTTGTATTTACAGACAATATTCCTATTGGAACAACCTTTATAGACGGTAGCGTTTTAGTAAATAATATTCCTCAGCTTAACGCGAATCCAAGTACTGGTATACTTGTAGGAACGATTGCTCCTAACACTTCTATCCCAGTCACATTTTCCGTTACTGTGGTATCTCTTCCAGCTGCTAGTGGTCGTATTCAAAATCAATCCACTTCTCGTTATACAATTAATAGCGAAGAACAAATATCAACTAGTAATATTACCTTCACTGAAGTTATTTCTGCTAATATAATTGCAACAAAAACAACGCCTATCCAATACGCTGACCTACAAACGATTATCCCTTACACTATTTCCATCACAAACAATGGGAATATACAAGTGGAAAATATTATCGTTACAGATATCATCCCAGCAAATACGAGCTTTATAGAGAATAGTGTTATTGTGAATGGAAGCGCTCGTCCAAATGATAATCCACTTAGCGGGATACAACTTGATAACATTCCGCCTAATACGACAGCAACTATTCTATTCCAAGTACGGGTTACTTCAATTCCGCAAACAAATCCAATCTCTAATACGAGTACAATTGAATACCAATACACGTTACCAAACCAGCCGCCTATTACCGAAACTATTATTTCATCAGCTGCCGTAACAACAATTAATCATGCGACTTTGAATAGTAATAAAACTGTTGACCTTGCATTTGCAACGGTTGGTGATGCGTTAACGTATACGATTACACTAAATCAAACCGGTAATGTTGCAGTAAATGATGTAATCATTCAAGATATGATTCCTCAAGGTACTACGTTTATAGAAAATAGCGTCATTGTAAACGGAGAAACTCTTCCAGGAGTGAATCCAGTAAGCGGCATACCAATTGGTACTATAATTGTAGATGGAGATGCTATCGTTTCATTCCAAGTAACTGTGACTACTATTCCAACACCAAATGAACTAAACAACAACGCAATTACTACTTTTAACTATATAGTCAACCCAAATAACGTACCCGTTACAAATACGACTACAACAAATACCGTCACAACTACTGTCCAAAATGATAATGTCATTGCCATAAAATCTGTTGATGTAACGAATGCCTTACCTGCTCAAACTTTAACGTATACAATTACGATTATGAATAGCGGTAATGTAACGATTGAAGACCTTCTTGTTATAGACACCATACCAATAGATACGACTTTTGTTGCTGGTAGTGTTACGATTAACGGAATCAATCAGCCTAATGAGAATCCGGAAAATGGTATTACGTTAGGAAATCTTGCTCCTAATGACTCTGTCATTATTACGTTCCAAGTGACAATATCTTCTTCTACTCTTCAACCTACAATTAATAACGATGCTACTGTTTCCTATACCGTTATCATTGATCCAGATGAACCACCTATTACAATTACAAAGCAAACAAATACCGTTACAACAACATTAATCGAGCCAATAATTAACATTGAGAAAACAGCAGACAAATCTATCGTCGTTATAGGAGATGTTATTACATTCACATTAGAGGTATTTAATGATTCCACAATTCCGACAATTAGTACTTCTGTTATAGACACAATTCCAGCTGGTACAACATTTATAGAAAACAGCGTAACTATTAACGGTACTTCGGTTCCAAATGTTCGTCCAGACACTGGTATTAATATTGGTTCTTTATCTGCAGGTACAGTAGCAACTATAACATTTCAAGTCCTCGTAACTTCTATTCCTTCAAACAGTACAATTATAAATTCTGCAACAGTTACCGCTGCTTTTCAATTGACACCACAGGATCCAATTATTACTTTCATTGTTAATTCAAATATTGTTCGTATACCAGTTCAATTTATAACTACAACAGTCACGAAAAATGCTTCCGTCAGCTCAGCTTATTTAAATCAATATTTTGATTACACGGTACGCATTACAAATACTTCCAAAATTTCACTCTCAAATATTTCGTTACAAGATACTATTCCAGCAGGTTTACAATTTATAAACGGCACTGTCTTTATTAACGGTGAACGCTCTCCACTAGCGAATCCGAATATCGGTTTCCTAGTTGCCACTAATTTAGAGCCAAACGAAACAATTATCGTGTTATTCACAGTACAAGTAATAAGTCCACCTGTTAATAATGAGTTTAAAAATACGGCCAATATTTCGTTACAACTTCAAGTCTCGCCTACCGATCCACCAATTACAGTAACCGTTACAAGTAACGAGAACATCGTCACCTTTGTTCCAGAAAATCCAGATGAAACACTTCCAAATTTAAATTGCTTCTTTGACGGTGAACGCTTCATTCGCATTACTCCTCGAAATATAAGAAATTACCTTTGGGCTTGGATTTGGTGGCAGTAATTAAATAAAAAATAAAAAGCTTGTAATTTGGATGTTATCCAAATTACAAGCTTTTTTGACATGGTACCTCTAGTTACTTAATCTATTTCAAACCTCTGATAAAAAATTATTCAGTCAATTTTTTAGTTGAAAAGAAAATATTAAGAAAAGTAAAAGGTGAAATTGGAAGAAAAGTGTAAAAGCTTGTTCACTTATATAATTTATGTAAGAAATACAGGTAATGTATATGAAGCAATCGAAGTTATGAAAATAAAATATATAATACGGGGTATAGCTAGTATTGATATTTGGCAGCTAATATCTAATTCGGTAACCAATCAAATTAACTCATTTTACTTTCTTGGGTAAAGCTGAACCTGAATGTTCAATTATTGAATGAACATGAACATTAATTTGGGCATCACTAAAATAATTTTCGCCTTGATCCCAATTCTTACGTATTTTCTTCCATTTTTTATAATTATGCCGCTTATATACTTCTCCTAACGCTAATACATCTACCTTATATTTTTTTTGAACAAGCTTTATTGATTTTTGAATCCTTTGTTCCACCTCTTTTGAAATATCCTTCGTTAAGCGTTTTTCATTCATGAATTTTTTATGATCACTAAAATGCAACTCCGCTAAAGCACCTTCGAGAAATAGATGAATATCAAACTTCGGTTTTGTAGTATTTTCAGTAAATACCTGTATTTTTCGGTGTAGCTTATGAATTTCATATGTAATAAGCTGGTCCTTTTTACGTATGGTAAAATAACCTCCTAATTTTTCACCGATTATAAAGTTTATTCCCACTGTCTGTTCGCCGTTTAACATTCCAACACACTTGTTATCCTTCCCACGAAACAACGCAGCCCCATCCATTTCTATCCCCTGTTTTGTAGGTTTTAAGACAGGTAGTACAAAACTTCGGTTTGAAATTATCTTTTCCTGCACGTCACCAATTCTTGCTGCCTCAACCATCTGAGCATTTTTAGGAGGGTGTTCAGCTAGCATATCAATATACTGTGCCGGTAAATTTTCTGGTTTTGCATTTTGTTTCAAGATTGCTTCTGCATTTTTCTCAGAAACAAATAGACGAATATTTCTTCTCATTTCATGATCTCGAATGTATACATCTAACGTATTTTGTAAAACATTTGGATTCGATAGTAATTCTTCAGAAAAAATGATTACTTGTATATGTGGAAAAAATAAAGTACGACTAATCTTTTTAGCGATTATTCGTATTTGTTCAAACACACTATCTCCTTTTGCACTCACATCAATATAATTATTCCCTGCGCCTTTTCCACCTTCTTGCGTTAACTTACTGGGAAGTACCATTTGATACGTCCCTTTCATAATTGGATTAGATTTCTTTTCCTTAACAATATCGTAAGCGGCACCTACTACAAAGCCTCTTTCTTCTATCTCCGCTAACTCAGAGCAACCGCTGATAGCCCCAGCTATAAGCGCAATTGTTATAACTTTAAAAAGACATTTCATTTCCACCATTCCTTCATTTTATCTTATATACAATAAAAATTAGTAAAGGCGCTAACACAATAAATCTCATATCAAATCACTTAAAATCCAAATAAGCCCACTGTGTGAAAAGAAAGTTTGGATAGCGATATCTCGAGGCATAGAAGATGCACCTATACATCACTGGTTGAAGATGCCACAAAAAACAAGTTCCCAACATCTAAGTTTTTCATCTCTATACTCAAATGATTTCAATTATTTTTGCTTCTCAAGATTCATTATAGAACCTTTATTTTTTTGATTAACTTAACAATTAATCTTCATGTAATTAAAAAGATAGATTATTGATTTTTATGAAAGGAAAAGATGTTTATGACACTACATGGACGTTCAGAATATTTACTGAAAGAATGAATGAAAAAATTACACTGTAAGAATAAATTTAATTTTGTGTTTTTTGAAGACAGCAGATGCAACGGACCTGAAGGTAGCTGTTTTAAGATGGGTGGTGAATTCGAACTTTTATTACAAAGAGCAGCTAAATTAGATCCCTTGTTTATTATTCATGGAGGAGACAAGGTTTATACAGTAGAAAAGAAATATGTATAACACTAAACAAAATCATTATCCCTAAAAACAAAATATACGGATTAAATAATTATAAAGTAGACTATTTAGAAAAATAATTATATCTTACCCGGCTTAATCCTATTTTAGCAATGCATGCGCAACCTAATATAGGATGTTGGTCAACAAAAGAAGGATTTCCTGTGGTCACATCAAAAAAGTATGATGTGAATATGTTAGGTTTGTTAAATGGAATGCAAGCAGTACTTCCTTCTATGATTGTAAGCAAAACAAATACCTTAATGGGGTCCTACCACACATCCATCAACTTAACGTATATTTTTATACAAAATGCGGTCTTTCCACGTAGTTTTTTATTATCTTTTATAGATGTTATAAAAGTAGGCACATCAAATAAACCCTGACGGGTTTCAAATTTTTCGCTATGCTACCTGATGGGCAGAAGTGGTATGCTCATACACAACACCTAAAATATCAAAGACTGTTTTTTTCTCATATCTGTGAGATTTTCGTCCGTTTCGCTGTAGGAGGTTAAACAGACGAAGGAGAATCTTTGATAATTCTTGGGTGTTTTTATGTAGTGCTTGATGAAAAAGTAAGAAATAATCTTTAATTATGTACATCGCTTTATATTCACTTAGTTCTTTCTGTTTCTTACGTAACAGGAGTTCTCTCATTTTAAACATAGTAGAAGAACATAATAGGATACTAATGAGTTGTCCATAAAGGTGGCATTCTAATCGCTCTTGTTTAATAGATTTACAACGATGAATTCGAAACCAAGATTTCCATATTTTAAATAACAGCTCAATTTGCCAACGCAGTGAATATAAATCATAGATTTTCTCTTTCGGTACCCATTCCGTAGGAATGTTTGTCATATATACCGTAATTCCTTGTAAAAGTTTCGTACGCTCTGTATATGTAATCCCTTTTTTCTTTTCACGAATAGCTCGATCATGTAGACGTTTCTGTTTTTGCTCCTCTGTACATCTATAAACCACAATGCGAGTGGGTAGTTTGTCTTTGCTCCCTACATATACATCATGTAATTCATACACTTGGCCAGGTTGTAATTGGTTCATGATGTCTTCCAAATGAATTTGTATATATACCGGTCTCAATTGAGCAGGTTTTGTTTTAAATACCACTGTTTCGAATTCTTTTCTATATATTTTAGTTGGTAATTTAAGACGCGATAAATAATACCCTTCCTTATCTTGGATCGATTTAAAGTCTTGTAAACGAAAATACCCTAAGTCACGAATATATAGTTCATTCTTTTGTGTCATGTCCATTCGAGTCGCCCCATATGCCTGATCACTTCGTTTTCCTGGTTCAATTTTCACATCAGAAAACTCTCCGCTCAACAAGTCATACTCTAATTGAATTTTCACACCAGCTGTATGACTACAGCCTCCGGCACCAGGATAAGTAGCTGCGAATCGATCTGGAACTTGAAAGGTTGTAGAATCAAGGATGCGAATCCGCTTAAAGTAAGCAGAAAGAGAATGAGAAATTGTAGATGATCCTCCAATTTTAGCTTGTAGAAGTGTAGTAAATACATTTCGAAAGAAGGCTACAGAAGCCGAGTTAAATCGTCGATTCAGTCCCTCAGGACTTAATAAAATTCCTGTTGAAGTTTCTAATTGACTACAAAGTTGAGTAAGAGAGGTTGTAGCGATTTGTTGATTTAACCATACACACAAAGATAAAAAATGGTGCCCATGGCACTTACATTTTCGTTTCATTCCACCTGCTTCTATAGCTAATTGATTAAGTGTAGCGGGAGACATATATCGATATAACTCTTCGGCAAATAAAGACAGCTCTTGTTTTTGATGCATATTCATAAAAAGCACGTCACCCTTTCTCATTAACATAAGAGAAAAGTAACGTGCTTTTAAGTTTAAGAATAGTCTAAATCCTTAAGTTGATGGATGTGGGGTACAGGCACATCGCTATCAAGCTAACAAAACAAAATACCCCCTAAAACGAAAAAGAATTGTAGATTTGTAACACCTATTACATCTGTTCAAGATCCAGGATCATATGTAGCTGTTATGAAACTTGGAGAAAATTATTATTATGGTGGCAGCTTTAAAATTAAAAAATAATGAAAGTTAATTTCACTAATGATAATATTTTTGATATGATCAATGTATAATAAAAACATAACTCATGTAATAGTCTAGGCGGTATACTTGACCAACGGCCGCTTAGCTAATGAGTTATACCCCTTAGAAAAGGTACCTTGCAGCAGGGGTACCTTTTCTTTTATTTTCAGTGGTAAATTATTTTAAATTGTAGCTATATAGCTAAAAAGTATAATGATTATATTGTAATTGAAGTGTAGTATGTATCCCATATGAATATTTTTAAATATTAGAAAGACAATCATTTGGGCGATAGCTGGAATCCCAATGATAGTTAAACATTGTATCCAATTATAGTTATACGTAGAGAGATGGAGTAATCCAAATGAGCTTCCAGATAATATTAAAGAGGCTGTAATTGAAGCTATGGGGCTTATTATGAATGAGCGTATGATCTTATGCCAAAAAAACAATATAGAGACAAACATAATGTTCTCTCCGATTAATTGAATTGCAATACCAGGTGTTTTGTGAAGCATATTAGTAATCCCTTCATTCCCAATGGGATGAGATGCTCCTCTGAATGTTGTAAAAGATATTAGTACGGCTAACAATAACAACATAATAGCATAAATAATAAAAGCACAGAAAAAAGAAATTTTTAGTTGCTGGAAAGTGATTTTTTTAGAAAACAAAAACCGTTGATCCCTCATTATAAATAGGAAAACTAATGAAATGGGAAAAGAAAAATAAAAAGATTTAATTAAGTATTGCATCCGTATATCTAATTCATTTATATAATTAAGCATGAATGATGGAAAAGGTATGTAAACAGTAATAATACAAAGTATGATAAGTATTAGAAAGTGCAGATACGTTTTAGTTTGTACTAAGCAATCTAAATATGTGTTGGCAGAACTTAATGCGTTTATGGTCTGCTTAAACTCTTTAGAAACTGCGTTAATAACACTCCGCCATTTTAATAAAAGTATATGTATTTAATCCATCATCTTATATGCCATTCTTCCCTAATTGTGTTAAATATAATCTCATCTCTACGCACATTATAAAATTTCACGTACCATATTTATTAATTATATTTAAAATATAGTCAACAAGGGGATTTCTATATTCCGGACGATATAATTTTTGAGAACCAATATTTTTGAAGCGTGGCATCAGTTTAAAACCAAGTAGATGACAAAAAGCAACGACACTTTGCCCATGTGTATCGACATAATTTCGATCTACTTCCATGTCCGTACAGTGACGAAGAACCCCTTCCATCATAGCTGCAACTTCCGAAGAAAGGCAGGATTTAAGCTGTGAATAGATACAAGCTGACTTTCGATCTGTATGCCAATAGATCATAACGCCCTGTCTTTTATAACGAGGATGCCATTCGTACAGCAAGTTCTGATCCCACGATCCAAAATGTTTTGAATCGGAAGCACATGCCGTAGTAGCTTCTCCCCATACTTCTTTCATACGGTTGCAAATGATATGGTTCGTAACCTCTGCATTCGCTTTACGTAGATGATCTTTATGTATAAATTTTTGACGGATGTATCGAAGTTCCCGATAACTATCAGTGTTGCTTCCAGCAGAGACAGCTTTCAGACCTGTATTGGTTCCAAGGCCAAATAAACTGAGAAGAAGTCGACGTTGAATTATTTTTCGGTCTAAAATCTCTCGATCTGCCGTAGTCTTAAAATGCTTCGTAAATTCTGTGTGAAAATCGGTTTCTTTTAGCAAATCTAATAAGTTAATATCTGACCATCGATTCTTGATTTCACCTTTAATTTGAGCCAAATGGGGAGGATCAGGCTGTTTCTCTAAAGGAGAAACTCGAATCCAACCTTTATTATTTTTCGTCGTAATGACAACTTGTCGATTACTGTTCTTTTCGAATCCTTGATTCAATAGAGTTAACTTTTCCTTCATTAACCGTATGATTTCTGAAATAAACAGATCAGCTTCCAAAGGTACTTTCAATGCTTGAAAATGTTCTTCTTTACGTTCTTCAAAATCTTGAGGTAAGTCTTCATCAGGATTTCGATAACGATCAGCCCCCTCAATCCAAACTTCTTTACAACGAAGTCGAGTTCGAAGTGATTGAAGAACAGCAATTTCATAATTGATTCGATTCACTCTTTCAATCCCTTTGTTATCTTTTTCAATAATAATCCCTTTCCATCATCAAAACCTCCTATTATAATAGTTTTATTTCTGTCTCTCAAAAAGTTAAAAAGCCTGCCTGTATGTTTATATTAATTTTAAAATGTCCTTAGGTTCTTGTAAAATATATTCCGCATCTTTAAAAGCATCTTTTGTTTTTGATCCCCACGAGGCAAGAGCAAATTTCACACCAGCACTTTTTGCACATTGCATATCATATATAGAATCTCCAATGTAGATTGCCTCGTGACAAGGAACATCTAATCGTTTTAAGCAGGCTAATAAAGGTTCAGGATGTGGTTTATGTTTATCCGTATCACATGCGCAAATTGTATGTTCAAAATAACTACTTAAGCCAAATGGCTCAAATTCGTCTATTAATTCCTGTTTAGTTTTCGATGTCACAATGCCTAGTTTTATAGTACTTAGAGACAACATACCAATGATATCTTCAATTGACTTGAACACGGAGACTTCATGATTATAAGCTAATACAGCTTTACTCCATTTTAGATGAATAACGTCTATATTAGGCACATTCAATTTTTTTAAAGCTTCCTTCCCGGGGATACCCAATGCAAAGTCCAATGCATCTAATGTATAATCTTCATTTAATTCTTCTTTCAAAATTCTTTGTAACGATTTTAATATTGCTT
This sequence comes from Bacillus paranthracis, assembly GCF_001883995.1. GTDB lineage: Bacteria > Bacillota > Bacilli > Bacillales > Bacillaceae_G > Bacillus_A > Bacillus_A paranthracis. The sequence continues at coordinate 4,865 of NZ_MACE01000060.1, read as the reverse complement.
TTTCTGTATCTAAAATTGTACCATCAATATCGAAGATAAGAGTTTTAACCAAATTAGTCCCTCCATTTTCAGTTCTATTCCAAGCGATTTTTTCACACCCTTTAAAGCTTTTTTCCTATATGTTCTCAGGTTTAAATTTTCTCTTAATGTTCATTGTAACAAAGTTCCAAATGAACTATCATTATTTTTAGTAAATGGAGGGGATTTTTTGAAAAGAGAAAATTTGAGGGTGTTTACTAAAATTTCATTCTTAACAGCATTAACTTCAATTACAATTCTACCAATATCCTTATATATGTTAGCAATGACTTCAAATGAAAATATAGTATCTATTTTAAAGGTTTCTATATCAGTTACATTTTTTTCTTCCTTATTTGCTATTCCTTTAAGCGTCATTTCAATGTTCAGTAAAGAGAATTTAACCAAAAGAATTTTTGTTTTATTGGGAAATTTATTACCAATCGGTCTTTTAACTTATGCTATAATTTTAGAATTTGTAGATGAATTCTTGTAGACTACACCTTAAAACAAAAAATAGCGAATTTAGGTTTAATAGCGTTTAACAGACTTAAGGTTACTTTTAAAGGGTTTAATGGGTTTCTATACTTAATGTATTGTCACATCAAATAAAAACCCTTAAAAATGAATCTGAGTGGTCATTTTTAGGTTTTTAAAAATGATTTTTAATATTTATGTAAATAAAAGGAAAAAGAATCCGTTTTATGGAACCTTTTTCCTTTTATTATTTTAACTTAATGTAATCTGTGTTGTCCTGATAATTGTTCCTCAGCCATTCGAACTAAGCGCTTTGTAATTTCTCCACCGACAGACCCATTTGCACGTGATGATGTATCAGGTCCTAGTGTGACTCCTAATTCACGGGCAATTTCATACTTCATTTGTTCAATAGCACTTGCTGCAGCAGAAATAAGAATTTCATTTGTATTACTTTCGCGTCTTTGAATATTCATAATTGCACCTCCACTATATTTGTATATAACATGTGCTTAATTATGATATTTATACGTAAGTAAACTATTTTCTTCTATTATTTTTAGGAGAACTCTTTTTCGTTCTCTCTTTACCATATTCCACTAACTGAATTTGAAACACATCTGAATCCTGAATTCCTAACACATTCATTTCTTCTCTAAATGAACGCCAGGACTCTACCTTTATTGATTTTTCTAGGCCATTTCTTAATGTGTAGATTCTTAGTATTCTATAATTAAACCCTCCTTACTCGTTAAATAATGTGTATTTAATTATATAAAAAAGACATAATTAAACAATTGTTCATATTAAAAATTCACACCAACATATCTGCAAATGTAGTCCCCACGTTATTCTTTCGTTTCATATGCTTCTCTAAATAGATCTTTGTTGTTTGAATATTTTCATGCCCAAGTGTTTGCATTAAATGATATAGATCCGCATTTCCTTGTTCAACTGCCATGATTGCAAAAGCATGACGGAATGTATGTGCCGTTACAGGATTTTCACGATACTTTAGAAAATCTAAATTCGTCTTTTTTATCATATCTGTTACCTGGTTTGATAACGTTTTGGGATTATAAAAGTTTCCTCTTTGATTGATAAATACAGGACTTTCATCTCCACAATTCAATACAGTTTGGAATCCTCTTCTCCGTCTCATTTCGCTAATACATTGGAATAAATGCTCAGGAATGAAAAGTTCACGTACTTTATCCCCTTTTCCTGTGACTTTTAACCAATACTTTCCGTCATAATGTAAGTCTTTCACTCTCGCGGTGCACAATTCTTGAATTCTTGCACCGGTACTTGCTAGAGCTAGTAAAATTGTATAGTTTACTAAATGCCCTTGTTCTTTATAAAACTCTAAAATTTTCATCACTTCATCATAGGATAGGTCTCGATTTGGCCGATCCTGTTCATTTACATTCGCGCGCTGCAGTTCTTCATGAAGAGGCTTTTCAATGTAAGAAAATACATGAAGATGTTTTAGAAAAGAACGAATGAGCACTGTTTTCTTCGCAAGTGTTGCGACCGCGTACGTATCTCCGTTTCTACCGTTCTCTACCTGCTTTAACCAAGCATTATATTTACGAATATGCCAAGGTTGCAATGTTTTTAATAAAGAGTCGTTTTGCTGTACCTCTTCCCCATTCAATTCGAATTCCTCTGCGTGCTGCACCATGCACTGACAAAATGACAAGATTTCGGACACATAACTCTTTTTTGTATCCTCTTTTCTATTCTTCTTTTCATCCATATCTTTTTGTAAATGCACAAAATGATAAATGACTTCTATATCACTTAAATACGTATATTTACTCTTTCCCTCTTTTTCTGCAACTTCCATCTTCTCTTCCACTTTATCTACATAACAATTGTTATGCAAAAATGGAATGATGCAACTTATATTCTCTACATATGTATCCATATACTCACTTTGATTGTTTATAATAGGTACATTTTCTTTTGAATTCTTATTACCCATAATTAGAATTCACCTCTCCTATTGAAGATTATGAATATAATTCTTTTTATTATCTATACGTATTATTTTATTTCACTTCTATCTATTATACAAATGATAATTCATTTTCTTTCTGTAAGAACGCTACATTCTTCTCTATCTAAACATATATATAATTTTTTATAAATTATTAGTAAATAGATATCATTTAATAGTTAATACATTAGATTTTAAATCTGTTTTACAAAGAAGATGAATTTAAAATTAAATTAAGATATTAATAAAATCTAAAATTCCTTAAAAATACAATAATTTATAAGAACTTTAATAAATTTTATTTCCCATTTCAAATATATCTCATATTCTGATATTATATATACATATCTAAAACACTAGTAAACAATAGTTATGGAGGTGTCCTTTCATGACACAAGATTTATTGTTCATTACAAAACCTACTGTAACGACAAAAGAGGCAGCCGACTTATTAGGAGTAACGGTACAAACAATTTTAAAGAAAGAAAAAGATGGATTAATAGAATGTGTATATAAAGATAATTGGAAGCAATTCGGTAGTAAGATTTTTTATTTAGAGGATATTGAACGTTTGAAAAATAACGAAGAGATTGAGGGTTATAGTACAAAAGAAGCAGCTGGGATTCTTAATGTAGCACCATCTACTGTCTTTACATATATCAAATCTGGAAAACTACCTGCTTCAAAGATTGAAAAGCGTGGAAAAGAAGTATATATCATTAATAAAGATGACCTTGAAACTTTTCAACTTACTTATGAAAAAACTACCTCAAAAGAGCGAAAAACATTCATTACTAAGATTCAAGATGAAGATATATATTTGTATCAATTGTTAACACATCAACATACCGGAAAAATAGCGAGAGTAATAGAAATCAATGGAGCAGATGGCAAGATTCTTACAGAAGACGAAGAAATTTTCCCTCTATCCACGTACAAAGAGCATGATTACTCCTTTGAACCTTTCCGTAAGCAAGCTGTAATTACAAAACGAGGGTATTTATCTTTTTCATTTAAAAAACCTCAACTATTTAATTCCATTACTTATAATCTAATAAATTTATTTTATAAAGAGCTAGGTATCACAAATATGCGATTGAGTGTTTCATCTGATACTATTAAATTAGAAATTAAACCTTTTGTATTACAAGTTGATCCATTGCAATTTCAAGAAGAGATTAAATACTTACATTCTCATATGAAATCCGGTACGATACTTCCACATGTTGAAGGAATTTATTTTAAAAGCAATGTAGAGCCATTAACTTTTCATGCAGATCACGAATTTAAGCAGAAAATAGTTCAAATGGCAGCGAGTTCAGGTATGGGACAGGAAGAATTCTTATTACAAGCTGTGAAATCTTATATAAAAAATTTAGAACAACAGTAAATATTTATTAAGAAGAAAAAGCGTAGGAATTTAATCTTTCTACGCTTTTTAAAATATTCAATATAGATATTCATTTCCATGAAATCACCACATGCACTATCAACTTAATAGAAATTTATATTATTATTTTAAATAAAGACAATCTCTGCAGAAATACGTTATATTCTATATGAATTTATATAGAAAACATAATTAAAGGAGAACTGAACTTGATAAAACATATAACTAGTTTCCTATTTGGAACATTTGTTATGATAATTGGTTACGTTTGGGTTATTCCCTACACCCTTGAAGCAATTGACAGTAATGTAAGTTATATTACTCATCACAAAAAGTATTTTAGTAAGTTATATGAATATGACATTAACCTCTGGATCATTGCAATGCTTATATTTTGCATTTTTACTGCGATTTCTGTTCTTATACTCAAGTTACCCGATTATAAGAAAAATAAAAGCACTCCTATAAAAAAATATAGTCAAACAAATCGGCGAAAAAAAGCAAAGAGAAGGCGTCGAAAATAATTATTTTTTATGTTAGGGGTTTTACTAATAAAAATATCTTAGCGTATAAAAACCGCGTTTTTACGTTGGTACCCCATGCCCATCAACTTAAGAATTCAGAATTACCCCAAAATGAAAAAAAGAACTTTTTGTTACAAATTAACACAAAATTTCGTTCTGGAGGTACTGAAAAAATTTTGCCTGATAGTGATGGAATGGGGCCTCTATAAAAAACCCACAGTTTACACTCAAACTGTGGGTTTTCGACGTACAATGATTTATCAACTTCTGTTTTTAGTCTTTAAAATCTGCAACAGAGCCAGGATTCCCCCTCAAAGTATAAATCCCAAGGAGGGGATCCGTTTTTTTATTTACTTATATACGTACAGCTGTACCACTTACAGCAACCATTAACATTCCATCACGAACAACTTCGTAATCTACGTCAATACCAACGATAGCGTTCGCACCTTTT
>NZ_MACE01000059.1 GCF_001883995.1 Bacillus paranthracis | reverse complement strand
GCTGTTAATACTACTGCTCCACTTGCTGATCCTACGAAGTCACCTTTTGTTACTTGTAATACTTGCTCTTTCATTTTGCATTCTCCTCTCTTTTTCTTTTTACAAAACCTCTATTATACTAATACGCTTGATAAGAATACGATTAATGCTGTTAATACTACTGCTCCACTTGCTGATCCTACGAAGTCACCTTTTGTTACTTGTAATACTTGCTCTTTC
>NZ_MACE01000058.1 GCF_001883995.1 Bacillus paranthracis | reverse complement strand
CATATTATATGGTTAAGTCCTCGATCTATTAGTATTCGTCAGCTCCACATGTCACCATGCTTCCACCTCGAACCTATCAACCTGATCATCTTTCAGGGATCTTACTAGCTTACGCTATGGGAAATCTCATCTTGAGGGGGGCTTCATGCTTAGATGCTTTCAGCACTTATCCCTTCCGCACATAGCTACCCAGCTATGCCCTTGGCAGAACAACTGGTACACCAGCGGTGCGTCCATCCCGGTCCTCTCGTACTAAGGACAGCTCCTCTCAAATTTCCTACGCCCACGACGGATAGGGACCGAACTGTCTCACGACGTTCTGAACCCAGCTCGCGTACCGCTTTAATGGGCGAACAGCCCAACCCTTGGGACCGACTACAGCCCCAGGATGCGATGAGCCGACATCGAGGTGCCAAACCTCCCCGTCGATGTGGACTCTTGGGGGAGATAAGCCTGTTATCCCCGGGGTAGCTTTTATCCGTTGAGCGATGGCCCTTCCATGCGGAACCACCGGATCACTAAGCCCGACTTTCGTCCCTGCTCGACTTGTAGGTCTCGCAGTCAAGCTCCCTTATGCCTTTGCACTCTACGAATGATTTCCAACCATTCTGAGGGAACCTTTGGGCGCCTCCGTTACACTTTAGGAGGCGACCGCCCCAGTCAAACTGCCCACCTGACACTGTCTCCCGGGTCGATAAGACCCGTAGGTTAGAATTTCAATACAGTCAGGGCGGTATCCCACCAGCGCCTCCACCGAAGCTAGCGCTCCGGTTTCAAAGGCTCCCGCCTATCCTGTACAAACTGTACCAAAATTCAATATCAGGCTACAGTAAAGCTCCACGGGGTCTTTCCGTCCTGTCGCGGGTAACCTGCATCTTCACAGGTACTATAATTTCACCGAGTCTCTGGTTGAGACAGTGCCCAAATCGTTACACCTTTCGTGCGGGTCGGAACTTACCCGACAAGGAATTTCGCTACCTTAGGACCGTTATAGTTACGGCCGCCGTTTACTGGGGCTTCAGTTCAGAGCTTCGCTTACGCTAACCCCTCTCCTTAACCTTCCAGCACCGGGCAGGTGTCACCCCCTATACTTCGCCTTACGGCTTCGCAGAGAGCTGTGTTTTTGCTAAACAGTCGCTTGGGCCTATTCACTGCGGCTTTCCGTTAAGAAAGCACCCCTTCTCCCGAAGTTACGGGGTCATTTTGCCGAGTTCCTTAACCAGAGTTCTCTCGCACACCTTAGGATTCTCTCCTCGCCTACCTGTGTCGGTTTGCGGTACAGGCACCTTTTATCTCGCTAGAAGCTTTTCTTGGCAGCGGGGAATCAAAGACTTCGCTCCATAAGGAGCTTCCCCATCACAGCTCAGCCTTTACGATAAGCGGATTTGCCTACTTATCAGCCTAACTGCTTGGACGTGCACAACCAATCGCACGCTTCTTCTATCCTTCTGCGTCCCTCCATTGCTCAAACGATAAAGAGGTGGTACAGGAATATCAACCTGTTGTCCATCGCCTACGCCTGTCGGCCTCGGCTTAGGTCCTGACTAACCCTGAGCGGACGAGCCTTCCTCAGGAAACCTTAGGCATTCGGTGGACGGGATTCTCACCCGTCTTTCGCTACTCATACCGGCATTCTCACTTCTAAGCACTCCACCAGTCCTTCCGGTCTGACTTCACTGTCCTTAGAACGCTCCCCTACCACTGATACCATTCGGTATCAATCCGCAGCTTCGGTGGTGTATTTAGCCCCGGTACATTTTCGGCGCAGAGTCACTCGACTAGTGAGCTATTACGCACTCTTTAAATGGTGGCTGCTTCTAAGCCAACATCCTAGTTGTCTAAGCAACTCCACATCCTTTTCCACTTAATACACACTTTGGGACCTTAGCTGGCGGTCTGGGCTGTTTCCCTTTTGACTACGGATCTTATCACTCGCAGTCTGACTCCTAAGGATAAGTCATTGGCATTCGGAGTTTGACTGAATTCGGTAATCCGATGAGGACCCCTAGTCCAATCAGTGCTCTACCTCCAAGACTCTTACACTTAAGGCTAGCCCTAAAGCTATTTCGGGGAGAACCAGCTATCTCCAGGTTCGATTGGAATTTCTCCGCTACCCACACCTCATCCCCGCACTTTTCAACGTGCGTGGGTTCGGGCCTCCATTCAGTGTTACCTGAACTTCACCCTGGACATGGGTAGATCACCTGGTTTCGGGTCTACGACCACGTACTAAACGCCCTATTCAGACTCGCTTTCGCTGCGGCTCCGCCTCTTCAGCTTAACCTCGCACGGGATCGTAACTCGCCGGTTCATTCTACAAAAGGCACGCCATCACCCGTTAACGGGCTCTGACTATTTGTAGGCACACGGTTTCAGGATCTCTTTCACTCCCCTTCCGGGGTGCTTTTCACCTTTCCCTCACGGTACTGGTTCACTATCGATCACTAGGGAGTATTTAGCCTTGGGAGATGGTCCTCCCAGATTCCGACGGAATTTCACGTGTTCCGCCGTACTCAGGATACATTCAAGAGAGAACGAAGTTTCGACTACGGGGTTGTTACCCTCTACGACGGACCTTTCCAGGTCGCTTCGTCTACCTCGTTCCTTTGTAACTCCGTATAGAATGTCCTACAACCCCAAGAGGCAAGCCTCTTGGTTTGGGCTATGTTCCGTTTCGCTCGCCGCTACTCAGGAAATCGCATTTGCTTTCTCTTCCTCCAGGTACTTAGATGTTTCAGTTCCCTGGGTCTGTCTTCCTTACCCTATGTATTCAGATAAGGATACCATACCATTACGTATGGTGGGTTTCCCCATTCGGAAATCTTCGGATCAAAGCTTACTTACAGCTCCCCGAAGCATATCGGCGTTAGTCCCGTCCTTCATCGACTCCTAGTGTCAAGGCATCCACCGTGCGCCCTTTCTAACTTAACCAAACTAAAA
>NZ_MACE01000057.1 GCF_001883995.1 Bacillus paranthracis | reverse complement strand
AATAGATCATGGCATGAAAAAACAGCCATTTATGCGCAAACATTTTTGCATGGAGTTATCGAATTTTTTCAAGGTGCTGGTGATGCAGCCCTAGAAAACTTTGTTGGACTACAACCGCATGAGAATGATAAATTAGAAAGTAAGACAACTTACCAAGCTGGAAGGTTGGCTGGAAATGTTATATCAATAGCCGGGTCCATTGTAGAAATATTTGAAGGTATTTCGCTCATAGGCGGATCTAATTTCTTAACTATCGTCGCAGAAGTAGGAACTGGTGGGTTAGCATCACCAATTGTTATTCCATTAGATATAGCAGCAACAGCTGCTGGGGCTAGTCTTTTTGCACATGGTGGATTTGTTTGGAATAAATCGATTCAAAATACTAAGGATACTATTCAAAAAATCCAGTCTTCTGGTGGAGGTAAGGGTGCGAGTAATCGAATACCTTCTTATGGAAAAGATTCTGTACCTAAAGGTCCATACCGTGAAGTAAATGGTTATCCAATAAAAGTGAAAGCAGGAGCTCAAGAAAAGCATATTCCTGATACACCGAACTATAAACAAGAATTAGCAAATGGAAAAAATAAGAG
>NZ_MACE01000056.1 GCF_001883995.1 Bacillus paranthracis | reverse complement strand
GGTGGCGGCGGTTGTGGCTGGGGTGTTGAACTCGGATTTGGTTTCATCTTCGGAATTACATTAGCTGCATTATTTTTCATTTAACATAAGTAAAGAGTTGACTATCTTTAGCCAACTCTTTTTCTTTATTTTTCACATATAAAAATACGATGACCTAAAATATGTTGATACATAAGTCGTACATTTTCATGTTGCACCCATGCCTCATATAACTCATTCGGAATAAATTGTGATACATTCCATTCCGGCTCTTCTATATAGCTAGAGATTGTTTCTGCAATTGTACCACCGCCAGCAATAGTAACCCGCCGAAAATTTGCTTTCTGAAATAATTGTACCCACTCGCTCTCAGTTAATAGTTCTTTCATCCCGTATAATTGAGCGATTTTTTCTTCCTCTTCCCTCCCAATGTGGGCATTAATAATCATTTCAATTACAACTAACTTTCCGTCCTTCTGTAATACACGATAGCACTCCGAGATAACCCTTGCTTTCTCTGTAAAAGCAAGTATCGATTCTCCGAGTACGAATTCAAATGAGTCATGCAAACAAGGTAATTGCTCTGCCTTTCCTTCAATTAATTGAATATCTATTCCTTCAAACGACCATCTATCTTTCGCCTTTTGAATCATAATCTCATTCTGTTCAACCGCTGTTACTCTATAACCATATTCTTTTGTCATATACGCTGCTGTTTTCCCCGTACCGCAGCCGAGTTCAAGGACATTTGCTCCATATCTAAAAGGCAATTGTGCTAACAGTTGTTTTGTTAACGTAAAACCACCAGGATGAGCACTCCCTATTCCATAATAAGCTAGGAAATCAATGTATGTGTTTCGTTTCATAAAATTCTCCTTTAAATTTTCTATAATACATATATTCACCCATCCATAATTAGTGCACATAAAAAAGCATTCCCAAGTGCGATACCGCAACTTGAAAATGCTCTTCTCTTTTTTATTTCTCTTCAATATACGCCCATTTAAAGCTATATTCCGGACTAATATTATGTTTCACAATTCCCTTTACATTCGGTTTCATAACATATGATTTAGCACTTTGATATAAAGGTACAAGTGCTACATCTTCCTCAAGTAATAATTTCTCTGCCTTACCTAACTCTGTCCAACGTTTTTTTGCATCAGCCATCCATTCTGTCTTACTTTTAGTAATAATGTCATCATATTTTGAATTTGAGTAGCTCATCTGGTTTTGCGAATTTTTTGTTTCAAACATATCAAGATATGTCATTGGATCCGCATAATCTGGATTCCAGCCACCATATGAAAAATCATAATCTTGGTCTGATTCTAATTTTAGTTTTTGTTTAAATGGTTGCAACTTAATATTTACTGTCACACCTTTTAAATTCTTTTCAACTTGATCTTTTACATACTCCCCAACTTTTTTCGCATTACCAGTATCATAATTTAATAACTCTATTGTCACTTGATCTTTTCCAAGTTCTTTTTTCGCTTCTTCCCATGCTGCTGCTGCCTTTTTGGAGTCTTGTTTTAAACCATTCTTAAACGTTTCTGCGAAATCTTTACCGTCTGGTCCACTTGCTAAACCTTTTGGTACTAAGTAATCCACTGGTTTTGAACCATCATTTAAAATAACATTCGTTAAAGCTTTCTTATCAATTGATAACGCAATTGCTTCACGTAATTTTTTACTCTTTAGAGGTGTATCTTGACCACCACGTTTTTGATTTAGACGTAAGTAAAACGTACTTGTTTCCGAATAGGCCCCAAACTCTTCTTTATTGTTTCTATACTTATCCACGAATTCACCTGATAATAGCGCGAAATCAATTGCACCTGTATCATATAAATTTACTCTAGTAGCTGGTTCTTTTACTACACTATAGTTGATTTCCTCTAGTTTTACAGTCTTTTTATCCCAATACTGATCATTTTTCTTTAATTTCCAGCCTTGCTCATGTTTCCAGTCTGTAAGCACAAATGGACCATTATACAGTGTTGTATCAGACTCTAAACCGAATTTATTTCCTTTTTCTTTTACGAACTTTTCATTTAATGGATAGTATGACGCAAATGCCATTAAGTTCAAGAAATATGGTACAGGTCTTTCTAGTTCTACTTCAAGCGTATAATCATCTACCGCTTTTACACCTAATGTCGAAACTTCTCCTTTTCCTTGATTAATCGCTTCTGCATTTTTAAGATAGTAAGCAATAAATGCATACTCAGCAGCTGTTTTTGGATCTACTAGACGTTGCCATGCAAATACGAAATCTTTCGCTGTTACAGGATCACCATTTGACCATTTTGCATCTTTCCGTAATTTAAATGTATATTTTTTGCCATCCTCGCTTTTTGTGCTAGATTCCGCTACAGCTGGGATTGGCTTATTATCTTTATCAAGGCGATATAAACCTTCCATTGTATTCCCTAAAATTTGTGAGCCAAGTGTATCTGTATTTTTTGAAGTATCCATCGTTGGAATTTCATTCGTTTCTGTACGATTTAGCACTTGCTTTGCCGCATATTTAATATCAGATTTCTTCTCTTCCCCACCATTATTAGACGTTGTAGTCGGTTTCTTCTCCCCACCAGATCCAGAAGAACATGCTGTTAAAGCCATACTCATTGCCAAAACTGGTGCTACAACCGCCGTAAACTTTTTCATCTTTTTCTTCATTCTTGTCCCCTCCCCAATTATATGTACGAAACTAACTTTGAGAGATTTTCTACGAACATAATCATTAATACTTTTTCACCAATTAACACGCTATAAATTACCCTCATTTTTAAAGTTTTTATTATCTTATTTTTATAGTAACTATGTATTTTACTATTATTACTATACGAATTCTCCCCCATCTACTATATGTCAGTACCACATTTCTTATTCTTCTCTATTTAATTGAATATAAAAAGAGCGTGTTAAAAATAACTTATCTACTTTTAAACACGCTCTTTTTATTATTTACCTTCCGTTACATAAGCCCACTTAAAGCTATACTCTGGACTAATGTTATGTTTCACAATGCCTTTTATATTCGGTTTCATTACATATGCTCTACCTGTTTGATATAAAGGTACCATCCCTGCATCTTCTTCAAGTAATAATTTTTCTGCTTTACCTAACGTTTCCCAACGTTTCTTCGCATCAGACATTAACTCATTACCTGCTTTTTTCACCATTTCATCATATTTCGGATTCGAATAACTCATTTGGTTATATGGGCTCTTCGATTCGAACATATCAATAAATGTCATTGGATCCGAATAATCTGGGCTCCAACCAGCAAATGAAATTTCATAATCTTGTGCTGATTCTAATTTTAGTTTTTGTTTGAACGGCTGAATTTTCGTATTAACCGTTACACCTTTTAAGTTTTTCTCAATTTGATCTTTAAAGTAGTCAGCAATTTTTTTCGCTGTTCCATCATCATAGCTTAGTAATTCAATTGTCACTTGATCTTTTCCAAGCTCTTTTTTCGCTGCTTCCCAAGCTGCTGCACCTTTTTTCGGATCATATTTCAGACCATTTTTAAATGTATCTTGGTAATCTTTACCGTCAGGTCCTGTCGCAAGCCCTTTTGGTACTAATTGATCTGTTGCTTTTGAACCGTTATTTAAAATAACGTTTGCTAAACCTTTTTTATCAATTGATAATGCGATTGCTTCACGTAGTTTTTTACTCTTTAACGGTGTATCTTGTCCATTACGTTTTTGATTTAAACGTAAGAAGAATGTACTTGCTTCTGAATATTCACCATACTCTTCTTTATTCGATTTATATTTATCAACGAACTCCCCTGATAATAGCGTGAAATCAATTGATCCTGTATCATATAAGTTTACTTTCGTCGCAACTTCTTTTACTACACTATAGTTAATTTCTTCTAATTTCACAGTTTTATTATCCCAGTACTTATCATTTTTCTTTAGCTGCCATCCTTGTTCATGTTTCCATGAAGCCATAACGAACGGTCCGTTATACAACGTTGTATCTGCTTCTAAACCGAACTTATCTCCTTTTTCTTTTACGAACTTTTCATTTAAAGGATAGTACGATGGGAATGCCATTAAATTCAAGAAATATGGCACTGGTTTTTCTAATTCTACTTCTAGCGTATAATCATCTACCGCTTTTGCTCCTAAATCTGTTAGAGGTTTTTCACCTTTATTAATTGCCTCTCCGTTTTTAATATAGTAAGCGATAAACGCATATTCTGCCGCTGTATTTTTATCAAGTAAGCGTTGCCATGCGTATACGAAATCTTTCGCTGTTACAGGATCACCGTTTGACCATTTTGCATCTTTACGTAGTTTAAATGTATATTTTTTGCCATCCTCGCTTTTCGTACTAGATTCTGCCGCAGCTGGGATTGGCTTATTATCTTTATCTAATCGATATAAACCTTCCATTGTGTTCCCTAAAATTTGAGAACCTAATGTATCAGTAGATTTCGAAACATCCATCGTCGGAATCTCTTGATTCTCTGTACGATTTAACACTTGTTTCGCTGCGTATTTAATTTCAGATTTTTTCTCTTCCCCACCACCGCTAGACGTCGTAGTTGATTTCTTCTCCCCACCAGATCCAGAACAAGCTGTCAACGCCATACTCATCGCTAAAACTGGCGCTACAACCGCCGTGAACTTTTTCATCTTTTTCTTCATTTTTGTACCCTCCCCAATTATATGTACGAAGCTGTTTTTGAGAGATTTTCTAATAACCAGTTATCAGAAAATTCTTATTAATTAATATTCTACTAATTTTTCCGGTTTTGTAAAGTTATTTTTAAAATATTTAGAAAATTTATTTTACTTAACAATAGTAACATTCTATTATCTATGACCATACTACACGTATCCTCCATCTACTACATTTCATTTCTTCTCTACTCTTTCATTTTCACGTTCAATGGTACAACAAAAAAGTACTTCAAGGCATGTAGACTGCTTTGAAGTACTTTTTCAACTCTATTATTTTTCAGTAACATATGCCCACTTATAGCTGTATTCTGGGCTAATATTATGCTTAACAACACCTTTTACATGCGGTTTCATAACATAAGATCTAGCACTTTGATATAAAGGTACAAGAGCTACATCTTCTTCAAGAAGTAATTTCTCTGCTTTTCCTAGTTCCTCCCAGCGTTTCTTCGCATCACTCATTAATTCCCCACCAGCTTTTTTAATTATTTCATCATATTTCTGATCAGAGAAACTCATTTGGTTATGAGAGTGCTTACTTTCAAACATATCTAAATATGTCATTGGATCCGCATAATCTGGGCTCCATCCACCATATGAAATATCATAATCTTGATCTGATTCTAATTTAAGTTTTTGTTTAAACGGCTGCAGTTTAATATTTACTGTTACACCTTTTAAGTTTTTCTCAATTTGATCTTTTACATATTCCCCAACTTTTTTCGCATTACCAGTATCATAGTTTAAAAACTCAATTGTAACTTGATCTTTTCCAAGTTCTTTTTTCGCTTCTTCCCATGCAGCAGCTGCTTTTTTCGCATCTGGTTTAACACCGTTTTTAAACGTTTCTTGGAAGTCTTTCCCATCAGGTCCAGCTGCTAAGCCTTTCGGCACTAAATAATCTGCAGGTTTTGACCCATCATTTAAAATAACATTTGTTAAATTCTTTTTATCAATTGATAGCGCAATTGCTTCACGTAATTTCTTGCTCTTTAATGGTGTATCTTGTCCACCACGTTTCTGGTTTAAACGTATAAAGAACGTACTTGGTTCGTTATACACCCCATATTCCTCTTTATTATTTCTATATTTGTCAACAAATTCACCTGTTAATAAGGAGAAATCAATTTGACCACTATCATATAAATTCACATTAGTTGCTGGCTCTTTTACAACACTATAGTTAATTTCATCTAATTTTACAGTCTTTTTATCCCAATATTGATCATTCTTCTTCAGTTTCCAACCTTGCTCATGCTTCCAATCAGTAAGAACGAACGGTCCGTTATATACAGTTGTATCAGATTCTAAACCGTATTTATCCCCTTTTTCTTTTACGAATTTCTCATTTAATGGATAGTACGATGGGAATGCTACTAAGTTTAAGAAGTATGGTACTGCTTGTTCTAATTCAACTTCTAAAGTAAGGTCATCTACTGCTTTAACTCCAAGTTCTGTTACAGGTTTTTCACCTTTATTAACCGCTTCTGCATTTTTAATTGGGAATGCAATGAATGCATACTCAGCAGCTGTTTTTGGATCTAATAAACGTTGCCATGCAAATACGAAATCTTTCGCTGTTACAGGATCACCATTTGACCATTTTGCATCTTTACGTAATTTAAATGTATATTTTTTACCATCCTCACTCTTCGTGCTTGATTCTGCCGCAGCTGGGATTGGTTTATTCTCTTTATCTAAACGGTATAAGCCTTCCATTGTGTTCCCTAAAATTTGAGAGCCCAAAGTATCTGTACTCTTCGACGTATCCATTGTTGGAATTTCCTGATTTTCTGTTTTATTGAACACTTGTTTCGCTGCTAATTTTTCTTCTGATTTGCTATCTCCGCCAGAGCTAGAATTTGTGCTTGTCTTCTTATCTCCACCTGATGTAGAACATGCTGTCAATGCCATACTCATTGCTAAAACTGGTGCTACAACTGCTGTTAGTTTTTTCATTTTTTTCTTTTTCACTTTCTGTACCCTCCCTAATTCTTAACGCTCTCATTTAAGAATTTTCTGATAATTCTGTTTTTCTTTATATATTTATCAGAAGATTCTTATTAACTATTATTCTACTAATTTTTCGAGTTTTGTAAAGTGTTATTATTGAAAATTTTAAAAAAATTATTTTCTTACAGTAATATTCATAAAAATTCCATAATCTTTCGAAACACTATATCTCATTGAATTCTATGTATTGATTTAATAGTCTTTATATCCCTCCACCATAAAACACTTGTAAATTATTGTTAATAAATAATGTATACCGTAACAAACCTCTTTTCTACAAAAATAAAAAAGTCAGCTTTGCTGACTTTTTTATCCGACCATTTTCTCTTTTTTCATTTCCTCTATTACTCTCGTATACTTCTCTTCATCAAATTCATTTTCACTTTTTGCAACAACTACAGTCGCAATACCGTTACCAATTAAATTAACGATAGCACGTGCTTCTGACATGAAACGATCTACACCAAGTAATAGTGCTAACCCTTCTAATGGAATAACATTCATCGCAGATAAAGTAGACGCTAGTACAATAAAGCCTCCACCTGTTACTGCGGCTGCTCCTTTAGATGTAACTAATAAAATAGCTATTATAGTTAATTGTTGACCTAGTGAAAGATCGACGTGAAAGACTTGTGCTAAAAATATAGTAGCCATAGATAAATAAATTGTTGTTCCATCTAAGTTAAAAGAGTAACCTGTCGGAATGACTAAACCTACTACTGGCTTCGAACATCCGAAGTCTTCCATCTTTGTCATCATTCGCGGCAATACTGATTCTGATGATGATGTCCCAAGAACAATAAGTAATTCTTCTTTAATGTATGCTAAATATTTCCACAAACTAAATTTGTAAAATTTACAAATGAAATTTAAAACAATAAAAACAAATAATGCCATTGTTGCATATACACAAATCATTAATTTACCAAGTGGAATAAGTGTACTTAAACCATATTTACCAATTGTAAACGCCATCCCGCCGAATGCTCCAATTGGTGCTAATTTCATTACAATTGATAAAATGTTAAAAAATACTTTCGATAATCTTTCAAAAAAGTCGATTACCGGTTGTCCATTTTTCCCTAACATCGTTAACCCTGCACCGAATAAAATGGAGAAAAACAAAACTTGTAAAATATCACCTTTTGCAAATGCTTCAAACATGTTAGACGGCACAATATGTAAAAAGAAATCCATCCATTTCATTTCTTGTCCGCTTTGTACATATTGTGAAACATCTCCGCCCTTTAGTTTTGAAGGGTCTAATCCGTCTCCTGGACGCACAACATTCGCTACAATGATACCAATTATTAAAGCCGCTGTTGTAACAATTTCAAAATATAATAGTGCCTTCCCGCCAACACGACCTACCTTTTTCATACTTCCCATACTTGCAATACCAAGCACAATTGTTAAAAAGATAATCGGTGCAATAACCATTTTAATCATATTGATGAACGTTTCACCAATTGGCTTCATCTCTTGTCCAACACTCGGCC
Source organism: Bacillus paranthracis (assembly GCF_001883995.1). GTDB lineage: Bacteria > Bacillota > Bacilli > Bacillales > Bacillaceae_G > Bacillus_A > Bacillus_A paranthracis. Next base: position 165,136 of record NZ_MACE01000056.1, on the reverse strand, counting down.
AAATCGCTCCTACTGCAATACCACAAATAATGGCCACAATAACTTGAAATGTTAAATTCTTTACAATTCTCATTTTTAATACTCCCTTATTTTTTCATTTCTCCCAAACTATTTTCATCACTAACATTTATTCTATGTGATGGCCCTCTGTTATGTAACTTAAACCTTAACTTTATGTTACACTATTATGTTAATTTTGAAAACAGTATATAACATTTGTATATAAACGACATACTATTTAACGTAATAAAAAGCAGACATCACATCTGCTTTAATTCTCCTCAATCTGCTTTTCACTTAATCCTAGATGTGTTCTAAGAGTATTGCTCAAACTCTGTAGATCTTTTTTATTAGGATTATAATAATATACACGTTGGCCGTTTGGGCCATTAGGTAAGTATAAATCATCACCAGCTAATTGTATTTTTTCAACTGAACTGTTTAAACCGTATTTATAAAAAGATAAAATATCATCCATTACTAAATTTGTTTTAAAATCACCGTCAACCGCCTCAACTATTTTTTCTAGCTTCGTAATCGATCCTACACTTTTTAATTTACTTAAAATCGCTTCCATAACAAGTTGTTGCCGCTGCCCTCTCATTGCATCACTATCAATATGACGCGTTCTTGCTAAGGCAAGTGCCTCTTCCCCTGTTAATTTTTGTAGTCCTTTTTTCAAATGGATTGCGTCAGGTTCATCTTTACTATTTTGCTCCGTAAATTCAACTGGGACATCTACTTCAATCCCATCTAATCCATCAACAATTTTAGTAAATGAATTAAAATTAAACTTTACAAAATAATCAACAGGCACTTGTAATAACTTTTCTACCGCTTCCACTGAAGCTTGCGGCCCTCCATCTTTACCATTTTTAACGAAACCACTTCCATATGCATGCGTTATTTTATCTTTTTTCTTTTCAACCGGAACATATGTGTATGTATCACGTGGTATGCTCGTCAATTTCACAGTCTTATCATCTTTATTAAAAGTAGCTAACAGCAGTGCATCTGTATGAAATGCACCATTATACTCCTTTTGTCGCTCTTGATTTTCATCAATTCCCATAATTAAAAGTGAAACATTATTAGTAATCGGTTTTACCGTTTCCTCACGTAAATTTGATTTTTCACCACGTGCCAAATTAACATTTGATTTTTGTACGAGATTAGAAGTTTTCATATATACGTAAGTACCATATCCAAATCCGCCAAATAATAATATCGCTAACAATACACTTATTATCGTTGTCTTTTTATATTTTCGTTTATTTTTCTTTTCTCTTGAAGAAGAATGATTCTCCATATAGTTTCCTCCGTTTTCTATTCATCTAATATATTTTTCACTTTCTCATAATTAGTGCTTTCCTTTTGAAATGTATTCTCTTTCAATCCTTTGTTTATTTGTATCCATTCTGTTGTAATCGAATATTGAATCATACCTTCGTGGAAACTAAGGAATTTTAGCATAATCCCTGTATTTTTCTCTACAACCATTTCAAATTTCCCTCTTAAATCTTCAGATGTACTTACAGGCATTTCTATATTTATTGTCCCTTCTATTTTGTAGCAATCCAGTCCAAGATACTTCGTTTCTTTATAATTCCAATCTTTATATCGAATTAATAAATCAGCAAATTCGGATTGAATACTATACTTCGCGAATCCCACATATTCATCATCATATCTTTTTTTCTCACCTGATTTTCTCAATAACCTTCCCGTAGGATTTAATTTTAATAGTTCATAGTTTCTTTCTTTCGGGCTCCATTTTGTTTCTTTGTACGTATACTTCTCATCATCAAATTCTTTTTTCTTGCCCTCGTTATATATAATGGTTCGTTTTTTCGTTAGCTTGTCTTCTTTTGAAGAGATTCCTCTTTGTTGCTCCGTATCAATCGCATATTTGTATGTTGTAGCAATTCTTGACGAACTAGAATATTCCTCAAATTGTCCTGAAATATTATTAAAATGATCAATGGAATCTAGCATCTTTTCATGAATCTTTTCTTTATCTGGATAATTTGCATTCGCTTTTATTTCCTCTTCATTTTCGTAATCAGAAAATGCCTTTTTCTTTACATATTCAAACACTCCGCCGTTTTGAGCAAAAATTTGATCAGAAAACTCCGACATAGACACAATGGAAAGTGCTAGAACAGCAGCACTTATAACCATCATATAAACTCTGTAACCTTTCTTTTTTACCGGAAGACTATGTAGTGTACGATTAATCTTTTCATTTAACTCTGGTGGTACTATAACATTCTCTTCGTTTATTCTCTTTTTTAATTTCTCATCAAATATTTTTTCATTATCCATCCTTTGCACCTCCTATTCCATCTTTAATCGTTTCTGTAGTTGTTCCCTCGCACGTGCCAATCTCGATTTCACTGTTCCTTTTGGTACTTCTAAAAGCTTCGCTATACTCTCTTGATTCATATCTTCATAATAATAAAGCACCGTAACAGCTCTTAACTCTTCATGTAACGATTGAATCGCATTACACAAATCTATATCTTCATACTGATCGCACGCACTCATATTGTAATCATTCTCTTCTGTCACAATTACCTTTTTATACGTTCTAATAATGTTGTTACATTCATTCATTAAAATTCGAATTAACCAAGTTTGAAAAAACTCTTCCTTCTTTAATTTTTTTATATTTTCATAGGCTTTTAAAATTGTTGTTTGTATCGCATCCTCTATATTTGTCTCATCACGTAACATAGCCTTTGCAATGCGATACATCTTCACTTTTTCTGTATGTATAAGAGTCATAAAAGCTTCATGATCACCTTTTTTCGCTAAGGAAACATCTGTTTCTTCTTTTACCAACATTTTATATAAAGGGATTACTTTCACAATTGCTCCTCCTGTTTCATCCTCGCTTCAAATTTAACTTTACATGTATTAGACGTATGAGCCTAGAAAAAGGTTCATTTTTTTGAATATTTTCATAAAAAAAGGTAAACATTTTTCATGTTTACCTTTTTTATACGTAACTCTGAGGAGATATCCATTTGGATCGACAACTTCAAAGCAATTATTTTCTTATAAAACAATAATGACTTTTCTACATCATTTACATATAGCTGCAACCCATTCGTTTCCTCCTCATCAAAAAAAGTCCACTCATATAGTGGACTTTCTACTCTACAACGGTAAATCCCTCTTCTTAAACAATACAATCGCTACTATAAAAATACAAAGCGCTCCCGCAGCTAAACCTATACTTACCGGCCATATATTATACGTTCCTTCCGCAATTTCTTTTGGACGAAACAGTGTAAATAACGATAGACTTTTCATCCACTCTAACTTATCACTTAATTTACCTACCATATTTAGTACAAAAAATAAAATAGTTAAACTTGCTGAGTAGCTAAGTGCTTTTCTTTCATCATTACATATACAAGAAAAGAAAAATGAATATGCACTAACGACTAAAAATATGAGCCCTCCTACTATATTTATCTTTAGGAATAATTCTTTATTTAAGTTATTATCACTTAAAAACCATTCTGCACCTACTATGCCCGCTACATACGTAACAACTACAATAATTAGTAGTCCTAATATGAGAACAGCGGCTTGTGTGATTGCAATTTTCACTCTAGATACAGGTGTCGCTAATAAATATGCCATCGCCCCTTTATCTACATGCCGGGCAATTAAATGTGTTGCAACTGTAACGCAAAAAATTGTTAATATGATAATAAACAATAGACTATAGTACTCACCAGCTAAAAAATCCATTACGTTTTGAATCGGACTTTCCATGCCAACAATTTTTTTCACACTATCAGGCATAGCGCTTATTAATTCATTTAAACCTTTCGCTGATACCATTGAAGGGAATATCCAAATTAACAACCATAAATATAGGGCTGCACCAGTTGCGTAACTCAAAATACTTTTTTGCGTCTCTTTCAAACTAGCTAAAAACAATTGCTTATTCATGCTTTACCCCTTCTTTCTTATCGTAATAATGCATAAATAAATGTTCTAAATCCATTGCTCTCGTTTGAAGTGCCGTTACATTATAGTTTGAAAGTATTTGTAAAACAGTTTGATAGTTTCCTTGTACGATAATCGATGCCTCTCTACCTTTTACCGCTTCAAATTGCAAATTACATTGCGTAAGAGATTTAATCTCTTCCTCTGATGATACGGTTACATCTATCACTTGTCGTCTCATACTTTGTAAATCATGAATATTTTCAACCGTTACAAGGCACCCATCTTTAATAATCGCTACTCGGTCGCATGTACGCTCAATTTCAGTGAAAATATGTGAAGACATAAGAATCGTTTTTCCCCTTTGCTTTTCCTCTACTATTAAATCTATAAACACTTGCTGCATAAGTGGATCGAGCCCTGAAGTCGGTTCATCTAAAATTAACACTTCTGGATCATGCATAAAAGCAGCAACAATCCCTACTTTTTGTTTCATTCCTTTAGACATTTTTCGAATCGGTGTTTTCACATCGAATTGTAGACGTTCTATTAATTCATCTCGTCTTTTCGTATCCTTTAGCCCACGCATTCCTTGCATTAACTTCAGAAATTCTAATCCGTTCATTCCTTCAATAAAAGAAATTTCACCCGGCAAATAACCAACTTCCCTTTGAATTTTCGCTGCTTCATTCCAACAATCCAATCCAAAAATTGAAGATTTTCCAGATGTCGGTTTTATAAATCCCATTAAATTACGAATCGTCGTTGATTTACCTGCACCATTCGGTCCTAAGTAACCGAACACTTCTCCTTCTTTTACATCAAATGTAATATGAAACAAGCCCTTTCCGTTCGAAAATTGTTTTGTGACATTTTGAACTGAAATCATAAATCCACCTCATTTTTTGAAATATTTAATGTATGATATTTCAAAATTATTGTACTCCTCCTCTTCCATATTCGCAACAACTTTTTGAAATATTTATATGTCCATATTTCAAAATTATTGTTTTCACCTATATTTTCCTGTATATTTTTATTGAGGTGATTGTATTGAATGGCTTTGAAAAAGTGAAAGAGAAGAAAAAACGCGCTATTAAAGAGGCAGCTTTCTTATTATTTTCAGAACGTGGATTTAATGAAGTAAAAATAGAACATATCGCAAAAGAAGCAAACGTTTCTCAAGTTACAATTTATAATCATTTTGGAAGTAAAGATGCGTTATTTAGAGAACTTATACAAGAATTTATCATATGTGAATTTCAATATTATAAAGATCTTGCAGCGGAAAAATTACCTTTTCATGATATGATGCAAAAAATGATTGTAAGAAAAATGAATACTGGTGGGTTATTTCAGCCGGATATGTTACTACAAATGATGCAAAGAGATGAAGAGCTCCGAAAGTTTATTTATAGTTATCAAAACGAAAAAATCTTGCCTTGGTATTTAGAAATATTAGAACAAGCACAGCAAAAAAATGAAATTAATCCCCACCTTACTAAAGAAATGATGTTACTTTACATTCAAATGTTTACTAAATTAGGTGATGATTTCGGGGCACAGCTTCTTGAAGGGGATCGTGAAAAACATATACAAGATATAGTCACTATGTTCTTCTATGGTCTTTCTGTTCCACAAAAATAAAAAGACACGAAATTCGTGTCTTTTTTATTTTATAGTGATAACTCTACCCGTTTCACTACTTTCAACCGCTAATTGAATCAACTTAATAACTTCTAAACCTTCTTGTGCTATCACAGGTAATTTCTCACCACTTATAATACTATCTCTTACACCTTTATAGTACATGTCATAACAGCCGACTTCTGTTGGAATACGTACTGACTCTTCTTCTGTTTCTAGAGTAGCAAAATTCTGTTCAATGTCTACCCCATAACCGTTATCGCCTGGCTTCATTCCATTTTTTAATTGTTCTTCCTGTGAATCCATACCGTATTTCACGATAGAACCTTTATCTCCATGCAGTGTAAAGTGTGGACCTGCCTTTTTCACATAACTGCTACTACGTAAAATGACACGTTTAACTCCGTAATGAAGTACTATGTGGAAATAATCATCAATTTCTGCACCTGGTCGTTGTTTGATTACATCTGCACTGATTGCATTTGGTTTCCCAAATAATGATAATGCTTGGTCAATTAAATGCGAGCCTAAGTCATATAATATACCTGATCCTGGTAAGTTTTTTTCTCTCCATCGATCACGTACATGTGGACGGAAGCGATCGAAATGCGCCTCATATGCGTATACATTTCCTATTCTATCCTCTTCTAATAATTTCTTTATCGTTAAGAAATCATTATCAAAACGGCGATTATGATATACACTTAATACCACATTATGTTTCTTTGCTAATGAAATAAGCTCTTCTCCTTCTTCAATTGAAACAACAAATGGTTTCTCTACAACAACATGCTTACCGTTTAATATTGCTTCTTTTACATATGGAAAATGAGTTGTATTTGGTGAAGTAATAACAACTAAATCAATATCAGCTCGCTTCACCAATTCATCAATTGTACTCAAGACGTTAGCATTCGGTAATGTTTCTTTTACTACCTCTTCTTTTGAAGATAATACGGCACGAATATCGTATTCTTCTATCGTTTGTAATAATGGGATGTGAAATGTTGTACTAGAAAATCCAAACCCTACAATCCCTACACCTATTTTTTTCATGTTGCCCCTCCATTTATCCCGCTATTTGTGGGTAGTAAGTCCACTTCATGAGAACGATTTCATTCAGTTATTATAACAAGATTATTATTATTTACATAATAAGTTGCCTAGAAAAAAGCATCTTGCCATTATTCATGGCAAGATGCTTTTTTTATTCCGGTCTTTTTTTCGTCCACGTTTCAATAACTTCACCAGTATCGTTAACATCTAGCACTAAACTACCGTTACTATACCGGTCTTTATTTCGATACGCTTTCGGATCAATTTCTTCTACGATATGTTTCTCTGTCTTCATATAAACTAGTTCATCGTCTCGAACGATTTCAATACCGACAATGCGGTATGGATTACGTTTTAATTCTTTGAAAATAACAAGACCTCGCTTCGCCCTCGTTGATTTCTCAATTTCTGATGCTTTTAGGCGTTTTACAGCACCGCGCTGCGTTACGAGAATAAGTTGATCTTTATCAGCATTTAATGGTTTACCAGAAGCGACATAGTCATCTTCTTTTAAATTAATTGCTTTCACACCAGCGGCTCTTACACCGACTGGACTTACTTCATCTTCATGGAAAATAAGTGCATATGCACCATGTGTAGCAAGAACGATATCACTCGTTCCATCTGTCGCAAATATATCAACAACTTCATCATCTTTTTTCAAGTTTACAGCAACGAATGCTCTAGAGTAACGTTGTACTTTATATTGGTTTAATTCTGTCTTCTTAATCATACCGTTCTTCGTTACAAATACGATAAATCGCTTTTCTTCCTCAAAGTTCGGTACGACAGTTGCCCAAATAATGGTTTCATCCCGGTCGAGTGAAACGATATTAGCAACGTGCTGCCCTAAATCTTTCCAACGAATATCTGGCATTTCGTATACTGGCAGATATATATAGTTTCCTTTATTCGTAAATAAGAGGACTGTCTCTGTCGTATTCGTATCGAATCGTTCAAGTAAGATGTCACCCTCTTTCATACCGAAGTCTTTGCCATTTGAGGCATTATGTGAGCGCCATCCAGTACGTTTCACATATCCTTCTTTCGTTACAGTAACGATGACATCTTCTTGTGGGATCATCACTTCTACATCGATTTTAATTTCCTCGATTTGATCTTCAATAATCGCGCGTCGATCATCACTATATGTTTTCTTAACTCTCTTTAAATCTGTTTTAATAACTTGAAGTAATCTTTTTTCACTTTGTAAAATTGCCTGTAGCTCAATAATTTTCTTATTAAGCTCATCTGCCTCTTGTTGTAGCGCTGTAATATCTGTATTCGTTAAACGATATAATTGCAAGGATACAATTGCTTCCGCTTGCGCTTCTGTAAAACCAAATTTCGCACTTAAATTATCTTTTGCATTACGCTTATCTTTTGAAGCACGAATCGTTTCAATAACTTGGTCTAAAATCGATAATGCTTTCTTTAAACCTTCTACAATATGTTGACGATTTTCTGCCTTTCGTAATTCATATTGTGAACGTCTCGTAACAACTTCTTTTTGATGGCCAATATATGCATCTAAAATTTTCGGTAATGTCATAAGCGTTGGACGACGATTATTAATCGCTACCATATTAAAGTTATATGGAATTTGTAAATCTGTATTTTTATATAAGTAATTTAAAATACCTTCAGAATTTGCTTCTTTTTTTAATTCTACGACAATGCGAAGACCTGTACGATCTGTCTCATCACGTACTTCAGCAATGCCATCTAATTTTTTATCTAGGCGTAACTCATCCATTTTCTTAACAAGGTTTGCTTTATTTACTTCGTATGGAATTTCAGTAATTACGATTTGCTGTTTCCCGCCACGAACCGTTTCAACCTCTGCTTTCCCGCGAATAATAATTTTACCTTTACCTGTTTCATACGCCTTTTTAATACCATCAATCCCTTGAATAATACCACCTGTTGGGAAATCTGGTCCTTTCATAACTGTTAATAAATCATCAACAGTACTATTCGGTTTATCAATACGCATCATTGTAGCGTCAATAACTTCTCCAAGATGATGCGGAGGAATTTCTGTTGCATAACCTGCGGAAATTCCTGTAGATCCGTTCACTAATAAGTTCGGGAACGCTGCTGGTAAAACAACTGGTTCTTCACTCGTATCATCAAAGTTTGATACGAATTCTACTGTTTCTTTATCAAGATCACGTAATAACTCCGATGCAATTGGTGATAATCGTGCTTCCGTATAACGCATTGCTGCTGCCGGATCCCCATCAACACTGCCGTTATTACCATGCATTTCAACTAAAACATTACGTACTTTCCAAGTTTGGCTTAAACGTACCATCGCCTCATATACAGAGGAATCACCATGCGGATGATAATTACCAATAACGTTACCGACTGTTTTAGCTGACTTACGGAACGCTTTATCGTGCACGTTTCCTTCTACATACATAGAATATAAAATACGTCTTTGTACTGGTTTTAAGCCGTCACGCGCATCTGGAAGTGCGCGATCTTGAATAATATATTTACTATAACGTGCAAAGCGATCACCTAACACGTCTTCAAGCGGGAGGTCATGAAACTTCTCTGCTTGCATGTTATTCCACCTCCGTCTCCATAATCATTTCATTTTCTAAAATATTTCCTTCTTCTTGCATACCAAACTGTACATTACGCTCAATCCATTTACGGCGCGGTTCTACTTTATCGCCCATTAATGTTGTTACGCGGCGCTCTGCTCTTGCTGCATCATCAATTTTCACGCGAATTAATGTACGTGTTTCAGGATTCATCGTTGTTTCCCATAATTGATCCGCATTCATTTCGCCAAGTCCTTTGTAACGCTGTAACATGTAACCTTTTCCAACTTTTTTCGTTACTTCATCTAATTCATCATCTGACCATGCGTATTCAATTACTTCACTTTTTCCTTTTCCTTTACTTACTTTGTATAAAGGAGGAAGTGCGATAAACACTTTACCAGCTTCGATAAGTGGTTTCATATATCTGTAGAAGAATGTTAATAACAATACTTGAATATGCGCTCCGTCTGTATCGGCATCGGTCATAATGACAACTTTATCGTAGTTAATATCTTCCACATCGAATTCATTGCCTACACCGCCGCCAATTGCATAAATGATTGTATTAATCTCTTCATTTTTGAAAATATCAGCAAGCTTTGCTTTTTCTGTATTAATTACTTTACCACGTAACGGTAATACCGCTTGGAAACGTCGATCTCGCCCTTGTTTTGCAGAACCACCGGCAGAGTCACCCTCTACTAGGTATAGTTCATTTTTCTGCGGGTTACGTGATTGTGCAGGTGTTAACTTACCACTTAATGTACCTTCTGATTTCTTTTTCTTTTTACCAGTACGCGCTTCCTCTCTCGCTTTACGAGCGGCTTCACGTGCTTGCGCTGCTTTAATTGCTTTTCTCACAAGAAGTGTGGCTACGTCCGGGTTTTCTTCTAAAAAGTAAGCCAAATGCTCTGATACAATGGCATCAATTGAAGAACGAGCTTCACTTGTACCTAGTTTCCCTTTTGTTTGTCCTTCAAACTGAAGTACTTCTTCTGGTACACGTACAGAAACGATAGCCGCTACACCTTCACGAATATCTGTACCTTCTAAGTTTTTATCTTTTTCTTTTAATAGTGAAACTTTGCGAGCATACTCATTGAACACACGCGTCATTGCTGTCTTAAATCCAGCTTCATGTGTTCCACCATCTTTTGTACGTACATTATTTACAAACGAAAGAATATTTTCTGAGTAGCCATCGTTAAATTGAAATGCTAGTTCTGCTTCAATCCCATTTTGTTCACCAGTGAAGTATACAACTGGGTGAATTGAATCTTTTTCTTCGTTTAAATAGGAAACGAAAGCTTCAATTCCTGTTTCATAATGAAAGACATCTTCTAAATCATTTCTTTCATCTTTTATTGAGATTTTCATCCCTTTTAATAAGAATGCAGATTCGCGTAATCTCTCACATAATGTTTCATAATTGTAATTTGTTGTACTGAAAATCGTTGTATCTGGTTTGAAATGCATTGTTGTACCAGATTCTTTCGTCTTTCCGATTTTCTCAAGCGTCGTTACAGGAACACCGCCATTTTCAAAGCGTTGTTCATAAATATTTCCGTCACGCTTAATCGTTACGACTAACCATTCAGATAAGGCGTTTACAACTGATGCCCCAACACCGTGTAAACCACCACTCGTTTTGTAACCACCTTGACCAAACTTACCACCGGCATGAAGTACAGTTAAAATAACTTCTGGTGTAGGTTTTCCAAGCTTATGCATTCCCGTAGGCATTCCTCGCCCTTTATCTATAACGCTAATACTATTATCTTTATGTATTACGACAGAAATTTCGTCGCCAAATCCCGCTAACGCTTCATCAACGGAGTTATCTACTATTTCGTATACTAAATGATGCAATCCACGGCTGTCCGTGCTCCCGATATACATACCCGGGCGTTTTCGAACGGCTTCAAGTCCTTCTAACACTTGAATCGCATCTTCATTATATTGGAACTGATGCTTCGCCAAACTCCTTGCCCCTTTCCTAATCCAAAATCAGAACATATGTTTCTATTATAGAATAACGCCTCGACTATCGTTTTGGCAAGTTATCTTATCTCTTTTATATACCATTTTCAATAGAAAAATCCTTGTTTTTTCACAAGGATTCCTCTAGGCTACTATTTCAGAAAAATAATCGTTTGTCAACGAGAAATGGATATGTATTCCAAGATTACACATTCCAAACCTTTATTATGATCCAAATGATCAATATCCAAAACGGGATTACAAGTAACAATCCCCAAAAACAGCCTTTAAAAAATCTCATGATGAACACCTCGTTCATCGGCCCTACTTATTATCATGAGGGCTGAAGCAATCTTCCTACCTTTACAATCTATACTATTTTGTCATCGCATGTTCTACTTTTATACAACGATCCATTATTACAGTATAGTCTTTTTCTTTTAAAAGTTTGTATGTATCTTCATCTTGTACTCCTAATTGTGCCCAAAAAACATCTGCATCAATCTCTACAAATTCTTTTGCAACATCCATTAAAAACTCTGAGCGACGAAATACATTTACAATGTCAACGTGTTCCTTAATATCCTTTAGTGAAGCAACTGCCTTTTCTCCAAGCACCTCATCTACTGTTGGGTTAACTGGAATAATGCGGTATCCAGCATCTTGCATTGCTTTTGAAACCATATACGATGTACGTTCTGGCTTATCCGATAAACCAACAACTGCAATCGTTTTGCTTTTCTTTAATACTTCACCAATTTCCGTACGAGTTGGGTTTTCAATTGTCATAAATTATCCCTCCTATTCCTTTAGTATAGCCGATAAAGAAAGTCTCTTTCAATATGAAAGAGACTTTCTTTTATTCCGATTATTGATTCTTTGTAGCTGAGTTATCTGCTAAAGTAGCTGTTTTCGTCATTTTTTGACCGTTACGATAGAATGTAACTTCTACCTTCTCTCCTACTTTTTTCTTTTCATATAAATATTTACGGAATTGAAGTGAATTTTCTACTTTTTGATTATCTAATGCTACTACAATATCATATTGCTCTAAACCTGCTTTTTCAGCCGGTGATATTGGGTAAATTTTACCTAATACAACACCGTTTGTTACTTCTTTCGGTACTTTCAATTGATTGACTGCATAAGCTTGCACATCTTCTAATGAAACAACACCTACTCCAAGCGCTGGACGTTTTACTACTCCATCTTTTTCAAGAGATTCAATAACTGGTTTTGCGATATTAATTGGAATAGCAAATCCAATTCCTTCAACTTCTTGTTGTGCAATTTTACTTGAATTAATCCCAATTATTTCTCCGTTTTGGTTAAATAACGCACCACCACTATTACCAGGGTTAATTGCTGCATCTGTTTGAATAACTTGAGCATTCCAATCTGCACGTTTATCGCCATCAATATCAACCGGAATTTCGCGTTCTTTACTACTGATTATACCTTCCGTTACACTTCCATCAAATCCTAGTGGGTTACCGATTGCAATTGCTTTTTCACCCGCACGGATTTTACTAGAATCACCTAAAGTGGCAACTTTATTTACATTAGCACCATCAATTTCAACAACAGCTAAATCTAACCAAGGGTCTTTCCCTACAAGCTTCGCATCTACCTTCTTGCCATCACTCAGTTTTACAGCAAGTTTATTTGCACCATCTACTACATGATTGTTCGTTACAATATATGCTTTATTTCCTGCCTTTTTATAAATAACACCTGATCCTGAACCAGCTTGTTGTTCTTGACCCGTCGGTTGCATTGCAAATGGATCAATACTTTGTTGCATATTAATAACACCTACAACAACATCTTTCGCGCCTTCAATCATACCAGGTAAGTCCGTTTCATTTTTTGCTTTATTGACAACAGGAACTACAGTACCTTCAACTTTTGAATCTGAACTAAAAGATGATACAGTCGCTCCATTATTTTGAGCCCATGGCATATATGGTGCCGCAAAACTAATTGAAACAGCCCCAACTACAGCTCCGACTAAACCTGTGAAAAAATAGCCTTTTTTACTGCCCGATTTTCTCACTTCTCTCGTTTCACTATGCTCTTCATTTAAATTTGGTCCGTCGTAATATCCCATGTTTACTTCCCCTCTCTGGTGAATTCGTATTTTTAGTATAGTCACGTTTTGTGTCCTTCTTGTGAACTCATCGTGAAATCCAATTAAAAAAATACACTTATTTAACATTGTAGACAAAAAAAGCATTTTTTGTACATTCCACCTGCAAAAGAGGATATAAAATTGTTATTTTCCTAGACTGAAGCACACAATACGTTCCAAGTTATTCTTCAAATTTATAACCAACACGAATAACAGTACCGATATGCTTCGCTTTATCTCCTAGCTTATTTCGTAGTTTTTTAATATGAGTATCAACAGTTCGGTCATCACCGTAATAGTCATATCCCCATAACTGATCTAATAAATGTTGACGTGACAACACAATTCCTTTGTTCTCCATTAAATAAACGAGAAGTTCAAATTCTTTATGTGTTAATATAATTTCTTCTCCATCTACTAAAACAGTTCTAGATAGACGATTCACTTCTATTCCAGCTAAAGACATAGCATTTTCTTCTGCTACCCCTACCACGCCATCCGCACGTTTCAGTAACGTCTTCGCGCGAGCTACTAACACTTTCGGGCTGAAAGGTTTCGTTACATATTCATCTGCACCTAATTCGAACCCTAGTAATGTATCATCCTCATCCGAACGTGCTGTTAGCATAATAATTGGTACTGCTGATTCTTTTCTAATTCGTCTACAAACAGACCATCCATCTATTTCTGGTAACATAATATCTAACATAATTAAATCAATTTCATGCTCTGCAAATAATTCTAACGCTTTTTTTCCGTCTTCTGCTTCGATTACTTCAAAGCCTTCATTGCGAAAATAATCGCTGACAATTTCACGTAATCTTCTTTCATCTTCAACAAGTAATACTGTTTTATTCATAATAATCTATCCCGCCTTTTTACTCTTTCAATCGAATAATACGTTGATTGGAGCTTCCGCGAAATGGAAGTGTTAAATCTTTTTTCTCGATTTCAAATCTTCCATCGACTAAAACATCCCCATAATGTAACAACTCTATCATATCATTATTTTGAGAACTCTGTATCTCTTCTAACGTATAACCTGTATACATCCATAGATTTTTTTTCAAATCTTTCACAGCTTTTGCTACTTTTTTCACTTCAGCAGCTTGGAAAAATGGATCTCCACCTGAAAATGTTACATCAGTTAATGGATTACTTGCAATCCCTTTCACAATTTCTTCTACTGTCATTTCAGTTCCATTACAAATATTCCACGATTTCGGATTATGGCAACCGAAACAACGATGCGGACAGCCCGCAAAAAACACGACTGTCCGCAACCCTTCTCCATCTACTACACTATCATGAATGATGTTCATCACTTTCATTTATGTTTCACCCGATCCATCTCTTCACTACGTTTCGCACTATTCCACTTCGACATATCTCCTACAAGATAACCTGTTATACGGCGAATTCTTTCTATATTAGCCTCATCTTCATTTCCGCAGCTCGGACATTCATTTCCAATAACTCCGTGATAACTACAGCACTTACAACGGTCAACAGGGTGATTAATTGAACCGTATCCAACGCCATTCTCTGCCATCGCTTGTACAATTTGTTTTAATGCCTTTTTGTTATGCATTGCTGCTCCATCTAGTTCAATATACGTAATATGTCCCCCGTTACATAGAGCGTGGAACGGGCCTTCTAAACGAATTTTATTTATCGCTTGCATGTTATAATAAACTGGAATATGGAATGAATTCGTATAGTAATTATGATTTGTTATACCGCTAATCACGCCAAATTCTTCTCTATCTTTTTTCACAAACTTCCCTGATAATCCTTCTGCCGGAGTTGCAATTACCGAGAAATTCAGTTCATGTTCTTCTGTCGCTTTATCCATTCTATCTCTCATAAAGGAAATGATTTCATACCCGAGTTTCCATGATTCTTCATCTTCTCCATGATGCTTTCCTGTTAAAACTACTAAACACTCCGCAAGACCGATAAAACCAAGACTTAACGTCCCTTGCTTTAAAATGGATGCTACAGAATCTTCAGGCTGTAACTTTTCTCCACCGCGCCATACACCTTGTGAGTATAAAAATCGAAAATCTCTTGCTCGTTTCGTACATTGATACTCAAATCGCTCTAATAATTGCTTAATTCCTAAATCTAAATAATAATTTAACGCTTCAAAAAACGCTTCTTTTGAACCACTAATTAATGCTAATTTCACTAAGTTAATAGATGTAAATGATAAATTCCCTCTTCCAATCGCCGTTTCTTCTCCATGTATGTTCGACATAACACGAGTACGACATCCCATGTAACATACTTCACTTTCCGGTCGTCCATCATAATGCACAGCATTAAATGGCGCATCTAAAAATGAAAAGTTAGGGAATAATCGTTCAGCCGTTGTCTCTAACGCTAATTCAAATAAATCATAGTTCGGATCACTTTCTTCAAAGTTCACACCTTTTTTCATTTTAAAAATTTGAATAGGAAAAATTGGTGTTTCTCCTTTACCAAGACCAGCTTGTGTCGCTTTTAAAAGTTGTTTAATTAAAAGTCTTCCTTCTTTTGATGTGTCTGTTCCATAATTAATAGAAATAAACGGTACTTGCCCGCCGCCCCTACTATGCATACTATTTGAATTATGAATGAAAGCCTCACAAGCCTGATACGTATCATTTTCTGTTTCTTTCCACGCAAATTCTTCTATTTGTTCTTTCGTGAGCGGATATGACTGTAATCGTTTCTTATGTCTCTCTACGGTTTTTCTCACATATGGAGCTAAATCAACATCAAAGAGTGCAAACGATTGACCACCGTGCTGCATATTTTGATTCGCTTGAAAAATAATAGATGAAAGAGCTAATGCACTTTTAATGTCTTGCGGTTGTCTCATATGTCCATGTCCGGTATGAAAACCGTTCGCAAGCATTTGCGCTAACGGAATTTGTGAACAAGTCGTCGTTCCTGTCGCATAAAAATCTAAATCATGTGGATATAATATATTTTCATTTATCGCTTTTTTCACTTGATCTGACAATAAATTTTCCACAGCATAATATTTTGCACTCTCAGATGCGAACGTTCCCATTACTCCCATTGGAGAGCGGCCGTCTACATTTGCATTTTCTTGCATTAAATCTTGTTCATTGCCGTGGACAATCGTCTCAAACACTCTCATTAATTCTTCTCCACGTGTATTTTTTTGTAACATTTATAACCCTCCACCAATATGTTGTTGTATTTTGATTAAAATGTTACTACATATAGTCTTATTGTTTCTGTGAGAAATGTAACATTCCTGTGAAATTTTTTGCACGAAATAATGAATTTTTCATTTACAAAAAAGAAATGTGCTCTTTACAAATGTATGGTACAATATACGGGAAAAACTCTTTTTACCCTTTATCAACACATTTGAATAAAGGAGACTGAACTTATGGTTACTACATATCTTTTATTTATCGTTGCCTACTTACTTGGCTCGATTCCATTTGCACTAGTCGTTGGAAAGATTGGTTATGGAATTGACATTCGTGAGCACGGAAGCGGTAATTTAGGCGGAACAAATACATTCCGCACATTAGGGAAAAAAGCAGGTTTTATCGTTACAATTGCTGACATTTTAAAAGGTACATTAGCAACGAGTCTACCGATTATTTTCGCGTTAGATGTTCATCCACTATGGTTCGGATTAGCAGCTGTTCTTGGACATGTGTATCCGATTTTCGCGAAATTCCGTGGTGGTAAAGCAGTTGCAACTTCTGCTGGCGTGCTATTATGCTACTCACCAGTTGTTTTTGCAATTTTAGCTGTTGTCTTTTTCAGCCTTTTATTTACAACAAGATACGTATCACTTTCTTCTATGGTAACAGCTGTCGTTGCCGTTATCGCATCAATTGTTAGCGGGGATAAAATCTTCATTATTGCGATGTGTTTATTAGCAGGTATGGTTATTTATAAACACCGTGCAAATATTGGACGAATTATAAATAAAACTGAACCGAAAGCAAACTTTTCAAAAAAGCAAAAATAAGATCGTAACCCACATAACGCAAAAAGAAAACGTGAAGCATATTAATAGCGTCTTTTTGCGTTATTTTTTATACTAAAGAAAAAGCAACATAATTTGGAGGAACTATACATGAATCTTTCCGTAACAAAAGAAGCAGCACAATGGTATAAAAACGAATTAAACTTACAATCAGGTGAAACACTACGCTTTTTCGTACAATACGGTGGTTGCAGTACTGTGCAAAAAGGACTTTCTTTAGGTATTCGTAAAGATGATCCTGCACATCCTGCTGTGCAAATTCAAGAAGAAGATATTAACTTCTTTATTGAAAGCGATGATGAGTGGTTCTTCGATGGACATAATTTAGTTGTTACATTTAACGACGGTGATGATTTCCCGCAATTTAATTATGAAAAATAAAAAAACGTGGCTTCCGCCACGCTTTTTTATTTTTTCTTAATTTCCTCATATTTCGCATACCACTCTGGATAGAACTTTTTAAATGATACAGGGCGGAACCCTTCTTTTTTTGCACAAATATTCGTTGTACTTGCAGTAATACAAAGTTCGCCATCACCATTATAAATTTCATATCCATATACAACGCGAAGCGGGCTCACTGTATCAACCCACGTTTTTACAATTGCTTTTTCCCCGTAGCGCATCGCTTTACGATAAGAAATTTGCAAATCTAAAACAGGAGAAATAATTCCTTCCTTCTCCATTTCAACATATGAAAACCCTAAATCTTGTATAAGTTTCGTGCGACCTAGTTCAAGCCACACTAAATAGTTTGAATGGTAAACAACACCCATTTGATCTGTTTCCGCATAACGGATTTCAACTTCATGTTCTGCTACAAACATATGTATTCGCCTTCTTTCACTTCTGCTACCTTGCATACATTTAATCATAATACAGTGACATCAAAAATAAAATAAAAATAGTGAATCTTTTACCGAAAGGAGCAAGCATATGATTCAAATTGTAACGGTTCGTAGCGGTGATAGCGTATATAGCTTGGCATCAAAATATGGATCAACACCTGACGAGATAGTAAAAGACAATGGATTAAATCCAGCTGAAACACTCGTTGTTGGTCAGGCACTAATTGTGAATACGAAAGGAAATAATTATTATGTACAGCCTGGCGATAGCTTATATCGAATCTCTCAAACATATAACGTTCCTCTCGCTAGTTTAGCTAAAGTGAATAATTTATCTTTAAAATCCATTCTCCATGTTGGCCAGCAATTATATATTCCAAAAGGGACGAAACGAGCAGTAGAATCCATCGCTTATTTACAACCTTCAACTATCCCCATTAAAGAAAGTTTAGTTAATTCTACACGTGCTATTAATCCATTTTTAACATACTTAGCCTACTTCAGTTTCGAGGCAAAAAGAGATGGTACGTTAAAAGAACCAACTGAAACAGCTAAAATTGCTAATATTGCAACGCAAGGAAACACCATTCCTATGCTCGTTATTACAAATATTGAAAATGGAAACTTTAGTGCCGATCTAACATCCGTTATTTTACGTGATGCAACGATTCAAAATAAATTTATTACAAACATTTTGCAAACAGCTGAGAAGTACGGTATGCGAGACATTCATTTTGATTTCGAGAGCGTGGCACCTGAAGATCGCGAAGCGTATAATCGTTTTTTACGAAATGTGAAAACACGCTTACCTAATGGGTACACACTAAGTACAACACTTGTACCGAAAACAAGTTCAAATCAAAAGGGAAAATTTTTCGAAGCTCATGATTATAAAGCACAAGGTCAAATTGTTGATTTCGTCGTCATTATGACATACGACTGGGGTTGGCAGGGCGGACCACCGATGGCTATTTCTCCTATCGGTCCTGTAAAAGAAGTACTTCAATACGCAAAATCTCAAATGCCTCCGCAAAAAATTATGATGGGACAAAATTTATACGGATTCGATTGGAAACTTCCATTCAAAGAAGGAAATCCGCCTGCAAAAGCAATTAGCTCTGTCGCAGCTGTTGCACTAGCTCGTAAATACAATGTTCCGATCCGCTATGATTTCACAGCACAGGCTCCTCATTTTAATTATTTCGATGAAAATGGTGTACAACACGAAGTTTGGTTTGAAGATTCACGGTCTGTTCAAAGTAAGTTTAATTTAATGAAAGAACAAGGTATAGGTGGTATTAGTTATTGGAAGATTGGTTTACCATTCCCGCAAAATTGGCGTTTACTCGTTGAAAACTTTACGATTACGAAAAAGGGCTGACAAAAGTCAGCCCTTTTTGTACATTCTGTTAAGATTCATCTTTGATTTCACTTTTTAATGAGTCAATACTTTCTAAACGTCTTTGATTTTTTGCTTCAATAGCAGAACGATCTTTTTCATTAGAAAGCTCCGCTGTTTCTTTCGCTTCATTAAAGTTATCAATTGTATTTTGCACCATTTCTTGTAACTTTTCAGCGTTATCACTTCGATTATCTGGATTTGGCATGTACTTTCCTCCTAATATTGTATATACACACCATCTTAAATTACCTATCTTCCCTCAAATTTATACATAAAAAAGGAGAATACAATATTCTCCTTTTCTTTAACCGTTATCAACAATCGGTTGTTTACCCGTTTGGTCTTGCATTTGCTTCCCTTTATTGCCACCAGCTTTTTTTGATTGTGTTCCAATATGATTCGGTACAAAGTCTTTTGAATTCTTTTTCGGATTACCCATTACTATCGCCTCCTTAACAGTAGTATCGTACTAGTGTTAAGAATTATTCAGCTTGCTTAAAAAGTTTCATTTCATAACGTTTTTCAATACGCTCTTCAATGCGATCGATTGCATCGCGATCGCTTAATAATTGTTGTTTATTTTCTTTCACAAGCTCGTCAAATGATTTGCGACGACTTCTTCTCATGCTGTTCACCCTCTCTCCTTCTCATTCTTACTATACATAGTATGAGCAAAGGAAAAACTCTTTAATCAGATTTGCAAGAAAATTTTATGTTTTAATACTCCTAAAAAAACTCCGTGTACAATAAAACGTACACGGAGTTTTTCACACCATAATATTTAAATACTCTTTTAACTTTTCATCTGCATTCATTTCACTTTGTTTATAGTCATGCAGCGCTTGCAGTACGAAATCATACTGTTCTAAAATATAACTTTCTAATTTCAGGACGTCCTCTAAGCAATTCAGCATAATTCTCGTATTACCAACTTCACTTTTTAACGCCGGTTCACAGGCTAAACTCGTACATATTTCTTTCACATCATCTTCTAATATGTCTGTTAATACGTATTTCTTTCGCCCTTTTACCTTTAATCTCATAACTGGATAAAAAGCTTTTATATCTAAATAGCTTCCTACATTCATGCAACGAATCCATTCGATATCACGTTTATTTCGTACAAGTATCTCTTTTACCGCTTCATATACTGCTGTCTCATCAAGTACTTCTGTATTCGATTTCCTTTTCGCCTCTCCTTCAATAGAGGCACATTTTTGATAAACTGCTGCACAAGTAATACAATCATCAAATGCATTATGAGAACTTAAACGAATTCCAAGCATTCGCTTTAACGTTTCAAGTTTATGATTAGGAGCGTGCTTCATATATTTCTTCGCTAAAAATACAGTATCAATCACTTTATTTTTCGGTTCCGGCAACCCCAGCATATTCACATTACTTTTCAAAAAGCGCATATCAAAAGATGCATTATGAGCGACAATTACATTCGTATGTAAAAATGCTAAAAATAAAGGTAACACTTCTTCAATCGTCGGTGCATCTGAAACACGATAATTTGTAATACCCGTTAAACTCGTTATTCGGTCTGGAATTGGACGCTCTGGATTCACATAGGAAACAAATTGATCTACTAGTTCATGATTACGATATTTCACTGCTGCCACTTGAATGATTTTATCATTATAAGGGTTAAATCCTGTTGTTTCAAAGTCAATTACAACATAATCTAACGGTAAGGATATATTCCCCACTCCAAATACACTCCTTTATCTCTCAACGTTTATATTTCTTTTATCATATCATGAAGCTTTCACTACGTGAAAAAGAAAAGGCAGAAATGATTATATTCCATCTCTACCTTTTCACTGTTATTTTAATTTAGCAATTCGTTTCTCCATCTCTTTTTGCGTCATCGGTCCAATAAACTTATCTTGAATGACACCTTTCGTATCTATAAAATACGAAGTTGGGATTGTAATGACTTTATACGCTGTTGTCACATCAATATTCTTGTCCAATAAAATAGGAAAAGTAATTCCTTTCTCCTTAGCAAAATTACTCACCTTTTCTATCCCTCCGCCTTTTTCTGAAGGCGTATAATTTATTGCTAAAATTTCTACATTTTCTTTATGTTCTTTATAGAAAGCCTCCATATCTGGCATTTCTTGCTGACAAGGTCCACACCACGTTGCCCAAAAATTTACAATCACTTTCTTTCCTTTTAAATCCGATAACTTTACATTCGTTCCATCTAACTTCGTTAATTCAAAGTCTGGCGCACTCTTTCCTATTTCAATACCGTTACTTGCAATCATCTCTTTCATAGCAGCTTTACTTTTTTCTTGCTCTCCTTGGGCCACCTGATCGCTTTTACCAAACTGTTCATAAGCTGCATATCCCGCTAAACAAAGTAACACTACAATAATCGTAAGCTTCCGCCACATTTTATATCACCCTAACGTGTTTGTCTTGTAACATATTCACCAAAATGCTATATACCTTATTTTAGCTTATACGGACAAGCTTGGAAATATTCACAGTCTAAATAATTAGAATATTCTTATTTAAAGTGCATTTTTTTCCTTTTTATCATATAATTAGAAAAACAAATGAAGTATTACCTATCTTCTTCTAGACCCATTCACCTTTTATTTTCATGGTTATATAACCTTCAACAAAAGGGGGATTGTTTATGAATTCATTCGAAAAAATAACATTATATATTCTTAGTTTTCTTTTATACCCAATCGGTATTATTACATGGATCATTTCACTCTTTAGTAACGATCTTGAAAAAAAGAAAGTAGGGCGTATTTGTCTCTACGTTTCTCTAGTCTCATTCGTCCTTTTCTTAATTCTTGGAATTGCAACTTTCCTTATGACAGCTACTTTTAACGTCGATCTGAATCATTCAGAATCTATCGAGTATCAAATAAATGACGCTGAATAAAGATAAGAGCATTGCGCTTATCTTTATTTACACCCTTTAAAAAACGAATGATTATTTATTAATTTTTCAGGACTTCCACATGCTACAATACTTCCTTCTTTCATGATGACAACGCGATCTGCTAGTATCACTTTCTCTACATCATGCGTTGCTACAATTCTCGTTACATCGCTTCCTAGTCCTTCTATCATATTCCAAACAAATTCTTGATTGCCCGGATCTAATCCCGCAGTCGGTTCATCTAAAATAATAAAATTCGGATTTGAACCAATTGCTCGCAATAATGCAAGCCGTTTTCTTTCTCCTCCCGAAAACTCTTCACCGCTTTTATGTAGTACAGTTTGAAGACCTTCAGGTAACCCCCTAATAATCGGTGTTACATTTACAAGTTCAGCACTTTTTTCTAACTCGTTTTCTAAGCCCACTTCCCCGAAATACATATTCTCTTTTACTGTCGTCCGAAAGAATCGAGGTTCTTGCCACACTGTAGTCAATCGAGCCTCATTTCCATAATAAGCAATACTACCGTTAGATGGTTTATACAAACCTGTCATTAATTTTAAAAGCGTTGTTTTTCCTGCACCACTTTCTCCGACAATCATAACGAGTTCACCAGGATTAATCTGCAAATCAATATTATGAATTCTGCATGTCTCTTCATCATTTTCCTGAAATGAGACATTTGTTATTGTCATCCCCATCGCTCTTTCTACATTACTATTTGCCACTCGTTTATCTAAAAAGAAAAACACTCTACTTGCCGAAGCAACTGCAACTTGTGTCATCATTAATAAATCCCCCACATAACGGACAGGGAAAAAGAGCATCTCAATTGTCGCTAACACTGCAACAAGTGAACCAACCTCCATTTCGCCCTGCATTATTTTTTGCGCACCTATAATAAGAACAACGATATATGCTCCTGTTTCAATCACTGTTCCAACTACTCCAATGTAATGCTGCATCATCGTCTTCTTTACTTCTGTTTTATAAGATTGTGCCGTTACTCCTTTAAATAAGCCAATAGCCCATTTTTCTTTTTGCAAACTACGTAAATCTTGCGCTCCTTTTACAAACTGTGACACCATCTCTACAACAGTTGATTGATTTTTTTGAGCAATACTAGCAATATTTCTTACCTTCTTCCCTAAAAGCATCGGAACCATTGCACTTAAAAATAAAAACGGAGTTATCCACAATATGAACTGTATATCTATATGTTGTAGTGCTATGATCGCACCGATAAATTGCGCAATGGCGTGTATATATTCTATTAATATAGAACCATATAGCCTGACCCAGTTCGGAATATCAGATACGACTAACGTTTCTAGCTCTCCTTGTTTGATTTTCTCACTCTCTTCAAACGGTAATAGGAAAAAATGGCGCAATACATCTATACGCTTCTCTCGTAATATTCGCTGGCTCGCTTTTGAGCTTACATAATCAAATGAAAGATTGTTCACCCACATCAATAAGCGGGTAACTGTAAACAAAGTAATGTAAAAATACGCTCCCTTCAGCTCTCGTTGAATTAGGTTATCTACAATTAGTCCCATGAATAGTGGACGGGATAGATTTAAAATAGCTGCAAAAATCCCACTGCATACAGCTGCTATTACTAATATTTTTTCTTTCTGTAACGGTAACAAAATTCTTTTATATTCTTTCATAGTATTCCCTCCATTTTTATAGTAAAAAGAAAGGGATGAAACCATTTGGTTTCATCCCTTTCCATAAAATAAGGAAGCTAACAGTTGTTAGCTTCCTTATCATTCATTTCAATTGTTTAGTTCGACACTTTAGACTCTTCAATTTTCTCACGAAGAACCATTTGTAAGATACCACCGTGACGGTAGTAGTCAATTTCAACTTCACTATCGAAACGAGCTACTACTTCAAATTGTTTTTCGTTGCCATCTGCATCAGTTGCAACTACTTTTACAAGATCACGCGGTCTAACTGTTTTGTCGATTTGAATTTCAAATGACTCGTTACCAACAAGACCTAACGTTTCAGCGCTTTCGCCATCTTTAAATTGAAGCGGTAATACGCCCATTAACACTAAGTTACTGCGGTGAATACGCTCGAAGCTTTCTGCGATTACTGCTTTAATACCTAATAAGTTAGTACCTTTTGCAGCCCAGTCACGAGAACTTCCCATACCGTAATCTTTACCTGCAATAACTAGAAGGCCTGTGCCATCTTCTTTATACTTCATAGCAGCATCATAGATTGATGTTACTTCACCAGTTGGCCAGTATGTTGTATATCCGCCTTCTGTTCCTGGTGCGATTTGGTTTTTAATACGGATGTTCGCGAATGTACCACGCATCATAACTTCATGGTTACCACGACGAGAACCGTAAGAGTTAAAGTCAACTGGTTGTACACCGTTTTCTAATAAGTAGCGTCCAGCTGGTGTGTGCTTACCGATTGAACCTGCTGGTGAAATGTGGTCAGTCGTTACAGAGTCACCAAATTTACCAACTACGCGTAAGCCTGATAACGTTTCAACTTCACCTGGTTCTTTAGATAAACCTTCAAAGAATGGTGGGTTTTGAATGTACGTTGAATCATTATCCCAAGTATATAAAGCTTCGTTTGAAGTTTGGATTTCATTCCAACGCTCATTGCTGTTAAATACTTGTGCATATTCTTTCTTGAACAGCTCAGATGTAACAACGCTTTGAACTACATCTTCAATTTCTTTAGCTGATGGCCAAATATCATTGAAGTAAACAGCATTGCCATTTGCATCTTTACCGATTTCATCATTTTTCAGGTCAATATCAACAGTACCTGCAAGTGCATATGCCACAACAAGTGGTGGTGATGCTAAGTAGTTTGCTTTTACAAGTGGATGAATACGACCTTCAAAGTTACGGTTACCAGATAAAACAGATGTTACTAGTAAGTCGTTTGCTGCGATTGCTTCTTCTAATTCCGGTGCTAATGGGCCAGAGTTACCGATACAAGTCGTACAGCCGTAACCAACTGTTTGGAAACCTAATTGATCTAAATACGTTGTTAAACCTGATTTATCTAAGTACTCCGTAACAACTTTAGATCCTGGTGCTAATGATGTTTTTACGTATTCAGGTACTTTAAGTCCCTTTTCAATTGCTTTCTTCGCAACTAAACCTGCCCCAATTAATACGTATGGGTTTGATGTATTTGTACAGCTTGTAATTGCAGCGATTGCGATTGCACCTGTTTTCATCGTTACTTCTTTATCTTCTAATGTAACCTTCACTTCTTTATCGAACTCTTGCTCATTAAATCCAAGTCCTTGTGTTCCAACTGGTGCTACAACAGCTTTGTGGAACGCATCTTTCATATCTGAAAGTGGAATTAAATCTTGTGGGCGTTTCGGTCCAGAAAGGTTAGATTCAATTGTATTTAAATCAATTTCAACAAGATCAGTGTAAATTGGATCTTTGCTGTCTGCTGTATAGAATAAGCCGTTCGCTTTACAGTATTCTTCAACAACGCGAATTTGCTCTTCATCTCTACCTGTTAAACGTAAGTATTCTAATGAAATATCATCGATTGGGAAGAATCCACAAGTTGCGCCGTATTCTGGTGCCATGTTTGAAATTGTTGCACGGTCAGCTAAAGGCATGCTCTTTAAGCCATTACCGAAGAACTCAACAAATTTACCAACTACACCTTTTTGACGTAATACTTGTGTTACTTTTAATGCAACGTCTGTTGCTGTAGTACCACTTGGAAGTGTACCAGTTAATTTTACACCGATTACTTCAGGTACTGGGAAGTACGAAGGCTGTCCAAGCATTCCTGCTTCTGCTTCAATACCACCAACGCCCCATCCAAGAACGCCGATACCGTTAATCATCGTTGTATGTGAGTCTGTTCCAACTAATGAATCTGGGTATGCAACTAAGTCACCTTCAGCATTTTTTACAGCGTGAACAACTGGTGCTAAATATTCAAGGTTTACTTGGTGTACAATACCTGTAGCTGGCGGAACTGCACGGTAGTTATCAAATGATTTTTGTGCCCAGCTTAAAAATTTATAACGTTCTTCATTACGTTTAAACTCTAAGTCCATGTTGAATGCAAGCGCGTCTGCTGTACCCGCTCTATCAACCTGTACAGAGTGATCAATTACAAGGTCTACAGTAATTTCCGGATTAATTTTATCAGGATCCCCACCCATGTCTGCCATTGCTTTACGAAGCGAAGCCAAATCAACAACAGCTGGAACACCAGTGAAATCTTGTAAAATTACACGAGATGGTTTAAATGGAACATCGATATCTTGCACATCTTTCGTTCCCCATTTCGCTAAATTTGTAACATGCTCTTCTGTGATTACACGTCCGTCTACTTGACGAAGTACTGATTCAAGTAAAACTTTCACGGAATATGGTAATTGAGATACGTTGCCAACCCCTGCATTTTCAAGCGCTTTCAAATCATAATAATGATACGTTTTTCCATCTACTTCAAAAGTTGCACGTGATTGAAATGGATTATGTTTGACCATTATGTTTCCCCCCTGTTAAACGTGACTAAGTTGTCTGAATATAAAATGTAGACAAACTTTTCAATACCTTACGATAATATCTTATTACAACTTTCTAAATAAGTAAATAATAAGAAACTTATAGATTATCATAAGTTTTCTTTATGTTTCTAAATTTGAATAGTGTTCATGTTCCTTATGAATACTATTACCATAAAGTAAAGTGCTCTATTAGCGCTTTCTTTACAGTTCATACATACTATGAACTGCTCATCATGCAACTTACAAAAAAAGTTATAGAGGTGAAATAAAATGGGTAAAAGAAAAGCAAATCATACTATTTCAGGAATGAATGCAGCATCTGCACAAGGACAAGGTGCTGGTTATAACGAAGAGTTTGCAAATGAAAACTTAACTCCTGCAGAACGACAAAATAATAAGAAACGCAAAAAGAACCAGTAACGAAAAATCCCAAAAGGAGCATTCACCTTTTGGGATTTTTTCTAATGTTTATAACGTAACAATTCCGAAACCGTTACAAATCGATAGCCCTGCTTTTTCAGTTCAGGTAATATTTTTGCTAGCGCTGCTACTGTTTGACTACGATTATTTCCTCCATCATGTAGCAATACTATATCACCACTTTTAGCATGTTTCACTACATGATTTACAATGGATTCAACCCCTGGATTTGCCCAATCACGTGGATCTTGATGCCACGACCATAGAACCGTTTGATAACCAGCTTCTTTCGCTGTTTTAAATACAGCATCGTTAATATAACCGCCAGGAGGACGGAATAGCAAAGGCTCTTTCACCCATTTTTCGAAAAATTTCTTTCCATCTAAAATATCATTTTCTAATTTTTCATCCGATGAATTACTTGCATACAAATGGTTCATCGTATGATTTCCAATTTCATGCCCCTCTTTTAACACTTGTTTCACTAAATATGGATTACGCTGAACTCGAAATCCAATCATAAAAAATGTCGCTTCTGCTTTATATTGGCGCAATAAATTTAAAATTTGTGGTGTATAAATTGGATCCGGTCCATCATCAAATGTAATAGCAATAATCTTTTCATTATTAGGTACTTCCCATGTTACATATCCAGTTGGTTCTAGCTCTTTTCTGAGCAACATTTTCGCTTCCACTTTTTCAACTTGAAATATATGTACTGCGCATAATAAAGAAAAAATGAGTAGAAAAATTTTCTGTTTTCGCATAATATTCGTTAAAGTAAGAGGTTGTCGAATACACAACAACCTCATTTACTTTTCTAATTGATCTACATGCTGCATAATATTTTGAAGATTATTTTCGTATTGCTCAAGTTGTGGGCGTTGTGTTTCCGAAGCTACTTCTAGTGCATTTTGAATCTGTTCATAGGCTTCCTGAACCTCTTGGCGTAATTCTTTCAAATCATGACCGTAGTTTGGATCATTTTTTACAATGTTGTTAAATGCATTTTCTGCTTGTGTAACACCTTGCTGCGCTGCTTGAAAAGCTTGTTGCTTATCTTTATGATATGGCATTATACAATCCCCTTTCCATAATAGTTAGTCCCACTTATCTTTACCTTTTTTTCTAAAAACATTCTCGTATAAATTTGCAAACTTCTCTCATTCTAAAAAGAAAGAGGAGGTGTCACAGACAATGAGCAAAAACAATCGTGAAGCGAAAGAAAAAAAAGGACAACCCGAACCATTAAGCGGATCTCATAAAGTAAAAAACCGTAACCATTCACGTCAAAAACATCATGCACATCATGATATGTAAAACAAAAAATGCACACTAGCTACCTTTTCCACATACAATGTTTATATTTTTCCATTTATTCTTCACCCCTACTTCATTCATGCATAACATAGTATGAATTGAGATTTTACGGAGGGTGTCTTACATGGGCAAGAAAAAGAAGGATTGTCTTTTTCATGTTGATGGTTTCGAAGAATGGATGGATCAGTTTTGTTCTGATTCTTGTAGCAACTTTAGTTTCCCAAATCAAATTCATATTGACCTTTGTGAAACGGAACAAGAATACATTTTGGAAACAGATGTACCAAATGTGACAGAACAAAATGTAGTCATTAAAAAGATGAAGACAGGCCTAAACATTTGCATACTTCATAAAAATATTTCTTTGCAGAGGATCATTCCTTTACCCGATAATATTATTTATAAAAAGATGCTAGCCTGCTTAGAGAATGGATATTTAGCCATTCATATTTCCAAAAACGAAGTAGCTAATAAACATGAAAAGAAAGTTCTTTTTCAAATTGAGAATTAAAATAAATACAAAAATAAGCCCCAGTCGTTGACTGGGGCTTATTTTATTTCGCATGTACTTCCATATTAGAATTCCCATCATATCTTTTTTTCAATAAACCTTTCGTAACTAACAGTACTGGAAACGCTACAGTTGAAAATATAGCTAGCGCTGAAAATACTACAAATCCATTTTGGTACCCGTAATAATCGAGAAGTACTCCCCCAAACCATGGACCAATTACTGCTCCAATTCCTGAAAATCCCATTGCTCCAAAGTACGTTCCTTTTAGATGCGCAACAGCTATATCATCAATAAATACATCCGTCATCGAAAACATTAAGACTTCTCCAATTGTAAAAATAATTGTGCAAATAGCAGCACCTAGCATAGATTCTACTATTCCAAATCCAAATAATCCCCCGCTCACAAATAAAGTTCCAACCATAATGGATGCTAATGGTGTATACTTTTTACACATTTGAATAACAGGATATTGAATTACGACTACAACAATCGCATTTAATACTAACATATATGAAAATAATTTCACTCCATCCTGGAATATATGTGCATTTGCAAAATATTGTGATACTGTCGTCGTTAAGTGAGAAAAACCACAATTACTCAAAATAATACCAACTAACGCAACTAAAAATACGACATCCTTTCGTAA
Source organism: Bacillus paranthracis (assembly GCF_001883995.1). GTDB lineage: Bacteria > Bacillota > Bacilli > Bacillales > Bacillaceae_G > Bacillus_A > Bacillus_A paranthracis. The sequence continues at coordinate 135,167 of NZ_MACE01000056.1, read as the reverse complement.
TATACGCAGCGCATTTAGCATTGTAACAGGCTTTTCTTTATTGATTTTCTTTTGTTCCACTGGATATTTCTTAAATTGGAACGCTAGTATAACTGTATATAGAATATATACTCCAGCTGCTACTAAAAAAGGAATTGTTGATTTTGCGCTTCCAATCTGTAATCCGACAAGTGGCCCAATCGCTACTCCAACATTGATTGCACCGTAACGCAAATTATATACGAGTAAACGATACTCTGGTTTCGTTAAATCTGATAATAACGCTCTTGACGTCGGTTCAAAAAAGGACCTACATAATCCATTTAAAGCATTTAATAAAAAGAAACTTAAAACATGATCTGCAAGTGAAAATCCTATGAATACAAATACCCAAACGATCATGGACCATATTAGAATCATATTTCGACCGAATCGATCAGATAAATTCCCTCCGATAAAACTAGCAAACACTCCAACAAGTGCACTCGTTCCAATAATAGCACCCGTCATTCCAGCTGATACGCCTTTAACAGTCGTTAAATAAATTGCTAAAAAAGGAATACTCATTGACGTGGCGAACCTCGCAAATAAAGTCCCGATTATAATTGTCATTCCTAACGGATGAATATTTTGTAACTTCCCCTTCATCTTAAAAACCTACTCTCCCTGTTATCACATAAAAAAAGAAAGCAAAGGATCTGCTTTCTTTTCCCTTTTTATACTTGAGCTGTTGATACCCGCGTTGTTCTCGTTATATCCATATCTATGCCATATGTAAACTGTAATTCTTTACAAACATCTTTAATTAAAATTGCGACATTATACTTTTCATTAAATTGTAAAACGATGTTTTCTACTTCTTCATATGTATACTTATATTCCCCTGTAATGACACTTTTTAAATCAAAGCATTCATTTATACAAAGTTGCACAAGTAGCTGGTCATATTTCTCTATTACATCTTCTTTCTTCCACAGTAACTCTTTTACATATAACCGATCAAACTTCACACTTTCGCGGTTACAATCCGTTAAAATCCGGGTCATTTCGTTTAACTCTCGATACAATTCAGAAATATTTTTACTTAAACTAAGCAGTTTATCTACGCCGTTTTCATACAACATATTCATTCCACCCCCGCATTTTCTTTTTCTTATTATAGCAAGAAAATTCTAAAAAAGGCTTCTTTCTTCTGAAATATTAGGAAACGAATTTCAATTGCTTTACAATGAAACTAGTTAATGCGAGAGGAGAAAGAAAATTGGAGCAAAAATTATATTACACTGACGCTTATAAGCAAGACTTTACTACAAAAGTTATAAAGCAAGATTATGATAAAGACGGTAACTTATACGTTATTTTAAACGAAACGGCATTTTACCCAACAGGTGGCGGGCAACCCCATGATACTGGAACTTTAAATGGCATTGCTGTACTTGGTGTTGAAGAAGTCGACGAAGAAATCCACCACTTCATTGCAGAACAATTACATACAGAAGAAGTAGAAGGTAAAATTAATTGGGAGCGCCGTTTTGATCATATGCAACAACATGCGGCTCAGCACATTTTATCTGCTGCTTTTTGGGACCATTTTAACATACCTACAATTGGATTCCATCTTGGTAAAGAGACGGTAACAATTGATTTAGAAACAGAAAATCTGCATGCAGAAACAGTTGAAAAAGCAGTGCAAATTGCGAACAATATTGTTTTTGAAAACCATCCAATTCTTATTAAATGGATGAACTTAGAAGAAGCGAAAACATTACCACTTCGCAAAGAACCGACTATGACAGAAAATATACGCGTTGTTATGATCGAAAACTTTGATTATAACGGCTGTGGCGGAACTCACCCAAAACGTACTGGTGAAGTAGGTCCTATTCAAGTTCTTAGCTGGGAGCGCAACAAAGGTGGCATACGACTAACGTTTATCGCTGGCTGGCGCACACTTAAATTAATGGGACAACAACAACAAATTATGAAGGATGTTTCTAAACAATTAAACAGTAGCGAAGCTGATATTCCAGTAAAGGTAGCACAGCTTCTAACTTCTCAAAAAGAAACCGAAAAAGCTATGCAAACAATGAATGAAAAATTATTATATGCAGAGGCAAACGAACTACTTCAACAACCTACCAAAATACATGCTGGCATACTTATTTCTAAAGTGTTTACAAATCGTTCTATGCAAGAAATCGCAAAGCTATCCGCTATTATTACAGAACAACAAGAGCATGCCATTACATATTTCGTTATTGAAAACGAGGACAAATTACAATGCATCCTCGCTTGTGGCAAAACAGTCACACTCGATATGAATGCTCTTTTAAAAGAGGCACTTCCTACAATTGAAGGAAAAGGTGGCGGAAATAAAAAAAGTGCTCGTGGCGGTGGGAAAGCGATTATGACTGGGGATGAGTTTTTAAATCAACTTGTTTCTTCTTTACAGTCAGCAGTGTAAAACATGTTATGAAGGATAGCGAACGGCTATCCTTCAACTATATTTACAGGCCAATATTTTGTTTCAATCCTTGGTAACTCCCTGCATTTGCAAACCCTTCATTTACAAGCTTTATAAAGGTTTCCGAAAAACCATGCTGACTTAATTCGTCTATTGGCATCATTTGTACATCATGAATCGGATTATGATCAAATTCATTTGATGGTAACATAATTTCCCCTGTAATCTTTTCAAGTAGAAATGTAATATGTAATAAAGATGGACTGGCATCTGGTTTATCACAAACATAGAGTAGCTTCTTAATTTTAACTTCTAATCCCGTTTCTTCTCTCATTTCTCTAACCATCGCCTCTTCTAACATTTCACCATTCTCCACTCTTCCTCCAGGTAAAGACCAATTCCGATTAGCAATTTTTTGCTTTACTAGCAATACTTTTTCATCTTCAATTAAAATTCCAGTAACACGAACTTGCATTACATTTTCCATATGTAATCTTCTCTTCCCATTATATTTACAAATTAATCCTTCCATAAAAAGAACGTACGTTTTATAATTAAAGAAAAATATGGAAGAAAGAAGTTGTTACATTCATGCGTCCACCTTTAACAAAGTCTATATCACTTGAAGATTTCCAAAACTATTATTGGTTAAAAGAAGAACTGCAAACATTTTGTCGTGAGCATGGGTTGCCAGCTAGTGGCTCTAAGATTGAAATAGCCAATCGTATCTCCCATTATTTACATACTGGTAAAATATTAAAAAACAGCTCTGGTCCAAAAGCGAGTAAAACTTCTCTCTCTTATAAAGACCTTTCTCTTCAAACTGTTATTACTGAAAATCACCGCTGTAGCGAAGAGGTTCGGGCCTTTTTCAAAGAAAAAATTGGAGCAAACTTCCGCTTTACAGTAGCTCTTCAAAAGTTTTTTAAAGAGAATGTTGGAAAAACATATGAAGATGCGATAACGTTTTGGTATGAAGAAAACGAACGAAAAAAAGACCCTACATATAAAACAACTATCAGCGCGCAGTTTGAATACAATCGCTTTACTCGTTACTTTTTCGAAGATCCAAATAACAAAGGAAAATCAAAAGCTGATGCTATCGCTGCTTGGAACGAAATAAAAGCAAAGCCTGGTAGCAATGCTTATGTTCCTCAAAAAGTAGAGAACTAGTTCCTTGCTAGTCTTCTACTTTCTCAAATAATAGTGCAAGCCCTATTCCGCCCCCTATTCCTAACGTCGCGATTCCGTATTTCATACGCTCTCGTTTCGCCTGATAAAACAAGCGCGTTACAAGCATAGCCCCAGATGCACCGTATGGATGACCAAGCGCAATTGCTCCACCATTGACATTCAATTTTTTATATGGAATTTGTAACTCCTTTGCACAAGCAACAACTTTTGAAGCAAACGCTTCATTTATTTCAAAATAATCGATGTCCTCTACTTTCATATTCATTTCGTTTAATAATTTGTTCACCGCAAATATCGGACCAGTCCCCGGAAGATTTGGATCCACTCCAACTACAGCACTACGAACGAAACGAAGAACAGGCTTGTATCCTAATTTTCGGGCTTCCCCTTCTTCCATTACAAGAACGGCACATGCTCCATCATTTACACCGCACGAATTACCGGCCGTTACTGTACCATTTTGTAAAAATACGGGTCTTGTTCTTTTAATCATTCTTTCATACTTCATTTCTCGTTTTATAGCTTCGTCAAAAGATCCATTAAAAGAAAGTATTTCATCCTGTAAATATCCATTTTCTAATGCTTGCAGTGTCCGTTTATAACTAAGGTAAGCGTACTCATCTTGCATTTCTCGCGTTATATTATAACGCTCTGCAACATATTCAGCCGCCACTCCCATATTAGGATCACCAATTGTTTCTGGTGAAAATCGCGCTCTATTTTGAAATGGTGATGTACTTGTACTCTCTACTCCTCCTGCAATATAACAATTACCGGCCCCGCCTTGAATAAAATGACATGCGGTGCGGATCGCTTCCAATCCGGCACCACATTGCCGGTCAATCGTTACACCAGGAATACGATATCCAAGTCCTGCTTCTAAAGCAGATAATCTTGCAACATTCCCTCCTGGTCCAACAACATTCCCTAATATGACCTCGTCTATTTCTCTCTCAATTCCTTTACTTAAAAATGTAAGAAGAGGTGCTGCTAATTGCTGAACTTCATACCCTTTTAACATCCCATTCTTCTTACCAATAGGTGTCCTTTTTGCTTCTACAATAACCGCTCTATTCATATATCTTCTCCCGGTTTTCAATTATACTTTTTGCTGCCATACGAGCGATTTTCCCGCTATTTGTATACGGTATTTCATCAACGAAATACCATTCTTTCGGTATTTTAAAAGAGGATAATCGTTGTAAGCAAAAACTTTTTAATTGTTGCTTCGTAGCACTTCCTTTTACGATGGCGACAGGTTTTTCACCCCAGTAACTATCTTCCACACCAATTACAACTATTTCATCAACAGCTGGATGTTCATGTAATACGCTTTCTATTTCTTCTGGGAAAATATTAATTCCTCCAAATAAAATCATATTCTTCTCTCTACCGACAATATAAATAAAGCCTTCTTCATCTTTATAACCTACATCTCGCACTGTCATCCAGCCATCTGCAGTCAACTCTGGAACTAAAACCTTATCCAATATGTAGCCCATAAAAAACTGATCACTGTTCACATAAACAGTTCCTATCTCGCCTTTCGTTACTTCTTCTCCTGCTCCATTACATATTCGCACTTGCACATTGTGACAAGGTTTCCCTACTGAATTGGGCTTTCTATTACTCTCTTCATCAACTAGCGCTGTTACAAAGCTTAACTCCGATGCACCGTAAAATTCGTATTTTTTCGCATTAGGGAATATACTCTTTATTTTTTCTTTCGCTTCAGCTTCCCATTTCGCTCCTGACGAAATAATTTTCATGTCATTTTCTATTACTCTTTTTTCTTTATATAAAGATTCTAGCATTGTCGGAACTGTATACATGACCGAAATATGTTCCATTTCTAACTTGTCCAACACTTGTTTTGGAATAAACTTCCTCATAATATGTACGGTTTGTCCTATATATAATGCACTTATTGCACCGTATAAGAAAAGAGAGTGAACGAGCGTTCCAGCTATTAAAATAGAGTCTTCTTTTTTCATATGAAAATCATGTATATTACAATTAAAACTATGAACCCACGATTGTTGCGCACGTAAAAATGCCTTTGCCTTTCCTGTTGATCCTGATGTAAATCCCATATAAAAAGGAGCATCTTGTAAACTTTCTACAATGTGCTCTGTAGGAAGATAGTTCTCTATTATTTGTTTCCATCTATCAATTTCAATTACTCTTTCTTCTTCATCCAATAGATCATTTAACTTATATTGCTCTGTCACAATCATATCCGGATTACTGATTGCAATCCTTTCTTTAAGCTCATCCTGTTTCCACCTTATATCTAATGGCACACAAACCCATCCGGCCATAGCGGCACCAGCGAATAGTTCTAAAAACTCTATACGATTTTCTAATACAATCGCTATCTTTTTATTCTTCGATTCTTTTTCATTCAACCAGTTTGCTACTTTATACACTGACTCAAACCACTCTTTGTATGTTAAAACTCGATCATTTTCCTTAATTGCTATTTTATTTGGTTGTAAAGAGGCATGTTTTTTATATTCTTTTGTAATACCCATATGAGACGTCCTTTCTTTCCAAAATAATAAAAAGAAACACGCAACGAACGTGTTTCTTCTCTTTCTTATCCCGCATTTGTATATTTGCTTCTCTTTAGAGCAGGCGTAATAATATGTTTCAATGAACGATGTAATTTCGTTACAAGAATTGCTGCTATAATCGCTTTTATGCAATCACCTGGTAAAAACACAACACTTACTTTCATCGTTTCCCATACAGAAATATCCATTACGAAAGCTTGCACAAGGATACCAAATACATAAACTACGAAAATACCACCAATTATATTAATACATAATACTTTTATAATAGAAACTTCACGCAAACGCTCAATTAAGTAACCAATGACAAATGCTCCAACGATATAACCAAGTAAATATCCTGCACTTGGCCCAACAAATACGCTAAAGCCACCACGTCCACCAGCAAGTAATGGCGCTCCAACTCCTACAATAAGTAAGAAAATAAGCTGGCTTAATGCACCAAGACGTGATCCTAACAATCCACCAGCAAGCATAACACCAAGTGATTGTAATGTAATTGGAACTGGTGTAATAGAAAGAGCAATTGGAGGTATTAACCCTAACACTCCCATAATAGAACTAAATAAAGCGACGAAAACTAAGTTTTTTGTATTCATATTTGCTTCTCCTATTTGTAAACTCAAAATGATTTTTAGATAACATATTATAGGAGTTATATTATCTTTCTATCTAGCATTTGTCAACTTATTTTTAAAATAGGTTTACAAATATAAATTCCATTATTTCTCTTTATGCAAATGCTCGAGTTCTTTCCGAAGCGCCTGTTTTAAAAACTTCCCAACAGATGTTTTCGGTATTTCTTCCATAAATACAATATCGTCTGGTAACCACCACTTCGCAAACTGTGGTTTTAAAAACTCATATATTTCTTCTTTTGTTACTGTACTATTTTTCTTTTGAACGACACAGGCAACTGGGCGCTCTTGCCACTGCGGATGAGGAACAGCAACGACAGCCGCTTCAAATATAGCATCATGTGCCATTAAAGCATTTTCAAGGTCTACTGAAGAAATCCACTCGCCTCCGCTTTTAATCACATCTTTCGTGCGGTCGACAATTTTTACGCAACCTTCCTCATCGACTGTGACAACATCTCCTGTATATAACCATCCATCACGAAAGCCTTCAACAGTACGATCATCGTTATAATAGCTTTCAGCGATCCACGGTGCTCGTAAACATAGTTCTCCCATCTCCGTACTATCCCACTTCACTTCACCATTTGTACCGACTACTTTCATCTCTACACCAGGAACAAGATACCCTTGTTTTGATCGAATTTCTAATTGCTCTTCATACGATAATTCTGTTTCATAACTTTTTAAACGTGCAAGTGTTACGAGTGGGCTTGTTTCGGTCATACCATATGCATGGATGAACGGAACATTATGTTTCTGTTCAAATGCTTTAATAACACTCTTCGGTGCAGCTGCACCACCGCATAGTATTCTCGTCATACTAGATAAATCGTAACTATTATTTTCTAACTCTTGTAATACACCAAGCCAAATTGTCGGCACACCAGCAGCTAACGTCACTTTTTCAGCTTGAATCATTTCTAATAAAATTTTTGGCGTAAACATCGGTCCTGGAAGCACTTGTTTTGATCCAAACCAAGTAGCTGCGAAAGGTAGTCCCCAAGCATTCACATGGAACATCGGTACAATAGCCATTGCCGCATCACTTTCCGATAAAGCAGCTGTATCTGCTAAACCGAGTGCCATACAATGCAGTACAGTACTACGATGCGTATATACAACACCTTTTGGATTTCCTGTAGTCGCTGACGTATAACACATACCAGCAGGTGTATTTTCATCAATATCTTTTACAAATTGGAAATTTGGATCGCCTTCTTCTAATAGTTTTTCATAATGATATACAGGTTCTAGCGTAGTATTTGGAATTTCATCTTTATCAGTCATAATAATGTAAGCTTGTACAGTTGATAATTGTGATTGAATATTTTCAATGAGCGGTACGAGATCTTCATCAATAAGTAGAATTCGATCTTCTGCATGCTGAATAATGTATGAAATATGTTGAGGAGATAAACGAATATTAATTGTGTGCAAAACGGAAGCAATACCAGGAATAGCAAAATACGCTTCCACATGTCGATGATGATTCCACGCTAACGTTCCTATACGCTCGCCTTCTTTAATTCCTAATTTTTTTAACGTACTGGAAAGCCTTCTCGTTCTTTCACCTAACTGCTTATACGTTAATGTCGTAACTGTGTCATGTGTCCGTGAAACAATTTCTTTCTTCGAAAACAGTTTTTCTGCTCTTTCCATCATAGAACTAATTGTTAGCGGTACATTCATCATCATATTGGTTATATCCCCCTTTAAAGCGTTTTCATTTTTCGTTTATTATAACAGACTTCTACAAATAATCACGACATTTTTCTGTATTTTCTGAATTATTTCTTTGGAAATAATTCAGAAAATACTAAGAGAAGATATGCTAAAATTCCTTCTTACGATATATAAATACCGAAATAACAAAAGAAAAGATATATATGATAACGCCAAATATTGTATATAGAATGGAAGCATATAAAGATGAATTTAAATTTGATATTGGAAATTGTTCTATTAGATAGCCAATTACACTTTGTAATCCAAAATAAGTAACAAGTCCCCCGCATGCGCCTCCAATTGTAATAGCATCAGATTTTTCTGCTCCAAAAACATAGAGAAGTGGGTAGGCTATTGCTCCGGCATTAAGGATGATGAACGTCCCTAAAGAAACACTCTTAAATATCCCATCATCAATTGGTGTATCTGAAACGAAACTATGTATATAAAATATGCCATACGACAATAAAGTACCAATAATTACAACTAAAAAATAGAAAAGGTAATGACTTTGTACAATGTTATTTCTAGTAACCGGTAAAGTAAGTACATATTTTTCATAACCTGACTTACTCTCATATTTAATAACTTCAAGTGCAGGAATTGCAGCAAATAAGATAATGAATGTAGCAATTAAACGGTACATTGAAGCATTACCAAAATAAAAAACAAATCCCGATCCTAATATCGCTATTCCCATGAACGTAAAGAAAGTTCGATACACTAGATAATAGTTTGTCAATAATAAACCTCTCATTTATTTTTCACTCCTCGTTAATAAGACACTCATTTCTTCTATCGAAATAGTTCTATGAGCAATACCACTTGGTAATTTATATATATCTGATACGAGTACATTGAAATATGAACCAAGTCTCCTTCTAGCCACAACTATATCTTTGTTAATTAAAGCTAATTGTTCTTCATCAACGTCTACAATGGAGTAACTTTTCAAAACTTTATCCTTTTCTTCGTTCAATAAAATTTCTCCATCTTTTATAATGATAAGATGGCTAGCTATTTTTTCTACATCACTCATAATATGAGAAGAAAGTAGTATACCACCATTACTTTTACTCACAAAACTTTTTAATTCCTCTAACACCTCTTCTCTAGATGAAGGATCGAGACCACCCGTCGCTTCATCTAGAATTAATAATTTTGCATTATGCGATAACGCAACAGCTATAGTTAGTTTCATGGACATTCCACGCGAGAATTTACCTACTTTCTCATTAGTAGGTAAAGAAAAAGTATGAACTAATCGATAAAAATTATCTTGATCCCAAGATTCAAACATCTTTTCAAAAACTTTGTTTAGTTGCTTTATCGTAAGATGAGCCGGTAGATTCATAGCATCAAATACGACTCCTATCTTTTCCTTAATCTTGGCATCTTTATTTATATTTTCTTCACCAAATATTTTTACTGTACCACTATCTTTAGAAATTAATTCTAGTACTGTTTTAAAGGTTGTTGATTTCCCTGCTCCATTGTCACCAATGAATCCAACAATTGATCCAGACGGCACATTGAAGGAAACATCTCTTAAAACAACTTTGTTTCCAAATGATTTACTTAAATTTTCAATTTCTAGAAGATTTGACATCATTACACTCCTATCTTAACTTTTCATAAAAATATGTTTTCATTTATTAAAAATTATCCACTTTTTCTCTCACTTTCTTTTTCAGTTTAAAAATAAGACGATTACTATATTCTTTATTTTCTACTAAAATTCGATACGCCTCTAATACTCCTAACACACGAACAAAAAGATAAACTCCAATAGCAATAAGTACAACACAATAAGGGTGATACTGGACTAATTCTCCTGAAGTGATATGCTTTTTCTCAAATAAAAAAGGTAGCGCTCCTGCTGCTATAAAACAAAATCCAACGATTATTACTACAGCATACTTTTTCTTAATAATTGCATATCTTGTTGTCAATTCTTTTAGAAAGTTTTGATCAAATAATAATTCTTCCTTTTTTAATACATTGTATCGACTCTCTTCTATCATTACAGGTACCATCATCGCTCCAATTCCAAGGACAGCAATAATAATAACAAGGAATGTCGACATTGTTGCATCTTCTTTAAATAGTAAATATGGTATTGTAGATAAAATGAGTAAACTAAATCCTAGCGCTATATATTTAGAAATTTTTTGTCCATACGCTACATACCCTTCTGCCATTTCCTGACTTACGTAATAGCCATCCACATTTTCATTACTTTTCTCTGCAGTTTCTTTTAATAAATAGTCGAGTGATACTTCAAAAACATTTCCAATCATTATTAACTTTTCAGTTTCAGGAAAACCTTGACCGTTTTCCCATTTACTAACCGCTTGCCTTGTTGTGTTTAATTTCTCAGCTAATGCTTCTTGAGAAAGGCCCTTTTCCTTTCTTAATTTAAAAAGCTTTTCACCAAATCCCATATGTGTGTGTCCCCCTTTGTTTTCTTACCTAAATTGTATGTAAACATTGCCTTTATCTCTATCTTCCTGCGGTTGCACTTTGTCAACTTACGGTTGCGAATGTGTTATATAGCGGTTTTCTATACAATTTAGCTAGTTTTCTTTTATGATTATGGTGTAAATAAAAACCTCCCATCTCAATAACCAATTATAACAATTAAAGGTAATTATTGTTACCCGAAAATAAAAACTCCTTTATTTATTTAAAGGAGTTTTCGATATGAAATATTCTAAGATGAGCTAATTTTTCTTTCTCATACTAATTCACAATTTCTTCTATACATTTTTGTACGTTGTGCAACGATTCATAAGCATCCCACACAGTATATGTTGTCATCTCTTTATATAAGGCATATTCATATATATGTAAATATTTCTCCTATTAACTTCCCTAATAAAAACACTTTTTAATAATCATAACGGCTTCTGCTTAAACTTTTCATAATGTCGTACTTTTAATAAAAGGACATTCCCGCAATCTGTACAAATATAAGCATCTACTGGTGAAGATGTGAACATCGTCTCCTTTTTCCGTATTTGTGCATAACCGACAAACTCACCTTCTCCTATATTTTGAGAACCACAATTAGAGCATGTCTGCACGTCTTTCTGTTTCATGAGAGCACCACCTTTAATCTGTTTCTACTCCCTTCGACAGTTCACTTCCATTTCCCTTCCAAAAAACCTCTTATTCTCTTACATTTCAACAGGAATCTCAGAACAAACATCGTATATGTACTATGAAATATATTTATTGACGGAGGAATCTCATGAGTACAATTATGACAATCAATACCGCACAAGAAATTGAAAACGCAGAAATACATATGCTTTCTTCTAGATTAGCACTATTACAAGCAATGGACGGAAATCCAATGCAGGTACAAGTGAAAAAGTTCGGTAGTGCCACTGCCTTTTCATCAAAAGTAATTGCTGGTCCTGCTTTTAATACAGTAAAAGGCGTTACCTTTACAAATACAGATGAGATAGATGCGATTCTCTCTTATTATCAATCACTACAAATTCCTTGCCGTTTTGAAATTACACCAGCGCAAGGTACAGCTGAACTATTTCAATACTTATCTCAAAAAGGTTTTTATCAATCTAGCTTCCATACCGCTTTATATAGTACACCGCGAGAAGATCCGTCCCTTCTTCCTTCTAACATTTCAGTACGCAAACTAAAAGAAAATGAGTTTGATGTTTTTGCAGACATATATGTACGTGGATTTAACATGCCATCCTTTACAAAAGATGGCGTGCGCCAAAATAACGAAATTCTCCACAATAAACCAGGATGGCATTTTTTCATAGCTGAAGTTCAAAACATTCCTGCGGGCATTGGTGTCCTGTATATAAATAAGGGTGTCGCATCATTAGCTGCTTCTGCTACTTTGCCAGAATTTCAGCGTAAAGGTTGTCACACTGCATTAATTCAAAAACGAATTGAGACAGCTATTGAATCCAATTGTCATTTAATAGTCGGACAAGCAAGATTCGGTAGCAGCAGTCAAAATAATATGGAACGTGCCCATATGAAGATCGCTTATACAAAATCAATCTGGACCGCCAAAAACATATAATTAACATCCTTTCTCTTCTCATTACTACTTTATACACTTTATGACAATTCCTTTTCAACTCTATTAACCATTTGAATATTCAAACTAAATCTGTTACGCTATTGCTAGATACATCATTCAACTTGCAATATGAAAAGAGAATTCTAATCAAACTACAAGGAGGAGAAATGTATGACAAAGCATGATCATGGTTTAAAAGAAAAAGTAGAAGGTGCCATTGATAAAGTAAAAGGTGAAGTAAAGGAAGTTGTCGGGAAAGTAACTGACAATAAGAAATTACAAGCTGAAGGAAAATGGGATAAGGTAAAAGGCACTGCTAAAGATACTGTCGGTAATGTAAAAAAGAAAGTTAATGAATATAAAGAGAATAAAGAAAATAAATAAAAAACGAAAATGTAGGGTTGTGCAAGTAGTAAGTTACTAGATTTGAGAAAAGAGAAATTGCACCCATAAAAAATCATTTTAAAACGACAAATAGATGCCTCAAGGCATCTATTTGTCTATAAATAACTATTTTAATTACCCAACCCTTAAGCTTTTCCTTACTAACATTTTCTAACATAATGCCTTTGCTACAGTAAAGGCTTACTTTGTGAAATTTGGTTTTAGATCACCTGTATACGGTTCATGCTCAACAAAGATTTTTATATCTTTTCCATTCGCATCTTTCCCCATTCTTGTATACGTAAATTTCTCTTTATTTAATTCTGTAAGTTCAAGAACTGCACCGTATTTATTATTTCCTAACGAAACGTGAGCTCTTATTTTATTACCATGTACAACATCAAAGAAACCGTAGTCTCCACGACTTTCTCCAGTATTCACATTGAAAAACTCGTATTTATTTGTATTTTTATCGTATTTTGCTAGACTGATTAAGTTTGAGTTATATTTTGTTACATCATTACCTTGGTCGTCTAATACCACCGTTCCGTTCCATAGTGTACTAGATAAAATTTCATCTCCATCAACATCTTTAACTATTTTACCTGTTGAACTTTCTAAATTTTTATCAGGCCGCGTGAAAGAAAGTTCTTTTTCATGGTACGGAATATGTTCAACAAACACCTCTACATCGTTCCCTTTTGTATCTTTCCCCATTCTTTTATATGTAAATTTCTCCTTATCTAATTGCGTTAATTCAACAACTGCTTGATAATTTTGCGTCTCAGAAATTAGTACTCTTTTCTTTCCATCATTCGTTATAAAAAAGGTACCGCTATCATTACGACTCTCTCCTGTATTTGCATTAAAAAATTCATACCTTGCCGTTTTAGCATCATACTTTGCAAGCCCGATGAAATTTTGATTTTCTTTCGTTACATCATTATGATCTTTGTCATAGACTTTTGTCCCTTGCCAGTTTGTTTCACCAAGTATACTAGCTAGTTGTTGCCCCTTCGTCTTTTGAGTTTGCTTAGTTTCTTGTATTGCATTGTATAAAAATTGTGCATACTGTTCACGCGTCACATCCATATTTGGAGCAAAATTTCCTCCGCCTACTCCTTTTGCAATATTATTTGTTTGAACAGCACTAATTGCATTGCTTGCCCATGAGTTCGTTGAAACGTCATTAAAAGTGTGATCACTCTTTGCCTTTAAATGAAAAGCATTTGTAAGAACTTGTGCCATTTCTGCACGCGTTAAGGAAGCCTTCGGTCTAAAGTTCCCATGCTCGTCACCCTTAAAAACGCCCATTTCTGTTAAAGACAAAATCTCCTTTATATAACTTGTCGAATCTTCACTTACGTCTCCATATGGGTTCTGATAATTTTTGTCTTCTGCCAAATTAAAATAACGATATAGTAAAGCTGCAACTTGTTCGCGTGTCACGTTATCTCCAAAACCAAATCTTCCATCATCATAGCCGAAAATGATTTTCTCGTCTGTTAATTGCTGAATCGCCTCATATGCCCAGTGCCCCTTTGGAACATCTTTAAATACACCAGTATGATTCGTTTTTGGTGTAATCTCTTCTGCTTTCACCACTCCAGTCGTTTCACTTAATAGACTTCCACCTAAAACTGCTGATATGATACATGTTTTTAAAATTGTTTTATTCATAGCTTCCCAAACCCTTCCTTCATTTAACAAAGAATTACACCACTTTTCTTTCAAAAGAAGATTCTATGTGCGCAATTTATGTTATAAATTTTGATTACAGCTAATGGAATACAAAGTGTTACACATTCAAATTTCTTATTTATAGTATCAATAGCTGCTATATATAGGAATTATAAATAACAACTATAAATTGCCCATAAACAAATTATTAAAAAAAGATAAAATTAAGATAATATATTTTTAATCTCAACTTTTTTATAAAAAAACGTTCCTTTTGGCAAAAAAGATGGCTTGAAATTAAAAGTTCATTCTATTTTTTTGTTTATGTTATCATGATAAAAGAAAGAATATTTCGAAATAAAAAAACTTGAATTTGGGCAGAAATGAGGAAAAGAAATTGAATATTGAGCAACAATTATATGATGTGGTGAAACAGTTAATTGAACAAAGATATCCAAACGATTGGGGTGGAGCCGCAGCGATTCGTGTAGAAGATGGAACAATTTATACAAGTGTTGCTCCAGGCGTAATAAATGCTTCAACAGAACTTTGTATGGAAACAGGTGCAATTTTAGAAGCTCATAAATTTCAAAAGAAAGTTACACATTCTATTTGTCTTGCGAGAGAAAATGAGCATTCTGAATTAAAGGTACTCTCGCCTTGTGGTGTATGCCAAGAACGTTTATTTTATTGGGGACCAAAAGTACAGTGTGCGATTACAAATGCTAAACAAGATATTATTTTTAAACCTTTAAAAGAGTTGCAACCATATCATTGGACAGAAGCATATCATGATGAAATGGCAAAAGAATGGAGTACGAGATAGAGGAATAAGTTTCATTATTTTCCTGATGACAATAAAAAAATGTCACGTCCTTTTCCAAATAAAACATCGGAAAAGGACGTGACATAACACTTATTTTATAATTGACGGAAGTTTACTTCCCTTCACTTTTTTCTAACACATACAAATCTTCTTCAATATTAGATAGTTTCTCTGTTACAAGCTTTCTTGCATCTCCAATTGCTTGATTGTATGCAAATGGTCCAACTAATTTAATCATTTCTTCTATTAAACGCTCTGCTTGGAAACGTCCAATTTCATCTAAATCTTCTTCAACGAAAAATTGCTGAATTTGTGCTACAAGCTCTTCTTTTTTATCATTTGGTATTTTTATATTCATCATCATTTATTACTCCTCTATATGTAAGATAGTATGTTTCTTAACTCTACCATAGAAAAACGCTTTCCAGGACAACTTTTTGTAACGCCTTCTAGCTCCCTATGACCGAGTATATTTTCTTTCTTTATAGCAAACCGATTCATAAACATTTTACATAAAGAATATAATGCATTCATTTGTGCGGTAGTTGGATCATATTTATCAAAATTACCCGTCATACATATTCCAATTGCATCTCTATTATGATCTTTCGCATGTGCTCCAATATGTAAACCACGTCCTTCGACTACAGTTCCATCTTCTTCAATAAAATAATTGTAACCGATCCCGCTCCACCCTCTTACTTTTTGATGAAATTCATGTGTTTTATACACATCCCATCCATCTTCGGATGTATGGTGAATAATCAGTTTGTTTACTTTTTCTAAAGGAACTAATTCATCTTGAAATGCTAAATTTACACATTTAATTTCCATTTGAATATCCCCCTTAAAAATCAATCATCATAATTGTTTTATCATCTGGTCGTATTCTCTTTTCCCCTTCTAACTCTTCAATAATTGCTACATATTCATTTATACTATTCTTTCTTATATATGCAACAGTTTGTTCGAGTGGCCAATCTGGGTGGAATAATCCGTCTGAACAAATAAAAATCCCACTCACTTCATCTACATGTAATTCCCCATGCTGCAAATAATGAATTGCTTCTTTCATTCCATTCGCAACGGAATATCCCCCCTTCACATTTGCAAGATAACGATTGTATTTTAACTGTTCTCGCACATCTTGAAAAACATGTTCTTCTGGTACAGATAACCCTTTTTTACGATCTTCTTCTCTTTTCTTTTTTGCTCGTTTACTAATTCCTTCAACCGTATCTTTCGTTAATACTTGCATCGTTCCTTTCCGAAATATTGCGACAATCATACAGTCCCCTAACTGTGCGTATTCAATTTTCTCACCAACTATTTGGACTGCCGCGATACATGTGCACCACAAATGCTCTTTCTTTCTCGTATCTACTCCATATGCTAACATTTTTCTTTGCAATGCTTCATTTGCTTTTGCAACTGCAACTTGTAAACTATGATTTTCGCGGAATGAATTAAAATAACTTGCAAATAAATGTGAAGCGATGTATGCTCCATTATGTCCCTTTTCATCACGAAACGGGACAAGTGGTGTTGCACCGTCACATACACCATAAATCTTTTTTTCTTCATTACAAAAATAAGAATCCTCACATTCTTGCTTCAACGGGCTTTTCTGTTGATATGTTTTTATCTTCACAACTGTATCCCCTTTCAAATGGTAAAATACTCAAATTCTTTTGATTAATCTAATTTTCCGAAATAAACTGTTTTTACCCAAAACTTTCAATATCATATATAATCTTGAAATAATATGAATTTTTCAGTGAAGGACGGGAAAGAGATGGTCAGATTTCTTGGTGTTATTATTGGTTCTATTATTATTGCGATTGCCTTTAATCTTTTCCTTATCCCCCACAAAATTTTAAGTAGTGGAATTGGCGGAATTGCTATTATTTTAGGGATTGTAACTCCTGTAAACACAGGTATTATTAACTTTGTATTAAACTTACCTATCCTTATTTTAGGATACATAGGTCTTGGAAAAAAAGTCATTTTTAACACGATTGTCTCTGTTATTGTATTATCTGTTGCATTATACTATGTTCCAGTGAAAGTCGTAGCAACAGATCCACTTTTATCATCTATCTTTGGTGGTGTTATTGCCGGAGCTGGTATCGGTCTTGTTTTTAACTGTAATGGATCAACTGGTGGATTTGATATTATCGGTATGTTGTTATCTCGCAAAAGAGATATTAAACTTGGCGGATTCCTTATTGTTTTAAATGCAGTCGTTGTAATCATTGCAGGATTCTTCTTCACTTGGGATGTTGCCCTTACAAGCTTACTTTCCATTTATGTAACTGGTAAAGTTATCGATGCTATTCATACGAAACATCGAAAGGTTACACTTATGATTGTAACAAATGAAGCAGAAAAAATGAAAAAACAACTTCTTTCAACTGTTGTACGTGGCATTACATTACTTGATGGCGAAGGTGCTTATTCTAGCGAAAAGAAACGTGTACTTATGACAGTCGTTTCTCGTGAAGAATTAGCAAGTATGAAATTAACAATTTCTGAAATTGACCCTCATGCATTTGTTAACATTACAGAAACGGTTGAAGTATTAGGATTGTTTAGAAAAGGTTAAAAAACTAGGTGGATTTCCACCTAGTTTTTATTTTCCATAAATTCAATTCGATTTCCGAACGGATCTGACACATAAAATCGAATTACATCTGGTCGTGCATGATCATCTATTACTTCAATGCCTTGCTGTATTAACGCTTGTTTAAATTCATCTATGTTTAAAACATAAAAAGCCGGATGTGCCTTTTTAGCTGGGGTAAAGTTTTGCTCAACTCCGATATGAATCTCTTGATTTCCACACTTAAACCAGCACCCACCGCGCTTCTTTAATTCCTCTGGCTTTGGGATTTCCTCCATACCAATTTTATTACTATAAAACTCTCGCGCTTCTTCTTCACACCCTACAGGCGCAGCTACTTGTACATGATCGATCCCTTGAATATAAGTTCTCATTTTCTCTCCCCCTCTTCTACCCTAATGTTATAAGGAAAACCTACTCCTGTAACTTACAAATGATTTATAAAACAATATAAGCTCCCCTTATTACCACCCTATACGTACTTTTCCAAAATAAAGAAAACAAAATTTATTATATAACTTCCATTTTTTATAGAAATACACGTTACATCTATATTATAGTTATGAATAGACAAATCTTTTTAGATGCTATTTGTACGGAGGAACTATTATGAGTCGTAAAAAATATTCATCAACTCAAAAAAAACGTCATCCGAACATTTCTAGACGTTTACGCAACCATATACAAGATTGTTCATTAACAGAAATGTACGCATCTCTGTTCGAACACAACCCTGATGGTATTATTTCATTAAATTTAGAGGGAATTATTATACACACTAATCCTTCTGCCGAAAGAATACTAGGTTACACTTCTTCAGAATTAGAGCGGAAAAGCATTACCTCGATTTTAGAAGCTCATATTTCTGAGCAAGTATTACAAAATATAAAGAATACGGAAGCGGATAATCAACAAGAATATATTTTATCTATTTATCATAAAGATGGATTCCTATTAGATGTCGTGACAAAACTAGTTCCTATTTTTGTCCAAAATCGTCTAACTGGCGTATATGCCATTATGAAGCCTCTTGAAAAATCAGAAAGAATTGAGAAAAAGCTGAAAGAAAGTGAGAAGAGATTACGCACATTAGTAAACTCCATGCCTGCGTTTGTTATATTTAAAGATCATGAAGGGCGCTGGCTTGAGGCAAATGACTACGCACTTTCTTGCTTCAATTTCCATCATGTACCTTACCACGGAAAAAAAGATAGTGAACTCATTCAATATAATGAAGCGTACCGAGAAGCTTTTTTACATTGTGAAGAAGTCGATGAATTAGCATGGCAACAAAGACAAATTCTTCATGGTGAAGAATTTATTATTCATAGAGATGATTTCGACCTAATCTTAAGTATATCGAAAGTTCCTCTCTATCACCCTGACGGCTCCCGTAAAGGTCTTATCGTAATGGGAAGAGATATTACTGAGCTAAAGGAAACGGAAAAGTTATTACGAAAATCTGAAAAGCTCGCAGTAGTCGGACAACTGACAGCTGGAATTGCTCATGAAATTCGAAATCCACTCACTTCTCTAAAAGGTTTTCTAACATTGCTACTCCCTGAAATAAATGAGGAGCAGAAGTGGTATATCGATGTTATGTTAAGTGAAATTTCACAGATGGAATCTATCACGAGTCAATTTATGGCGATGTCTAAACCACAAGTATTAGCAATCCAAACTTGTAACATACAAACTTTAATTGAAGAGGTAGTTACATTTATTTTACCAACCGCAATTATGCATAGCGTTCATATCATTATGGATCATTTTGATTACGTATATGACATTCAATGTGACGGTAACCAATTAAAACAAGTTTTTATAAATATATTAAAAAATGCGATTGAAGCAATGCCAAATGGCGGAAATATTTTCATCCAAACAAAACCATTAGAGGGTAATTTCATCTTAATACGGATTATCGATGAAGGTTGCGGTATCCCAGAAGATCGTATCTCCCGTTTAGGCGAACCTTTTTATAGTTTAAAAGAAAAAGGCACAGGGCTAGGATTAATGATGTGTTACAAAATAATTGAAGAACATCATGGTAAATTACACATTTCAAGTGAATTAAATAAAGGTACGGTCGTTGATATTCACCTACCACTTTCTTCACCTCACCTTGCAATCCAGTCTTAAATAATAAAAGAAGCATCTGCTAACGATTAGCAGATGCTTCTTTTATTATTTATACTTATAGAACTGTTTTTCCATACCATTCTTTTGCTTTTTCTACTTCACCCATCGTTAATTGATGTCCTCTATTTTCCCAATGCATTGTTACATTAGCGTTTGCATTTTCTAATAGTAGCTTCAATTCCTCTGACTCAGAAGATGAACAAATTGGATCATTTGTCCCAGCAGCAATAAACACGGATTTCCCAGCTAAATTAGGCAATTGTGTTCCTCTTCTAGGCACCATTGGGTGATGAAGCACAGCACCTTTTAACGCATTTTCGTAGTGGAATAATAAGCTTGCCGCAATGTTTGCTCCATTTGAATAACCGATAGCTACAATGTTATTTCTATCAAATTCATATGTTTTTGCAGCTTCGTCTAAAAACTCATTTAATTCCTTCGTACGGAAAATAAGATCCTCTTCATCAAAAATACCTTCTGCTAATCGACGGAAGAAACGTGGCATCCCATTCTCTAATACATTTCCACGGACACTTAATACTGAAGCTTCCGGATCCATTATTTCTGCAAGTGGTAATAAATCTAATTCATTACCTCCTGTACCATGAAGTAATAGCAATACTGGTTTTGACGTATCTTTTCCTTTTTGAAAAACATGTTTCATCATAATCCTTTTCCCCTTTCAATCACTTTAATCTAAATTTCTCACTTCAAATGGTAAAAGCGTTTGTTCAATCTGTTTTCTATGTTTTTCATATTGTTCCGGTAACTTTAATTCCTCACCCATCGTCTCTAACGATTCATCATGAGCGAAACCAGGGGGATCTGTTGCAATTTCAAATAAAATTTCACCGTGTTCTCTAAAATAAATTGCGTTAAAATAATTTCGATCTTGTACAGGAGTTACGTGGTATCCAAAACGGGACACATGCTCTTTCCAGTCTAGCTGATCAGCATCGTCACTCGCTCTCCAAGCAATATGATGAACTGTACCAACACCCATTTGACCGCGTCCGATTGTCGATAATTTCAAATCAATAATATTGCCAATATTAGCAGAAGAACGGAATCGAACAAATTCACCCTCTTCTCCAATTTTCTCAAGACCCATGATATGTTCTAACAGTTCAGCAGTTTTTTGAGGCTGCGTTGATAAAAGAACTGCACCGCCAAATCCTTTAATTGCTACTTCTGGCGTAACTTCCCCAAAAGTCCAATTATTTAATTCGCCTTCTTCTCTTTCTACTAATTCTATATGCAAACCATGTGGATCATCAAATTCTAAGTACTGTTCCCCAAATCGAGTCATTTTTGTATACGAAACATCGAATTTTTCTAATCTATTTTCCCAAAACTCCATTGCCCCTTTTGGTACAACATAAGAAGTGATTCCTACTTGACCGTCACCAATAACTCCTTGACGAGCACCTGCCCATGGGAAAAACGTAATAATTGTTCCCGGTTTTCCTCCTTCATTACCAAAATAAAGATGGTACGTACCTGGATCATCAAAATTCACTGTTTGTTTCACTAAACGTAAACCTAACACACCAGCGTAAAAATCTACATTTTCTTGTGGATGCCCTACAATCGCTGTAATATGGTGGATGCCCATTGTTTTCTTTTCCATTTCTTCCACTCCTTTTTTATTCCATTATAAAAATTGCTTTACATTAAGATTCATTATTCATTTTGTCCATACTGACTAGTAAAATCCGTCATGATAATTTTATCTCGAATTTGAGATATTGATTTTAAAATTACACATTAACTTCCAGTTCCTTAAATTATCTCAAATTCGAGATAATTATTAAAAAAATATTTAATCCATTTGAAATCTTTATTCAAAGTACAAATTAACTCGAACTCAAATTTATTATAAGTTACTTACTTTTAGTTGTCAACAAGTTCCTTATTTTCATTTTAAATAAAAAGAGAGTAAACGCCAGTTTCGTTTACTCTCTTCGCTAATCATTTCGTTTCTTCTTCCAGCACTGCTTCCATCTCATTAAATTCACGATGAATTGCTTTAACTGGTTCTTTCGTTAATAAACTTATAACAATCACAGCTAATAAGCTACAGAAGAATCCAGGTACCATTTCATACATAGTCGCTTTTAAACTTGGAATTTGTACCCAAGTAATTACAACTACTGCACCAACAATCATCCCAGCAAGAACGCCCCATTTGTTCGTTCTCTTCCAATATAAACTTAATAAAATGGCAGGTCCGAATGCTGAACCAAATCCTGCCCAAGCATAACCGACGAGTGTTAAAATTGTATCACTTGGATGATACGCTAAAACAACTGCGATCATAGCTACTACTAAAACTGACATTCTACCGATAAATACAAGTTCTTTATCACTTGCGTTACGACGGAAAAATGTTTTATAGAAATCTTCCGTTACTGCACTTGAAATAACAAGTAATTGCGAGGAAATACTACTCATAATCGAAGCCAAAATAGCTGATAATAAAAATCCAGTAATGTACGGATGGAATAAAATATTTGAGAATGTTACAAAGACCATTTCCGGATCTTGTAATGTCGCATTATTTTTAGCGTAATAAGCAATACCAACTAGACCAGTAAGCATTGCACCTATAATTGAAATCGTCATCCAACCGATACCGATTCTACGAGAAGTTTTCAAATCTTTAATAGAGGTAATTGCCATAAAGCGGACAATAATATGTGGTTGACCAAAATACCCAAGACCCCATGCTAAAAAGGAAATAATACCAAGAATTGTGGTCCCTTTAAACATATCTAAATGCGATGCATCAACTTGCTTAATCGTATTGAATGTTTCTGTTACACCACCGACATCTGTAAAAGCAACAATTGGTACTAATACGAGAGCAATAAACATAATACACCCTTGCACAAAGTCGGTCCAACTTACTGCTAAAAAACCACCGAATAGTGTATAAGCAACTACGACACCAACAGTTACAAATAAACCAATTTTATAATCAAGGTTGAAAGAATTTTCAAACAAACGTCCACCTGATACTAAACCAGCCGACGCATAAAATGTGAAAAATACTAAAATGACGATAGCGGAGACAAAACGAAGTATTTTCGTACGATCTTTAAATCGATTCTCTAAAAAGTCTGGAATCGTAATTGAATCATTAGCCACTTCTGTATACGTTCGCAAACGCGGGGCAAGAATTAAATAGTTTACATAAGCACCTATTAATAAACCTATCGCAATCCACACACTTGATAACCCTGTCGCATACATCGCACCAGGTAATCCCATTAGCATCCAACCACTCATGTCAGAAGCACCAGCTGATAAAGCTGTAACTGCTGGACCGAGTCCCCTTCCGCCTAACATATAATCTGATAAATCGGATGTCTTCTTATAAGACCAATAACCGATATACAACATACCTGCCATATAAATAGCAAGCGAAACCATAATCTCAATCTTCACCAAATCTCTCCCTTAGTTACATAAGCCATTCAAAATTTCGAAAAATGACTTTTTCTATTTTCTTGTTTTCGCTTATGGTTCCCTACCTTAACAAACATTTTTTGTTCTTTCAAGTGAACAGGTGTTTTTTACTGCATGTGAAAACCTTCATAAACGCCTTTATCCCAGTGGATTACCCGGTTTTTAAAAGAAATTAAAGTAAAAATATTCAGAAAATAAAACACCTATTTTTTTAATAAAAATAAGCCATACAAATGTATGACTTTTAATCTATTAAACATAGCTTACTTCTATTTACTAGTAGGAAACAATTCTGAGAGAGGAACTATCCGCCCCACCTCATCTTTAAATACAATATGATCTCTCTTTAAATGACGTGGACTCTTTACTCCCGCTGCTGCTGCTAACGAAAACAAACTATATCTCATACTAATAATATAATTCATAACTCGCCACTTCTTCTCATACGGATCTAACGCTTTTTGATAGTGCGGATTCGTCGTAGCCACACCAGATGGACATTGGCCAGAATTACATTGAAGCGCCATAATACAACCGCTTGCCATCATAAAACCACGTGCCGAGTTTACAGCATCTGCACCAATCGCTAAAGCAATTGCCACTTTATCTGGTGTAATTAATTTCCCCGAGGCAAACACTTTGAATTTATCACGAACACCATACTGATTCGCTGTATCAATACATGTCAGTAACGCTGGAATAAGCGGCATCCCCATACTATCTGCCATCGATTTATATGTTGCTCCTGATCCACCTTCTGAACCGTCAATTGTAATAAAATCCGGATAGATATTTAACTCTTTCATCGTTTTAAATAAATCTTCCAACGGCTCCTGCTGTCCAATTACAATTTTCATACCGATTGGTTTCCCGCCAGTTTCTTGCAACTGTTGAATAAAATAAAGTGTCTCTGCTGCATTATTTAAAAATGAAAATCGATTCGGTGAATTAATTGTCTCTCCCTCTCGTACATTCCGAACAAAAGCAATTTTCTCGTTTACTTTTTGCCCCTCTAAATGACCACCACGTATTTTCGCACCTTGCCCAAATTTCAATTCAAATGCTTTAATATTACTTTCTTTCACTTTCTCCATAAATTTCTCCATTGAAAAATTCCCGTCCTCATCACGGTATCCAAATAGCCCTGGACCAATTTGCGCAACGATATTCGCCCCTGTATGTAAATGTTCTGGAATAACGCCACCTTCACCAGTATTAATCCACGATCCGCCTGCCATTTTCGCTCCAAAGCCGCTCGCTAAAATATAATTTTCGCCAATCGCACCGTAAGAAGTTGCTGATGCCCCAAACATGCCATACAGTTTCCACGGATATTTACGATTTTCGCCGACGATAATTGCATCGTCTTCTTCGTATAACCAAAGATTCGTTGTATCCGCTGTCAATTTTTCTCTCCGTGAAAATAATCCTTCTTTATGAATCACATACTTTTTCCCTTCACGTTCTTGCGTTACGTTCACACTTAATTCTTCTGTTAATACCGGAAACAACGTATTAGCAATATAATAACCAGATGCTTCAAAATCTCGTTTCGACCCAAAACCAAGTATTTCAGAGCGATACTTCGCTAAAAACATAACACTTTGAAAATCGTAACGTGAAAAAGGTTTTCCATCTGTATCGTGATCAAACCAATATTGTCGGAATTCCGGCCCTATCTTTTCCAGTAAGTAACGCATTCTTCCTAAGTATGGATGTAATTTTAAAATAGAATGATGCGTCCGTTTTTTTATAAAAAATGTGATAATAAAAAAGACGATTAAAAGCAACATTAATAATAGTAATATGCTAATAATAACGAGTAGCGTTTCACTCATCTCGCTTCCCCCTATGAAATTCCATAATAAAAGGAGAACACTCCATGTGTTCTCCTTTTATCTTTATTCAAATTAATGTAGCAAGATGCTCTTTCGCGTCATATTCAACTAAACTTTCAGCATGTTTAATTCGATGAACAAAATCTGGATTAGCAATTAACGGTCTTCCGAATGCAGCTACGTCAATTGTTCCTTCTTGCAACGCTTCTTCAGCTTCTTTCGGATTCAAATTACCAACCCCAACAATCGTACCCTCCCAATATTTTCTTACTAATTGATGAAAATTCTTTCCGTCAGCAATCACTTGCGTATAATTCATCGTTGAAGGATGAATCATCGTTAATCCAACTTCTTTAAACATATTTACAAATGTTTCAATTGCCAGCTCAGGGTTTTCCCACATATAAGTAGGATTATCCCCTTTAAAAGCAGAGAAACGAAGAAGTGTTTTATCAGCTCCAACTGCTTCTATTACAGCCTCAGTTACTTCTTTCATAAACGTTAATCTTTGCTTTAAGTCACCGCCATATTTATCAGTACGCTTATTAGCAAACTCATAAGTAAATTGATCAATTAAATATCCGTGTGCACCGTGAATTTCTACCCCATCAAACCCAGCTTCAATCGCATTTTTTGCTGCTTGTGCGTATTGACTGATAACTTCTTGTATTTCTTCTAATGTCATTGCTTCTGGTGTATCGAATGGTTTGCGAAAACGTGGAACATTCCCTTCTGCAGCGATGGCAGAAGGCGCTTGGGGCATTTGCCCACCAATTATTTCATGATGACTCATACGACCAACATGCCATATTTGAGCAATAATTGTCCCGCCTTCTTTATGTACTGCCTCTGTAACAGGTTTCCATGAATCAATTTGTTCTTGCGTATAAATCCCTGGTACTCCTGGATTGCCTTTCGCTCTCGGACTAATGACAATTCCTTCTGTAATAATTAATCCAACTCCGTCAGCAGCACGCTTTCTATAGTACTCCACTACATCAGCACCAACTACTCCAGTTTCATTGTCTGCAAAGCATCTTGTCATCGGTGCCATTGCTATGCGATTACGAAGAGACCAAGCTCCGACTTGAATCTGATCAAACAACTTCGTTTCTTCAATATTTTCAAAAGATCCCCAAGCGTTTACATTTGTTCCTTCATAAATACTTGCCGCTTTATTATTAGAACTTGCCATTTTTCTTCCCCCTTAAAAATTCTTGCTATAATCGCATCATACTTACTTTTAAATAGTAACGTCAATTTATACGACTTTTCTATAAAACATTCGAATATCCAAAAAACAGAATGCTATAAATAAACTAAAAAGGTTTCCTTAGTAGGAAACCTTTTTTAGTTGATCATATATGGCTGTCAATTTCTTCATCTCTTTAATATAAAGAATCCCTTATCAATAGAAGTGAAAATGGTTCAGTATTCTTCTAAAAATAATAACTTATATACCTAAAACAATGAAAGCCCTACCTCTCTTTCATCCTTACGGCTCCTCGTCCGTGCCAGTGTGAATCAGGATTGCAAAAATCAAGTAACTATTTTATCGAAGTATTGAATTAAACTTCGAACATTCGTAAAAGAATTAAAAAATAAAAATGGATTTGATTGTAGTAATAACAAAAGAGGTTAATGCTCTAAAAGTGGTTTGAAAGAGTTGAATGTCTTTGAAATGATTGATTGTCTATAATTATGTTCCCCAAAAATTCAAAACCTTTTTTTGGGATGCCATATATTATTTGTAATGAACCTTAACAAAAGCTTTTTATTTGATTTTCTGTGATACCTTCAATTAATCCCAGTTCACTAATCAAAAATTCATGTGCGTTATCTAACATTTTCTTTTCGCTTGCATTAAGTGCCTTTTCTTTCTGTATACGCATTAGATCACGCACAACTTCAGCACCTTCTTGCATTTTACCCGTTTTTATTTTATCAGTGTTCAATTTATATCTTTGTTTCCACGTAAGTAATCTATCTGATTCTCCATGTTGAAAAATATCTATTATGTGTATTAATGCCGTGATATCCGTTACTGGTCGTATATTTGAACTCAATATTTTCCCTTCAGGAATCATTATTTCCATATTACTAGCCGACATTTTTATAACATAATACTGTTGTTTTTTTCCTGCGATTTCCTTCTCTTCTATGGCTTTAATTATACCTGCTCCTTGCATTGGATAAACAATGTTATCGCCAATTTGAAACAAATAATCCACCTCCATATATGGTAACCTTCTCAAGTTTAACACACTTTTAGTTTTTTAGCAAAATTTTTATTTTATCACAAAAATATTTTACACGTCAACACTTCAGAAGCAAGAAATTAAATTCACACAATACACTATAAAAAACCGCAATTTTATTAACGGTTCCACACACATTCATTCTCTTTTAACATAAAAACACATCACTACATTTGAGTAGTAATGTGTTTTTGATAAAGCGTAAATAAAAATCTACTTTTCCTTCTATATACTAACCTGCTTACTAACTGTTTCCCTCGCTAAAAGAAAACTCATAATCACTTGCGCAGCTACTCGACTCGTCATATCTCTGAAATCAAGAGTTGGATCAATTTCTACAATATCCATCCCTTGCACAAGCGGTTCTTTACCAAGCAATTCAATCGCATCAAGTAAAGTCATACTGTCCATTCCGCCAGGACCGATTGCTGGACAACCTGGTGCGAATGCTTGATCTAGTACGTCCATATCAAGAGAAATGTAAATAGAGGTCACGCCTTGCTTTCTTAATACTTCGATACTTTCCGTCATAATATCTTTTATTTCTCGCTCTCGTACATCTTTCATTGTATACACTGTCACGCCATGTTCTTTTGCATATTCATGGTACGCTCGTGCATTTGAAAAATTACGAATACCGATTTGAACGAGTTGTTTTCCTGTAATAACACCATTTTCTAGTAAACTACGGAACGGTGTACCATTTGACGGACCACCATCTTCTAAATTGCGCAAATCATGATGGGCATCAAATTGAATAATACCGACCTTTCCTTTACTATTTGCAAATCCTGTTATACTCGGAAAACTAATCGAGTGATCCCCACCAAGAACGATTGGTATCATGTTCGGATTTACTTTCGTTACATGACCAACTGTTTTCGCAATTCGGTTATGACTTTCTTTTATATCCGTCACATGCATCGTAATATCGCCGCAATCATATAAGACACTTTCTTTCATATCATGTTCCTCTGTAATTGCGTACGTGCTATATGCATCTAACATCGCACGAATTGTTTTTGGAGCAAAACTTGCTCCTGAATGACTAATAGACGGTTTAGAAAGGGGTGCTCCAATTAAGGCCGCACCGAATATTTCCACGCCTTCCTCCCAATCTTTGATCATTTCACTCCATTTTGTCACTTCACGATCGATAAACTTGGCATTTTTCTTTAAATAGTGGCCGTGCTCCACGATTGTTCACCTCTTGTATATGCGATATTACCATTCTTCCATACTGTATTTACATGACTTACGCCGTAATGATACGGTACGTAAGCATAATTGTAAGCATCCCATAGCACTAGATCTGCCTTGCGACCTACTCTAATTTTCCCAGCTACGTCACCACGATTAATTGCGTAAGAAGAGTTAACTGTTACGGCATTCCAAACTTCTTCTGGTGTCATTTTCAACTTCAGCATTGCGATGCTCATAATAAGCTGAATGTTTTCCGTTGGACAGCTGCCTGGGTTAAAGTCTGTAGCTAAAGCTACCGCAACACCTTCATCGATCATTTTACGACCGCGAGCAAAGCTTTCTTTATTTAAATAGAAAGTTGTTCCTGGTAATAAAGTGGCTACTGTATTAGAGTTTGCAAGCATTTCAATTCCTTTATCAGAAGCACCAACTAAATGGTCCGCTGATGCTGCACCAATTTCAGCTGCCGCTTCCGCACCACCAAGAGGATCAATTTCATCCGCATGAATTTTCACATCAAAGCCAAGCTCTTTCGCTTTTAATAAAAACTCTTTCGACTCTTCAACAGAGAACACGCCTGTTTCGCAGAAAATATCAACAAATTCAGCTAATTGCTTCTCTTTCATTTCTGGCAGTAAGTCTAACATCCATTGTAAAAATTCTTTCGATCTACCTTTATACTCTTTCGGAACTGCATGAGCACCTAAAAATGTAGAAACTAAATCGATTGGATGCTCTTTTTGTAATTGTGCAGTTGCCTCTAATTGTTTCCATTCCGTCTCATCATCCAATCCGTAACCACTCTTCGCTTCTACAGTTGTAACTCCGAAAGATAGCATACGGTCTAAATGAAATTTCGCTTTTTGAACAAGTTCTTCCTTCGACGCTTTTTTCGTTGCATTTACAGTCGAAAGAATACCTCCGCCTTGTTCTAAAATTTCTAAGTACGGAACTCCTTGTAATTTTAGCGCGATTTCATTTTCACGAGATCCACCAAATACAAGATGAGTATGCGGGTCAACAAGGCCAGGGGAAACCATTTTCCCGCCGCAATCAATAACCTCTTTCGCTTGTAACCCTTTTGCTTCTTCCGCTGTTCCAACGAAAGTGATCACACCATTTTCAATTCCAACCGCACCGTTTTCGATAACAGGAAGCGTGTTCATCGCTTCCCGTCTTAACAAGCCATCTTCTTGATCCATTGTTAGCAATTGACCGATATTTATTAGTAAAGTGTCCAGCATGTTTTCTCCTCCTTATTTCATCATTGGAATGTTAACGCCTTTTTCTTTCGCAGTTTCCACAGCTAAGTCATATCCTGCATCCACGTGACGAACAACACCCATACCAGGGTCAGAAGTTAATACGCGCTCAATACGTTTTGCTGCTGCTTCTGTTCCATCTGCAACGATAACCATTCCAGCGTGAAGTGAATAACCCATACCAACGCCGCCACCGTGGTGAACAGATACCCAGCTTGCACCGTTTACACTGTTAATTAATGCATTCAAAATTGGCCAGTCAGCTACTGCATCACTACCATCTTTCATCGCTTCTGTTTCACGGTTTGGAGATGCTACTGATCCGCAATCTAAATGGTCACGACCGATAACGATTGGTGCTGATAATTCACCATTTGCAACCATTTCATTAATGATGCGACCAAATTTCGCGCGCTCACCGTAACCAAGCCAACAAATACGTGACGGAAGACCTTGGAACTCAACTTGCTGACGAGCCATACGGATCCAGTTACATAAATGCTCATTATCAGCAAACTCACGTAAAATTACTTCGTCTGTTTTATAAATATCTTCTGGGTCACCAGAAAGCGCTACCCAGCGGAATGGTCCTTTTCCTTCGCAGAATAATGGACGGATAAATGCTGGAACGAATCCTGGGAAATCGAATGCATTTTTCAAACCTTCATCAAAAGCAACTTGGCGAATGTTATTTCCGTAATCAAATGTAATTGCGCCTTTTGCTTGCATAGCAAGCATTGCTTCTACATGTTTTGTCATGCTTTCTTTTGATAATTGTACGTAGCGCTCCGGATCTTCTTCACGAAGTTTTGCTGCTTCTTCTAATGTGTAACCTACTGGAATATAACCGTTTAATGGATCATGAGCAGATGTTTGATCTGTAACTAAATCTGGCGTAATATTACGCTTCACTAGCTCTGGTAAAATCTCTGCCGCATTTCCTAATAAACCAATAGAAATCGGTTCTTTCTTCTCTTTATACTCGTTCGCAACCGTTAATGCTTCTTCTAATGATTCTGTATACATATCACAGTATCTCTTTTCAATACGGCGATCGATACTGCGCTTATCAACATCAATAGCGATAACAACACCGCCATTCATCGTTACAGCAAGAGGTTGTGCACCGCCCATACCACCTAAACCAGCAGTAAGTGTTAATGTACCTTTTAATGAACCACCGAAATGTTGGCGTGCCGCTTCACCAAACGTTTCATATGTCCCTTGTAAAATACCTTGTGTTCCAATGTAAATCCAGCTACCTGCTGTCATTTGTCCATACATCATAAGACCTTTTTTCTCTAGTTCACGGAAGTGATCCCAGTTCGCCCACTTCGGTACTAAGTTTGAGTTCGCTAAAAGAACGCGAGGTGCATCTTCATGTGATTTAAAGATTGCAACTGGTTTTCCTGATTGAACAAGTAATGTTTCATCGCTTTCTAACGTTTTTAATGAATCTACAATTGCATTGTAGCTTTCCCAGTTACGAGCTGCACGGCCGATTCCACCATATACAACTAATTCTTCTGGCTTTTCAGCAACTTCCGGATCTAAATTGTTCATTAACATACGAAGTGCAGCTTCTTGCACCCACCCTTTCGTTTGTAACTCAGTACCTCTTGGCGCGCGAATTGTTTGTTTAACTTTTTCCATTTCAATCTCTCCCTTTTCTCATTTTATAGTGCTGCGTTTACATCTAATCTTTCTTTTATCGAATAATTCGTTTTTAACCAATACGCAATATTTTCAATATCCGTTGAGAATATACGGTCATTAGTAATAGAAGGTACTTGTTGACGACCTTGATGATAGAAGCTCTTCGTCACTGTACTCATGTTTTCAATACCGCGATATTCTGCTGCTTGCATCGCACAAATCATCTCAATTGAAAGAACACGTCTTACATTTTGAATAATTTGATGTGCATGGCGTGAAGCAATTGTTCCCATACTTACGTGATCTTCTTGATTAGCTGATGACGGGATTGAATCAACACTCGCCGGATGTGCTAACGTTTTATTTTCAGAAACTAGTGACGCTGCAGCATATTGCATAATCATTGCACCAGACTGAAGTCCTGGTTCTGGACTTAAAAATGGTGGTAAATCGTTTAACTGTGGATTTACTAAGCGTTCAATACGGCGCTCTGAAATATTTGCAAGTTCTGCCATTCCAACTTTTAAGAAGTCCATCGCAAATGCAATTGGTTGACCGTGGAAATTACCACCTGAAATTACTTTTTCTCCGCCATCAAAAATAAGTGGATTATCTGTCGCGGCATTCATTTCAATTTCTAATTTTTCTTTCACATAATTTAAAACTTGCCAAGAAGCACCGTGTACTTGCGGAATACAGCGAAGTGAATAGGCATCCTGCACACGTAGTTCTCCTTGTTTCGTTGTTAATTTACTATCATGAAGGATGTCACGAATTCTGCTTGCTACTTCCACTTGCTCTTTATAACCACGTGCTTTATGAACATTTTCATCAAATGCATCAATAATGCCTTGTAAACCTTCAATTGTCATAGATGCAATTAATTCAGCTTGATAAGCCGTTGCTTCTGCTTCTATATAAGAAAGAACTCCTTGCGCTGTCATCGCCTGCGTACCATTAATTAACGCCAGACCTTCTTTCGCTTCAAGTTCAATTGGCTCAAGACCTTCTTCTGTAAGAGCGACCATTGCATGAACGCGTTTTCCTTTATAGAACACTTCACCTTCGCCTAATAATACGAGCGCAAGATGAGATAAAGGTGCTAAATCGCCACTCGCACCAAGTGAGCCTTGTTGTGGAACAACTGGGTGAATTTTACGATTTACAAACTCAAGAAGCATATTTACAACGAGCGGTCTAACACCAGATACTCCTTTAAGCATCGTGTTTGCTCGTAAAATTAACATACCGCGTGATACTTCTTCAGGGAATGGCTCGCCTATCCCACATGCATGTGACTGAATTAAATTATGTTGAAGTGCCTTTACATCATCTTTTTGAATTAGCACATCACTAAACTTTCCAAATCCAGTTGTAATACCGTAAACAACTTTTCCGTCCTCTACAATTTTCTCAACTACTTCGCGGCACTCTGCCACCTTTTGCATACTAGTTGGACAAGCTGTTACACCTTCTCCTTCAAGTAACAACCTCTTCATTTCTTCAATTGTCAATGTGTGTCCTGTTAACGTAATCATTGTTTTTCCTCCTTAAAAAGGCAAAAGGGGACCTTATCTTTTTAAGACAGACTTCTGTCCTAAAAAAGTAAGGCCCCCTTCTAACTAATAGACTATGGGCAAATCATATGTGATTAATTCCTAAACCAATCGCCTCATGCTCAGATCCTTTTACAGGTGCACCAATCGTTCCATATAATGCAACAGCAACCCATTCGCCCTCTTTTTTTCCGTCGTATGGTGTACCGCGCACAATTGCAAAGCGAAGTCCTACTGTACGAAGAACGTCTGCTAACTGAATTTGACCTCTCGTCACTCCGTACAAAGCTTCCATAATTGCGTGATAAAGTGCATGTGTTTCTCTGTAAACGTCTGTTTCAATAACTTGGTTGCTCTTAGCCGCTGTTTCCATTGCTGCGACAACCTTTTGCGAATTCATCGAACCCACTTTCCCCGTACAATACTTCCAACCTTTTGGGATAGATAATACAGGGCTTTCATTCTCATCCGCAAGTGCCAACAGCATGGCCATACGACCAATTCGATGTGTTCCTTGAAGAAGCATGTGACTCTCTCATTTCTTTTAATTATTTGAATATTTCTTAATTTAAGAATATATGAAAACGGTTAAATCGTCAATAGTTTAAACTCACATTCAAACAATTTTTTCATCCCCTCCATTTGTGTACACAAATGATTTACACAAATTTTCCAGGCGTGTTATAGTCTCACTAACCGATACAAAGGGGAGAGATTTCAGTGACAAAGCGAAAAAACATTCATTTTCGAATTGAAGAAAAATTACTTGAAAGGTTTGAAGCTGCACTCCATTACGAAGGCTTAAAGAAAACCGACGTATTAACGCACGCAATTCAGCAATTTTGCACGAAGGTGGAATGCGAAAAGATGAATGATGTAAAACGCCAGTACAATGTAAGCCACCATTTACAAATACGTATTGATACGCATAAACATTACGAAGAAAAACAAGTGAATTTAGATGAAGTCGTCATGGATCATTTACAACTTCAAGGAGACGAGAAAATATTAGAGGTTGGGTGCGCTAACGGAAAATTTCTTTCCTTTTTGCAAGCGAATGGCCATAAAGGTCAATTAACAGGTTTTGATCAATCAGAAGCCATGCTCTCTGAAGCCACTAAAACAAATACTTTAATTGAATGGAGACTAGGTAACGCTGAAAAACTTCCTTTTGAAGCCAATTGCTACGACTGGATCGTCGCAAGACATATGTTATATCATATGAAAGATGTTGAAAAAACTATCCAAGGGTTCCATAAAGTAATACGTCCTGGTGGCTCACTTTTAGCTACTACAAATTCTGACGTTACATTACCTCGTATAGTTGAAATGTGTAATCGCATGTTAGACGCATTTGATTTACCGAAAACAACATCTTCAGTCACGCCATTTTGTTTGGAAAATGGTAAAGAGATATTACAGTCTGTTTTTTCAACTGTTGAAGAAGCAGTTATTCATAATGCTCTCGTTTTTCATCATGCTACTCCAATTGTAAACTATATTTCTAGCATGTTTCCGTCGCTAAATATACCTGATAATACACATCTTCACGCCGAAATGAAGGAATGGCTAAAAGAAGAAGTAGAAAATGAATTGGCAATTCATAACGGTATATGGCGCGATCCGAAAACGTTAGCCATTTATCGATGTCAAAAAGAAAAAAGCTAGCAAATGCTAGCTTTTATACATTCTCAGGCAAAAGCTCCTCCATCATCACATTCCCCTTACCACTGTAAAAATTTATATTGTGTTCGTTCGCTATCCCAAAATAAGAGGCAATCGCTATTCCAAATGGTACAAATGCATGCCCCTGCGCTGTAATAATGTTTGAATGTTCCACAACTTCTTCATACACAAAATTTTCTACTGGAAAACAATCTAATTTTCTATAGTCCATAGTTACTGTATACGAGTTTTCTTTGAATAAGCCTGCTTTTGCTAGTGCATACGGTCCCGCACAAATAGCAGCTACTAATTTTTCTTGTTCGTGAAACTGACGGATGACTGAAAAGAGTCCTTCTGCATCCTTCATATGTATCGCATCTCCGCCTGGAATAATAATCCCCTCATATTCTTCTACACGTACTTCACTTAATTCTATATGCGGTTGCACTTGCAAACCTGTTTCACTTATAATCAATTCTTTCGTTAAACTCGCTGTAATAATTTCATATTTATTTTTCAACAATGCCGTTGCTACTGTTATTTCAAACTCCGCAAATGTTGGGTATACAAATAAAAGTATTTTTTTCATATCCCTCTCTCCTTTAACCAATCCATAAAATATCCCTCTAATTCTTCCGCTGTTAATCTATTCGTGTCCACATAAGTTACAGGAAATTGTTTATACCAGTCTTTTTCAGTTTCTACTAATTTAAATTGCTCCTCAAATGTACTTCTGTTTCTTGTTCTATCATTATTTTTTCTATTATATAAATTACTTTCCGAGCCATCTAAATAAAAAATAGCATCTGAACGACATTCTCTTAATTTATATAATTCATCTCTTAATGCAGTTTCTATATCCCACTCTTCTCCTATAATCTTTGGATAAAAGAGCGTAAAAAACTCAATATCTTCTGGCCCGCGATCAAAAATTACAACTGAATCTTTTACATTTTGAAACTCCTTTATTTTTGCTTCCATAAACATTTTTTGATTTAGAATAAACCCTTCTTTTGAATTTATATCCAAATTTAATACTCTTCGCTTTTCTACAATTGGATAAGGGTTTTCATATATAACTGAAAACCCACATCGCTCTAACCTTTTAGCCAATGTCGTTTTTCCGCTTGCCATCGGTCCTTGGAGTGAAATTACATATGCCATTCCTCTCATTCCCTTGCGCTTTAGTAAAACTATAATATACAGAATCTTGAAAACTATCAACAAAATATATATCATCTTGTTTCTTATTCTTATCTAACATATAATAAAAAATAGAGATTATGACGGACGCATTAATAATGTAAGCTTGGAAATCCAAGCTTACATTATTTTTTGCTTTCCCTTTTCAAATAAAAAGAGTATACTAGATTAGAACGTATGTTCTTAATGATTACATACAGTAAGGAGATAAGACAATGGTATACGATACAAAAGCAATTTCTTGGAACGAGTCTTTAAAACAACTTCAACGCCGCTATACAAACAAACAAGTTGACCGAAAAGAATTTGAGGATATTGAACTGATGGAATTCTTCCGCGATAACGACTACATTTCTTTACCTACACATATAAGCGGCCTATCAACAGCACGTTTTACTTCTTACTCTATTTTCACAACTGAAGATAAAGATCGTAAAGTTGGCACATTAATCATTGAATATGTAGAAGATGATAATAATAATTTATGTGTGGAACAACTATACTTCGTTTAAATGATAACGCTTGGTCAAAATGACCAAGCGTTCTTGCTTTCTATCAATCTCACTGTTTATAATATAAATAAAAGAAAACCGCAATCATTAAGGGGGGATACTCTTGCTCGAAGGATGGTTCAGTTGGTTTATTGTACTGTGGACTGTTATTTTATTAGGACTTATGTCTATCGGTGGATACTTTATGTTCAGAAAATTTTTAAAACGACTACCAAAAGAAGATGGTATGTCCATTTTAGATTGGGAAGAGCACTATATTAATAAAACGAGGCATTTATGGGATGACGAACAAAAACAATTGTTAGAAGAGCTCGTCAGTCCTGTTCCAGAGCTATTTCGCGATGTTGCTAAATCAAAAATTGCTGGCAAAATCGGTGAACTAGCCTTACAAGAAAAAGCCTCTCAAATTACACAAGATTTAATTATTAAAGGGTATATTATTGCTACACCGAAGCGTGATCATAAATTTTTAGTAAAAAAACTACAAGAAAAAAAGATTGATTATTCTCATTATCAATCTTTACTAACAAAATCTACCTCATAAAAAAAGATTGCTAACTTATAGCAATCTTTTTTAACTTACAGTTACTGATTTTACTGCTGTTAATTTAGCCTCCGCCAAGTCTATTTGTAATCCAACCGCACTTGTATAAATTGTATCTCCAGTACCTGTAATATTTACTTGTGTAGATGTCGTATTTGGTGCAATAGAACCTGTTGCATTTACATTTGTAATATCAAACTCAGCTCTTGCATTTGCAGTTGTAGTCGTTCCAGAAAAATTCCGATCTGCAAAACTACCAATTGTATTTAAATTTCCATTAATATCATTTACTTGCCCTCTAAAAAAGTTCCCTATTGGATTATTTGGTCCTGTTAATGTCACAGAGTTCAATTGAAAATTATCACCTGTAAAATTCGGATCACCATTTACCGCCATTACAAAAGCTCTTGCTGTCACCGTCCCTGTAGCTGGTGTAAAAAATCCTGAAATGGTTTGTGGTGTACCGGATAATAAAAAACCTGGAAATAAACTCACATTTCTCATCGGATATGAGGAATCACGATATACAACAATCAACGACCATCCTGCACCATAACCAACTGGCTGACGCGTAGGTAATCTTGTCACACTATATCTTCCTGCTGCTCGATTCGGTAAACCTTGCAGTAAAGATGTAACGTCTGCTGCTCGATTATAAACATTGGCTATAAAAGGGAGATTTGTCCCTTCTGATGACCATGCTGAATTAATTGTCACTTGTGTACTCGTTCCATCAGGCGTAACTAAATTTGGAGGATTCGCATCAACAACAGCAGTTGTAACAGCCGTATCCAATCCACCTGACCAAACAAGTAACGCAAAATCTACAACCGCCGTAGCTGGAACGATAGTAGTTGATGGATTTAATTCAGCCCATGAGCCATCTAATGTCCAATCATTTGTTGTACCTCCAAATGTATTCGGGTCCGTCGATGAAGGAACTCCTCCAAAAGTAGAATCTGTATTTAATGTTATAAGTGCATTGTAAGCAAAGTTTGTATTTGCAGTACCGCGCATTCCCATCGTATTACCCGTATGCATCATAAATAAGTTATCGTTTTTACCGTAAGCTTGAACAAAAGCCAATAGAATTCACTCCTATTAGGATAAAAAATTTTATTAAAGTTTTCAATTTTTTAACTCACTATTACTGATTTTGTAGCAGTTAAACGTGCCTCCGCTAAATCTATTTGTAAACCGACAGCACCAGCGTAAAGATAATCAAATGTATTTGGGATATTCACGGTAGTAGAAGTAGAGCCGGCTGTTAACACGCCATTTGCGGGTACATTTGTCACATCAAACTCTGCACGCCGATTAGTCGCAGAAGTACCAATTGGCATATTTCTATCCCCAAAACTTCCGACTGTATTTAAATTTCCCAAATAATTATTTACTTGTGAAGCAAAAAAGTTATTTATTAAATTATTAGGTCCTGAAAGTCCCGTACCGTTTAAGTTAAATCTATCACCTGTCGCATCAGTATCACCATTAATTGCCATTGTAAATACACGAGCATTAACCGGCGCTACAACTGGAGTGATAAAATTTGAAATCGTTGCTGTCTCACCCAATGTAGAAATGAGTAAACCAGTATATAAACTAACATTCCTAATAGGATATGAATTATCGCGATATACAACAACCAATGCCCATCCTACGCCTGTCCCTTGCGTCGGAGGATTTGCCGTGGGAACCCTTTCTACAAAATAATCCCCCGCTGCTCGATTTGAAAGCCCTTGTAGAATATTTGTTACATTTGCAGCACGTGTATAAATGGTACCTTGAAATGTTCCGCTTGATCTCGTCTCTCCCCATGCAGGAACACTCGTAATTGTATGAGTGACCCCATCCGGTGTTTGTAAAGTAGGTATATTGTTATTTACCACCGTTTCTGTCACAGTTGCACTCAATGTTCCTTGCCATACTAGCATTGCAAAGTCTACAGTTGCTGTTGCTGGTACATCTGTTACTGAAGGATTAAGTCTTGCCCAAGAACCATTTAATGTCCAATCATTTGTCGTTCCCGCAAAAGTTAATGGATCTACCGAAGAAGGAACTCCTGCAAAACTTAAATTTGTATCTCTTGTTATTAATGCATTGTATTGATACGCCGTCGCTGTTGTAATACCACGCATGCCAACTGTATTACCTGTGTGTACCATAAATAAAGAGTCTGTTTTCGTATATGTTTGTACAAAAGCCAACAATTCCACTCCCCTTCCATATAAGATAAATATTTATTCGCTATTTCATTTAATGCAAACAAGTAAAAAAAGTTCCATTTGTATATGCACAGACTAATTTGGGCAAAAAAAAAGCCTTTGCCTATTCCTATTCATTTAAATTTGAATAGGATGCAATGACGAGCTCATTTTATACTAATATTTACACATAGTATTGTTTCTAGATTATTAAATAATGCTATTTGTAAATATTCCATGCCTTGACCGGATTTAAATTTATACAGAAAGGACGAATCTAATGGCAATAGCAACAATAGGAAGTCGTTTAACCTATACAATCGTTGTCCAAAATACCGGAACACTTCCTGCCCAAAACGTTACATTTACAGACCCCATACCCGCTGGCACTACTTTCGTTCCAAACAGCGTTACAGTTGATGGCGTTGCAACAGCTGGAAATCCTGCTACTGGTATTCCCATTAGCAACATTCCTGCTGGCGGCTCTGTTACAATTACCTTTCAAGTAGATGTTACAAGTGTCCCTACCCCACCAGTTGCAAGTAACGTAGCATTATTTGGATACGAATTTCAACCTGCACCTAACGCACCCACTATCACACGTACGACAACAAGCAATATTGTTAATACAGATATTTTCACAGCTAATGTCGCATTAACAAAAGCAGTAGATAAAACAATTGCTACTATCGGTGATACGATTACGTATACAATTACGGCCACAAATCAAGCCACATTAGCTGCTAATAATGTTATCATTACAGACACGCCTCCTGCCGGCACATCGTTCGTACCGGGTAGCGTTACAGTTAATGGTACTTCTACTACAGATAATCCTGCTACTGGAATAAATGTAGGAACGATTGCTGCAAACGGGAATGCTACAATTACGTTTCAAGTTCAAGTTAATACTCTCCCTACACCTAACCCTATTCCAAATAGTGCAACTTCAGGCTTTCAATATAATCCACCAAACCAACCACCAATTAACAGAAACTCTACAAGTAATATAGTTGAAACACAAATTAATGCTACTATCATAAATCCAACTAAAAGTGCAAACCAACAAATTGTGAATATTGGTGACATCATTACGTATACGATTACTGTTCCAAATAACGGTAATATTTCAGCGACAAATGTTTCCATCACCGACCCTATCCCTACTGGCACTACTTTTATTCCAAACAGTGTTACAGTTAATGGAACGGCACAATCTGGCGTAACTCCAACAAATATTCCGCTAGGTACAATTCCTGCTGGTCAAACTAAAACTGTCACATTTCAAGTCCAAGTCACTTCCCTCCCAGCTAACGGAACGATTACTAACGAAGCAAATGTAACATTTACGTCGCAACCGAATCCGGCTGAACCCTCAACAACCACTACGATAACACCACCTCCAACAACTACTTCTGTACGAACTGCAATTGTAAATCCAACAAAAACTGCTAGTCCACAAATTGCTGATATCGGTGATATTATTACGTATACGATTACTGTACCAAATACAGGAAACATCGCTGCAACGAACGTTATTGTAACTGATCCAATTCCAAGTAGCACTACATTTATTCCGAATAGCGTCACAATTAACGGTACTTCACAACCTGGCGTAAACCCTTCTGGTGGTATACAAATTGGAACAATCGCAGCTGGTAATACTGTCACTGTCACTTTCCAAGTTCAAGTTACCGCTCTCCCAGAGAATGGCCTAATCCGAAATATCGGAACCACAACATTTACGTATCAACCAGATCCTACAAAACCAGCTATTACAACAACAAACCCTACACCACCTACTACTACTCCTGTTAACACCGCTATTACAAACCCTGTTAAAACGGCGGATAAAACTACTGTTGATATTGGTGATGTTATTACGTATACGATTACTTTCACTAATGATGGTACGATCCCTGCTACAAATGTAGTTTTTACTGATACCATTCCTACTGGTACAACATTCATTCCGAATAGCGTAATCTTAAATAATGTACCGGTTCCAAATTCAAATCCCGCACTAGGAATCCCGGTTGGAACAATTAATCCCGGTGAAACCAAAACACTATCTTTCCAAGTTCTTGTTACACAAATTCCAGCTGGCGGCGTTATTGCAAACGAAGCTTCAACGACATATACGTACCAGCCAGATCCAACAAGGCCGCCGGTTACCACAACCGAACCGACAGCACCTACTACAGTCTCTGTTAATACCGCTACAGTTAACCCTACAAAATCTGCTGATCGTACTTTCGTTGATATTGGTGATGTTATTACGTATACAATTAGTTTACAAAATAACGGCACTGTTCCCTCAACAAATATTGTACTAACAGATCCAATTCCAAACGGTACAACATTTATTCCAAATAGCGTCACGATTGATGGTGTCTCACAACCTAACAGTAATCCTGAAAACGGTATATCGATTGGTACTTTAAATCCAAATCAAGCAAAAACAATTACATTCCAAGTTCAAGTTACAAGTGTCCCGCCAAATGGAATTATAGAAAACCAAGGCAGTGTATCATTTAATTATATTGTTAATCCAAATGAGCCTCCTGTTACAACAACTACCCCAACTCCTAAAACAGAAACTCAAGTTGGGACCGTTATTACAGCGCCTACAAAATCTGCCGACAAACAAGTTGCTGATTTAGGAGATACGATTACCTACACGGTCACATTTACAAATAACGGGACCGTTCCGGCTACAAATGTAGTCGTTACAGACCCTACACCTAACGGAACTATTTTCGTTCCAAATAGTGTTACAATCGATGGCATTACAACGCCAGGAACAGCCCCATCACTTGGTATACCACTTGGTACCATTTCTGTCGGAGAAACGAAAACAATCACGTATCAAGTTGTCGTTACAAACTTACCACCTGATGGAATAATTAGAAACCAAGCATCCTTCACTTACCAATATCAACCGAACCCAAGTGAGCCTCCTGTCACAACAACTACCACCACTCCAAGTGTAAACATTCCAATTAATAATCCTAATCCAACGACTACAAAATCTGCTGATCGACAAGTTGTTGATATAGGGGATACGATTACTTTTACTGTAACATTCCAAAATAGAGGGACCGTCCCCGCTACAAATATTATTATAAAAGATACACTTCCATCTGGTGTTTCTTTCGTTCCAGGTAGCGTTGTCGTAAATGGCACATCACAACTTGGAGAAAACCCTGAAATTGGTATACCCGTCGGCACTGTAAATCCCGGTCAAAGTATTATAGTTACGTTCCAAGGTGTAGTAAATAGTATCCCGCCCGGAGGAGTTATTAGAAATCAAGCAAATGTTACATTCACATACGAGCCAAATCCAAATGAACCTCCCGTTACGACAACTATTACAACTCCTGAAACAGAAACAGCAGTTAATACCGCTACACTAAATCCACAAAAAACAGCAGATCGCTCCTTCGTTGCATTAAATGATGTCATTACCTATACTCTCTCATTTCAAAACACCGGTACTGTTCCTGCTACGAATATAACAGTAATAGATTCTATCCCTGCCGGTACTGTATTTATTCCAGATAGTGTTACGATTAATGGGATTCCTCAAGCAGGAACAAATCCATCATCAGGAATTTCACTTGGAACTTTAGTGCCATCCGAACGCGCAACGATTACTTTCCAAGTACGAGTAATAAACATCCCTGCTAGCGGCGAAATCCGAAATCAAGGTAGTGCAACATTTAATTATCAACCGGATCCAAATTTACCTCCAGTCACAAAAACAGAAACAACTCCTGAAACAACAACTCCTATCCAAACTGTAGTCATAAGTCCAACAAAAACAGCAAACCTTACGTTTGCAGAAATTGGCGATATTGTAACTTATACTGTCACATTTACAAACCAAGGAACTATACCTGCTACTGGTGTAACAATTACAGATTCTTTACCACCGGGTACAACTTTTATTACGAATAGTGTTACTGTAAACAATGTCGCTCAACCCGGCGTAAGTCCAGTCACAGGAATTCCTGTTGGAACAGTTAATCCCGGCGAGACAGTTACTGTTACATTCCAGATTCAAATAAACGCTATTCCTCCTAATGGAAAAATAGAAAATACAGCAAGTGTTACCTACACTTCTCAGCCTAATCCTAGCGAACCTCCTATTACAACAACAGAAACGACTCCTACCGTAACTTTACCTGTTCGTACCGCTAACCCGAACCCGCAAAAAACAGTGGATCGTGAGTTTGCAAGTATTGGTGATACGCTCACTTATACAATCACCCTTCAAAATACTGGTAATATACCTGCAACTAATGTCATTATTACAGATTCTATCCCTACTGGAACTACATTTATCCCTGGTAGCGTTACGATTAATGGCATTCCACAACCTAATTTGACCCCTGAAACAGGAATCCCAGTTGGCACATTAAACCCTAGACAAGTAGTGACTGTTACTTTAGAAGTACAAATAACAGCTTTACCACCAAATGGCATTATCTCAAATGAAGCAAATGTCACTTACACATCTCAACCAGATCCGACACTCCCGCCTATTACAACAACCACACCGACTCCAATCGCAGAAACAATTGTACAAAATGCAGAATTAGAGTCAACAAAAACAGTAGATTTGCCAATCGCTAACATTGGCGATGCACTCACTTATACAATTACCCTTGAAAACACTGGAAATATTCCTATGACAAATGTATCTGTCATTGATCAACCACCAGTAGGCACACAATTTATTGTAGATTCTGTTACAGTAAATGGCCTTTCCCAACCAGGTGTTGATCCAAGCATTGGGATACTCATTGGTACAATACAACCAAATCAAATAATAACCATTACGTTCCAAGTAACGATTACGAATATACCCCCTAATGGGGTTGTTACAAATGTTGGTTCAATCAACTTTACCTCTCAGCCTAATCCAAATGAACCTCCTATTACAAAAACAGAAGAAACACCACCAGTTAATACTGAAATCATTAATAGTATTATTAATCCATCGAAAACGGCTGATCGAAACAACGTTGATATAGACGATATCATTACGTACACCGTTACATTCCAAAACTTACAAACTGTTCAACTAACAAATATCATTTTTACAGATTCGATTCCAGTTGGTACGACTTTCATTCCAAATAGTGTAACAATTAATGGTATCCCAACTAGTGAT
Organism: Bacillus paranthracis; assembly: GCF_001883995.1. Lineage (GTDB taxonomy): Bacteria > Bacillota > Bacilli > Bacillales > Bacillaceae_G > Bacillus_A > Bacillus_A paranthracis. Next base: position 90,316 of record NZ_MACE01000056.1, on the reverse strand, counting down.
GTTGATCCAGCTCTTGGCATTCCTCTTGGCACATTAAATCCTAGTCAATCAGTTGTTGTAACTTTTCAAGTTCGCGTTGTTTCCATACCACCTAACGGAATTATTATAAATGAAGCTACTATCACCTACACATTCCAACCTAATCCTGGAGAACCTCCAGTAACAGTGACTACTCCAACGCCTCCTACTACTACCAATGTCAACACGGCAACAACAAACCCTACAAAATCCGCTGATAAAGTATTTGCTTTATTAGGTGACACAATCACCTATACAATCTCCTTACAAAATACAGGAACTGTCCCTGCAACAAATGTACTTGTAACCGATCCTATTCCAGCTGGTACTACTTTCATTCCGAATAGCGTTACGATTAACGGCGTCACGCAACCTGGTATCGTTCCTAGTTCCGGAATTCTTATCGGTACATTAGAACCTAACACTTCAGCCGTCGTAACTTTCCAAGTTCAAGTAACTTCGATACCACCGACAGGCTTTATCGAAAATGAAGGGATCGTTTCATTCCAATATCAGCCAGATCCTACTAGACCACCTGTATCTGTTACTACGCCTACACCTACTACAAAGACGCAAGTAAGTGAAGTTACTATTAATCCTAACAAACAAGGTAACCCTCAAACTATTAATCTTGGTGATACTGTCACATATACAATTACGTTCCAAAATGTCGGGAATATTAATGCGACAGATGTTATTATTACAGACCCTACTCCATCTGGTACTACTTTCATTCCGAATAGCGTTACGATTAATGGCGTCACGCAACCTGGAACAAATCCAAATAATGGTGTAAACGTTGGGACTGTAACTCCAGGACAAATTGTTACATTAACTTATCAAGTTACTGTAACTGAACTCCCACCAGACGGTATTATTAAAAACACTGCAACTGTCACTTACACATTCCAGCCAAACCCTAGCGAACCCCCTATTACTATTACAGATCCTACTCCAACTGTTGAAGTATCCGTTATTACACCTACACCTAACCCAAATAAACTAGCCGACAAACAAATTGTAGATATAAATGAAATCATAACGTATACTGTAACCTTCCAAAATCGCGGATCAGTCCCTGCAACTTCCGTTATCATTACTGATCCGTTAGCAAATGGGTTAACGTTTCTTCCAGGTACTGTTGTAATAAATGACATTTCAGATCTTGGAGCAAATCCTGTTGTAGGTATACCTGTTGGAACAGTCAATCCAAACGATACAATTACTGTTCAATTCCAAGCAAGAGTCACAAGTGTACCACCTGGTGGTATTATTCGAAATCAAGCAACTGTTACTTTCACATATGAACCAGGTCCTGGTGAACCTCCTATTACAATTACAGACCCTACTCCAATTAACACAACGAATGTAACTACAGCTATATTAAATCCGAAAAAAACAGCCACGCCGGAAACAGTTACTTTAGGTGATATCATTACGTATACGATTTCTCTCCAAAATACAGGTACCATTCCTGCTAATCATATACTTGTAACTGATACAATTCCTATCGGTACTTCGTTCATCCAAAATAGTGTCACAATTAACAACGTGCCGCAACCAACTGCAAATCTATCAGCAGGCATCCCAATTTCAACACTTGCTCCTTCTGAATCCGCAACGATTTCTTTCCGTGTCCTAGTTACTTCAATTCCACCAAGCGGAGAAATTCAAAACCAAGGTAACGTTTCCTTCCAGTACCAACCCGATCCTACTAAACCACCTGTATCCGTTACTACGCCTACACCTACTACAATTACTCCTGTAAACGTTGGGACTATTAACCCGATAAAAACCGCTGATAAATCCATCGTTTCAGTAGGTGATACGATTACATTTACTATCACATTCCAAAATGAAGGTACGATTCCTGTCACTGACATTTCTGTTACAGACTCACTTCCTGTCGGCACATCATTCGTTCCAAATAGTGTCACAATTAATAACATTCCCGTTCCAAACGCAAATCCATCCACAGGCATTCCAGTCGGAACTCTTAATCCAACAGAATCCGTAACTATTTCATTCAAAGTACAGGTTATTACACTTCCAGCTAATAGAATGATTACAAATATCGCATCCATTACGTATACTTCTCAACCCGACTCTACTAGACCACCTATCACAACAACGACTACAACACCACCAATTACGATAGAAGTAAACCCTAATGAGCCAAACACATTTATTAAGACCGCAAATGTAAATAGCGCCCATCTCGGTGATTTCATCACATATACACTTACCTTTACTAACAATGGCACCATCCCAGTAAATAACGTACTCATTACCGACCCACTTCCTCCTGAAGTTACTTTCTATCCAAATTCAGTAACAGTAAATGGAGTAGCACGTCCCGGAACTAGCCCAACTATCGGTATTCTTATCAATACTGTTAATCCAAGTGAATCCGTTGTTGTTCGTTTTATCGTTCAAGTAACAGCAGAGCCACGAAATGGTCTCATTCAAAATACCGCCCGCATTCGCTATACACTCAGACCAGATCCTACTAAACCACCGACTTTCGTTGATGAAACTTCAGAGCCAAACATTATTCCGTTTATCGGTCCGTTCGTCTCACCAAATTTAAATTGTTTCTTTAATGGGGAACGTTTTATCCGGCGCGGTTGGAATAGAAGATGTTAGCAATATAAAATAAAAAGACAGCGTCAAAAAACGCTGTCTTTTTATTTTATACATATACAGTTTTTAAGTTAATTTCATATCTTTTTCATTATAAAAACCATCTTCTTTTTCCATTTCCTTCTGTAATTTTGTAAAGGAACGGTACATGGCAATTCTCCATGACACAATCATCGCAAATGCCAGCAAGAAGAACATCCCACTAAGTTGTCCTAAATCAAGCGATTGGCTTAAATATGTTTTAAATACAATACGCACGACAAGTAATCCGATTAAAATAAAGACAAATGCTTTCGAACGCTTCAAATAAATCTCTTGTCCTCTAATTTCAAATTTAGATGTTTTAATAAGAAAAATAGAGAAAAACAAACCGACGCCAATTGCTTCTAACATTTCTGCTGGAGTTAATCGAAATTCAGGAAAAACATACATCAACGCTCCCGTACTCATAAAAAATGGTGGAAGTATAATTTTTTTCAATGTTGCAGGTTTCTTAGCTGCTTTTAAACGAATAAACATCGCACCAACAGCCATACAAACAGCAACGATACTGGATAAAACAACTATGTTCATATTTTCTCATCCTTTTTTGTGGCTATATGCAAAATATACTTTCATTATATGCTTTTCCGTTAGTATTTCCAACATTTTCACAGAATAATACTAAAAACCCGTAAAACCACCAAATAAACTTGAGAAATATACGATAATTTTCGTCATCCAGTTAAAGTATAAGAAGATACCCATGATAATCATAATGTATCCCCCGATTTTCATGAACTTCATACTATTTCTTTTAATCCAAGACATTTTCGTAATAAAGAATGATAGCACGAAGAACGGAATAGCGAATCCAAGTATGTATGCAATCATATAAATCATTGCTGATTCTGGATTTGTTGCTGCTAATCCGATTACAGACACTAAAATAGGTCCTGTACAAGGCGTCCACCCTGCAGCAAATGCCAACCCAATTAAAACAGATCCAAAATAACCACTCGGACGATTTTTAAACGTAAATTTACGATCTTGCATTAAAAACTTCGGCTTAAACACACCGACAATAATAAGACCGAACACGATGATAAATATACCACCTAACTGTCTAATTAAATCTTTATAATTTGTAAAGATGCCTCCAATAAAACTTGTACCAAATCCAATTGCAATAAATATAATTGAAAATCCAAGTAAGAAAAACGCTGTATGTATCATACTTCTTTTGCGAAGCATTGCATTTTCTTCTTTCAACTCAGAAACCGACATACCTGTTATGTACGATAAAAATGCCGGATAAAGCGGTAAGCAACATGGGGAAATAAATGATAAAAACCCAGCACCAAACGCTAAAAAAATACTAATATCTTGCATTATTCCACTCCTCTCCTTACATATTGTAGCAAAAACATATAAAAATACTATGAACAATTCGTGAAATCACTTTTCCAACGTGATAATAAGAAAAACTACCCTTTCACACTTTTTCTGAAAAAACGTTTTCATTTCCTTCTATTTATATAGAAAAATCTCAATTACACTACAAAACCTCTCTAATGTTATTAACATAACAAAGGTAATATAGTTTCTCAAATGATTAGCATGTTATTCGTACGTTTATATACATATTGATTAAAAAATATTTTTTTCAAATGCTGTCTTTATACAATACAAACTTGATTTTACAATACTTCTATTATTACTAATTTCAAGATTATGCATAAATATCATACTTTTATTATTATTCTATAAAATGTCACACTTTTCTTTTATTTGACCCTTCATTTTTAATTTTGTATACTTCCCTCTAGTTATATATGTCCGTTACGGAACAATTTCATATAGATGGGAGGAATATTTCATGCTTCGTTATTCTCTTTTAGTTTTATTAGGAGCGTGTAGTTATGGAATTTTAGCTATTTTCGTTAAACTTGCATATGCAGAAGGATTTTCACTTGGAGAGGTAATTGGCAGCCAATATTTGTTCGGTTGGATTATTTTGCTTGCTATTACACTTCTATTTTCTAGACATCGTGTTCCATTAAAACAAGCTTTAATTTTATTCGTTGCAGGTACATCTGCAAGTTTCACTGGAATTTTTTATTATGCTTCATTAAAAACTGTACCAGCATCTATCGCCATTATACTTTTATTCCAATTCGTTTGGGTCGGAATTATTATTGAAGCAGTCGCAACAAAAACTTTACCTTCAAGAGAAAAAGTTATTTCTGTTATTTTCTTACTTGCAGGTACATTTTTATCAAGTGGTTTACTAGAAAAATCAGCAGGTGATTTCGATACGACTGGAATTATATTAGGCCTATTATCTGCTGTTACATTTGCAACATACATTTTCGTGAGCGGAAAAGTTGCTGTTGAAGTACCTTCATTACCACGCGGTGTTCTTTTAATGGCTGGTGCTTTAACTTTAGTAATGATCGTATTCCCTCCAACATTTATTTTTAACGGTGCAATTTCTGAAGGACTTTGGAAATACGGTTTAGGTTTAGGAACATTCAGTATCGTCATTCCTTCTATCGCCTTTACAATTGGTATTCCAAAGATTGGTTCTGGCTTAGCGACTATTCTTGGCGCTGCGGAACTACCAGTTACAACAATTATGTCTGTATTCGTTTTAAAAGAAGCTGTACTATCTTCACAATGGTTCGGTGTATCACTTATTTTAATCGGGATTGCAATCCCGCAAATTGCTTATGCAATGCGTGGACGTTATCGTAAACATCATACACACAAAAAATTGGCAGCATAAACGAGAGGGGATTTTCATTTGAGAATCCTCTCTTTTAATATTGTATACTTAATGTAAATACTTTATTTAAGAAAGAAGGCATTATAAGTGGCAGCAAATCTAGAGCAATTAACTGAGACGCTAATTTCTATTCGTCGAAATTTACATGAGCATCCAGAACTATCATACGAAGAATTTGAAACGACGAAAGCTATAAAGAATTGGTTGGAAGAGAAAAACATTACGATTATAAATTCTAATTTAGAAACGGGCGTTATTGCTGAAATTTCGGGGAATCGTAACGGACCGCTTATAGCAATCCGTGCTGATATTGATGCCCTTCCTATTCAGGAAGAAACAAATTTATCCTACGCTTCAAAAATCCATGGAAAAATGCACGCTTGTGGGCATGATTTTCATACAGCTGCTATTATAGGGGCTGCTTATTTGCTAAAAGAAAAAGAATCTTCTCTTAGCGGAACTGTACGCTTTATATTCCAGCCAGCTGAAGAAAGTAGTAATGGTGCTTGCAACGTCATCGAAGCCGGGCATTTACGTGGTGTACAAGCTATTTTCGGTATGCATAATAAACCTGATTTACCAGTAGGTACAATCGGTATTAAAGATGGTCCACTGATGGCCGGAGTTGATCGATTTGAAATTGAAATTCACGGAGTTGGTACACATGCAGCTGTACCAGATGCTGGGGTAGACCCTATTGTCGCATCTTCTCAAATTGTGATGGCACTACAAACTATTGTAAGCCGAAATATAAGTTCTTCACATAATGCCGTCGTTAGTGTCACAAACATCCACTCAGGAAATACGTGGAACGTTATTCCTGAAAAAGCAATATTAGAAGGTACTGTTCGTACTTTCCAAGCTGAAACACGCGAAAAAATTCCAGCCTTAATGGAACGTATCATTAAGGGCGTTTCTGATGCACTAGGTGTAAAAACAGAATTCCATTTTCATTCAGGTCCTCCTGCTGTCCATAATGATGAAAGTCTTACTCATTTATGTACACAAACTGCACAGGAAATGTCACTAGACGTGATTACCCCTACTCCTTCCATGGCTGGCGAAGATTTCTCTTTTTATCAACAACACATACCAGGATCATTCGTCTTTATGGGAACGAGTGGTACACATGAATGGCATCATCCAAGCTTTACAGTAGATGAGCGAGCGTTACCTATAAGTGCAGAATACTTCGCTTTGTTAGCTGAAAGGGCACTTAAACATTTTTCCTAAAAAAGGAGCCGTTAAGAAATGCTTAACGGCTCCTTTTTTTAAGTTAAATCACGTTTTAAAAATACTGTATAGGAAATGATTAAAAATACAAATAAATACAGTAATAACATACATGATGCAAACGGGAACGTTACTCCATCAATAAAGCTTCCATTCTTTGCAATACTATATAAATCTGTGTTTGCTGGCAATAAATATTTCGCCCAATCATATCTAGTTGCTGCTAGTAATGCGATGTTTCCTGATAAAGCAAGAAATAGTGAAATACCAATCGCGCCTCCGCTAGATCTTGTTAGCACAGAAATCATAAACGCAAACGCTACGTACACAATCGTCGGCAACCACGATAAAATATAATACTTACTAGCTTCTACAAAAATATTTTGTTTTATAATATTTCCATCTTGGAAAATAAACTCGCTCCATGCAGGCTGCTGGAATTTATAAATAACCAGTCCACATAAAATGGAGAAAATCATATTAAATATAAACAATAATGCTGCAAATATGACAATTGCTAAAAACTTAGCTGTCAAAATTTTAAAGCGACTCGCTGGTCGTATTGTTAAAAATTTATATGTTCCCCAGCTATATTCATTCGCAAAAATTGTACTTGCATACACGAGGATAAACGGAAGTAATATTGGAAATACGATAAAGCCTGTATCTCTCATGAAAGAAAGTGGAGAACTACTTGCCGGTGCTGTATCTGTGTCTAAATGCTTCATCTTGAGCTGATATTCCTTTACAAGCTCATCCCCAGATCGTTCCGCTAAAATTGCTCCTTTTTCCATGCCTAGCTTTTTCTCAATTTCTACAGTTCGTTCTGTATAATCAGCTTTCCATCCTTTTGTTTCCGGCTCCAAATACTTTACAGTAACCCATCCTAATCCGATTATTAATACTGCAATAACTGCAAATGGAATAATCGTTCGCTTTCGCTTAAATATTTTATACAATTCGTTATACACTAAATTAAACAATATCTTTTCCCCCTGTTAATTCTAAAAATTGCTCTTCTAACGTTTTTCTTTCTTCATATACACGATACACTTGAATGTTTTTCTCAAGCAATGTACGAATAACATTTGGGATTTCTTCATCTTTTACATGAATAAGTAAATCATTACCTTTTATTAAAACATCTTGGTCTAACATTTCTGCCGCTTTATTCGCATCATCTACGCGTATACGGATTGTCTCCATCTCTTCACTTTGATTATGCTGAATATTTTGCGTCGCGACATATTCTCCGTGCTGAATAATGATAACTCTATCACACATTAATTCAACTTCCGAAAGTAAGTGACTAGATACCAGTACCGCTTTTCCTTGTTCATGTGCAATTTTCTTTATGTACATTCTCATTTCATGTATTCCACTAGGGTCTAATCCATTCGTTGGTTCGTCTAATATTAATACATCTGGATCATGAATAAGCGCTTGGGCAATTCCTAAACGTTGTCTCATGCCGAGTGAATATGCTTTTACTTTGCGATCAATGACTTGTCCCATACCTAGCAGTTTCACTACTTCATCGATACGTTCTTCTGTAACGTTACCATTCATGCGTCCGAAATATGTTAAATTCTCATAGCCACTCAAAAACGGATAAAATTCCGGTGTCTCAATTACCGCTCCAATTTTCGAGGCAGTACTTTCAAATTGCTGTTTTACAGATTGACCATCAATCCAAACTTCGCCCTCTGTCATACGAATCATGCCGACCATCATTCTCATTAAAGTCGTTTTTCCAGCACCATTTGGTCCAAGCAGACCAACTACTTCACCTTTTTTAACTTCGAAACTAATATTTTCTACAAGTGTCTTTGAACCGATTCGCTTCGTTAACCGCTCAACCTTTACAATCGATTGTTCATTTGTCATGCTATACAACCTTTCCTTCCCATTCTTTGTCAGGTCTTTACACTGTAACATGATTATTTTTATGTGTAAAATGGAAAAAGACATGATTTCTCATGCCTTTTCTTTAAACTGAAATGAATTTTCATCTTGTAAACTTTGAACAAATCGAATACATTGCACCATCGATAATAGAAGAATAACAATCATAATTATACTCACTACTACTATTGCATATATTGTAATCGGTGCACTATTTATCCCTTGTATTCCTGTTATTTTCATAAAGATAATCGTAAATAATTTTAAAAATAACATCCCATTAACTAATCCAAAAACAAACGCTGCTCCATAAATAAATAATTGCTCCTGACATAATAAACATAGTACATCATTTCTCTTCCTATTCTCTGCTACATAAGATTTAATTTCTTCTTTCCTCGCTTGCAGAAGAGAATAAGTCATTTTATATGTAATAAACGTACATATGAAAATGACTACGATAAACAACGTGTAAAAACACATTTGAAATAAAAATGTAGTCCCTAATTCCCCAGCAACTACTTCATTAAATTGTAGCGATATCATAAAAAACAAAATCATAATACTCATAGCAATCCACATAAATTGCTTCATCCTTTTGGTAGCAAATGTTCTTATATTTTTTCTCGCTAACCGACATAAAGACATAAAATTCTTCCCCTACCTTATTACATACGCATTCTATACTACTAGTGTATAAAAATATGACATTTTAAACATCGCACTACAATCGGAATTTTCTCTAAGTCTTTAGTCCTAGAAAACAAAAATGAACATGTTTATCTCTTTCGTATAGAACTAAAAAAACACTAAAGCGGAAATGCAATTACATTTCCGCTTTAGTGTTTAACGAGGTGTATTTTTCAACAACTTAATTAATCTCATCCTCAACTTCTATTCTTTTCTTCTCTCTTGCAATTTTTAAAAACTCTAAAAGCTCTGGATTGCTATTCATTTTTTTGTACGCGACTGACATTTCTGCAACAAAATTAGAATCATATAGCTCTTTATATACAACTTCTGTTTTATATAATTTATTTGCCGATACCGGTATGACTGTAATTCCAATCCCCGCTGCTACAAGTCCCATAACTGTTTGATATTCCGTCGCTTCTTGTACGATACGCGGACTAAACCCGACGTCGCGGCAAAGTGATAAAATTGTATCATATAACGCTGGCCATACTGGTCTCGTAATAAATACAAACGGTTCATCCCGTAAATCTTCTATATGTATTTCATCTTTCTCTGCAAGTGGATGAGCCTTCGGTAAACATAACGTACAAGATAGTTTTTGAATTGGCTCTAATTCTAATAATTGTGTTGGGATTGGTGGACGCAAAAATCCAATATCAATACGATTATCATGAAGTGCATGCACTTGATCTGGAGTAGATAATTCATGTAATGCAACAGACACCCTCGGAAATTTCTTTCTATACTCCCTTACGATAGATGGTAAAATATCATATATCGCCGCACCTACAAAACCAATTGAAAGTGAGCCCACTTCTCCCCTTTGGGCACTTTGTGCAATTTCTACAGCTTTTTCAATTTGTTCAAACGCTTTTTTTACTTCTTTCAAAAACATTTCTCCAGCTTCTGTTAATTCAACCTTTCTCTTCGTTCTTGAAAATAACATAACTCCCATTTCTTTTTCTAATTGCTGAATTTGTTGACTAAGCGGTGGTTGTGTCATTTGTAAACGAGCAGCTGCTCGTCCAAAGTGTAACTCCTCTGCCACTACAACAAAATATTGCAAATGCCGTAATTCCATTTTGGACACCCTTTTCCATTTCAATTAATACGTCTAATATATTAATAACATATAATTTATATATTAGACAAATTTTTTGAATGAACGTATAGTAGAAATTGTTAATTCTTTTTTACAATTTTTATGTAAAAAAAGAAAGAGGTGTTTACTGTATGAAATGGTGGAAATTAAGCGGACAAATTTTACTATTATTTTGTTTCGCTTGGACAGGTGAATGGATTGCAAAACAGGCACACCTCCCAGTTCCAGGAAGTATTATCGGTATTTTTTTATTATTAATCTCGTTAAAATTTAACCTAGTGAAAAAAGAGTGGATACAAGACGGTGCAGACTTTTTATTAAAAGAACTTATTTTATTTTTCATTCCTTCTGCAGTCGCTGTCATACGCTACAAAGATACACTATCACAATATGGAATCGATCTCATCTTAATTATTATGATTAGTACACTTTGTGTCACTCTCGTTACAGGACTCTTAACAGAATTGCTACTAAAGCGGAAAGGATCCGTGCAATGATCGGCTTTCTTTGTTTACTATTAACACTATTCACATATTGGATATCGAAAAAAATGTATCAACGCTGGAATTGGAGCTTACTTTCTCCTCTTCTCGTCTGTCCTATTATTTTAATCGCGTTATTACTCGGACTAGACACATCTTATGAAACGTATGAAACTGGAGGCCACTGGTTAACAGAATTATTAAAACCTGCAACAGTTGCTTTTGCATGGCCAATCTATAAATACTTTGATTTACTTAAGAAACATGGAATGGCTATTTTACTTAATGTCATTGTCGGTTCGTTTCTATCAGTTATTACTTCAGCACTACTAGCAAATTATTTTCAAATTGATTCATCGTTAGAGCATAGTTTAGCACCTCATATTGTAACGACGCCAATTGCAATGGCCATTTCAGAAATGATTGGTGGTATGTCACAATTAACAGCAGTATTTGTTGTTTTAACTGCGTTAACAGGAGCATTGCTCGGACCTTCTCTCATTCGTATATGCCGTATTAAAACAGCAATTGCAAAAGGTATTATGTTAGGAACGAGCGCAAATGGAACTGGTACATCAAAAGCATTCGAAATCGGTCCTGTAGAAGGAACGATTGCAAGTTTATCTATGCTTTTAACTGCAGGAGCTAGTTTAGTTATCGTTCCGCTTTTCTTATCGTGGATACATTGAAAAAGCAAGTGTTTACACACTTGCTTTTTTATTTATGTATTTGTTTAAAATCTCATAATCCTCCGGGAAAGATAACGTTAATTCCTTCATTTCGTCTATCCTCTTCCAAGCAATTTCATGTATTAACTCATCAGGATCTTGGATTTTCATACTACCGCTTATTCTTTTTACGACATAATAATGAACGTATACAGGAACCCCATATGTAATCGCTTCTTTTTCGTATATTTTACTTACAACTTCCACATTGTAGCCTGTTTCTTCCCAAACCTCTCGGATACAACATTCCTCTAATGTTTCTCCTTTTTCAAGTCCTCCACTTGGGACGGACCACCTTTTTTCTTCATCCTTTTGTCCTTGTAATACCATTAAAACTTCATTTCTTTCATTTACACATACTGCTGCGCAACCTATCCATCTTTCCATATACACCCCTCCCCTACTACTATTCGTCTCCTTTTGTATTTTCTCCTTGAAAAAAGAGGAAAAAAGGAAAACAATGACGAAATTTTACATCAACTTCATAGGCAGTTCCTTCTTAGAAATTAAAAACGGAAGGATGAAAGCATGATTTTTAAATATGTTGTGGAATGTGTCTTTTGTGAAGAAAATCGAAAACCTCGCCAAGCTATCGTCACAGTTCCTGCTACTACTCAGCTACTAGCCATTGAAAAAGTGCGTGCAGAATGTAAACGTCGTTTCGGAAAAGCTTTATTATTACAAACTGAAATTAAAGAAGAAATAGTTTTTGAACAAAAAGAAAGCTGACCATAAATTGGTCAGCTTTCATATCCGATCATATTTTCACATGAAGATTAGGGGCATCCTCTTTAAGGATCGGGATTTTCCCATTATGTACGTTCCATAATGGTCATCGAACAATATATTTCTATACAATTAAATATTGAATAGAATAGGGCAAAACTTGTTCGCATTTTTAGAAAAGGGATAGGGATATAATTCAAGTAGTACTTCGAATACTCGAACTTTACACTCATTATATTAAAGCAAATCCTTTTATATGGGAAATATGAATTACTTACATAATTCATTCGTAAAACATATTAGTTTGCTATATTATTTTTATCCCATTAATAACATACATCCAGCGAAAACTGGTGTCATAATCATTGAAAACTTCAAAAGCATACGTGGTGCATAATTTGTAAACTTCGCACCGATATAAGCTCCTAGCATCGTCCCAATTAATACTTGCAATAATAATATATAATCTAGATACCCTTCTGAACTATACCCTAACCCACCCCCAATCGCAATGGGCAATATAACAAGCATTGTTGTTCCTACAGATTGCTGAATCGTCAATCCTAATAGAACCATTAATCCAAGTTGAATAAATGGTGCAGAACCAATCCCAAATGAACCAGCCATCATTCCAGTGACTAATCCAAGACATATACATTTCATTATGTTCTCTTTCGAAAAATCTTTAATCTCTGCTAAAAGTAACTCTTCCCTATTTTGAAACTTAATTAATTTAATAAACATAAAAATTGCAGATAAAAATAGCATCCCAGCTGTAAACCAATGAAGAAGATGTCCTGGTATAAGTGAACCAATTTTTGAACCGATATAAGAACCAAGCGCTCCACATCCCCCAACAATCCCGCCTATAGTAAGTACTACATTTCCTTCACGATAATGACTTATAACCCCAGATAATGTCGTAAATGCCATAGCAGTTAAAGACGTTGCAAGTGCAACGTGAATAGGAATATGGAATACTAAAGTGAGTATCGCGATAATAAACCCGGCTCCCCCAGCTCCAACAAACCCTAATAAAATCCCCATTACTAACATCGTTATAATAATTGCCACATACTCTCCCTCCAGTAAGGCAATTATCCACCATATTCTTTCTTCTACACAAATAAAAAGCATCCATCTAGGATACTTTTTATTTCAATACTATGTACTTAATCTTGATTAATCAAAATAACCGCGGGACCAGCGACTACTACTCCAGCTACTTCGATTTTTTCAAATTCCTTTACTGTAATAGATATAACGCCTTCTCTTTCCATCAATTCTTTACTCAGGACATCAGTCGGTATAGCTTTCACCGTCTTACCTCCTTTTCATTTATACAATATGCAAAAAACAACTTAACGCATCTATATATATGCATCACCTCCGCTTTCATTCCTTATTCCCTTCAAAACCCTTCTCTCCCTTCCATAACGTATTGAAAAATAAAAAAAGCACTCGCAATCGCGAATGCTTTTTCATTATTTACTTTCTATTACTTTTAACATTCTATTAATAAACATACAAAATACCCCTTAATATAACACTCAGAAAGCCCACCTCTTTTTAATTCATTATATAATTCATTCGATTAATGGTTTCTCGAAGTTTTTCCAACTCTTGACCTGTATATATTACTTTCCCCGTTAAGAATTCATTTCTGAAGAACGATACAATTTGCTCTCTATCTTTTAATCTCGGCGTTTTTTCTTCAGAAAGATCTAGCACTTCTTTCCCATTCTCATTATAAAAATATACAATCGGATTTATGTTTTCCTTTACAATATCAACTTGCATTTCTTTCAAACAATTGTATAGAATATGAGATAGTTTCTTCGCTCTATATACTGGGTTCCCTTCATTTTTCACTTGTATCGTTAATGAATCTTCACCTGTAATATATTCAAACGTCTCTTCTTTCTCTATCTCTTGTTGATACTTGCCAATTTCATCAATCATAAATGAATATGTACTAGCATTTTCTTTCGTTAAGCCATGAATTAATTTCCCTGTCCATTCTTTCGTTTCAAGTACATACATACCCGTTTTACTTAAAACAAGATGATGAATTCGAAAATCATTTCTTCCATGCTGATTCCTCATAAAAACATTCGGCATTATATGAAATTCATTATCTAGTATTATGCCTTGCTCTACGAAGCCACGCTTCATATATTGTAATGTTTCGTGTGTACTCACTTCGGCTCCATTTTTCGTATACTCTCGCAAATCTGCAATTAACTTTTGAAACATATGTATTTCGTTACTATGTTTTTCTTGCATTTCACTGCGTTCTTTACTATGTTGCACAGCTAATTGATTTTTCATCATACGCATATTTTCAAGTTCTCTCGCTGCACTTATTTGTAAATCATTGTATTTTTTCTGTTCCATATTTTTTAATGTATTTTGCTGCTCTTTATGTTCTGTAACCGTAGCTGCAATTTCATTTTCGTACGTTTCAATTGCTTGTTTTTTTTCAAATTCCGCTTGCTGACTCTCTGATTCTAGCTGTTTATTTTTATAAAACAGCACGAATACTGCAGCTAATAATAATAAAATTACACCTATTAACACGTAATCCATAATTCTTCTCCTTTATTTCATTTCCTGCTTTTTTCCATTCACATTTCTACTACATTATACTATGTAATTCCTATATTTTTTGTAAAAATTTCACACGCAGTCAAAAGACCTTGTAATTCTACAAGGCCTTTTGTAAACTTCCTTTATTTTGTAGTAAGTACATATTATAATACAATCCTTGTTCACTCAGTAATTCTTGATGTGTCCCTCTCTCTACTATCTCTCCATCGTGCATAACAAAAATTTGATCTGCATCTTGTATGGTAGATAATCTGTGTGCAATCGCTATCGTAGTCCGTCCTTTTCGCATTTGCTGTAACGCTGTTTGGATTGCATCTTCAGTTTCTGTATCAATATTTGCTGTTGCTTCATCTAATACTAACACTTTCGGATTCGTTGCTATCGTTCTAGCGAAAGCAATTAATTGTCGTTGACCACTAGAAAATGCAGCTCCTCTTTCTACTACTTCCGTTTCATACTGCTCTGGTAATTTTTCAATAAACGTATTCGCTTGCACAAATTGTGCCGCTTCTTTTACTTCTTCATCCGTAATTTCTTCATTATACATACGAATATTTTGCTTTACATTTCCCGCAAATAAAAATGCATCTTGCAATACAAGTCCTATTTTCTTTCTAATTTCTTGTTCTTCAAATTTCTCTAACTCTACACCATCTATTACAATATTTCCGGACTTAATATTATAGAATCTCAGTAATAAATTCATAATGGTACTCTTTCCGCTACCAGTGTGCCCAACGAAAGCAACCGTTTGCCCTTGTTTCACGTGAAAAGATACATTTTTTAAAACATCACGTTTTCCATCGTACGAAAAAGTAACATTTTTAAATTCAATATCTCCATTAATAACTTGAGGATTTCCATCCCCTTTTTGAACTGGCGCTAAATCTTTCTCATCCATTAAATGAAATACACGTGATGATGAAACCAGTGCCTGTTGGAAAAATGATAATTTCATCATCATCTCATTTACAGGCTGGAAGAAACGATGGATATAGTTAACAAACGCATATAAAACGCCTACTTCAACAGGACTCTTCAAAGCATCAATTCCAAATAAACCAAGTACTAACGCAATAGCTACAATATGAACTAAATCAGTTGCTGGACGTAAAAGCAATGCATCTAACTTTAATGTACGTCGCCCTGCACTATAATGTTTATTATTCACTTCTTCAAATTCTTTTCTCATGCGCTTTTCTTGTCTGAACACTTGAACAATATTCATCCCTTGAATGGACTCGTTTAACTTTGCATTTAACACACTTAATTGATTACGGACTTCTAAATAAAAAGCTGCACTTTTCCGGCGATATAATACCATAATCGCAAACATGATCGGAATTAATACGAGAGAAAATAGCGCTAATTTTACATTTAATAAAAACATCGCTACTAAAATCCCTACTAAAAATACGATATTTTTAACAAATGTTGATAATACACTGACATAAAAGTCTTTAATTGCTTCTGTATCATTCGTTATGCGCGATACAAGCGTACCAATCGGCGTACGATCAAAGAAACTTAATGACAACTTTTGAACATGCTCATATACTTCAACACGCATATCTTGAACAATTTTAAAAGCGATATTTTGAAAATATAACAAGTCTAAATAAGTAAATAATACTTTTAATAAGTGAGCAACAATATACACTACAAATAGAGTAACAAGTGCTGATTGATCAAAGTTACGTGGTACTAAGTGTTCATCAAGGAATTGTTTAATTAAAAAAGGACCCATCATTTCTGTTACAGTTGCACCAACTAGAAATAAAAATGCTAATGCTAACAGTCCTTTATATGGCCTCATATAAGACAGTAATCTTCTTAAATCGCTCTGTTTTTTCTCAGCCATCATACGCCTCCTTTCTCGACTAATGCTTCTAACTGCTGGCTCTCATACATTTCTTTATACCAACCATGTTCTTTCATTAGTTGTTCATGTGTACCTCGTTGTACAATTTTACCTTCATCCACAACAAGAATAAGATTGGCATGCTGAATTGCACTTAAACGATGGGCAGTAATAATTGTCGTTTTCCCTGCTCTCTCCCTCTTTAAAGCATTTAAAATCGTTTCTTCTGTTTTTGCATCTACCGCTGATAAACAATCATCTAAAATTAATATTTCAGCATCCGTTAATAAAGCACGCGCAATAGAAATTCTCTGTTTTTGACCTCCAGATAAAGAAACGCCTCTTTCCCCAACTACTGTTTCATATCCTTCTGAAAATTGAAGGATGTCATTGTGAATACAAGCAATCTCTGCAGCACGGGTAATTTCATTATATGTAGCATCCGCCTTTCCAAAGGCAATATTCTCCCCAATACTCGCTGAAAATAAAAAATGATCTTGCGGCACATATGAAATAGCAGAACGGACACCGTAAAGTGTTACATCGCGAATATCCCGCTCTCCAACTTTTAATTCACCATTAAAATGATCATACTCACGGATTAAACATTTTAATAAAGTCGTTTTCCCTGCACCTGTACGTCCTACAATCCCTAACGTTTCCCCTTTCTTCAAATCAAAATGAATATCTGTTAAATGTAACAGTTCATTTTTCTTATACGAAAACGAATCGACCGCAAATGAAACATCACCGCTCGCTACTGTATGCACAGCATTTTCTCTATTTACTACATCTGATTTTTGTGAGAGAATTTTTTCTACACGGTCATACGAAGCACGCCCACGCTCCATAATATTAAACAGCCATCCAAACGCTAACATCGGCCAAACGAGGGTACCTAAATACGTCGTAAATGTAACGAGATCACCTACTGTTAATTCACCTCTCACAACTAATACTGACCCGTAACATACTGCGATTAAAAATGAAAATCCTACGATAAGAGCGATTGTTGGATCAAATAACGAATCAATACGTGCAACTAACATATTTTTATGTACGACATCTTCTGATTTTTTTCGGAACGCTTGCAAATCTTCTTTTTCTTGTCCAAGCGATCGAATTACCTTCATCCCACTCATACTCTCTTGCACTTTATCATTGATTTCCGAAAACGATTGCTGTGCTTTATGAAACCTTTTATGTAATAAAGTGCCGTAATAATTTGTCGATATTGCTACAATCGGCATTGGAATTAAGCTTAACAATGTTAACTTCCAACTAATTGTAAAACCCATTGCTACGAGTACACATCCTCCAACAGCCAATGAATCAACAAGTGTTAAAACACCCGCCCCAGCAGTTTGCTGAATTGCTTGAATATCGTTGGTCGCGTGCGCCATTAAATCACCTGTGCGATTTGACTGATAGAAAGATGGACTCATCTTTGTAAAATGTTCATACAAATTTTTCCGTAATTGGCGAGCTAATTTTAATGAAGATCCGAAAATCATAATACGCCACACGTAACGTAATATGTACATCGTAATACCTACGAGTACTAAGAGTACAACCCATTTTAGTAACTTATCAGTCGTTAATGTTCCCTCATTAATTTCATCTACAACAATCCCAATCACTTTTGGTGCTACAAGTTCTAAAAGTGCAACGCCAAATAATAAAATAATTCCGGTTATGTACGCTCGTTTTTCTTGTTTAAAAAACCACGCTAAATTCATAAACACTTTCATATTTTTCCCCCTCTCTTAAAATGAGCGATGTTTTCAGTTTACCAAAAATACAGAATTTTTAAAAGTTTTAAACTCTGTCCATATCAAAAAGAAAAGACACTCTTAGCGAGTGTCTTTTAGCGCTTATTTCATTTGTTGCTTATTCATCGCGCTCATCATTTGATTGATTTTCTTTTGGGAAGGTTTTTGTCCCATTTGCATCATCATCATTTTTAACATTTGTTCGTTAATTGGTGGATTTTTTTGTAAGTAATTCATCATGTATTTGCGGGCAATGAAAAATCCTAACGCCACGCCTGCTACTAGTGCTACTACGCCCACTAGAATACCTAACCAAATTGGCATATATTTTCCTCCTTCATGTTGTCTACCTTACAGTGTACTAAAACCTTTTCAATAAGACAAGATACAATTCGACATTTTTACACATATGTTCGTACTTGTTTTAGAGGATTCAGCCATCCGTACTTTGTATTTTCATAATCCATAGCTAAAAATGTTAATTCACACTTCCGAAGCACCTCAAAGAAAGTCGTTTCCATAGAAACATTTCCAGAGGTATTCATGCGAATATAGTGTGGTTTCACCATTATTTCGCCATATTCCGCCCCTGTATAAAGTGTATGTGTATGATGTGTTCGATCATATTTACCAAGAACGCGCAAAGCTTGTTCTAATTTATGATGAATTTTCATTACTTGTAATGGCATCGTTATATACATCATTTGTTTATATAACACTTTTTTCTCCGAAAGGGACCCAGATTCTGAAAATCGAGCAAATAAATCAAAAAACAAATATTCACGACCAAAGTAAGATTTCGCAATATCCTCTTGAATTAAATACAATTCATACGTTTTCATCTTTCGCCTCCCAATCTGGACAACCTTTTCTCTTCATTATATAGAAGAAATTTTGCAATGATTGTCTGACTGCGGAGAGAGAAAAAACTTTTTCTGTCGAAAAAACTCATTTACATAGAAAAACCTCTCCATGCCGGAGAGATTTTTCTAAAATCATTAAAGCATTTCTTTTACTTTACGAACAACGTTCTCTACAGTAAATCCATACTCTTCCATAATCTTCTCACCAGGAGCAGAAGCACCGAATGTATCGATACCTAACACATCTCCTTCAAGACCTACGTAACGGTGCCATCCGAATGTAGCACCCATTTCGATTGCGAAACGTTTTGTTACTGCTTTTGGTAATACAGATTCTTTGTACTCAGCAGTTTGAGCTTCAAAGCGATCCATAGATGGCATGCTGACAACAGATGCGTCAACACCGTCTACTGCTAATGCTTTTTGAGCTTCAACAGCTAGACTTACTTCTGATCCAGTTGCAAGTAAGATTACATCAGCTGTTTCTTTCTTGCTTGCAGAAACTACATATGCACCTTTTGCTACTTTTTCATACGTATCGTCTTTTGCACCTTCTAATGTTGGAAGATCTTGACGAGTTAATACTAAAGCAGTTGGTTTGTTTGTAGATTCAAGAGCTAGTCTCCAAGCTGCAACAGATTCGTTACCATCAGCTGGACGGATAACAGATACATTTGGCATCGCACGTAGCGCTGCTAATTGCTCGATTGGTTCATGTGTTGGACCATCTTCACCAACAGCGATACTGTCATGTGTGAACACATATGTTACCGGCAATTGCATTAATGCTGCAAGACGAATTGCTGGACGTAAGTAGTCAGAGAATACGAAGAACGTACCACCGTAAGTTTTTAAACCACCATGTAGTGCAATACCGTTCATTGCTGCACCCATTGCGAACTCACGTACACCGTACCAGATGTTTTTACCGCTGTAATCATCTCTTGTAAAGTCTTTTTCGTTATTCATGTATGTTTTGTTAGAACCAGCAAGGTCAGCAGACCCACCGAAGAATGATGGCACAGACTCTGCAATTGCATTAATTACAGCACCTGAAGAATTACGAGTTGCTGCTTTTGATCCTAATTCATAAGTTGGTAAGTTTTGCTCCCAACCTTCTGGAAGAAGACCATTCATTGCCGCTTGCAGTTCGTTTGCTAATTCTGGGTATGCTTGTGCATATTCACCTAGCATCGTGTTCCACTCAGCTTGCGCAGTTTCACCAACATCTTGTACTGTTTTACGGAAGTTGTCATATACTTCTTCTGCTACATGGAAGTCTTGCTCAGCAGTCCAAGCGTATGCTTCTTTCGTTAACTTTGTTTCTTCTACACCAAGTGGAGAACCATGTGAAGCTGATTTTCCTGATTTGTTTGGAGAACCGAAACCAATTGTCGTTCTTACTTCAATTAGCGTTGGGCGTTTTTCGTCAGCTTTCGCTTCTTCGATTGCTTTCGCGATAGCTTCAATATCGTTTCCATCCTCAACACGGATTACTTGCCATCCGTATGCTTTGTAACGATCTTCTACACTTTCAGAGAATGAACGATTTAAATCGCCATCTAATGAAATATCGTTTGAATCGTAAAGCACAACAAGACGACCTAATTGTAAATGAGCAGCTAATGAAGATGCTTCAGCAGAAACGCCTTCCATTAAATCTCCATCACCACAAATAGCGTATGTATAATGATCTACTACATTATACGCATCACGGTTATATTTAGCAGCTAAATGCCTTTCTGCCATTGCCATACCTACAGCAGTTGCAATACCTTGTCCAAGTGGACCAGTCGTTGCATCTACACCAGCTGTATGACCGTACTCAGGATGTCCTGGAGTTTTGCTTCCCCATTGACGGAAGTTCTTTAAGTCATCCATTGTTACATCATAACCAGATAGGTGAAGTAGGCTGTATAATAACATTGAACCATGACCTGCAGATAATACGAAACGATCACGGTTAAACCACGTTGGGTTATTTGGATTGTGTTTCATAAATTGAGTCCATAATGTATAAGCCATTGGTGCTGCACCCATTGGCATTCCTGGGTGACCAGAGTTTGCTTTTTCAATCGCATCGATGGATAATGTGCGAATCGTGTTGATAGAAAGTTGTTCGATTGAATGTGACATGCTATTCTTCCCTTCGCTTATATTAGTAAACGTTTTATACATTTATATGATAGCTTCCCACGCAAGATTATACAACATGTATCGACAAATATGTTGATGTTTTTTTGATTTTTTATAAAAAAATCAATGATTCCGGGAATGTATGGGCATTCAATATGACATACTTTTTCAATATTTTTATTTTGAAAAGAAAGGGAATTATCTGTATATTTATACAGATATACAAAATTCTTCAATACTAACTTTTTAACCCACTTGCGAACTACCCCCACTTAACATGATTATTATCTACTTTCATTGTTATACCAAACTTTACCTCTTATAAGACTGATTATATCAGGGGTCAAATAAATAGGAAAACCAAATGTTTGGCTACGCCAAACCGAAATTCATCTCCCACCTACCGCTAGACTATCGTCTTTCACACGCCCCAGGAAGGAGATTTCTTTCGGATAATGGGTTAAAAATACAAAAAAGCATCTAAATTCGATGCTTTTCAAATCAGTTAAACAATCCGTTTCCGAATCGAACTTGAAATAAAATCAATGATAATGACCATTAAAATGATGCCCAATAAAATAATTCCCACGCGAGACCAATTACGGGAACTCAGCGCAAAAATTAGGGGCGTACCAATACCACCTGCTCCAATAACACCTAAAATGGCAGCGGATCGCACATTAATTTCGAACCTGTATAATGTATACGATAGAAAATCTGGTAATACTTGTGGCAATACTGCATACCAAAGTATTTGGAACCGGTTTGCACCTGTAGCTATTAACGCCTCTGTCGGCCCCTTATCTATATTTTCAATTCCTTCTGAATATAATTTCCCTAACATTCCAATAGAGTGTAATCCTAAAGCTAGAACGCCGGCAAAAGAGCCTGGTCCAACAGCCTTTATAAATAAAAGGGCCATAACTAATTCAGGAAATGTACGAACAAAACTAAGTACAAATTTCCCAGTTCCTGAAGTTAGTTTTCCACTGCTCATATTCGTCGCCGCCCAAAAAGCAAATGGAACAGATAAAAAGGCAGAAATAAATGTACCCAATATCGCAATTGCCAACGTATCAATTAAACCATGTAATAAATCTTCACCATCTGGCAAAGATACATACGCCCAATCTGGATTCAATACACCTGTCATAATTGCTTTTGTAATTTCTCCTGCCGTATCCTTAATTCCTTCTAGCGGTACTCCTGAAAAAGCCCATACGTAAACAAATGTAAGTGCTATAAAAATAAACAAGCGATACACACTCGGTTTCTTCGGTTTTGGTACGATTATCGTCGTTTTACTCATTATAATTTCTCCCGCAACAATGTACTTACATAATCAATTAACAATACAACAACAAGGGTATAGATAATAATAGATGCAGTTTGCTGATATTGTAAAAATCCAAGTGTACGATCATAGTATAATCCAATACCACCTGCTCCTACTAAACCTAAAACAGCTGCTGCACGTACGTTCACCTCAAATGTATACAGAACATAAGAGACAAAATGCGCTTTCACTTGCGGAATTACTCCATAAACAATCCATTGCACTTTATTTGCTCCTACTGCTGTCATCGCCTCTAAAGGACCTGGATCAATTGATTCAATTGACTCATACAACAATTTCGCCACGAGCCCAATCGAGAAAAAAGTAAGAGCCAGAATACCTGGAAGTGGCCCGATTCCAAAAATCGCCACGAAAATTGCCGCTAATAATAAATCTGGTATCGTTCGGATAAAATTTAAAATCAATCGAGCTGGACTGTATAAAAATGTACTAGTAAATACATTACTTGCCGCAAATAGTGCCAGCGGAATAGCTAAAATCGCACCTAAAGTCGTCCCAATAATCGCCATACGTATTGTATCTAACATTGCTGTTGTAATAACTTGAAAATAACTCCAATCTGGCGGCACCATCTCTTTTAACAAATCCATCATATTAGGAAAACCAGCTACTAGTTTTGACAATGATGCATCGACCTGTACACTACTTCCCCACAACAGTAAAATGACTAGAACAGCCGTTAACATATGTTTCAACTTACTCGGTGGCTTCGGTATCGATTTCGAATATATCGTCACGTCATTCATTTAACTGCCACCTCTAACAATTCACTTTTCTGTACTACGTCACCATAAATTTCAGCAAACTTTTCATCCGTTGCCTCTTCTACTAAACCATCAAAAACAATTTCTCCTGCATGTAATCCAATAATGCGCGTCGCATATTGCCTAGCTAAATCAATAGAATGTAAGTTTACAATTGTTGTAATTCCAAAATCTTCATTAATTTTCTTCAAATCATCTAATACTTGCTTTGTTGTTAGCGGATCTAACGATGCAACAGGTTCATCTGCTAATATGATTTTTGCTTCTTGCGCCAACGCTCTAGCAATCGATACACGTTGCTGTTGTCCTCCTGATAATTCATCAGCACGCGCATATGCTTTTTCTAAAATATTTACTCTTTTTAACGATTGAAAAGCAAGCTCCAAATCTTCTTTCGGAAATAGACCTAACGTTGTACGCAACGTCGAATGATACCCAACACGGCCAGCTAATACGTTCTTTAATACTGTTGATCGCTTTACAAGGTTAAAACTTTGAAAAATCATACCAATATCCCGGCGCATGCGGCGTAATCCTTTTCCTTTCGCAGCCGTAATAGACTCACCTTCAATCATGATTTCTCCTTCTGTAATCTCATGAAGACGATTTACCGATCTTAGAAGTGTAGACTTTCCAGCTCCGGAAAGCCCTACCATTACAACAAACTCACCTTTTTGAATTTTCAAGTTTATATTATTCAATCCTTTTGTACCATTTGGATACACTTTGGAAACATTTCGAAACTCTATCACACATCTTACCTACCTTCTATGTATTCAAAACGGCAAACTAACTGAAAACATACCTTTCCAGCTAGTTGCCATTTCCATATGTATTATTGCGTTTTTACTTTCTTTCCATATTCACGAACGATATCAAATTTACTATCATCAGATTTAACATATCCTTCATGTGAATATACTTCTTTAATGATTTTGTGACCTTCCTCATTCTTTCCAATTTCAATGAAAGCATCCTGTAATTTCTTGCTCCACTCTTCATCTAAATCAGAACGTACCGAAATCGTATCGTTTGGAATTTTCTCCGTAAATTTCACTATTTTCGTTTGATCGAATATATTCGGATAATCTTTTTTTACAATATTACGAGCATCTTGGAATACAACAGCTGCATCTACGTCACCATTTAAAAGAGCAATAAGCGACTGATCGTGACCTTTTAATGTAACAGGTTTCACATCTTTTAACGGATCAACGCCCTCTTTTAATAGTACAGCCGCAGGCCACACATATCCCGCTGATGACGTTACATCTTGATAGCCAATTTTTTTACCTTTTAAATCTTTTACACTATTAATATTTGAATCTTTCTTAACAACAAACTCAGATTTATAAAAGTCTACTAAGTCCTTTGTAGGAGCTCCCGTTTCATCATCTACGCCAAAACGTTGCGCTTGTAAAATTACGTTTGCTGCCTTTTTCTCATGTGCTAACACATACGCTGTTGGGGGTAAAAATCCCACATCTACTTGCTTAGATGCCATCGCTTCTACAATTGTATTATAATTCGTTGAAATACTAACTTTTACTGGAATATTTAACTTATCACTTAATAGCTTCTCAAGTGGTTTTGCCTTCGCCTCTAACGTATCTGCATTTTGAGAAGGAACAAATTGAACATTTAAAGTCTTCGGTACATACCCTTTTTTCGTATCTTCATTTTTACTTGCGCTTGATTCCTTCGTTCCACAGCCACTTAACAAACCCGCTGCTAATACAACTGTTGTGCTCATTGCAAAAACTTTTTTCAACATGTTAATGCCTCCATTTTTCATTGTTATAAAATAACCTTTCATAAACATGAAGAAATATATCACACATTTTTACAAATAATTGATTATTTACAGAATCTTTACACATTCTATACACTCACATTAAAATTCTCTCCATATATTTGATATGCTTAATCAGTAGATAATAATAGAAAAGGTGAATGATATTGAATCAAAATCAAATTGTAACTTTAAACATCCTATTAACAAGTGATATACATGGTACTGTTTATCCAATTCACTACCAAGATAACTCTCCAGCAGAAATTGGTTTAGCTAAGATTTCTACTCTTATAAAAAAAGAACGGTCCCAAAATAAAAACGTTCTTTTAATTGATAACGGTGACTTCATACAAGGAACACCATTTACTTACCATTACGCTACATATGAAAAAGATAAGAAAAACCCAATGTCATTAATAGCAAACTATTTACGTTATGACGCTGCAGTGATTGGGAATCATGAATTTAATTATGGAATGGATGTATTAAACAATGCTATTTCTACTGCAAACTCCCCATATTTATCAGCAAATATTTTAGACAAAAGCAGTAAAAAACCTTATTTCGGGAAACCATATATAATAAAACATATTGAAGCAAATATAAAAATTGCTATTTTAGGGGTGACAACGCATTATATTCCAAATTGGGAACAACCCCATCACATTAAAGACTTGCAATTTGAAGATGCGTTAGAAACAACAAAAAATTGGGTTTCTTACATTCACGAACATGAGAAACCAGATTTACTAGTCGTAGCGTATCATGGGGGATTTGAACGCGATTTACAAACTGGAGAACCGACTGAAGTTTTAACAGGCGAAAACCAAGGGTATGCTATGTGTCATGAAATTGAGGGCATAGATATTTTATTAACAGGCCATCAGCACCGAGAAATGGCTCAAACAGTGGGTAATGATGTAACAATTTTACAGACTGGATGTAACGGACATTCAGTTGGAAAAGTAACTGTAACATTTGAAAAAATGAAACAAGAGTGGGTAAAAAAAGAGAGTTATTCCGAACTATTGACTGTGCAAGAAATCGAGGCAGATCCAGATGTTCTTTACTTGGTAACTGATTATGAAGAGAAAACACAAAAATGGCTTGATCAACCTATTGGAACCATCCACGGTGACATGCAAATTTCAGATGCTATGCAAACTCGTTTGCAAGACCATCCTTTTATTGAATTCATAAATAAAATACAGATGGATATGGCTAATGTTTCTATTTCTTGTACAAGCTTATTCCATAATACATCTCCAGGTTTCCCGACATATGTAACAATGCGTGACATCGTTTCTAATTATATTTATCCAAATACATTAAAAGTAATTAGAATAACTGGAGCTGATATAAAAGATGCTCTCGAACTCTCTGCTTCTTATTTCACATTAAAAGAAGATGGAACCATCATCGTAAACCCTAGCTACATAGAACCAAAACCGCAACACTATAATTACGATATGTGGGAAGGAATTTCGTACGTATTAAACATTTCCAAACCAATTGGCGACAGAGTAGAATCTTTACAGCATAAAGGCACTCCTCTTAATATGAGTGAAGAATATGATGTCGTTATGAATAATTATCGCGCGAGCGGCGGAGGGAACTTCTTTATGTTTCAAAATAAGCCCGTAATAAAAGATATACCAACAGATATGTCTGAACTTATCGCTAACTATATATTGAAGCATAAAAAGATAGAAGCAACAGTTAATAACAACTGGAAAGTTATTAAATAAATAAAAAAAGATGGGCTTCGCCCATCTTTTAGTTTAATTTTGCATTATCTTGCTTTTTTAAAGCTTTTAATTTCGCCGGTGTAACATCAGTACCTTGTTCGTTAACGACTTTAATTCCTTTTAGTTCGTTTAACATATTTTGACGAAATCCTTTTAAATATTGTTCACGTAGCGATTGACGCTCACGTTGTTCTTCTTCAGTTAAACCTTCAGCTTTTGCTTTTTTCGCTAAGAAGTTAATGCGTTCAACGAGTTCGTGACTAAGCATCTCGAATCCCCCTTCTACTCAAAACTGATTATTATCATACAATAGTTACTCTTCTTTATCAAGCAATTGCTTTGTATACTCTACATATCTACGATGTACCGTCGCTTTTGAAACATTATGACCAAAGCCACGTAGTGTTGCTGCAATTTCTTCGAAAGTAAGTTCACTCTTACGTAAACGTACAATTTCCTCAATTGGCACTTCTTTCTTCTCTCGTCCTACACTTAAATGACGATTCTTTAAATTATTTTCTGGACGATAGCCTTTTTCTACTGCTCGTTGCATACCACGTTTAATTTTTAAATTATGAATCTTTCTTTGATACTCTTCAACAATACCAATAATATCTAATACCATTGAATCAGAATCCGACAATTGCAATTCACCATTATGTGTATGCGTATATACTTTTATTCCTTCTTTATGTAAACAGTGCATTAACGCAATCTTTGCATTCCCCCTACCAAGGCGCGTTTCATCTTGTATAAGTAGCACATCAATTTGTTCGTCTCGAATTGTATCTAGCACTTCTAATATGCCATCACGTTCAATTGTATAGCCACTAGCCTGCTCTTCAATCACCTTAGTAACATTCATTTGATAGCGCTCCGCTAAATGCAATAATTCATCTTTTTGACGTAATAATGATGTTTCTTGCGCTTCTTTTGTTGTACTCACACGCGCATAAATAATTGCATTCATTATGAACCCCTCTTTCTCACTATAATTTCCCTTTAGTGTAACATAAATTCGCCTTTTGTTCGAACTTATGTTTGTAGAATGTTTTTTCACATGTTATACTTATTAATAAGAAAAATGAAAGAAAACGAGGTGTTAGAAAACATGGAAAAGTTAACGAAACGCCAGCAAGACATTCTCGACTTTATTAAGCTAAAAGTACAAGAAAAAGGATATCCACCTTCCGTACGTGAAATTGGCCAAGCAGTCGGCCTCGCTTCTAGTTCTACAGTGCACGGACATTTATCAAGATTAGAAGAAAAAGGATACATTCGACGCGATCCAACAAAACCACGCGCAATTGAAATTTTAGGTGAAGACCGAATGGATACAGAAACACAATCTGTTATTCAAGTTCCAATTGTCGGGAAAGTTACTGCTGGATTACCAATTACAGCAGTCGAAAGCGTTGAGGAACACTTCCCTCTTCCAGCTAGCATTGTCGCAGGAGCAGATCAAGTGTTTATGTTACGTATTTCTGGAGATAGTATGATTGAAGCTGGTATTTTCGATGGAGATTTAGTTGTTGTTCGCCAACAACAGTCTGCATATAATGGTGAAATTGTAGTCGCTTTAACAGAAGATAATGAAGCAACTGTTAAACGTTTCTATAAAGAAAAAGACCATTTCCGTCTACAACCGGAAAACTCTTCATTAGAACCTATTATTTTAAAGCAAGTGTCAGTTATCGGTAAAGTAATTGGCGTATATCGTGATTTACATTAAGAATAAAAAAGAAGATAATTACCTTATTTATATAAGGTAATTATCTTCTTTTTTGTATTTTGATAGATTTTCACACATTCTATTTCTTACGAACGCGTTTCAATCGTCACATCGCCCGCAGCTGTTTTACCGCTAATCTTTTTACTCCCATTACCAATCGTTACGTCTTTATTTTCTTCATTAAAAATTGTTACATCCCCGGCAGCACTTTGCCCAGTAATTACCGCATCTTTTGGTTTTTCCGATAAAGTAATATTTACATCTCCCGCAGTTGAACTTGCTTCTAGATTGTACTTAGAATCATGATCTAGAATATTTATTTCCCCACTGGTCGTTTTTGCAGTCACTTTCCCTATTACTTTTTTAAAGTTTACTTCACCAGCTTTTGTAGATCCCTCCACATTCTTAGCCGTTACATGTTTCAAATCCACTTCTCCAGTAAGTGTTCTAGCACTTACACGGTCACTTTTCACATCACTTATTTCAATTTGTCCCGCAGATGAATTTACTTTTACATCTTGGTAAGAGCGTTCAGGCACAAGGAGAGTCAATGTAGACGTTTGAAACCTAAAATCGTAAAAAGAAAAATCAAATGAAGCACCTTTTTCTCTTTCCCCAATGATTTTTAATGTGTCACCATCTTCAGTAATATGAATCTCTTGTTTACGCGCATCTCCTAATTGCTTTACATAAAAAGAAGCGTCAGGAGATTTTTGGACAACAATATCCCCGACATCTAACTTAACTTCTATATTTTTTAGTGTTTCGTTTTTAATTATATCTTCTTTGTTTCCTTTTTCTGCAGTTTGCACTGCTTTTTCATATGTTTGTGAAATTCCTATTACTCCAATAATGATACAAGCGATCGCTACTAACAATATTTTTTTCATCATCTACTCCCCTTTTATCATTTTGAAGTTCCATATGACATAACGTACACATAACCTTTTAAACCACTTCGTACTATAATAAGCGATAATACATAACAACAAACCTATCCCAACAAATGTTATACTTACGAATACATCTAACCATATAAATGTGCCCATAAATACTTTTCCAATAACGAAAAATGGTGTCACTACACTAACAATCCCACCGACCCAAAAAGAGAATATAAAAGCGATAATTGCAACTAACGGGCCTAATACAATAATGAAATTAAACAAACTAAGTCCAATCGCTGCCATGACAGCTCTTGTCACATTTGAAGTTGACGGATCTTTTTTCATTTCATCAAATCGATACATCGCAAGTAATTCTTTTGCAATTACTTTCGGAGAGCCAAGACCCTTTATTATTTCCGATTCAGTTTTCCCCTCTTCTATCCCAAACTGAAAATGCTCTTCATAATCAAATAAAATATCTTTCCTCTCTTCGTCCGGTAACTTTCTAAGATGACTTGATAATTCCTTAAGAAACTGTTCTTTACTCATCCCATTCCACCCCTTCAATAATTTCTTGTACACCTTTCGCAAAATCACGCCACTCTGTTACTAACAAATTCAGTTGCGTTTCCCCTTGCTCAGTTAGTTGATAATATTTGCGAGGTGGTCCTTCCGTAGATTCTTTTAAATACGTTTGAAAATATCCTTCCTTCGTTAAACGGCGTAATAAAGGATATACTGACCCTTCCGATATTAAAAATTTATTTGAGATTTGCTGAACAAGTTCATAGCCGTAACAATCCTTACGTTTCACAAGTGCCAGTACACATAGTTCTAACACACCTTTTTTAAACTGAACGTTCAAGGACAATCCCCCTTTCTCATTTCAGTACTGTTCAATACACAGTACCTTCCTTATCCATAATATACCACTTAGTATTGTTTATTGCAAGGTACTATATTTTTAAACACTCGAACTTTAGTATGAAACATATCCAATACCGAACACAACATATCATTCAATTTTTTATATCCATAGATATTACGCATGTTACTTTTACTTATCCACCCTTTTGGAACACAAAACAATTCGAATTTCACCACGTTACATTAAAGTTATGGAATAGAAATTTAAATACCGTCATAATTTTTTCAGACATCTATTCAATTCATTTCAACTAACACCTATATTGCCAACAAATAAAAAAGCCCTGATACCGTAGTATCAGGGCTCCTCACCTCTTAGTAAAGAGACATATATTGATCGCGTTCCCATTGGTGAACTTGCGTACGGAATATATCCTCTGAATTCATCAAGTTTTAAATCGCGCCAAAAACGTTGATTTATCAAGGTTTTATAAAAGTGATGTTTCATAGTGATTCATCACTTTTTTTAATTTTGTGGGTGAATTGTGGGTGGGTTCGTGGGTGAATTATAAATTATTTTGATTCACCCACAAAAACAAACGGTTACTCATTTATTTCTTCTTTGTCAGTCACGACCTTTTTCTTCTTTTCATATTCCCCTTCCTCAACTCCAAGTTCAAGAAGTATAGCATTCAATTTATTGTAAAGGTCATTCGCACCCCGAACGGAATTTTTGCCCCTATCATTGATCGAAGTTAATTGTCCATTAAATTCGAATGCAATACCGTCTCTATGACGAAAGATCTTTACACCATCCAAGTAAGCCGTCTTTTCATTATGATATGTAGCTTTGAATCGTCCATTTTCAATTGTCTTTTTATCCATTATTAAAAACCCCTTTTTATTTTCAAATTCCCCTGCCTACTACATCTTAAAAACACGATGCACCTATTTTTCCGTGCCTTATATTTATAACTACAATACCTCTACTGTCGGAATGTCAGCCGGTGCCCAATTCAATTCCTTTAAATGATCGATGCTAACCCACCTCAATTCTGAATGTTCAAGGGCCTTAGGTATCCCTGACTTTATACGCGCTTTATAAGTAACTAAATGAACAATTATATTCTCATATTCATGTTCAACTGCTTTTAATTGCTCCTCTACAGCAATGAAGCAATCTAATTCTTCTTTAATCTCACGTACTAAAGCATCTCGCGGATGCTCCCCTTTATTTATCTTACCACCTGGAAACTCCCAATAATTTGGAAGTGACATCTTCGGAGAACGTAATGCGCAAAGTACGTGATTATCATTATTTAATATAACCGCACCAACAACTGATATTTTTTTCTTCATTTTTAATCGCTTCCTTATGCGAATTATTGTAATTTAATCATTATCTTCCATCTTATACTTTCTTAACTTTTCTTTTAACTTCATAACATCATTTTTGTCATTTAGAATATGTAAACAGCTATGACAGTTTGGGCACACTCCTACTGTGTTATAGATGGTGTCTTCTCCCCCTTCAGATAACCATTCTACATGATGGGATTCAAGATAAGGATTTCCATTCTTATCTTCAAATGGGGCTTTTTGTTCACATAACTCACATACACCATTTGCTCGTCTTTTTGAAAACTCTGCTACAAATTCATTTCGCTCATACGTTTCAGTTTTTATATTTCTTTTATTACTTCTAGATGTAGCTTTCTTAGCCCTCTCCTTCAATTCCTGGTAATCTAATCTTCTTGCTTCTTTCTGTTCTTTCTCCTGTTTTCTTAGGAATACTTCCTCATCTGTTAATAAACCTATCGGAAAAATCCATACCCTTCTCTTTTGGCCTTTCGTATCTTCTTGGGTCTCTTGATAAGGTTTCCTCACAAGAGTAACTTGCCCCCTAAAAATATGTTCACCAGGTTGAAATGCTTCAAACAAATATACATCTACTCCATTTTCATTGGATTCGTACAATGTTTTGTTTTGGTTTCCATCTAGTATTTGATGCCCTTCTTGTCCCATTCCGGTGTACAATAATGTACCATTATCCCAACGATCATCATAAATACCTTTTGTATGGTCAGAAAATAGCACTAATGTATTTGTTTTTTTAGACCGTCTCATTCCGCCCATGTTTCCACATTTGAAATTTTTAGCGATTTCACTATTAGTATACATTTCACCTATTACCATTGAATCAATGTCTTTTCTAATACTTTTCAACCACTCTGCTACTTGTTCTATATCGTATTCTTTATCACGAGTGCTAATTTTATAAAACGGTAATCCTTCTTTTTCCATAACACTCAATGTATTTTTATCTAAATTAAAATGTTCCATAATTTGTTTCTGTGTTACTCTTATTTTCATTTTCAACAATCCTCAACCCGCTTTATTATTTATTTGATTTATTACCGTATCTTAACACATAATTCATCAAAGATATTCCTACTCAAAACCTATAAGGAATAAACATTCCGAATCTTCCTTATAAATAAAGAGCTGGCACTATCTTTTGCTCTTTTATTTTGATTAAATAGATAGCCCCTTTCCCCTTATATTGCACATAAAAAACACCTTAAAAGTCTAACAAAGATTATTTCTATATTATTAACCTAGCAAGAAAAAACAGGGCTTAGAAACCCTGATATATTAAGTTTTCTAAGCCTATATTATGGAATTATCGGGAGAGAAACGAACAGTTTTTATCTTTTTCATTTGGTATAATACCAAAAATACAAAAAGAAAACCCTGCTGATTAATTATTAGCAGGGTTTTCTACGTATAAAGATAATAAATGACTTTCGATGTATTCCATGTAAATTTCAATTATAAGTGGTACGTATTTCACAGAGTATTAAACTAGAGATTAAAATGTACTTAGATTGATTATCATAAATTTCTTTTCATTCATGGCAATCTATTTAAAACATCTTTTAAAGAAATCACATAAATATCAGTACTTCTTACACCAATTATACCTAGCCTATGTGTAGATGCATGATACAATCTCCTACTTTCTATAACGGGTGCCAAAGTGTACGAATTACTTGAAATTTGTGACGATACATTAGTGTCCCATACAATTAATAAATCAATTTGATTAGGGTCTTTGTTCGTCTGCCCCTTTAACTCATAAAGTAAACCACCAACATTTAATTTAAACTCAGCACATATTTGAGGAAATACAGTATTATAGGCGTAGTGTATGGTATGATCATATTCCTTAAATCCTTGCGATTTCAAATCATCAGCAGAGATACTCCCAAAACCTAATGGATCATCAGGCTCAACGCTATTATTTAAATCTAAATTATAAGAAAAAGCTGCATCATATACCTTTTCTGAGCCTGCTTGATAAAATGTATTATAACCTTTAATTATCCCGGCTGATAATAAAGAGTAAAATAATGCGACTACCTCTTGTTCTGAATGTGGTATTGCTAATAAAGGGGAATATCTCTTAATTTTTGAAACTGTTATAGGATCATCTCGTAAATCTTTTTCTATATTCTTTTCTGCAGTTTTAATATCACGCTGAAAATCTGATAAGCCAAAACCTACCCCTGGAGGCTTTATTTTTCCAATATCTAAATCTCTAGTAGCATAATGTCCAAATGTATCACTTCCTCCTTTACGTAAGTTGTTAATTAACTCCACTACTTCATCATCAATTAATCCTGCATAGTGATCAGTAATGCCTTTTCTTCCAGAATCAAGGGTATTACTTATATCTAGTTTACAATCAACAACTACATAATACCTCTTGTATTCTCCACCTTTCTTCCCCCATGCATCTAATCTAATTCCAGTTGGCATACCATCAATAGACAAAAATATACCACATGTAATTTTTGCATTTGACTGTTTTAATTTATCTAGCCCTAACTCTCTTTCCACATTTCCTAAACGAGTAGAGCTAATTGCAGCAAGGTGTATATCACATTTTATTGGTTGTTTCTTTCCCACTATATGGGATGATTTTGTATGTGATAACCCTCTAAACCCTCTAATAAAATCCGCTGAATTCATTTGAGTTACATAATTTGCAAACTCATATGAATTCACAGAAATTTCCTTATGATTTATTGGATGATAATAAGAATACTCAATTTCTTTTTCTACTTCTTGTTCGTTTGGAAATTTCACAACTAATTTAATATCAATTGGAACAATAGGTGGTTTAGAAAATAAAGATTTTGTATTTCCTATTGCTGTTTTTGTTCTTAAAATATACTCAAATCTCTTTAGATCATCTTCAGTTTTTAGTATTTTCTTAGAGAAGTCTAATGCTGCAACCGCATCAAATTTTTGGTAATAGTCATCTTCTAACCTTACTGTTATTTTAGTATTCCATTCTTGCAAATCTTGATCATCTGAACTTGAGGGTGCTTCAGGAAAACCTGGGAATGGATTAGAATCAGAGTATACCCAATCAAAGATATTATTTATTTCGTATTCAAAGCAATTTAAATCAGTAAAATATCTACTTTTAGCAGAAAACTTTCTACTCACAAATGCAACAAATGTTAGTCCGTAACCTTTAAAACCATAATCCTTCCTCATTTTTTTCCCTGAAGACTTCGGAAGCAAAAAATTCATTAAGTTTTCTTTTTCTATGCCTACACCATTGTCAAGAACCGTTATAGTGTTATCTGTTGTATCTACTCGGATTTCAATTTTCCCTCTATAATTTCCATCATTAAAATTAGGATTATTAGTATTGAAATCCTTATACATGTAATAATTTGTATCATTTAACAATCTATATCTTCTGTTAATTGCATCAACAGAGTTTTGTAACAGCTCAGCATACACATCCCAAAAATTGCGATAATCCCTTAAAATCCCTCTCACTTCTTCTTTCAATGAGGTATCCGGGTCAATTTTGGTAAGTTGAGTATACATCTCTAAGAAACTATTTGTAGATGTACTAAGATTCATAATCCCATTCCTCCCGTATTTAATTCCAGTTATTTTCAAACAATTAAATAATTTCTGTTCCTCATCATAAATCCCCTTCTTCAATCAATTCTAATATTAAATAATTTTCTTCAACATAGACTAATTTCCTGATTATTTATATAATAAGGATAGTTCTATCATTTCCGAAAACAGAGGTGCATTTATGCTAGGAATCACAATAAGATGTAACAAATGTCATCGTATTATAGCAGAAGTAGAAGATATAAAAGAACTTGAAAACGTAGAATCAGAAACTTGTAAAAAACTAAACAAAGACTTAAATAAAGCGACAGCTGGCGTTTTTGGTGGTTATACTCAAGTATCAACACTTGAACATTTCGCATTAATTTCAAGAATACCCATTTGTTGTAGTTTGAGTTGCGAGGATGAAACATTACTTGCTAATCTCAAAGAGAAATTGCACGAAGTAACATCAAAGTGGAAGAAAAAGTGATATTTTTATATTCTTTCAATTACATAAAAAAGTGGGCTCCTATTATTGGGAGCTCACTTTTAATTTGCCTTCACATATGTCGGACTTGCTGTAATATTGTATTTTTATCCAAGTGAAATTATGCTCTTTGTATTGTGACGAACAGTGTACATATACTTCCTCATCAATTGTGAACTCCAAGCCTATAATACCCGTAGTATATTTAGCCTCTCAATATGGTAAATCATAGAAAATTTGTATTGTACGGATACTTTGTGTTTGAATACTGAGTTTAAATTTAATGAATTTGTCGATGTGAAATAATGCAATATTTACAGTTGTTACATAAAATTGGTATGATTTACTTATTACTTCCCTAGAAAACTCCAAAGAGAAGAGATTTAATACTATGAGTTATAAATTTCGTATAGGTTTCGAAGTAGCATCAGGCGTTAGGGTAAATGTAGATCCTAAGGCAAACATATTAACTCTAAACAAAGTAAAAGATGCCCTAGAAATACTTCCTGAATATCGCATATCTACAATTTACCCAGCACCTACAAGACCAGGTGGAACAGAAGTTGGTGTCGGCACTTACAAAATTGATTTCGAAAAGATGTCTAAAACTTATGATGCTATTAATGTTTCAAGAGAGGTAGCACGTGCAGATATTCGTCATACTGAAAGATATTCACCATTTGCCGGCTGGGGAATATCTTCAACTTTGTGGTTTAATACAGATCATTTAGAGTTAGAAAGCGAATTATCTACAAAAGAACTAAAAGAATTACTTATGAATGCTTGATATAAACGGGAGGCATCTCTATGAAGGTTGTACGCTCTATATTTAAAAGTTTTCGTTTAATAGGTTTAATTGTAAAACCAATACTTAAAGCATTATCTAAAAGTAAATTCTAAATATCTAAACAATAAAAAAGCCGAATCCTCAATTGGACTCGGCTTTTTTATTTTATGGTACCTCTACATATATTAAATTAGCTGTAATATAGAAGATACTGCTTTTTGAGTTTTTCACTTTATATTGCGGTGAACCATTCACCGATACCTTATCAATAATTGTAAACCCTAATCCTTCATCAACGGTACCTACAACATCTTTATCCTGCCAAGATGGAGATTCATAGAAACGTAAATTGTTTACTTTAGAAATAACCCGTTTACCAGCTACGTCAGAAGCTTCCGTCCCATCGTAACGAATGTATGAGGAATCGTAATAAATCCATTGGTTACCACCAAGATTTAACCAGCTTCCTAATTTACCCCATACTTTATAAGCCTCTCCTTTTTGTAGTTTACGAATAACACTATTATCTGTTGATGGTCCAGAACGAAGATTTACATTGTACCCCTCAATATACGCAACACCATTCACCTGTACTGTGCCAGGTATTTCATTTGGTTTCTGTGGTTTTGCATCCACTGTAACAGAGTTCCCGTTATAAGCCTTTAACACGTCTGCTCGAAATTTAGCCTCCGATACACCATGACTACGAAGATAATCAAGTGGGTCTTCATGGTCTGTACCACCTAATTTATAAGTAATATCCTTATGTGTCCACAACCCTTTTGAAGGATGAATATTTCGTTCACGCAAGATTTCTCCTATTAACTCTACATATCGTTCGTAAGAACGTTTGAATTTCATCGGATCACTTGTTTCACACAATTCAACGTGAACAAATCTAGCATTAGCTGCTGGGCCTGCACCCCATGCACGATATTTAGTAGATGCAATTTGAATCTTTTCATCCCAATCAACTGCGTAGTGAACAAAAGCTGAGCGCCATGTACGAGACTCATATTTTTGAATATTAATAGCTGGAGCTTCTGGAGTAGCTGTAGAATGCGCTACAACACCTTCATAAGCACCAACACCATTACGGTATGGTTGTTTAGGCAAATCAGGAATAATTAAAACCCTATCAGCAAATACGTTTGTTCCAATTGATAATACTAAAATCATAGCAACAACTATAGATGAAATATGTCTCCACTTCTTTTTCATTTTACATCGGCATCCTTTTTTATAATTTTTGTGTGGTCAAATAATCCACTTGCTGACAGTCCAATAATGATTCCTTGAAATATATTTGTTTTGATATCTTGAGACAAAAATAAAACGCCTAGCATTATGCCAAGCGTTAAATTTAGTAACGGAACATATTTTGTTTGCATCCCAACTGTTTTTGCAATTTGTGATAATCCTACAACAACACCAATCATTACCGTAATTTCAAACATTACATACCACCTCCTTTCAAAAAGAAGGTCAGAGCCGCTCCAATAAGCCCACCAACAATAAGGCGTAAGATCCAAGTTGTATTAGCGCTAATCTTATCTAATTGCTTATTGATATTGATAATGTCTTTCTCGTTACCTGTTGTCCGCATTTCTAAACTTTTAATCTCTAAGCGAATGTCCTTAATATCTTGCTTTATTTCTTGAACATCACTTCTTACTTCTTGTAACCCTTCCACTTTGATCACCCCTTTTTAGGCAATAAAAAAAGACCAGCTTATGGCTGCTCTGGTTTCTTATCAATTAATTGTTGAAGTAATAATTCTTCTAGACGTGCAATTCTGTCCTCTTGACTGGCTACTTGTGATTTTAGATATTCAATTTCATTATCCT
The DNA here is from genome assembly GCF_001883995.1 of Bacillus paranthracis. Classification (GTDB taxonomy): domain Bacteria; phylum Bacillota; class Bacilli; order Bacillales; family Bacillaceae_G; genus Bacillus_A; species Bacillus_A paranthracis. Next base: position 51,571 of record NZ_MACE01000056.1, on the reverse strand, counting down.
GACTAGCAACTTTCGATTTAAGATTACTTAGTTCTTTCTCATGAACATCTTGTATAAACTTAATCTTTTGAGTAGCATCTAAATGGAGGGTTACAAGAGTGTACAGGTTGATTCCATCCCCCAAATCAGCATGGAAAGTTTCATCTGTATCCTCTAGGATAAGACCATACTGTAGAGGAATATCTCTTGTAGTGTGTAGCTTTCCTGTTCCCTCAGCTTCCTGTCTCATTTTGTAGAGTTTCTCTACATCACTTTTGAAATTATATTGCTTTACTTTCAAGCTCATAATTTTTTCTAAGGCATTAATCTCTAAATCACGAATATTGGACTTAATCTTACGAGATGAACGGTTTGTAAGACTTGTGTAACTTATATTCCCTGCTTGTAATCCTGCTGTTGGTGTATTTTCACCTACTGGGATAAGCTGTAATGCGCTCTGGTATCCTGAAACGTGCGAGCCTCTGATACGTATATATGCTAGGCGTAGATCAGCATTGTTGTTGTCATCTTGTAAAAGCATATTGTTACCTGAAGTTTTGTTCTTATTTTCAAAGTAGAAGTTACCATTCCCATTTCTAAAAGTATGATTTGTCCTTACAGTTGATAGGTGGTATCCGTTACCTTGCAGGTAAATGTTATTACCTGCTATAACTTCAAAATCTAGCGACGGCTGAATTTTAATAGAAGTATTTTGAGCTACCGTATCAGTCTTGATTACTATATCACCTTGACGAGAAGCTGAGATAGTTACAGTGTCCTTACCATATAAATGGACTTTCCCTCCCCAAGTCTGTTCTAATCCTGAACCATATAGTAATAAATTGGAATTACTATTATAGGATTCTACTACTCCTAGAGTTGAATAAGATTCTCGAAAGTTATCGTTTCCATTCCCATCAATGGGAGTTCTATGGTAGAGCGCTGTTGCCCCTTCAATACCACCTGATTTAGAACGCCCCATCACAAGAGCAGGCGTTATAGCTGTTCCATCTTGACTGTTAAAGAATTTCAATTCAGCTCTAGAAATATTTTTATCATAAAGCTCTAAGAACTGTTTATTGAGTTTAACGAAACGCTGTTCACTGTTAGGGGCAGTTTTAATAGTAACTCCAACTAGTTCTTGAGCTTTCAAGTGCTTCGCTTCAATGTATCCGTCAAGCATAATCTTACTAGCTTGAATCAATACGGATTGAGCTGTTTGGTTAATTGTTGATGCAAGATCACCTTTTTTGACTCGCAAGTTAATCTCATTACTCATTACAGATAACTGAGAAGTATGCGAATCTACAATAGTTTTACTTCCAAAGCGTCCATCGGAATCTGTTTTTGAGTAAACCTCTTTTTTTTCTGCCTTTAAGTCAATTCGGCTGGATTGCTGATTTATGCTTGTCTCAAGGGTTGATACCTTAGAGTTAAAGTCTGTGGTAGCTACTTTCTTAGCAATTTCTCCTACAAGTTGATCATAGTTAGCATAGTCTTTCGGGTTTTCCATAAATGCCGAAGGTGTAGCACCTTGTTGGAATTGTGGTTGAGATACCCAGATAAGTCCGTTTCTACGTATCCATATATAAGCCTCTACATGAGTAACAGCTTTTGAAGGAACCTCAGCAGTAACAGAAACAAGTGTCCATGCACCGTTATTCAACTTATCTTTTAGGTCTACACTACTAGTTGTAACTGTAGTTGAACCATTTAGGAACTTAATCTCCAAAGCTCCACCTTGATCTAAACCGTCCTTGTTATATGTAAAAAACCATGCAGATAATACTAGTTTTCCTGAGCTAGATGTAACAGGGAATAATTGACTAATACCTGTCCAAGCATTTACAGTTAGCCCCGTTGCTTGAATCTGAGCCGAATTATATCCATCATGTTGCCTTGCTGTTGTAGGCGTAACGGCTGATCCTGCTACAGTAGCTACTACTTTCCATTTGCTAAGACTCGGGGTTCTGGAAGTAACAATACCAGAGCTAGGGTTGATTGTCCTATCTTCAAAAGCGGAATTTATATATAAGTTTGTACTTCCCAGCCCCCCTACATAATCTTGCATTTGGGTATCAGAGACTTTAGAGCTGATCTGATTGTTCAATTGCGTAATCTCACTCGTATTCTTTTGAATTTGTGTAGTATGCTTTCCTTGCGTTGTACTAAGAGAAGCAATTGTAGCTTGATTGCTATCCACAGTTTGTTTAATCGCGTTAGTTTTCACTGTCAGATCATTAAGTCCATGCTGAGTAGAGAAGTCACTGGTAGATAAGTTCCACCCTGTAACACGGTCTCCTAATTCCACCTGAGGCATTCTATAGTATATGTCCCCATTATGGAATAAAGCTAAACGGAATCCACCTGAGACGATACCTGCTATCTTCGGCTTGATAGTTCTGATTATACGAGTCCACTTACCGGTTGTGATGTCTGCTAACTCTGCATTTGTAAGCTGTACATCTTGGAATTGTACTCGCACACCTGCCTCGTTGAAAAACTCTATGATGTAAGCATATTTAAACTTAAAAGTAGCTACATTAGGAACTTTCATATAGGCACTGAACGTATACTCTTGGTTTAATGTTACAGAAAATTTTGTTGAGAACCCACTTATGATGCTATTAGGGGCTGTTTCCACTAGGTTAGTACGATTGAAGCGAATTACTCCTGCTCGCTTATCGTCATCCCATGGCATTTGAAAGCCCGTCACATCAGGATGAGGAAATTCCCAACCTACAGGTAATCCTGTATCTCTTTGTAGAAAGCTTGAGTTGTAAACTAAATTTGTCCCTACTATGCCCTTACCCTCGATAGCTGTAATAGTACTTTTCACACCATCCACACTTTTTTCAATCTCGTTTGTTTTCGATTGAAAGGCTCCTTGTGTTACTCCATCTTCAGGAGCAAGATTCCAAGATTCAAGTAAGTCTCCTAAGGTAACCATTATCCCTGTAAATGTTGCATCTACAGTAGTTGTATTACCAGTAGCGATATTTACACGTACTTCTTTTAAATTACCTGTGTAATTCGTTGTATCGAAAGGAATAGAAATTCGATTCCAACCATTTGTTACTACTTTTTGCTGAATAATAGCATAATAATGATGATCTTTCCCGTTCTGATCATACGTGAATCTCATATATAGGCGCGGATATTCTGTTGTTGATGTTACAGCCTTTACATCAACATAACAGGATGCTATCCCCTTTTTCTTTATAAACTGATCTGGGCTTAAGTTTTGGTAGATATAAGCTGCATTGCTTGTTATTTGTAATCCTTTCTTAATACCTGATGCATCTGATATATTAACGTCAATAAATTTAAAAGTTGTTGAATTAGTAATACCATTCCATAAATTTTTTTCATTAGAAAAATCTGAGTTAATTACATAGTTTCGAACACTTACTTCTCGTTTTTCTATATTAGAGAGTTTTTCGGTAATCTTACCTGCTTCCTCTCTAATTTCAGTTGTCGTTTTTTTGAGTGACTTTGTATCAGATTGTATATCCGAAATCGTCTTTTTCGTGCCCTCCAGAGTTGATTCAACCGTATTTAATTTATTACTAATTTCACTATCTTTTTTTGTTAACGATTCAATGGATTGTTTAAACCTATCTGCAGTTTGTTCTGATTTAGTAACTCGTTCTGTAAGCTTTCCTTGTTCGTTTTGTACATTTGATACAGAAGTATTTATTCCTTTAATAGTATTCTCAATTTCTACTGTTTTTTTAGTGAAATCAGTTGTGGATACTTGATCTTCTGGTGCTGGTGTCCATGCAGTTGATATTGTGCCAATTTCTAATTTAAGCTTTTCAATTAACACGTCCCCCGTGAAGTCACGTGCTAAAGCGTAAACTGAAATCTCTTTAATAGGTTTATCCATTACTACAGCACTCGCTGTGAATCTTTCCTGGTTATACTGTTTACCTAGTGTTAGGCGGTTTTCTACGCGACAACTCGGATAATGAAATGTATTGTCTGTGAAAGTAATCTTCACTTCGAAACCAGCCCATTTATTCGTTGTTCCCCATGCAGTAACTTTACCTGTAAACAGGAAACTCATAGCAAGATTCTTACCCTGCATTAAAGTAGCTGCATCCTTTGCTAAATCAAAGTAGGTATGCTGCTTATTTTCCCCAGTCTTCACTGAATGTGATTTAGTAGCTGTTTCTAGTAATAGATTTCGCCCACCAACTTGAATATTATCAACTTGAGTTTTCAGATTAGAAATTGTCTGCTTCGTTCCATCTGCCGTTGATATAATCTCGTTCGTTTTACTTTCAAGCTGGGACAAACCATCATTAATTTTCGTTAACTCCGACTTCTCTGCTTTTTGTTTAAGAGCTTCATTTGTTTGACTAATAGATGTATTAATATCTTGGAACTTCTTAACGTTACCATTCTTATCAGTTTCATAGATTTGTTTTCCTATAAAACCATCTTTAATTTCATCTTTCGTATAAACGCCGGATTTATCAGCCTTATCTCTTAATTGATTATTAATCCACGTTTGATCAACTTTGTCATTAACCTGCTTTTGAACCCCGACTATTTGTCCAGCTATTTCTTGAGCTTTACCTTCCACACTTAGAACCTTTTGATTTAATTCCGTTTTAGCTGTTTCAATATCTTTCTTAACATCCTTAATACTTTGTTGTAATGGAGCCGTATCTGGAACAACTGATTCCCATGCTGTACCTGTCCATATTTTTAAAATACCAGGCTTACCATTACTAATATCACGCCAGAGTGTTTTATTTGCTTTGAGATCAGTAGTAGGTGGTTTAACACTTTCTATAATATCTACAAGATTTTTCTCCATGTAATCTTGAGTTGCTTCTGCTAAGTCTTTAGCCGTTTTACTTTCCTGTTGAGCTTGTTTTGACTTGTTGATAGCATCTTGAATGTCTAGACCTTGATCTTTTACTTTGTCCTTTAAAGCATCAAACCACCCTTGAGGTACTTTATCTTGTAATGATGCTAAAATTTTTTGGTACATTCTGCGTAACTCTTCATTCGAATCAATAATTTCACGATAATCACCAAACACATATTTATCTTGTGTAGGGTCTTTAAAAGATTCATCACCAGCGATAGCACGTGCTTCAAGGTACAACTTAGGTGTGAACCCTCTATCTATAATTCTGATTGTATCGCCTTCATTAATTAATTCATGTGCTAATCCAAATACTTGCCCTATACTTTGTGCTTGAACTTCGTAAGAAACAGAAGTATTTACACGTTTTTCTATTTCTGTTTTCATAAGAGTTTTAAGTCGTTCCGGAGTCATATCTTGATTCTCTGTCTCTGGGCTATAGAAGCCGAATTTATGTTGTCCTTTTTCATTCCAGCGCTGAAATGCACCGTCATCCACAAGGTAAGGTATGCCGTTATTTATTTCTGCAATAGTAATAAATTCTCCGCCTTCTTTTTTAACGAAGCCCAATAAGGCTGTACAAATATTTTGAGAGTTCTCAATACGCTTAATTCCCATTAAATCTTTACCAAGAGTTACTTCTTTTTTTGTATCTCGCCCTCGCTTCTTAACCATATCCACATATCGGCCAACGATTTGAGATCCTACAACTTCAGCACGATATTGAATTTCTAATTCAAATGAAGAAGCAATCTGTTTAAGAAATGTCAGTGGATCAGTAAATTCATCAATCGTCATAGAGTGTGATCCATTATGCTCCGTTTTACCTATTTTCCACTTCGTACCTGCGAGAGCTATTCTCATGCATTCATTCAACGTTTTACCTTCAATTTTTTGCGGATTAATAATCCCTGCTTTAGCAAGCTGAATCCATTCACCAGATGCATAAGCAACCACTGATCTATCTTTAGAGTCTTTTTCCGCTTCAGTAATTACATATGGAACAATTCGACCATCACGCACTTCTTTTAACACTAAATTTTGTTGTAAAAGCGTTGTTGCATGTTCTGTATTATCAAACACCCTAAACTCTAATGTATCTATATTATTCTTGATTTCCCAATGGCGTTTATCATCCCAATAATCTTTTGGTTGTATAGCTGAAACGATTTGATTAGTTTTAAAATCAACAATATGTAAGATTCCACTTGGTGTTCTCATCTAAATCGCTCCCTATAACTTAATTTTGCTATTCCTATATTGGCTGGACGTACTATAATTTCATTCAGTCCTCTTTTTACAATAGGAAACGAACTGAATATGTCTTTCAATCCAATCACATTTTTTCCGTTAATTGTTACTAATGATCTTTCTGTATCTATTTGTATTTTGTCTCCTATATCAAAAATATAAGGAGTCTCATCTATAGTTAAGGTATTTATCTTCCAAAACTTAACATCTTCAATAAATGCAATATCAACTGGTGGATGAGAACCATAAACAATACACCCTACAGCTATCTTTGCTACTGGCCTAGCTGTCATAGGATTACTGTCAGACTCATCTCTCCATGTACGGACAAAACTAGCATCATCTATCTCCGTATTCTTTCGATATTTAGCAAAATAGAAACTCCATTCTTTGCCCCTGCGAGCTACTGCAACATGTCCTCTGAAGTCGTTAAATGTATCAGAGTACATTCCCATTTCGTCAGAAATCCACTTTCTAGACCCTCCTGAATCAATAATTGCTTGTGCTGTTGTCATTTCATGGCTCATATAATCATCAGCCAACGCTAGTTCCACTACTATGTTATCATTAGCATCTAAGAGCATAACTACAGTTTTCCCCATTCTGTTCCAGTGTTCAGACTGAAAACTCATTTGCACATCAAGTCTAAAATCTTGGATAACACCGCCTGTATTAGGAATAGTTCTCTTCATAAAAGGACCATGCCACTCGGTATCTGTTCCCGTTCCGTATGAGTCAGGTGTAAAGGCGTACCCTTGCCAAACCTTCATGGCCCCTGAACTTTTATAAATTCCTATTTGACCAGTTACAGCATTCCAAGTAGTTAAACTCTTCATTTCATCCCATATGAGACGCTCATTTTGTTTTACAACACGAGTTTTAACACCTGTGGGATAACCTAACCTAAAGTATTCGTCACCATTCCATACATCAAGGAAAGGGCTCTGTGCTCCCACAGTTATATCAATAATGGGATTAGACTCTACAGAACCATTGTTACGTAATGAAGCTTTTAAGTCCCCCTTCTCAATAGCCAGTATTTTCTCTTGTATCGCTCCCAACTTATAAGGCATTGGACAAATAAATTTAATTGTTCCTGTACCAAGGGCTACAAATTCATCTGGATCAAAGCTATCATCTACAATTGCAAAATATGTTCTATTTGGTTCTATATCAAAAATAAGTTCTGCCGGTTGATCTGTTATTAACCACCCTGCAATTTCTTCTTTCAGCGTTTCTAAATCAGATCCATCAGGAACTATAATTCCCACAGGAATAGAAAGAACCCGTATTTCAGTTTGTGTGTTTAATAGTCTTGCACCAGGATACCCTGGAATACTTAATAAATTTCTTTTCAATGGTGCCCAAGTAGGTCTTTTGAAGCCTTTTGCAATTTGGACAAATTCTTTACGTTCGTTGTTAAATGTAAAAGAGCTCATTTCGACACCCCATTTCTCTATAAAATAAAAGAAACTCAAACCTAAAAGGCTGAGTTTCTTTGCTCTTCTCTTTCTTGGTATTCTTTTGTATATCGATAAGTACCGCGTGCTAAGTCTCTACCATCTAAAATAACTGGTACTTCAATTACTAAATCGCCACTTTGTGCTGAAACTACTTCATTACCACCAGTTTGCCCTGATGAATAATTGAATATTTGATTCGCGATATTACCAGCCATGGCTTGTCTACTATTTGACATACTTCCATATACACCATTCATAACAGACTTTAATCCTGCTAATTGACTCATAGAACTAGCCATCATCCGACTCATATCACCCATTAATTGATTCATAGTCCCAGTAATACCGAGTGATTTTTCTTTCGATGATAAAGGTGTAACTGTAATTGAATTACCCTTCTTCGTAAATAACTCTGGTCCGGCTTCTCCTGTGATAAATGAACCATCACCTACAGGCTTTCCACCTTTAGCAAGCATCGGTACATGCGGAATAGTTGGTGCACTAACTCCTGGAATTTCATTTAACAATTCTGCTGGTGTATTAAAACCATCTATGAACTTATTAATAATACGTATGATTCCGTTGATAGCTGTACGAATACCACTCTTAATTCCATCCCACACACCTAATACTGCTGATTTCATTCCATTAAATGCCCCACTAACAGCACTTGTTACCCAACGAACAGGAATCATAATGGCATCTTTCAAACCATTCCACACTGAAGATGCTGTAGATTTAATACCATTCCAGATACTTGAAAGTGTAGACTTAATACCATTCCATACGCTACTACTTGCACTACTAATCATATTCCAAACAGTTGAAATAGCTGATTTAATGCTATTAAAAATTGAGCTTGCTGTGGAAACAATTGAATTCCATAAGCTAGAAAGATAGCTTTTAATCGCGTTCCATACAGCACTCGTAGTGGAACTAATAGTATTCCAGACATTCACAATCCAGTTTTTTATTGCATCAAAAATTGGTGTTACAATAGATACTAATCCATTCCAGCATGCTTGCAAGAAATTCTTAACCGCATTCCAGACAGCCATCGTGGCTAAACTGATTGTATCCCACACACTAATAATCCAAGATTTGATTTTTTCAAAGATTGGCGTTACAAATGACACAAGTCCATTCCAACAAGAAACCAAGAAATTCTTAATTGTTTCCCATACTAGGCTTGTAGTAGAACTAATTTTATTCCAACATTCAGAAATGAAATTCTTGATACTTTCAAATAGTGGAGTAGCAAAGTATAAAATAGCCGTCCAAATTGCTTGTAAGTATTGAGTAATAAAATTCCATACAGTTTGGATCACTGTAGAAATACCATTCCAAATCATAGAGAAGAAATCAGCAATCCCTTGTAAAACAGGAGTTATAAAAGCGACTAATCCATTCCAAGTCCCTTGAAAGAAAGTAGAAATAGAGGTCCATATTTCTGTAAAGAACGTCGCTATTCCCTGCAAAACTGAAGTTAAATATTCAACTATTCCATTCCAAATTTCCATACAGAAATTAAAAATGGATGTCCAAATACCAACGTACGTTTCTAGAATAGCGGTTCCCCAGGTTACAACAAACTCTACAATGCCATTCCATATTCCTATTAAAAATTCCTTAATTGAGTTCCAAATTGCTGATGTAGATTCACTAATGCTATTCCACGCTTCACTTGCCCATTGCACAATCCCATCCCATATTCCTACTAAGAACTCTCCAATTGTATTCCAAGCATCAATGGTCCATTGTTTTATAGAATCCCAATTTTGATAAATTAGTACGCCTAAGGCAACTACAGCGGCTACAACCACAGCGATTAACGCTACCCACCCCATCATTGCAGCCCCTATACCTGATATGACGACAACTATTGGTGCTAAAGCCATAAATGCTCCTGCAATTACACCAATAGCTACTGCTATAGTTGCCAAAGTAGCTGCTAGTTTTGGATTATTAGAAATCCAATCGGCTATTTTAGCAACAACATCAGCTATTACTCCAAGTACCGGTTGGAGAGCCATTTGTAAATCTTGCATTGCTTTTTGAAATTTAACTGCTGGATTTGCATCCATTTTTTTAATAGAACCATTCAATTGTTCTTGATTCTTTTGGAAATCAACCGTTTTTTCTTTCGCACCCAGCAAAGTATTAATAATGTTTTGCCCTTGATCTTCATACATTGTTCCGAAAAATTTAACACCTAATTCATTACGCTTTGTTTCATCATCAACTTGCGATAGAGCTTGTGCAATCTCGGTCATTGCTGCTGAACCTTCTTTACCACCATTTGCTACAGCTTGACCCCATTTTTGAACTTGTTCCGCTGAAATATTAGTGCCTTCAAGAGCTTCTTTCATCGCTTTATCGACACCTTGACCAAATTCAGCCGCTTTAATACGTCCTTCTTTCAGACCATCTAAGAGATTATCAATATTCCAAGTACCTGTTTCAACACCAGCCTCCATAATCGCCTGCACTTCTTCAGCACTATATCCAGCTCTTGTTAACTGTCCTCCATACTCAGCAATAATGTCTAATTGTTCAGGTGGAAACCCCATTTTTAGCAACGCATTTGTTAAACCAAGCGCACCATCTTGCGAAATCCCTAATTCGTTTCCAATTTCATTCGTTTCTTGAATTAATTCAGTAAAATCTATTCCTTCATAAGATTGTGCGATTGCCGCTGCTCCTTTAACAACAGCTGCATTCGCTTCATCACTTACATTCTTATTTAAAGCCCACTGCCTACGTACACCTTCTAATGACGCCTCTGCATCCACACCATAAGCGGTTACCCCTCTTACAGCCGCCTCTACTGATTGCTTCGAGGATTCTGGAACATCAAAAGTTATATCAATTTTCGTTTGCAACTTTGACATATCCATTGCTTTTTCAACTGCACTAGCAATACCGCCACCTGCTGCCATACCACCTATAACGTTTTCAAGCCCTATCTTTAGCCCTTCAAACTTCTTCTCCGTTCTTCCGGCTTCTTGCTGTAAATCTCTTAATTCATTTCGCACTTGTTGTATTGAGTTTCCAGCATCCACCGATCGAAGAGCTCGTTGTAATTTCTCTATATCTGTTTCTGCTCCTAATGCTTCCCGGCCGATAATTCCAATTGCTTGTTCCAATTGCCGACTTGTAGCCGTACCACTTTTAATTGCATTCACAAGACGATTTCCTAATGCTCCCGCAAAATCATCAACACTTTTCCCAGTAGCACTAAACAATGTTTCTAATTGTCTTGTTGAACTTGCTACACTATCTTGCTCAGCCTTCATATTTCCAAGCTTATTTTTTAGGCCATTAAGCGATCCTTCTGTAAATTCAATTTCACGCCTGAATGCGCGGTATTGTTCTTCGGAAATTTTTCCGTTTTGAAATTGTGCTTGGACTTGTTGCTCAGCTGCCTTTAATTTATCTAACTTTTGTGTGGTGTTTTCAATTTGCTGAGTCAGTAACTGTTGCTTTTGGGCTAAAGCTTCAATATTACCTGGATCAAATTTTAATAATCGCTCAACATCTTTAAGCTCTTTGGTTAAATCATTACTACGCTTATTAACATCTTTTAATGCATTTTGAAGTCCCGTGGTTTCACCATCAATTGAAATACTAATTCCTTTAATTCTTCCTCCTGCCATCATCTCACCCCTTTCTTAGAATGAATCGAAGTCTTTTTGATTTGCTTTACGGGTTTTCTCTTTGTCTGGGTTCTCCATTTCTGCAAATTCAGCAATATAATCAAAGCAATCACCGATTGTCATTACTTCTAAATCCCAACTCGTTAATTTCGCTTTATAACAAAGAGCAAGGAACAAATCAGTGGTGAATTCTCCGTCACTGAAAGTCCCTTGCTCTCCATTACTTTTCTTTAGTTTTTTTTTGCTCCCATTGTACTTTGAATCATATCGTTAATCTCTGGAATGATTTCATAAATAGGAAATTCTTCAAATCCGTCTAACCATGTAATTGGATCCGAAAGATTTGGATCAGCGGTTTTAGCATATAACCAAACTAAATCATAAATAACTTCAAAATCTATTTTCTTTAAATCTACATTTGAGAGGTCAATAGAAGGCTGAGAACCATCTTGTGGTGTAAATGTACCAATGGCTCCTAAAGCCATCATATCAGCAAACAAATCACGTCTAAATTGCGCTTTGTAACGCTTAACCGTTGCTGCTGTACTTTTTAGTCGAACTTGCTTACCATCTATTACAATTGTTTTTTCCATCTAATTACGCTCCTTTTGGTGCTGTTGGTGTTTTCACATAGACCTTTTTGTACCAATTATCATGGATTGCCGGTGTAGTTTTAGAAGTTGTCTTTGTTTTCACCATCGGTCTACCACCAGTTGCTAGAATAATTGGGCTTGCGACGAATTTAAGCTCGTTTGTATTCGGTTCAGCTGAATTTGTTTTTGATTTTGATGAAATATTAGGGCGACTCGCTGAACAGTTATACATAACATGACGGGTTGCTTTCACATCACCATCAAACTCAAATAACAGTGCGAATGGTTTTCCTTTTGCATCAGCTAACTCATTTAATACACCATCTGTCTCATCTAATTGTTCACCTAATGCATCAATTGCAAATTGCTCCGGAAGGAGTGCAATATTTAACGTTCCTTCATAACCTTGGTTATTATCGGCTGAGTAATAAAGCATGTCATCGGCATAGAATTCAATTAAATCACCGCGTGGTTCATTTGTTAGTTCAACCGCACCAGGTAATGGAATCGGTGTTCCGAATGTAACTACCCCATCTTTTGTTTCATATGTTGCATAATGGACATTTTTCAATCCAAAACTTACTTTGTTCTCACTCATTTATATCAACCTCGTTTCATAATTTTTTTGAAATAGGTTTTCAGTTTCAATAAAAACCTCATAGGATTCATAAGGAATCTCATAATTATCTAAGATTTTTTCAAGAGTTGCTTCAGCAACTAAATCTTTTTTATTTGTATAAAGCTCGATACTTAAGTTATTTATCTTGTGATATACCTTGTTATCAGCCATTAAATTCGATGATCCGTCCACAAGAAAACAAATATAAGGTGGCGCTGAAACTGGATTAGTTGGCGTTGCTGTGAAATGTGAATAAGCCACAGGATAACCTGTAGCATCAAGGATTTTCTTTAATTCACCTAATGTCATTGTTGAATCGCCCTTTCGACACGTTCAATTAGTTCATTTATTGCTTTTTCTTCTGCCGGAGCAATGTGAACCTTAGCTGCTACACGGCCACCATTTGCTTTAGCATGTCCCTTTTCCAATAAATGTGTAAGTTGTGGTTTCAATGCATTATAAACAATGATTGCACTGCCATCCTTCTTTTTCCGCCAGCCTTTACCATACTTCCCTGTTTTCTTAGGACTTTTTTGTTTCAATTCATTCACAAGATTGGTCGCAACCTTTTCTTTAGCATCTTCTATATCTTCTTCTACTAGGTTAGCGTATCTTTGCAATTCCCTAGCAATATCACTTGCAAGAGTATCAATATTAGACACCGGCTTTCACCTCACAATAAAGTTCGATCTTTTCATCGTCTCTTTCATACGTGCGGTAAATGCTATATTCTTTATCTCGATACTTCACTTTTCGTTCATCTTGGTAATCCCAGACATGAACAATTAATATATGACTAGCCTTGATATTACTTTGTCCAGCTTGAAAGAATTCTGATTGAGGAACTGATTTTCTCTTGCAAAATACCTGTCTACTAAATACTTCATCTTCCTCAACTTGTCCTAGTTCATCTTTAGTAATTGTTATTACTGGGAATAGTAAAATATCATTCATTTATAGTCACCCGCTAAAGTTAGATGATTCTTAAGCATGTTATACGATGCTAAAAAACGTTCTGCCTCTTTTGCGTCTGAAATAAAATTAGCTTTTACATACGTAATAATTGCTCTTTTAATTAGAGGATCAGTGTTATCATTCGCCTTGAGATGAGAAACACCAGACAACTTCAAATCATATCGAGAGGCTTCAATTAAATCTTCAAGTTCATCATCAAGAGCACTATGTGAGATCCGTACCGCTTTCTTCACAACATCAAGCATCATATTCATTCACCAACTTGCTCTAGCTGTTTTAAAGCTTCCAGAGCGGCATCTTTACCCTTAATCTTTTCACCATTTGGAAGTTCGTAATACCCTCCTCCAACATGAACCGGTACTTTTAAGTCTTCTTGTTTATCTATAGTTCGTTCTTTATTCAAGAAACCTTTATCTTGTAAATACATTACACGCTCTGTGTCATTTGATTCATATGAATCTGCAACACTATAATGAACGAAAGTGAATTTATCTCGAAAAGCTCTTTTTACAACATATTTATTCAACGGTTTCCCACTCACTGTTAAACCTCCTTATACCATAAAGAAAAGCGACTATTATACAGTAGCCGCTTTCTTCACTCGTAAGAATCCATTTTTAGAAATTACGTTACCACCTGCAAAAACAGAACCTCTATGAGCAATCATACCTTGCTTGAATTTAAAGTCTGTAGATCGTTGAACGTCCATATCTGAGAAAATAGTAAGTTGATAGTTTGATAAAGGACCATATGCCATGCTATATTGTCCAGCTGTTGTTTTAGCATCAGAAACAGCCTTACAAGCACTATTAATAATGAATGGTACCCCATCAATTGTTCCAGAGTTACCTTGTGATACTACGTTATATACCTTTTTACCATCAGAAGTACGAAGCTTAGCAAATGCTTTTAAATCTAGTTTATTTAAAATCAATACCGCCGCATCTTCTACGTCTTCATCTCCACCATAGCTATAGATAATCTCATCCAATGTAGATGCATCAATTGCTGAAATTTCTAAATCTGTTTCTGAATCAATTGCCGTAGCTGCTGCTGAGAAAATACCAACAAGTCGATTCGTAGCACCTGTACCAATTAAAATTTCGCGAGTTAACTTTTTACGAGTAGCTACCGTGATCCCCTTCATTACTTCAGCATCATAATCAGCCGCCGGTAATTTTTGAAGCTCTTCTGTGTCCTCTGAATAAGCTGTAACTTTTGCTTTTGTGATATCTGCATATCCAAACGTTGTTTCTGATGTATTGTAGTCATTTCCTTCAGCTGTGTAATCACCTTCTCCATAACTTTTAATATATGGCTGTTGGTAACTCTCTCCACCTTTTAAAGTTTTAGAAGAAACTCGATCAATCAGTGTAGATACTTCATTGAAAGTTGGACGAATATCCGTTGCACTATGCTTAGGTAAAACTACATTACCACTTCCAACTGTAACAGCACGGTTTTCCATTAGAGCCTGTCCACGTTTTTCAGAAGTCTCTAATTCTACGTCTTGTTTTTGAGATTCATTGTTAAATGTTTCAACTGTACGCATTTCAGGCATTTGATTATTATTAATCTCCTCTGCTTCTTTTAATAATCTTTGTCGTGTTTCGATTTGTTTTTGTGTTTCTTCAAGGTCTCGTAATTCTGTTTCTAATGCTGCTAAGTCTACTTCCTTATCGCTTTGTAACATTGAGCGAATTTCTGATTTTCTAGTTAAAATTTCTTGTAATGTTTTCAAATGAATCTCTCCCTTATAAATATGTTTTTAAAATTAGTTTTTTACGTAATTCTTTTTGATTGCGTTCCTTCACAAATTGTTTATATGGGTCATGACTTCTAGCTGAAACTTGTGAATCAGGATAAGCTGGGAAAGCTACTGGACTAATCTCTAGTAACTTAGCTTTCGTTACACTACGAACTACATTGTCCGGATCTGATTCATCCCATTCTTCTTTGACCATTTGGAAACCAAAAGAAACACCGTCTACATCACCGCGTTTAATCGTCTCATATGTGTCATTTCCGAGTGTTGTATTGGCTAAGTCTAGTTCAAACCTTAGTCCAATCTCATCTTCAAATAAACGAAGAGTACCATTTTTAGTTCTTCCTAACACTTGTGATGTGTCGTGGCTCCATAAAGCTAATTGATCATCTTGAGTCAAGGACTCTGTGAAAGCTCCTTTTTTAAACTGCTCTTTAAATCGTTGCCAATAGCCCATTGTTACAGATTTCATTTCCCATTTAACTGCATAACCAGAAATTGTCCGAAGACCATTTTCTAATTCCCTAATTTCAAGAGCACTACTCAGTAGTTCCCTCTTTTCCGTCTTGTTCATTGTCATCACCTCCTTCATCAGTGACATTTCCTTCTTTAACTAAAGCTGTATCTAATCTTCTAATCGGCTTAGATCCACCTTCAATTGGTCCAAGTGAAAGAATTGAACGCCATTCATTTGGTGTCATAGCTCCTCTATCAACCATTTGAACTAAGTCCATCTTTGTACTTAAAGAAGCGTATTGAAGTGAAGAGGATTCAAAGATAATCTTGTTACCAAATCCCCTTTCTCGACGTGAAAAAAGCTTCCTGGTATATTCCCCAGCAAGCTGCATTGCAAATGGCTCAATTTCTGATTCATAATAAGCTGTCCATTCATCCTCGTTGTATTTACTTTGGATAATCTTTTCGTTTGTATTAAAGAAATTATAAATACGTTGTACTGTTTCTTGCATCTGCTTTGAATCTGGTACAAACGCTTCAGGTTTCACTTGTTCTAAATCATACCTCGGATCAGAAGAAGCTGCTCCACCATCATTCGAGATATTCAAATAGTTGTTCACAAAGTTTTTCACCTGACTATCAATATCTTCTTGTTTTAATACTGACTTAAACTTAAGAATCCACTTTACTACTGCACTATTTTTAATAGCTTTAACAATACCTTGATCAGTAGTTGTAACAATCTCCATTAACTGAGCTAATGCATTACCAGGATGTTCTCCGAAAAAGTCATTATCATTAAAGTCTTTACGCAAATGAATGATATCTGTATACGGAATCGTCATCTGCTTACCATTTTTAAAATAAAACTTTAAAAAGATGTCTCCCTGTGCACCTTCTACAACTTCAACTGTTGTACATGGAATAGGATAAACCTCAGTTGGATAACCAAAATCATCACGCTTAATATAAGCGAATGCATTATGATTCAACTCTAATTGAACAGCCATTTTCTCTTGAAACATTTGTCCTGTCATCAATGGATTAGGCTCTTCCAGTAAAAATCTCATATAAGAATCTGGATTTACCTTAAATTCAGTAGAGTTATCTCGTATATGTTTGGCTATCAGCTTACCGACTGCTTTTGCTTTAGGACGTATACAAGCTCGTATAATGTCACTTTGATAGATGTCCCCATTCCACGCAAAAAAACCTCCACCATTATCGTTTATCATTTCAAAACGAGTTGTAGTAGGAGCCTGTTTCTTTCCAAATATCTTATCAAATAACCCCAAATTCTCACCTCCTTCTTAAATCATGTTGAGGTAGTCATTTCGTTTTTCTTGAAGAACTACATATGCATTTAAAAGTGCTGCTGTGCCATCAATACGACGTCGTTGGTTCTTTGTTTTATTTGGTTGTATATTTAAATTTTTATCAACATCTATGGCTGTGTTGGAAAGACACCACTTGTCAATCGTGTGGTTATTATAGTTTATTAGCTTAGATTCTAAGTCAGCCCCTAAAAGTTTCATCGGGCTAGAAAGGGTCTGTTTACCTTGTGCGATAGGAATCATCGCTTCCTTCCCGAAATACCCTTGCATGTCCTCAACCCAGTAATTCGCTGACCATTTATCATAGCCAATCCAAGGGAGATAAATGCCATATTCATCTCGTATTTCTAAAAACCATTTCGTAACAAATTTATAATGAACGGAATTTCCCGGTGTTGTTCTTAATATTCCTTGCTCGTGCCATAAATTATATGGAATTTTATCTTCTTTACTTCGCTGCTCCAATAAATCTTCTGGAAGCCAATACATCTGCTTCACATAAATATGTGGGTCCTCTGGAACCATAAAAATAACCTTCGCTGCTGTTAAATCGGTAGTTGAAGATAAATCGCAACCACCAATTCCATAGGAAGGCTTTAGCTTTTCTATATCAAAAGTTTCAGGATTATTTAGTTGTTCAAAAGTCAGCCATGCTTCTGTTGAAGTTTCTCTTATATTAAAATCTTTCGTTAGTAAGTTTTTTACCAACAAAGAATTTGCTTTTGCCTTGTTTACTTTTGTTTCAAGTTGGTCTATCTTTTTTATCGATCCAAGCCCAGGATTTGCTTTCTTCCACTTTGATGGGTCAGTCCATTCCTCTCGTTTATCCAACTCATAGATTATAGGTAAAAAACGATCATCCTTATATCCATCCGGATCATCGAGTCCATTTAACAACATTTCTGCTTCTTCATATTTCATATCATACACTGACTCTCGGACAGTTCCGGCTGTTGTAATCATAAATATCATTGGCTGTTCTCGTGAAGAAGTACCATCTACAATAACGTCATATAAGTTTTTATCTTTCCAAGCATGGATTTCATCCATCATAGCACCATGTACGTTAAGTCCATCTAAAGTTTCACTATCAGAGCCAAGTGGTTTAAAGGTACTGTCGTTCCATTCAGAGACCATTTCAGATACTAAAGGTTTAATACGCTTTAATAGTGCTGGTGACTTCTTTACCATTCGCTTTGATTCTAGCCAAACTAATTTCGCCTGGTCTTTCTTAGTTGCTACCGCATAAACTTCTGAACCTGGTTCCCCATCTGCTATTTGCAAATACAATCCAATACCTGAACCAACAGTAGATTTTCCGTTTTTACGAGCAACTACAAGTAATACTTCTCTGTATTTTCTTGTGCCATCTATTCCATGTACAAACCCAAATGCTGCTGCAATAAATGCCTTTTGCCATACTTCTAAAACAATTGGTTTTCCGCCCCATTTTCCCTTTGAGTGCTTACAAAAGTTTTCGATGAACTCAATGGCATGGTTCGCTTTCTTTGAGTCGTATTCATATATACTTTCTTTATCATCAATATCACTTACTAATTTCTTATATATTCTACGAACTTTTTCACTAACAATTTCTTTTCCCGATTCAATAAGGCTATAATATTCAATGATTGGGTTATAAGACAAAGGATATTGTATCCTCATTTATTCATCACAAAGTCATCAAACCCATCATCCTTCTCCTTACTTTCAACTGGTTTTTTAGGTATGTAATCACCCAACTGCTTCATTATCGTTTGATAACTTTTATTCATAGCTATATATCTTCTTGCCGCTGGTCTTTCTCTTTCATAAGGCTCTTGATTCTCTGATTGCGAGAACATTTCATCGTAACCATTTTCATCAAGATCTTTACGTACATCTTCTAGTCGAACACGTAAATCTGCCGCTTCAACAATTAGCCCCTCTACTACCAAGAGGGTATCTTTTGGCATTTCTTTATATATACGTTTAAGTCTGTTTATTTCTTTGTTAACCCGTTCTTCTTTTGTTAATTCTTTCTTTATCGCCATAAATAACACCTCATCTCTTCTGCATTTTGGGTAGGGGGGTCACGCGAAATGACCTGTGTATTACTTGAAGGTACCTCATCGGTCCTTCGAGAGCTTGAAAAATGATTTTGAAATGGGGGGGCTTTTATTTCTTTGGAAATATCAGCGTTTATTTTTTATTTTGATTTTTATTCTTTTTTATTAAATCCCCATTCTCATCAAACATTACTCCTTCAACAACTGGACTATTCTTCTCATGATGTTCACGGTTGTGACAATCCTGACATAAAAGTTCTAAGTTATTAAAGCTCAATGTAATCTCTGGGTTATTTATATTCTCTGGTGTTATATAATCCTTATGATGAACAATCTTTCCTGTCCCTTTACACCTCTCACATAATCCATATCTAAATTTAAAATATGAATCCCTACACTTCTTCCATGCTGTGGATTTATAAAACCTCTTTGCATATTCCTTTGCCATGCATCCACCTCAAAACAAATAACCGCTCAATGTTGAACGGTTATCCTTTATATAAAGTTATACGAAACCCAATACGGTAAATGAAGTTTTATATAACATAATTGTTATTAATCCCTATCTACTATTAGGTGGCTTTTGTACGACAAAAATAAAGCTTTTATCTCTCATTGGACAGACTGATATTGAATGCAAATACTCTCAATAACTTCCCTTTCAACATTATATATCCTTATATTATTTTATAAAAAAATATAGATTAATTAATCGAATTACCTTTACACGTATTATAATACGTGTTATAATAAGAGTATAGAAAGGAGGGAATAAGGGAGATGGACATTCTAGATATGTTAGACAAAGTAAGCGGGATTTCTTCTTTCATCTTAGCGATTTACATACTTCTCAAAGAAAGCAAAGAAGAAAAAAATAAGCGTCCTCAACGCAAAGGTTCAAGCCGACCAAGCACAAAACCTAAGCGAAGAAAACGCAAGTAACCCATTGGGAAACTCAACCAACTGGTTGGGTTTCTCAAAAAAATATTATCATCTCCCATATCAATATGTCAAAAACTTCATTGATTTTAAATACTATTTGTTTGTTTTTAACAATTCGTTTCTTTATTGTTACCGACTTTTCTAATTTACAAATGTTAGACATTATCTACTTAATAGTGATTATTTTATGGATTCTGGTCTTCACCATTTCACTCATCAAGAAATTTAAGAAGTAAATCCATTACACTATATTTAGCAGGAGGAAAACAAATGAGCACTTATCAAGACCGCTATATCTACCCATCTATTTTTGATTTTTCTAATGAGCAGGTTACTGTTACATTTCCTGATTTAACAGATTGTCATGCTAATGGTGATAACTATGAGGATGCTTTTGAAATGGCTAAAAAGACATTAGCAACTCATCTATACGAAATAGAAGAGCAAAAAGGAAGTATTCCATCAGCTTCTAATCCAGCTTCTATTCAAACTAAAGAGAATCAAGTTATTGGTTTAATGGAAGTATGGATGCCACCGTTCCGTAGTGAAATTGAAAATAAAGCAGTAAAGAAAACATTAACTATTCCTCATTGGCTTGATAAAATGGGAAAAGCTAATAATGTAAACTACTCACAAGTGTTACAAGATGCATTAAAAAAGCATTTAGGTGTTATTGAAAACAAGAACGTATAAAAGAGATGAATTATCTTCATCTCTTTTTTCTTTACTATAAAAAAGAAATAACCGTCTAACATGAACGGCTATTTCTCTTCATAGGAACTATTTTTACTATTCTATACTATTTTTTCTTATGAATAATTTTCCTTAAAAATGCATTTACATTTCTAGATACTACTTAAATCTTTTAGGGCACGTTCCATATTTATCGTGTATTCAGACCTACGCAACAATAAAAATACTTTCAAAAAATATGGGAATTCCTCATATTCTTTTGCTGTAACTTCTATTCTTTTCAAAACAATAGGTCTCATCTTTTCTCTATCAAAACTATTAATTTCACAAGTAATTTTCGGTACATCATTATATATATACTCAACAGAGAAGTGTGTTAATTCATTAAATTCATCTGATTCTATATAGAATTCAGCACCTACACAGGAACTTCGATAAATTATTATAGAATCTAGAACTGATACAAAAGCAACAGTTAAATCAAAGTATGTCTCAATTTCTGTTATCTTTGGTATCTCATAACTGTGTTCTAACTTATTTCTTATGCCATTAAGTCTAGTAAGTGAACGAGAGTTAAAAACACCTGACTTGCTAAAGAACTCCATTTTTTTATCGAAGCCTAAATTACTTTTTTTCACAATCTTAGATAACCCTAAAACCTGCAAACACATATCCATTTGGCACTCTATAGCTCTTTTTAAATGAGAAATACAATTAATTAAATGAATCTTATTCATATCATCTTTTTCATTACTTATTTGCTCTAATTCATATTCGGCAAACTTAATAAAATCATGAGAGTCTAAATCATAATCTGGAATATTAGGTTCATTAAAACTAAGTGATGAATTCTCCATAACTGGAAAGTAATTCATCAGGATTCCCCTTAGTTCTTCTGATTTTTTTAATGTATTAACTACCACTCAACTTTCCCCCTCCCTCAAACCAAAACTTATTTAATCATTCATCATAAGGACGATACTTACTTCTTAATCCTTCTAATTCTTTCTTCTTCTCTTCAATGTCTTCACGTAGAAACAAACTCACTCGTTCCATTTTCTTAAATGGCACAAGTTTACCATCTTTAATCATTTTACTAATTCTCGCTTTACTAATCCCTAAAACATCCATTACCTCTGGTGTCGTTAGCACCTCATCATGTAAAAAAGAAAGCAGTTGCTCTTTATCCTCAAACTTGTACATTCTATTCACCTCTTTTTTCTTTAAAAATGTCATAGAGTCGAAATAACGTATTTATAATATAAAGAACTAAAAGAATAATTAGCAAGATATCCAAAACGGTTTTTAAAATACCTGTCTCAACTGAATCTCGAGAATAAGAAAAATAAAACAGTGTAACAAAAATAATTAAGAAGTTGGATGAATCACTTGTTTTTTTCATATTGTTTACAAATTGGCAAGTTGTTATAATGTGTATAGAAGAGAGAAGGTGCGCTTCTCTCTTCCGCTCAAAATCATTTTCGTTTACGTCTGGCTGGGCGTTTTCGTTTGGTTTTGAGCTTTTTTACTTTTTCGTGGATGACTAGGACTTTTTCGATGATTGTTAGTGCTGTAAGTATCATTCCTAGTATCAGTGCTAACTTTGCCAATTTGTTTCCCCCCTTTCGTTCTTTCTATATTTATTATATCATATCTATTTACCTAAGTAAATAGAATTAGGCATTATTTTCTATTTTTTTTAAATCTTTTTTCTTACTAGAAGCAAAATTTTTATCAGGTATCTTTTATGATTTCTTCCAAATGAAAAAGCACCTTTTATAGATGCTCTTTCTACTTATATATTATTTATCGTTTTTCTTTTCTAAGTTTATTTTCTTCGCATGATTCATTTCATAATTCCTATACCCTGTATTCTTTTCAAAATAAACGTAGTTAGGACGAATAAAGTATAAAAAAACAGTAGTAATATACCAAAATATGCTATTATCAAATTTATAAAGGGAATTAATAAGGGGGAAGTAGTGTTGCATAAAGAATTGAACTCATTTATTGATGATAGTAAAAAACATTTAGAAGAGTTAAAAGCAGAAAGAAAACTTAATTTATTATTATCCCACATAATCGAAGAATTAGAAGCAATTTTATCTAAAGCACCCAATACTTCTAATGTTATAGTTCAAGGACGAATAAAAGGTTCAAGTAGTTTACACGAAAAGATATTAAGAAAACGATACTTCCAGCGCTATAGCGGAGATGCAAAAACATTCGTTGAAGATTTACCCGATTTGATTGGGTTAAGAATAATTTGCTTACTTAATAAAGATGAGGAGCAGATTTATAAATATTTAAGATCTCAGTTTAGCACTGCCTTTTCCGACGAATTTTCCATACATAAAGATAAAGACACCGATGCTTTTCCATTTTTCTTATTTAGTAATAGTCCACAGCCTGAGACTCAACAAAATGGGAATGATATTTTTAGAATAAACATGGAATATATTGAAAAAGACCAACCTCCTATTAAAATTGAATTACAAATTAAATCCTTAGCTCATATGTTTTGGGGAGAAATGGAGCACATGTTATTTTATAAGAACTACACATACCATTTAAATAGTAGTTTTTATACAAAAATCATGAAATCTATAGATGATGTTCTTAAAAGCGTTGATTCACAATTAACAACAATGCATTCTCAACTTTCTAACGAAAATTATCTACTTCGCCAAACAGATGAGATTAAAGAACTAATTGCAAAGACATTATATGATAAAGTTCAACCACAGGTAAAAAGTAGAATCGGAGTAGATATTGATTTGCGAGAGGTCTACAATATCATCGTTCAACTACTCTTTGTTGAATCTAAAAATGTAGATGAGATATTAGTTCAATCTGCAGGTCATTTCCAAAAAATATCAGCCCTAGCTTTAAAAGAAGAAGATTTTTCATATCAAGTGAATGAACTTCAATGGCAATGTGATGATAAACTCCTTCCACTAGTTAAAAAGATTGATAGCCTAGCTAATTCAGGCGATGTTTTCTGGAATTATCTTATAGCTATATACAAAAAAATTACAACTAATACTTATCAATCGACAATTCAGGATATCGTAATGAAGTTAATGAGACCATTAACTGTACGTTATCAAGAGAGTTTTGAAATTTCTACCGATTTGTCAATCCTATTCAATAATGGTATTATCCAAGGAATAATTGAAGCCTTTAGTACATATGAAAAAGTGGACTTTTTCTTAGAAAATTCTCATCAAAAACGTATACTTAATATTATTGAAGACACCATAGTATTCCACCAATTTTCTTGCGAAGATATTCTTGCAGAAAATTTGAAGGAGCCAGAAAAATTATTCTTCACTAATACAATCTCATGTTTAATAAAACTTCAATTACATTATTATTTAAATGGAAAAATCAATGATACCTATATTACAGAACTCCTTACATTAATTAAAGAAGATACTGTATGGACTCCAGCAATTAACCTTGAAGTCCTTACTAATCTGGCAGAGAAGAAAACAAATATAAAAACATTACAAGAGTTGTCTGAGATATTATGTTTCACTAATAAAAGTACAGAAGGGAAGAAAGAGCATGAAAAAACAATTTCTTAAAATAAATCAATTTGGGATAAACCTTTACATCATTTCATTAAACATTGATGAACTAATAGATTTGTATACGATAGCTTTATATGACCCTTCAACAGAAGAAGGCTATCAGAGACCCCCTATTCCAACACACTATCGAAATATAGGAAAGTATCTTCAAACATCAGATCCTATTCTACCTTCAGCTATATTAGCTGCTGTAGATAAAACACAAATAAATTTTTCATCTGATAATATTGAAATAGAAGGAAAAATACGCATAGTAGATGGTCAACATAGAATTGAAGGCTTTAAATATTTAAAGAAAATGAATCCTGCTAGGTATGAAGAATTAAAAAACACTCTATTTCCAGTTATCATAATGGAAAGCAATCTAAAAGATGAAACATATGAAGTTGAAGCCTTTATCAACTTAAATAGTAAAGGAAAAAAAGTCAGTACCGACCTTGCTATTAGATTAAGAGACAAAATAAGAAAACAAAAAAATAATTATTATGAAGATGAATCTTCTTTAATAGAAACCCTAGCTACAGCTATTACATTAGATGTAAATGATAATTTTGTGTTCCCATATTGGCATGAAGCTATAAAAACTAGTCCGAACGATAAGAATACGATAATAAGTATAAATGCGTTCAATAATTCTTTGAAACCGCTAATATCAACATTCCTTAAATACCAAGAAGTAAAAAATGATATCCAAGCAAATAAATTTAAAAAATTACTCTTAAACCTTCTTATCGATGCTTGGGGAGAAGTTCATAAAACTTGGCGTGCATGTTTTAATAACAATGACTTAACTTTCGATAAAAACTATAATATCCAAAAGGGTATTGGTGTGAATGCATTGCACATCATTTTAGCAGATTGCATTGAAAAGTGCTCAGGTGACCTTAAAGAAGCATTCTTCATGTTTACCGATATAATCAATCGTTCGAATATTAGTAGTACGGCTTGGACTTCAGGAGGAACTTTTAGTGGTAATAATTCAGCCGCCGGTTTCAAAAAATTAGCAAACTATATTACTACGAGTGGACAGGAAGCTCTTTTTTAAAAAATTGAAGTATGTTCAATAAAATTTTATCTTTTCTAAAAATCCTCTACTGCTATACAGTAGAGGATTTTTACTTTCTTCATATTCCATTTTTATAAGCTTATCTATTTCTAATTAGGTAATTCCTTTAATAATTTATCACTTAATTGTTCCAGAATTTGCAAAGGTCCTATTTTTTTATTTTTGTAATATTCTACGGCCTCTAGTCTCCAGGTAGTATCTCCCATTTCACTGTACCTTTGTCTTAGAACTCGAATTGCCCCTATAGCTTGATGTGCCCAATCTACAAACTCACCTTTATTCCAATATAAAACATTTTGAGCAAAAACTGCAGCATCCTTTTCAATATAATTAGCCGTTGTAATCATAATTGGATAAATTTGAGCATTTGTATTTAAATCATTTGTTTTTTCTTTAAGCCAAACTGGGTGCCCAATTGCCTGTTTTACATCCCGTGTAGGAATTCTCTTTTCTTCTGATTCATAAATCTTATCCTCAGCTACAATACATATACTATTATCTACACTCCACCAAGGATCTGGAGCTGAACTTATTTCAGAATTACTTGATTTATATCCTAAAAATTCCCCTAACTGTTCATGACCTATTTCAAATTTCTTTCCATCCATAGACGTTATATTATCTATAATTTCAGTAACCTTTTGTTCAAATTTACGATCACTTGAAAGTCCTAACTTATCTAGATTGACCTCAAGATTCTCTATTAAAATTGGAATAAAAGGATCCTGTTGCTCAATTTGTTGTTCTTTTCCTGTTAAACTAGCTAATTTATTTAACCAAGGAATTACTCTCGTACAGGCAGCCGCTTGATTATAATATTCATACACTTTTGATGCATAAGTATTAATACCATATTTAGATGCTATCCATGCTGTACTACCTGCAATATAATACCAAAAACTTCTATACCCTTTAACATCATCCCCTGATACGCATCCTAACGTTTTATGGATATTTTCCATTGCATAGTCAAAATTTTGATTCCATAATGCATATATAAATTGGACCTCAAACTGAGCTGCCTCCAATAATTTTTCTGCTGCCGGCAGATTTACTTGCTCTTTTTCATCTCTTTCTTCTAAAATATCTTCATCAGCCGCATTCCAGTCATCTTTGTGCTCTAGGAAAATCCCCAGATTCTCTAATAATTCATCTGGACTTTCTATAGTCCTTGATTGATCATACCCAAATATAATTTCTGCCTGAAGTTCTGGATGGAATAATTCAAGCTTTTTTTGTGGCACCAATTCATCTATTAGTTCTTGTCCCAGTATACAAATTGCAGCATAATCTACAGGATGACGTGTACATCTTCCCAACGCTTGTACTAATCGTGTTCTAATTCGATCATTAAAAAGTATCGCTGCAGACATTCTTGACATTAAAAATTTCTCTTGAAGATGAGTTGCTTTAGGTATACCTTTCAAAATTAATAGTCTACAATCATCATCAGCTAAATCTATACCTTCAAATCGATTAGCCAATATTGAAACAACACCATTTTCTTTTGTAAATATATCCTTGGATTTCTCCATTTCCTTTGCATTTATTATCTGATATCCTGTTTCTTTATTTATACTTTCTTCTAGACCTGTTCCATTTTTCTCATCTGGGACTAATACTAAGCTTCTATCCACCTGTGTAATCATTTTCATTGTAAGCCTAGTTGCTTGTTCCTCATTCATAGTCGCTTCAGGAAAAATAAATAATCTTCTTCCTAACCCTTGCTTATCCCATCCGTCTGGAGCTGGTAACCTATGTATTTTAGGTACGCCAATCATTCTTTCAAGGTCACCATTTAACCCTAAGGTAGCAGACATATATATTCTTTGTTTAGCATTATTAAACGCCTCATGGGATAAAGTAGGTGGAATAAGCGGTCTAATTAATAATTCATTCCAACTCATATATAAGTGACAAGCATGCAAATTATTTCTTATCATTCCCCATGGATAACTTAAGCTTGTTCCCTTTACACTAGCGTCAATTAACGGGATGAGTTTGTTCAAATATTCATAAAAATATGTAGTTGGTAATTTTTCTACCATCGCCTTCTCTTGAGAGAAGGGATCTTGTGCCTTCATAGTCTCATAGTTACTATGTGTTAACGCTGGTCGTAATAGCTCAATAACTTGATGATAGAGACCCGCATTGTTAAACCTATTAATTGTTAAAGACCACAATGACGCAATATAATTTTCCGCTGCATGGGCATCATCGAATATAATAATGTCTGCATCATTAAAAAATGTATTTGTATTAAATAAGCCACTATACGTTGTAACAGCTATAGTTTCTCCCCTTCTATATTGCGATTTCATCTCAGGGCTATATTCAGCTTGTTTACCAATAAAAGCACTAGTTTTAATACCATACTTTCTTTCAGAATCTTCCACAACTTGATTTACTAATTGTTTTGTTGGACATAAATAAACGACTTTTTCTTTTTTTACTCTTCTACGATATTCAGCAATCAATAGTCCAACTAATGTTTTCCCACTACCTGTTGGTAACTCTACGGCTACATCCTTTAAATTAAAAACATTTTCTGCCATATACTTTTCTATCATTTCTGTTTGATGATCAAGTAGACCCATTATTTTTCTGTTTTTCAGATCTCTAAATAAACTGATTGGACTTGCAACCGCACTATTAGTTTTGGTTCGTTTTTTAAAAGCCATTTTCTCCCTCCTTAATAACTAATCAAATACATTATAACGCGTTATATACAAAAAAATAAATATAAAAACCTCATCCGCAATTGCAGAAGAGGCTTTCTTTTACCTGTCTTGATATTTTCTTTTCAGCTCGTTCTATCATGGACTGTACCGTACTACATGTAATGCTTAGGTATTTAGCTATTTCCCTATATGTTAAACAATATCCCCTAGACATTAAGTACACTTCCTTCTCTCGCTCCGTTAACAACGATAGTGCATCTTCTAACCTAACCTTATCCCATTCACCAATTGCGTGTTCTTGCTGATGATTATCCCACTCATATAAATTATCATCCATGCTACGAAAATACCTTTGCATCAGTAACGGATCACACGCTCTTTCTCTCTGATATGCAGCCAACCTTTCAACCCCTCTACGATTTCCCGGTCTTCTAGCCTTTTCCATCCATTCTAAGGAATAAATAATGTCACTAATCATATCAGTTAGAACCTTTATATCTTCCTCTTTAGCATCCTTTTGAGCCTCTCTCAATTGCTTTAAAGTCGTGTTATATTGCTTAATCAAATCCTGCATAACCTATCCCTCCTTATAAACAAAAAAGAACACCGTATATAGACTGTACTTCTCTACATAACAGTGTTCTTTTATTACTTTCATATTTAATTTCTACGCTTCTCTCACTACACAAGTGAATTCCACTTATACAGTCAGAGAAACGGAAAACCGTTCCTCATAGACACAAATCGGTAAGTGTAGCTGATGCTTCTAATTAGTTTGGTAAAGTTCAAGAGAGAAATAAAGTGTTGAGGTGCCCCACGCCTCTTTGAACCGAGGAAAGTATGATTAGCAATTGGACATTCGGAAGGAACATCCTCGGCTCAAAGAGAGGTGTAACCCTCTCCCTCGTTGGTCGGACCCTTACTTACGTTTATTCGTGAGTAAACTATAATTAATTGCCCTAGCCCGAGAAATTTAGATAAATCAAGAAACAACATACAGTACCATTTCCGTGGCAGTTCTTATTACACTTTTAATAATATAAGAATTCATAAAATATTTTTTATCAATATTTTATCTAAATAAAAACCATCTATTTGTATAGATGGTCTAATTAATACTACGTTATACTAATTTTTTGGATTTAAGAATTGAATCTGTGTATATTTCCTTCAATTCAATATATATTTTCTTCAGATATAAATACTGTGCTTGTAGTTCATTTAAACTACTTTTTTCACCATTAAACTTAAGAATGCTTCTAAAATAATCCGTTCTAAGTTGTTGATATTTATATATATCCAATCCTTCGAAAGTAGAATTGAATTCCTTTGAAATTCTGTCTATCTTAGAACGCAGTATCTGTATGTTTTCTGTGAAATATTCGCGATTTTCATAATTCCTCTTTTGTTTTATATACTCAAAATTATCCTCTTTAGCTAACTCCCTTTGTACCTCAATACTACCATCAGGATAAATACGTTCATTTAAATCATTATAGTCCCCAAGATAAGCAAGTTCATTCGAATCATTATAAGTTCTAATATACTCATCAGGTTCTAGAGACTTATTGTAGCTTTTAATAAATTCAGCAGGTGTAATATAATTATTCAAATATATATCTTCATTTTGGAGATTGTTTTCCCTTAGATCCTCCATCTCCTTTATTACATCTGTATTTACTTGCTCTTGTAAAAATTCTTTAATATAGCTCATAAAGCTATCCGTTTTATACATATAAAAATCAACATTAGCTTCTTTTTTAAATTCATTCAACAATTCAATTCTCGGGCCTATTGTTCTTCCTTTCTGAATTTCCCACCAATCTTCTTTTACGTCATCCGTAACGAAAACTATTGTTTTCTGGTCTTCTTTTGCTTTATCTATAATTTGCTTCCAAACAACTAAATCACCAAATTTATCTTTATAAATAACATCATCATACTCTTTAGTACGATCCTTTTTAGTCTTCTCATCTTCATATCCAGGTGGAAATTTCTTTTGATAACGCTTTTCTCCCTCTTCATAAATGCTTTCTAATACTGTTTTCGAATAAGGCTCACTTACTTTTCCTTCATACATATGATTCAACTTCGCTAAAATAGTATCATTATTTAGTAAATTCGGATGCTCTTCTTCATTTTTTTTCAGATCATTAATAAGTGAATCCAACGAATTTCTTATCTGCTGTGTTATACTATCCATCTGGATTTTTGGGTGTCTATTATTAAATCCTTTTTTTAAATTTGCAATAAAATCATTAGCTTGTGAATCAATTTTTTTACAAATATTTTCATAAGCCATTTTTTGTTCTAAAATTACAGATACTCGATTAAAATGGAATTCTAACCCTACCTGGTACGGCATCCATAACTGGTCTTTAATTTTCTCTAGCAAACCTAATAATTCATTTCTAGTAGATTCTGAATACCTATATAAATTAAGCAAAACGTTTGTATCAATTATAAAATAACAATCATTGAACATCTCTTTGTATTCTTCTGTATTACATTTATAAAATTCCGGAAAAATCTGTTTCATAATATATCCTCCTACCACTTAGCTAACCAAACATATCCAACTATATCATATTTTTCTATTTTTTTATATTAATCATCAACTTCAATAAACTTCCTCGGAATAGCCCCTTAACTGTTCTATAGCTATCTTTTGTGCATGTTCTTCACTATCTATCAAAGAAAACCCTTGATTGATAGAACTCCAAAACTCATATCCGCAATCTTCCATCCACCTATAAACTTCTGTTGTATACAAACCATCTTTTCGTTTTATTATTTCAACTTTATATTGCTTACTTGGAGAATATAGTTCTCTCACCACTTGTCCCATGATTTCATTCTCTCCTTAAAAATATTTCTACAGTTATTCAAAAAGAAGCCACCTATTTTCACAGATGGCTCACCCTGACTGATTATAAGATTAGAATTTCTCACGTAATCCTTCTAATTCTTTTTTCTTCACTTCAGTATCCACACATAAAAATAAAATAAACTTGTCCAATTTCTTTACGGATTCAATTTTCTCTCTTTAATTAATCCATTCTCGCACGTTTTACACCTAATATTTCAGATGCTTCGTTTGCAGTAACCACCTCATTACATATGAAATCGTTTTTTCTTGCAATAATATAATCCCAAATCCTTTTAATCTGCAAGTCTTGAGAGATCTATGTCACTTAAAGTAATGTCTATTATTTTTCTGGTGTTACAACTTCAATAATTCCTGTAAAAATATCAATCAAAATAATAGGCAATAAGAACATCTGTATCAAAGTAATTTCTTTAGGCCATTCAAATGATACCTCTTTCACACTCGCATCATATTGGAATAATAATGTAAATGCAAATAACAAAATACTTATACACACTTTTAAAAGTGTTAACCCTTTTTTTACTGCATTGGGGCTCATATTAGATCGAAGCATTATGATACACCCTACGAAATAAGCAGCGGCTATAATAAAAAATGACTTCAGTATAGGCTCAGCTTGTTCCATAGACAATTTAAAAATCTCAATGTTCATTAGATAACCCCTCCTCTCTCTAATAAATATCAATATAACAATTACGATATATAATGTTATACCGTTTTAAAACTTTATTCAAACTGTATTATTCATATCAGAAAGTTATTAACCCTCCACCTCAATCTTTAATATATAAGCAATTTTCGTTTACTTGAAAAAAGAAATTTCCTTATTAAGGAAATTTCTTTTTAACTTCAAACATTTATCGTATAATTATTTAGAATTTATATTTTTTTATGGAAGGAGATACACAATTTGGATTTTGATTTTGATGAATTAAGTGATGGCGCATTAGAAATTATCAGTAAAGATATAGGGACAAACAATGAAATAATTTATATTATAAGCATTAGAAAATATGATCTTTCCTGGCGTTTTCTTCCTGATGGTCAACCTACTTCAGATATTAATCATTTATCATATAATGATGGTGAACCTTGCCCGGTTTGTTGTAGTTCTAGCGCCCCTGCAATCTGCCCAGCAAATGACCTTATTAGAACGGCTTTTTATAAAAGTGTACGATTACGAGGACTTTTTATTTAATATGAAAAATAACCCTCCTTTTTTACAGAGGGTTACTCTTCATGTCCTTAAAATATTTTTTCGTATCATTTACTATCCTTTCCCTCTACCTCTATTCCCAGCTTATAAGCCAACTCACACAAAGCCCTATTCCTCTTCCTATAATAATCTGGCTGAGACATATTCAATATCCTACACATTTTTACCCAACTAGGCTTCTCTTTCCCTAAATAAGCTAATTCAATGAGCTGCTTTTCGCACGCATTCAGCTTCCCTACACCTTTTCTTATTTCTTGAATATAGTTGATTCGCTCTAAAACTGTTTTACTCATGCCGATCACCTTACCATTTTGTACACGTTCAATATCTCTTTCATCTATACTTAATAAAAATAAGTGATACTTTTTCAAAGCTTGAAGCACATTCTTCTTTGTCTGCTCTTTGTTAAGAACAGGTAGGGCAATATCCAACATATTCTCACTCCTTCACCATTTTCAAAAATGTATCCAACGGCATAACTACCAACCACGGTTTTCTATCAGCTTTTATTGCCAATGCATCTGGCTGTTCGCGTTCATCCTCCAACCAGTTGTATAACGTCTTGAATCCTTCTTTCCTCGCCTTCACTTCCCATTCAAGACCTAAACCCTTCACATCATTTGAATAGCCATCCATCGCACCAGAGAGCGGTACACGAGCACCGCCTATCAAACTAGCAAATTCTCTTTCACGTCTCATTCCTTTATCTCTTTGACTTTTCCCATCTATAAATCTCCATTTCTTTAATAGGATTATTTTATTAAGTTTCTATAAAATGGTAATTAATATATAATTAAATTATTAAAATATTAGGTGGTGATACAAATGACTGATACAATCCGAATTATTCTGTTCACTCTTGTAGGAATAAGTGCCGTATTTTCTGTAATTAAAGAGTTTCAAAAACCAGAAAAAAATAAATTTTGGATTACATTTGAATCTTTAATTCTGATTGGGGCAGCCTGGATGTTAATAGGGCTTATCATGTAACCTACATAATTAGTAAATCCACCCTGAATAAAACTCAATATTCCGCCAATACTATAGATACACCAGTCTCCAATTCCCCTGGAGATGAGCAGTTAGCTTTTGCTAGCTGCTTTTATTTGTAACCACGTTAGGCTTCTGTTACTTTCCACTTCCGAAGAACTCGTCTACCCACTTTTCAACTTTTACAACTTCTTTCCTTAATTGTTCTGCTAACTCCGCAATTTCAGCTTGAGCACCTTTCCCTTTTCGACGCTTATTGTAGAAATCTAAAAGCCCCCGTAAATTGACTGTTAATACTAGATTAGTTGTGGCCGCGTTTGGAAGTACGCTACGAGCATCCTCAGCAGGAATTCCTAATGTTCTAAGTAGATCATAATCACTTTGTAGTTTGTACATCATTTCGTTGTAAGCTTTAACTACTCGTTCTCCTTTAGCTTTAACCGTTTCAGGCACTACATAATCAAACCCGCCTATCTTATCGTCACTTCCCATACGTACATATCTTTGAGATTGGACTGAGTAACTGAATCCTACACGGTGGCGTGTTAACTGTGTAAGTAATGCTCTGCTAACTCCTTCTACTGCGAAGGTATATGTTAGATGCTCCAGTGTTGAGGTATGCCCGGAACCTATAATATGTCTAATGAGTCGATCTACTTCTTTTCCGCCTTTTCCATCAGTTGCTTTGCCCTTGAAGTACTTCTCTCCCTCTAAAGCTACAATCATACTAGGTTTATTCGGCGAGTAACACGTACGGATTGCTGATAAGGCTATCACTTGCCCAGGAGTAGGATCAAACCCTTCCTCTCCAAGGCCAGATACATGAGACAAGTAATTAATAAACTCCTCAGATAATTGCGTGTGTGCTAGTAGCTTTACATCCATATTTAAATTCTCCATTTCTTAATAAAATTCAAATTTGATTAATATCCGTTATCCTGTCTCTCAAAGTTTTCCGCATTCTTTTCCTTATACGAATCAATAACATCCTCATACGTAAATCCGTACAAATAGCAAATACGAAAGAAGATTCCAAATGCTCGTCTTAAATGTCCCATTGTTGTGGTTAAATCTCTGTACTGGCACCATGCCCTTTTTGCAGTCAACACATCTTGCATATACCATTCGAACAGCATATTTACATTGCTTGTATCTTTTCTCATAATGGATTGCATGCTGAACGATGGAATAAGTTCATGTCTCCATGTACATTTATCTAATTCAATTACAATGTTCATAAGAAAATGGAGACCATCAATTAACTCTTCTAATAGTCCATTCTTAGGAACTCCAAATCCGGTGCTCCACATCTTAAACGCTCGAGTTTCATTCCATGCTTCACTGATCTCCACCAGTAATGCACGAAACAACATATCCATTTTGTCATTTCCTTTATATCCAATTCGTTTATCCAGTTCTATTTGCATTTCAAATAGTTCCGTAATATCAAAGTTTTGTTTCTTCTCTTCAGATGTAATTGTGTGTAACTGAATCATTATAAGTTCACTCCAAGTTTGTATTTTAGTAAGAATATAGTCACACTGATTAAAAGCCAGCTGACTAAAATAATCGCTATTCCCTTTTTAAAGCTCACTCTTCTCCCTCCAACATTTCCACTAACTCCTCAAACGAGCATTCGAACAAATCTCGAAGCCCGTCCTTGGATTTATAAATACCTCTATCAATCAGTTGATCTATGATGTGTTGATGCAAAACTACCCCACCATGTCCTCGACACAAAATTGTAATTCCATACTTTTCACTGGAAAGTATTTTACTGGAGTATCTTTTTCATTAATTGCTACACAACCTAAAACACCCTCAAATTTGTTATCCTCAGTCTGAACAACTACTTTATATAGGACATCTTCACGTTCACAAATGTCACCTAATTTAAACTCGTCCATTTTACGATCCTTCTTATAGAACACCATGAAACGCTCAAATTCTTCTAACTCTTCATCTGTTGCCTTTCGGAATGTACGTCCCTGATATCTTTTGAAAGAACATCCATTTTCATAGAAACGATATTCTCCTACTTTTAACCCCATGATTAAGTAATACTTAGTTTGAGTCTCTTCTTTTAAAATTCCGTACCATTTCCCATTTGAGCTTTCCATTACAAACATTTCGCCATACTCTAAATTCAATGGCTTTTCATAATCTACAAACTCGTTTTCAAAAAAGAAATTCATACCGATTGTAGACGGTACAATACGCTGGCTACTAATTCCCAAAACCTCATGTTTACCCTTTTTTAATGTGTGTGCAAAATAATCATTCTTTTCTTTAATCCAATTTGTTTTCATTCTTTCAATTGCTTCAAATCCTGTATATGTTTTCATTCTTTCCCCTTCGCTTTCTTTAACATTTCTTCAATCCGTTTTCCCGTAGTATTTTTATAGTCTTCACATGACCATTCAGCGTTGTTTTTCGGAGATGGTGTAAATACCATTCCCCAACTACTAACGCTTGAAATATGGACATTAGGACGAATTACAGTAATGGTCATATTAGTTCATCTCCCTTTTAAAAAGGTAACTTTCTCTTCCGCTTATCTCTTGTAGACTTAAACTCAATATGCCTGTATGTGTTGAACATACGAGATGTAATGCGCTCATCGTAAGCTTTCATAACAGCTTCACCTGTTAGGTTTGTTGTAACGATTGTTTTCTTCCCTTGTCTTCCATCAAATACTTTGAACAGTACACGATTCACGAATGCCGTCGCCTTCGGATCAGCAGCATCCATGTCACCTAGTTCCGCACCTAAGTCATCAATAACTAATAAATCTGCACTAATTAGTAAATTAACAATGCTATGCTCAGATTCCTCAGATTGCCCATTGAACGTAGAACGTATGTAGTCAAATAGTTCTGATACAGAAACATAAAGAACAGTTCCTGCGCTATTCTCATTCATTTCATGAGCAATTGAATAGGCAAGATGACTTTTACCTGCACCTACTTTTCCAACTAGAATTAAATTAAACCTCACATCATTCAAGTAATCCTCAAGTGCTCGTTTTGCTAAGGTGTAATTCTTTTCATCCTCTTCACAATCAGATTTAAAAGTTGAGAATCTAGCAAGTTTAATTGTTTCATCTTTAATCAAGCTCTTATCGTAAAACATACTTTTCCGTTTTCTCTGTTCCTTCTCATCTCGAAATACATTCATTTCAGCTTCTAGCTTTTGATTATCTTCTGCCAACTTACATACCGGGCAAACTACTTCATCATTTATCTTCATGAATCTAACAGTACGTTTACGTTCTTTATTACAAACCTCACATGTATCAGAAAGGAAGATCATCTTCTTCGAAAGGGTCTTTGCTATATCTGTTACCTTTACTAGAGCCATGTTTTCCTTCCACCTTTCCTTGTTGTAAATAGCCTTCAAACTTTGTACCAAATAATGTTTCTGGTCTTAGATACTTTGCTTGCTCCGTTCTTAGCCATTCTCTAGCTTTTGTATCAATCACAGTTTTGAAGTCATCCACGGTGAATCCTTCTATTAATCTAGTTTTAATTAATGACTGTGTTTTCTTAGATGTTGAACGATAACTACTACCACACACGTCGTTGAGATAGTTTACTATCTCGACTATATATTCTTTTGCTGTAGTCTCTGTTGTTACTCTCTGTGTATTCTCTGGTATTGGTCGGTTCAAATTGACCTCTTCCATCGGGTCAACTTGACCTGTTCGTGGGGTCAAATTGACCTCATCGTCGGTCGATTCTAACTGACGGAGAAATGTATAATCTATTGAGTACCATTTCGTTTTATCAAACTTTTTCTTGTTATAGTTCCCGATAACCAATACATTGATATTTTCAAGATTTTTAATGGTTCTTTTAATGGTTGATTCTCCCCAAAAAGGAAACTGTTCTTGCCATTTTGGAATGCTGTTATAAATCCACGGTCTTCCATCATAAAAATGTTTGGAACGTTTTAACCAATAGTGTATCTGTTGTAAAAATATAGCTTCATTCAATCCAATTTTCGTTGCCAGTCCTGGAAGAACAAGTAATGGTTCTTCATGAATTAATAAATTACTCATCTCTTCACCTTCCTCATAACAACTTCATAATAGAATCCACGGTCACGATCCATCACAAGGCAACCTTTAAACAGATGAGGATTTTCATCATTTCTATGTTTAACTGTTTCTAACACCTTTCGAATAGGAAATAAGTAATCAAACCCTTCATTCTCTAAACGACGACAGCGCTTAAGTAATTCAGATAACCTTTTATCACGTAAATACCGAGTACCTAAACTCCTATTCAAAGCTATTGGCATTGAACCATCTCTTACTATCGTTTTCATTTCGGTCACCCACCTATTGTGCTTGCTGTTGCTTTTCTTTCGCTTCGTTTAACCACGATGTTATTGTTTTTTGTAACTGAGATGCTTGTTGCACTGTCATTCCTTTGAAAGTTTGAATTCCTAATGACTGTTTTACAGTATTTTTTGTTTCTTCAAATGGCATGTTATACACTTCTGATAACTCTCTAATTTGCACATGAATTGCTTTTATTCTTTGTTCATTTGCAATTTCTGTCTGTCTAGCTTGCTCCTGTTGTGGAACGTTATCTAGTTGCTTAGCTGCTTGTTTTGGTTCATCATCTTGTGGGATATCTTCACCCGAATAGATGTATAAACCTAATCCGTGTAGTGCAATGGCTTTTGCTAGACACCTTTGAATCGAGGTGTTTATTTGAAATGACGTAGGTTTTGCGATTGGCTTATTATAGTTATCCAATACAGGATGAATTTGCGAACGTGTGATGTTATTTACCGTTACTTCAACTTCTACAAAGTACCCAACTTCTGTTTTCATATAAGGTAATCCATCAAATCTAACAACTTGCCATGTAGCATCAGGATGTTTTTTCAATAGTTGGTCTACAGCCCATGACCAACTCAGATAACTAAAACGGCCCTTCTTCTCTACATGCTTACTAACGTCAATAGATGCTAATTCTGCAAAATAATTTTTAATCTCATTCATCGGATTCTCACACTCTCACCTTGTTTTAATGAAATACCATCCCACTTCATGCCATTCTTAATCGCTAGTAATAATGCTTTTTTATCTACCTTTGGATTCTGCGGAATCATATATTCTGGTGGAATAATTGCATCCTCTGCAATATCTAAACTTGCTGGATTCTTTTGAATACCTACTGTTATCAATGCACCTTTAATACGTTTTTTATCCACAGCAACCATCTGATGATATAAATAATCCTTAATATTTTTACAGCTGTTCTCAAAAGACTTACGGCGTTCAGCCAAGCGATTTTCTTCTCCTTTAATCACTTCAACTTGCGCTTCAATATTGCGAATCAATAACGCTGCACCTTGTACTTTATCTTCAATTGCTTCACTAATTGATTGGAGCGTATCGTTAATTATTTCTGGATCTATCCCATCTTCAATCATTTGCTGTAATTGATTGAAGCTAGTGGTTAATTCGTACAATTTCATAGTTTTATATCCTCCTAGAACGGCATACTGCCATATGGTTTATTAGTTAATACGGTAATCACATAATCTATATCTAACTTTCTACAGGTATCTGCTTCTTTTGCGGATATAAGTTTCAAACTACTTACAGCCGTTTCAACCTGCTTTTTTAATAATTGATTTTCTGTTAACTCTTCCATGTAATCACCCCACGTGATATACTAATTTCGATTTTGTTTTTTAATGGAACCCACTGCAATGGGTTTCTTTTTATTTATATAAAACCTTTTGAATAACATCATCTTTGATTCCAATCTCTCGCATACGCTCTACAACAAGCTGAACTCTATCATTTTCTTTCTTTTTAAATATCAATTCCTTTAATTGCTTATCACACTCTTTGGCCTTTTCTCCACATGCCTCATACTCTTTACAAGTCTCATAGAATTCTTTTGTTTTACCCTCTACATTTTTCTTACTTGCAATACGAGTTAACAAAAATTGATTCTTTATGTAGTTCTCCTTTTTATTACGTAAGGATTTCGCTAACTCCGCATCCTCGGGTAACACTAAATTTTCAATTCCCACTAGATTCACCAGCCTTTTTAAAAAGAGCATTTAGACATACAAACCTATTCTCTATTAATCGACGCTGCTTTTTATTTGGTAATTTATAATGTGCTAGTAGTCTAAGATAATCAGATACTTTTACATTGTTGTAATCAATTGTAAACATCATCAATCCATCCTTTCTTCTGCCCATTCAACTAAAAATGCTTGTACTTGTTTTGCTGGGAAATACCATTTCTTACCCACTTTGAATTTTGGGAAGCGTGGGTCAAAGAAAAACTGATCCTGAATTGTATTCCACGACATACATACACGTTTTTTAAGCTCCTTAGTATCCCAAAACGCTAACTCCGCGTCGTACTCTTTAACCTTTTTTTGAATTTCTTCCACACATAATTCCTTCACAACATTTTCGTCTATTTGAACATTGAACATGATTATTCCCTCCTTATTTTTAAACCACTGATCTCCAGCTGTTATCTGTAAATATTCTCTACAAAGAAATCCTGAGAACGCAATTTTGCGTTTTCTAAAACCTTTTAAATCATCGGTCTCCAACCATTTACAAAATTCAACGCTTCGTCGAAATCCTTCTTCAAAATATCGCGGTAACTATTCACATTAAATGCATCTTTCAAGTTACGTCCTAATAATCCGAATAGCTTACGAGTAGAATCATGTACTTCTTTATCTACATGACCGTTCTCCCATAAAAAATAGATCCGTTTTGCCTTCGTTTTTTCAATTACTCTTTGTTGTCCGTAATCTACAGTTAATTGCTTTTCAACTACCTGCTCTAATGAGGAAACTCTTTTATTTAAGTTACTAGTTCCTGTAGCTAATAGTTCGATTTGACTAAATGTATCAGTAGGGAGAATTGACTGATTCTCAATGAATGCTCTCATTCTTTTAAATTCTTCAATAAACCTCACTTTAATTTTCATCGTTTCAATCGTATTATAAGAAAACATCAATATTGTGAAGGCATCTTCTGTCATGTCGATTTTTTGTAAAGTTCGTCCTGTAACGTCTTTATAAAAGCTAAGCCCAAAGTTGGACTCAGTAAATTTTCCTTCTCCTGCACTTTCCAACTTTTCCATCTGAACCTTAATGTCTCTTAAGACATGTTTGTGTTGTTTTTTTAACACTTCAGCTACAGTTAAGCTATCTGTAACGACTTTATTATCTTTAATAAAAACCAGACTTTCTTGATCACCTTTTACAAACGATTCTTCTTTTTCATCTACTACCATTATTTGTTCTGTCACTTTAAATCCTCCTCACACATGTCTAGTCCTAATAATTCAACAATCGCTTTCTTTTGTTTTTTCCCTTTTCTAGACCCTTTTAAAATGTCAGATAAATATGAAACTGATATTTTTAGCTCAGAAGCTAATACAGTTAGTGTTAAATCTCTTTCTAACAATACTTTTCTAACCTCAATTCCAAAACTCGAATACTTCATCTAGATGTTCACACCTTTCAAAATGCGAATATTTTCGCTGATTTATTGACCGAAATTAGTCTGTGTGCTAAATTATAATTATAAAAAGGTATACAAATACAAAACTAAACAGTTTCCTCAGTATTAGTTTCTAAAACTCAAATCAATTTTTATACTCTTTTTAGCTAACAAATTAGCTTACAACCTAATAATAATAGTCTACAAACTAATTGTCAATCGTTATTTTTAGTCTACAGTCTATTTTGTTTCGTCTGTAAGTACGGAAGGTGATTAGAATGAGCTTAGTGAACACAATTAAAAATCTGTGTAAAAACCATGATACATCCATATCTGCATTAGAAAAGGACTTAGAATTCGGCAATGGGACCATAAGAAAATGGGATAAAGCATATCCCTCAGCCGATAGACTCCAAAAAGTAGCTGATCACTTTAATGTAACTACTGATTTCTTACTTGGAAGAACAAATCAAATGCATTTAACCACTAAAGATGAAAAAGATATCGAAAAAAGAATGGAAGAAATAAAAAAGGATCTTCAAGGCGAAGACGGATTAATGTTCTCTGGTGAGCCTATGAGTGAAGAAGCCGTGGAATCTTTATTAGATGCAATGGAGTACATCGTGAAACAAACTAAAGTAATCAATAAAAAATACGTTCCTAAGAAATATCGTACTACCGACGATAACTGATGCGAGCTTAGGAGGGAAAACATTGAAATTCGTCATAAGAGATCTAGTCCAACAACTTTGCACAAAATACAACACGACAAACCCCTATGAGCTTGCAGATTGCTTAAAAATAAATGTACTAACTTGGGATTTACACGAAGAAATAAACGGATTTTATAAATACGAAAAAAGAAATCGTTTCATTGTTATTAATAATCATTTGTCTCCATCTATGCAAAGAACTGTTTGTGCACATGAATTAGGACATGCAATCCTACATACTCATGCAAACACACCTTTTCTGCGTAAGAATACATTCTTTTCAGTTGATAAATTAGAGATAGAAGCAAATACGTTTGCTTCGCTTTTGTTAATTGATAAAAAGACCATTCAACCTGGTGATACAAAAGCATGTATAGCATACAAAAATGACATTCCAGTTGAACTGTTAGAATTTTATAAGCCTTACTAAAGGAGGTAAGATATTTTGATTATTGATTTAAATGCTGAACGAGAAAAACGAAAGAAATCCACCATCAAACAAGTAGAATTTAAAAAGGTCCCTATCGTTGAGAAAATCCATATTGTTGATGGTGAAATAAAATATGAAGTTTCAGGTTATAAAGAGACACCGGTGAAGTGGTTGGATGAGTAATCTAGCCACTTTACAATTATAAGGAAAGAGGGAATGTTATAATGGCTAGCTTCAGAAAATTCGGAGATGTTTGGGAATTCCGAGTAAGATTTAAAGACCCTTATACTCAAAAATACAAAGAGAAATCAAAACGTGGATTCAAGACGAAAAAAGAAGCACAACTTGCGGCGGCTGAAGAAGAAAAGAAATTATTAAACGGTTTAGAAGTTGAGATTACTCCTACTTCTTTAAAACATTACCTTAGAGACTGGTTAAAATTATTTAAGCAAGACAATGTAAGGAAAAACACTTTTATCTTGCATGAACGTAACATCGAAAAACATCTTATCCCCTACTTTCAAAACATGAACCTAAAAGAACTCAAACCAATGATGTACCAAAAATTTATTAATTCCTTAACTGATCAGGGTTACAGTAAGCGAACTGTTCAAATTATCCATGGCACAATGAACAATGCTATGAAAAAGGCTGTTAGCCTAAAAAAAATCGAGAACAATCCTTGTGAAGAAGTAGTTATTTCAAATAAAAACAATAAAGAAAGAGAAGGGCTAAAATATATGCGAAGTGAAGACATTCCCCTTTTCTTAAAGACTTCTTATCAATACAACTATATTTATTACATCTTTTTCAAAGCGCTTCTGAATACAGGTATGCGTAAAGGTGAAGCTGCTGCTTTACAATGGAAAGACATAAATTTAAAAGAACATACTATTACTATTTCTAAAACATTGGATTTTACAGCTAAAACAAAAGAAGAATTATTCGGGGATACAAAAACATTTACTTCTAAACGTACTATCATGATTCCTAAATCATTAGTCGATGAACTGCTGGCACATAAAAAGTGGCAAAATGCTAATAAGCTTGTTTTACAAGATGCGTATGAGCATGAATTAGATTTAGTCTTTTCAAGAGTCGATGGAAAGTTCTTACCGAAGTCAACATTATTCAATGCATTCTCACGCATACTTAAGAAAGCAAATTTACCTAGATTAGAAATACATTCATTACGACACACCCACGCGGTTCTTTTATTAGAGTCTGGTGCCAGTATGAAATACATTCAAGATAGGCTAGGTCATAAGAGTATAGAAATTACTTCTAACGTTTACTCTCATATTAGCGACAAAATTAATAAAGATTCTATTTCGGGGTTTGAAGCTTATATGAATAATGTATTGGGGTAACTTTAATTTTTTTGTGGGTGTTTTGTGGGTGAATTACTCTTCTTTCAAATAAAAGTGTTTTACCCACAAAATAAAAAAACCCTCAACACGTTGTGTGTCAAGGGTTTGAGCCTCTTAATAAAGAGACATATATTGATCGCGTTCCCATTGGTGAACTTGCGTACGGAATATATCCCACTCAATTTCTTTCGCTTCGATGAAGTGCTCAAGTAAGTGATCTCCTAATGCGTTACTAATTACTTCGTTAGATTGTAATGTAACTAAAGCTTGCGCTAATGTTGCTGGTAAGTCAACGATACCTGCTTCTTCGCGCTCTTCTTTTGTCATTACGTAGATGTTACGATCTACTGCAGCTGGTGGAGTTAATTTGTTTTTAATTCCATCAAGACCTGCTGCTAATAATGTAGCCATTACTAAATATGGGTTTGCAGCTGGGTCAACACTACGTACTTCTACGCGTGTACTAATACCACGAGATGCAGGGATACGTACTAATGGACTACGGTTTTGTGCAGACCATGCTACGTAACAAGGAGCTTCGTATCCAGGTACTAAACGCTTGTAAGAGTTTACAGTTGGGTTTGCCACCGCTGTAAATGCTGGTGCGTGTTTTAAAATACCTGCGATGAAGTGACGAGCATCATCACTTAATTGTAAGTCACCGTTTTGATCATAGAATACGTTCTCACCATTTTTGAATAGTGATAAGTTACAGTGCATACCTGAACCGTTCACACCGTATAATGGTTTTGGCATAAATGTTGCGTGTAAACCGTGTTTACGAGCAATTGTTTTTACAACAAGTTTGAATGTTTGAATGTCATCACATGAACGAATTGCATTTGCATATTTGAAGTCAATTTCGTGCTGCCCTGGAGCAACCTCATGGTGAGACGCTTCAATTTCAAAGCCCATTTCTTCAAGTTCAAGAACGATATCACGACGACAGTTTTCCCCTAGATCCATCGGCGCAAGGTCGAAGTATCCACCGTTATCGTTTAATTCTAATGTTGGATTTCCTTTTTCATCTACTTTGAATAGGAAGAATTCTGGCTCTGGTCCAAGATTGAAATCTGAGAATCCTAAAGCTTCCATTTCTTTTAATACACGTTTTAAATTGTTACGTGGATCCCCTTCAAATGGAGTGCCATCTGCATTGTAAATATCACAGATCAATCGAGCTACTTTACCTTTTTCAGCTGTCCAAGGGAAAATCACCCAAGTATCTAAGTCTGGATATAAGTACATATCAGATTCTTCAATACGTACGAAACCTTCAATAGAAGATCCATCAAACATCATTTTGTTATCAAGAGCTTTTGTTAATTGGCTCACTGGAATTTCTACGTTTTTAATTACCCCTAAAAGGTCCGTAAATTGTAAACGTATATACTTTACATTCTCTTCTTTCGCCAAACGGAAAATATCTTCTTTTGTGTACCTAGCCATTATAAATTCCTCCTTAGTCCCTCTAAACACCTTCAGAATCAGTTCTCTTTAGTGAAAAAACCTTGAAATATCACCTTGTCGCAATGAAGTTCGATTAAATCTACCTGTATGTTGTAGTTCGTCTCGAAGTATTTTGCGAAGCTCAGTTTTTGAAATTTCTTTCGTTTCTTCTTTTACTTTCACTGCTTCTGTTTGATTTTCTTTCATTAGTAACACTTGTTTAATACCAGCCATATTCAAGCCTTGATCTAATAAATCTTTAATCTCTAACAACTTATCTACATCGTTAAATGAAAATAATCTACGATTCCCCTTTGTACGGGTTGGAGAAACAAGATTATGCTCTTCAT
The DNA here is from genome assembly GCF_001883995.1 of Bacillus paranthracis. Lineage (GTDB taxonomy): Bacteria > Bacillota > Bacilli > Bacillales > Bacillaceae_G > Bacillus_A > Bacillus_A paranthracis. The sequence goes on along the minus strand of NZ_MACE01000056.1, from coordinate 6,660 downwards.
AGTAGCGAATTTGACGTGCAGATAATTGTGTTAAATCCATAACAATACCAATAGGAAACAGCGGGGCAGAACGTCTATCTTCTTTCATCGTTTCAGTTCCTCCTTCGCCTTAACTGCTTCTCATTTTATACCATGTTATGTTTGATGTCAATAGATGTTAGCTTTTCTTACATGATTTTTTTAAAAAGTTTTTTCATTCTTTTTTCTAATGAAATAAATCATTACTTTCACGCGAAAAAAGCTGTCGAAATCGACAGCTTCCCTTTAAGAAATTGTTAATAATTCTTTTTCAATTAATGCATCAATTGCAGAACAAATCGCAATCTTCACATGCGAATAAGTTAGCCCACCTTGTACGTAAGCAACATAAGGCGGACGAATTGGACCATCAGCCGACAATTCAATACTTGCACCTTGAATAAACGTTCCCGCAGCCATAATTACATCATCTTCATACCCCGGCATATAGTTGGCATATGGAGTGAAGTGAGAGTTAATCGGAGATGCATATTGAATTGCTTGGCAGAATGCAATCATGCGATCTTTATCATCAAATTGAACAGATTGAATTAAATCTGTTCTTGGTGCATTCCACGCTGGTGATGTATTCATTCCTAACTTTTCTAAAAATGCAGCTGTAAAAATCGCACCTTTTAGCGCTTGTCCTGCTACATGCGGCGCTAAGAAGAAACCTTGATACATTTCTTGCAGACTGTATAAAGATGCCCCTGCTTCCGCACCGATTCCTGGAGATGTTAAACGATAGGCGCACGCTTCAACATACTGTTCTTTACCAACAATGTAACCACCAGTTTTAACAATTCCCCCGCCCGGGTTTTTAATAAGCGAACCTGCCATTAAATCTGCACCAACATGACATGGCTCTTGTTCTTCAATAAACTCGCCATAACAGTTATCTACAAACACGACAACATCCGGTTTAATTTCTTTAACAAACGCTATCATTTCTTTAATTTGAGAAATAGTAAAAGACGGACGAGTAGCATAACCTTTTGAGCGCTGAATACCGATCATTTTCGTATTACTATGAATGGCAGCCGCAACAGCTCCTAAATCAACAAGCCCCTCTTCAGTAAGCGGAACTGCATTATAACCAATATTATATTCTTTAAATGATCCTACACCTTTTCCGCGTACACCAACGATTTCTTCTAACGTATCATACGGCTTACCAGTGATGTACAATAACTCATCTCCTGGACGTAAAATACCGAATAGCGCTGTAGAAATAGCGTGAGTACCTGAAATAATTTGCGGACGAACAAGACCAGCTTCCGCTCCAAATACATCCGCATACACTTTCTCTAACGTATCACGACCAATATCGTCATAACCGTAACCTGTCGTTGGAATAAAATGTGAATCGCTAATTTTATGTTTACGAAAACTTTCTAACACACGAAACTGATTACTTTCAATTACTTCATCCGCACGTTTATGTACTTCTGTAATTTGACTCTCTACTTCTTTTACGATTGGAGCAATTTTTTCTCCATTTTTCAAACGATCAAACATTTTTATTTTCTCCTTCTTCCACTAAAAATCTCTTTAATTGTACATTAAGCGATGAATGAGCAAAAATATACCCCGCGCAATCATATACAAATTTATCTTCCAAAAACTCCATTTTTGTTAATAGCGTCTCCGTCTTTAATAGAGTTAATAACTTACCTTCACTCGGAGGAATCTCCACTTGATAACGATTCATTTCTTCCTTCATTTTCGTTTCTATCGCTTCTTTTATATGTAATAGATCCTTTTCTTCAAAAGCACTAGTCATTAAGAAGTCATTTTTCGGAAACGGAATAAAGTTTTGATGTAATTCATCTTTTTTATTATATAACGTAATAATAGGAATATGATTTATTTCGAGTTCTGACAATAATTGTTTTACTGTTTTCTCATGCCCTACATAATTAGGATCTGCAGAATCCACAACATGTAAAATAACATCCGCTTCACCAGCTTCTTCTAACGTCGAACGGAATGCAGCAATTAATGACGTAGGTAAATCTTGTATAAAACCAACTGTATCAGTTAGTAATACTGTATAACCAGAAGGTAGCGGCATCTTCCTTGTTGTCGGGTCTAGTGTTGCAAACAACAAGTTTTCTTCAAACGTATCAGCTTCCGTTAATCTATTAAACAGTGTAGATTTTCCCGCATTCGTATATCCTATTAACGAAACTTGAAATACTTTATTATCTTTTCTTCTCTCACGATATCTTTTTCGATGTTCCACAACAACTGCAAGTTGCTTCTTTATTTCATCAACGCGCGCTCGAATATGACGACGATCAGTCTCAAGTTTCGTTTCACCTGGCCCTCTCGTTCCAATACCACCACCAAGACGTGATAAAGACAATCCTTGCCCCATAAGACGCGGCATTGTATATTGCAACTGAGCTAATTCTACTTGAAGCTTCCCTTCTCTCGACTTCGCACGTTGCGCAAAAATATCTAATATGAGTTGCGTTCGATCAATTACCCTCGCATCTAATACTGCGGATAAATTCCGAATTTGACTCGGTGTTAATTCGTTATTAAATACGATAACATCCGGTTCTAGTTCTTCAGTTAACATTGTAAGCTCTTCTAATTTACCTTTACCTATATAAGTCGCCGGATGAAACTTCGGTCGTTTTTGCGTTGTAGACACTAACAATTCTGCTCGTGCAGTTTTCGCTAATGATGCAAGTTCTTTCATGGAATGCATAAATTTTTCATCATCATCTTGCGGCAATTGACAGCCCACTAATATGACTTTCTCTTTTTCTTCCATCAAATATGTTCACTCATCCTTTTCGAAATTTAAACCTTCTAATATAATAGCAGAGGAAGCACATTTCATCTAGTTAGCGGGGGAGAAAATTCATGGCATGGGAGATTTTTAGCATCATAGGCACAATTGCTTTCGCATTAAGCGGGGCTATTGTTGCAATGGAAGAGGATTATGATATTTTCGGGGTGTATATTTTAGGAATGGCAACCGCATTTGGGGGAGGTGCCCTTCGTAATTTATTAATTGGTTATCCGATTGTCGCATTTTGGCAACAAGACATGTTATTCCAAATCGCACTTTTATCAATGACGATTATTTTTCTTTTTCCAAATAAATTAATTAGACACTGGAAAAAGTGGGAAAACATCACTGATGCTATCGGCTTATCAGCATTTGCCGTACAAGGGGCATTATACGCTCAAAAATTAAATTTACCAATTAGCGCTACAATCGTAGCAGCCGTTTTAACTGGCATTGGAGGCGGTATTATCCGCGATCTTTTAGCCCGTAGAAAACCTCTCGTTCTTCGAGCTGATGTATATGCTTTTTGGACGATTCTGGCAGGTTTCTTAATCGGCGCTCAAATTATTGTTAGCGATTGGGCTCTATACACCTTATTCATTTTAATTGTTTGCTTCCGCATGGTTTCTATTCATTACAAATGGCATTTACCGCATAGACGCATCGACACAAACGAACGTTCAATGCATAAATAGCAATCCAACCTCTTTACAGATCGTAAAGAGGTTTTTCTTTTCTAACGAGTTTTTCCTTACATAATGTTTATACTAATTCTCAAAGCGAGGTGAACACAAATGACAAACCATGTGAATAAAGGGGCTCAAAAAAGCTCAGTAGGTCAAATTGGACATGATCCTAATTCTGCACACGAAAAAAGCGCTAAAATGGAACGTTTCCATAAATCTTATCAAGAAAAAGCAAAAAAATAGTAGAGCACTTATATAAAAAAACAGACGCACAGTTTACGTACTGTGCGTCTCCTCTTCAAGCATCAAATCACTACTTGATATTCCAATCAAATCATATTTATCATACGCATCCTCTTGTAACAACCGCATAGCTTGTGTACGAATTGATTTTTCAACAATATTCCGAACATATCGTCCATTACTAAAGGATGTAATTTGCGATGAGTACTTTACAGCATGTAAATGATCTCTAAATTTCCATTCAGCCTCTTTCGATAACTGATATTCACGTTCTTCATACATCCTCTTCCCTATTTCTAACAGCTGATTTACTGAGTAATCCGCAAACTCAATTATAAACGGAAAACGAGATTGCAGTCCTGGATTCAATGAAAGAAAGTGATTCATCTCTCTGGAATATCCAGCTAAAATCAATACAAAACCGTGTTGTTTATCTTCCATATGTTTTACGAGCGTATCAATTGCTTCTTTTCCAAAATCTTTTTCTCCCCCTCGTGCTAATGAATAAGCCTCATCAATAAACAAAATTCCCCCCATTGCTTTTTTTATTAAATCTCTTGTTTTTTGAGCCGTATGACCGATGTACTCTCCTACAAGATCTGCACGTTCAGCTTCAACTAAGTGCCCTTTTGATAGAATATTCATCTCAAATAACAATTTTCCTATCATTCTAGCAACAGTTGTCTTCCCTGTACCCGGATTGCCTTTAAACAACATATGGAGTACTTGCTTCTCAGACTTCAATCCTATTTCTTGTCTTTTTTTATTCACATAAATCCAAGCATATATTTCTTTTATTATCTTTTTTATATCATCCATCCCAACGAGTTTTCCCATCTCTTCTTCAATTCTTTGCAGCATCTCATGTTTCGTAGTAGTTTCATTTGAAATTACTGTTTTATTTTCTGCAGCCGGTAAAGAAATTTTCTTTCGATGATTTAACACAATGTTAATTTGATTATTATTTTTCTTTCGCATCGATTGTTCCATACAATCACCTCATTTTATCCACTCACCAAATATTATTATTCTTGTCTCCTTTGCAAATGACTATTTTCAGAAAAGTTTGCTATAATAAAAGAAATAATGAAGGTGGTGGGACTATGGAGACAACGGAATTCCATGATACAATACAAGCCTTTTCTATTTTTTTATTGAATAAAGGCCGAAAACCTTCAACCATTAAACGTTATGTTTATGACATTGAAGATTTCGGACATTGGTTAGAAAAAAACAAAAAGCTCCCTTCCAGTAATATATGGGCTACACTTTGTACAAAAGACTACGAAGATTACTTTTCCGACTTAAAAAAGAATCGACATTACTCAGAGAAAACGATGCACCGTGTATTCATTGTATTAAATCGAATGCATCACTTTCTAAATATTCCCAACCCATTAAAGAACATGGAAATTTCTATTCAACCAGACCGCACACTCCGCAATGAAGATTTCATTTCATCTGATGAAGAAAAAAGATTAAAACATATAGTCACTTCATTAGAAGGACTTTCAGAAAAACAACGTCCTGTACGCCCTTTATTGATGGATCGTAATATCGCTATTTTAAATTTATTAATTGACTATGGATTATCCTTACAGGAACTTACAGCATTAACTATGCATCACGTCCACTTTGAAACTAACACATTATCTATACCTGCAACCGCAGGAGTAGAAAGAACAATTACTTTAACTAGCGAAGACAAAAAACAACTATATACTTATTACAAAAGCATCCCCGAACCCGTTCGTCCAAAATATCATAGTAATGACCCATTATTTGTCGCATTCGATTTTAATCGCGGAACATATAGATGGGTATACGAAAATGATGCACCGAAGGGATTAACAGAAATCGCTATCCAAAAAATGATTCGCCTTGAAGTATCCAGAGCTAATTTACGCAAAGGAATCTCAGGACAACACTTTCGTAACACCTATATTTTAAACTTAATAAAAAAAGAAACTCCGGAGTCAGAAATTATAAAGCTAGCTGGCTTCAAATCAAAGATTTCACTAAAACGATATTATCAATACGCAGAAAATAGAAAAAACGCCTTATTATAAGGCGTTTTTTCTATTTTTTCTTCAAACAAACGATTTTACTATGACCATTTAACTAATTTTTGCATCTACTATGATGAGTTTCGTTCATATCCTCATTAGAAAGGAGAGATTTAATGTCTCATTATAACGACAGTCAGAACAAATTCTCCAAACCATGCTTTCCAAGTAGCGCTGGACGAATTCCAAATACTCCATCAATCCCAGTTACTAAGGCACAACTTAGAACATTCCGCGCAATCATTATCGATTTAACAAAAATAATCCCAAAACTTTTCGCAAATCCATCTCCCCAAAATATTGAAGATCTAATTGATACATTGAACCTACTAAGTAAATTTATTTGTTCACTAGATGCTACTTCCTCCCTGAAAGCACAAGGGTTAGCTATTATTAAAAACTTAATAACTATATTAAAAAATCCAACTTTCGTAGCAAGCGCTGTATTTATCGAGCTTCAAAATCTAATTAATTATTTACTATCCATTACAAAACTATTCCGAATTGACCCTTGCACACTTCAAGAGCTTCTTAAATTAATCGCAGCATTACAAACCGCTCTAGTTAATTCTGCTTCATTCATTCAAGGACCTACTGGACCTACTGGGCCAGCAGGGGCTACCGGTGCTACTGGCGCTACCGGACCTCGGGGTAATACGGGGGCTACTGGTGCTACTGGACCTCAAGGTAATACGGGGGCTACTGGTGCTACTGGACCTCGAGGTAACACGGGCGCTACTGGCGCCACTGGACCTCAAGGTAACACGGGCGCTACTGGCGCCACTGGACCTCAAGGTAACACAGGCGCTACTGGTGCTACCGGACCTCGAGGTAACACGGG
>NZ_MACE01000055.1 GCF_001883995.1 Bacillus paranthracis | reverse complement strand
CTTTAGTTCTTTTTGTTCAAATGTTTTTTCGTTCGCCTTAGCTTTTGAAAAAGTGGTTTTTCCTACTTTTTTTGGTTGAGGCTGGTCGGGGTTGCGGGGAGACCCCGCGGTTTTAACGTATCTAATTGTTGAGTAAGTGCTATTTTCAAGCGTTAGAATAGCGGTTTGGCACGTATAATTGCTAATCCAAGTCGAGAACATATTCCCTTCTTTTTTTGTATATCGGCTTGGTAGAGCCACTGCACGTGCCAAAAAAAGTTTTGCAAGGACGGAGCAAAGCGGAGAGGGTGGAGATTTTTTGAATGATTTTCTCAAAAAATACTACCTGTTCCTTTCGGAACTTTTAGCTTTATTCCATATATAGAATAAGAAGGAAACATACTGTATTTTTATAAAAACTTCAATGATATCAAGGCTTTTGAGATTTTTCGTAGTTACCAATTTTGATAACTCTAGTTACCAATTTTGATAACTACGGAAAATGCCGGTTACCAATTTTGATAACTACGGAAAACATTGATATAACAAGGTTTGTAACGATTTTTTTATCAAAAACAAATAAACAATTACTAATTTTGATAAAAACAAAAAAAGACACCATTTTTGGTGTCTCTAAAATAATCTTTCTGGTAAATTTTTCAAAACAGGCATTTTCATAGCCTTGGCAAACATTATTTTCAAACTATCCTCAACAACATCTTTATTACCAGAGTACAACACATGAGGGTTTACAAAAATAACATAAGATTTAACATTATTCCCTTCCAAACCGCTTTCTGCTTTAGCTAAAACACCTTTTTCTACAAGACTTTTAACAACCCTACTAACTTTCGCTTTACTGGTCCCTAATACGGCTGCAATTTCACTTTGATTTAGACCTATGGGTTGTTTTTTCTTAGGCGCATCCACAATTGCATTAGATCCAATCGCTATGTGAGGAACCAAATTCATTAGAAAAACAATTTGCTCACTTGTTAAATACTGATGACTTTGCATAAAACTCCAGTTATCTTGCATAATTTGTACAAATCTTGCACGATTTCGAACTTTACGGTCAGGGATTAATAACATCCCTTGAGCCTTGGCTTTTGTATGTAATTCACTAGCTTGATTCATTTCTTCATCAGTTAAAACCTGCTTACTTTTTTCTATTTCCAAATCTTTATTATGTGCCTTTTTAGAAGCTTTGTTTAACGCTTTACTAATTGCTTTAACACCATTTGGAAGTTCTTCAAATTTAGCTTTTTTTGCATTACGAGCGTCTTCACGCTCTTTTTTACGTTTTTCATTCAACTGACTCATATATATTCCCCTCTCGTTTTAAAAAAGAGAAAAGAATGTAAATATACATTTTCACGCTACACAAATATCTAGCGATATATTATACTTACCTTACATGACTAAGTACGTAATGTACTATTTACACAAAACTCTTAAGTGGCTGCTTAAGAGTTTTTTTCTTTTCTACTTGCATCTTAGCAATCTAGCATTCTTTCTGCAAGCTTCCCCAAGTTTCCTGACTTTCCTTAACACTTCGATATATATCTTCTAAGCTATCAGAGCGACTCCAAGACGATTCTTGGCGAAGACATAGATGTTCTTTCCTACATTTCGATTAAAACCGCATTAAAATCGATTCTGGAGCGAATCACAACTATTCTTTATTGTTATGTTCACGATAATCTACAATCATCATTCTTGTAACAAAAAACCAGGGGATTGTTGCTATTAGTAATTTTAAAAACGATTCTAGCATATAGATCCACCTCGCTTTCTTTGTCTTCGCTTCAGGTGCGAGGACGAAAGTTCGCATATTCGCGAAGCTGTGCTCGTTCCGTACTCGCACCTAAAGGCAAAATGACAAAGACTAAAACACAGGCTACGACAAGCTACGCGCTACGCTAATCTACTCATTTATAACTAATCTCATATCTAAAATTTCTTTTTTAGAATACACGGCTGCAAACCCCCTATAACCTGTCCCCGTCTTAAATGCTTGTATTCTAGTTTCTTTTTCTTGTGGAGTCAGTGTTATATCAAAAAGTTCCTTGAGTTCACTTACGGTCCACCAGTCAACGTCAAACTCCAATAGAGGGTCTGGATATGTACATTTATATTCTTGGAAAATTGGAAATCCAGTTAATTCCACATACTCTTTTGTATACATAATTACTTCACTTTCTGAATCGAAGATACAAAGAATGATGCAACTTCAACATACTTTTTCTCATTGTTTTTTAATTCAAAACGCTCGCTTTGAGTACGAATACTTACTTCAGCTTCAACAAGTGAACGTTCTTCAATTTTTGATTCCGATTTAACCCCGATCGCTGTCATTTTTTCGTAATTATCATTGTCTACTAGAGTATATAAATTAACCTTTTCTTTTTCCTCAACTTTAGCCAAAATGAATTTTTTATTAATTGTAAACTTCATATTTTCATCCCCTTTTCCTGTTTAAAATTTCATATATTCTAACCTCCAATTTCATTATGTCAAACTTTATTAACACCTTTTTTAATTACATTTTTTCTAATCCCCCCATCCCCCCTGGGGGCCCTCCCCTCGGCCGGGTGGCGCCTTCCAAACGGTGTTTGGAAGACCACGAGAGGGTTTTTGGTATAGTGCTATGTCAATTCCTTATCCTCCTTATTCCTTACGGAATCGTGCGGTACCATTGACATAATCTACTTTTTATCTAAAAAATCTTTAATTGCTTGTTCCACTAGATCGTATAGATTCTTTTCTTCTAGTACCGCTTTAACTTTCAATTGTTTTAACAAATCAACATCGATATCAAAAGATGCTCTCTTTCTTTTGTTCTTTGTATCTTTAATTGTTTCGTTCATTGATTCTTTATCTCCTTTGTTGTTATCAACTTTAGTTTTTGTGTTGTTTGTTTTTTTAGTTCTTACGTTCGCCGTAGGTTTTGTCGTTACAAAATCATAAATACTTTTTTCTAAAATTTCTGCGTCACCATTAAAAAACCAACCTTTTTTACCTGACGTTGAATAGCAACCAGCACGTTTAAGCGCTTCACGAGTAGGTTTCTCACCAATATCCAAACGTTCTTTTGCTATTTTGCTCAAAGGTTCTTCCTTTGTTAAATCAATAATATCACGAATCTTCATTAGAGTATTTCCTCCTTATTTCTTTTATTTAAATAAACTATATCACTTTAGTTCTTTTTGTTCAAATGTTTTTTCGTTCGCCTTAGCTTTTGAAAAAGTGGTTTTTCCTACTTTTTT
>NZ_MACE01000054.1 GCF_001883995.1 Bacillus paranthracis | reverse complement strand
TCTAGCATCATAAAATAAAAATTGACGTTTCACGTTGTTTGTTTCGTTCAGTTTTCAAAGAACTTGTCTGCCACTCATTTGCGACTTCCTTATGTTAACATTTTTATCTTTCAATGTCAACTAAGTTTTTCATTTCGTTTGTCGCTTTCGACGTTATTGTCATCGGCGACTTGTTCTATATTACACCTCTAAGTATTAATCGTCAATACGTTTTTTAAAAAAACTTCATTTTTTTAAAACCCTATTTACATACCTCTTCTATCAGAATATATAAGCAACCCATATAATACTCTATGGGTTGCTTTCCATCATAAAAACTATTGTTCTTTTGAAGGTACCGAACAGCTTTCATCTGTACAAGACATATCGCTTCCACCTTCTGAAGAAAGCTCTTGTAACTTAGGTACAGGATTCTCTTCTTCCCACACTTGCTGAAGTGCACCAACAAAAGTTTCAAGTGGTTGTGCACCTGAAATAGCATACTTTTGATTAATAATAAAATAAGGTACTCCTGAAATTTGATATTGCTGAGCAATCGCTTCATCAACTCTAACATCATTTGCATATGCGCTTTTATCATTAATAACCTGTAAAGCTTCTTGTTTGTCTAGACCTGAAGCTTCAGCTATAGTAGCGAGCGTATCCACATCACTTAAATTTCTTGATTCAGTGAAATATGCAAAAAGTAGATTTTCCGTAATCTCTTTTTCTTTCCCTTGATCCTTTGCAAATTTCGCAAGACGATGCGCATCAAAAGTGTTCGTCGGCTTCATCTCATCAAAATTAAAACTTAAACCCATACTAGCTGCATGATTACCTAGCTGCACGTTATTACGTTTCGCTTCTTCAATACTAATCCCATACTTTGATGCAAGTACTTCATTAATACTTGTTCCAGAATAGATTGGAGCATTTTGGTCTAATTCAAAACTTTTAAACTCAACTTCAACATCCTTCTTATGAGGAAATTGCTCTAAAGCTACTTCTAATCTACGTTTCCCAATGTAGCAAAACGGGCATACAAAATCTGACCATACTTCAATTTTCATAGAAACACCTCATTAACATGTAGTTTTCAATCATTGTAGCACTGGCACTAAGGAATTCAAAAATTTATGCTTCAAGCCTTAAATACTACAACCTAAAATAAATTTATAAATAGAAAAACGATAATCAAAAGTATTACCTTCTGATTATCGTATATATAAATCTAATTATGCTTGAATATATCTTCCCACGAACTTCCATACGGTATTCCAATACGTATTTGAATCTATCTTCTCAGCTTCTCCATGTCCAGCACCTGGAACAATTAATTTCTCTTTTTCTACTTTTGCAGCATTATATACTTCATCTAACATTTCAAAAGGAACGAATGTATCCGCATCCCCATGAATGAATAGCATCGGTGTTTTACTTTTTGCAACTTGTTTAATAGCTGAAGCTTCTTCTAAATCATATCCAGCTCTTAATTTTGTAACTGTATTTGCCGCATTCATAACAGGAAACTTCGGCAAGTGGAATAGATCTTTTAATTGATACGTAAATTCATCAACAACAGTTGAGTACCCACAATCTTCAATAATAACTTTAACGTTAGAAGGTAAATCCTCACCTGAAGTCATCATTACAGTTGCCGCGCCCATCGAAACACCAAATAGTGCTATTTCAGCATTAGGATCTTTCTTTACAATTTGTTGAATCCAAATCAAAATGTCTTTACGATCATGCCAGCCCATACCAACATAATCCCCTTCACTATTCCCGTGCCCACGAAGATCTGGTGCTATGACATTATAGCCTTGTTCATAAAAGTTGCGAATATATTTCGTCATTTCTGATGCCCTACCATTGTATCCATGAACTACAATCGCCCATTTATGACTAGATTGTTCATTCATATATTCATAACCTGTTAAATTCAGTTTATCGAAAGAACGTATAGTTAATGTGTTAGGCTTATACTTTGATACGAAGTTCGCATTCTTCTCTTCATTTGTAGCCAATGCATCTCCCGATGCATTTACCGTTTCTACTAAATGAGGATTATCTTCCAAAAATTCTTTTTCTTGTTTCGCATTCAACGCATAGTTATAAAAATAATTTCCAACTAACATATACACAATCGCTAGAAGGATTAAGACTACTATAGTAATTATACCTATCTTTTTCATATTATCTCCTTTTTAAAAATTAAATATCCCTATATTAAAGCACTCAAAAAATAACGGTACTATTTTAACACACCAATAGATTGCTTCCACAAAAAATAAAATATAAAATCTGAAACTACACATCGAAAATGATGAAAGAAGTTGAATACAAAAGGATAACTCGAGGCTAATAAGAAGTTAGAAACACAAAAAAGACGAGTCATTCTGACTCGTCTTAAGCTTGCTTGGCGACGTCCTACTCTCACAGGGACAAGGTC
>NZ_MACE01000053.1 GCF_001883995.1 Bacillus paranthracis | reverse complement strand
TCTACTGGACCTACTGGACCTACTGGACCTACTGGACCTACAGGAGCTACTGGACCTACTGGACCTACTGGATCTACTGGATCTACTGGACCTACTGGACCTACTGGACCTACTGGACCTACAGGAGCTACAGGAGCTACTGGATCTACAGGATCTACTGGAGCTACTGGATCTACAGGATCTACAGGATCTACAGGATCTACTGGAGCTACA
>NZ_MACE01000052.1 GCF_001883995.1 Bacillus paranthracis | reverse complement strand
TTTGCGACTTCCTTATGTTAACATTTTCATCTTTCAATGTCAACTAAGTTTTTTATTTCGTTTGTCGCTTTCAACGTTGTTGTCATCGGCGACTTGTTCTATATTACACCCCTATTCAATAATAGTCAATATTAATCTTTCACTTTTTTAGAAAAGATGAAACAGCTACTCATATTCCTCTTTATTTTTCATACATATAATTAAAATACCTGAAAGGGGTGTAGAGATTGTTCGATCCTTCCTTATTACATATCGTCAACGCCCATTCAAGAAACCCACATTATCATAAGAATTTTCCTATCATTCTATTTTGGAGCCAAAAAAGTGGTTGTACTTCTCTTGCTAAGTGGTTTTTTTATCAGATTGACTTATTACAGACAGCTCTAAATTATAGTCCTTTCATTCATAATTATGAATATGACATATACAAAAGTACACCTGCCTATAGTGTTCGACTAGGTATAGCATTACGCGAAAAACAAAAAGAAACTTTTAAGCTTGTTCGTAACCCTTATAGACGAGCAGTGAGCTCTTTCGTATCCTTAATCGCACCTCCCTATATAGAAAATCCCGAATGGAAGCCCATCCGAAAGTTTTTATATCAAGATGAAAACTCCTCCAAAGGCCTCTCATTTAAACAATTTCTATACTATCTATTCATTAATGATGCTCAAGGAAATGATATTAACCCGCATTTCACACAACAATATATAGCTGGTGAAGAAGAATATGTGACCAATTATATATACTTAGAAAACTTCGATCAGGATATGAAAGCATTAGAAAAGCGTTTCGAATTAAAAACTGCACCAATAAATGAGTTCTCAATATCATGGCATCATCAAACTCCCGCCATGATTTATAAAGGGAATTTTAGCGAAGCCGATATTACTGACCCTTTATTTCCTCGCTACCCCACTTTCGAAAGTTTTTATGATACCGAATGTATACAACTCGTTCAAACAATATTTCAAAATGATTTCAATACGTATAAATATAGTAGAGAATACCTATACTGATTTCAATCTATTATCTTTGCCAAATAAAAAAACACCTAATATATATAAGGTGTTTTTTTATATTTAAACTATATACAATATGTTACTTAGCATTCCTTACTATTCAAGTTATTCTTCTTTAATAACTTACTTATCTTTTGTCTATCTGCCCATCCTACTCCTATTAAGACTAAACTTCCTCCTATTACTATCTTCCAAGTTAAAGACTCATCTAATAAAGCAATTGAAGCAACAATACTTATTAACGGTAATGCATTTAAATATAACCCACTTACTGATGCCGAGACTGTCTCTAGTGCTCTATTCCAAAACCAATACGCTAAAATTGTTGCGCCTATAACAAGATACATTACACTAAATCCAGTCTTCCATGTTTCGATTTCTGGGAAACCATAGTAAAAAGTTTCTACCATTGCAAATGGTAATAAAATAACAGCTCCAATAATTAAAGTTAATGTTGTAAAAACCTTGTTTGATAAATACTGTTCTTGTTTTGGTCTTTTCAACAATACTGTATAGAAAGCAAATAAGAAAGTGCTTAATAAAATAAGGGTATCTCCTATTAAAGATACTTCTTGATTACCGTTACTAGATGGGATAGTAATAAGAAGTACTCCAGCAGCTCCCAATACAATACCGATCCAATAATTAAGCTGAATTTTTTCTTTCAAAAAGATCGCTGAAAAAAGAATTGTAACTAACGGTAAAGCAGCATCAATAATACTAACATGTAATCCACTTGTTAAAGAAATACCGTAGGATGTGAACATAAAGTAACCAGCTACACCAGTAAAAGATAGTAAACTCATTCTTTTCCACGGCACTTGTTTATGTACAACCGATTTTTTTAATTGTTTAAATGAAAATAGCAAACAAATTCCACCAGCGAAGAAAAGGCGAATAAATAACAAAGTAAATGGCTGAATAACTTCTAACGCCCACTTTGTTGGCGCAATGGCTGTCCCCCATAATATAACAGCCACTAATAACATGCATATTTCTTTCATAATCCCCCACACCCATCAATAATATATATTAATTACCTTAATTATAGATTTTTTGATGAATGAAATCCTTTAAAAATGAAAAGATATTGTATAAATTGAAACTTTAATCAGCGGGGGTTCACTTCAGCGCATGTCACATAGCTCAAAAGCGTTGCGAAATGTTGGCTTGTACACGATGAAACAAAGTTACTTAAACAATAACAGGATGGCTACTGTAAAAGAAGTAGATACTGCCCTGCAAGCCAATACGAATGATTGGGGCGTTCAATCAAATTCTATTCAAGCGATTCGCAGAGCCTTATATGCAGAAGTGAAGAGCTTTTTTAAAGCGTTGGAACAATGTAAGAAAAATCCTGAGCAGTTCACAGGGCGTCCGAAGTTTCCAAATTATTCTCGTTCCACTGACAAACGAATCATTGAAATCTATCAAGTCCCTAAAGTGGATAATAACGGGTATTGGATGGTTCCGATGAATGTGGCATTCAAAAAAAATTGGGTTCCATTAAAATACGTATGCCGAAAAATTTAAGACATAAAAAAATCTTCTACATTGAGATTGCACCGAAGCAAAAAAGTCGGTTCTTTGAGGTGCATGATACATATGAAATGCATGTTTCTCAAATGAAGAAACCATCCACGACTACGAGTAACGCTTTGAATTGCGATTTAGGTGTAGATAGATTAGTAAGTTGCGTGACAAATCGTGGGGTAGCATAAATGCTAGAGCGTCAAACTGTCTAGCGATAGACGAAAAGACCTAGCGCTCGAGCTCAAGCCCCCACTGAAAGGCTTTGTCTCACTGGGGGTAGTTGACTTTAAAACGTCTCCATTTCATCCTTTTCTCTCATTAAGATTACTAAATTTACGGATTATGTCATTTGATATATATAAATAAACACAAAAAACCTAAGTCGAAACGACTTAGGTTTTTGCTTGGCGACGTCCTACTCTCACAGGGACAAGGTCCCAAC
>NZ_MACE01000051.1 GCF_001883995.1 Bacillus paranthracis | reverse complement strand
GGCCCAGTAGCGCCAGTAGCGCCGGTAGCACCTGTTGCGCCTCCGCCTCCAAGACAACCTGATCCGTATTGAACTAGGATAGCTTGGATCTCTGTTATAAGTTTAACTAGTTTGTCGGTCGTACAACAATCTACTTTGAATAACTTAGCGATATACAATAAATAATTAAGCAGGCTTTGTAGTTCAACGTACAACGCTCCGCATGAGAAAGGTGTTGTTCTTAAAATAGTTAATAGATTAGCAATGATAGAATTTCCAATTTGTTTTTGTGCTGGAGATAAATCTAAGCAATTGAGAAATTTTTGTAAGTTATTTAGGGCAGCGATTAAGTTATCGATATTATTTTGAGAAGGGTTTTGAAAGACAGCTTGAATAGCTTGGCCAAGAGTTTGAAGAAGTCTAACAAATTCTGTAAGTTCGGACTTAGAGATGTTAATATGACTACAAGCTCTGACTTCGCAACAGTCATTACCATAAAATACTTTTCCTTTATTTTTATTGTTCATCTTTTCATTCCTTTCTTTCATAGAATCAATAGTCATTACTATATATTAAAATGAAATTTATACTAAATCCGTGATGGACAAACTACCATTTCTAAAAAAATAAGAAATTGGCCCGCTTGGCAAACAAATAAGTAAGATATAGAGAAGGTTTCATATAATGTAAAGAAGAAAAGTTCAACATAAAAAACTGCATGTCGATTGTTAAGGGATTTAACAATTGACATGCAGTTCGTGGATTGGATTTTATTTGTCTTGATTTAATCTTTCAAGGGCTGTTTTAGGTAAGATTGGAATTGAAATAGTAAAAGTAGTACCATCTTCATTACTAGTCATTTTTAATGTACCGTTATGATTTTGAATAATTTTTTTCGTTACTGCCAAGCCGAGTCCTGTACCGGAATCTTTTGTTGAGAAGAATGGATCAAAGATATATTCTTGAATCGCTGATGGAATACCAGTCCCATTATCAGTGAAAGTAATACGAACAAAATTATCTAGGCGGTAACTAGTAATTTGGATAGAAAGTTTTTTTTCCCCTTGAGCATCGACAGCGTTCTGGAATAAGTTTAAAAAAACTTGCACAAGTTCATGACGATCAATATGAACTAAAATATCATCTAATTCGGTAGAAAAATTATAATCAATTGAAATGTTATGTAAAAAGACTTCGCTAGCTAGTAACTGTTGAATATACTCACGTAAAAATGTATTAATTGGAAAGGGTTCTCTTGTAAATTCACGTGTTTTTGAAATAGATAAAAATTTTGTAATGATACTATTTGCGCGATCTAATTCAGGAATAAGTAAGTTTTTAAATAGTTCTTTATTAGATGGAGAAACAGTTTCTTGTAAAAATTGTAAATAACCTCGTACGGTTGTAAGAGGATTACGGACTTCATGTGCAATACCAGCTGCGATTCGCCCTGCTAACGAAAATTTTTCTGCATCACGTTCTGTGTTTAAATAATGAAAGACACTAATAACTCTAAAAATTTCTCCGTTATAATCACGAATAATTCGGTTATTTAAAATACCATAGTTTTTGTCTAAAACTTCTTCATTATATATTTCTGTGCCTGTTCTTAATGTTTCAAGAGCTTTAATTTTTTCTTCAGGTAATTTTAGTAATTGTTGAATTGGCTTTCCGATTATATCATTTCGTACTACACCAAAATCATCTGCCGCAGCCTGATTACATAAAGTTATATTTCCTTTATTATCAACAAAGGTTACATGATGTGAAAAAGCATCAAAAATATGAACAAAGTATGTTTCAAGTTGTTTAAATAAAAATAATGAATCGCAAGTAAGCTGAAAATCAGCCTCTTTATTCTCTTTTTGTATGTTTTGAATAGAATGAGTTGATCTCGTTTTCTTTATTTGTAAACCAATCTGTGGATTTTTATATGTGAAATGATGTGGTAATTGATTCACAAGTTCTTCATAAAAACGTACTTTATTTTCTAATTCTTCTATTCGTTTTTCATGAGACACAATATCATCTTTTGGAAGCATAAATAAATAACCCCTCAATTTAAAAATTCTTCCATCTAGTATATCATATTTTTATACGGATACTCTTAAAGAAGGGACTACTTAATGAAATTGATTGGTCGAAGTGTTCAGGAAGTGAGTAGAATGGATAGTAGGTGAAGTTAAAAAGGGAGGAATATATTTGCTTTTCATTGGAGTAACAGGGTGGGGAGATCATGATTCTTTATATATAGACCCCTATGAAAATAGAAATAAATTACGAACATATAGTGAGTATTTCCCTATAGTAGAAGTGGATAGTTCATTTTATGCGATGCAACCTGCACGAAACTATACAAAATGGGCAATGGAAACACCGAAAGATTTTTCTTTTATCGTCAAAGCATATCAAGGAATGACAGGACATATGAAAGGTGAAGTTCCTTTTTCTACGTTCGATGAGATGTTTGATGTATATAAACAATCTATTCTTCCTTTAATTGAAGCGGGTAAATTAAAAACGATTTTATTTCAATATCCACCATGGTTTGATTGTAAAAAGAAAAATGTAGATTTTCTTCGATATACGAAAGAAAAAATGGAAGGTTTGCCGTGTGCAATAGAATTTCGAAATCAAACATGGTTTTATCCAGAAATGAGAGATAAGACGTTACAGTTTCTAGAGCAAGAAAAATGGATTCATACAATTTGTGATGAGCCACAGGCAGGGATAGGTTCAGTACCACTCGTATTAGAAGTAACGAATGCAGAGATGGTGTTAATACGTTTTCATGGTCGAAATGTTCATGGCTGGCTTGATAAAGGGGAAAATTGGAGAGCGGTTCGTTGCTTATATCGCTACAACAATAAAGAATTAGAAGAATGGGTAGAAAGACTAGAACAATTAAAAAAGAAGACAAAGGACATATACGTATTATTTAACAATAATTCAGGCGGAGATGCAGCTGATAATGCGAAACAGCTTATGAAAATGATGAACATTACATATGGTGAGCCAAAGCCTGAGCAATTAAATTTGTTTGAGTGATAATAAACAAGAAAGGCACTGTACAAACAGGGGGAATGTACAGTGCCTTTCTATATGAAAAAGAGGGGTAACAATGTTACTGAGCGTTTGGTTGATTCATCAATTGTTGGCTTCGTAATAAATGATAATGGTTATCATTATCATTGTCAATGGTTTTCCTGAAAATAAATAAAAAATTTTTTATGGGATAGTAACGATAGGGAGATCCCTAATAGGAGTTTGACTAAAGTAAAGAATTATTTCGAGGTAGATTTCCTGCACCCCCACTGATTATCATCCCTCACCAATCGGGCTTTTACGGGCAGCCCGACCTCCATCTAACTTCTTTACTTCCGCTGAATTTTGAGGTGGGGGTCTTACTGCCCGTTAATGCGGGATAAAGTATAAAAAAAGAACAGCAATTAATGCTGTTCTTTGCTAGTGATGAATTGTTGTAAATCAAAAGGAGTTATCGCTTGGATAAATTCTTTTGAGATAAGTGTTTGAACAAGAGTACTCTCAGAAATAGAAGCACCTGTTTTCTTTTCATAAGCTTGTTTCAATAAATCAAGTTTTTCAGCCGTTTCTTTCGGTAATTCAATTGTTAAAGTGTTCATAATTTCTCCCCCTTACTATTAGAGTACCACTACAATATAGGAGAGACAAGAAAAGAGAATGTGAAACATAAAAAAGGTTACCATTTATAAATGGTAACCTTTTTTATGTATAAGAGTTATTAAGCAATACCGATATACTTTAAAGTTTTTGATGGAGTACTATGATCAAAGAAGTGTTGTAAAAATGCGATATCAACACCTGATTTGTATGCGCAATATCCCCAAGTTTTTCGAAGTGTATGTGAGCTAATCCCTTCTAATCCAACTTCTTTTGCAGCTTTGTTTAAAATGTACCACGCATGTTGTCTCGTAATAGATTTTGTTCCTTTTTGAGACTTTAACAATGGTTCATTACGTTTCCAAGTTTTACGTTCTTTCATGTAGTCTTCGATCGCGTGCTGTAAGTCTTCATTTACAGCGAACCATTTATGTTTCTTTACTTTTTCATTGTAAAATAAAATGGAATGGCGAACATTTTCATTTTCATCGATTACATCACTAACTTTTAATTGTAAGATTTCACTTACTTTTAAGCCAGAATTTACAGCTAATACGAATAATAAGCCATCACGTTTCGAAGATTGTAAAAGTATATTTTTGATAGTTTCTAATTGTTTTTCGTTTTGAATAGGTTGTCCTGCTTGTTTCATTTCACGCACTCTCCTCTTTTATATGTGTAAAGGAAAGGATTAACTTGTTTCTTACTATAAAGGGAGAGTGTGAATTTCATGTGAACTCCTAGTGAAATTAAGACAAATTATTTGACTTCTTTTACTTTTTGTAAATTAAAGTAGAATACAACACTATTAGTCGTATTATATACACCGTACTCGGCATGGTGTAGGTCTAAAATATTTTTAACAATAGATAATCCAAGACCAGTACCACCAGTATGACGGCTACGCGATGCATCTAAACGGTAGAAACGATCCCAAATTTTTTCAAGACTGTCTTCTGGAATAGGGTTTCCTGTGTTTTCGATTTCAACTTTTACTGTATCTTCCATTTCTATAACGGAGACTTGTATTTTTTCTCCATCTGGCGTATAGCGAATTGCATTGCTAAGTAAGTTCACAACTACTTGTTCAATTCGACTACGATTCGCTTTCACAAATATAGAAGGGTCTACATCTATATTCACTTGTAAATGTTTTTCCTCCATGCTAAATAATAATTTTGTATAGACTTGTTGAATTAATTCACCGATTGAGAATGTCGTCATATCTAGTTTGTACGTACCTGATTCTAATTTTGCTAACTCTAACATTTCAACAATAAGTCTGTTCATGTTTTCGGTTTCTTCTA
Organism: Bacillus paranthracis; assembly: GCF_001883995.1. GTDB lineage: Bacteria > Bacillota > Bacilli > Bacillales > Bacillaceae_G > Bacillus_A > Bacillus_A paranthracis. The sequence continues at coordinate 124,775 of NZ_MACE01000051.1, read as the reverse complement.
AAATAACATCTGTGTAATACGTCGTATCTTTACTAACGCCATCTTTAATTCCTTCTGCGAAACTTCTAATTACACTAAGTGGTGTTTTTAATTCGTGTGATACACCAGAAATGAATTCTTTTCGCGTTTTCTCTAATTGACGTTCACGTTCAATATCTTGTTGTAATTTTGTATTGGCAACATTTAATCGATCAATTCGGTCTTTTAAGTTTACAGATAACGTATTAATACTACCGGAAAGCCCACCAATTTCATCATCTGCTGTTACAGGTAATTTCTCGCTAAAATCAAAATTGGCCATTTTTTTTGTAACACGATTCATTTTAATTAATGGTTTCACAATGATTTTTGAGTAGTAGAAGGATAACAAAATAATAACGAGAAATACGATGATTAAGGCATAGACATAATAATCCTTTAAAACGAGCATTGCTTCATTAACAGGCTGTAAAGATGCTATCGCAAAAGCATATTCTGTAATCTTTCCATTTTCCATAATAGGCTTTACAAAGATGCTATTTTTTATATTCTCTTCACTATCTAGTAGAAAATAGCTTAATTGATGCGAGTTAGCAGTACCATTTCTAATAATATCTGCAAAATATTGAACGGCTTGTAATGTTTCAAAATCATTTGCAAGACGAACATCCGCTTTGGATGGAAGCTGTAACTTAGAAACAATACCAGTAAACTCAATTTGAGTCACAGGTTTGTATCGGCTTGTAATTCTATTTTTAGAAGGATTGCCATTAATGGATGAAAAATCTGAATTGATACGTTCGTTTTGCCATCGATTATAACTTGTTGTCAATTCTAGTGGTGTTATTATTTTCCCTCGTACCCAACCGACGACGTTGATCATGTCATCTTTTTTCAATCCTAAGTTTTCAAATTTTTTATATTCTTCGGGCGTTAAAAGATTATTGAGCGGAATGGAATATGCTTCACTATTTTTAGGGTTAATTACATCAATATAGTAATTGTTGTCACTTTTAATAATGCCTTCAGGAGATAGAAATTGCATATCAGCATTTGTTTTATCATGAAATTCTTGTTTTAGTTTTCGAATTTCTTCATAACTTTTCCCACTTTTTTCGTACGTATCTACGAAATCCTCAAAAGCAGTTTGAACTGTTTTTACTTTTTTATTAATATAAAATTTCTCTAAAAATAGAGATTGTCCTAGGAAAAATAGGAGGAATATGATTGTAAATAATGTCGATGTTAATAAGAATAGTTTAAAGACGATACTTCTGTTTTTCACTGCGTCACCTCTTGTGAGAAATACTGTAAATGATTTCTTAATTATAACAAACGTTACAAAAAAGTAGAGGAGAAAATCTGTCTCTTCTGAAAGTAGTTTTTAATAAAAAGTCACATAAAAAGAACTCGACAGACGTATGACGAGTTCTTTAATGTATTATTGTTGAATTGCTGCATCTAAAGCGATTTCAATCATTTCGTTAAATGTAGTTTGACGCTCTTCAGATGTTGTTTCTTCACCAGTGAAGATGTGATCACTTACTGTTAAGACAGATAATGCATTTACACCGTATTTCGCTGCTAATGTGTAAAGCGCAGTTGTTTCCATTTCTACTGCTAGTACACCGTAATCTCCAAGCTTTTTCACCATGTCCATGCTCTCACGGTAAAATACATCTGCTGTTAAAACGTTACCAACACGAACGTGTAGGCCTTTTTCAGTTCCAGCATCGTAAGCTTTCTTTAGAAGGTCGAAGTTTGCAGCTGGTGCAAAATCAAATCCTGGGAATGTTAAACGGTTCATATTAGAATCCGTACAAGCTGTCATTGCAATAATAACGTCACGTACTTTTACATCTTTTTGAATAGCACCGCAAGTTCCAACACGAATTAAATTTTTAACTCCGTAGCTTTGGATTAATTCGTTTACATAAATAGAAATAGAAGGAACACCCATACCTGTACCTTGCACAGATACACGTTTTCCTTTATAAGTTCCAGTGAATCCTAACATTCCACGAACGTTATTATAGCAAGTAACGTCCTCTAGAAATGTTTCAGCAATATATTTTGCACGCAATGGATCACCAGGTAATAGAATAGATTCAGCGATTTCACCTTGTTTTGCTTCAATATGTACACTCATGAAAAGTCCTCCTTATAATGTATTGATAGAAATCAATATCATTTGCATTATACACTATGAATCCTTTCAATTAAAATCTTTTTTATCCTTTGTAATATGTGCAAAACAGAAGGATTTCATAAATCATAATCTAGAATATATATGAAAGAAGTTTTGTATGAATAGAGACTATAAAAATGGTAGGTGATGTTTTGAAAAATCTTGTCATTGGACTTGTTGCTTTGTTATTTGTTGTAGTAGGCGGATTTTACATAAAAAAGTATCAAGAAACAACAGAGACTGTAGGTGATGTTCAGGAAGTAAAATGGGATGTGTCAAATGGAAAAGGAAATGAGAAAGCAGATATTTTGTTTCAATTATTAAATAATAAAAATAGCGAAGTACGTGGTGTGAATGATCAAATTCGGGCAGTTATTGTAGACGGACAATTAAAACATGTACAACAAATGAAACCTGCATTTGCAGGAAATGGATCATATAAGGTATCTTCTAAAATAGCGAAAGATGAAGGCTATACAATATTTTTATATGAAGACAAAAATAAGTCGGTGCAATCATTTGCGAAGAAAGATTTTGGGAAGGAAATAGAGGAGAAAAATAAGAAAAAAGTAAAGTTTCCAATCGATAGTGTACTTACAAAAAAAATAGGGGAGTATGAAGTTTCTCTTTTATTCGGTGCACTGCATCCGAATGAGCCAGTGACGTTAACATTTCAATTTCAAGCGAAAAAGGGTGAGAAATTGAAATTACATGCAGAGAGAGGAGAAGTGGAGGCGCTCTATATTGTGGATGAAACGAGAGAAAATTTTTTATATGCAATCCCTGTTGATACAGAGGGGCAATTACAATACCGTATTACATTTCCCGTTGAAGGAACGTATAAAATATGGGGAGATTTCTATATAAATGGTAAGAAATATGAAAAAGAATTTATTGTACAAGTTCAAAAAAGAAAAAACAGCTAACTATTTAGCTGTTTTTTCTTTTTCCTATTAATTTTGTTACAGAGAGCATTGTAATTGGTAAAGAATGATTCTTTCTAAATGCTAAATATTTACCGCTCCATGTTGGTTTATATTTTTCTTTAAAATGTCGTAACCCGCTGAAACTATATGTGTAACGAACATTATTAAAGATGGCAGCAGCAACCCGTTCAGACCAGAAAGATTGTGTCGATAAACCTACATTTGAAAGTGGTGCCATACCAATATTAAAGGAGTGGTATTCATTTTCTTTTGCCCACTGGAATAGGTGGATGAAAATTGCATCCATAATGCCGCTAGGCGCATCTGGATAATAGCGCATTAAATCAACAGACAATGATCCGTCTTGATATACGGGCATAAATGTCGTGAATGCAATGATTTTTCCATCTGTATCAGATAATGTAGCGATAGGAGCACGGCTAATATATTCACGATCAAAGTATCCGAGTGAGAAACTTTTCTCTTTTTTTCCACCGAGCCACGCATCTGAAACTTTTTTTAATTCTTCAAATAGTTCATCTGAGAACGGCGGCTGGTGAATAGAGAATGTATAGCCTTCTCGTTCAAAACGGTTGAAAGTCGCTCGCATACCGGCGCGTTTTTTTCCTGTTATTGTAAATGTATTCAAATCAACGACAGCTTCTTCACCAAGCTTAAAGAAGTTGTAACCAAAATCATGATATAAACTCATCCATTTACTTTCGATTTGGTAGAATACACAAATGTATCCAAATCGGTCAGCTTCAGCTAAAAACTCTTGTAACACAGTACGGTAAGAGGAAGGATCCCCAATTGGATCACCTAGCACAACAAGACGTTTTCCAGTTATAGAGAAGAGAAGGAGCGCTTTCCCATCACTACTAAAGAAGAATTGTTTATCGCCTAAGAAACCTAAATGACTAAGTACATTTCCACCATGTTCATCTAAAAAGTTTTGTAATCTTTTATCATTAGCTGGTTGCCCGGGAAATTCATTTCGATAACGATTAGCAATGAGTGAGCCAATCAGTAAAAATGTAGGAACGAAAAAGGCAGCTGCTAATGCACTTCGTTTTACTTGCGTAATATTACGAACGACAAAATCAGGTTTAAAAGCTTCTTTTGCACCTGCAAATAAAATACCTAAGTTTTTATATAAATATAAAGTTATAAGTAAGAATATAAAAACTTTTACGATATCAGAAAGTGAGACTTCCATTTTCTCGCGTACAAATCTTTTACGAAGCATATATAATACAGCGAGTACAATTAATAAAATAAACGTTTCTTCAATATCAATCCCTTTTAGCGTATTAAAGATAGCTGCTCCGATTAAAGAAATAATCGTCATATAGTAAGAACGCTTTGTTCCATAATATATGCCTCGTGAAAGGATCAGGAGGAGAATACCGAATGTTAGTGATAAGCTAAAAGAAAATTGAATAAGATGTTTTGGAGCTAGAATATGTAAGGCGTGTGCTCTGTTTATACTTGTCGGTAGAATGGTCGATAAAATAACCATTAATCCAGCAAATACTGTTAAAGCAGCAGAGGCCCACGAACCTAGTTTTCCTAGAAAATCACGCTGCAAAGTCCATATAACACCAGTTGTTTCTAATGCAGGCGCAATAAAAGGTTTGTCTTCAAACTTTTTAATGGCCACGCCTGTCATTTCAAAAGCTGCAAAAATAAGACCAAGGCAGAATGGTAAAATGTAATAGACGAGGCGATATAATAACATAGCAGGTAGTAATACGCCTGTATCAATGCCATATTGTCCGAGCCCAGTTAAAAAGACAAGGTCAAATGAACCAAGTCCACCAGGTACAAGACTAACAACACCAGCTAAAGCAGCGATTACATACACGCCTAAAAACTTTTGAAATTCGATATCAATGCCAAATAATATTAGTATGACGTACATAACAATACCAGCAGATACCCACTCAACTAATGAAACTAATGAGTATAAAACAGTTGGATTTTTCTCTTCTTCTCGTTCATCTTGTCCTTCGGTTTGCTTTGGTTCTCTATTTTTTAGTTTAGAAAAGCCAATGTATATAGGGACGAAAAGGGCGAAGAAGATCAAAACAGGCCATAGCCACGGTTTTTCATGCAAAATAAAACTTGTGTCTAATATTCCAATAAGGCCGAGGAATGAAAGAATAGCGAGTCCGTTAATAAAAGCAGTTGTCATCCAGGCGATACTTTTAATCAGCTTGCCATTTTCTTTTATGTATGGACGATAAAGCATCGTACGTACACCCGCTCCAACGAGACCACCAAATCCAATAAATCCATTTAAGGTATTAGCAATCCATGAGATACGAAAAATCTTTTGGACAGGTATATCAGCTTTTAAATAACGAAGCATAACATAGTCGTAAAAGAACATTGTTGATACGGCAAATGCACCAAGTGTAATGGCTAAAAAGACTCCTCCGGTTGGAATGTTTTTAATTGTATTGATTGCTTCTAAAAAAGAAATGCCTGCTAATTCTTTTTTTGCTTGAAAGAATACAATGGTTAATACAACAAATGGGAAGATAATTTTCCCGATTTGTAAGAAACGTTTCCATGAAAACGACATAAATACAACTCTCCTTGTATAAGAAAACTGAGACAATAATATTATTATGACAAACTTCAAGAAAAATAAAAAGGTAAATTCCTGTATAAGGAAGCTATTTTTTATAAGGGTTATATTTAAAAGAGTATTTCGTTTGTCAGAAAATTAAGTTAAAATAAATTGAAAGAAGGAAGAGAGGGGAAGTAGATGATTATAATAGGTTATGCGGGATATGAGCTAGAGAAAGCAAAACCTAATACGTCAGAAGATTTTTTTAATAGATCTGAAGTGACATATATATTAAATGATAAAGAAAGAACCTTTTCTGTTTTATATGTTCGGTATTTTGAAGAAGTTGTACAAGAAATTACTCCTTTTGAAGGAAATCCGGTATGTAAAGTAGAAAATCAAGACATATATTTGCGGGATATTGTAGCGATCTGTTGTTTACTGAAAGAGAATGAGCTTCGCATGCAAAAACGTTTGTATTTAAATAATATAGAAGAATTCCAACAATATTTTGATGAGGAAATAGTCGTGAAAGTACAAGAAATATTGGCTGAATTACATAAAAATAAAAGAGTAGAAATAGAGTGAACTGGCAAAGGAGAGGGAAAAATGTCTAATCTAATGGTGGAAAATCAAACAGAACAAGTTTCTATGTTTTTAGAAGATGTTATTCATTTGATAACCAATTATGTAAATTATCATACGTTGCCTTCTTTATTAGAAGAGACACCGGCAGGAAACGAACAATATTATAAAGGGTTATTAGCGTCAATAAGACGTCTTCTCGTTTTTTGTGAAGAAGGACATGATGCGTGTTTTGTTTTGTTAAATAGCCAGCCATTTCGAAAGACAGCAGCTGAAAAGATTTTATATAAAATTTATCATCAAGTAATTGCAGAGTTTTTTTCACCAAAGAGTGATCATTGGTATGAAAATAGTCGGTCTGCTTATACAGGGAAAAACTCCATCGTTTTTCAACAAACACCACCTGCATCTGTAGAGGAAGTAATGAAGAGCTTAGAGGGGAAATTCCAATTGATGCGTGAAGAATTAGAATATTATGAGACGGATTATCAAACAAAGATGTTACACAAATATTAACTGCGAAAAAGAAGCTGAGGGGACTTAGCTTCTTTTCCTTTTGTACAGTTATATAAGAGATTTCCTTTGAATATATTTAAGGGGATAGCATTAAGGAGGTGTAACATGAGTCAGCAAGGTGTATTCACAGATTACTTTCATGAAGTAGAAAGCTGGTGTGAAAGTGTTCTTCACGTATTAGATAGCCGTGCAATGGAAGTGTATGATGTCCATATGCTTGCTTATAAAATTCAAACGTTATTAGACCGTATGAAAGAGCATGAGTATGATACAGATGCAGAGTTTATGTATGAAATAAGTGATGATGTAGAACATATTCAGCATCATTTGCAGGAAGTATTCGTGCAGGGGGAAGAGGAATATGAACTATGTGAAAGAGGGGATAGTGAACGAGCTGTTCCAATTGGAGGGCATACACTCCCACCACTACCTTATCCATATAATGCGTTAGAACCGTATATTTCTAGAGAAATTATGATGTTACACCATGATAAACATCATCGTAGTTACGTGGAAGGATTAAATAAGGCAGAGAAGATGATGGAAGAAGCGAGAAAAACAAATCAATTTGATTTAATTAAGCATTGGGAAAGAGAAGCTGCTTTTCATGGATCAGGTCATTACTTGCACACAATATTTTGGAATAACATGAAAAAAGGTGGCGGCGGAAGTCCAAGAGGGGCTCTTTCACACCGGATTGAACAAGATTTTGGAAGTTTCTTGCGTTTTCAAAAACATTTTACAGAAGCAGCCTCTAAAGTGGAAGGTTCAGGATGGGCAATTCTCGTTTGGGTTCCGCGATCGGGAAGATTAGAAATTTTACAGAGTACACTTCATCAATTATTTACACAATGGGATACGATACCGCTCCTTGTACTAGACGTGTGGGAACATGCGTATTATTTACAATACCAAAATCGAAAAGATGAATATATTAAAAATTGGTGGAATGTTGTAAATTGGCCGGATGTAGAAAAAAGATTTGAAAGTGCAAAACAAATAGAATGGACACCTTATTAGACGCAGGTTCTCTGCGTCTTTTTTATTGGAAGGAGAGGGAGATTTCGTTCATATTTTAAAAGGCCAAGCATACACTTGTACAAAAAGTGCCAAAAGGACGTGGGGGGAAATATGAGACGAATTTGTGTAATCATTACGCTTCTTATTATGTACGCAAGCGTTATACCAATTCCTACATATGCAAAGATGACCAGCAATGTTAGTGCTCGAAATGCTGTATTAATGGAGCAACAGTCAGGTCGCGTATTATACGGAAAAGCAGAACATGAGCCGCAAAAGATTGCTAGTATAACAAAAATTATGACTGCCTTGTTAGCTGCTGAGTCAGGAAAAATGAAAGAAATGGTCTCGGTTAGTAATGAAGCAGTGAGAGTAGAAGGCTCAGCAATTTATTTAAAGCCTGGACAGAAAGTAAAATTAGAGGATTTAGTATATGGACTCATGCTTAGATCTGGTAATGATGCAGCACAAGTAATTGCTGAAAATGTAGGAGGGAGTATAGAAGGGTTTGTATATTTAATGAATGAAAAGGCGAAACAAATTGGAATGAAAGACACTCACTTTTCAAACCCACATGGTTTGGATGGAGATGGATCCCATTATTCGTCGGCCTATGATATGGCACTTTTAACAAGGTATGCAATGGGGAACGAAACCTTTAAGAAGATTTTTGGGACAAAAACGTATAAATCAGATTCGTGGGATTATCCGTGGAAAAATAAACATAAACTTGTGACGTCGTATTATGAATTTGCAACAGGGGGAAAAACAGGTTTTACGAAGAAAGCAGGAAGAACGCTTGTTACAACAGCATCAAAAGATGGACTAGATCTAATTGTCGTAACTTTGAGCGCTTCTAGTGATTGGGATGATCATATGAATTTATTTGATAAAGGTTTTGACCGTTTCGAACAAACAAAAGTTTTAGGACAAGGAGCACTTGCTGAAATAACCGAAAAGAAATACGCCAATCATGTTTACACGAAAAATAGTTTTTCAGTACCTTTAACTGAAGAAGAAAAAAAGAGCGTAGTATTAAAAGTTGAACTAGATAAAAGTGCAAAGCTTGTGGATGGAGTAAAGGTTGGAAAGACAGACGTTTATGTTGGCAATGAGAAAGTTGGAGAACGGAATTTATTTTATAGTAAACGAAAGTTAGTAGCTACAACGGGAATGTACTGGAATAATGTGAAAGAAATTTTTTCTTACATGATAGGTGTTGGGAACGATGGTTAATCTCGTATGGGTAGCGATGGCTGTCATTGGGATTGTGTATGCGATGATAAATGGAACAATGGAAGAAATAAATAAAGCTGTATTTGATGGAGCGAAAGATGCGGTAACGATTTGTATAGGACTCATTAGTGTTTTAGTATTTTGGCTCGGCTTAATGAAAATTGCAGAGGAAGCCGGATTGTTAAAAAAGTTAGTGGCACTTTTTATGCCGATAGTAAAAAGGCTGTTTCCAGAAATACCGAAGGATCATCCGTCAATGGGATTTATTTTATCAAATATGATGGCAAACTTTTTTGGTTTAGGTAATGCAGCGACCCCTCTTGGCATTAAAGCGATGGAACAATTGAAAGAGTTAAATGGAGGGAAGGATTCGGCGAGCCGTTCTATGGTAACGTTTTTGGCATTAAATACATCAGCGATTACTTTAATTCCTACGACCGTCATTTCGATTCGAATGACGTATGAATCAGCAAATCCAACTGAAATTGTTGGGGTAACATTCATTGCACAAGTACTCTCTATGATCGGAGCGATTTGGATTGACCGCTATTTTTACCGAAGAAGGAGTAGGAAGGGGCGGAAAAAATGAGCATTGTCAATACGATATCATTATGGGTAATCCCTTGTGTCATTGGTTTTATCCTTCTATATGGCACGATAAAGAAAGTTCCGACGTATGAATCGTTCGTTGAGGGGGGAAAAGAAGGGATTCAAATTGCAATCTCTATTTTACCGTTTATGGTTGGAATGCTCGTATCTATTTCTATATTTCGAGCTTCAGGTGCATTAGATGCAATGATATCAGTAATGAAGCCGATGTTAGATTTAATTCATGTCCCAGCAGAAATTGTTCCACTAGCACTTATACGTCCTATTTCGGGCTCTGCTGGTTTAAGTATTACGACCGATTTAATTGCGACGTATGGACCGGACTCGTTCATTGGGCGATTGGCTTCTACGATGCAAGGGAGTACAGACACAACTTTTTATATTTTAACAGTATACTTCGGAGCTGTTGGAATTAGAAAAATGGGAGATGCATTAAAAGTAGGACTTTTTGCCGATTTAATCGGAATTATTTGTTCGATTGTATTTGTTTCTCTATTGTTTCAGTAATGCTATTCATTTTTTATGCTATTTCGCTTATAATACGTATACGACCACTATTAAGGTGTTGCTTAATAGTGGTTTTTTTATGCGGTATTTTTGACAAAATAATGAACTTTTATTGTGAGCAATATGAAAAATATGGACAATAATAAAAGGTAAAAACATGATTTGACCTTTATATGTTTATTATCATCGCTATGTTGTTTAAGTAAGATGGAGCAAAAAGCCGTCAAGCGTAGGCGGTTGCCAAGTCTTTCTAATGTAAGGTAAGATAAATTCGAGGTGAAAAAAAGAAATGGAACGATTACAAAAAGTGATTGCGCAAGCAGGTATTGCATCGAGAAGAAAGGCTGAGGAATTAATTCAGCAAGGAAAAGTGAAAGTTAACGGAAAAATAGTGAAGGAGTTAGGAACGAAAGTAACTCCTCAAGATAAAGTAGAAGTAAATAACATCCCTCTTGAAAAAGAAGAACCTGTTTATTTTTTACTATATAAACCAACTGGCGTAATTTCAAGTGTATCAGATGATAAAGGAAGAAGTGTTGTAACAGACTTTTTCCCGGAAATTACACAACGTTTATTCCCAATCGGACGCTTAGATTATGATACGTCTGGCGTATTATTAATGACAAACGATGGGGACTTCGCAAACGTATTAATGCACCCTAGATATAAAGTTGAAAAAACATATGTTGCAAAAATAAAAGGGCCTCTAACAGGTGAGAAAATTCGCATGTTAGAACGCGGTGTGATGTTAGAAGACGGAAAAACAGCACCAGCGCGTGTGAAAATCATTTCTTGGGACAAGCGTAAAGAAATGGCGATTGTACAATTAACAATTCATGAAGGACGTAACCGTCAAGTACGTCGTATGTTTGAAGCGTTAGATTGTAAAGTAGTGAAACTAAAGCGTGAACGCTATGCTTTCTTAGAAGTAGGAAGCCTGCGACCTGGTGATGCAAGAGAATTGACACCACATGAGGTAAAACAATTACGTGCATTGGCTTCTACAAAGCCTCGCTAATCGATATTGTGAAAATTTCACCAGTGGAATGCTCCGCTGGTGATTTATTAAAAAATACATATATTCATCACTCGTCGAAGAGAGGGGAGACAATATGAAAAAAAATCGCTTATTATTTCGCGTTATTATTCTGCTCATTTTATGTGGTGCTGTAGGATTTACACTTTATCAAGGATATTTCTCTAAAGAAGAGAAAATGGAAATTGGAAAAGAAGCACCTAACTTTGTTGTGACAGATTTAGAAGGAAAGAAAATTGAGCTAAAAGATTTTAAGGGAAAAGGTGTATTTTTAAACTTTTGGGGTACGTGGTGTAAACCTTGTGAGAAAGAAATGCCTTATATGAATGAACTATATCCAAAGTATAAAGAAAAAGGCGTTGAAATCATTGCGTTAGATGCAGATGAAACGGATATTGCTGTTAAGAATTTTGTGAAACAATACGATCTTAAGTTCCCTGTTGCAATCGATAAAGGTGGAGAAATTATAAAAACGTATGGAGTAATACCATTACCAACAAGCTTCTTGATTGATAAAGATGGTAAGGTGATTCAAGAGATTAAAGGTGAACAAACGAAGGAACAATTGGAGGAGTATTTAAAGAAAATCACTCCGTAATAAAGAAAACCTTTACATACAAGGCGCTTACCTATAGTGCCTTTGGTTTAAAAATTCTGAGTATTGCGGTAACTTGAGGTTAGAATATACAATAGTACATATAGATACAGGGGCGGTGAGAGTGTTGAAAGAAATTAAATGTGAATGTGGACATGTGAATCCGATAGGAACTGTTTTTTGTGAAGCTTGCGGGAAACCATTTGAAAGCAATGAAAATATAAAACTATTGGATATGCGCTATGAGGGGAGTGCTCGGAGATCTCTCACGCAAACAAAAACGATTATTGATAAAATTTGGAGCTTTTTCTCTTCTGTAAAAGTCGGTGTATGGCTCATTGTAATCACTTTAGCTGCATCGGCGATAGGGACTATTTTTCCGCAAGAAATGTACATAACTCCAGGAATTGCACCAGCTGAATATTATAAGCAAGAATACGGATTTTTAGGGCAATTATACTATCAATTAGGCTTTAATAATTTATACGGTTCGTGGTGGTATATGATTTTAATTGCTTCAATTGGTATTTCACTTGTGATATGCAGTTTAGATCGTGTCATTCCACTTTATAAAGCTTTAAAGAAGCAAGGGGTGAAAAGACACCCTAGCTTTTTAAAGAGACAAAGATTATACGGTACTGGTACACCGCAAGATGGTGATTTTGAAAGAGTTCAAAAGAATTTAAAGAAAAGAAACTATAACGTAAAAGTGGAAGACGGAAATATTTTGGCGGAAAAGGGACGGTTTTCACGCTGGGGTCCATATGTGAATCATATCGGTCTTATTATCTTTTTATTTGGTGCAATGCTCCGTTTTTTACCGAGTATGTATGTAGATGAAACGCTTTGGTTACGTGATGGTGAAACGAAAGAAATACCAGGGACGGATGGCCAATATTATTTAAAAAGTGAGAAGTTTATAAAGGAAGTTTATGATAAAAGTAAGGACAAGGAGGTTTTTGATGAAGCAATTGACCGTGTAGGTGATAAAATGATTGCGAAAAACTTCCAAACGAATGCCGTATTATATAAAGCGGTAGGTGAAAAGATAGCTGGACAAAAACCAAAATTGGAAAAAGTAAAAGAAGTTGAAATTCGAGTAAATGAACCGCTGAAATTTGATCAATTTGCTGTTTATCAATTGAGTTATAGAGAAAATGAATTTAAAAGTATGTCCTTCCGTTTGCAAAATAAAGAAAATAATCAAAAGTGGGGACCGATTAAAGTTGATTTAACAAACCCTGCAGAAAAATATGATTTAGGAAATGGTTATTCTTTAGAACTATTAAGCTATTTCCCTGATTTTTATTTTGATGAGAATGGAAGACCAAATACAAAAACAAAATTACAAAACAACCCTGCATTTGTATTTAAAATGTTTACACCTGAAACACCAGATGGTGAAGTGAGTTTTGTTGGTATTCAGCAAAATATAGAACCTGATGGGAATAACAAATATAAAATGTCCTTTGCAGGTGTGGAAATGCAAAATGCAACAGCACTTACTGTAAGAAAAGATTTAACGCTTTGGATTCTCGGTATTGGAGGGTTTATATTTATGGTTGGTGTCATTCAAGGAATGTATTGGAATCATCGCCGTATTTGGATACAACGCGTTAATGATGAATGGTGGATTGCAGGACATACGAATAAAAACTGGTTCGGTTTAAAGAAAGATATTGAAAGAGTACTAGAAGGTACAGCAATTCCGCAACCAAATGATAAAGTAGTCGATAAAAAAATTAGTTAAGGTGGGGAAACGATATGGTGCAAATAAGTAGTAACTTTCTCTTTACCGCATTTATTTTATATTTAATTGCCACTCTATTTTTTGGGGGAGCAATTAAAGAAAAGGGTCATAAATGGGCAAATGTAGGAATAACGATTACAATTTTAGGGTTTATTGCACAAACGGTATATTTTGTTACAAGATGGATTGCATCAGGACATGCACCGGTTAGTAACTTTTTTGAGTTCGGTACGTTTTTCGGCATGATGCTTGTCGGAGCATTTATTGTCATGTATTTTATGTACCGCGTAAGTATAATTGGGCTCTTTGCATTACCAGTTGCGCTTTTATTAATTGCCTACGCGAGTATGTTTCCGAGGGAAATATCACCGCTTATTCCATCTTTAAAAAGTAATTGGTTACATATTCACGTGACGACTGCGGCTGCAGGGCAAGCAATTTTAGCAATTAGTTTTATTACAGGCGTTATGTATTTATTGAAAAATGTAGATCAATCAGTGAAAAGTAAACGTACATTTTGGCTAGAGACGGTAGTATTCACACTTGTTTGTACAGTTGGGTTTATTGGAGTAACAACGGTATATTCTAGTATGAAATATGAAGCAAAGTTTCAATGGATTGATAAAAATGAACAACAAGTGGAAATGAAATACAATCTTCCGGCTTTAGTGGGGCCGCATGAAGGGAAGTTACTGACAGAAAATAAATTAGAGCCGACAGTTGAAGTTCCGGCGATTGTAAATGCGAAAAAATTAAATACTGTTATTTGGTCAGTGTTAGTCGGAACGTTACTCTATATTGTATTAAGGCTAATTTTACGTAAACGAGTATCAGCGGCACTTCAGCCGTTAGTGAAAAATACGAATAGCGATTTGTTAGATGAAATAGGATATCGTTCTATTGCAATTGGATTCCCAGTTTTCACATTGGGTGCATTAATTTTCGCTATGATTTGGGCTCAAATAGCGTGGACACGTTTTTGGGGCTGGGATCCGAAAGAGGTTTGGGCACTTATAACGTGGCTCTTTTATGCGGCGGTATTACATTTACGTTTATCAAAAGGATGGCATGGAGAGAAGTCAGCATGGTTAGCGGTAATTGGTTTTGCAATCATTATGTTTAACTTTATTGTAGTAAACTTAATTATCGCGGGTTTACATTCATACGCATAGAGAAATAAAATAGGAGAGTGTATGTCACTTTCCTATTTTATTTTTGTCAACTTTTCTTCTTTTTTGAGAAAAACATGACAAAGTAGCGGTTGATTTTGTAAAATGATGTCGAGGACATTATATACTGTTCAAAAAAAATACATAGTTTTGGAAAAAAATTGAACAAACTTTATTATTCTTGTGAAGCATAATATGGGAAGTGAAACATTTAGAAGATTGCTTAAATAAACGAGAATAGCGCAACATAATAGTATAGAAGGGTAGGTGTGAACCGTTGTGGTAAAAGTACGCAACGGGTAGAAATGGAAAATGAATCAAGAATTTTAATTGTAGACGATGAGGATCGTATTCGTCGTTTGTTGAAAATGTATTTAGAGAGAGAACAATACACAATTGAAGAAGCAGACAATGGTGATACAGCTTTAGAAATGGCGCTGCAAAATGATTATGATTTAATCCTATTAGATCTTATGATGCCTGGTAAAGATGGTATTGAAGTATGTAAAGGGGTTCGTGAGAAGAAAGCGACGCCAATTATTATGTTGACAGCAAAAGGTGAAGAAGTAAATCGAGTACAAGGGTTTGAGGTAGGAACCGATGATTATATTGTGAAACCATTTAGCCCACGTGAAGTAGTGCTTCGAGTGAAAGCGGTCTTACGCCGTTCTGTACCAACAACATTCTTTACACAAGATACAACGACAAAAGATGTTACTGTATTCCCTCATTTAACAATTGATAATGATGCACACCGTGTTACAGCAGATGGTAATGAGGTGAACTTAACACCGAAAGAGTACGAATTACTATTATTCTTAGCGAAAGCGCCTGATAAAGTATTCGATCGTGAGCAATTGCTAAAAGAAGTATGGCAATATGAATTCTTCGGAGATTTACGTACAGTTGATACGCATGTAAAGCGTTTACGTGAGAAGTTAAGTAAAAAATCACCCGATGCTGCGAAGATGATTGTTACCGTTTGGGGCGTAGGTTACAAGTTTGAGGTTGTGAACGACTGATGCTTTGGAGAAGTGTAGTAGGGAAGTTATGGATGACCATATTACTTCTCGTTTCGTTCGTGCTTGGATTTGTTGCGATTTTACTTTCACAGTTTTTTAGAACATATTATGTAGATATGAGTGAAGCTAGGCTTCAAAAAGTTGCAACAAGTGTTTCAGAGTTAATTGAAGAAGGTGCCGATGTAAAAACGATTGAGAATATCGCGTACAAATTCTCTGACCCACTTTCAAGGATCATTATTGTAGAAGATGGTAAAGAAATATCTTCTTCACCGAAACAAGAAGGATTAGTCACTCTTACAATGGATGATTTGAAAGAAGATAAAGAATTAGCGGCTGTTTTTACAGACAAAAAAGAAATTAAGAATAACATTAGAAAAGCCTCTAATAGTAGAAAGAATAAAAATACTGAAAATGATATTATGATTGTCGGAAAACCAGTGCAGTCAAAAAATCAAAGTGCAGTGTTTGTATACGAATCTTTACAAGTACCGATACAAGGTATGGAAAGAACGACTGATTTTATATTCTTATCAGCAGGGATTGCGATTATATTAACAACTTTCTTTGCATTCTTCTTATCTACTCGAATTACAGCGCCACTTCGTAAAATGCGTGAGGTTGCTTTTGAGGTGTCGCGTGGGAAGTTTGATGCAAAAGCTCCTATGGTATCCCAGGACGAGATTGGTGAGCTTGCAACAGCCTTAAATCAAATGGGGAAACAGTTGAAGTTTAATATGAATGCCCTGCAGCAAGAGAAAGAACAGTTAGCTAGTATTTTAAGTAGTATGGCAGATGGGGTTATTACATTAAATCAAGAGGGTGAAGTCGTTGTAATCAATCCGCCGGCTGAACATTTCTTACAAGTTTGGCAAGAAGAAAAAGAGATAGAGCTCAGTAAAAAACTACCTTCTGAACTTGTTGAACTATTCCATCTCGTTGTAGAAAGCGAACAACAACAAGTGGTTGAAATTAATTTACAAAAAGGTAACTATGTAGTTCTTATGACGCCGCTTTACAATCAAACGAAAATTCGTGGGGCTGTAGCTGTATTGCGTGATATGACGGAAGAACGCCGTCTTGAGAAAATGCGCCAAGACTTTATTGCGAACGTATCACATGAACTTCGTACACCGATGGTCATGCTCCAAGGGTATAGTGAAGCAATTTTAGATGATATTGTGCAAACAAAAGAAGAAATTAACGAGTTTGTTCAAATCATTTATGATGAATCCGTTCGTTTAGGGAAACTTGTAAATGAATTGTTAGATTTAGCGCGTATGGAAAGTGGTAATGTAGAGTTACATATAGGTGAAGTTGATATTCATCCTTTCGTTGAAAAAATAGGTCGTAAATTCCAAGGAATTGCAAAGGATAAAGAAGTCGCGTTAACGGTTGATTTCAAAAATCCAATTGAGCAATACCCGTTTGATGCAGATCGTATGGAACAAGTATTGACGAATTTAATTGATAACGCAATACGTCATACGAACGCAGGTGGACACGTAACGCTTGTAATTGATACGAAAAATAATGGTCTTATTTTTGAAGTACAAGATTCGGGCGCTGGTATTCCAGAAGAAGATATTCCATTTTTATTTGATCGTTTCTATAAAGCTGATAAAGCAAGAACACGTGGGAAAAAAGGTGGAACAGGACTCGGGCTTGCGATTGCAAAAAATATTGTGCAAGGCCATGATGGGAAAATTGCTGTTTCAAGTGTTGTTGGAGAGGGAACTACATTCTCTGTATATTTACCGAATCGTATAATTTAAATATGCGTTTTAAAAGTTGATAATGAATAAAGTTCTACTGTTGTTTATTTTTTTGTAAAATCAATTAAATAAATAATAGTAGAACTTTTTTTCTAACTTAGTCGAATGAAGAATGATGAGAGGGGTGTCGTAAAGCAATGAAATTATATACAAAAACAGGAGATAAAGGGACAACAAGTGTAATAGGTGGCAGAGTGGATAAAGATAATATCCGAGTGGAAGCATATGGCACGATAGATGAGGCGAATTCTCATATTGGATATGCGATGACTAAACTACAAGGCGGGGTTTTCGGAGATATTTACAATGAACTTGAAACGATTCAACATGAACTATTTGATTGCGGGGGAGACTTGGCGATAGTAGGTGAGAAAATTCCTTATAAAGTAAAAATTGAAATGGTCGAAAACTTAGAAGGTAGAATTGATTCATATATAGAAGAAGCACCGCCGCTAGAGCGCTTTATTTTACCAGGTGGAAGCGAATCGGCAGCTGCTATTCATATTGCACGTACAGTTGTAAGGCGAGCAGAACGATGTATCGTGTCCTTGCAAAAGGAAGGAGAAATAAATGCAGTTGTTCTAAAGTATGTCAATAGATTATCTGACTATTTATTTGCAGTGGCTAGAGTAATAAACGCTCGATTACAAGTAAAAGATGTAGAGTATAATCGCAGTGCAATCGTTTTTCGTGATAAGAAAGAGAAGGAAGTGGAGTGATTCACTTTCTTTTTTTGTATACTTTTTTCTGTAATATACCAAAATAGAGAAGGTATGGTCGTAATTAGAAAACGGAGGATGTATATGAAAGCTTTAAAATACGGCGTCATGTTATTGACAGTACTGTTTTTATCTCAATTACATGTGTACGCAGAGGGAAATCAATGGGCATGGCCTGTTGAAGGACAGATAAGTGATTATTTTGGAACAAGGCACGGAAAACACTACGGTATAGATATAGCGGCACCGATCGGCACGCCTGTGTCAGCTATTCAAGAAGGGAAGGTAACAAAGTCTTATTATTCAAGTAGTTATGGAAACGTTATATTTATTAAACATGGAGAATATGAGGCTGTGTATGCACATTTAAATAAGAGATATGTAGTTCAAGGGGATTATATTTCAAAAGGAGAAATAATTGGAGAAGTAGGAAATACAGGAGAATCCCGAGGTGCACACTTACATTTAGAAGTTCATCAAGGAAGATGGACGATGGCAAAAAAGAATGCGATGAATCCATTGCTTGTTTTACATGAACAAAGAAATGAAACAGTTTCTTCATCGTTATACGTTGTCCAAAAAGGTGATACTCTAGTTAGCATTGCACGGAAATTTAGAATGTCCGTTAAGGAAATTCAAGAAAAAAATGGGTTGCAACAAGAGCTCATTTATCCAAATCAACAATTATATGTAAAGTAAAAAAAGAGCTAGTTTAACTAGCTCTTTTTTACCAAAAAATAAAGACACATATAAATCCAGAAATAGCTAAGTAGCTATATAAGTAAAATACTTTCGCTCTTGTTTTTTCGTTTGTTCGAAATAGTACAATAGTCGGTTCAATTAAACCAATTGTCAAACAAAGTAAACCAAGAAGCATACAACCGATTGAAATAGAGTACAGGGCGATTTGTGGTCCTTGAAATGGAATCATCCATTTTAATAAAAATGCAATGAGTGCAGTATAGCAAATGCTGCCGATGTATTTATTCAACGGTGCATTAGAACGGAAACCAGGAAGTTTTTTTAAGAAAGAGCGGGAAACAACTTCAGTTTGTAAAGATGTATGCTCTTCGATTATTTTTTGAGCTTCTTTTCCTTTTTGGAAAAGGGATAATATCCAGTTTCGCTCACCTTGAAAAATAAATTGTGAAGTTGTTAAATAATGATCCACCTTCACTTTATTCCAACTCTTCCACGGATGACGCTCACATAATTTTAATTTACTTTCTGTCTTTTTATCATACTGATAAATACTGATGCCATCTTCATCGAAAGCAGCATAGTATGTCTCGCTTGAGAATGTGCCTAAATCAATTGGACAGTAGAAAAGTAATTCTTTTTTTAAGTAAAAGTATTCTTTCCTTAAGTTTTTTTTCATTGTTTCTCGAATAGAGTGTCTCTTCTCTTTCTTCATGACATTTCCTCCATAATCCAGAAAATGTTCTTATCTTAACAATTCAACATCTTATCACTTTTAATTATATATGACTAGGGGATTCATAGGAGAAATGCCGAATACTAAAAAATATGGAGTGTATTGTAAAATATAATGAATGATTTTGATTATGTAAAATCAACAACTTATTTTTAATAAGTTACGATTTTTTTGTTCACAATACGATCATGTTGTTGTATAATGAAGTGGAAAATAGA
Source organism: Bacillus paranthracis (assembly GCF_001883995.1). Classification (GTDB taxonomy): domain Bacteria; phylum Bacillota; class Bacilli; order Bacillales; family Bacillaceae_G; genus Bacillus_A; species Bacillus_A paranthracis. The sequence continues at coordinate 104,912 of NZ_MACE01000051.1, read as the reverse complement.
ATATCGGTCTATCTTCGGGGCAGGGTGAAAATCCCGACCGGCGGTGATGAACTATATGTGATTTTGTTCTAAGCCCGCGAGCCGTTAAGGCAGGATTTGGTGTGATTCCAAAGCCGACAGTACAGTCTGGATGGGAGAAGATGGAGGTTCAAGCGTTCAAAAAAGATAAGTATTTGAACGTCTGTTTGATGTGCCTTAAATTCTCCCTTTGTGTAAAACACAAAGGGTTTTTTCGTTCTATGAAAAAGTAGGCATAGCAGAACCTTTCCACTTTCCATGAGATGATCGATGGAAAAGGAGAGAGAAAGATGAAACAAAAAAACAGTGTAGTGCAGATGGTGAGTGTAGCGATGCTAAGTAGTATTGCATATTTACTGATGATGTTGGATTTCCCATTCCCAGGGCTTCCGCCATTTTTAAAAATTGATTTTAGTGATGTACCAGCTCTAATTGCTGCAATTATTTTCGGGCCGGTTGCAGGGATAATTGTAGAAGCGATAAAGAATATTTTACATTACGGGATTCAAGGGAGTTTAACGGGAGTACCAGTTGGAGAAATTGCTAACTTTATTGCAGGATGTTTATTTATTGGACCAGCAGCTTTCTTATTTAGAAAGTATCGTACTGTTAAGAGTTTAACGACAGGATTAATGCTAGGGACAATTACAATGGCTCTTATTATGAGCGTATTAAATTACATCATCATATTCCCAGCTTACACTTGGTTTTTAAATTCACCAGCTATGTCTAGCGAAGCGATAAAGACAACGGTTGTAACGGCAATCTTACCATTTAATTTGATTAAAGGAATTGTTGTGACAATTGTATTTGTAGCGTTATTCTCACGCCTGAAAGTATGGGTGTTTGCAAAAATGAAAAATGCATAAAATATAAAATAAAACCATTAGTAGTATGTAACTACTAATGGTTTTTTAATAAGGAGAATGAAAATAGAAAACAAAAAATACCCCTCAAAGAAATGAGGGGTATTTTTTGAAGTTAATAAAAGACTATTCGAACTTTAAAGCATCGCCGTCGAATGATTCGTCAGCAACTTTAATTGAGTCAGTTGGACAACCTTCAAATGCATCCATCATATCTTCAAGTAATACATCTGGAATTTCAACAATACCTTGGTTATCGTCTAATGTTACGAATGCAATACCTTCATCATCATAGTCATAAATGTCTGGTGCAGCAGCGCCACAAGCACCACATGCGATACAAGTATCTTTATCAACGATTGTATATTTTGCCATCTTTTTTCCCTCCTGATAATATGTATGTGAAAAGCTCGCCATAAAAATTATAACCTTATTGTAAAACGGTTTTTAAAACTTTTCAACATAAAATTATAATGATAATCCTTATCAATTAGAGTGTCAACTAATTTCTGCATTATGTCATAAGATTTTCAAAATACGTAAATGTTATTTCGTTTGGTACAATAGAATATATACAAGTACATATTGCCCATATGATAAGTTTAATGAGTAACTAAGTTAGATTGAAAGGTGGAAGCGGTAATGCAACTACAATATACTGTATTGTATTGTTTAAAACAATTGAATGGTGAAAGGACCGTTTCTTCTATTTATTATTTATTAAAGGGAAAACGTTCTTCGCAAACGTTACAAGATGGAAATATGTTCCGAATTTCTTTTTTGTTTGGAATATATAAATCGCTAAATAGAGCTGAATATGATCGTGAAGTTGCAAAGTTGTTGCAAGCAGATTTGATTCAAGAAATACATGAAAATACATATTTGTTAACACCTAAAGGTAAAATGCAGTTACATACATGGGAGGAAGGGTATGCTTTTCCAGCGCATTTACATGGTTTGCACTATGGTGAATTAGGTGAAACATTTTGGAAAAGATTATCTTTAATTATTCAAACTATATCTAATTTACAACAGAATAATACGAAGTTTATTCCTATTCAACAAGATACAGAAATAATGGTTTGGGTGAAACGCTTTTTAACAGGTATGCCGTATAGGCGTAGTGAATTGGCAAAAAGATTATGGAAAGAAATATATACTCTTTTAAGGAAATGTGATGTGGTAGAAGCAACGATTGTAACATATAGATTAACAGGATATGAACGTATCGGTTGTACATTGCAGCAGTTAGCAGAAATTACGAAACGAGATGTTTTCAGGGTGTACTTTTTATTTTGGGGTACAATTCATTTCCTTATACAAGAAGTTCGCGATTATGAAAATGAATTTCCGTTATTAGCTGAAATTATTTCTTATCCAAATGAGAGAGCTGAATTATTTAGTTTATCAACAAAAAAAACATATAATTTTTGGAGGCAAGGGCGCTCATTAGAAGAAATAGCGACAATTAGAAATCTAAAGGTTGCAACGATAGAAGATCATTTTGTTGAAATTGCTTTGCGAGAAAGAGATTTTTCAATCGAGATGTTTATGGAAAAAGACAAAATAGATAAAGTAACAGAAGTAATTGATGCATTACAAACACGTAAGCTGCGTGAGTTGAAACAAGCGGTTGGAGAGGATATCTCTTATTTTGAAGTTCGTCTTGTATTGGCGCGGATGGAGGGTATAAATGAAACTTGAGGAATATTTATATAGGTGGTTTGGATATTCTGAATTTCGTCCAGGTCAAAAAGGGGTAATTACAGATTTATTGGAAGGAAAAGATGTTATAGCGATGCTTCCGACCGGAAGAGGGAAGTCTATGTGCTATCAACTTCCAGGGCTCATGCAAGAAGGGACAGTACTTGTTGTATCACCATTATTATCTTTGATGGAAGATCAGGTTACACAATTAAAATATGTTGTGAAAAACCGAGTGATAGCATTTAATAGTTTTCGGACATTACAGGAAAAAAGAGAAGCGATGAAAAGATTAGCTTCTTATAAATTTATTTTTGTATCACCAGAGATGTTGCAGTCGGAATTGTTAATAAGAGAATTGAAGAAAGTTCATATTTCATTATTTGTTGTGGATGAAGCTCATTGTATTTCGCAATGGGGTTATGATTTTAGACCAGATTATAAAAAACTAAATGTAGTTATTAAGAATATTGGGTCTCCTACAGTGCTAGCATTAACTGCAACAGCGACGAAAGATGTACTCCGAGATATAGCAGAGAGTTTGAATTTGGAGAATGTGACGCAGCATGTATACTCTATTGATCGTCCAAATATAGCAATGGAAGTACAATTTGTAGAGACGATAGAAGAGAAGAAAGAGGCGCTTTTGGACCAGGTGATGTATTTACAAGGGCCGGGGATTGTATATTGTTCAAGCAGAGCGTGGACAGAACGTTTAACGGAATATTTAAGAGGAAAAGGCGTTACTGGTGTCGCTTTCTATCATGGTGGTATGGAACATGAAGAGCGTATGTTAATTCAACAGCAGTTTATGAATGACCAATTACAGCTTGTAATATGTACAAGTGCTTTTGGTATGGGAGTAAATAAATCGAACACGAGATATATTATTCATTTTCACTATCCGACTAATATAGCTTCTTATTTACAAGAAATCGGAAGAGCTGGAAGAGATGGTGAACCAAGTATAGCTATTTTACTATGTAGTCCGTTAGATCACGATTTACCAATTTCAATAATTGAAGATGAATTGCCAAGCCAGTCACAAATACAATTTTTATTTTCTTTACTACAGGAAAGAATGTTTCAAACGAAAGAATTACCAATAGAAGAGGTAGAAGAAATTTGTTATAATGCAGCAAGATTTAATGAACAATATTGGCGTTTCATCCGCTATCATCTTGAACAGCTTGGAATCATACAACAACGAAAACTAATATTAGAGAGCTTGTCAGATGAAATTATGAACAGATTAATAGCTGAAGTAGAAATAAGGTTACGTAATAAATATAGTGAGCTAGAAAATATGAAATCGTGGATACAAGTGAAAGGATGTAGACGTGAATATTTGCTACAACAGTTCGATTACAGAAAAGAGGGCGAGTTAAAGAATTGCTGCGACTATTGTCATATTACAAAAACAGATTATAAAAAAAGACAAGCGCAACAATCGGATTTCGACTATAATTGGGAAACAGAGTTACAAAAGCTTTTCGGTCTAGAAAAGATGGGGGAATGATGAACATTCAAAGGCATAATATTGAAGATATGAGTCCGAAAGAAATAAGGCTGAATCTGTATATCACACAGTTCATTATTATCGGTATCGGTTGTTTACTAGCATATATACTATTCCGAGATATAAAATCGGTGTATAGTCTGTGGAAATGGGAACCGGTGTCTATATTTATAATAGGTGGCTTGTTAGCGATTGGTATTGTGTTATTAGATTATGTTGCAATGCGAGTATTTCCAGAGTCTTGGTTTGATGATGGTGGTATTAATGATAGGATGTTTCAAGGGATGTCAGTTATGCATCTACTCGTTATTACGTTCATTATCGGCTTTGCAGAAGAATTTTTATTTAGAGGTGTAGTGCAGACGCACTTTGGAATTGTAATAGCGAGTTTTGTATTTGCAGTGTTACATATTCGGTATATAAAAAAGCCATTTTTGTTTTGTTTCGTCTGTTTCATTAGTTTTGTCTTTGGTTACGTATTTGAATGGACAGGAAATTTGTTTATAACAATCTTTGCACACTTTCTTGTTGATTTTATAATGGGACTCCAATTAAGAAAATAAATGGAAGGTGGTGGTGAACAACATGAGAAGACGAATTCCTGATTTTGAAGAGGAATTAGAAGTTGAGCGAGTGGAAGAAAAAGAAGGTTTACCGCCGCGTAGTGAAATTCATAGAAATAAAGAAAAAAAACAAAAGTTTAAAATGAATCATATTTTCGTTCGAGTTTTAACATTTCTATTCATATTACTACCAATTAGCATCTTATGGTATACAGATAAATATATTCAGGTGAAAAGTGATAGTAATAACGCTGGAAAAAGTGCATTTGAGGTTATTTTTTTTGATTCAGCTAAATCTGAGTCCGAGGCATCATCTGAGAAAGTCGTCACGCATACGGTGAAAGAGGGAGAAACTTTAGAAAGTATAGCGAAGCAATATTTTTCAGATGAAACTGGGATCGAAGTGATTAAAAAGTATAATGATTTACAAAAAGATGAAGTGAATGTAGGTCAAGAATTAAAAATTCCGATAAAAGATAAGTCCACAAAGCGAGAAAGTTAGTAAAATACTTACTATAAAAACTGAGGATTATCTTTATGAGGAGGGGAGTAAAAATATATGATATGGATTATCTTATTAAGTACTCTCGTTTGTATTGGTATTATAATGCTTCTTGTAATGTATACAGAAGCAATGCGTAATACGGTGCTAGAACATACTTTAATATTTGAAGAATTTCCGAAAAGTTTTCAAAAAGTAAATGTATTTTTTATATCTGATATTCATAGAAGGGTCATTTCGAATTCGTTAATTGAACAAGTAAAAGGAAGAGTTGATCTTGTAATTATTGGTGGTGATTTAGCGGAAAAAGGTGTCCCTTTATCGAAAATCTCTGCAAATATACAAAAGCTAAGAGCGATAGCTCCTGTATATTTTGTATGGGGAAATAATGATTATGAAATTGAATATCATGAATTAGATGCTTTGTTATTAGAAAATAATGTAAAAGTTTTAGATAATACAAGAGTTGTATTTGAGTCTGAATTAGGAGAGAAAATTTGTTTGCTCGGTGTAGATGATGTTGGTTTGGAACGTGATCGTTTAGATTTAGCGTTGGCTGATTGTAAAGAAGATGGTTTTCGCATATTAATTAGCCACAACCCTGATATAATAAATAAAATGTCTGGAAAAGAACAAATTTCACTTGTGCTAAGTGGACATACACATGGAGGGCAGATTCGATTATTCCCATCTAAAAAATATTTAAAAGGTGGCGTATATAAGCATTCAAATATAACTCTTTTTGTTAGTAATGGGTATGGAACAACGTTGATTCCACTTCGCTTCCGAGCACCTGCTCAAACACATATTATTACGTTATGCGGAGGGAAATGATGCCAACTCTAAACGGAAAATATAACATAAAAGCTGTTTCAAAAATAATTGGAGTTCAACCAAGTACGCTTCGTGCATGGGAAAGAAGATATCAAATGATTGCCCCAAAGCGGAATCATGCGGGGCATCGATTATATACAGAAGAGCATATTCAAATTTTGAAATGGTTAATGGACAAGGTTTCTTCCGGCATGATGATTGGACAAGCAGTTCAATTATTAGAAGGGAATCGTTTGCAGAATAGTGTTCAAAATGAAATACATTACGATAGAGAAGTTGTTTTAGTGGACGATTTACTACAAGCTTTGTTAAAATTTGATGAAATTACAACTTCTGCATTGTTAAACGAGGCCTTTAGTATTTATGCAACAGAAAAAGTTATCGCAAGTATTGTTCTTCAAGTGTCAAATAAATTGTTAACGTTAAAAAATAATAATGAAGTTACAATGGTGCAATTCCAATATGTCGTATCATTTTTACAAACGCGTCTAGGGATGGTATATCATAATGCATCATCGTTTTCTTCTATACACAAAGTTGTTGTGTTAGAAAGTAATATGTTGAAAGGGTTTGTTTTCTCAACGTATTTACGATTAAAAGGATATGAGGTGATATATATTAGGGCAAGCTTAGCGGAAGATAGTATTACGTTAGCTGTTGAGCAAATAAGACCTAAATATGTAGTAATCTCTTTTGATGACGGACGAGAACTGAAGAACGCAACGAGCTACTTGAATTTGTTGCAAGAAAAAAGTGAAAACCTTTCTGTTGGGGTTATAGGAGAAATAGGTGCTGGAGATCAGTTGAACATTCAAACAAGCCTAATTGGTGACACGAAAGAAGAATGGGATGATTGGTTAAAAATATTAGAATAGTTGTTCGAAAAGAACCATCTATTTTCTATTTCATATAATAAAAATTATATTCATTGGTTGCGTAGGGAGGGTATGAGATGAGGCTGGAACGATTAAATTACAATAAGATAAAAATTTTCTTAACATTTGATGATTTATCTGAACGAGGATTAACGAAAGAAGATTTGTGGAGAAATGCACCGAAAGTACAGCAATTATTTCGTGATATGATGCAAGAAGCAAATAAAGAATTGGGATTTGAAGCGGATGGCCCGATTGCAGTTGAAGTATTTTCTCTACAAGCACAAGGAATGGTCGTAATTGTAACGAAAGAACATCAAGAAGCGGATACAGATGATGAGTTCCGTGACGAGTTTATTGAAATGCAAGTGACTCTAGATGAAAGCGAGCATATCCTTTATGAGTTTGCTACACTAGATGACGTAATTAACCTGTCGAATCGTTTATATAACCTTGATGTAACTGGCGGAAAATTATATACGTGGGATGGGCGTTTCTATCTTTGGATGGAAGAAGAGGAGCAAATACAATTACTGAAGGCAGATTTTATAGCTATTTTAGCGGAATATGGTAATCCGTCTACAGCAACTATTTATCGTCTAATGGAGTATGGTAAAGAATTAATGGCTTCTCAAGCAATTGAACAAATACACAATTACTTTGTGAAAAAACAAAACCTTAGCTAATGTAACATAGCTAAGGTTTTGTTTTTTACCTTACTTAAATGTATTTTTTCAAAGTACTGTACATGAATAAAATAAAAAATATTTAAATATTTAAGTATTTTACTTTTCTAAAAGCGATAAAAGGACTATAATGATAGTGAAAACGCTTGCAAAAGAAAATACTTTGTATATATTTGTTAGCGTTTTCTATTGCATTCCAAATTTAACGGTGTATACTAGGCAATGAAGGTTTACTAAACAAGTGAAATTACAGGGGGTTTACTTACTATGGTAGCCGAAAAGGGAACTCAAACAAAAACACAACAACAAAGGGAACAACATTTTGAACTATTGAATTCAACACAAATTGTTATCAGTGAAGCGTTAGAAAAATTGGGTTATCCAAACGAAGTATATGAATTATTAAAAGAACCAGTTCGTATGATGACAGTGAAAATACCAGTTCGTATGGATGACGGGACTGTTAAAATATTTACAGGATATCGTGCACAACATAATGATGCTGTTGGTCCAACGAAAGGTGGAATTCGCTTCCATCCGAATGTAACAGAAAATGAAGTGAAAGCACTTTCAATTTGGATGAGTTTAAAATGTGGTATTGTTGATTTACCATATGGCGGAGGTAAAGGTGGAATTATCTGTGACCCGCGTGAAATGTCATTCCGTGAGTTAGAAAGATTAAGCCGCGGTTATGTACGAGCAATTAGCCAAATCGTAGGACCGACGAAAGATATTCCAGCTCCAGATGTATTCACAAACTCTCAAATTATGGCATGGATGATGGATGAGTATAGCCGTATTGACGAATTTAATTCACCAGGATTTATTACAGGTAAGCCACTTGTATTAGGTGGATCACATGGACGTGAAACAGCAACAGCGAAAGGTGTTACAATTTGTATTCGCGAAGCTGCAAAAAAACGCGACATTGATATTAAAGGTGCACGCGTTGTTGTTCAAGGATTCGGTAATGCTGGTAGCTTCTTAGCTAAATTTATGCATGATGCAGGTGCGAAAGTTATTGCGATCTCAGATGCTTACGGCGCATTACATGATCCAAACGGATTAGATATTGATTATTTATTAGACCGTCGTGATAGCTTCGGTACAGTAACAAAACTATTTAATAATACAATTTCAAACAAAGAATTGTTAGAACTTGATTGCGACATTTTAGTTCCAGCTGCAATTGAGAACCAAATTACAGAAGAAAATGCTAATGATATTAAAGCAAAAATCGTTGTTGAAGCTGCAAATGGTCCAACAACATTAGAAGCAACTAAAATTTTAACAGATCGCGGAATTTTACTTGTTCCAGACGTATTAGCGAGTGCTGGTGGGGTAACAGTATCTTACTTTGAGTGGGTACAAAATAACCAAGGTTACTACTGGACTGAAGAAGAAGTAGAACAACGTTTAGAAAAAGTAATGGTAAGATCATTTGATTCTATTTATGAAACAGCACAAGTTCGTAAAGTGAATATGCGCTTAGCAGCGTATATGGTCGGTGTTCGTAAAATGGCTGAAGCAAGTCGCTTCAGAGGTTGGGTATAATATTATATTGTGAGAAAACGTGATTCCTTTCGAGGGAATCACGTTTTTTTTGTTGAAGTATTAGAGTGAGGTGTTGTAAATGGGAAATGAAATGATGGAACGGGTAGAACAATTAGAAGAAAAGGTTAAGAGGTTAGAGGGAGAACTTGCAAGAACGACGAAAGCCAAAAAGACAAGTATTGTTCGGGTGTTCGGGGAAGGGCTACTGTTTTTAATATTTGGTGCGGTTGTAGTAGGGCCAATTATCGCCTTTGTAATCACGATTCTTACTGGATTTGCTGAAAAATAAAATAAAAACGAAAAGAACGCTTGTTCTATGCGAACAAACGTGCTATACTCTCCTTAGATAAACAAAACGGAAATGATTTTAAGGAGAGATAAATGATGAAAATGACAGTAGACCAAAGATTTATGATGCCAGCGGATGTTGTAGAACGAGTGGAAGTATTAAGAAACAAACAAAGTAAGCGCGGCACATTATTACAATCAGTAAATAAATTTTTCGGTTTAGATACGAAAGAAGATTGTGTTTGGTTTTACGGTTTTTATGGAGTTGCTGTAAGTATTTTATTATTTATGGTGTTCACATCAAATATTTTCGATTTTCTCTTCGCGTAAGAAATATGCTATAAGGACATTGCTACCGAATACATATATAAAGAAGTAAGGTAATCTTCTGAAGCGGGAGTTGGTAGTAATGGCGATGTTTCCTATAGAGCGTAACTATATTGGATATGGAAGTTCACGGCCGGGAATTCCTCTTTCTAAAGTAAGGTTTATTGTAAGCCATGATACGGGGAATCCTGGTAGCAATGCGATTGGGAATCGGGATTATTTTAATGAAATACAACCGAAAGCTTCGGCACATACATTTATAGATGACAAAACAATACTAGAAATTATTCCTATAAATGAAGTTGCTTATCATGTTCGATATGGTGTGCCGACAGATAATGACTTATATGGGTATGATGCCAATAAGGCTGCCATTGGAGTGGAGCTTTGTTATGGCGGTGATGTTAATTTTTGGGAAGCATATACACGTTTTACGTGGTATCATGCGTATTTATGTCAAAACTTCGGCTTGAATCCGAAAAAAGATATCGTATCACATAAAACACTTGATCCAGCCAGAAAGATTGATCCTGAAAATGTTTTAGGGAAACAAGGTATTAAATTTCAGCAGTTTTTAGCAGATGTCTATCGGATGTACGTTTCGTTTAGATGACAAATATATGAAAAATGAATACAATAAAGATAGGTGCCTACTGCTGTAAGTAGGTTTTTTCTTGTTTTTATAAATAGTGTATTGGTAGAAGACTAGGAGTGAACCGAGTATGCAGAAAGAAACAGCTATCATAATTGGAGGCGGTCCGTGCGGATTAGCAGCAGCAATTTCGTTGCAAAAGGTAGGGATAAATCCGTTAGTAATTGAAAAAGGAAACATTGTAAATGCGATTTATAATTATCCAACCCATCAAACATTTTTCTCTTCTAGTGAAAAATTAGAAATTGGTGATGTAGCTTTTATTACAGAAAATCGTAAGCCTGTTCGAAATCAAGCGCTTGCGTATTATCGTGAAGTAGTAAAGCGTAAATCTGTACGTGTAAATGCTTTTGAACGAGTAGAGAAAGTTCAAAAAGATGGAGAAGTTTTTCAGGTTGAAACGACAAAGCGTGACGGAAGTAAAGAAATGTATATAGCGAAATATATTGTTGTAGCAACTGGATATTATGACAATCCAAATTATATGAACGTTCCAGGTGAGGAATTGAAGAAGGTAGCTCACTATTTTAAAGAAGGACATCCTTATTTTGATCGAGATGTAGTAGTTATAGGTGGGAAAAACTCGAGTGTAGATGCCGCGTTAGAGCTTGTGAAAGCTGGTGCGCGTGTAACGGTACTATATCGCGGAAGTGAGTATTCACCAAGCATAAAGCCTTGGATTTTGCCAGAGTTTGAGGCGTTAGTTCGAAATGGTACAATTCACATGCATTTCGGGGCTCATGTGAAAGAAATTACTGAACATACATTAACGTATACAGTTGATGGCGAAGCATATACAATCCAAAATGATTTTGTATTTGCGATGACTGGTTACCATCCTGATCATAGTTTCTTAACAAAGATGGGTGTTCGGATTGATGAAGCGACAGGACGTCCAATTTATGCAGAGGATACGATGGAAACGAACGCTGCAAATATTTTCATTGCAGGTGTAATTGCTGCTGGAAATAATGCAAATGAAATATTTATTGAGAACGGTCGATTTCATGGGGATGCGATTGCGCAAACCATTGCAACAAGAGAAATATAAAAAGAAGCTGTCGGAATAAACTTCGACAGCTTCTTTTTTAATCGTGCATAAACATGTTTTGGATTGCTTCATGAGAAGTTGTATTCTCTAATGCAACTAATAATTTAATACGTGCTTTTTGAGCGTTTAAACCGTATGTGAATACAATACCCATATCTTTTAATTGTTTGCCGCCACCTTCATATGAATATACATCTTGAACGATCCCATTGAAACAGCGAGAAACTAATACGACAGGAATTCCTTTATTTATTAGCCGTTCTAGACTAGGAAGTGTTCTTGGAGGTAAATTACCTTGTCCAAGCGCTTCAATAACAATCCCGTCTACTGGAAGATTTTCAATTGCTGCTAACAATGTATCGTCCATACCAGCGTACGCTTTTAGAACGACTACATTTTTAGAAACCTTATTTACTGAATATGTTTCGTGATGTACTAAAGCATGGTGGAATACAACACCACGTTTTGTTACCATACCGATTGGTCCATACTGTGGACTTTGGAATGTTGCTACATTACTTGTATGTGTTTTCGTTACGTTTGTAGCGCAATGAATTTCGTCGTTTAATACGACTAAAACGCCTTTTTCGGCAGCTTCACTACTGCTAGCGACTTTTACAGCTGATAAGAAGTTATATAGACCATCAGCACCTAATTCATTGCTAGAGCGCATTGCGCCTGTTACAACGATCGGAATAGTTGCTTGTACTGTTAAATCTAAGAAATAGGCCGTTTCTTCTAATGTATCCGTACCATGCGTAATGACTACGCCATGAATGTTGTCTTGTTTTACTCTTTCATCAATGATGACTTGTAATTGTAACATTTCGCTCGGTGTCATATGAGGAGATGGTAGATGAAACACATCTTCAACGATTAAATCAACATCGCCTTCTAAATCAGGAATGAATTTTAAAAGAGGATTTTTTTCACCTGGTTGTACGACCCCAGTTTCTTTATCTTCCTCCATTGCAATTGTTCCACCTGTGTGTAAAACTAGGATTCTTTTCAATGCTTATACCCCTTTCAAGTAAAAAAATACATTTAGAACATAACATGTTTTGAGTAAATTCGACAATGGAAATGTATAAAAGTATGCCTCGAAAATGACAATAAAATGAAATGCTATATGTACGATGTATAAAATTACGAAACGAAATGTGCAAATACAGTATAGGAGGGAGCCATTACGTTGAAAAAGATGGAGAGAATGCTTATTCGTATATTAATAATACAATTCATTTGTCTTTCTGTTGTGCAATTGTTATTTATACATAAGTCATCAGTGAAATATTTATCTAAAATTGTTTATTATGAAGGTGTCATGGTAAAAAACAAAGCAGAAATCTTACAGGTGAATAGGTAGTTTTCATTTTCTTCTATGAAGGATTATGCTACAATAATTGAGGATTTAATGACGTGAAGCAAATGAGAAGAAGCAGGAGAATACCTGCTTTTCGTTTTGTTTTATAAGTGAAAAAATGAGGTGTTACAATGGATAAACGAATTTCAATTGCTATAGATGGTCCAGCAGCTGCTGGAAAAAGTACAGTTGCGAAAGTTGTAGCGAAGAAGCTTTCTTACGTTTATATTGATACAGGCGCAATGTATCGTACGATTACATACGCAGCCCTTGAGCAAAAAGTGGATATTGAAAATGAAGAGCAGTTAATGGAAGTTGTAAAAAATGTGAAAATCGAGTTTCAGCAAGGAGAAAATACACAACTTGTATTTTTAAATGGACAAGATGTTTCTGAAGTAATTCGTACACCTGAGGTAACGAATCGAGTATCGATTGTGGCGAAACATCGCCTTGTTCGTGAAGAAATGGTACGCCGTCAACAAGAGTTAGCGGAAAAAGGCGGCGTTGTAATGGATGGTCGTGATATTGGTACACATGTGTTACCAGATGCTGAAGTGAAGATCTTTATGCTTGCTTCTGTTGAAGAAAGAGCAGAAAGAAGACATTTAGAAAATATGAATAAAGGTTTCGATTCTAATTTAGAGCAATTAAAAGAAGAAATTGCTCAGCGTGATAAATTAGATTCAGAACGCGAAGTTTCTCCTCTAAAAAAAGCTGATGATGCATTGGAATTAGATACAACTTCTTTATCAATTGAAGAAGTTGTCCAAAAAATTATGGGTATTGTTTCGGGAGTGTTTGCGAAATAAAGAAAGGGGGGAGCCTCTTTCTTTTTTGTTTATATAAAAATGTAAAGGATACGTGAATTGTGAGTCTCTTTCCTTGACAAATGACTGGATTTATAAGAAGTTAGTTAAAGAGGAATAAAACTGTCAGAATATATTCGCTATTATATTTCAAAACATACTTTCTTCAACATGATTTTGCTGTATACTATTTATATAGGTTTAATATATTTTCTAGTGAAATGTATGAAGCTTACGTATGTGATGATAAATTCTTAAACATGCAAATGAAAACAATTGTTTTCATTTCGTATATACATAAAAAATGCTTTGTCAATTCTGTAGGGAGGTATTTCCATGGTAGAGAAAATGAATGAAGAAGTTATGGATTCAAAAGAATTACAAGTTGGTGACGTTGTTACAGGTACTGTAACGAAAGTTGAAGAGAAACAAGTGCTTGTAAATGTTGGATACAAAACAGATGGCGTAATTCCAATTAGTGAATTAGCTAACGTTCATATTGAAAAAGCAAGCGATGTTGTAGAATTAGATCAAACACTAGAATTAAAGGTTATTAAGTTAGAAGAGGATGATCTTGTATTATCTAAACGTGCTGTTGATGCAGAAAAAGCATGGGTAGAATTACAAGAGAAATTTACTTCTGGTCACGTATTTGATGTTACCGTAAAAGATATCGTGAATGGTGGATTAGTTGTGGACCTTGGTGTTCGTGGCTTTATACCAGCTTCACTTGTAGAAGTACATTATGTAGAAGATTTTACTGACTATAAAGGCAAAACATTAGCCGTGAAAATTGTTGAATTGGACCGTGAAAAAAATCGTGTAATCCTTTCGCATAAAGCGGTAGTAGAATTAGAACTAGATTCTAAGAAGAAAGAAGCAATTTCTTCATTAAAAGAAGGCGACGTTGTTGAAGGGACAGTACAACGACTAACGGATTTTGGTGCTTTCGTTAATGTTGGCGGTGTGGACGGTTTAGTTCATATTTCACAAATTTCACACGAACGTGTAGAGCAACCTTCTGAAGTATTAGAGCAAGGTCAAAAGGTAAAAGTAAAGGTATTATCTGTTGATGCTGACACACAACGTATTTCTTTATCAATTAAAGCAGCTCAACCGGGACCTTGGGAAAATGTTGGTGGCGAAGTAAAAGCTGGAGATATTCGTGAAGGAGTAGTAAAACGTCTTGTTACATTCGGTGCATTCGTTGAAATTTTACCGGGCGTTGAAGGTCTTGTGCATGTATCTCAAATTGCAAATCGTCACGTGAAAAATCCAAATGAAGTATTGGAAATGGGACAAGAAGTAAAAGTGAAAGTGCTTGAAGTGCATGTAGCAGAGAAACGTATTTCTTTAAGTATAAAAGAAGCGCTTGAGGAAAATAATGTAACTGAAGATTATAGTCAGTATGAACCGAATGCTGATTCTGCTACTTTCCAATTAAGTGACATTATTGGTGAACAACTGAAAAAATTAAAAAAATAAAGAGGGGTACAAGTGGTAAGGGCAAAACGTAAATTAGATCATATTGAATACGCTCTTTCTACTGGTCAGTCTCGTACGCATGGCTTTCATGATATTGATTTTGTGCATCAAAGCTTGCCAAATTCAAATTATGACACAATAACATGTGAAACAAAAATCGGCGAACTTTCACTAAGTTCGCCGATTTTTATCAATGCGATGACTGGTGGTGGAGGAGAGAAAACGTTACATATTAATGAGCAATTAGCATATGTAGCGAAACGTCATAACCTTGCTATGGCTGTAGGATCGCAAATGGCAGCGTTAAAAGATGAAAGTGAGGCTGCTTCTTATAAGATTATTAGAAAGGTAAATCCAAATGGTATTTTCTTTGCTAATTTAGGTAGTGAGGCAACTGTTGAACAGGCAGAGCGTGCTGTTGATATGGTTGAAGCGAATGCATTGCAAATTCATTTAAATGTCATACAAGAGTTAACGATGCCAGAAGGAGACCGTGACTTTACTGGTGTACTTCAGCGTATTGAGAAAATTGTTTTAAATAGTAAAGTTCCTGTCATTGTAAAAGAAGTTGGATTTGGGATGAGTAAGGAAACAATGCAACAGTTAGCGAGCGTAGGTGTAACGGCAATTGATATTGGCGGACAAGGTGGTACGAATTTTGCTGCTGTTGAAAATGAAAGAAGACAGCGAATGCTTTCTTATTTTAATAACTGGGGCATACAAACAGCTACCTCGATTATTGAAGCAACCTCTACAAATAATAACCTCTCTTTTATTGCATCTGGGGGTATACAAACAGCGCTTGACGTAGCGAAAGCAATCGCATTAGGGGCGAATACAACTGCTTTTGCTGGATACTTTTTACGCATTTTAATGCAAGATGGCATCGAGAAGTTAGTGGATGAAATTGATCTATTACATGCAGACTTGAAATTTATTATGACAGCTCTTGGCGCGAAGACGATAGAAGAGTTACAGTCTGTTCCTCTTGTTGTAAAGGGCGAAACGTATCATTGGTTAACGCAGCGTGGCATTGATACGACGCATTATAGTAGAAGATAAAAAATCGACCGTTTGGTTGATTTTTTTGTTTTCTATTCATTTTAGTAATATAAAGCGAGGGATGGAATTGATATTCTAGAAAAATGAAATAATTCCTATATATAAACAGTATCTTGTAAAATTTGCGACTGAGAAATGTAGATAATGTGCCATTGAATTATTGCAGAAGGTTTAATTTTTCTAAGAAAAATAGGTATGGATAAAAATAAAGTTTAGAAAGATTTGTATGTGAAATGTTATTTCAATATGAATAGAAATTATGAAGAAATATGTAAAAGACGGTTTCGTACAATATCGAAACCGTCTTTTTGTATTCATTAGTGCTGATTCTGTTTTCGAGCTTGCTCAGGTGTATCAAGTCCAGTTGCACCCGGATATTGTAGTGATTGGTCACGATCAGATTCAACGCGGCGAGATTCTCTTAGTTTTTTTTCTTGACGATCTTTACCCATAATGAATAGCACCTCCTTATTAAAAGTGTTGCTGTTATATGAAAAAACTATGCGCGAAGAAAGTGGATTAACTTTCATAAAAAGTTCCCATAATGGAAAACATAGGAGGTGAAATGATGGAAGGGAGTACTTTTTATTTTGTAGCTTGGATAGGGTGGATTGTCGTAACATTTTTTATGAAAAAGGACTCTATTCGGTGGAAGATAAGCGCCTGTATATTGATTTTTATTATTTGTTCTCCGTTACATGTAACGATTGCTTCATTTACGGTATCAGTAAATGCACTTTTACTTTCTGGTATAGCTTTTATAGGACTCACGCTCTATTCTATTTGGAAAAAATTATATAGCTTACTTTCGGCACTTATTATTGCAATGTTATATACAAGTTTTCATTTGTTAGAAGTATATGATCCAATTTGGATTGTGGTGGACAGGTTGTTTTTGTTAAGTAGCGCTCTTGTATATGCATCCGTTTTATTACATGAGGATCGCATATTACGACTATGTTCTCTTTATATAGGAATGTTACAGGGAGAATTGTTTGTGACAATTATTTTTCGGAAACTGCATTTTCCTTACGATTACGGTAGTTTAGCGTTTTTTGATATCGTTGCTGTTTCTACATTATTCATGGCAATTTTATTTTGGATTGCGAAAGTCTCCGTACACATGGAACAGTTTAAGAGGAAAACACGTAAAAGAAAGGCGAGGGTAATACATGATTGAATATACACCGGCCATTTTATGCGGCGTAATAGCAGGGACAGTAACGAGAGTGCTCATGCTTCGGACAGATACCCGGCAATATCCGACGAGGCTCCACGGGAAAATTATTCATATTGCGATGGGGTTAATTGCGGCGGCTTTAGGAGCGATTGCAATTCCGTCTATATTGAAAAAAGATTTTTCTGCCATTACGTTTCTTACGTTAGCAGCAACACAGTTTCGTGATGTGCGTAATATGGAAAGAAATACACTTCAACAATTAGATGGTTATGAGCTTGTACCACGTGGGAATACATATATTGAAGGAATTGCATTAGTTTTTGAAAGTCGCAACTATTTGGCGATGTTAACGTCGTTTGTAACGACGTTTGCTTATATAGGGTTCCGTTCATGGATTGCTGGAGTCGTTATGGCTATCATCGCATTTTTTATCGCGAAAACATTAATGTCTGGTAAGAGGTTGCATGATCTTGTTGATATCGAGCATGTTCCACTTCGTTTTGAAGGGGCGGGGCTATATATTGATAATATTTACATTATGAATATTGGATTGCCAGCAAGACAAGAGGAAATTATGAAATATGGAATGGGCTTTATTTTAAGACCGAAATCAATTGATGCGATGGTGACAATCTCAAACTTAGGGCAACGACAAGCTATTTTACATGATGTTTCTGTTGCTTTAGGGATTTATAGAGATTCTGGTACGCCGGCACTTGCGCCGCTAGCAAAGCGTGATTTAGAGGATGGCAGGGTTGGAATCTTTGTCTTACCACAAGATCAAGATGTGGAGAAAGCAATAGGTGTCATAGGGAACGTGCCGACGTTAGAAAGTGCTGTTCATATGTCATCGGAAGCCCCGAAAGGAAGGGGAGATAAGAGATGATGTTAGAAAGTGTAATTCTTGCAGTTATTACAACGACTCCGGAGAAATTTGCTGGTGGTGCCCCTCTGTTTACTTGTGAATCGACAGAGGAGTTAGAATTTGTTGCAAATAATTTAGAGGCAATTCTAGATGGCATTGCGCATCGCTTACAAGAGAATGTATATATTATTGTGAAACATTAGCAACGTGTGTTATAATGTGAGGTGTTTTGATACGCTGAGAAATATTCTGGAATGCAAATCCCTTCTTGCACAAAGAAGGGTTTTTTACATAATA
This sequence comes from Bacillus paranthracis, assembly GCF_001883995.1. GTDB lineage: Bacteria > Bacillota > Bacilli > Bacillales > Bacillaceae_G > Bacillus_A > Bacillus_A paranthracis. Next base: position 86,415 of record NZ_MACE01000051.1, on the reverse strand, counting down.
AACAGAAGCAAGTTGAAAGGATGAAAGTATATGCCGAAACCAGTAATAGCAATAGTAGGCCGCCCGAACGTAGGGAAATCTACTATTTTCAATAGAATTGTTGGAGAGAGAGTTTCAATTGTAGAAGATATTCCAGGTGTAACGCGCGATCGTATTTATAGCGCTGGAGAATGGTTAAATCATGAATTTAACATTATTGATACAGGTGGAATTGATATTGGAGACGAGCCATTTTTGACACAAATTCGTCAACAAGCTGAAGTGGCAATTGATGAAGCGGATGTTATCATTTTTATGACAAATGGTCGTGACGGTGTAACAGCAGCTGATGAAGAAGTTGCGAAAATATTATATCGTTCAAATAAACCGGTTGTACTTGCAGTAAATAAAGTGGACAATCCGGAAATGCGCAGTGACATTTATGATTTCTATGCATTAGGATTTGGTGAGCCATTCCCAATTTCAGGTACACACGGATTAGGATTAGGTGACTTATTAGACGAAGCTGCACAGCATTTTCCAAAGATTGAAGAAGACGGATATGATGAAGATACAATTCGTTTCTCTTTAATTGGACGTCCAAACGTAGGGAAATCATCACTTGTAAATGCTCTTCTTGGTCAAGAGCGTGTAATTGTTAGTAATGTAGCAGGAACAACTCGTGATGCTGTCGATACACCATATAGTAAAGATGGAAAAGATTATGTAATTATTGATACAGCTGGTATGCGTAAAAAAGGGAAAGTGTATGAAAGTACAGAAAAGTATAGTGTACTTCGTGCACTAAGAGCGATTGAACGTTCTGACGTTGTTTTAGTCGTTTTAGACGGTGAAGAAGGAATTATTGAACAAGATAAAAAAATCGCTGGATACGCTCATGATTCAGGGCGAGCTGTCGTGATCGTTGTAAACAAATGGGACGCAGTGAAAAAAGACGAGAAAACAATGAAAGCATTTGAAGAAAACATCCGTGCTCATTTCCAATTTTTAGAGTACGCACCGATTGTATTCTTATCTGCAAAAACGAGAAAACGTACACAAACGTTAATACCGGTTATTGATGAGGTAAATGAAAGCCATAGTATCCGTATTCAAACGAACGTATTAAATGATGTAATTATGGATGCGGTAGCGATGAATCCAACGCCAACGCATAATGGTAGTCGTCTGAAGATTTTCTATGCAACACAAGTTGCGGTAAAACCACCAACATTTGTTGTGTTTGTAAACGATCCAGAACTATTGCACTTCTCATATGAGCGCTTCTTAAAGAATCGTTTACGTGAATCATTCGGCTTTGTAGGAACACCGATTCACATTATCGCTAGAGCAAGAGACTAATGGAGAGGATGTGATTTTATGACAAAAATCACAGTAGTTGGAGCAGGTAGCTGGGGAACAGCGTTAGCGATGGTATTAGCTGACAATGGGCATGATGTACGTATTTGGGGAAATCGTTCTGAACTTATGGATGAGATTAATACAAAACATGAGAATAGTCGATATCTCCCAGGAATTACATTGCCAAGCACAATCGTAGCCTACTCTTCTTTAGAAGAAGCATTAGTAGATGTAAATGTAGTACTTCTTGTAGTACCAACGAAAGCGTATAGAGAAGTACTGCAAGATATGAAGAAATATGTAGCGGGCCCCACTACTTGGATTCATGCAAGTAAAGGAATTGAACCTGGTACGTCAAAACGTATTTCGGAAGTGATTGAGGAAGAAATTCCAGAGGACTTGATTAAAGATGTTGTTGTACTGTCTGGACCGAGTCATGCTGAAGAAGTAGGGTTGCGCCAAGCGACAACTGTTACGTCTGCAGCAAAGCGTATGGAAGCGGCTGAGGAAGTACAAGATTTGTTTATGAATAGTTACTTCCGTGTATACACAAATCCAGATATCGTTGGAGTTGAACTTGGTGGTGCGTTAAAAAATATTATCGCATTAGCTGCTGGGATAACTGATGGTCTTGGATTAGGGGATAATGCGAAAGCGGCATTAATGACGCGTGGTTTAACGGAGATTGCTCGTTTAGGAAGAAAAATGGGTGGAAATCCGTTAACGTTTGCTGGACTAACTGGTATGGGTGACTTAATTGTAACTTGTACAAGTGTTCATAGCCGAAATTGGCGTGCTGGAAATATGCTTGGAAAAGGACACTCTTTAGAAGAAGTGTTAGAAAGTATGGGTATGGTTGTCGAAGGTGTAAGAACAACGAAAGCTGCTCATGAATTGGCAGAAAAAATGGAAGTAGAAATGCCAATTACAGCTGCTTTATATGATGTGCTATTCAATGGGAATAATGTAAAAGATGCAGTAGGCTCATTAATGGGGCGTGTTCGAAAACACGAAGTGGAAGCTATACCTGACTTACTTTAAAGAAAAGCGACAGAAGTACATTTGTACTTCTGTCGCTTTTTATTTTTTGGGTCTTTTCACCATTTTTTTATTTTTGCATAGGATGAAGAGTAACTTGAGGAGAGGGTGAAAAGAATGGATAACAACATTTTTAATAACATTGAAAAAGAAGCGAAAGTGAATAAAGAAGATATTTTTAAATTAGCATCATCGGTACAAAATGCGAATTTACGTGATGAGACTGTACTTCGTCAATTGATTCATCAGGTGGCTCTTATGGCAGGACGTGAAGTGCCGAAAGAACAAGAGGATCAAATTGTAAAAGCGATTATTAACAATAATATGCCGACAGATTTTGGCTCGTTAAGCAAAATGTTTAAAAAATAAAATATGAGAAACAAAGAGTTTGTAAATTGCATATGATAGCCATGAAAGTATGGGAATAGAGCTGTTTTGGGCATATTTGGTCAACCGAAGCGAGAGATATGCTCGCTTCGGTTTTATTTTTATCTAGACTGGTGGAAAATGCTGAAAAACCTATTGATTAAAACTACATATTCTCGATTTGTAGTAAAATGTTCTTTTTTGTATTTGTTTAAAGATTTTAATTTGTTAAAATAGTATAAAAATAGATTAATAAAAAGGGGTGTGTATATGTCGGAAGGGCTTATAAAAATGTGGTTTGCTTTAGGAGCAATTGGATTTATGTTTTTTGCAGTAAGTTTTATTTTACTAAGCAGATATAAAATAAAGAATAAAGTTTTGAAAGGGATTACAGCATTGGTAGCGTACACCCTCATGATTGTGTCAGGAATTGTTATTTTTCTTGTTGTATTTAGTGGTCCTGTACAGCAGTAAAGGGCATGGTACGGAGCGAGTTATATTAGTATGAAAAGGTGATTACTAGTGAAAAAAGTCCATATTATTTTAATATTTTGTTGTATGAGCATTTTAACAGGGTGTCTGTATCCAAAAGAAAATATGAAACAAAATGCTGTTCCTTATGAAGATCAGCTACAAGTCGTTCAAAAAGCTGTTGCGACATTTAAGGAGCAAAATGACGGGATATTGCCAATTAAGACGCGGGATATGAATACGCCTATTTATCAAAAATACCCAATCGATTTTCAAAAGATTTCTCCGCGTTACATACAAGAAGCACCAGGGAATGCCTATGAAAGCGGGGGAGTATATCAATACGTATTAATAGACGTTGAAACAAACCCAACAGTAAAATTAATTGATGTGAGGATGGCTGAACAAATTCAGCAATTATCATTAAAGCTGAGGATGTATCGAGATGAACATCAATATCCACCTTTTAAAAAGGTAATTTCAGATGGTGTGTATGAATTAGATTTCAAAAAACTTGGATATAAAGATGTACCGCAAGTGACAAGTCCATATTCTGGTAAAGGCCTTCCTTTTGTAATTAATGAGAAGGGAGAAATTTATGTTGATTATAGAATCGACTTATATGAAGCGTTGAAAAAAAATGAAGGGCAATTTAAGGAGGGGGAAGATATTCGAAATATACTTTCGAAAGATTCTCCGTTTGTACCTGCGTATTCTTTACCGTATACGGTAAAGAGTGGAGAACCAATTTTTTTAAAATCATAAGTCATGAACCTTTCTTTTAGTGAATAAGTTCTAGAAGAAAGGTTTTTTATGTTACACAACTTGCGATGCAAACAAAAGGTATTTTTTTAATAGTCATATGAAATTGGACAAAATTATATGATATATTGTCCGAACTTCTAGAATACCATTATATTATATCAGATATTATAGGCAACGTTAGAGAAGGTATTAGTTGACTATAAACGTGGAATTATTCCCAAAAATATTGAGGGAGGGAATCACTTGGAAAAGGTAGATATTTTTAAAGATATTGCGGAACGCACAGGCGGTGATATTTATTTTGGAGTTGTAGGAGCTGTTCGAACAGGGAAATCAACATTCATTAAAAAATTTATGGAACTTGTAGTTATTCCTAATATTGAAAATGAGTCTGACCGTCAAAGAGCGCAGGATGAACTACCTCAAAGTGCTGCTGGCCGTACAATTATGACGACGGAACCGAAATTTGTTCCAAACCAAGCGGTTTCTATCGAAGTAGATGAAGGTCTTGAAGTGAATATTCGATTAGTAGATTGCGTCGGATATACTGTTCCAGGAGCAAAAGGTTATGAAGATGAGAATGGCCCGCGCATGATTAATACTCCTTGGTATGAAGAACCTATTCCATTCCATGAAGCTGCAGAAATTGGAACACGTAAAGTAATTCAAGAACATTCAACAATTGGTGTTGTAATTACAACAGATGGAACGATTGGTGAAATTCCAAGAAGAGATTATATAGAGGCAGAAGAACGCGTCGTAAATGAGCTAAAAGAAGTCGGAAAACCTTTCATTATGATCATTAACACTGTACAGCCGTATCATCCAGATACAGAGCAATTGCGCCAAAGCTTATCTGAAGAATATGATATCCCAGTCATTGCGATGAGTGTTGAAAGTTTAAGAGAAACAGATGTATACAATGTACTTCGAGAGGCGTTATTCGAGTTCCCTGTTTTAGAAGTGAATGTGAACCTTCCGAGCTGGGTAATGGTGCTAAATGAAGGGCATTGGTTACGCCAAAGTTATCAAGAAGCCGTTCAAGAGACTGTGAAGGATATAAAACGTCTTCGTGATGTAGACCGTGTCGTATGGCAGTTTAGTCAGTATGAATTTATTGATCGAGCGAGCCTAGCTGGCATTGATATGGGGCAAGGCGTAGCAGAGATTGATTTATATGCACCAGATGAATTATATGATCAAATTTTAAAAGAAGTAGTAGGAGTAGAAATTCGAGGGAAAGATCATTTATTGAAGCTTATGCTCGATTTATCTCATGCGAAAATAGAATACGATCAAGTGGCGGATGCTCTGCGTATGGTCAAACAAACAGGATATGGTGTAGCGGCGCCTGCGTTAGCTGACATGAGTTTAGATGAACCAGAAATTATTCGTCACGGTTCAAGATTTGGTGTGAAATTAAAAGCTGTAGCTCCATCTATTCATATGATTAAAGTAGATGTGGAGTCTACGTTTGAGCCAATCATTGGTACGGAAAAACAAAGTGAAGAACTAGTTCGTTACTTAATGCAAGATTTTGAAGATGATCCATTATCAATTTGGAATTCTGATATATTTGGACGTTCACTGAGTTCTATTGTTCGGGAAGGCATTCAAGCGAAACTATCTTTAATGCCAGAAAATGCGAGATATAAATTAAAAGAAACGCTAGAAAGAATTATTAATGAAGGATCTGGCGGATTAATTGCGATTATATTATAAGAAAAAATCCCTCTCATCGTAGAGGGATTTTTTAATTTTCGCATATAGAATAGGAAAATAAACAGCTATTATCTAATATATTGTTGTAAATTGTCAAGTTTCATCAGATTTTCACATTTTAAGAGTAACAATTTCCTTAAAAATATTGAATTATAAAGGAGAATCGTATAATATAGGCGTTGATAATGATTTATCTACATCTTTGTAGTATAGAATTTGCAAAAATTGCCTACAAATGAAAGTAAGACTCATTTTATGATCATTATACAGTCTTATCTTTGGGAGGAGGTGAATGGCATGAACAAGACAGATTTAATCAATGCTGTTGCAGAAGCAAGTTCCCTTTCTAAAAAGGACGCAACAAAAGCAGTAGACGCTGTTTTTGATTCTATCTTAGAAGCTTTAAAACAAGGTGATAAAGTACAACTGATCGGATTCGGTAACTTCGAAGTTCGTGAGCGTGCGGCTCGTAAAGGTCGTAACCCACAAACAGGTGAGGAGATTGAAATCGCTGCAAGTAAAGTACCTGCATTCAAACCTGGTAAAGCGTTAAAAGATGCGGTTAAATAATCCTTACATATTAACAGGGAAGAAGAGTTTCCTTTTTGGAAACTCTTCTTTTTGCTTTTAAAAACATAAATATGCTAGAATGTGTTCGTATCACTTTTAGGTTTTCGGGAGGGCTAGCGGATGGCAAAAGTTAATTTAGAACAAATTGAACATGCAGTACGTCTTATTTTAGAGGCAATTGGAGATGATCCTAATCGAGAGGGAGTACTTGATACACCAAAGCGTGTTGCAAAAATGTACGCAGAAGTGTTCTCAGGTATGCATGAAGATCCGAAAGAACATTTACACAAAGTGTTCGGAGAAGATCATGAGGAGCTTGTACTAGTAAAAGATATACCGTTTTATTCGATGTGTGAGCATCATTTAGTTCCATTCTATGGAGTTGCTCACGTTGCATATATTCCGCAAGGCGGAAAAGTAACAGGGTTAAGTAAATTAGCTCGTACTGTAGATACAATTGCACGTCGTCCACAACTGCAAGAACGTATTACATCAACAGTAGCGAACTCTATTATGGAAGTACTAGAGCCGCATGGTGTAATGGTAGTAGTAGAAGCGGAACATATGTGTATGACGATGCGCGGTGTGAAAAAGCCAGGTGCAAAAACAGTAACAACAGCAGTACGTGGTGTGCTAGAAAATGATGCTGCAGCACGTAGTGAAATTTTATCTTTTATTAAAACGAAGTAAAGAAAAGTGGGAAACTGCTTTTCTTTTTTTTTTTTTGTAAATAAATGATATAGTTTTAGCGAGGCAGAGTGAGAATAGAAAGATTACTTAAAAGAATAGAAGATGTTATGTAGTTCGGTAGAAGTTTGGAAAGAGTAGCCAAGTTTTGGTTATAGAAAATAGAGTGTATGTGTTATAATAAGTTTTATGAATTAGAAAACAAGGGTGATTTTTGTGTGTGACATCTACGGAGGGTATGCGGGTATAAGAGAGAAATTGATGGTGAAATTACGCCATCCTTATTTTATAAACTATATTGAAGAACCATTTATTGACGAAGAGAAAATCGCATTGTTATATGGTGCTTTAAAAGGTGCAAATTTACATATAGAACAAATTGAGCATTATGTAGTGACGATTATGCTTGTGCAAATTGCGCTTGATACACATGAAAGAGTATCAAATAAAGCAGGGGAAGAAGCGAATGAATCGCATAAGCGTCGCCAGTTAACAGTGCTTGCTGGTGATTACTATAGCGGGTTATATTATTACTTATTGTCTATGAATCATGATATTGTTTTAATTCGTGCGCTTGCTGAAGGAATTAAAGAAATTAATGAACACAAAATAATGTTATATCAAAAAGCGCATAAAACGGTGGATGACATAATGGAGAGTGTAGTAATGATTGAGTCTGCACTGTTGCAAAAAACATGTGATCATTTTCATTTAGCGCATTGGAAGCCGTTTATAACATATGTACTAGGGAAAAATCGTCTCCAAAAAGAATGTGAACTACATGTTAATAAACAACATTCACCTGTTTTTCAAGCTGTTCAAGGGATTGTGAACGATAAAGCAGATGCAGAAACAGTTATGAATGGATGGATGATGAAACTTAGGAAGAAAGAAAATCAATTTTTAGAAAATCACACAGATATAAGCGAAATAAACTCTGTGTTAAGAGATACATCGAAGACATAAGCAATTTTACATTGGAAGAAGGTACGAGCATGCAACAATCAAAAGAAGAAAGAGTACATGATGTATTTGAGAAAATCTCTGATAAATACGATGTGATGAATTCTGTAATTAGTTTTCAAAGACATAAAGCGTGGCGCAAAGAGACGATGCGCATTATGGATGTAAAACCAGGTAGTAAAGCGCTTGATGTATGTTGCGGAACAGCGGACTGGACAATTGCGCTAGCTGGAGCGGTGGGTGAACAGGGCAAGGTTGTTGGTTTAGACTTCAGCGAAAATATGTTATCTGTTGGTAAGCAAAAGGTAGAAGCGTTACAATTAAAACAAGTAGAACTTCTGCACGGGAATGCAATGGAACTTCCATTTGAAGATGACACGTTTGATTATGTAACGATTGGATTTGGTTTACGTAATGTACCGGATTATATGCACGTATTAAAAGAAATGACACGTGTAGTAAAACCAGGTGGAAAAGTAATTTGTTTAGAAACATCTCAACCAACAATGATTGGTTTTCGACAAGGTTATATTTTATACTTTAAATATATCATGCCGTTATTTGGAAAGTTATTTGCGAAAAGTTATAAAGAATATTCATGGCTACAAGAATCTGCTAGTACATTCCCAGGTATGAAAGAATTGGCTAATATGTTCGAAAAAGCTGGACTTGAACGTGTGCAAGTGAAGCCATTTACTTTTGGGGTAGCAGCGATGCATTTAGGCATGAAACCAGAATCAAAATAGAAAAAAGAAGTTTTAGGTTAAGGTGAACAATATGAAGTTACAACTTATGTACTCTTTTTTACGATCGGATATTAATGTGATAGAAAAAGAATTAAAAAAGACAGTTGCTTCTGAACAGCCATTAGTAGAAGAGGCGGCATTACAACTTATTGAAGCTGGTGGGAAGCGAATTCGTCCTGTATTTGTGTTGCTTGCGGGGAAATTTGGAGATTATAAGTTAGATGCAATTAAGCATGTAGCTGTTGCGTTAGAACTTATTCATATGGCTTCTCTTGTTCACGATGATGTTATTGATGCTGCGTTTTTACGACGTGGTAGTGCAACTGTGAATGCGAAATGGGGAGATCGTATTGCAATGTATACAGGGGACTATTTATTCGCTAAGTCTCTTGAATGTATAACGAATATTGAAATTCCAGAGGCGCATCAGGCGCTATCGCATACCATTTTAGAAGTTTGTAAAGGTGAAATCGAACAAATTAAAGATAAGTATAACTATGACCAAAATTTAAGAACATATTTAAGAAGAATAAAGCGAAAAACCGCTTTATTAATTGCTGCAAGTTGCCAACTAGGAGCGATTGCTGCTGGCGCTAATCGTGATACGGTAAGCCGTCTGTTTTGGTATGGCTATTTCGTAGGGATGTCGTATCAAATTATTGATGACATTTTAGACTTCGTTTCTACAGAAGAGAAACTTGGAAAACCTGCTGGGGGCGATTTATTGCAAGGAAACATTACGCTTCCTGCCTTATATGCTATGGAAGATCCAATCCTTTGTAAGAAAATCAGATCTGTACATGAAAATACAACAGCGGACGAAATGAAAGAAATTATTGAAGCTGTAAAGAATAGTGCTGCTATTGATAAAGCATTTGCGTTTAGTGAACGTTATTTACATAAAGCATTAGAAATGATAAAACCACTCCCACGTGGACAAGCAAAGTATGCATTACAAAATGTAGCAAAGTATATTGGAAAACGAAAATTTTAGTGTTTTTTCTAAAAAATAAAATAATCTCTCTATTTCAAAACTATTGCACAATTGTGATAAGGGTGTTAATATGTGTGTGGGGATATACAATTACATACATAATTCAGAAGTGGAGAGATTTTTTATGGAAAAAACATTTCTAATGGTTAAACCAGACGGTGTACAACGTGCCTTCATTGGGGAAATTGTAGCTCGTTTTGAGAAGAAGGGCTTTCAATTAGTTGGTGCAAAATTAATGCAAGTCACTCCAGAAATCGCTGGACAACACTATGCTGAGCACACAGAAAAACCTTTCTTTGGTGAATTAGTAGACTTTATTACATCTGGTCCTGTATTCGCAATGGTATGGCAAGGTGAAGGTGTAGTAGATACAGCTCGTAACATGATGGGTAAAACAAGACCACATGAAGCAGCTCCTGGAACAATTCGTGGAGATTTCGGTGTAACTGTTGCCAAAAATATTATCCATGGTTCTGATTCGTTAGAAAGTGCAGAGCGCGAGATTGGTATTTTCTTTAAGGAAGAAGAATTAGTTGACTACTCAAAATTAATGAATGAATGGATTTACTAATTATTTTGAAATAATTTGTAAACGCTTTAATCACTGTGATAATAGTAGAAAGTGCAAGGAGAATAGGGGTATTCTTCTTGCACTTTTTTTATTTCTATTAGTTACGAAGTTAGAGCTGTTATGATATATTGATATGTAAAGTAAAGGCCTATCGGAGAATAAGCGAATGGCTGATGTATGAATAACTCTTTCATATTTTTAGAGTAATGAAAGATAAAATTATTGCTTAATATAGCGAGATAAATACATATACGAAAAGAGGAATAACGTATGCGATATATTACAGCTGGTGAATCTCATGGTCCACAACTTACAACGATTATAGAAGGTGTTCCAGCCGGACTACCATTAGTATCGGATGATATAAATGAAGAGTTAGCTAGAAGGCAAAAGGGATATGGGCGTGGTAGACGCATGCAAATTGAAACAGATCAAGTGCAAATTGTAAGTGGTGTTAGACATGGAGAGACATTAGGTTCTCCAATTGCACTTGTTGTTGAAAACCGTGATTTTGCACATTGGACAAAAATTATGGGTGCAGAGCCGTTAACGGAACAAGAAGAAAAAGAAATGAAAAGGAAAGTAACAAAACCAAGACCTGGACATGCTGATTTAAATGGTGCGATTAAATATGGTCATAGAGATATGAGAAATGTACTGGAACGCTCTTCGGCACGCGAAACGACAGTACGTGTTGCTGCTGGTGCGGTTGCAAAAAAAGTGTTAGCGGAACTTGGTATTGCAGTAGCAGGCCATGTAATTGAAATTGGCGGTGTACAGGCTAAAGAGACTACGTATCGTTCAATTGAAGAATTAAAAAGTATTACAGAAGCATCACCTGTACGCTGTTTAGATGAAGAAGCCGGTAATCAAATGATAAAAGCAATTGATGATGCGAAATCAAATGGTGATTCAATCGGTGGCATCGTGGAAGTAATTGTGGAAGGAATGCCGATTGGAGTAGGCAGCTATGTGCATTATGATCGAAAACTAGATGCAAAATTAGCAGCCGCAATAATGAGCATTAATGCCTTTAAAGGGGTCGAGATTGGAATTGGTTTTGAAGCAGCACATAGACCGGGTAGCGAAGTTCATGATGAAATTTTGTGGGATGAAGAGCATGGATATACAAGAAGAACAAATAACGCGGGTGGTTTAGAAGGCGGTATGACGACTGGAATGCCAATTGTTGTGCGCGGAGTGATGAAACCGATACCTACACTATATAAACCTCTTCAAAGTGTCGATATTGATACGAAAGAGCCTTTTACAGCAAGTATTGAACGTTCAGATAGTTGTGCTGTTCCAGCAGCTAGTGTCGTTGCGGAAGCGGTTGTAGCTTGGGAATTAGCGACAGCTTTAATAGAACAATTTGGATTAGATCGTATGGACCTTATTCGTGAAAATATTGAGAAACATAATGAATATGCGAGGGGATTTTAATGGAAAACATACATATTCAAACGAAATCAAAAGAATATGATGTACATGTAGGAAAAGAATCGTTGTCACATTTGACAACAATCGTTCAAAACATGCAGCCATCTGTATCAAACATTATGATTATTTCAGATGAGGCTGTTGCACCTTTACATTTACAGACAGTTGTAGATGCGTTGCAAATAGATCAAAAAGTATTTTCATTCGTTGTACCGAGTGGTGAAAAAGAGAAGTCCTTTGAAAATTTCTATGCGGCTCATACGTCAGCTCTTGAAAATAAATTAGATAGAAATTCTTTAATTATCGCACTTGGAGGCGGGATGATTGGAGATTTAGCTGGTTTTGTTGCTGCGTCGTTTATGCGTGGAATTCGCTTTGTTCAAGTTCCCACTACTTTATTAGCTCACGATAGCGCGGTAGGTGGGAAAGTAGCAATCAATCATCCGTTAGGTAAAAATATGATAGGTGCATTCCATCAACCAGAAGCAGTTGTATATCATACGCCGTTTTTACAGTCTCTTCCTGAAAAAGAGTGGCGCTCAGGTTATGCAGAAGTGATAAAACATGCTCTAATTGGTGATGTAAAGCTATATCATTGGCTAAAAGAAGAAGTGCAAACATTAGCAGATCTTCGTGATGAGAAATTAATCCACATATTAACGAAGGCGATTCCTGTAAAGGCAAACATTGTAGCGCAAGATGAAACAGAAAAAGGCGTACGTGCACATTTAAACTTTGGACATACGTTAGGCCATGCTCTAGAAAAAGAACTAGGATATGGAAATATTACTCACGGTGACGGAGTAGCGGTTGGAATGTTATTTGCTATATTCTTAAGTGAACAAGTGTATAAGGTAAATCTTGCTTATGAAGAGATGAAGCAGTGGTTCTTGAAGTACGGCTATCCAAAAATGCCAAGTGATTTAAGTGTAGAACGCCTCGTCGGGTTGATGAAACAAGATAAGAAAGCGAATGCAGGAACAATTCATATGGTACTTATGCAGGAATATGGGGTAGTGAATGTCGTATCTATTCCTGATGAGACTGTTCATATTGCGTTAGAGGCATTTCAAAAGGATATGGGTATAAGAAGTAGATAACAGCTATGGAGAGCCTATTTAGAAGCATTTTCGTAATAGTGACAGTTATGATAAACGATTATAGTAAGGGAGTATAACCGTATTGTAATCGAATTGAATAAAACGACTGGGGGAAGAAAAATGAGAGTGAAAGAGCAATTGTTAACTTTGAGAGCATATGTACCTGGGAAAAATATTGAAGAAGTAAAAAGGGAATATGGATTATCAAAAATTGTGAAATTAGCATCGAACGAAAATCCATTCGGTTGCTCAGCACGCGTAACAGAAGCATTAACTTCTTTAGCGAGTCAATACGCTCTTTATCCAGATGGACATGCCTTTGAACTTCGGACACAAGTAGCAAAACATTTAGGTGTTAAAGCGGAACAACTGTTATTTGGTAGTGGATTAGATGAAGTTATTCAAATGATTAGTCGTGCGTTACTACACGAAGGAACAAATGTTGTAATGGCGAATCCAACATTCTCACAATACCATCACCATGCTGTTATTGAAGGAGCAGAAGTTCGTGAAGTACCACTTAAAGATGGCGTTCACGATTTAGATGCGATGTTACAGCAAGTAGATGATCAAACGAAGATTGTATGGATTTGTAACCCGAATAATCCGACAGGTACATATGTAGAAAAACAAAAATTACTTTCATTTTTAGAATCAGTTCCTAAGTCAGCGCTTGTTATTATGGACGAAGCATATTATGAATATGCGGGAGCAGAAGACTATCCGCAAACATTACCACTTCTTGAAAAGTATGAAAATCTTATGGTATTACGTACGTTTTCAAAAGCATATGGTCTAGCTGCTTTCCGTATCGGATATGCAGTTGGTAATACGGAGTTAATCGGGCAGCTAGAAGTAGCGAGGTTACCATTTAATACATCGACTGTAGCGCAATCTGTAGCACTTGCTGCATTAGAAGATCAAGCATTTTTACAAGAATGTGTGAAAAAGAATGAAGAAGGATTACATCAATATTACGCATTTTGTAAGGAATATAACGTATTCTATTATCCATCTCAAACAAATTTCATTTTCTTAAAACTCGGTATTCCTGGTAATGAAGCTTTTGAACGATTAATGAAAAAAGGATATATTGTTCGTTCTGGTGCTGCATTTGGTATCGATGATGGCATTCGTATTACTGTCGGTTTGAAAGAAGAAAATGATGAAATTATAGAGTTACTGAAAGAACTTGTAAATGAGCAAGTACAGAAAGAGGAAACATATTCTTAAGAGATTGTGAAGGCTCCTATTAGAGGAGTCTTTTTTATCGCATTAAAAAAGTTGAAGTTTAGTAATTAAGTTGTTCTGTAAATCAAGATTGGTATGGCTCGATAATTAGTGGGAGAAGTTATTTGCACGGTCATAAAAGAAAGCGGTACAATAGAAGAAGGTAAGAAGGTAAGAAGGTAAGAAGGTAAGAAGGTAAGAAGGTATCGGTATCATATCCGAACCTTTTGAACAATTAACTACTCTGTAAGAAGAAGCATGCTCATTCTAAAGGTTGCGTTCTAACAATGAGTTGCTTATGATAAAGTGAAACTTTAATCAGTGGGGGGATGTTTATCCCCCGCTGATTATTAGCCCACACCAATCGGGCTTTTACGGGCAGTTGCCCCCAAAACTAACTTCTTTGCCCTAGCTGAATTTTGAGGTGGGGTCTTACTGCCCGTTAATAGCAGGGTAAATGAACAGAAAAGAATATTTTTTAGAATTAAAGGAGACGTTTATGCAAAAGTTTGAACAAGCTGTTTCATATATTGAAAATGGTGAAGCGGAAAAAGGATTACAATTATTAAAAGAGCAATTAAAAATTGCGAATGATGAAGAGAAGTATGATATTGCTCGCTATTATCATACTCTTGGATTTACGGATGAAGCGTTAGCTATTACAGAAGATTTGCGTTTATTGTATCCAGAGGAAAGTGAATTCACTGTATTTTTAGCAGAATTATATATTGATCTAGATAAAGAAGATGAAGCGATTGAAGTACTTCATGATATTCCAGAAAATGATGATTTATATGTTCAATCGTTATTACTTGTAGCGGATTTATTCCAAATGCAAGGTTTTGATGATGTAGCAGAACAAAAACTATTAAAGGCGAAAGAAATGATGCCTGACGAGCCTGTCATTACGTTTGGATTAGCAGAGTTATATAGTAGTAAAGGTGAAGAACAAAAGGCAATCACTTATTATGAGTCGCTATTAGCGGAACATAAAGTAATGGGTGGTGTTGTCATTGCCTTACGCCTTGGAGAAACGTTAAGTGCGATTGGAAATTGGGAAGAGGCGATTTCTTACTACGAAGCAGGTTTAGAAGAACAAAAAGATATTCACTCATTGTTTGGATATGCCTTCACATTATACCAAGGTGAAGAATACCAAAGAGCAATTGGTGCTTGGCAAGAACTGAAAGAATTAGATCCTGAGTATGCATCCCTTTACATGTATTTAGCGAAAAGCTATGAAAAAGAAGGAATGCTTCAAGAAAGCTATGAAACACTTCATGAAGGAATTAAAGTAGATGAACTTTCTGTACCATTCTATGTAGAATTAGCGAACATTGCAGCGAAATTAGGGAAAATAGCGGAAGCAGAGGAAGTGCTTCAAAAAGCGCTTGAGTTAGATCCAGGACATTTAGGTGCAACATTAAAATATGCGTACATCTTAAAGGAACAAGAAAAGTATGAAGAGCTAATTGCCGTTGTAGAGCGTGCTATCGATAGCGGAGAACCAGATACACAACTACTTTGGGATCTTGCGTTTGCAAAAAAACAATTAGAAATGTATTCGGATGCATTAAAACACTATGAAAGTGCATATACTTCTTTTAAGAATCATCCAGACTTCTTGGAAGAGTACGGTTATTTCTTATTGGAAGAAGGTATGCGAAAAGAGGCGAAAGAAGTATTTACTCAGTTAATACAACTAGACCCGACACAAATTCATATTGAAGAATTGTTATATAATTTAGAGGATTTTTCATAAGTTGGAAGGAAACTGAATACCGCTTCTTGAATCTAAAAAGAAAAGAGAAAGACAGAGGAGGGACTTAATTGCTATGAATACCCCTGTTTCTGTAAACGAGAAGAAGGATTTTGTAAAATGGTTTTTGAATAATTACCAACTGAAACAGCGTGAATGTGTATGGATTTTGAATTATTTAATGAGTCACGACCAATTGATGCATAAAGTCCACTTCGTAGAGCATGCAAAATATTGTCCGCGTGGCTTAGTAATGTCCGCGAATTGTGTAAAAGACACACCGTTTCACTTTTTTAAACAAAATGTTATGACAACAGATGCTGAAAAATCGTTTCATGATATTCGTTTAAATCGAGATGAGGATATTTATATTCAACTCAATTTTAAATCATCGTTTCAAAATGCCAATTACGTAGCTGTATTAGAAGAAAACCCATATTTACCAAAGCACATTGAAGTAAATGAAAAAGATCGTTTACTTGCAGAAAGGTTTTTAGAAGAAAGTGTATTTTCTTTTAGAAGAGAACGTCTTTTGAAACAAATTGATGAAGCGCTGGATAAGCAAGATAAGGAAGCGTTTCATAGGTTAACAGCGGAGTTAAAGATGTTATAGAATTCATTTGGATTCATAAAATTTTACAAATTTCAGACTTTTTCAAGAAAAACTACCTTAATATAGGTAGTTTTTCTTTTTTTACCTCTTTTAGTATGGTTTAATATATATAAAGTGAAAGTTCTGTCATTTATAGATGGGGGAGGGAAGACATTTGAAATGGATTGTAAAAGATGTGGAACAGTTTGAGCAAGCAAGAGAATATGTAGATACGGGTGTTATACCACTTTTATCAATTTCAGCAGCGAAAGAAATGAAAATGGTAGTAGAACAAGGGGAATTTATCGAATTGTTGAGTATGGAGCTAGAAAGAGAATATAAAGGAAGAGTGCTTTTATTACCTGCATTTACGTATCTAGTAGAAAGTCAAAAAAACGAAAAAGGTCGTTTGCAAGAATGGACAAATCATTTGAAAAAGCAAGGTTTTAAGCATATTGCTTATGTTACAAGTGATTTTTCATGGAAAGAAGATATGCAAGAATTGCAGGGAGATTTATTTTGGTTTCCTTCATTAGCGTTAGAACAATTTAGTGATCAAGCGAAAAGAGAAGTGATTCATGCACATATAAAAAATATAATGGTAATGTTAGAAGAAAAATGGGGAAAATAATAATAAACAGAAAGTTCTTATTATTATGAGTAGTATGATATTGACCTGTGCATGAGCGTATTATATCATGATAGTGTCCTAGTTTTTATTTTTTATATAATTTATCACGAGGGGACAATTTCTGATAGAGGGGGGAAATTTTCGTGAGCGAGAAAGAACATCGTGTGTCAAGAAGACAGTTTTTAAATTATACCCTTACAGGGGTAGGAGGCTTTATGGCGGCGGGTATTTTAATGCCGATGACGCGATTTGCGCTTGATCCGGTGTTAAGAAAAGAAGCGGGAACGGATATGGTTGCTGTTGCACAAGTAAAGGATATTACAACAGAGCCGAAACGTTTCGACTTTAAGGTGAAGCAGGTTGATGGTTGGTACAAGTCCGAAGAGCCAAAATCAGCTTGGGTTCATAAAGATGAAAGCGGAGACATTGTTGCGTTTTCTCCGGTATGTAAACATTTAGGATGTACAGTGAACTGGAATTCGGACAAAGCACATCCGAATCAATTCTTTTGTCCATGTCACGGGGGCCGTTACACAAAAGACGGGATAAACATTAAAGGCACGCCGCCCCTTGCTCCACTTGATGTATACGAATCTAAAGTGAAAGATGGAACGCTGTACTTAGGAAAAGCGAAGCCAAGAGGGGGTGCAAAGTAGATGCTAAATAAAATTTATGATTGGGTAGATGAAAGGTTAGATATTACACCAATATGGCGTGATATCGCTGATCATGAAGTACCTGAACATGTAAACCCGGCACATCACTTTTCTGCATTCGTTTATTGCTTTGGCGGACTTACCTTTTTCGTTACTGTAATTCAAATTTTATCTGGAATGTTTTTGACGATGTATTATGTGCCTGATATTAAAAATGCTTGGGAATCGGTTTATTATTTGCAAAATGAAGTTGCATATGGGCAAATTGTTCGTGGTATGCACCACTGGGGTGCTAGTCTCGTCATTGTAATGATGTTTTTACATACACTTAGAGTTTTCTTCCAGGGTGCGTATAAAAAGCCTCGTGAGCTAAACTGGATTGTTGGTGTTCTTATTTTCTTTGTTATGTTAGGTCTTGGTTTTACCGGATATTTATTACCGTGGGATATGAAAGCGTTATTTGCCACGAAAGTAGGGATTCAAATTGCAGAGCAAACGCCGCTCATTGGTCCTTACATTAAAACATTACTCGCTGGTCATTCCGAAATTGTTGGCGCTCAAACATTAACTCGCTTCTTTGCTATTCACGTCTTCTTCTTACCAGCAGCACTTCTAGGTTTAATGGCCTTCCACTTCATCATGATTCGCAAACAAGGTATTTCCGGTCCACTATAAGAGATTGCTAAATTAAAGGGGAAAGAACTAAAGGAGGGAGATTATGCATCGCGGCAAAGGGATGAAGTTTGTAGGAGATTCTCGGGTACCAGTAGCTCGGAAACCAAATATTCCAAAAGACTATTCGGAATACCCAGGGAAAACAGAAGCATTTTGGCCGAACTTCTTGTTAAAAGAATGGATGGTTGGTGCAGTTTTTTTAATCGGTTATTTATGTTTAACAGTGGCGCATCCGTCACCGCTTGAAAGAATGGCGGATCCAACTGATGCTGGGTATATACCACTTCCAGATTGGTATTTCTTATTCTTGTATCAGTTATTAAAGTATTCTTATGCTTCTGGCTCATTTACTGTAATTGGAGCGTTCATTATGCCAGGGATTGCGTTTGGCGCATTACTGTTAGCTCCATTTCTTGATCGAGGCCCAGAAAGACGCCCATTGAAGCGTCCTGTAGCAACGGGATTTATGCTTTTAGCAGTTGCATCGATTATCTTTTTAACTTGGGAATCTGTAGCACACCACGACTGGGAAGCTGCAAAAAAACAAGGAGCAATTGTAAAAACAGCACCAGTTGATAAAAATGATGACGGTTATAAATTAATGCAAAAAAATACTTGTTTAACATGTCACGGTGACAATTTACAGGGCGGCGCAGCAGCACCAGCACTGCAAAATTTAACTTTGAAGCCTGAAGAAATTGCTAAAATTGCGAAAGAGGGAAAAGGTTCCATGCCTAAAGGTGTATTTAAAGGTACAGATGAGGAACTGAAGAAGCTTTCGGAATTCGTTGCAAAGTATAATAAAAAATAATAAAAAGCTGACTACAAAATTTGTAGTCAGCTTTTTATTTTGATGATAGAAAGTTTACTATATAATAGAGTAGAGTTTGATGAAAGAATGAAAGGTGTTGGACATACAGCTTGGTTTACTTGTATGCAATGTTAAGACAACGCTCCGTATTATCATTTTTATTAGTTGTTAACATATTAGGTACAATATACGGATTCATATGGTATGGAAATCAATTAAAAGAAACTTTACCTATATTTTGGCCGTTTGTACCCGATAGTCCTATGGCAAGTCTCTTTTTTGTCTTTGTTTTAATCGCTTTTTTAATAAAGAGAAATTGGGGATTAATAGAGGCGCTAGCGATTGTTACTTTAATAAAATATGGTATATGGGCTGTTGTTGTAAATGGGGTTATGATCTATGTAAAAGGTCCTATTGGCCTTATCGGGTATATGTTAATGCTTTCGCATTTTGCGATGGCAGTACAAGCAGTGCTATATGCACCGTTTTACCGTATAAAAAAATGGCATTTTGCGGTAGCCGCTATATGGACATTACATAATGATGCAATTGATTATTTGTTCTGGCAAATGCCGAGATACGGAATTATGCATTTGTTTGTAGGAGAAATTGGTTATTTTACGTTCTGGTTAAGCATTGCTGTGCTTTGTATGACATATTATTATTGCTTACGTGAGAATCGAAAACAGTTTTCTTTATGATAGTTAGAATATGTAGGGGGAGAAAATGAAGAAAAATACGAGTGGTACAAAAATATTGGATCGATTGATTACGATAATTGTTTCATATAGCATAGCATTTTCTATATTTGCACTCGCAACAACGGCGGTTGTATATGGAAAATGGCTATATTATTTTGAAATTGATTTTTTGAACATTCCAGATTTAGCAGATATGACGAAGGATGATATTAAAAGAAATTATGATGTGCTTATCACATATTTATCGCCATTTTATGACGGAGCATTACATTTGCCAACACTAGATATGTCTACAAATGGCCGTGTTCATTTTGTAGATGTGAAAAACATTTTAGTAAAGATTCAATATGTAATGTATGCGACAATTATAATTGCAATAGTAGGCGGCATGTATTTGTTAAAAAAGAAAAATGAAAAGTTTTTACTACATGGATCTATTTTAACAATCATTTTTCCAATAGCGTTAATGTTACCGATTGTTATTAATTTTGAAAAGAGTTTTGTGATATTCCATAAGCTTTTATTCAGTAATGATTATTGGGTTTTTGATCCTGAGAAGGATCCGATTATATTAATGTTACCAGAAGAGTTTTTTATGCATGCAGCGTGTGCTATTTTATTATTTATTTTATGTGGTAGCATAATTTGTTATAGCTTGTATAAATATTTCGTAAAAAAGAAAAGGATTTCAAAAGAAAAATTCTCTGTTTAAAGAGAATTTTTTTTGTTTGTAAAACGATAATATATTTTTCGGTCCAGTTCTGTTCTATTCTTGTCCACATTAACATATTTTGTACTAGTAGTTATAGGGGGGACCGTGATGAAGAGAACATTAATTGGACTGATTGCATTTCTAATTATCATGTTTCCGTTACGTATATATGCTGAGGAGTGGAGTGAACTAACAGGGTTGTTAGATGACTCATTACAATTAGTGAAGCGTAATGAAGATGAAAAAGCAGTACAAGTACTGCAACATTTCTCGGAGCAGTTTGTAATAAAGGGGAATGAAAAGAAGCAGGAAGTAACGCCAGATCAAGTTAGAGTTATTTCTTTAGCTTACGACAAGGCGAAACAATCTCTCGCGGAAGAAGATGTAAGGAAACAAGTTAAAATTGATAATGTGTTAGCCCTGCAGCTCGCTGTCGATGCGCAAGTATCGAAATATCAACCACTTTGGATGGAAAGAGAAGGAAAAGTAATGGATGCCTTTTCTCAAATGGAAAAAGCGATGAAAAAAGAAGATACGGGACAGTTTCAACAAACGTTAAACACATTTTTACATGAATTTAATATTATTTATCCAAGCTTAATGATTGCCTTGCCAGAAAATGAAGTGCAGCGTGTAAATGCCCATTTATCTTATTTAGATGAATTTCGTAACGTTATGTTAAAAACAAAAGGTGGGCAAATGCAATTAGGAATCATTAAAGGAGATTTGCAAAAAATATTTCATACAGTAAAAAAAGATGAAATTGCACCTTCTCTCATTTGGTTTATGACAATTACTGGAGGTCTTATTTTATTCACATTAACTTATGTTGGGTGGAGAAAGTATAAAGGAGAGAGAGAAAAAAGAAAAAGTAATGTACATTCTAAGAATAGATAATGTAATAAATAAAGATTCGGATTGTAAGGTTTATTCATTGACAATGGTGGCAGAAGAAAATAGAATGAGAAGTACTATAATTAAAACTTCAATGGAGGTTCATGATGTTTTATTTAATTTACTTCGCGATCATTTTGATCATACCGTTGTATGCACAGTCAAAAGTACGTAGTGCCTATAGCAAGTATTCACAAGTTTATTCAACATCAGGTATGACAGGAGCAGAAGTGGCTCGGAAAATCTTAGATGAAAATGGATTATACAACGTAGCTGTAGAAGAAACACCAGGTCATTTATCAGACCATTATGATCCAACTGCCAAAACAGTTCGATTATCAACAGATAACTATTACGGTCATTCAGTTGCTGGTACAGCAGTTGCAGCACACGAAGTAGGACACGCAATTCAAGATGCAAAAGATTATAACTTTATGCGTATTCGTCATTCGTTAGTGCCAGTTGCGAACTTTGGTTCAAATATTTCTTGGATATTTATTATGATCGGTATTTTTGCATCGATGGCCAACATGATATTTTTAGGTATCATTTTAATGGCAGCAGGTGTTGTGTTCCAACTCGTTACATTACCAGTTGAGTTTGATGCATCAAAGCGTGCGATGCAACAAATTGAAGCGTTAGGAATCGTATCAACAGATGAATATGGCCAAGCTCGTAAAGTATTAAATGCGGCAGCATTAACATATGTAGCAGCTGCAGCCGTAGCGGTATTTGAATTATTACGTCTCGTATTAATTTATACTGGTATGCAGCGTAGCGACGACTAAAGACTATCAATTTTGATAGTCTTTTTTGTTTTGTGGATTGAATTATATAATGTATTGCAAATAGAAATAATAGAAGTAATGCGGAAAGGCGGTGGGGAAATGAAATATCCAGACCATTTAGTAAAACAGGTGAAAGAGCGTAGTGCTCCTTATCAATTAGAAGGTTTTTTAAGTGGACAAGGCCCTGAAAATCCGAAATTTATGTTGTTAGGAGAAGCGCCTGGTGAAACAGAAATTCATAATGGGATTCCGTTTAGCGGGAGAGCGGGAAAACAATTAATGGGTTTTTTAGAACGTATTCACGTTACAAGGGAAGAAGTATATATTACGAGTGCTGTTCGGAGTAGACCTTATAAGTGGCGAGAGAAAAAAGAACGAAATGGTTCTATTATACAAAAAAAGTATAATAGAACGCCAAATCAAGGAGAAATAGTTGCCCATGCACCTTTGTTAGATTATGAATTAGAGAAACTAAATCCGAAGCTAATTGTCACGCTTGGCAATATCGGTCTTCAGCGTTTAACAGGAAAAGGTAAAAAAATCACAGATGTACACGGGCAATTATTCAAACAACCCATTCAAAAATTAAAGGATATGCAAAGTGCAGAATTTACATGGTCAGAGAAAGAATATCATATTTTTCCGACCTTCCATCCTGCTTCCATTTTTTATAATCGGGGCTTATTGGAGCTTATTTATGAGGATTTAGAGAAACTTAAGCAATACGTAATAAAAAACTAGAAAAGCTAAAAAGCTTTTCTAGTTGTGTTTATGTATGTAATGGGTTTTTATTTTCATCCAACGTAAAACCTTCACCAACTACATCATGTACGTCACTTACTGCAACAAATGCATGAGGATCTACAGAAGTAATAATATTTTTTAATTTCACGATTTCATTTTTAGCAACAACGCAATACAATACGTTCCGTTCCACTTTTGTATACGATCCAACAGCTTTTAAAAAGGTCGCTCCGCGCTCCATCTCAGATAAAATTTTAGCAGCAATTTCATCGTTTTTATCGGAGATAATAGTTGCTCCTTTTGCTGCATAGGCTCCTTCTTGCATAAAATCAATGACTTTCGCCCCGATAAAAACAGCAACTAACGTATACATACCCTCGCGATATGATAAATAGGTAAGGATAGAGACGATAATGACGATAGCATCAAACATAAACATCGTTTTCCCCATACTCCAGCCAACATATTTATGAGCGAGTCTCGCAATAATATCTACACCGCCAGTAGTTCCGCCGTATTTAAATATGATCCCAAGACCGATACCAATAAATGCCCCAGCAAATAAAGCTGCGAGTGTCATATCATTTTGTAAGTTTACATGTAAGTTGAGAACTTCGTAACGCTGAAAAATCCATAGAAATAAAGATACGCTAAAGGTGCCGATTAGTGTATATATAAATGTCGCTCTTCCAAGTAACTTCCAACCAATAAAAAATATAGGGATATTTAAAATTAAGTTTGAATAAGAAGGGTCAAACTTAAATAGAAAATACAATAATAGTGTAATACCGGTAAATCCACCTTCTGCAAGGTGATTTTCAATATTGATATTCACAATACCGAAAGAAAAAATAGCGGAACCGATTAAAATAAAAATGATATTTCGAATCTTCAAATTTGATGTCATATAGAAATCCCCCTAATTATGTAAATGGCATTGCTCCGCTGAAACGGTAAAACATAATGATAAGTAATTTCTAGTTGCTAGTGAAAATAGTGAAGGCTATAAAAATCGATTGGTTCTGGTTGATTTTTTGCCAAAAACGCAAAAGAAGTTTCACTTTACCCCGTTCCAACGGCTGGTAGGAGATAAAGCTCTGAAGAAAGGCAAACCAGCCGTAGGAACCCGATTGGTGCGGGCTAATCTTTTGCCAAAAACGCAAAAGAAGTTTCACTTTATTATAATCTTTCCCAAAAAGGGTCGCAAATAGGTGTTTGGCGGGGAATAATATTTGTCAAATCGCGATGAATTGGCTAACATGAAAGAGGAAGGATTAGAGGTGAATTGTATGGAAGCGAAAACGATGAAGGATATGCAGAAAGAAGTTGATGCATATATTGGTCAGTTTAAAGAAGGTTATTTCAGTCCACTTGCAATGATGGCTCGTTTAACGGAAGAAATGGGGGAGCTTGCAAGAGAGGTGAATCATTATTATGGTGAGAAACCGAAGAAAACAACTGAAAAAGAACGTAGTATTGAAGAAGAGCTTGGAGATGTATTATTTGTTATGATTTGTATGGCAAATAGTTTAAATATTGATTTAGAAACAGCACATAACATTGTAATGAATAAATTTAATACTCGCGATAAAGATCGCTGGACACGTATTGATGAGGGAGAGAAAGAATAATGAAAGAAATTAAAGTAATTATCGCTGGACCAAGAGGACGTATGGGACATGAAGCAGTTCTTCTTATGGAAAGAACGGAACATTTTAATTTAGTAGCAGCAGTGGATTATAAGCATGGTGGAGAGAAAATCTCTGATTTACCGGGAATGCCAGCGCTAGATGCACCTATTTACGCAGATTTACATACTTGTTTAGAGGAAGTAGAAGCAGATGTGTTGTTAGATTTAACAACGCCAGAAGTTGGGAAACAACACGTTACACTAGCAGTTGAGCGTGGACTTCGTTCTGTTATTGGTACAACTGGATTTACAGAAGAAGAGCTAAAACAATTAACCGAGACTGCGAAAGAAAAAGCAGTAGGAACAATTATCGCTCCAAACTTTGCAATTGGTGCAGTTCTTATGATGAAATTCTCACAAATGGCAGCGAAATACTTCCAAGATGTTGAAGTAATTGAATTGCATCATGATCAAAAACTAGATGCACCATCTGGTACAGCGGTAAAAACAGTAGAATTAATCCGTCAAAATCGTGAATCAAAGCAGCAAGGTCATCCAAATGAAGTAGAGCAACTAGAAGGGGCTCGTGGTGCAAATGTAGACGGCATTCATATTCATAGTGTACGTTTACCAGGACTTATTGCACACCAAGAAGTAATGTTTGGTGGAGACGGACAAATGTTAACAGTTCGTCATGATTCATTCAATCGTGCATCATTTATGTCTGGTGTAAAACTATCAATTGAGACAGTAATGAATCTAGATCATCTTGTGTACGGTTTAGAAAATATTATCGACTAAAGGGGAGACAACGGATGAAAATTGCCTTAATCGCACATGACAAAAAGAAAGACGACATGGTTTCGTTTGCATACGCATATAAACCAATTTTTGAACAACATGAATTATTTGCAACAGGAACGACAGGACTTCGTATTATGGAAGCGACCGGCTTAGTTGTAACAAGATATCAATCTGGTCCTCTTGGCGGCGATCAAGAAATTGGTGCAATGATTGCAAAAAATGATTTAGACATGGTAATTTTCTTCCGCGATCCATTAACAGCACAACCGCATGAACCGGATGTGAATGCATTGCTTCGTTTATGTGATGTATATGCAATTCCACTTGCGACGAATATGGCAAGTGCTGAAATGTTAATGCACGCATTAGAGCGAGGAGATTTAGATTACCGCAAGTTAAGAAAATGAGGGGAACAATTATGAGTGGATTACATATATTAGCGTTTGGTGCCCATGCCGATGATGTTGAAATCGGCATGGCGGGTACCATTGCTAAATATACGAAGCAAGGGTATGAAGTAGGTATTTGTGATTTAACAGAAGCTGATCTTTCTTCTAACGGAACGATAGAGTTAAGAAAAGAAGAAGCGAAGGCGGCAGCTCGTATAATGGGAGTAAAAACGAGACTAAATTTAGCGATGCCAGACCGTGGTTTGTATATGAAAGAAGAGTATATACGTGAAATTGTAAAGGTAATTCGTACATATAAACCAAAACTAGTTTTTGCGCCGTATTATGAAGATCGTCATCCAGATCATGCAAATTGTGCAAAACTTGTGGAAGAAGCTATTTTTTCAGCGGGAATTCGCAAATATATGCCAGAGGTTCCACCACATCGTGTGGAGTCTTTTTATCATTATATGATTAATGGTTTTCATAAACCGAATTTTTGTATAGATATTAGTGAATACGTATCGCAAAAGGTGGAAGCATTAGAAGCGTATGAAAGTCAGTTTTCAACAGGGAGTGATGGTGTGAAAACGCCGTTAACAGAAGGTTACGTTGAAACTGTAGTCGCCCGTGAGAAAATGTTTGGAAAAGAAGTTGGAGTTTTATATGCCGAAGGGTTTATGAGTAAGAAACCGGTTTTATTACATGCTGATTTAATAGGGGGATGTAAATGAAATTAAAAATAGGTATTACATGTTATCCTTCTGTAGGTGGTTCTGGAGTTGTTGGAACAGAATTAGGAAAGCAATTAGCGGAACGCGGGCATGAAATTCATTTTATTACATCGGGTTTACCATTCCGGTTAAATAAAGTGTATCCAAACATTTATTTTCATGAAGTGACGGTAAATCAATACTCTGTATTTCAATATCCACCATACGATTTAGCGTTAGCGAGTAAAATGGCAGAGGTTGCACAAAGAGAAAACCTAGACATTTTACATGTGCATTACGCAATACCACATGCCATTTGTGCTTATTTAGCAAAACAAATGATTGGAGAGCGTATTAAAATTGTTACAACCTTGCATGGAACAGATATTACTGTGTTAGGATCCGACCCTTCGCTAAATAATTTAATTCGTTTTGGTATTGAGCAATCTGATGTTGTGACGGCTGTCTCGCATTCATTAATTAACGAAACGCATGAGCTTGTAAAACCAAATAAAGACATTCAAACGGTATATAACTTTATAGACGAACGTGTATATTTCAAACGTGATATGACCCAATTAAAGAAAGAATACGGTATAAGTGAGAGTGAAAAGATACTCATTCACATTTCAAACTTCCGTAAAGTGAAACGTGTGCAAGATGTTGTGCAGGCATTTGCTAAAATTGTTACAGAAGTAGATGCGAAGTTGCTTCTTGTTGGAGATGGACCAGAATTTTGCACGATTTTACAGTTGGTGAAAAATTTACATATTGAAGATCGCGTCTTATTCTTAGGGAAGCAAGATAATGTTGCAGAACTACTTGCGATGAGTGATTTAATGTTGCTTTTATCAGAGAAGGAGAGTTTTGGTCTTGTTTTATTAGAAGCGATGGCGTGTGGTGTACCTTGTATCGGAACAAGGGGTGGAGGTATTCCAGAAGTCATTCAACATGGTGATACAGGATATTTATGTGAAGTTGGCGATACAACAGGAGTGGCAGATCAAGCCATTCAGCTATTAAAGGATGAAGAACTTCACCGTAATATGGGAGAGCGAGCAAGAGAAAGTGTTTACGAGCAGTTTCGCTCTGAAAAAATCGTCTCACAATATGAAACGATTTACTATGATGTACTAAGGGATGACAAAAATGGAAAGATTTAAAAAAGCTAGTTCTATTATTGAGACTTTAAAGCAACAAGGGCATGAGGCTTACTTTGTCGGTGGAAGCGTAAGAGACCTTATTATCGATAGGCCGATTGGAGATATTGATATTGCGACATCTGCTTTACCAGAAGAAGTGATGGCTATATTTCCAAGACATGTTCCTGTTGGTCTTGAACATGGAACTGTAATTGTCGTAGAAAATGGTGAGCCTTATGAGGTAACCACTTTTCGAACAGAGAGTGAATATGAAGACTTTCGAAGACCTAGTAGTGTTCAATTTGTTCGTTCATTAGAAGAGGATTTAAAACGTCGTGATTTCACAATGAATGCAATTGCAATGACAGAAGAAGGAAAAATGGTTGATTTATTTGCTGGACAGGAAGCGATTCAAAAGAGAGAAATTGTGACAGTGGGAAATGCTGCGGATCGGTTTCAAGAAGATGCCCTGCGAATGA
Organism: Bacillus paranthracis; assembly: GCF_001883995.1. GTDB lineage: Bacteria > Bacillota > Bacilli > Bacillales > Bacillaceae_G > Bacillus_A > Bacillus_A paranthracis. The sequence goes on along the minus strand of NZ_MACE01000051.1, from coordinate 58,291 downwards.
TGCGTGGTATTCGGTTCGTAAGTACGTTAGGTTTTTCTTTAGAGACGAAAACGAAGCAAGCAATTGAAACATATGGACATTTGCTGGAACATATAGCAATTGAGAGAATTACAGTGGAGTTTGAAAAACTGTTAACTGGCACATATTGTGTGAAGGCTCTCAAAGAATTAGTAGAAACGAAACTATTTTCTTATCTGCCATATTTACAGATGTCAGAAGAGAAATTGTTAAAAGCTACGCAGTATAAATGGGATTCTTTTGAAGCAGACATTGAGGCGTGGGCGTTTTTCTTATATTGTATCGGGGAAGAACATCCAGCTGTCTTTTTACGTCAATGGAAGTTTTCGAATAAAAAAATAAAAGATATCGTCGCAGTTTTATTAACAATCCGTAAGAGAAAGGAGAAGGATTGGGATACAGTTCTTCTTTATAAAACGGGAATTCATATAGCTGAAATGGCAGAAAGAGTATATGAAGCGATGATTGAAAGCTATGATCATACAGCTGTTAACCGGGTACAAACGTTGTTTCAAGCATTGCCAATTAAGAGTCGACAAGAGATGAATGTGACTGGGAATGATTTGTTAAACTGGGCAAATAAAAAGCCAGGTCCGTGGGTTGCTGAAATGATTCAAAAAATTGAAGAAGCAATTGTACAAGGAAACGTAGTAAATGAGAAAGAGTGTATAAGGGAGTGGCTGCAAGAATGCAATCTACTATAAGAAAGCAGTTATTGCAAGTTTTTTCGGAAGCGGATGGCGAGTTTGTATCTGGTCAAACGATTAGTGATAAACTTGGTTGCTCAAGAACTGCTGTGTGGAAACATATGGAGGACCTTCGGAATGAGGGATATGAACTTGAAGCTGTGCGTCGATTAGGTTATCGAATTGCAAGTAAGCCAGACAAAGTGACTGCGAATGAAATACAGTTAGGGTTACAAACGAAACATATTGGTAGAACAGTGTATTTTGAAGAGTCCGTTGAATCGACGCAACATATTGCAGCAAAGCTTGCTTATGAAGGTGCAGAAGAAGGAACAATTGTTGTGGCAGAAGAACAAACAGCGGGTAGAGGTCGTTTAAGCAGAAAATGGCATTCACCAAAAGGAACAGGAATTTGGATGAGTATTATTTTACGTCCATCAATCCCGGTTCAACATGCACCACAACTTACTTTGTTAGCCGCTGTTAGCGCTGCGCAAGCAATTGAAAAGTGCACAGGTGTAAACGTAGGAATAAAATGGCCGAATGATATTTTAATTCAAGGGAAAAAGGCTGTAGGAATATTAACAGAAATGCAAGCTGATCCTGATAAAATTAATGCTGTCATTATGGGTATTGGTATTAATGCGAATCAAAAGCAAGAACATTTTGATGAGGAAATTCAGCATATTGCTACTTCTTTAGCGATTGAATCTGGTAAGCCAATTGTTCGTGCGGAGCTTATGCAACAAATCTTTTTACAACTAGAAAAATTATATGAAGAGTATTTACAAAATGGTTTCTCTGTCATTAAAATTCTTTGGGAAAGTTACGCTGTAAGCATCGGGAAAGAAATTAACGCTCGAACGATGAGAGAGACAATTACAGGGATAGCAAAAGGAATTACAGAGGATGGTGTATTGCTCCTAGAAGACCATGAAGGAAAAGTACATCATATTCATTCTGCGGATATCGAAATTAAGTAAAAGAAGTTCCTCTTTTGGAACTTCTTTTTTATTTCCATATTAATAAAATCTTTTAATATTTAAGTTTTATTTTAAAAGATCGTCCAGTTGAGTTTGCTTCTTATTTGACGATTACTTTACCTTCCATTCCTTTGAGGAGATGGTATCGACATATTAATTCATATGTACCGGCACTGTTAGGTTTCACGGTAATGTTTTTTTCTTTTCCTGAATCGACGACGACATCAATACCGAGTTTTTTGATTGTAAAGGTATGCTCACTCTTACCTTTATTTTTCAACAGTAATGTTGTTGATTCGTTAATTGGAATCGTGATGACGTTTGGATTAAAGTAATCATCGTTTAGCTCAACTTCAATCACTTTCGCTGACGCAATAGGTTGTGCCAAGTCGTTAACTGAGGCAAATACATTGAGGGAATTTAAAGTTGTTATTACCACAAGCATCACAAGAAAACCGATGAATCGAAATAACCATTTGTTTATAGACATTCGCAATTCTCCTTTTGTAAGTATATCTCCTCAATTAACCTGCATCATTATTTTATGAGTTATACCATGTATTTAAAAAGTTTATCTTTCTATGATTGAATCGTTCACTTATAAATTTCACATACCGTAATAAGAATAAAAATTATTTTTTCAAAAAAATGTAGTAATTCCTTTTTGGAGTTTGCTATAATTAGTTCGAATGTGGGCAGTATCAGAGCGAACTGCACTATGATTCGAAGCAATACGAAAAATAATAACTTGGATTCTGCCTTGATCCAATAACGGACTGGGACAGAGGGATGAATAATGCCGACTAACACACAACCCTTCTGCCCTTTTATGGCCAGAGGGGTTTTTTATATGATTTCGGCCATCTCCTCTCTCCTGTATAAAGGAGGAGTAGTTTTTGAAAACAAAAACAGATTTTTTGAAAATGAAAGAGCAAGGTGAGCCGATTACAATGCTAACGGCGTATGATTATCCATCTGCTAAGTTAGCAGAAGAAGCGGAAGTTGATATGATTTTAGTTGGAGATTCCCTTGGGATGGTTGTGCTCGGCTATGATTCAACAGTACCTGTAACAGTAGAGGATATGATTCATCATACGAAAGCTGTACGCCGAGGAGCGAAAGAGACGTTTATTGTAACTGATATGCCATTTATGTCGTATCATGTGTCGCCTCAAGATACGATGGTGAATGCACGCCGCATCGTTCAAGAGAGTGGTGCTCATGCACTGAAGGTAGAAGGTGCAGGAGAAGTGATATCAACTATTCATTACTTGACGAGTGCGGGAATTCCTGTCGTGGCACACTTAGGCTTAACTCCTCAATCTGTAGGAGTGTTAGGTGGCTATAAAGTACAAGGAAAAGATGCTGAAAGTGCAAAAAAATTAATAGAAGATGCGAAGAGATGTGAGGAAGCTGGTGCGATAGCACTTGTATTAGAATGTGTGCCAATGCAGCTAGCAGAATTTATTTCGAAGCAACTAACAATTCCAACGATTGGAATTGGAGCAGGGCAAAAAGTGGATGGGCAAGTACTCGTTTATCATGATCTTATCTCATATGGCGTAAATCGTGTTCCGAAATTTGTGAAGCAATATACGTCTGTTCAAGAGGAGATTGTGCGAGGGATTTCACAATACGTAACTGAAGTAAAGACAGGTCAATTTCCGGAAGAAAAACATTCATTCACAATGAAAGAGGAAGAATGTTTAGCGTTATACGGAGGAAAACAATAATGAAAATCATAAATACAGTGCAAGAGATGCAGCAAATTACAAACGAACTACGTGCAAGTGGAAAAAGTATTGGTTTTGTCCCAACGATGGGTTATTTACATGAAGGTCATGCGACTTTATTACGTAAGGCAAGAGAAGAAAATGAAATTGTAGTTTTAAGCGTGTTTGTTAATCCGCTACAGTTTGGACCAAATGAAGATTTAGATCGATACCCTCGTGATATTGATAGAGATGAAAATGTAGCAAAAGAAAACGGTGTAGATTATTTATTTTATCCGAGCGTAGAAGAAATGTATCCAGCAGAACAAACGACAACAGTAGAAGTTGTGAAGCGTACCGATGTGTTATGCGGAAAACAAAGACCTGGTCATTTCGCTGGTGTTGCGATTGTACTAATGAAACTATTTAATATTACATTGCCAACACGTGCTTATTTCGGTATGAAAGATGCACAGCAAGTTGCTGTCATTGAAGGATTTGTCGCTGATTTTAATATTCCGGTTACAATCGTACCGGTGGATATTGTAAGGGAAGAAGATGGATTAGCCAAAAGTTCTCGTAACGTGTATTTATCACCAGAAGAGCGTGAAGAGGCTCCTCATTTATACCGCAGTCTATGTATAGCGAAAGAAAGAATTGAGACAGGAGAACGTAATGCAGAAATCATTACAACTCTTGTGAAGGAGTATATTGAGACGTATACGAAAGGCACTGTAGATTATGCTGATTTATATGCGTATCCTTCACTACAAGTAGTGGATAAAATTGAAGGACGAATCATTTTAGCAATTGCAGTTAAATTTGACAATGTACGATTAATTGACAATATAACATTAACGGTTAAATAAGGGGGAGCATCTATGTTTCGCACAATGATGAGAGCGAAGCTACATCGCGCAACAGTAACAGAAGCAAATTTAAATTATGTAGGTAGTATTACAATTGATGAAGATTTAATGGATGCAGTAAATATTGTAGAAAACGAAAAAGTCCAAATTGTAAATAATAATAATGGTGCTCGCTTAGAGACATATGTTATTAAAGGAGAACGTGGTAGCGGTGTTGTTTGTTTGAATGGTGCAGCTGCAAGGCTTGTACAGCCAGGAGATAAAGTTATTATTATTTGCTACGGTTTAGTGGCAGAAGAAAATATTCATAAACAAGAGCCGAAAATTGCAGTATTAGACGATGATAATCAAATTATTGAAATGTTAGGTGCTGAAAAAGCGGGTACGATATTATAAGTAAGAAGGCTATCTCTATTATGGAGATAGCCTTTTTTGTGCATCTTTTCATTAAGATGAGATAAAACGTGGTATAGTAACATTATATAATTTTCTGTTTGATAGGTAAGAAATTGAGGTGTTACATATATGAGTAAGCGTTATGTCGTTGTGGATTTAGAGACGACAGGGAACTCCTGGAAAGATGGGAAAGATAAAATTACCCAAATTGCAGCTGTTGTAGTGGAAGATGGAGAGATATTAGAGATTTTTTCATCTTTTATTAATCCGAAGAGAGAGATTCCACCATTTATTACAGAGTTAACAGGGATTGATGAGAGTATGGTTAAGCAAGCCCCGTTATTTGAAGATGTAGCCCCAATGGTTGTTGAGCTATTACAAGGTGCAGCTTTCGTTGCACATAACGTTCACTTTGATTGGAATTTTTTAACGGAAGAATTAAGGCAGGCTGGATATACAGAAATACATTGTCCAAAAGTTGATACAGTTGAGTTGGCGCAAATTCTTTTGCCAACGGCTGATAGTTATAAATTACGTGATTTAGCTAAACAACACGAATTAGAGCATGATCAACCGCATCGTGCGGATAGTGATGCTCTTGCAACAGCGGAATTGTTTTTACAATTTTTAAATGAAATTGAGAAGTTACCCCTTGTCACCTTGCAATCGCTTTATGAATTGAGTGATGTGTTTCAAAGTGATATAGCGGATGTGCTTTCTGAAAATATTTTAAAGAAAATGATGCATGGTAAAAAAGGAGCAGAGGGATATGAAGTGTATCGAAATATTGCCCTTCGAAAACGGAATTATTCTTTAAACTTAAGTGAAACATGTGCATTTAAATTTGATGCTTTCTTGCATAAGACAATTGATAAACTTGAGTCGAATATGCCAAAGTTTGAAAAAAGAGAAAGCCAACAGAGTATGATGAAGGAAATATATACAGCGCTAAGAGATTCTAGGTTTTCACTAATTGAAGCAGGAACAGGAACAGGAAAGACACTTGCATATTTGCTTCCAAGTATTTATTTTGCAAAGAAAAAAGAAGAACCTGTCATCATAAGTACCCAAACTGTACAACTGCAGCAACAAATACTAGAAAAAGAAATTCCATTATTACAGAAAATAATGCCATTTTCATTTGAAGTAGCTCTTCTGAAAGGAAGAAAGCATTATCTTTGTCTACATAAATTTGAATATGCTTTGCAAGAAGAAGAGAAGAATTATGATATGGCGCTCACGAAGGCAAAAATTTTAGTGTGGTTATTGCAAACGGAAACGGGCGATCGTGATGAATTAAATATTCCTGAGGGCGGAAAGTTACTTTGGAACCGGATTTGTAGTGATGTACATAGTCCGGGTGGGATGCAAAGCAACTGGTTTAGTCGTTGTTTTTATCAACGAGCAAAGAATAGAGCATTATTTGCAGATATCGTTATTACAAATCATGCGTTATTATTTCAAGATTTTTCAAGTGAAGAACCACTGTTTGCTTCATGTGAGCATATTATTTTTGATGAGGCTCATCATATCGAGGAAGCAGCGAGTAGAACATTAGGTGAACAGTTCTCCTGTATGTATTTCCAGCTAGTTTTATCTCGTCTTGGTACGCTAGAAACAGATGATGTACTTTCTAAAGTATATAAAATGATGAAAAAATCAGAGCAAGCCTCCCGTTCTACTTTTCGCATGGTAAGTCATAGTTTGAAGGAATTGAAATTTGATGCGGATGAGCTATTCCAAATGTTACGTGCATTCATCTTTAAACAAACAAAGCAGGAACAAGGGATCAGCAATATGCCACTCATTTATCGATATAACACGGAAGTAGAGAAAGGTAAGTTATGGGATAGTATTACCGAGTTAACAAATCGCTTTGTATATGATGTAAGAAAATTACTCTCTACACTTGAGAAGCAAGTTGATATATTGCAAAGTAAATTAGAATGGGAAATGCATGTTGTTACAGGTGAATTTATGCATTTAATTGAGTTGTTGAGAAAGATGGCGCAATCTTTACAAGTACTCATTTTAGAAAAAAATTCATATGTGACATGGATGGAAACTGAAACGAAGGGAACCATTCATTCAACTGTTTTATATGGGCAACCTGTTCATATTGGTGAAAGATTTGCTGATGAATTTTTAACAGAGAAAAAGAGTGTTATTTTCACATCAGCAACGCTAACAGTAAACGATTCATTTGACTATATAAAAGAAGAGCTAGGCTTACATGATTTTGCTCCAAATACATTACAGGTCCCATCACCATTCCATTTTGAAGAACAGATGAAATTAATGGTTTCAACGGATGTGCCCTTTATTAAGCAAGCAAGTAATGAAGAATATATTGAATCTGTGTCGGCTCATATTGCAAAAATAGCGAAAGCTACAGAAGGTAGAATGCTTGTTTTGTTCACTTCGTATGAAATGTTGAAAGAAGCATATACGAATTTGAAAAATGATGAGGAATTAGAAGGCTATTTATTATTAACGCAAAGTGTGAATAATAAGAGCAGAAGTCGTCTCATTCGTAAGTTTCAAGAGTTCGATAAATCAATTTTATTAGGAACAAGTAGTTTTTGGGAAGGGATAGATATACCTGGAGATGCCCTTAGTTGTCTTGTTATTGTCCGTCTTCCCTTTACGCCTCCTCATCAACCGATGATGGAAGCAAAAGGAGAGTGGTTAAAAAATCAAGGAGAGGACGTATTCGCTAAGTTAGCACTCCCGCAAGCAATACTGCGTTTCAAACAAGGATTTGGTCGTCTTATTAGAACAAGTACAGATACCGGAACGGTGTTTGTACTAGATCGTCGTTTGACAAGCGCTTCCTATGGAAAACGTTTTTTACAATCAATTCCAACTGTTCCGCTTTATGAAGGCCCTCTAGAAGAATTGTTAGAACAATTAAAGGAACGGCCAATTGAATAAAATTGGAAGGAAAAATACGCCTGAAGTGCATGTAAACTTCAGGCGTAAAAAATGTGGGTAGGAGGAATTTTATTTTTCTTACTTCTTGTATACAAAATGTATCGGTTTTCGACTTGAAACCTTTTTTTGCTGTACATGTCCTGCTATAATAGATGGGTGATGAAGCAGGGGTTGTAAAGAATGTACTCTTATTGTAACCGCATTGCGTTCTTCTATAATTAGAAATTTTTGTGTAACGGAGGAGTTTTTTCATGGATAAGAAAATCGAAGTCCTATCAACGACGCGTATTAAATATTCGTCTGACTTGTATAAAATCGTTGATAGTTTGAATCGTACGTTAAAAGAGCAGGACCTCATGTTCGGATTAGCATTAGACGAAAAAGATAAAGAAACAGCTGTATTTACGATTTACAGAACGTAGTGATACAATGAAAAAGTGGATCTTTGCAATCGTTATCGTAATCGTTGCTAGCGGAATATATGGGGCGTATGTTTATAATAAAGCAATGGAAAAGAAAATCCATAAAGAGGAAAAATCTGTAGAAATTGCGAAAGAAAAGGCAAAGCTTACAAAAGTAAAATCTGTTGATTATTATAACGGAAATTCTTCATATACAGTCGTACAAGGTGCAGACGAAAAAGGAGAACAAATTATTGTTTGGGTGCCTAATAAAAAAGGGAATGTCCTTGTGAAGAAAAAGAGTGAAGGTATTTCTGAAAAAGAAGCTTTGCAAAAGTTGGCTGAACAAGCTACAGGAAAAGGCGATGAGCCGAAGCCAAAGCCAAAAGAAATTACAAAAGTAAAATTAGGTGCTCAAAACGATATTCCGTTGTGGGAAATTACATATATTGATCAGGAAGATCGTTATACGTATTATTATTTAGAGTTTCAAAATGGGGATTATGCTGGTCACTACAGCATTGAAAAATAGATGTAGGGGGAACTACAAATGAAATTAGCAAAGCGAGTAGCTGCTTTAACACCATCTGCAACTTTAGAAATTACAGCAAAGGCACAAGCATTAAAAGCAGAAGGTCATGATGTAATTGGATTAGGAGCAGGAGAACCTGACTTTAATACGCCAGAACATATTATGGATGCTGCACATAAAGCGATGTTAGAAGGACATACGAAATATACACCAACAGGTGGGTTACAAGCGTTAAAACAAGAAATTGTGAAGAAGTTTACTCGCGATCAAGGAATTGCGTATGATCCGTCTGAAATTATTGTATGTAACGGCGCAAAGCATGCATTATATACATTATTCCAAGTGCTACTTGATGAAGGTGATGAAGTTATCATCCCTACGCCATACTGGGTAAGTTATCCGGAACAAGTAAAGCTTGCTGGTGGTAAGCCAGTTTATGTAGAAGGCCTTGAAGATAATGAATACAAAATTACAGCGAAGCAGCTGCGTGAGGCAATTACAGAGAAAACGAAAGCAGTTATTATTAATTCACCGAGCAATCCAACAGGAATGATTTACAGCAAAGAAGAATTACAACAGCTTGGAGAAGTATGTTTAGAACACAATATTTTAATCGTTTCAGATGAAATTTATGAGAAATTAATTTATGGTGGAGCAGAATATACTTCGGTTGCCCAGCTTTCTAATGCATTAAAAGAACAAACACTTATTATTAATGGTGTATCTAAATCTCATTCTATGACAGGATGGCGTATTGGATATGCAGCAGGAAATAAGCAGCTTATTAAAGCGATGACGAACTTAGCGAGTCATAGTACGTCAAACCCTACTTCAATCGCTCAATACGGCGCAATCGCGGCATATGCAGGCTCACAAGAACCTGTAGAAACAATGCGTCAAGCATTTGAAGAGAGATTAAACATTATTTATGATAAATTAATTCAAATCCCTGGCTTTACTTGCATTAAACCACAAGGTGCATTTTACTTATTCCCTAATGTAAAAGAAGCAGTAGCTTTATCAGGATACGAAACTGTTGATGATTGGGCAAAAGCTCTATTAGAAGAGGAAAAAGTAGCTCTTGTACCAGGTACAGGATTTGGTGCTCCAAATAACGTTCGTTTATCATATGCGACATCTCTTGAACAAGTGGAGAAAGCATTAGAACGTATTCACACGTTTATGAAAAGTAAAGTGCAAGCTTAATTGTATATTTTATTAATGTAATACAAAAACCTTCCTACATAATAGGGAGGTTTTTTTGACGAATTGTGGCAAAAAGAAATAGCGAAAGGTGTGTTATACTAGAGAGCGAGGTGTTTGGTGATGAAAAAGAAAATGATGTTACAGTGGTTTGAGCAGGGAAGCATTGCAATTCCAAAATTACTTATGATGCATTATAAAAAATTAGGGTTAAATGAAACAGAATTTATGGTTGTACTTCATGTACATACATTTTTAGAATCGGGCAATTCATTTCCGACTCCGTCAGAGATTTCAGAACGGATGACGATTACCGAAATGAAATGTATGGAAGTAATTCAGGCATTGATTCAAAAAGGTTTTTTATCACTAGAAGGTGGACAAAAATCAGAAGCGATGATGTGTGAAAGTTATTCTTTACAACCGCTATGGGAAAAAATATTGCATTTCTTAATGAATGAATCAATAGAGGAAGAACAAAAAGAAATAAAGCAATTGCAAGTAAATTTATATACAGTATTTGAAAAAGAATTTGGAAGACCACTTTCTCCATTTGAATGTGAAACGTTGGGAATGTGGGAAGATCAAGATCAACATCATCCGAATTTAATTCAAGCGGCCCTCAGGGAAGCTGTAATGAGTGGTAAGCTTAATTTCCGATATATTGATCGTATTTTATTTGAATGGAAAAAGAATGGTATTAAAACAGTAGATCAAGCCCAAAACCAAGGACGGAAATTTAGAGCAAATCAACAACGAACGCAGCAAACGACAAAACAAGAGACGAAATTTACTGGAAAAGTGCCTTTTTATAATTGGTTGGAGCAGTAATGTAGGAGGAAGTATATGTTAAATAAAACGCAAATTCGCTATTGTTTAGACACAATGGCGGATATGTACCCAGAAGCACATTGTGAATTAATTCATGATAATCCATTTGAACTAGTAATCGCGGTAGCATTATCTGCACAATGTACAGATGCACTTGTAAATAAAGTGACGAAAAATTTATTTCAAAAATATAAAACACCAGAAGATTATTTAAGTGTTTCGCTAGAAGAATTACAACAAGATATACGTTCTATTGGTTTGTATAGAAATAAAGCAAAAAACATTCAAAAATTGTGCAGAATGTTATTAGATGATTACAATGGGGAAGTGCCGAAAGATCGAGATGAGCTTACGAAGTTACCAGGTGTAGGTCGGAAAACAGCAAACGTAGTTGTTTCGGTAGCGTTTGGTATTCCGGCAATTGCTGTTGATACGCATGTAGAGAGAGTGAGTAAACGGTTAGCGATTTGTAGATGGAAAGATTCGGTGTTAGAAGTAGAAAAGACATTAATGAAGAAAATTCCGATGGATGAATGGAGCGTTACACATCACCGTATGATTTTCTTTGGACGTTATCACTGTAAAGCGCAGCGACCACAATGTGAAGAGTGCCCTTTACTAGAAGTATGCCGAGAAGGAAAGAAGCGAATGAAGGGGAAATAAAGGATGGAGCGAGTGATAGAAATACCGAGAGAATTTCGGTGCTTACCATTTTTTAAAGAAAGTATAAATTCGATTGCGTATTATACAGAACAGTCATTTGAAGAAACAATACAAAAGACTTATTTTATATATGATATGGAAAGACAATATGAGCCGTGGAATGAAATTGAAAACAGTATTCCGGTAATGTTGAATGTATGGAAAAATAAGCATGAGGACATTGCTACTTTATTTCGAAACAGAAAGAAACAAGAAGCTGAAGGTCCGATGATTCTTTTTGCAGCACATTTATTATCAATTGTATATTGGCTAAATGAGCAACCTGTTCATAGTTTGAATAAAATAGAAGATTTTACGAGTGAATTGGAAGTGCAACCAGTTAATTTTATAGAGCGATATTCGTTCATTATAAAGAAACCGAATAATTATCATTCTTATATTCAGTTAGCGCAGTTGTATATTGAAATAGAAAAACTATATGTAAAGAAAATGATAACAAAAAAGAAGTCCTATTCTCGTTAAGAGAAAGGACTTCTTTTTTTGTATTAAGACTCTGTTGTAACAACATTTCCGTCTGCGTGAGGTGTATCTTCGCCGGTATTTTGTTGTTGTTGTTGTTGCTCTTGTTGTTTCTTAGCTTCTTCTTCAGCTTTTTTTCTAGCTTCCTCTTCAGCTTTCTTTTGAGCCTCTTCTTGCTGTTTACGTTGTTGTTCTTGTTGTTTTTTAGCTTCCTCTTCAGCTTTCTTTTGAGCTTCTTCTTGTTGTTTACGTTGTTGTTCTTGTTGTTTCTGAGCTTCTTCTTCAGCTTTTTTAGTAGCTTCTTCTTGTTTTAATTTGTCTTCATTGGCCTTTTTCTGAGCTTCCTCATCAGCTTTTTTCTTAGCTTCTTCTTCAGCCTTCTTCTTAGCAGCCTCATCTTCAGCTTTCTTCGCGTCTGGAGTTCCTCCAGGCGCAGTGAAGGATGCACCAACGGCAGGGCTTGTTCCAGTACCTTTTTTCGCTACTACAGAGAAGCTGTAAGTAACGCCTGGTTTAATACCACCAAGAGTAGCTGTCGTACCTTTTATTGATAAACTACCACTTGAACCGTCAGTCGCTTTATAGCTTGCGGCATACGCATCAACTTCTGCTGGTCCAGACCAGTTTAGTGTAACTGTGCTAGCGCCATCGAAAGTGACATTAAGACCACTAGGTGCATCTACTTTAATTTGTTTCACTGCATCCTTTTTAGCGCCTTTTACGTACAATTCACCATTTAATTCTTGTACAGAAGAAGGGCGTTCGAAACGAGTTTTATCTGTAGCGAATTTACTCATCATTACTTGGAACATTTGCTGTGCAATTCTAGTATAACGATCACTAATGTAGTTTTCTGGGCCATTTTTTTCGTACCCAGTCCATACTGCCATTGTATATTGCGGTGTATATCCAGCGAACCAGCTATCTCTGTTTGCATCAGCTGGAATACCATATTCTTTTATAACGTCTGCATCAAAGTTTTGTGTTCCTGTTTTACCGGCAACATCAACACCTGAAACGTATGCTGTTGGACCCGTACCACCAGAACCAGGTTTTACTACGTCACGAAGAACGTCAGTCACCATGTAAGCTGTGTAGTCTTGCATCGCACGTTGTTCTTTCGGTTTAAAACTTTTCTTTTTCCCATCTGGGAAGATAACTTCTTTTACGAAGTGCGGTTTATTGTAGTTCCCACCGTTACCAAAGGCTGCATATGCACCTGCTACTTGTAATGGAGAACTATCGTTACTACCAATTGCTGTTGATTCATATGTTTTGCCGTCTTTAAATGTCATACCTAAACCTTCAGCAAACGCTTGTGACTTAGGAAGACCAACCGCTTGAGCTGTCTTTAAAGCGGGAATGTTTAATGATTTTTTCAAAGCTTCACGTAGTGAAACGTCACCTTTGTAACTATTTGTTGCATTTCGTATTTTTTTACCATCGGAATACGTATATTCTGAGTCATTTAATTGATGGTATGTAGACCATTGTAAATTCTCAATTGCTGGACCGTAGTCGAAAATTGGTTTCATTGTTGAACCAACTTGGCGTTTTAAATCAGTGGCCATATTATGACCTTTGAAAGTAGACTTACTTTCTTTACGCCCAGCTCCAATTGCTCGAACTTCTCCAGATTGTGTATCCATAAATACGAATGATCCTTGGAATTGATCGTTCGGATACTTAATAAGATTGCCATCCATAATTTTATCAGCATAATCTTGCGCATCTTGATCAAGTGTTGTATGAATCGTTAAACCATCTGAACCGATATTTACATCGGGATATTCTTTTTCAACTTCTTTTACAACAGCATCTAAAAATGCTTGATACTTCATCTCCGTTACTTCTGAAGATGGTTGAAGACCTTCAGTTACAGGGATTTTCGTTGCGTTATCCATCTCAGCTTTTGTTATATAACCATGTCGATTCATTAATGATAATACGACGTTTCGACGTTGTGTAGCTCTTTCAACGTTGTCTTTTTTTGTAGGATCATAAATATTAGGACCTTGGGGTAAACCTGCAAGCATTGCAGCTTCATGTAATTGTAAGTCTTTTAAATCTTTGTCATAATATTTTTTTGCTGCTGTTGCAATACCGTACGAACGGTTACCTAAGTTAATCTTATTTAAATACATTTCTAAAATTTCATGTTTAGAGTATTGTTGCTCTAATTTGTAAGATAGGTACCATTCTTGCACTTTTCTCTTTGCAGTTTTGTCCATCGTTAGAAAATAGTTTTTGACTACTTGTTGTGTAATCGTACTACCACCTTGAGATCCGAATCCCCCAGTGACATTTTCCATAACTGCTTTTGTAGTTCGTTTAAAATCAATTCCATTATGATCATAGAAACGTGAATCCTCAGTTGCAAGGAATGCATTTTCAACTACTTTTGGAATTTGATCATACGTAACGTGGGTTCGTTTTTCAGCACCGTATTCATAGAAAAAGTTCCCGTTCTTATCAAGAAACTTTGTTGATAAAGGGTTGACAAGTTTTGATTTGTCTAATTTTGGAGCATCCTTCACCATAACAAAGAAAGCGGACACGCCAGCTACAAGACCAACGATACCAAGAAGTAGACAACCTATAAGGAATTTTTTAAAAAAGGAGCCTTTTTTCTTTGGTTTTTTCTCTGTATTTGTTTCTTGCTTTTGATTTTTTACATGATTTCGTTCTGTACGAGAACGATAATTATCTGACATTATACTTTCTCCTACCTTTCATTCTCTCCCCAAAAGTCGAAAAAAGAGCCTTAGTGATGACTCTATCACGAAAAATAAACCGTGTCTAGTACACGGATATAATCAATCCGAGGGTGATAACCGCATGATAATAAGGATCCATGCTCTTCTATTTCTTCTTTCGTAATCGATTTTCTTCCACCTGTATTTTGACGATTCCAAAATGCAATAATATGTTTTGCATCTAATAAATAAAGTTCATCAAAAAGTGTAAATTTAATAATAACAAATGCAATTCCATTATGAGCGATTACTTGCTTCATATGCTCAATTTGATGAAGGTGGAAGTTTTGAAGTGGAAAACTCGTTTTATTTTTTGTTTCTTTCGCTTCAAAATCGATGTATTTCCCTTTATATACACCGTTGTAATCTGTTGTAGAAGGTTGTTTAAAATACGCTTCTTTTACCACTGCAGCACTTCGAGCGGGGTAATCCACTTTTACAATTTGAAGAGGTGTAGGTTTTTTATGTACGCATGCAATATTATGGGTTAAGTAATATTCATTCGTTTCATTCAATTCCTCTTCAAGGGACATACCTCTATTACTGTAAGTATGTTTTTTAATTGGTGTTTTATGAGGTTGTGAAGCTTGATTGTACCGTTTTCCATTTGGGTAACGAATGGTCATAGTGTGTCCACTCCCAACTTGCTAAGAATTACTTACAAAGGTGATTATAACAAAAAATGAAAAAAGATGTGACCTTTTTCAAGAAAGGTATGAGGACTTCTTTATGTTTACATGGAATGATTATGAAAAAATCAAGCAATATCGTAAAAAGATGATGGTCTGTACAGAAGAGGAAAAAACAATCGTTTACAACATGAAGAGGGAAATAGAAATAGCTAATATGGACAACATTTCTCGAACAGAGTGTTATCAAGAATATTATGTAAGAAATAGTGAGATTAGGTGGGCTTTTTTAGCAAGTATGGTCTCAAGAAATGCAGGATGGAATATGACTGATTTAGAAGGGAGATATTATGCTACTGTTTTACCTCAAACAGTAAAAAAACATTTGTTTTTAACTTACGAAGAAGCAAATTGGATTATTTTTTTAGATGCATTTCCTCAGCTGTTGTTATACGAAGAAAGTAAGAGGAGGCAGATCCCACTATTCCATTTGTTACAATATTTTAACGTATCCATTTTTATGGAAAAAGAATGGATATATTTTTGGGAGAAAAAAGATATAAATAGACTTATGACAGCGCTTATTATAAATGAACAAAATAAAATTCAAAAACCAGTTATTGAGAATGCATACTTTAAAAAACATGTATTCCATACAGCCCTTTTTAAATTACAAGAAATGCTTCATATTAGTGCCGTTATATTCCCAACCGTTGAAGGGAAGGTGTATGGTTTTTCAGTTTATCAATTTGAAACGTTACAGAAGCGTATAGAACTAGGAAAGAAATTAGCAGCGTTACTGTTCCATCCGAATTACAAAAGTTTATTCCATAGATTTGCATCGCAAACGATACACACAGGATCAAGAACAGATTATGAATGTTATGTAAGTGAAGCTAGAAAATCTTGTACACCAGCTCTTAGAGAAGTTTATCCTGCTGTTGCACATGATGAAATAAGTATGAGAGATTGGTTTTGTAGAGATACGGAAATAAATGAACTATTTTTACGAGAAGAGTATACGGGTGAAGTTGATATAACAGAATGGTATAAAAGAAAGAGGGAGCAAATCTATATTGCTTCCACCGTAAATCGTTTTGTTAAAAGGATGGATGAGTTCGTGATATAATAAAAAAGAAGTCCCGTCTTCATAAATGAAGACGGGACTTCTTAATGTGAAGTAACCCTACTATGCGTGGTAAACATTTAATCTCAAAACGTAATGAATATAAGAGATTAAAGAAGTTTCACTTTATGTAGCAGGGAAGTTTGGACCATCTAATTTTGGATTGCCAGTTTCGGGTTTATTTTGTTTATTTTGTTTTTTCTTTTTTTCGTTTTTGTTCTTTGCCATTTTCATGCACCTCCTTTTTGTATTGTTACCATTTCTATAAATGACATACAAAATGATTTCTTTGACGAATAACAACTAGTTTTGTCATGTGGGCAGGAGTGAAGAATCATTCGGCGAAATTACATGACAAAGGAAAAGCAAAGAAGGAGGCGTTTTGTATATGGCGATGGTTCAGAAGGAAGATGTAATGAAAACAATGGATCAAATGTTAAGTTCTCTCGATTTGCTGGAAATGAATATAGGGATTAGAATGAATCATGCATTAAAGGATAAGAGTGAAAAAATATGCAACAAGATAGAAATAACAGAAATGCATATTGAGCATATGGAAAATAAATTAGTGCATCACGAAGAAAAAGGGAATTGGGTGAAGGCATTTCAAAACGTCGTAGTGAGTGCATAATAAGGTGGGAATAAAATGAAGTATGAGGCATTAATACAGTCTTCGGAAAAACTTATGCAACATAATAATGAAGCAAATGTGAAAAAAAGAGAAATGATTGAATACGATTTTTATAAGGATATGAAACCGTTTGTAGATATGGTAGATGAGGAATTAAAAGTGTGGAAAGAATTAGCTTATGAATGGATTAAGGAAGAAAAACCGAAGTATATACATGTACAGCAAATTGATCAAGTGTACGATAATTTACAAACAAATGTGTTGCAATGCTTTGTAAATAAAGGTAAAGGTAAGCGATTCTTTGAGACGCATCAAGCCATTTCGTATACTTTGCAAAATATAATTGAGCAATGTAAGTAACAAGAGGGAAAACCCTCTTGTTTTTTATGCTTCTGTCACTGTTGTAGGTTTTGTTGCCCCGTTTATTTCTAGTTCTTTTATTACTGTTCGGTAATCTGAAATACATATTTTCCCTTCGAGATACCAATGTCTCGCAAAGTCTAACAATTCATTTACATTCTCTGTGTAATACCCCTTTTTTTGAGAAAACGCTTGTTTTAAATCCCCTAATACCATGTTGATTCCTCCCCCATGAGAATCTTCTTCTTTTTTATCATAGCATGGAAGGGTTTTCTTTTATAATTTTTTAAAAATTTAAACTTCCGACAAAAATAGACAGATACTCCGTCACACAAATTATTTTACAAGTACATATTATATATGTAGAAACTTATGTGAAGGAGGAGAGAATGCATGTTTCAACAATCTAACGTATATCAGCAATCTAATCCATATGCACAGCAAAATATGTACCAATATAATACGGATACATATTTACGTTATAATATGTATCCTTTCGAGCCTCATTATGGAAATCAAAATTATTACCAGCCATTTGAAGTATCGTTTATGAATCAACCGCAGCAACCGTATATGAATCAACAACCGCAACCTTATATAAATTCACAATACTATATGCCACCACCATCTCCCTATGGCAATCAACAAGCGATGTTTTATCCACCAAAACAACCGTATCCGACACAAAATAAACAAAAGCAACAGCAGCAACCAAGTCAATTTTCTAGTTTTGTTTCCCAATTTAAAAATTCAGATGGTAACTATGATGTAAATAAAATGATGAATACAGCTGGACAAATGATGAATGCGATGAATCAAGTGACAGGTATTGTAAAGCAAGTGGGAGGCTTTTTTGGTAAGTAATGTCGAAGGTTTGTCTATAAAAAGCATTGGATAGAAAATCAAAGACTAGACAAATTTCCTTAGAATAAATGGGTATATATAACAAGCGGCTTACCCTCTTTTCTCATACTGTAAAGTGTAATCAGATTTTTTTATGAGAGAGGAGAGAAAAACTATGCATCATTGTCATCCTTGCTTTGGAGGGCATAAGCCTACAGGACCTATTTGTACAACTGCTCCTGTCATTCATCCGACGAAACAATGCGTAACACATTCTTTTTCAACAACGGTGGTGCCACACATTTTCCCGACGCATACAACACATGTACATCATCAACAAATTAAAAACCAAAACTTCTTCCCGCAAACAAATTCAAATGTAAATGTTGTGGACCCAATCGATCCAGGATTCGGCGGATGTGGACCATGTGGCCATGGTCATCATCACCACCACCACGGTCATCAAATATCCCCATTCGGACCAGGACCGAATGTATCGCCGTTTGGACCAGGACCAAATGTATCACCATTTTTACCAAACAATGTATCACCAGTAGGTCCGAATATTGGACCAAACGTTGGTGGAATATTTAAAAAGTAAATGATATGTTAGAACTAGCGAAATGCTAGTTCTTTTTTTGTAATTGGAGTGTTGATATGAAAGTTATTGCAGTAACAGGTTATAAGCCATTTGAACTTGGAATATTTAAAAATGATCATCCAGGAGTAGAATGTATAAAAAAGGCGCTGCGTCGTAAATTAACTGCTTTTGTAGAAGATGGGTTAGAGTGGGTTATAATAAGTGGCCAGTTAGGTGTAGAATTATGGGCTGCTGAAGTTGTTTTTGAAATACAAGTAGAATATCCAGATTTAAAATTAGCGGTATTTACTCCATTTTTAGAACAAGAAGAAGGTTGGAAGGAAGATAACCGTGAATATTACGAATTTATTCTCTCTCAAGCAGACCATGTTGATAGTATCACAAAACGAAAGTACGAAAGCCCAGAGCAATTTAAATTAAAAAATCAATTTTTTATTGAAAAAAGTGATGCACTTTTAGCTGTATATGATGAAGAAAAACCAGGGAGTCCTAAATATATTGTAGAAGCGGCAAAGAAAAAAGGAGAAATAGAAAATTATCACAGTTATTTCATTCTTTTTTCCGATTTACAAGATATAATAGAAGAGGAACAGTGGAATAATGCTGAGTAATATGTAATATAGTACTCGTATATATGATTGACAAAAAGCATTGTTTCTGAAAAAATTTAGTTAATGAAAGTTTTGGCAAAAATTTGAGGTGAAGAAAATGATTTCGGATAAAATTAAATTAACGGCAAAAGATATTTTAGAAAAAGAATTTAAAACAGGTATGAGAGGTTATCAACAAGAAGAAGTAGACAAGTTTCTTGATATGATCATTAAAGATTACGAAGCTTTTCACAAGGAATTTGAGCAATTAAAGCAACAAAATGCTCGTTTAAAGCGTGAACTAGAAGAACAAAAGCTAGCAGCAACGCAAGTTCCACAACAACCAGTTGTACAAACACCAGTTGCACAACCAGTATATAACAACACGAATACGGACATTTTAAAACGTCTATCGAATTTAGAAAAAGCTGTATTTGGAAGTAAGTTATACGAATAATTTCTGGTGATAAAAAGGTTACAGCATTTTACATAGAAAAAAACATTGCAAAATCTTTTTGTTTCCACTATACTAATGGATGTCATAACGTTTGGGTAATCGCTGCAACGCCAACGTTGTAGAGGAAAGTCCATGCTCGCACGGCCTGAGATGGCTGTAGTGTTCGTGCCTAGCCAATTCATAAGCTAGGGTATTCTGGCTGTAAGGCTGGTTTAACGGCAGGGAAAAAACCTAAGTCCTTTCGGATATGGTTTGACTACCTTTAAAGTGCCACAGTGACGAAGTCCTTGAAGAAATGATAGGAGTGGAACGAGGTAAACCCCACGAGCGAGAAACCCAAATAATGGTAGGGGAATCTTTTCCAAGGAAATGAACGATGGGAAAGGACAGGTTGTATAACCTGTAGATAGATGATTGCCACCGGAGTACGAGGCGTGGGCCGTTTGCAGTACAAAGGAACAGAACATGGCTTACAGAACGTTATGAACCAACTATGAAATAACTCAGCTCTCCTTTGTTAGAGGAGGGCTTTTTATTTGTATGAAGTTATAAATGATGAGTTAAAATGGTTAATGAGAAAATTCTTCGTAAAATGTAATAATTAATAGGATAAATGGCTATTAATTATTGTTTGAATATACATAAGAGGTGAATGCAAATGGGAAAAGTTACTTTAATCGCAACAGCGGCAATGGGTATTGAAGCTTTAGTTGCCCGAGAAGTTCGTGATCTAGGTTATGAATGCCAAGTAGAAAACAGCAAAGTAACATTTGAAGCAGATGAAAAGGCGATTTGTCGCACGAATTTATGGTTACGTACTGCGGACCGTGTGAAAATTAAAGTTGGCGAATTTAAAGCGACAACATTTGATGAGCTGTTTGAGAAAACGAAAGCATTAAACTGGGGAGATTATATTCCAGAAAACGGTGAGTTCCCTGTTATCGGTAAATCTTTAAAATCTGAGTTATTCAGTGTTTCGGATTGCCAACGTATCGTTAAAAAGGCTGTCGTTGAAAAATTAAAAACAACATATAAACGTACAACTTGGTTTGAAGAAGATGGCCCGTTATTCCGTATTGAGATTGCAATGTTAAAAGATATCGCAACATTAACAATTGATGCAAGCGGTGTTGGGCTTCATAAACGTGGATACCGTGTGGATCAAGGGGAAGCTCCTTTAAAAGAAACATTAGCTGCGTCTTTAATTAAATTAACAAACTGGAAGCCAGATCGTCCTTTCGTGGATCCTTTCTGCGGATCAGGTACAATTCCGATTGAAGCAGCATTAATTGGACAAAATATCGCACCAGGATTTAACCGTGGTTTTGCATCGGATGAATGGGGCTGGGTTGGTAAACAAAATTGGCGTGAAGCTCGTCAAGAAGCTGAAGATTTAGCGAACTATGATCAACCATTGCAAATCATTGGATCAGATATCGATCATCGTATGATCCGTGTTGCTCAAGATAATGCAGAAGAAGTCGGTTTAGGCGATTTAATTACATTTAAACAAATGCAAGTAAAAGATTTCACAACAAAAGAGGATTATGGCTATGTTGTAACGAATCCTCCATACGGAGAACGTTTAAGTGAAAAAGCACTTGTTGAACAACTGTATAAAGAAATGGGACAAGTATTCCGTCCATTAGACACATGGTCGGCGTATGTATTAACAAGTTACGAAGCGTTTGAGAAGTGCTACGGAAAAGATGCATCGAAGAAACGTAAACTGTTTAACGGATTTATCCGTACAGATTACTACCAATACTTTGGAAAACGTCCACCTCGTAATTCATAGTATAAAACTCCTCCAGCGCGCATATACTGGCTATTATGTAATGCGTAAAGGAGGAACTAATATGGATAGTTTCCAATTATCAATGATTCAAAAGGCTATTCACCGTACGTATGATGAGCTCGGAAAAGAAGTGGATAGCCAAGGTGCGATTGTAGATGAAATACAAAAAGCACAAGAAGAATATTTGTCAGCTCTTTCACATGAAACAGCGATAGATAAACGGTATTTAAAGTCATTAATATAGAAGAAAATTTTCCTTTTTCGAAAGGAAAATTTTTTTTCGTGTATTTCTATGTATTACAACAGGGGAAAGTGGCTGCACATATATGAGTAGCAGTTGCTATATCTTTTATAGAAAAACTTTTTGGTTGGAGGCTAAGGATGTTTACTGAGAAGAGATTACCATTTGAAGTAGGGAAACAAGACAATTTTTATGATAAGTTGAATGAGTGGATTGGAGATGTATTTTACGACATCCTTCCGGAAAAAGGCTTTGAAGAGCGTGATGAACAAATTTTTATGGCGTTTCAATTAGAGCGTGCTTTCCAAGAAAAGAAAGTTATGTTCGCAGAAGCGGGTGTAGGAACCGGGAAAACAATTGTATATCTTCTATATGCAATTTGCTATGCGCGTTATACTGGGAAACCAGCTATTATCGCTTGTGCAGATGAAACGTTAATTGAGCAGCTTGTGAAAGAAGAAGGGGACATTGCTAAATTATCTGAGGCATTAGGCTTATCGGTAGATGTAAGACTTGCGAAATCAATGGATAATTATTTATGTTTACGTAAACTTGAAGATGTTATGAGTGGACGAGCTCCAGAAGTAATTGAAGATGTGTACTACGAATTACCGCAGTTTGTATTCGATCATGGTACGATGCAAAACTTTACTCACTACGGTGACAGAAAAGAATTTCCACTTTTAAATGACGAAGAATGGTCAAAAGTAAATTGGGACTACTTCCAAGATTGCTTTACTTGTGATTCTCGTCATCGTTGCGGGCAAACTCTATCACGTGAACATTATCGTAAAGCGGCAGATTTAATTATTTGTTCTCAAGATTTCTATATGGATCATATTTGGACGTACGATGCTCGTAAGCGTGAAGGGCAAATTCCGTTATTACCAGAAAGCAGTTGTGTTGTATTCGATGAAGGACATCTTGTAGAATATGCAGCTCAAAAAGCTTTAACATATCGTTTAAAGCAAACGATGATGGAGCAACTTTTAACGAGATTATTACAAAATGATATTCGCGAGGAGTTTGCGCATTTAGTAGAAGAAACAATTTGGCAAACAGAGCGATTCTTTGATGTGTTGCAAGAGAATAAAAAAGAAATTGCTGGTTCTGATCGTTTAGAAATTACTGTGACAGAAAAAGTAACGGCTGAAGCGAAGCGACTTTATGCGAAAATTGGTGAAGTCGGTGATGCATTAGTATTTGAAAGTGAAATGCATACAGTAAACACGTATGATTTAAATATCGTTGATGAACATTTAGATGTATTAGAGCATTCACTTCGTCTGTTTATGCACGAGAAAAATGTAATTACATGGGGTGAAGAAGGTGATGGAGCCTTCACGTTAGTAATTATGCCGCGTGCAGTTGAAGAAGTATTACAAGAGAAAGTATTCTCGAAGAAAATCCCGTATATTTTCTCTTCTGCTACATTATCTAACAACGATTCATTCGCATTTACAGCAAATAGCTTAGGGGTAAAAGATTACTTATCATTCTCAGTTGCCTCCCCGTTTGATTACGAAGAGCAAATGGCAGTAAACTTACTATCTCATACGAAAGAAAATGAATGGGAAAGAAAGTGTCAATATACACTTGAAAATATACAAAAAACAAATGGACGTACACTTGTATTATTCCGTACAACGCAAGAACTTGCAGCGTTTAAAGAATATGTAAGTAAAGAACAAATGTCAGTTCCGTTCCTATATGAAGGGGACCAAGAAATTAGTCAGCTTGTTTCTCGTTTCCAAAATGAAGAAGAGACTGTACTTTGTGCCGTTCATTTATGGGAAGGTTTAGATATTCCTGGTTCATCATTATCACATGTTATTATTTGGTCATTACCATTCCCTCCAAACGATCCTGTGTTTGAAGCGAAGCGTAAGCACGTAAATGATCCATTCTGGGATGTAGATGTACCATATATGATTTTACGTCTTCGTCAAGGGATTGGCCGTTTAATTCGTACGAGCGAAGATAAAGGTGCTATATCAATATTCTTATCTGATACAGAAGATGAGAAAGTGGTAGAAGCAGTGAAAAACGTACTACCAGTAGTAGGTAAAGAATTATAAGGAGAAAGCTTGGCGCTCGCCAAGCTTTTTTTCTATTATAAAAGGAATTTAGATTTTCATGTCGAATTAAGTTTGAGGTAGAAAAAGGAGGTTTTTATATAATGACAGTAGCTACATATGAAGTAGAAAAACAATTTTTAACATATGTGAAGAAGATACAAAATTACGGAGAAGCATTAAGCTTAATGTTTTGGGACTTGAGAACAGGGGCGCCTAAAAAAGGTGTAGACCAGCGTTCAGAAGTAATTGGCATGCTTTCATCAGAAGTGTTTGCTATGTCGACTTCAGATGAAATGGGAAATTATTTAACAGAGCTTGAAGATTTAATACGTGAAGACAAGCTTTCTGAAACGACGAAGAAAATGGTGGAAGAGTGCCGTAAAGAATATGATAGAAATAAGAAAATTCCACAAGCGGAATATGAAGCGTATGTGAAATTAGAAGCGAAAGCAGAAAGTGTGTGGGAAGAAGCTCGCGAAAAATCTGATTTCGAAATGTTCCGTCCGTATTTAGAACAAATCGTTGAATTTAAAAAGAAATTTATTACATATTGGGGTTATGAAACATATAAATATAATACATTATTAGATATGTATGAGCCGGGCATTACGGTAGAAGTGTTAGACCACGTATTTGGTCAACTTCGTGAGCGTATCGTACCGCTCGTAAAAGAAATATCGGATTCGCAAAAGAGATTAAAGACAAGTGCTTTAT
This sequence comes from Bacillus paranthracis, assembly GCF_001883995.1. GTDB lineage: Bacteria > Bacillota > Bacilli > Bacillales > Bacillaceae_G > Bacillus_A > Bacillus_A paranthracis. The sequence continues at coordinate 33,720 of NZ_MACE01000051.1, read as the reverse complement.
CAGAACATTTTTCAAAAGAAAAACAAAAAAACTTTACATTAGAGCTATTAAAGCAATTAAATTATGACTTTGAAGCAGGTCGTCTTGATGAAACGGTACATCCATTCGAGATCACATTAAATAGAGGGGATGTTCGTATTACGACACGCTATGACGAAAAAGATTTCCGTATGGCTGTGTTTGGCACAATTCATGAATGTGGTCATGCTGTATATGAACAAAATATTGCAGAGAAATTTGAAGGTACACCGCTATGTAGTGGAACATCTATGGGTATTCATGAGTCACAATCATTATTCTTTGAGAACTTTATCGGTCGTAATAAATCATTCTGGAAGAAAAATTATGATTTATTAAAAGAGTATAGCGATGGTCAATTCAATGATATATCAGTAGATGAGTTTTATGATGCAATAAATGAATCGAAGCCTTCATTTATTCGCATAGAAGCAGATGAGCTTACATACCCGCTTCACGTTATGGTTCGTTATGAACTTGAGAAAGAGTTATTTGATGGCACATTACAAGTGAAGGATTTACCAGCGGCTTGGAACGATAAAATGGAAGCATATTTAGGAATTCGTCCGGCTAACGATGCACAAGGCGTATTACAAGATGTTCACTGGGCTGGTGGTTCATTTGGATACTTCCCATCTTATGCGCTTGGTTATATGTATGCAGCGCAATTTAAGCAAAGAATGGTAAAAGACATTCCGAATTTTGATGCATTATTAGAAGAAGGAAACGTAACACCAATTCGTGAATGGTTAACAGAAAACATTCACCAATACGGTAAAACGAAAAAGCCACTTGAAATTTTAGAAGATGTAACAGGTGAAGGATTGAATGCAAATTACTTAGCAGATTATTTAGAAGCGAAGTATAGAGAGATTTACGAGTTATAAAAAAGGGCTGCTTACTTGCAGCTCTTTTTTTAAGGGGATAGAAAAATGGAGTATACTTATACAGTAATGGCGCAAGAAGAAGCAGAAGAAATTGCATACAACTGGCATTATGAAGGGAAATATTCCTTTTACGATATAGAGGCAGATGAAGAAGATTTAGCCGAATTTTTACAAGATGAGAGTAGAGGGGATCATACATTTTCTGTGAAGGAAAATGGCACTCTCATTGGTTATTTTACTGTTTGTAAAATAAATGATGGAACGGTTGATATAGGTCTTGGGATGAGACCTAATATAACTGGGAATGGATTTGGTTTACAGTTCATAAATGCTATACTAGCTTTTAGTAAAGAAAAATATGGATGCAAGTATATAACACTATCAGTAGCTACATTTAATAAAAGAGCGATTAAAGTGTATAAAAGGGCAGGGTTTGAAGCAGTTGGGACGTTTATACAGAAGACGAATGGTAGTTATTTTGAATTTTTGGAAATGAATTATATATGTAAAGATAACTAAAAAACAGAAGAGAGTTCTTCTGTTTTTTAGTTTAATGTTTTTTTTAGCAACTGTATTAACTTTCAGTTGCTAGCATGTGTATAGCTGCTTCATGCATGTCTTTCAAACCTGATACTTGAGCGTATTCAGCAACAGTGATGCTACTTGTTGTTAGAAGTTCGATAATATGTTCTTCCATTCTTGACCAAGTTTTACCACCAGCGTTGTCATAAGAGTGAATTAACTTTGTTAATCCATCTTTCCCAAAGAGTAGATAATGCGATGTGAAATCTATAGATACATCACCTATCCCTACTTCTGTCCAATCGATTAAACCAGTTACATTATTTTTTTTATCAATCAGAATATGACCTGGATGTATATCCCCATGCTTTACTCCCACGTGAGATGGCCAAAAAGAATCTTCAGCTAGCCATGCTTGCCAACGATCCCATAAGTTTTGATTAATATGGTATTGTTCCTTCACTCGATTCATCCTTTGTTGCATAGAAGTTCTTAATTCATTAGCCGTAAGAATTTCAACACCTATATTATTAAATTTTTGCTGAGGTAATGAATGTACATTCGCTAGAACTTTTCCTAATGAAATATAGTATTCGGTTGGTACATTCTTTTCATTAAAGTTCCATACATATCTTTGTTGTTCTATATCGATAGTAGCAGCAGGAAAGCCATTTAGTTGTTTATAAGCAATTAGTTCTTCAGAAAATATAGACCAATCAGGAACTTGGAATGCTGCATGTTTTTTCATAATTTCTAACGCTTCTTTTTCTCGTAAGGCATGTCTCATGGATTCTGGTCTACGAGGAATTCTTAGTATCCATTTATCTCCGTTTTGTTCTGTAACGTGTGCTACTTGAAAGTCAACGCCAGATTCATTGATTTCTATTGAATCTTCTAAGATATTTAGTCCTTTTTTATTTGCTAATTGTTTCACTTTAAATGTATTCATTTTTATTTCCTCCAATTGTTTATTTTGATTTTAATGCTTTTATACGTTTTCTGTTACTAATCATCCTAAATACATCAATATGATTAAAGAAATGTAATCATAAAAAAACCACAGACGGGCTTCTGTCTGTGGTTAAGAGTAAACGAGGATATAAGGAATAAACGTCTCTCTTTGTATGAAAAATATACGAAAAAAAGACAGATGTATATCTGCCTTTCTCCATGTGGAAAGTGTACTCTTCCGTTGAAGATTATTAAAAATGTGCAGACTAATCCCGTTTACTCTGCTTTATGAAAACAGAGCCTTTGAACATATTAAGTTACTTAGTGTTCAAAGTTTGCTGACGTAGTCTTCCTGCGTGCATCATCTTTAACAATCCTCCTTTTAATAGTATAGTAACAATATACTTTGTTTATAAGTAAACATCAACTAAAAATACTAGATGTAATATTAATTGAAAGTGTTGAAAGAGTATGTGTATCATTGAAATTTAGTAGCAAATAGTAGGTCTAGCAAGGAAGGTAGAGATAAGCATGATTACAATTAAAACGAAAAATGAAATAGATTTAATGCATGAATCTGGAAAGTTACTTGCTTCATGTCATAGAGAAATTGCGAAGATAATGAAACCAGGTATTACAACAAAAGAAATTAATACGTTTGTGGAAGCGTATTTAGAAAAACATGGTGCAACGTCTGAGCAGAAAGGGTACAACGGATATCCATATGCGATATGTGCATCTGTAAACGATGAAATGTGTCATGCATTTCCGGCCGATGTTCCTTTGACTGAGGGTGATATTGTAACAATTGACATGGTAGTAAACTTAAATGGTGGTCTTTCAGATTCTGCTTGGACGTATAGAATTGGAAAAGTTTCTGATGAAGCAGAAAAGTTATTACTAGTAGCCGAGAATGCTTTGTATAAAGGCATTGAGCAGGCGATAATCGGTAATCATGTAGGAGATATTGGTTATGCGATTGAAAGTTATGTAGCTGCTGAAGGTTTTTCTGTCGCAAGAGACTTTACGGGACATGGAATCGGTAAAAAAATTCATGAAGAACCAGCAATTTTTCATTTTGGGAAGCAAGGACAAGGGCCTGAGTTACAAGAAGGAATGGTAATTACAATTGAGCCAATTGTCAATGTAGGTATGCGATATTCGAAAGTAGATTTAAATGGATGGACCGCGAGAACGATGGACGGGAAATTATCAGCTCAATATGAGCATACAATTGCGATTACAGAAGATGGACCAATCATTTTAACGAAGTTATAATTGGGAATGAAAGAGTTTACAAAACTCGAACGAAAATGATGTTTTTATAAAATTTGTACGTGTTTTATGAATAAAAGCTTTTCAAAGTATAAAAAGTGCGTTATAATCCTTCTATAAAATAAATAGTTAGCTACACTCATATAATCGCGGGGATATGGCCTGCAAGTTTCTACCGAAGTACCGTAAATACTTTGACTATGAGTGAGGACGAATATATTTGCTTGTTTAGCATTCTTTTTTGCGAAACTCCAAAAGCGCGTCTCTCACTTGTAAAGAGTGGTGGCGGCTTTTGGAGTTTTTTTATTGCATAAGAGGGGGAACAAACATGAAAGTATTACAAGAAAAGATTTTGAACGAAGGAAAGGTTTTATCTGGTGATGTATTAAAGGTAGATGCATTTTTAAATCATCAAATTGATCCAGTACTTATGCAAGAAATCGGAAAAGAATTTGCTAAACGTTTTAAAGAAGAGAACATTACAAAAATCGTGACGATTGAATCTTCAGGTATTGCACCAGCAGTTATGGCTGCATTAGAGCTTGGTGTAAAAGTAATCTTTGCTAGAAAGCGTAAATCGTTAACGTTACAAGATAATATGTATGTTGCAAACGTATATTCATTTACAAAACAAGAAACGAATGAAATTTCGTTATCTCGAAATCATATTGATGAAAGTGATCGCGTTTTAATTATTGACGACTTTTTAGCAAACGGTCAGGCTGCTTTAGGTTTAATGAGCCTAGTAGAGCAAGCTGGAGCAAGTATTGCTGGACTTGGTATTGTTATTGAAAAAGCATTTCAAGATGGAGGAAAGAAGCTTCGTGAACAAGGCGTTCGTGTTGAATCACTAGCAGAAATTGCATCACTTCATAATAACGCAGTTACATTTGTACAGCAAGAAACTGCGGAGGTGAAATAAACGATGAAGCAACATCCAATTAAAATCGCATCGCTTGGTATGCAGCATATGCTTGCTATGTATGCTGGCGCAATTATCGTTCCGCTTATAGTGGGCGGCGGACTTGGTTTAAATCAAAAAGAGTTAACATATTTAGTCTCAATTGATTTATTAATGTGCGGCGTTGCGACAATTTTACAAGCATTATCAAATCGCTTTTTCGGTATTGGACTCCCAGTTGTACTAGGTTGTACATTTACAGCCGTTGGGCCGATGATTGCAATCGGAAAACAATACGGCGTATCCTCTATTTATGGAGCAATTATTGCTGCGGGGTTATTCGTTGTTATTTTTGCGAAATTATTTGGAAAGCTTGTAAAGCTGTTTCCACCTGTTGTAACAGGATCTGTCGTTACCGTAATTGGAGTTACACTTGTTCCAGCAGCAATTAATGATATGGCTGGAGGAGTAGGAAGTAAGGATTTCGGTAGTCTTGAAAATTTAGCATTAGCATTTGGTGTGTTACTATTTATTATCATTATGTATCGTTTCTTCGACGGATTTATTCGTTCAATCTCTATTTTACTAGGTCTATTGTTCGGTACAATCGTTGCAGCATTTATGGGGAAAGTAAGCTTGCAAGCGGTTGGAGAAGCGGATTGGTTCCATGGTATCCAGCCATTTTATTTCGGTACACCAACGTTTGAATTAACGCCAATTATTACGATGATTCTCGTTGCTTGCGTAGGGATTGTAGAAGCGACAGGTGTTTATTTTGCATTATCTGATATTTGCAATAAAAAGATTGGTGAAAAAGAATTAACAAAAGGGTATCGTGCAGAAGGATTAGCGATGGTGTTAGGTGGTATTTTCAACGCCTTTCCGTATACAACATACTCACAAAACGTAGGGCTTGTTCAATTAACTGGAGTAAGAAATCGCGTGATTATTTACACGTGTGGTGGTATGTTAATCGTTCTTGGATTCATTCCAAAAATCGCAGCTATTACAACAATCATTCCGAAATCAGTACTTGGCGGTGCGATGTTAGCGATGTTCGGTATGGTAATGGCATATGGTATTAAAATGTTAAGTAGCGTTGATTTTGGAAGACAAGAAAACTTATTAATCGTTGCATGTTCTGTTGGGATCGGACTAGGAGTTACTGTCGTTCCTACATTATTCTCACAACTTCCAGAAAGCATTCGTATTTTAACAGATAACGGAATCGTACTAGGAAGTGCGTCAGCAGTCCTTTTAAATATCGTATTTAATATGGTGCCACAGCGTAAAGTGAAAGTAAAAGAAGAGCCGGTGTCTATGCAAAGTGCGGTAAGAGAAGCGTAAAATTGATAAAAGGTTCAAATCGCATGCGATTTGAACCTTTTATTTTTGTGTTGTTTACGAGACCTTGCTTTTCTTTTTAAGTGGCATCATCTTTCCGTACGTACCAAGGCGCCATATATACTCAAGTGGCCCGTATTGGTAACGTGACAGCCACCAGCGGCTAATAAAGATTTGCAGCGTGTAGAAACCGATGCAAAATAGTGGTCCTACCCATAATGGAGCAAGATAATCATTTTTGAACAATATTCCGAATACAAGCAACGTAACAATTGTATGCGAGATATAATTTGTTAATGCCATTCGACCAACGTACTGGAACGGACGTAATATCTTTTGCCATTTTTCTTTTTGTAATAAACGCATGAGCGTGAAAATGTAGAATATGAATAATGTCTTTCCGCTTATCATCGTAATACCCATAAGTGAAAATGGTGTGTATGGCTGATTGTTCATAAAGAAGTAAACCATAATAAACCACATCGGTAATGTTAAAACAAACATAATAATTTGCCATTTCTTTAGTTTTGGATCTAATTCTTTCGCACGGCGGAAAATATCTTTTTTACCGGCATATAATCCGAGTAAAAACAATCCTAGTGTTTCAGGAAGCATAATAAGACTGTTACTTATTGCTTCAGAGTAGAAAGAATAGAATCGGTCTGTGATTTGTAAGCCCCAGTTTTCTAACGGCATAATTGCTGTGGAAAGGCCTAACTCCTCTACTGGCACGATTAACATGACAAGAGAACCTAATAATGTGAACAATTGCATGAAACTTAATAGTACAATTGACCATATTAAAATAGTACGTGGCTTTCTTTTGTAAAATAAAAATAAGAAAAACCCGGTAATTGCATAAGTATGTAAAATGTCTCCGTCCCATAAAAGAACGTAATGTAAGAAACCAAATAATAATAAAATAAGTAAGCGACGAACAAATAAAGTTTTTGGTCGATCTGTTTTCGCTTCAGCACGAGTCATAAAAATGTAAAATCCTAGGCCGAATAAAAACGAAAAGATAGTATAAAACTTTGTTTGAATAAACATATCGTAAAATAGACGGATATAGCTATCTAGCCCCTCGTAAACTCCTGTAATATCACGTGAGTCAATCCCGGCGATAACAGGCCAGTTCACAAGAAAAATACCAAGTACAGCTATTCCTCTAATAATATCGATGGAGTGTATCCTCTCGCCTTGTGAAATGTTTTGTGTCATTATTTTCCTCCTTGTTAAGTAATTCCCTTTTATTATACAAAATGTAAGATGGAGGGTATAGGGTGGATTTCCATTTTTTTTAACTATTAAGTTATGTAAGATGAGATATAATAAGAGTGCACAACAAGTTTTAATCTTCTTCAAAACAGGCAGTGAAGCTCCTTCTTATAAGGGGCTTTCTTTATGAAAAAGTGTTGATAATGATTCTCTTTAATGATAAAATGTATTCAAAAGTGATAATCATTATCAAAAAAGGTTGGTGCATGAGTATGGTATATGCATTAGTAGCAGGTACAGTCGCTGTATATGCAGTTATTGCAAAGTATGTTTTAAATGGAGTAGGAACAGCAAAATGAGTGATATTACATAAAATCCCTTTCATTTGTAAAAAGAATGAAAGGGATTTTTTATTTTTAATGAGAATATGCTGAAAATTTAGTATGATAGTAAAGTGAAAAGGTAATCAATGAGTAGGTGCATTTCTCATTGGTTATTAGCTTGCAAATAGCATATACATCTTGGATAAAGGGGAACAAGGGGATGACAAACATAGTACAGACAAACGGTATGAAAAAGCTTGTTTGTTTTTATGAAGAGTGGCAAAAACACGGCGATGCAGAGAATAGTTTAAAGTTGTTTGAAGTAATTCAAAAATATAAACGAGAGCAGCTTATGATAGCATTCTGCGGTCACTTCTCAGCAGGGAAATCAACGATGATGAATCATCTATATAAAGCGCAGTTGTTACCGACAAGTCCAATTCCGACAAGCGCTAACGTCGTTAAAATTGAAAAGGGATTTGATCGTGTTGTTGTAACGATTAAATCTGGAGAGCAGTACGAATATGACGGTGCATATTCAGCAGAAGAATTAAAACAAATTTGTAAAGATGGCGATGAGGTAATTGGTGTTCATATTTATCGGAATGATGCACCAATTCCTGAAGGTGTTATGTTAGTTGATACACCAGGGATTGATTCAACAGATGATGCCCATCAACTAGCGACAGAATCAACGCTGCATCTAGCAGACGTAATTTTTTATATGATGGATTATAATCACGTCCAATCGGAAGTGAATTTACAATTTGTTAAAGAATTGAAACAACGTAATAAAACGGTTTATCTCGTTGTAAATCAAATAGATAAACATAAAGAAAATGAATTATCGTTTGCAGATTATAGCGATAGTGTAAAACAATCATTCTCTAACTGGGATATTGAAGTAGATGGAGTTTATTATACATCATTACGAATGATGAACCATCCACATAATGAAATTGAAAAGCTAGAAACGTTAATTACTTCTATTATGAAAGAAAAAGAGCAGTATGTAAGAGATGGAATGGTGCGAGAAACAGAATATTTAATGGGGGAACATTTCTCGTTTATTCTTTCTGAAAATGAAAAAGCTCTTTTGAAATATGAGGAAGAGTTAGCATCACCGCTTTCCATTTCAGAAATAGTTGAAAAGAAAGAAGAGCTAACGGAAATGAAACATCGCGAGGCTAATAAAGAGTCTCAAATGAGAAATGAATTTATAAAAGGCTTACAAGCTATATTAGATAACGCGTATTTAATGCCATTTGAAATGAGAGAATTGGCAAATGCATACTTAGAAACAAAATTAACAAAATTTAAAGTTGGTTTGCTATTTGCGAAAGGAAAGACTGAGCAAGAAAAACAGAGACGTTTAGATGCTTTTTATGCTGCTTTGCAAAAGACTGTCGAAACGCAACTTGATTTTCATGTGAAAGAATTTATTGTTGCCTTCTTAAAAGAAGAAGGGTTGTTTACAGAAGAGATTGGGAAAGACATATATGATTTAGAAATTGCTTTTGGACCAGAAATGTTAGCAGAAGTAATTAAACAAGGTGCAGGTTTCACAGGTGATTACTTACTTCTTTATACAGCGGATGTAGCGAATGAATTAAAGAAACGTTATTTTACAAAAGCACAGCAAATTTTTGATAAAAGTGCAGTCGTTTTAAAGCAAAAGGTAAAAGAAGCAGTTGATCGTATTGAAGAAGAGATTGAAACATATACGATGTTGCAAACGGCGAAAGAAACGAAATTGCAATACAGTAACAATTTGGAGGCATATGAAGGCTATTTACAAAATGTTTGGCATGATCGTGTTGCTACACCAGAAGGATTGCAAATAGAAGAGATATTGCAAAGTAAAAAACAAATTGTTAGTGAGAAATTCACACTACAAGAGCAGGAAATTGTAAATGATAACGTAACGGCTCGTGAGGAAGAGATAAAAGGAACGGCAGCTTTAAATATTCAGCGTATATTAGAGAAAGTGAAGAAAGCTGAAACGATATTAGAGCCATTGCCAGCGCTAAAACATGTACAGCAAGAGGTAATAGAAAAAAGGCGCCGTGTGGAAACGAAACAATTTACAGTAGCATTATTTGGAGCTTTTAGTGCTGGGAAATCATCATTTGCCAATGCATTGCTTGGTGAGAAAGTACTTCCAGTGTCACCAAATCCGACGACGGCAACGATTAATCAAATTTTGCCAGTTACAGAGGAAAAACCACACGGAACAGTAATGGTTCAATTTAAATCAAAGCAAGCCTTATTAGAAGATATGAAAGCTGTTTATAAGCTGTTTCATTATGAGATTACTACGTTAGATGAAGCGTTAGCACAGATTGATAAAGTTATGAAATACCCTTCACCAACTGGGAAGCAAAAAACAACATTTAGCTTTTTACGAGCAGTACAAAAAGGGTATGATACAGTTTCTGCACATTTAGGCGAGAAAGTACAAGTTACATTAGAAGAGTTTTCTGATTATGTAGCGAATGAAGAAAAATCTTGTTTTGTTGAGTACATGGAGCTTTATTATGATTGTGCATTAACAAGGCAAGGAGTAGCGCTTGTAGATACACCTGGAGCGGATTCTATTAACGCCCGCCATACAGACGTTGCGTTCCAGTATATTAAAAACGCAGATGCTATTTTGTTTGTCACGTATTATAATCACGTGTTCTCTCGTGCTGACCGTGAATTTTTAATTCAGCTCGGTCGTGTAAAGGATACTTTTGCTCTTGATAAAATGTTCTTCTTAATTAATGCGGCCGATTTAGCAGAGTCTGAAGAAGAACTTGAAATGGTAAAAGGTTATATCGCAGACCAGCTACTACAATACGGTATTAGAAATCCACGTTTATTTGCAATTTCAAGTTTATGTGCGCTTGAAGAGAAACAAGGAAAAAATATTGAGAAAGAGAAGTACGGTATTTTACAAAACTCTGGGATTACTAAGTTCGAGGAATCATTTACATCCTTTATGATGAGAGATTTAATGCTCGTATCTGTTCATGCTTTATATGGTGCATTGCAAGGGGCAGATCAGCTGTTAGTAAATATGATAAATGGTGCAAAGCAGGGGAATGAAGAGAAAGAGAAGCAAACGAAAAAATATGAAGCAGAGCGTGATCAACTACTTCATATTATTTCATCATATAGTGTGCTTGCTGAAGAACAGGCGATGCAAAATGAAGTGAAAGAATTGCTTTATTACGTGCAACAACGTCTATTCCTACGTTATAACGATGTGTTTACTGAATTTATTAATCCAGCATCACTTCGAACGGATGGAAATGTGAAAGTGCAGTTGCAGCAGTGTGTTATGGAATTAGTAGCATTTATTCAGCATGATTTATTACAAGAAATGCGTGCGACATCATTACGCCTTGAAAGATGGATAGATGAAGCGATGAAGCGTGCAAAGAATGAAATTGTGGTGAACTGTAAAGTAGAAAATGAATCAATTTCTATGAATGGAACAGTGGAATATGAATATAAAGATATTACACATAAAGAACCGTTTCCTTCAGTTGAAATAAAAGATTTCAAAAAAGCATTGGCACACTTTAAAAACGAGAAAAGCTTTTTTGAAAAGAATGACAAAGCCTTTATGCAAGAAGACGCTAAATCTGTATTAGAACCTCTCGTATCAAACTATGTAGCTGATGAAAAAGATTTATTTGTTCATCATTATAAGCAAGAGTGGGATTTGAAATGGAACTTATTCCAAAAAGTGATGCAGCAAGATGTGATGAATTATTATGAAAGTGTATTATTTGCATTGGCTGAAACGATTGATGTATCACTATATGAACAAAGTAAAGAACAATTGCAAAAGCAATTAGTAGAGATTGAAAAAGAAATGTATGTGATGTAGTCGTTATGAGAAAAAGATTCGTTCGATTTTCTTTTGTAGTACCGTATCTAAAGATTTGACAAATCCAGCAAATTCATCGGTAGAAATCATATGAGTAAGAACGAGTCGTCTGCCGTCTGGTGTTTCACCGCATAAGACGAACGAAGAAAATTCATATGTTTTATTTTCTACTACTAATTTTGGATAGGAATACGTGTCGCTCTTCTTCTTCTTTCCATCAATAGAGATGACGTTGCATTTTTTCTCATTGTTGTCCATGGTGAATCCCTCCTTTCTATTACTTATGGTAGACAAGGAGGGTTTAGAACAATAGAGAAGGGGGAATTTTTTATGACTGTTGTAATAGAACGTATTTCAAAAGAAGCTATACCGAAGTCTTTATTACTACTTGCTGATCCAAGTGAACAGCAAATTGGTGCATATGTACAAAGAGGATTAACATACGTAGCTAAGCAAGAGGATAATGTAATCGGTGTATATGTAATTTTGGAAACAAGGCCGAAGACGATGGAAATTATGAATATTGCGGTTGTAGAGCATTTGCAAGGAAAAGGGATTGGAAAGAAGCTAATAAGTCATGCTATAGAAACTGCTAAAGGATATGGTATGTCAAAACTTGAAGTTGGTACAGGCAATTCTAGTGTTTCACAACTTGCTTTCTATCAAAAATGTGGATTTCGTATTTTTTCTATTGATTTTGATTACTTTTCGAAGCATTATGAAGAAGAGATTATTGAAAATGGGATTGTATGCCGTGATATGTTTCGGCTTGCAATGGAATTAAATCAGAACGTATAACTTATTTAGGGGGAAGAGAAGATGGAAGTACATAAAGCAATTACAGCACATTCTCGTAAACAAAATGAAAGTGTAAAAGCATGTTTACAATTAGATGCGCAGCGTGAAGCAGCTATTGAAGCAGCCGTATCTCTTGCGTCAAATGGGAAAGAATTTTCGGTTGATGTCATTAATGTTGTAACGAAGCAAATTAATGCTCTTGCAAAAAATGGTGTTACACTAGAGCGTAAATATGTTACAAAAGAAATGGTTATGGAGTATGTAAGTCGTTTGAAAGAGAAAGAAGGTCGTTAAAGATGTTAGTTACAGTCGAATGGTTACGTGAGCATATAGAAGATGAGAACGTCCGTATAATCGATTGTCGTTTTGATTTAGCGAATCCTAATTGGGGTAGAGAAAAGTATGAGGAGGAACATATTCCTCATGCATTATATTTTGATTTGAATGTAGATTTATCAAGTCCTATAACAGAACATGGTGGTCGCCACCCGTTACCAAATATTGAGGAGTTTGCAGACAAGCTGTCGCGAGCTGGTATTGATGAACATACGACAGTGATTGCATATGACAGTGAAGCGGGTGCAAATGCTTCTCGTCTTTGGTGGTTATTAAACTATGTAGGACATGAGAAAGTATATATATTAGATGGTGGATTTCCAGCATGGAAAGAGAATGGACTACCAGTAACAACAGAAATTTGTGTTGCTAAACGAAAAGCATTCAAAGCAAATGTACAAAATCATATGCTTGTAACGATGGAAACGGTGAGAGAGAATATCTATGCAGGTGCAGATGTTACGTTAATTGATTCTAGAGAGCCAAAACGTTATGCTGGTGTAGAGGAACTTGTTGATCCGAAAGCAGGACACATTCCAACAGCAGTAAATTATTTTTGGAAGGATGGAATGCTGCAATCAGGACAATTTAAGAATGAAGCTCAGCAACAAGAACGATTCCAAAATCTTTCGAAAGATAAGGAAACAATTGTATATTGTGGTTCTGGTGTTACAGCATGTCCAAATATCGTTGCATTGAAATTAGCTGGATTTCAAAATGTTAAATTGTATGCAGGTAGCTGGAGTGATTGGATTTCTTATCCAGAAAATCAAATTGCAAAAGAAGAAGATTAATCACTTGCATGCAAAAATAATTTGTATTAAAATAAGGTCACAAGCAAGAGATTGCTCGAAAAACTTTGTATTTTACACATTGGAAACAATGTGATAATATAACGACAAGTAAATAATACATCCTGCGGTGTACGTAACTTATTTATGTCTAAAACCGATGTTAGTTATACGGAAGCTCAATATTTAGTGACCATCATCAAGCCTTCCTTGTGGAGGAAGATGTACGGTAACTGTGAGGGCATCCACCTGCGAGTAGCGGGTTTTTGGACATTTACGAGGAGCGGCACTTGCGGGGGTCTTATTTCAACTAACATTATATAAAATTCCTACGGTGTACGTAGCTTATGCATGTCTTAAACCAATAAGTTTAATATGGAAGTTCAATATTTAAATGTAGCTAACATGCCATCTTTTTAAGAAGGAAGTTACAAACATTTGTGAGAGCATCCACCTGTGAGAGCAGGTTTATGGACATCTAGAGATAACGGCATATGTGGGGCTATATAAAAACCTTACGTTTTATACGTAAGGTTTTTTTGTTGTATACATATATCCATGTTATCTCGATTCACCTGTGAAGTTTCCATAATAAATGTAGCACTTTCTGTCTTCATCAATCTCTCTTGAATCTAAAGTAAACTCCATATGCATGCCGTCCTGTTGAATATATATAATATCTGAATGAAGAGATGGTAAAATTTCTTCATAGTTCCATACATCTTTACTTTCAATCAAGTTGGAACTCGTATCCTTTAGCTCTCTAATTTCAAAACCGATGTGGAAGTAAGTAGGATCTGAAGGGTCGTTAGAAAAAGTTTCTTGTTGAATATATATAACTACTGTTCCATCTGGATCTACTGAAGTTGCAGTAACAACATATGTATTTTTATCTTTTATAAAATATTCACAAGTCATGCGTGCGATAATTTCAGAATTAGAAATATTTGTGTAATTCCATAAAGCAGGATACCCTTTTGTTTCATCATTAAGTCGATATTCTAAGCGCATTTCATCACTCTTCTTCCTTTTTCTTCTACTTTATCATGGCTTCTTATATAATAGAAATATATTTTATAAAGGGGAGTGCGAAGGTGACAAAAACGAAATGGCTAGTAGGTGGTGTCGTAACGTCTTTAATGACTGGCACCTTATTTGGCTGCGCACAAGATTTACCCCCAAAACCGAATGATAAAAGTTGTTCAGATTGGGATTGGGATGATGAACTTGGGGTATGGCAGTGTGATGATAGTAGTTCAGGTTATCGTGGACATTATTTCTATGGCGGAACATACTATCAAAATAAATCCACTTTTAAAAATTCATCGGCATTTAAATCGTATCAATCGTCTGCGGAATTTAAAGGTGGAATTGGAAGCGGTTCAAAGGGAGGATTTGGGGGCTAACATATGTCGCAATACATAAGGGATCGAAAAGAGTTTTATTCAAAATATCAGGATTTCTGGTCGGATTTATATGAATGTGAGTATAGTTTGTTTCATGTTTTTCCTATAACAAATGAGACTATGAAACAATTACAAGTTGCAACTGAACGAATGGGGAAAATATTTTTTAAGACTGCTAGACTTTTGCGTAATTTAAGTGACGAACAGCTTCTTGAACTTGGATTTCCCCCCGCAAGCTTATCGTTCATTAGAATGAAAGGATTATATCCTGAATCTGTTATTTCACGATTTGATTTCGTTTTAACAGGCGATAACCAAATGAAAATGCTTGAGTTTAATAGTGATACACCTACCTTTATTATGGAATGCTTTCAAATGAATGGGGAAGTTTGTAAAAAGCTAGGTTATGATGATCCAAACTTAGGCCAAGAGCGATTGCTATCCTCTGGTGTTACAAAAGCTGTAATGGAAGCGACAAAGGGAATAGACAACCCAAATGTTGTTTTTACAGCGCATCATGAGCATATTGAGGATTGGAATACGACTATGTATTTAAGTCAGTTATGCCGTGTTGAAAATAAAGTCGTGCCAATGTCAGAACTTAGAATTACAAAAGATTCTTTAGTGGATAGGGATGGAGTGCAAATTGATGTTTTATATCGTCAAACATATCCGATAGAAGATTTAATTGAGGATCAAGATCCTGAAACAGGGGATTTGGTAGGTGTGGAGTTGTTGCAACTCGTAAAAGCCGGAAAGCTGTTTATTATAAATCCTTTGTCAGCATTTTTACTTCAGCCTAAATCAGTTCAGTGTCTTATTTGGGGATTAGCAGAAGAAGAGGTCTTTTATACAAATGAGGAACGACAGTGGATTAAAGAATATATGTTACCTACATATTTAGAACCAGATTTATTTTTAGGAAAAGGTTCTTTCGTTCAAAAACCTTCATTTGGTAGAGAGGGAGACACGATTACCATTCGTGATAAGGACGAAAATATTATGATTCAAAATGCACACCAAACGTATAAAGCGTCACTGCCGATATTTCAAAAGTATACAGAACTTCCAGTCGTATCTTTGGAAACAGAGAAAGGGATGGAGAAACTGTCGTATGTGTTTGGTTCGTTTTTAATTGCAGGAAAAGCAAGTGGTATCGGTATTCGTGCTGGTGAAAAAATTACGGGGAATGAATCGTACTATTTACCAGTAGGTATAAAAAAGGAGGAAGTATATGATTAATTTTTTATTATATTTAGCAGTAACACTTGGTCTTTTATGCATAGGTCTTTTCCTGATGGAAGTGACAACGAAAGTAAAAGAATTTAAGTTAATGGCCCAAGGGAATAAGGCAGTAAGCTATGTACTTGGAGGGCGATTACTGGGGTTAGCTATTGTTTTATATTCAACAGCAGCTAATTCCATTTCACTTCTTGATATGGTTTCGTGGGGAGCGGTTGGGATTTTGGCTCAAATTATCGTCTTTTATTTAGCTGAGTGGCTTACACCACGCTTTAATATAAATAAAAGTCTTGAAGAAGATAATCAAGCGGTCGGTCTTTTTCTTATGTTTTTATCGCTTTCAATTGGGATTGTAATTGCTGGTTGTATAACTTATTAAAAACTTTACGTTTAAACGTAAGGTTTTTATTTTTACTAATTTTAAAATATGTGCTTCATTCATTTGATACGTAGAAAGAGAAATAGTATGTATATGAGAGGGAGTTGTTGTAATAAGGAAAAGATTCCATTCAAGGTGTTGACATCTATTTTAAATAAGAGTAACATTTTCTATGTAATAAAAATAAGTCTCTGTTAGGTGAGGCTCCTGTATAGAGAAATGCTACTGCCCAAAAATGTCGAGAGACGCCAATGGGTCAACAGGAATGATCGAATTAAGGTTTTTCTTAATGTAGCTGGTAATGTACCTATGCTATACAGTGCTAAAACTCGGCGAGGGAGAGGTCCGTAGATTTCTAATTGTATTAGGAATCGTTTATTTGTGTATGTCATGGCCTTTACTCTTTTCGGAGTAAGGGTCTTTTTGTTACAAAGCTATGAGTAATTTCATAGTATAAACTATAAAATAAAACGAGGAGGTGAGGAGCATGTCAAATTCTGACTCGGTTCCGTTACCCATATACTTCAAATCAAAAATATATGATGTAGGCAGGAAACGACTTGTTCCTCCCTCTATATTTATCATCATGTAGCGTTTATATGTATGTTTAGGCGCTAGACACTTTCACCGTAAAGTGGATAAATTGAGAAACAAAGCGTTTCTTCCTACGTTGTAAAGGAGGAGACGATAATATGTTATATGCAAACAAAACTGTGGGTAACACGTCATATAAATTAAGCAAAAAATCAATGAAAGAACAAACGATGCTTCAAAAAAATAAAGATTTATTAATTGAAATCGCAACGAGAGATGTAAAATCTGTATTTGCGTATTTTAAAACAACAAGAGATGGATTATCTATGAAAGAGGCACAAAAACGTATTCAAGTATACGGCCGAAATGAATTAACTTCAAAAAGAGCTCGTATTGCAGAAGTGATGATGAAGCTAGGTGGAATGATCCCAGGTTTTTCAAAACAACATGTGAGAGATGGATTACAATGTGAGAAGATTACTGTGTCTCGAGTAGAATGTTCTAGTGTAACAGGTTTAAACGGTGAATTAAAAATGATGGATTTGCCAGTACAAGAGCTTGTTCCAGGAGATATGATTTTCCTTTCAGAAGGTGATACAGTACCAGCAGATGTACGTATCATTTATGCAAATGATCTATTAGTAAATGAATCTGTGCTAACAGGAAACGATGCAAGTATTGAGAAATTTGAAAGTTGTTATCATCTTGAACGCAAACGATTTATTCCTTTGAAAAGAATGAAAGACTATAATCCACTTGAACTTGAAAATGTATGTTTCAAAGGGACGTATATTGTTAGTGGAAATGCAAAAGCTGTAGTAGTTTCAACTGGGAAAAATACGTATACAGGGATTCTTCATACTTGTTGTAGTAAAACGTCTTAATGTGTAAATGATGCTAAATATACAAAAACAATGTATAATAGACAAAGTTGAAAAACGTAGAATGGTAATCTATTTATATAACCTTACGTGATGACGTGGGGTTATTATTTTTTTTGGTAGGAGAGGAATTATGAAAAAAGTATTATTAGTTGATGGTATGGCACTATTATTTCGTGCTTTTTATGCAACAAGTGTCTACGGGCAGTTTATGAAACGACAAGATGGTACCCCTACAAACGGGATTCATGGTTATATGAAACATTTATTAACGGCAATGCAAGCAATTGAACCGACACACATCGTAACATGCTGGGATATGGGAAGTACAACATTTAGAACAGAGTCGTTCTCAAATTATAAAGCGAATCGTGCAGCGCCACCTGAAGAATTAATTCCGCAATTTGATCTAGTGCAAGAAATGACTGCAAAATTATCTGTTCCAGTTATCGGCATGAAAGGGTATGAAGCGGATGATTGTATCGGTACACTAGCAAAACAATACTGCAATGAAGCGGAAGTTTATATTTTAACAGGTGATACGGATTTACTTCAACTTGTTGATAAGAACGTTACAGTTATGCTTCTGCGCAAAGGAATTGGAAATTACGAGTATTACACACCAGAGAAAATTATGGAAGAAAAAGGTGTAGAACCGTGGCAAATCGTGCATGCGAAAGCTTTCATGGGAGATACGAGCGATAATTACCCAGGTGTAAAAGGTATCGGTGAAAAAACAGCGTATAAGCTTATTCAAGAACATGGTACAGTAGCAACTGTACTAGAAAATGTGGCATCATTAACGAAAGCGCAACGTACGAAGATCGAAAGTGATTTAGAGAATTTAAATATTTCATTACAATTAGCGCAAATTCATTGTGAAGTTCCAATTTCATGTTCACTAGAAGAAGGATTACACACAATAGATGAAGAAAAACTACGATTCGTTTGTGAAGAAATGAATTGGGGAAGACCTGAAATGTTAATCAATATGCTGTAAATAGTTTGGAAAGAAGGATGTTGCATAAGTCGAACTTAGACTAGGTGACACCTTCTTTTTTATTTTGAAAAAAAGAATTTTAGTAGATGAAAGTATATGGAATGCAGCTTAAAATATATAAATATTTCGACAAGGTAAATTGATATAAGATGATGCAAATGGCGATTTATGTAATTGAATGAAACGACTATAAAATTGTTTTAGGAGACTCTTTTTTGAGTGTTCACAAAGTTGTCAGAAAATAAACGGAATTTTCATATGAAGTTCAAATGGAATTCACAACAATCAATTATTATAAGAACAACCAGATAATTCTTTATCTTTTATATAAATCATCCCCCAAGGAGGACAATGAAAATGAGAAAAAAAGTGAGAAAATCTTTTAAACAATTATTAATTGAAAATAAACAATCACTATTAAATAATAAAGAAAATATGAAAGAAATTGAGGAACGAATTGAGAAACGACATGTAGCATATAGTGGTGCTAGTAATTAAATAAAATAAAAAAGATAGCCTATAAAGGCTATCTTTTTCATTTTATATTGGAAAAAATGCTATTCCTATCTTTAATCTTGTAAATATACAAGATATTTTTATAGTGCTTTTCTAGCAATTTTTTTCATTTTTCGAGGTTGAAATTGGTATATACCAATTAAAGGGATTAACTATTCATAATATTACAAAAAATGTTACAATACATTAAAAATTACGCTATAAATCATTTTAATATGAAAAATTGGAATGAAAAGAAAGGAGAGGAATATGAATAATGGTGTCGCTTTGAAATGATTATTATCATTTCATTAGGAGTTGATATAAAGCGATGAATAGGTATGAAGAACTGGATTCAATTAGAGGGATTTCTTCATTAGTAGTAATGATTGGCCATCATTTAATGATTTTTTCAGTATTTCAAAATTACAGTTATGAAGATAATAAACCATTTGTTATGTATCTATTAAAAGAAACACCTGCTCGTCTTGTTTTTAGTAGTGGTAACGAATCTGTTATTATCTTTTTTGTTTTGAGTGGATTTGTTTTGTATGAATCTATTCAAAAAAATTATGATAGCTATAGGTCATTCCTTGTAAAGCGTATATGCAGAATTTATATTCCATATATCGTAGCGATACTTATAGCTATTTTATGCCAAACTACAATGAGTGAATATGGAATTTCTCATTTAAGTGAATGGTTTAATCGCTCATGGACGATTGAAAGTTCTTTAAGCCTAATCGTGCAGCATATATTATTGGTTGGGAAATATAATACAGATGCATATAACGGCGTAATTTGGTCACTTGTTCATGAAATGCGAATATCAATCATTTTCCCGTTAGTTTTGATGGTTTGTTTAAGAAAAACGTTGAGGGATTCGTTATTGACATTGTTTAGTTTTAGTATATGCTCTGTTGCGATATTATTTTTATTTCGCTCGAGTTTAACATTAACAAGCTATATGTTAACACCACATTACACGGTGCTATTTTTACTAGGAGCACTAGTTGCGAAGTATAAAAATAATGTAATAATTTTTTATAGTAATCGTACTAAAAATGAGAAAATTGCATGGTTTTTATTAGCGATTTTACTTTATATGTATGAAGGGCTTATCGGAGAAATTAAAGTGCTCAATAATTTTATATTGCGAGACTACGTAGTAGCGATAAGTGCATGTTTATTTGTCATATTAAGTTTAGCAGTATCAACTTTGTCATCGTTGCTGCGTAATAAATACTTGTTATATTTGGGGAAGATTTCTTACAGTCTTTATTTATACCATATCATATCGTTATTTTCCCTTATATACATGCTTCATGAAATATTGCCGTTGCCTATCATTTTAATTTTTTCACTCGTTTTTTCATTTATACTTGCAATGCTTTCTTATATATTTGTAGAAAAATTTGCATTCAGAGTCGGAAAGTATGTAACAAAGCAAGCGAATAGAAAGAAGAAAGAGTTATCTGTAAAGAATGATGTGCAGAATATGAATCAGACAAAGGCGGTGAAATAATTGAAGCAAGAAATTAGTATGAAGGATTTTCAACAGTTATTGAAAAGAAGGATAGTAACAATTATTTTGACGATGTGCTGTTTAACTGTTTCTCTAATTCTTATCTCTATGTACGTATTAAAGCCTTCATATCAATATTCAACACAAATTCTCGTTGGGAATTTAGATGAGTTTAATAAGGAAAATTCAGCAAATAAAACACAGGAAAATAAGCAACTCGTAACTTCGTATGTTGATATTTTAAAAAGTCCACTTATTATTTCAACCGTCAAAAAAACTTTGAAATTAGAGCAATCAAGTTACGAATTAGCTCAAAAGATTTCAGTAGTGAATATGGACAATTCACAAATTGTTACTGTTACAGTAAAAGATTCGGATCCTAAAATTGTAAAAGAAATTGTAAAGTCACTGGCAGAACAATCTCAAAAAAGCTTTCAGCAGTATACGAATGTACAGGGAGTAAAAATATTAACTGACCCTGAGTTACAGGAAAAAGCTGAAAAACTGTTTCCGAAATTTCAACTTATTATCCCTATTTCTTTACTTGTTAGTTTTTTTGTTGGGGTAGGTTTAGCTGTATTTCGAGATTATTTTGATGAGCGTATATACGTCGAACAAGATTTGGAGAAAATAACAACAATCCCTGTTATTGGTTACATAAATATGAAACCGAAAAGAAAAAAGAAATTTACAGAAGTTGATTCGCAATCATCTATATATCGAGGTGAACATGTCGATGTTTAAGACAAAGAAACGGCTTCCATTTGACCCGCATGATACTTTAATGAAAGAGCAGTTTTATACGCTGTATCACGAGTTAAAAAAATCGGGGAAACAAGTGTTCACAATTAGTTCAACGAAGGATAGAGGCGTTGTTGCCTCGTTTATAGTCAATATAGGGCTAGTATTTGCAGAAATGAAAAAAAAGGTGTTACTTATCGATGTGAATTTTTCCGATCCTAAGCTACATCTATTATTACAAAGCAACCATACGAAAACAGTGAATGATATAATAAGCGATCCCTCCTGTAGTTATGAAACTTTCTCTAGTAACTTATCTAAATACTTATATTGTATTCCTGCAAAAAAAACAGTACACACCGGTACACCTTTAGTTGCTACAGATGAATTTGATGATGTAATTGCAAAATGGAAGGAAGATTTTGATTACATTTTCTTGTATTCCTCTGAAGTATTTGAGCTTCCTGCTACGCACATGATTGCAGGAAAATGCGATGGAGTGGTCTTAGCAGTTAAAAAGAGAAAAGATTCCCTACGTACTGTGCAAAAAGTGATAGCAAATATAAAGAAGAAAGAATGTGAATTAATAGGTATAGTTTTATATTCTTGAATGTGGGGGTAACGATTTATGATTCGTGAAACAAATCAAGCCGAGTTGTATACGATTCCGGCCCAAGAAAAGACCAGTATTTTGAATCGAAGTATAAAGCGCTTGTTTGATATTATATTTTCACTCATATTGTTACTAGTTACGCTGCCAATTATGTTGTTTTTTTGTATTATAATTGTTTTCGAAACAGCAGGAGCTCCAATTTATTTTCAAGAACGTTTAGGCATGAATGGGAAGAAATTTAATGTATTTAAATTAAGGTCGATGGTAACAGATGCTGAAATAAATGGACCACAGTGGGCAGATGAAAATGATCCAAGAATTACTAAAGTTGGATCATTTATAAGAAAAACGAGAATTGATGAATTGCCGCAACTTTTCAATATTTTAAAAGGCGATATGTCTTTTGTTGGACCTAGGCCAGAGAGAGAGTATTTTTATAAACAATTTGATACGTATATTCCAGAATTCAAAGACCGCTTAATCGTGAAACCAGGGTTAACAGGATGGGCACAAATAAATGGAGGATATAATCTTGATGCAAAAGAAAAATTGAAGTTGGACATGGAGTATATTGAAATGAAAACGATCAGGATGGATATTCGTATTTTATGTAAAACTGTTTTAATTGTATTGAACCGTAATGGTGCAAGATAAATATATGTAAGTAGGTTGCTTGCAAAGGAGAGCAGGTATGGGTAGATCTATTTTAAATAATATTATCCATCTATTTTATAGCACAATTTTAGCTAATCTTCTTCAGGCTGTGAGTTTAATTGCTTTAGCAAATTTTTTTAATGCACAAAATTATGGGATGTTTAGTGTTGCTATAGCAGTGACGTTTTTTATGTTATTTTTTACAGATTTAGGACTTACTAACACGTTTCTTCGAGAAGGGGCAAAAGATGGAGTAGACTTAGGGAAGATTTTATCGTCGTATATAAAAATAAGGATGATCCTACTTATTTTTATTTCTATAATCGGTTATATTGCTATTCATTATATGTATGCGGATAGAAATGTAATTTACATGATGATAAACGTAATGTTTTTCATGTTAATAGGATTAACTTTCCAAAATATAGGGATTGCCTACTTTCAGTTGATGGAACGAATGAAGTATATAGCACTTATTAAAGTTGTATCAGCGTCAGTTGTTATCATCATTACATGTTTTTGTATTTTCGGAGAGTTACCGGTGTATGTAACAGCTCGTTTATATGCTTTTGGGTATATGATCGGTGGTTTGTTCAGCATATATATCATGAGAAAAAAGAGGAAAATGAATATGAAAGTCGTAATCCATAAAGCATTATTTTGGCAATTAACTCCTTTTATTATTAGTGGTTTTTTAATAATGAGTACCCCGCAATTAGCGCCTATCTTGCTCAACTATACATTGCCATTAAGTATGGTCGGTGTTTTTGCAGTGGCGTACCGGATGCCAGTAGCTTTATATCAAGTGCCAGGAGTGATTGCAGGTGCATTTTTCCCAGTGCTCTTTAAACATTATAATCAGAATAATTTAGAAGAGCATACGAAATTAAATTTACTTCAAATGAAATCAATGGCGATTGTGGGAATATGTATGACAATCGGTTTATATTATTTAGCACCATACTTTATTTCTATATTTTTTCATGAGGAATGGAGCAATGCAGTAGAGCCACTCCAAATATTATCATTTCTCATTGTGCTGCAAAGTTTAAATATTGCTATAGCTGATGGCTTAACAACGAGTGGGCGTCAAAATAAAAGAACTGTTGTGCAATGTATAGCATTAGTGATAGGGGGGATTATGCTTTATAGCTTTAGTAGTATTGGTGGAGTGATAGGAGCGGCTTATGCTATGGTTTTATTTGAAATTGTAGCTTTAATTGGGTATATAGCAGTAAGTGTAGTGAGGAAGAAAATTGTATTCCAAATTGTCATACCTTATACAATTTATTTTGGCGTAACTTTTATTGGGGTGCAATATATGTTGCATACATATCATTTCATTGCGCTCGTTCTGAATACGTTAATCGTAGTAGTTGGTATATTCCTATATGATTATGAGCTGAAAAAACTTCTTTTTTCGTTTATAACAAAAACACGCAAAAAGGATTATATTACGAAACAGGGGATATAGCATATGGAAAATAATATGAAAATGTCGATGAAATGGATTATGCTTCTAATATTATTTGTCATGTTAAGTAAATACAATATATATATTGGATTTTCGTTGAAGATCTATATGATTTTTTTAGTCATATATTTTTGTTTAACAATTAAAAACTTCCATATCCAAAAGCTATATTTTCATGAAGTTGTATTTTTACTATTTTATTTCATCTATTGTTTGAGTGGAATTCTTTCTATATATTTACATGCTAGCATTCGTATGATTTTTGGTGTGTTACTTGTTTTAGGTTGTTATTTTATAATGAGAAATTTATTAGGAAATATTGAAATAGCAACACTTGAATCATCCATTTTTTATGTAGGATTTATATTTAATATTGTAAGCTTAATACTTTATATAGTTGGTTTACAGCACTTTGGGTTATACGGTGGAGAAGAAAGAGAAATTTTTGCCGGACTATTAGTTGATAGAGGATATCCAAGATTAATTGGTTTGCTAGATGATCCTAACATTTTTATTTTTTATAATACAATATTTTTTATGTATTATATGACAAATTTACATAATATGACGAACATTTTAGGATTGATTTTATGTGTTACGACAAGTTTATTAACTTTTTCAAGGGGAGGAATATTAGCGCTTGTGCTTGTCATTTTTGTATATGTATGTACTTCTAGTTTTGCAAAAAAAATAAAAATAATGATGAGTTTACTATTGTTTAGTGTAGTAATTTTTAGCTTATCGAATAGTGTAATGGGTGGCCAATTGGATGACATATTGAATAAACGAATTTCTGATTTTTCGCATGATAATGGAAGTGGCAGATTTACATTATGGGAAGCAGCTTTTAAATATTATTTATCTAATCCATATATCGGAATCGGTGCGTTTAATTTTTCGAATTATTATGAATTTCAATTTAATGAAAAATTATATGTGCACAATACATTTTTAGAAATTTTATCTGAATCGGGTACAATTGGTTTTCTTTTATATAGCGCTTTTTTATTTGTATTAATGTTCAAGTTAACGCAGTATACTTTGTTTCGTGAAAAACCGTATCTTTTATTGACTATGGTTGCATTTTTATTTCAGATGATGTCATTGTCACTCATTATTAACGAAGCGTTCTTTTTATTTTTAGCAATTGTTGTGAAGTACATTTCAATATATGAAGGAAGGGGAAAGATAGATGGTAAAATGTCTATCAGCACATAATAAGGCGCCTCATGTTTCTGTAATAACACCTTCTTATAATAGTATACGATTTATAGGTGAGACGATTGTATCTGTACAAAATCAATCATATGAAAATTGGGAGATGATTATCGTTGATGACGCTTCAACTGACGAATCTGTTACAAAAATTAAAGAGATAATAGAAGGAGACTCGCGTATTAGGTTAGTATCATTAAAAGAAAATATTGGTGCTGCTAAGGCTCGGAATATAGCAATTCAAGAGGCGAGAGGAAGGTATATTGCCTTTTTAGATAGTGATGATATATGGTTACCGCATAAATTGAAGACACAATTGTTATTTATGGAAGAAATGAGTGTGGCCTTTTCATATGCATCGTATAGTTTAATCGATGAAAACGGTAATGGACTAAATCGAGAAGTGAATGTACCGAAATCTGTTGACTATCATTGTTTGGCAGGAAATACAATTATCGGATGTTTAACAGTAATAATTGATCGTGAAAAAATTCCGCATATTGAAATGCCTAGTGTACAGCCGGAAGATACGGCGTTATGGCTGAAATTATTACATGAAGGGCATGAAGCGAAAGGGATACAGCAAGTATTAGCGAAGTATCGAATTGTAGCAAATTCGGTTTCCAGAAATAAAATTAAAGCAGCTTTTCGGTATTGGAAATTATTAAGAGACCAAAAATGTCTTAATGCAGTGCAAATCTTTTACTATTTTAGTAAGTATGCTTATCATGCCTATAGAAAAAATAAAATCCATGTAGTTGGGAAGACGCAATTATGAATATACTTTTGATGACAGATAAATTGATAACAGGCGGAGCTGAAAGTTATTTCTGTAAATTGGAAAGTAATTTGCGTTATGAGGATTTTAAGGTTTATACAGCTGCAGGTGATGGAGAGCTATATGAATCTCTTACTAGAAAAGAAAATTTTATGTTACTTAGCCGATGGAATCATTTGAGAAATATTTATTACTTACGAAACGAAATTTGTAAACGAAAGATAGAACTTATTCATGCCAATAGTTTACGAATGGTATTATATGCTTTTCTACTTCAAAAGTTTATGAAAAAAAAGATGAAAATTGTGTATACGAAACATAATGTAACGATATTAGAAAAGAAAATGCCAATTCTTTTTCGTTATTTCATGAATAAATATGTGAACAATATTATTACAGTAAGTGAGTTTGAAAAAAATAACTTACTTTCAATGCATGTAGCTGAAGAGAAAGTAAAGACAATTTATAACGGTGTGGATATAGAAAAGTTTTTATTCCAACAGAAAAAGAAAGAATCTATTTATAAAATAGGGATATTAGCTAGACTATCCAAGGAGAAAAACCATCAACTATTTGTAAAAATTGCAAATGTGTTGAAAAAAAGAGATGATTTTTTGTTTTATATTGCTGGTGATGGGCCAGAAAAAGAATCTATTATGAACGAAATAGAAAAGTATGGATTGCAACAAAGGGTAACAATGTTAGGGAATATTTCAGATCCGCATAGGTTTATAGGAAATATGGATGCCTTACTTTTATTATCTTTTCGTGAAGTGTTTCCAATGGTAGTAATTGAAGCAATGGCTACAGGGACACCAATTGTTTCAATAGATGTTGGCGGAATAAATGAAGCGGTAATAAATGGAGAATCAGGTGTTTTGATACATGAATATTGTGAATCTGAATTTGCAAGTGCACTTGAGGAACTACAGGGGAATGAAGAAAAGGTGAATGATATTAGACTGAAAGCACGAGAGAAAGCAGAGAGGTATTTCTCGTTAACTAAAATGATAGAAGAAACGAAAGGTATATATGAATTAAACAAATGACTGTACAGGTCGTTTGTTTTTTTTTATTATAGAAACTTTTAAGAGAAAACTCACATATTATATGAAAAAGGTAATATGAGGAGTGAATTTATTTTGTCAGAATATATTTCTTCCCAAGAAGATTGTGCACCAGAAAATAGCGTTCATATTGATTGTTTTGGAGCAGTACCGAACTCAGGAAATGATAGCTCATTAGCAATTCAGCAAGCTATAAATTATTGTGTAGCGAATCGAATTTCGACGGTTAGAATTACAGGGGTAAATACGTATAAAATTGTAAAGCCAATTATTATTAAATCAAACGTAAGATTAGAGTTAGATCCTACTGTAACGCTACAAATCGATGGAGATTTTAATGTGTTTGAACTGCAACAAAATGCATCTATAACAGGTGGTACAGTTCAAGTTATAAATCCACTGTTTCAATCTGCTGTTATTTATGTTTCCGGTTCACAACAAATAGAAGTTCCTAATTACTCTCTTATATCAAATATAAATATAATAAATGCAACGTCGTCATATAAAGGTAAGGCTATACACTTTTATTGTCAAAAAGCATGGGATTATATTAGTTTCTTTCAAGTTAACTTTATTCAAATTAAAAACTTTCAAACTGCAATACATTTAAAGACAGAATATATAGATGATATCAATACACCTTGCTGGATTAACGCAAATGTATTTCAATCTATATTTATTGATGGATGTCAGTATGGGATAGAAGTTGATGGAAACAGTGATTTACCAAATGAAAGTTCAGGAAATACGTTTCATGATATTCAAGTGCAATGTAGACAGCAAACGAAAAAAGTAATTCGTTGTACCGGCGCCTATAATACATTTGATTGTATGATTTGGGATACGTACCGGATGAGTAGTGAACAGATTGTCATTGAATTTTCTTCTAATTCGCATCGTAACTACCTTTTTTCAAATTTACTTTCTACAACTATTGTAGATAAAGGGCAATACAATGTTTGTAAGTCTACCTATGAAGAATCTCTTCGAATTCAGTTACCGATTACGTTAAATAAACCACATTTAATAGGGAATCAAGATGATATTTTAGTAAACGCTCAGCAGAAGTATACTGTTAAGCAAGTAAGTGGGAAATTACCGTACGGGGGGACTCTCGCAAATTGTTTTAATTTAATAGATGAACAAAGTGTAAACTATATTGATGTTCCAGATAGTAATCCAGTTGTGATTGAACTAGATTTCACGAAAAATCCAATCAAAATGTTAAATTGTTTTGGAATGTATTTTGGGTGGGGAGAGAGCCCGAAGAAAATTAAAGTTGAATATGCATTAAGTGCAACTGGAAATTGGGTTGTTGCGTCGGATGTTCCATTAAATGTAGGCGATACAATTATATCGAATATGAAGGCGAATCAGTTATATAAAGTTAGAATTACATTAAGTGGTTATTCTCAAGATCATAAGCGTTTTCGGATTAATCGTATGTTTGCAAGATCGTCGATGGAAAATGGGAATGCTTGGTTAGCGACAACTGGCGGAAGAATGTTTGGAGATATTGAAATAGAGGCAAGTAAAGGTATAATTATGAAGACTGTTAGTGGAGCGAAATGGAAAGTAACAATTAATGAGGCAGGTCAACTTATTACGACTAAATTAACTTGAGACGATGCCTAAGTGTATATCCTTGGACGAGTTATTGAGTAGGACGATAAAGGTAATGAAAAAGAGATTGTAATTTGGTTTCAACCAAACTACAATCTCTTTTTGTTTCATTTAACGCCACCAAATCCAAGTCCAAAGGTAGTTTCGTATATTCCGAGGAGTAATGCGAATAAAACGTTCCCCGTCAAAGAAGCAATTTAAATTTGGAACTATTTCATCTTCGTTTTCTGGAACAAAAGTGACGATGTTTTCGTTACTTGTAACGGTTACTGTAATTGGTGGATCGGTAGGCGAGGCTTGAAGTTGTAACGAAATATTAGCCGTATTTTTAAACTCATTAGTAACAGGTGGACTTATCACTTGTACGGTGAATAACACAATAATTGTTTCGCTTGGTTCTAAATTAGTAGCAACTAGGAAACCGATATTCGGATTCGCTAGTGGAGAGCGTTCTCCGTTAATGGAGACGGTGCCGCTCATAAATTGTAAACCTACTGGAATAGTATCCTGTAAAGAAATATTTAAGAGTGAAATCTCAGAAGTATTTGTAATACGCACCGTGTAATCAAAATATTGATTGAAATAAGCTGAGCTGACGGAAGCGTTTTTCGTGACTGCCGCAGTTACAAATTGAACTGGTATACGAACAATATTCGAATTAACAACGAAAGTAATAATCGGATCCTGTGGTGTCAATTGGAAAGCGGCTGTAACTGTTGCAGAATTTATAATTGTACTGTTTGAAGGAATAGAAGTTACAAGAACTTTAAATGTTATCGTTGCTACTCCATCTGCAGGTAAAGAGCCGATATTCATACCAGTGTCTGGACGGATATTTGGAACTTGAGTACCATTAATTGATACGCTGTTTTCTATAAATGTTGTACCGGCTGGAATTATATCTAGGACGGAAGTACTGATTGTAGGAATTGGTGAATGATTTATCACCTCTAATGTGAAAGTTATGATGTCCCCTGTCGCCACGATAGATTTATCGGCTGTTTTTTCAATACTAACCATTGGATCAACTATTATTGTTGTAACAGTATTTGTTTGCTTTGTAACGGTATTTATTTGCCTTGTAATCGTAATAGGAGGTTCGGTTGGACCGACAATAGGTGTATAGGAAATAGTAGCATCGTTATTGATTGTAGATTGAAGAGTAGAAGAAGATATTGTCACTTGGAATGTAATAATAACAGATTCGTTTGGAGCAAGGTTGCCTAGCGTAATACCATTTTCAGGATTCGCATTAGGTTGATTGATTCCGTTAATCGTAACACTACCAATAACGAATGTCGTATCTACTGGTGCCGTGTCTACTAGAAGAAGATCTTCAATAGTGATATTACCACTATTAGTAATCGTAATGGTGTACGTTAAAGTTTGACCAGGTAAGGCACTCGTGAAATCAACAGCTTTTATCGCAATGACATTATCATTTTGGACGGTTGTTGTAACAGTATTTGTTGTGGTTGTATTTGTAACAGGTGCGTTATTTGGATTGACAGTATAGTTAAAGGTAGTAATTGCATTGTTGTTAAGTTCATTTGGTGTTGGGATAGAAGTCACAAAAACTTGGAATGAAGCGATAGCATCTCCACCAACAATTATAGTGTCAATTGGTATACCGCTTACTGGATTAACTCCCGGAAGCGTTTTTCCGTTTACAATAACGCTATTTTCTATAAATGTGGTACCTTGAGGAATTATATCTTGAATGACTACATCATTTGCTGCAACATTACCAGTTTGATTGAGTGTAATCGTATACGTTAACGTATCACCGACAGTTGCAAATGCCAGGTCAACAGCTTTATTACTATTTAAAGTCGCGTGATTAATTTCTGTTACGGCAGCTGATGAAATAATAGTTTCTGTAATAGGTGGTCGATCTGGTAACGTGTATTGAAATTTAATTGTACTCGTGTTAGAAATTGGATTTGTTTGTGGGATCGAAGTAACACGTACTTGGAATAGAATAGTTGCTGTTGTATTAGGCGGAATGTTATCAATTTGTATCCCGCTAAGTGGATTGTCATTTGGACGAGCGTTGCCATTCGCAATAACACTGTTCTCTATAAAGTTCGTATTTGCTGGGATGATATCTGTCACGATAATGTTTTCTACTTGTATATTCCCGTTGTTTGTGATGGAAATTGTGTAAGGGATAATCGTTTGTAGGTCACCGTATTGGATAGGCGTTGTTTTTGTTGCGACTACAGTAGCAGTAATAACTTCAGTGAAGGTAATATTACTAGTCGATATTTGTTCTTCTCCATTTATCGTATAACGAGAAGTTGATTGATTTTGAACATGGCCGCTAGCTGGAAGCGCTATGACGGTAACAGAAAATGTGACTGGGATAGAAATGTTAGGAGCAATCGTTCCTACAAGTATACCGGTACTTGGATTGGCGTTAAGCTGCGGAATGTTATTTACTAAAACGCTACCGTCAATAAAAGTAGTTCCACCAGGAATATTGTCTGTAAATACAACAGCAGTGGCATCTGTATTCCCTGTATTCGTTAAAGTTGTTGTATAAGTTAAAATGTCACCAATTGTTACAGAAGTTAAATCAACGGTTTTAAGTGAAACGATATCAGCATCATTAATTTGAACGAAAGTAGTGTTGGAAGTAGTCGATTTTTGAATTGGTGCAAAATCAGGGTTGAAAATAAAGTCGTAGACGATGTTTGCAGTATTAGGTGTTGGGTTTACAGCAGGTAAATTCGTAACGGAAACTTGGAACGTTATTGTAGTCGCTTGACTTGACGCAATATTAGGAATAGAAAAACCGATATTTGGATCTGCTGCAGGAAGTACCGTGTTGTTAACTATTACACTTCCTGGAATAAAGACTGTTCCATCTTCTATCGTATCTGTAAAAAAGATGGAGTTAGTTGTAGTGGATCCGTTATTTTGAATGAGTACTGTATATTCAATAGTTTCATCAATATTAGCTAATATTGTATTAGCAGATTTTGTAGCGATAAGAATAGCATCAATAAATTGTATATTTGTAGTATTGGAAGATGTCGTTTCTGAAATTGGTGGTAAGCTTGGGTCTGGCTGATACTCATAGTGGATGACGGCGATATTATTAATGTTATTTTGAGGAGGTATAGAGACTACATTTACTTGGAATGTAACGATAATTGTATTGTTTGGAAGGATAATATTAAGGGTGATTCCGGTAATTGGATTCTCGTTAGGTCTTGGTATACCATCTACAAGAATGCTATTTGGAATGAATGTGGTGCCAGCAGCAATTGCGTCAATTAGGAGAGTATTTGTAATAGGTACTGTACCAGCGTTTGTAACTGCGACTGTATATGTGATGATTTGACCGATGCGTGTAATAGATCTGTTAGCGGATTTAATTGCACTAATATTTGCTGTACGGATTTCAGTATTTACTGCATTTGATAACGATCTACGCTGAATAATTGGAGAACTAGGCTCAATTTGGTATTCATACGAAGTGTCTGAAATGTTAATGACTGTATTGCCAGGAGGTATACTTGTAAGTTGTACTTGGAATGAAATAGTGACTGTTTCATCTGGTTGTATCGTGCCAAGAGTTATTCCATTTTCAGGGTTCGCACCAGGCTGAATGACATTATTTATTGATAAGCTATCTTCAATGAATATCGTACCTTCTGGAATATTGTCAATGAACAATGTATTGTTAGCCGGAACAGTTCCTATATTTTGTAGTGTATTTGTGTAGGTAATATTTTGCCCGATGGATACGAAAGTAACATCTGCCTGCTTAACAGAAATAATATTTGCATTTTGAAGTGATGTTGTAACGATATTAGAGGTTGCAGAGCGATTCACTGGGGGAGCTGTAGGAATGCTTACATATTGGTACGTTGCTGAAGATTGATTTACAATTTCGGTTTCAGTAGGTGGATTGTTTGTTTGTACTTGAAATAGTATTGTTTTGGAACTATTTGATGGGATCGTTCCAATTGATATTCCGTTTTCTGGATTTGTATCAGGCTGAAGTACACCGTTAATTGTGACACTGTCGGGAACGAATGTAGTCCCAGCTGGAATCGAATCTGTAAAAATAATATTTATTGCGTCAACATTGCCGATATTTTTCACTTCAGAAATATAAAGGATCGTTCCACCAATATCTACAGTTGTTGGATTGGATGTTTTTGTAATTGTTAATTGTGCTTGCACGAAATTTGTAATGACGATATTACTAGTAGATGTTTCCGTAATAGGCGGTTGCCCTGGATCTGGTTGAATTGTATATGTTGTATTGGATTGATTTGTAATCGATTGTTGCGAGAATGGATCGTTAATAAGAATTTGGAACGAAATAAGGTGAGTAGCGTTTGCTGCTAGGTTAGGCAAAGTAACACCTGCATTTGGATTGGCACCAAGTATAGCTGTTCCGTTAAGTGTAAAACTATTGTCTACGAATGTAGTCCCTTCTGGAAGAGTATCTGAAAATATAAGATTTGAAGCAGGAATATTTCCGGTATTCTCTAGCGTTATCGTATAAGTCAAAATATCACCTGTTGTTGCTTGTTGTGCATTGACTCCTTTTAAAGAAAGGATAGTCGCATCCGAAATTTGTGTGACTGCTGGATTAGACGTTATTGTTCGAGAGATGATAGGAGCGGTTGGATCGGCGATAAAAGTATAGGAAATACGGGCTATATTAGAAATTGGATTCACGCTTGGAATGGATTGAACGATCACTTGGAATGTTATGGTGATAATGTCTGAAGGCGCTATGGAGTTTAATGGTATCCCTACGTTTGGATCGGCACCTGGAGCTGAAACGCCATTAATGGTTACGCTATTCGGAATAAATGCAGTTCCT
>NZ_MACE01000050.1 GCF_001883995.1 Bacillus paranthracis | reverse complement strand
CTGTTAAAGTAACTGTATTTGCAGTTGTATTCCCGTTATTTTGAACGACTACAGTGTAAGTGATTGTACCGTTAGTAGATTGTACGAGAGAATCTGTATTTTTAATTACGGATAACGATGCATCAACAACAGCTGTATTAACCGTATTAGACGAGGATGTTGCTGTAACAGGAGGTTGACTCGGATCGACAATATACGTGTAACTTGTAAGTGCTTGATTTATAATTGCTCCTTGCGGTGGAATAGAAGTTTGCAAGAAATTGGAACGTAATCGTAACAGAATCACCTGGTGCGATAATACCAACTGGAATACCGAGAGTTGGACTTGCATCTGGAAGTGAAATCCCGTTAAGCGTGACACTATTTGGAACAAATAATGCCCCTTCAGGAACACCGTTAATGAGTAATACAGAGTTTGCAGGGAAGTTTCCAGTATTCGTTAATGTTGCAGTGTACGTAATTATATCTCCAATAGATACGATTGTTCGATCTGCTTCTAAAAGCGTTGTAACAGTAGCGTTATTAATTTGTGTTGAAGCGCTATTAGAAGTTATTGTGCCTGTAACAGGAGGAGCGGCCGGATTAACGATGAATGCGAATTGAATAGATGCAACGTTTGTAATTGGGTTGGAAGGAGGAGTAGATGTAACTATGACTTGGAAAGTAACGGTTAAGGAACTACCCGCGCTAACGGTCCCGATAGTAACGCCGCTATTTGGATTTGCACCTGGAATGGTATTTCCATTTACAGTAAAACTATTTTCAACAAAGGTCGTTCCTGCTGGAATGAGGTCTGAGAAATTTACATTCGTAGCATTTGTATTGCCGCTATTTTGAATTAAAACGGTATAAGTGATCGTGTCGCCAATATTTGCAAAGGCTGTACTAGCAGTTTTTACAGCTGAAAGTATTGCTGAATGAATAGAAGTAACGAAGACGTTCGTTTCCACGTTGCCAGGCTGAGCCTGTAATGCATTGCCTACGTTATATTGGAAGTTCACAAATGCTAAGTTTTGGAGTTCAGGAGTGAATGTTGTCGGATTGCTTACAATTTGAACTTGGAATATGATTGTTACAGTTTGATCTGGATTGACTGTATTTATGCCAATACCGCTGGTGATAGAAGCGGATGGTAATGAAGTACCGTCAACAACAACTGATCCTGTAACAAATTGTGTCCATGAAGGTAAAGGGTCTGAGAAAACAACGTTGTTAGCTGGAATATTTCCTGTATTCGTAATCGTAGTTGTATACGTAATCGTATCACCAATCGTTGCAAAAGCTTTATCTCCGATTTTAATCGTGTTTAAAATTGCACTTTCGATTTTTGTTGAAACAGTAGTAGAAGTAATGTTTTTTGAAACTGGTGGATTAGCCGGATTAACGATATGTTGAAAGTTAACGCTAGCTTGATTGGTAATTGGATTTATAGGCGGGATTTCATCTGCGATAATATTAAATGCCACAATGACAGATTGGTTTGGCGCGATATCACCAATTGGAACTCCTGTAACGATATCTGCAGTTGGGATGCTAGTTCCGTTAAGTGTAAAACTATTCGGTTCAAATGAAGTTCCATCTGGAATAAGATCGGTAAAAATAACATTTGTTGCACTAACATTTCCGCTATTTGTAATTGTAACGGAGTAGACAATATCTTGCCCAATGTCAACCGTAGATACATTTGAATTTTTTTGTGCAGTAAGGATAGCGCTATTAATTTGTGTGGTTGTTGTATTAGATTGATTAGAAGTTGTAATAGATGGCTGGCTAGGGTCAACGACATAATGATATGTGATAGAAGCAGAATTAGAAATAGGATTAAGTGTAGGAAGTGTAGTAACAGTTGCTTGGAATGTGACAATTGCCGTATTACCACCATTAATGGAACCGATATTTACACCAGTAGATAAATCAGCATTTGGAATGGTTTGCCCATTAACTGTGAAACTATTTGGAACGAAACTTAAATTGCTATCAAGTATATCGATGACGGTAACATCAGTTGCAGCCACATTCCCGGTATTAGGGAGGTTAAGTGTAAATGTTATTGTATTACTAACATCCGCAAAGGTAAGATCTGCCGTTTTTGTACTTATAATATTTGCGTTATTTATTTGAAGAAGCGTAGTGTTGGAAGTAGCTGAACTCGACACTGGAGGGTTAACAGGATCAACAGTAAACTCATATGTCGTTGATGCTGTATTCGGTGCTGGAT
This sequence comes from Bacillus paranthracis, assembly GCF_001883995.1. GTDB lineage: Bacteria > Bacillota > Bacilli > Bacillales > Bacillaceae_G > Bacillus_A > Bacillus_A paranthracis. Next base: position 2,609 of record NZ_MACE01000050.1, on the reverse strand, counting down.
TAATAGGTGGAATGCTGCTAACTGTAACTTGAAAGACGATACTATATATTTCATTTGGTGGAAGTGCTGCAAGTAATACACCTGTATTTGGATTCGCGTTAGGTTGTAAAACGCCATCGACAGTTAATGTGTTAGGAACAAATGTGAGTCCACTTGGTAATACATCTGTGAATATAATATTCGTTGCATCGGTATTGCCTACATTGGTAATAGAAGTAGTGTAAAAAGCAGTTTGCCCGATATCTGCAAAGGATGCACTTTCATTCTTCGTCATAGATAATATGGCTTCTTTAATTTGCGTTGAAACAGGATTGCTAATTGAAGTTTCTGTATCAGGCGGTGAGATTAATTGATAAGATGTTGATGAGAAATTTACAATTGGGTTTTCGGTTGGTAATGAGGTCACGTTTACTTGGAAGGAAACATTTACTGTAGCCCCCGCTGTTATCGGTCCAATATTTACACCGTTTACTGGATTCGCACCACTTTGAGGAACTCCATTAATGGAAAATGTGTTTGCAATAAATGTAGTTCCGCTCGGCATAGTATCTGTGAAAATAACATTTTGTGCAGATGAATTTCCATTGTTTGTTAAAGTGACCGTATAAGTGAGTGTATCTCCGATGTGGCTAAATGCTTTATCAACTTGTTTAGATGAAAGAATGGTAGCTGTATTAATTGTAGTAAATGTTGTGTTTGAAGTAACACTTCTTGAAACAATTGGTGCATTTGGATCAGCGATAAATGTGTAAGAAGCAGTAGCGGAATTGACAATAGGATTTTGGGCTGGTGTAGAAGTAGCTGTAACTTGAAATGCTATAGATATTGAGCTGTTAGGAGCAATTGATCCAATTGTTATGCCGGTATTAGGATTGAGCCCGATTTGTGTAATGCCACCTATTGTAACGCTATCAGTAATAAACGTCGTACCATTTGGTATAAGATCAGTGAAAGTAATATTCGTAGCGTTTGTATTACCGGTATTTGTCAAAAGTGTCGTATAGGTAATAGTATCACCTAGTGTTACAAGTGTTTGATCTACAGATTTCACCATCGTTATCATAGCATCTAGTACCGGGTTTGTAACGATATTCGTTGAAGTAGAAGTTGTAATAGGAGTTCCGTTTGGATCGACAGTATAAGAATATAAAATTGTGTCACTACCCATAATTGAACTTGAAGGGGGAACAGAAAGAACAGTTGCTTGGAAAGTAACGGTTACTGTTTCACCAGGAGCGATATTTGGTATAGTTACTCCAAGTGCTGGTTGCGCACCAGATTGCTGAACCCCATTTATTTTGACTGAGTTTGGTATAAAGGTAGTGTTAGCTGGAATTGCGCTCGTGAACGTTATATTCGTTGCAGTCGTATTTCCTGTATTTGTAATAGTTGTTGTATACGTAATCGTATCTCCAACAGAAATGATAGATTTATCAACGCTTTTTTGGGTCGTTAATATTGCACTATTAATTGTTGTCGAAACAGAATTAGATACATTCGTTTGTGTTACGGCAGGTTGGCTAGGATCAACCACATGTGCAAATTGTACAGAACTAAAATTAGAAATTGGATTTATACTTGGAATGTTTGTAACAAGTACATTAAGAGTAATCACGGCCGTTCCATTTGGGTTTATATTTCCAATCTGAATCCCGTTAGATGGATTTCCGATTTGCTGTGTACCAGAATCGTTTGTAAGAGTGCCAGATATGAATGCCGTTCCATCAGGTAAAGTATCCGTGAAAATTATATTTTGTGAAGTGACATTTCCAGGGTTGCTTAATGTAATTGTATAAGAAATTGTATCGCCAATCGTTGCGAAAGTTTTATCTACAGATTTGATTGCCACAATTTCCCCAGAATTTATTTGTGTCGAAACAGAATTAGATGTCGTATTTCGTGAAACAAGTGGTAAATTAGGTCCTGTCATAAATTGATAATCAATAGAAGCACCGTTTACAACTGGTGAGTTTGGTCCTCCAGGTCCGATTGTAAAAATAGGATTTGGGATGCTAACTACTTGCACACGGAAGGTAACATTTATAAAATCTCCTGCAATAATATCCCCAATTGGTATCCCGTTCGCTGGATTTACTCCAGGTAATAAAACCCCACCTACTCGAGCGCTATCTTCTATAAATATTGTATTATTTGGAGTCGGATCTGTAAAAATGATATTCGTAGCAGTTGTGTTCCCTATATTTTCTAATAAAACAGTATACGTTAAAAATGAATTTCCAGGTGCAATGTCAGAAAATAGTCGATCCACACTTTTCGTTGCTTGAATAATCGCTTCGTTAATTTGAACTAAAGTTGGATTACTTGTAGCTGTTTCTGTCACCGGCGGCTGGTTAGGATCAACAATGATAGAGTATGTTGTGCTAGATTGGTTCAATGTTGGATTTGTAGCTGGTATTGAGCCAACAATAGCTTGAAAGCTAATTGTTATCGTTCCTCCAACTGGAATTGCGTCTAAAGAGATTCCGCTATCTGGTCTAAATCCAAGTTGTGGGATGGAGTTAATTTGTACACTATCAGGAACGAATGAAAGTTCGGGTGGTAATATATCGATAAAAACAGGTGTGTTTGCGGTAGTATTTCCGCTATTA
>NZ_MACE01000049.1 GCF_001883995.1 Bacillus paranthracis | reverse complement strand
ATCTCCAACAGCAGCAAATGCACTGCTTGCAGTTTTTGTTGCGATAACGGAAGCAGTATTTACTTGTGTAAAGGTTTTATTGGATTGAACTGTTCGGGAAACAGGCGGCTCATTTATATCAACAATAAAGTTATATTGAAGCGATGATTTGTTCGGAAGTGGATTCGGGTTTGGCAGCGTTGTAATGTTTACTTGAAAATTGAGTGTAATCGATGCATTTGCATTCAAGTTACCAATATTGATACCGTTTTGCGGATTTGCATTTGGGACGGTTACACCATTTATTTTAAAGCTATTTGGGACAAAGGTAGTACCATTTGGAATGGAATCTGTAAACACAATGTTGTTCGCAGTAGTATTTCCTGTGTTTGTAATAGATGAAGTGAATGTAATCGTATCACCAATTGTAGCGAAAGTTGTACTCGCATTTTTATTTAAAACTAAAGTAGCATCAATAATTGGAGTAACCGTCGTATTCGTAATTGTGCTATCAACAGCAGGTGATTGGTTTGGGTTCACGGTATACTCATAATTTACAAGAGCATTATTTGTTAATGTGCCACTAGGTGGTATCGCTAAAATTTGTGCTTGAAAAGTAATGAATACAGTATCTCCTGGGGGAATATCTGCTAAGTGAATACCAAGTGATGGATCTAAACCCGGCTGCGGAATATTATTGATAGTTACAGAGTTTTGGACAAATGAAGCGCCTGCGCCGAGTCCATCTGTTAAAACTGTAGCACTAGCAGGAATATTTCCTGTATTCGTAACGGCAATCGTATAAGTAACGATATCCCCAATTGCAGCTGTCGGTGTATTTACTGACTTCGTAGCGACGATTGTAGCGTTATTAATTTGAGTTGTTATTACATTACTTAACGCATTAGCGGATGCTGGAGGTAAGTTAGGATCTATGACATATTGGTACGCTGTATTGCTTTGGTTCGGGATTGGATTTGGACTAGGAATGGAATTTACTATTACTTGAAATGAGATTGTTGCACTTGTATTAGGGTTTATTGGATCAATTGCAATCCCACTTGCTGGATTTGTATTAGGGAGTGCATTTCCATTTACTGTTACACTATTAGGGATAAATGATGTTCCGTTTGGAAGTACATCTGTAAAAATTACATTTGATGCAAGTGTGTTCCCGTTATTCGTTAAAGTAGTCGTGTACGTAATCATATCATTTACGTTAGCAAACTGTTTATCTGCCGATTTTACAGCGGCAATTGTAGCATTATTAATAGTCGTCTGTACGGTGTTAGATGCCACCAGCTGCGTTACAATTGGTTTGGATGCGTCGTACATGTATTGGAATGTAGTGCTCGATTGATTCGTAATCGGATTTGGACTAGGAATAGTTGGTACAGAAACTTGGAATGAGACAGTACGTGATGAATTCGCTCCTATTGTACCAATTAAAATGCCATTAGCAGGGTTTGCATTAGCTATAGGAACCCCGTTAATCGTTACAGTGTTAGGAAGGAAGATGGTACCAGCTGGAATGATATCTGTAAACGTTACATTGGAGGCAGGGATATTGCCGTTATTCGTTAAAATCGTTGCATAAGTTATGACATCACCAACATCAGCGAAATTTGTACTTGTTAGTTTCGTAGCGACAATATTAGCAGTATTAATTTGTGTCGTTACTATATTACTAGTAGCATTTCTCACAACAGCAGGTAAATTTGGGTCAGCAATAAAGTTATATTGCAGTGCAGCACTGTTTTGAATTGGATTTTGTGTAGGCAAACTACTTGCGCTTATTTGAAAAACAATCGTTGTAAATCCGCCAGCAGTAATTGTCCCGACTTGAAGACCGGTACTTGGGTCTGCACCTAGCTGTAAAGCACCGCCTATAAAAGTACTATTTGGTACGAGAGTTGTGCCGGAAGGGAGTATATCGGTAACAACTACATTATTCGCTGGAGTATTTCCTGGATTAGCTAGGGCAATGGTATATGTGATTGGTTGCCCAACATCAGCAATAGTTAAATCTACCTGTTTAACAATAACTACATTTGCTACATTAATTTGTGTACTTACAGTATTACTTAAAGATGTTTCTATAGTTGGTGGATCGCCCGGATTTAAAATAAAACTATACTGTGTACTAGATGAATTTATTGTTGGATTTTGTGTTGGTAAAGAGGTGACAGTTACTTGATAAGAGACGGTAAGTGAACCGTTCGCAGGAATGGAAGGTAACGGAATACCGACATTTGGATCTGCGTTATTTTGGAGTACACCATTAATCAGGAAAGTGTTTTGGATAAAGGTAGTGCCGTCTGGATTTGTATCTACGAAAGTAGGACTATCAGCAGAAACACTTCCTGCATTCGTTAAAACGACGGTATAAGTTAATACATCCCCTACAGTAGCGAACCCTTTATCTACTGTTTTAGCTGAAATGACATTTGCATCGTTTACTTGCGTAAATGTAGTAGTTGAAGTAGTGTTCTTACTTACAGGCGAAGCGTTTGGATCAACAATAAAGTTATAAGAAATGGAGGCACTATTCGAAATAGGGTTTGGGTTTGGAATGCTAGTGATTAATACTTGGAATGAAGCTGTAATCGTAGTATTAGCATTGATGCTACCGATATTGATGCTAGCTGGTGTTGCGCCCGACTGATTAACGCCGTTAACGATAACACTGTTCGGTACAAAGGAAGTCCCGTTCGCTATTGAATCGGATAGTAATACATTGTTTGCCGTAACATTTCCGTTGTTTGTAAGAGCGAAGGTATAGGTTAATATATCTCCAACTTCTGCAAACGTTTTATCTACAGATTTAGTAGCTTGAAGGTTTGCTAGTCTAATTGTTGATGTAACAGAATTAGAATTTGCTGTTTTTGAATTTGGTGGCAGACTAGGATTTACAGTGTATAAATAAGAAGCGAAAGCATTGTTAATGATAGGATTTTGGGCGGTAATATTGATGACAGTTACTTGGAAAGAAAGTGTAAAAGTAGCTCCGCCGGGAATTGTGCCAATAGGCAAAGCAACGAGAGAATTTACATTTTGCAAAACACCGTTTAGTGTTACAGTACCTGGAGTCAATATTGTCCCATTTGGAAGTGGATCTGTTAGTTGTACGTTCGTTGCAGCTGTATTTCCACTGTTTGAGATAAGGATTGTATAACTGATTGTATCGCCGATTGTAGCAAATTGTTTATTTGTTGATTTTGTTAATGCTAAATTCGCATTGTTAATTTGAGTGGAAACGAGATTAGAAGAAATGTTTTTTGTAACGGGTGATTGGCTTGGATTGACAGTGTACTGATAAGAAGCGCTTGATCCATTAGATACGACATTTAGCGTGGGTATTGTATTTACAACTACTTGAAATGAAACATTTTTTGTTGTACCAGTTGGGATCGATCCAATGTTCACACCGTTAGCGGGATTTGCTCCCACTTGTGTTGTGCCATCTATTGTTAAACTGTTAAGGACAAAAGTGGTTCCAGTAGGAATGGCATCTGTAAACATAACATTGTTTGCACTTGTATTACCTGTACCTGTAAAGGAAACGGTGTACGTTAGTGTATCACCAATATCGGCAAAATTTTTATCTACCGCTTTTGTCATTGTTACAGTAGCATTATTCACTTGAGTGGAGACAATATTCGTCGTATCAGTCCCGCTTACTGCCGGTTGATTTGGTACAGGAATGTATTGATAAGTTGTAGTCCCGCTATTTAATATGGGGTTTGTTTGGGGGATAGATGGAACGGATACTTGGAATGAAATAGTAGTCGTAGAATTAGCAGCAATAGACCCAATTGATATACCATTTGCGGGATTCGCTCCAGCTTGCGTAATTCCGTTAACAGTTACACTTCCTGGAACGAAAGTAGTCCCGCTAGGAATCGGATCCGTATATATAACGTTCGTTGCAGCAATATTCCCTATATTAGCTAAGGCGATACTGTAAGTTAACGTTTCACCAATATCGGTAAAAAGTTTGTTAACTGATTTTGTGCCATTAATATCTGCGAGGTTAACTTGTGTTCCAGCAGAGTTGCTTGTTGCAAGACCGTTAAAAGTCGTTCCTCCAGCGATTGGTGTATATTGAAATGTAATATTAGCAGTGTTGGAGATAGGATTTTGATTTGGAAAAGAAACGACAGTAGCTTGGAAAGTTACTGTACGAGAAGCGCTGTTATTAATGGTTCCAAGAGATATACCAGCGGCCGGATTTGCATTCGTTTGCGGGACATTATCTACTGTTACAGTTCCAGGTATAAAGGAAGTACCGTTAGGAAGAATGTCTGTAAAAATAACGTTATTGGCGGGGAGAAGCCCTGTATTAGGGATAGTAACTGTATAAGTGAGAACGTCTCCAATTGCTGCAACACTTTTATTCACGCTTTTTGTTGCTTGTATGTTAGGTGAATTTATGTTGATTTGTAAACCGACTGTATTCAACATATATGCGTCTCCGTTAGTTGTTAAACGGATTGCGGCGGACACTTGAGAATTTGTTAAATAAGGAGAAATATCAATGGAAGTAATGTCCCAGCCCTGTCTTCCAGCGGAGATGTTTGTACCTGTAGAAGCACTTTGATTTCGCGTTCCAAATGTCCCGGTTGTATCTAAGTTTCCAGCGGCATTATTAATTTGAGAACCGAAGAAATTATTTACAGCATTGTTAGGTCCAGATAAGGCATTTAATGAACTGAAATTTGGCCCGAATAGAGCCTGATCCCCAATTAAATCAGCATCTCCTTCGGTAGAACTTAAAAACAATCTCCCGCTTACAGGCCCTCCTGAAGGTGTTAAAAATCCTGAAACAGATACATCGGCACTACCAGTTTCTGCAGAAACCCGGTTGCCTGCTACATAAATGGTTAAATTTCTTGCAGGTAATGTTCCATTTTGGTAAGCGACGATAAGCGTCCACCCAGCTGAATTAATTGTTCCGTTAGAAGCATCTATAGGATCTACAAGTCCAGGGACAGAGCCGGTTGTATAAGAGCCAGATCCTCCTGCTTGAATGAGGGATGTTACATCTGCAGAACGTGTATAGAATCCAAATGTGATAGATCCAGAAACGAATGTTTGATTGGAAGCTGTAACAGCCGATGGAGTAATCGAGTATGTTGAAACAGGTGTTGTAAAAGAAACAGGATTGCCTAATACGTTCGTAATGTTTTGATCACGAGATAAATAGTTTCCGCCCCAAACGAGTTCTGCGTAAAGAATCGTACTACCAGCAGGTATATTTAAAAGAGCGGTAGAACTATTTTGTGTATAGTTTAATGTTGTACCAGCAGGAAAAGAAGTTACTTGTAAAGCGGTATTGGTAGTTATAAATGCGCCAATTGCCCCGATTGTACCAGCACGGTTTTGATTACTGATTTTACTTAAACCGAGTGTGTTTCCTGTAATCGCAAGTGCGCCGTTAGTGGTGGTAGAAAATCGATTTGTAATGGGCATGTTGTCACCTCACTTACAATATAGTCTTGGTCAAAATAGGATATGTGTGTGACAAATAAAGGGTAACATGTACAAGTTGAATTGGGAAGATGGCTAGATAAGGGGTGGAGTATGATTGAATTGGAATTTAGCGTGGATCGTCTTAAGGAAGAACAAATAGGCGATATTGTAGCATTATCATCTTATATTGGTTGGGATTATAATAGGGAAGAAGTTGAAACAATTTTTAACTCAGGTATTGTATACGGCGTATGGAATGAGAGAAAGGAACTTATTGCTAGCGCAGCAATAATATTATATGGGGAGGCGTTGGCATCTATCGGAATGGTAATTGTACATCCAGATTATAAGGGAAGAGGAATTGGAAAGATGATTACAAATTCATGCATGAATAGCGTATCAGCTCAAACTCCATTTATGCTTATTGCTACGGATGAAGGAAAACCTTTATATGAAAAATTAGGATTTAGAGCAGTAAGTTATGTTTCTAAATACATATGTAACTCGTACAATGCGAATGATTATTGTGTAAGAAATGAAGATTATGTAATGAACTATGAAGAGGGTGAGTTAGAAAAAATAATAAAAATAGATGAATATGCGTTTGGAACAAATAGAAAAGAGTTTTTAAAGAAAAGAATTATGCAAAGTGAACAGTGCACTGTTGTAAGGGACAAGGAACAAAATGTATTAGGTTACGGTTTAAGCATACAAACACCAGAAAATAAAATAATAGGACCGGTTGTTGCTAAAAATGATGAGATGGCAATGAGAATTGTACATGATTTAGCAAAAGGGCATAATGGTAAATTAAGAATTGATGTACTAGAAGGAAAGAAAGATTTCATGAAAGTATTAGAGATTACTGGTTTTAAAAAGGTGAATACACCACCAATTATGATGAAAAATAGCGGTCAATTATTAAAAAGGAATAATGAGTTATATAGCATTGCAGCACAAATTTTTGGGTGAAAAAGAATCCTTCTGAACGAAGGGTTCTTTTTCGCTAATCACGATATTGATTATGAGTCGGCTGAAAGAGGTCTTCCTCGATATCCCTTACCATAGAAAAATGATCAACATTATAATGACCATGGAGAATTTTATTATGGTGAGAGATAATTTGTTCTGCAGTCAATACGTCAGAATCAGTTGTGGAATGACCGTTTTTAATTAATGTAACATCAAATCCTTGTACAGTTGCTGTTCGAACAGCGGTGTCGATACAATGTTCTGTTTTACATCCACCTATAACGATATGGTTAATTTTTTCTTCTTTTAACAGTTCAAGTAAAGAAGTACCATAGAATGAATTTGTTGCGGCTTTATTAATAAGGATTGCAGATTGAGGTACTTGAATTTGATTATGTACTTCAAAGCCTTCTCCGCTACCAGAAGCAACATCGATATCTCTTACGAAAACAATAAGGGCATTGGCATCTATTGCTTTCTGCACGGCTGTATTGAGTGTAGATAATAATTCGGTTTTACGAAAAACTTCACTTTCTTGTTCATTTCCATCCATTAATTCTTGCTGCGCATCGATAATTAATAGTGCTTGTTTCATCGTGTCTCCCCTTTAATATGAAATAAGTTCCACTGTACATATTCCTCCATATTATAAGGAAATCCTCCATTGCAAGTAGAGTATAGGCTGATTTACAAAGTTGTCAAAGAAATTTCATTCTCATGGCGTATAAAAACATGTATGATAGGAAGTGGAGAATTTTTGAGTAGGTGGGAATAACATGCAAACAGTAGAAGATTATCTTTCATTCTTACATACGAAAGGATTTAAATTATCAGAGGAAGCACAAGGATTTATTATGTTCGGACAAGGATATACGGGTGCATCTGATGGCATTGTAAACGCAGCAATAGAAGCGACAATTAAGCATCAATTGCAGTTTGATGGCAGTTATTTTGTTGCGTTATTAGAACGATTGAAAGAAGAAGAGATTACAGATAAAAAAAGCGCTAAGGCTTTTATGCGGAAGTTACAAGCGTAACTTCACGCAGCCTGCGCTTCTTTTTTTGTTTTAGAAGGTAATTCAACAAAAACCATGCCTAGGAAAATACAGAGGCATCCGATAATAGCGGAAATAGAAAGTTGTTCGTTTGCAACGAGAACGCCTGTTAAGGCAGCGAAAACGGGCTCCATTGCGAAAATAATTGCTACTCTCGTTGGAGACGTATGTTTTTGTGCTGATGTTTGAATGAAAAAAGCAATGGATGTCGCGAACAGAGAAGTTAGAAATAGAGCAAATAAAAAGGAAGAATTCGTCCATAGTGCTACTGAAAATAATTTTTCCCAATCTTCAAACAAAAAGGCGCAAATAGAAGAAAACATACCGACAGCTAATACTTGCGATGTGCTTAACAATAAAGGTGATATTTTTTTAGAGAAGAAGCCGTTAACGAGAATATGAGCAGCGAAAGCAACTGCACAACCGAGAACGAGTATATCTCCAATGTTTAATTGAAAAGAATCACCTGCTGTTAATAAATATAAACCCGCTGTTGCTACAACAATGCCAATTACGATAAAAATAGTAGCTTTTTGTTTTAAAAAGATAAAAGACAAGATTGGTACCATAACGATACTAAGCCCTGTTAAGAAACCAGCTTTTGAAGAAGTTGTATAAAGTAAGCCGAATGTTTGTAATACATAGCCGACGCATAAAAAGAATCCAACGGTTAATCCAGCGAGGCTACTCTGTTTTATATGTTGTTTTGAAGTTTTTTTTGAGAAAATCATTTGAACGAATAATAAAATGATTCCAGCGAATAAAAAACGTATACCATTAAAAGTAAATGGTCCAACGAAAGACATAGCATTTTGAACGACAACAAATGTAGCTCCCCAAATAAAAGACACAAATAATAAAGCAAGAGGAGCGATCCAATCTTTTTTCACACTCATACCCCCGTTAATTTTGTAAGATAGCTTTTCTAGCTAACTCATCAGCAACTTTATTTTGACTACTTGGAATCCACTTAATAAAAAAGAGATCGAAACTTTTTATGTACTGCAGTGCTTCCTCTAATAGTGGTGCAAACATTTTATTTTTTGCGTATTCTTTTTCGACAGCTCGCTCAACAAGTTGCGAATCTGTACGAAAAGAGACAATGTTATAATTATGCTCCGTGCAATATTTTAATGCCGCAAGTAAAGCGTGGTATTCCGCTTCATGATTGGACATTGTCCCAAGGGGCAATGATAATTGTACAGCGGGTTGAATCCCTTTAATAAATACGCCTGCACCAGAAGGACCAGGATTTCCTTTTGATGCACCATCAATATATACTTCAATCAAAATGAGAAACCTCCAAATGATAAGATGATCCCCTACCTATATGTTTCTTTGAAGTAGGGGATAGAGTAACTTAGCCGATTGTAATACTATAACGACATGTAAATGTTTCATTCGCTTGTAAAGATTGAATTCCTTTTTTTTCCTTGAAATCTTTTGCTGGATTTACTTCATCAGCAATTCCGTACCAAGGTTCAATACATAAGAAAGGTGCATTCTCGCCTGGTGTCCATACGCCGACAAATGGGAATCCGTCAAATTCTACTTTTACGAATTTATTATGTTTATGAGAACGGATGGAGATTTCATCTGTATTCATATTTTCAAAAATAAGTGCATCGTTTTTAAATAGGTCGTATGTAAGTGGCAACTCATTCGTACTTTCAGCAATTAGTTGCTTCTTATTTGAAAGGTAAGGTCCTTCTAATACGCTCGTTTCTAAACGCTCTGGACCATTAAAAGATAGATGGTAATCTGTAAATGACTCGCCCTCTAATAACGGGAAATTGAAACCAGGATGTGCTCCGATTGAGAAGAACATCTCTTTTGAAGCAGGGTTATTCACTTCGTATGTTACATGAACGGTTTGTCCGTCTAGTTCATAAGAAACGAGTAATTCGAATTCATATGGGTATTTTTTTAATGTTTCTTCATTACTAGTTACAATGTAGGTGATTTTCGTTTCACTTTGTTCTTCTACAGAGAATGTAAGATCACGAGCAAAGCCGTGTTGTGTTAAAGAATAAGGTTTACCATCTACGTAGTATGTATTATCTACTAATCGGCCGACGATTGGGAATAAAATTGGTGCACGGCGTCCCCAATAAGTAGCATCACCTTGCCATAAGTATTCTGTATTGTCTTCTTTTAAGAGAACGCTTTGTAATTCTGCACCTTTGTCAGAGATGGTAACGATCACTTTTTCATTTTGAATTGTTGCAGTCATGAAATAAAACCTCCTAAATCTTTCATATATTTCATTATACGTTGTCTAAAAGAAAAAGGGTAGTTCATGGTAGGAATCTATTGACGAAAGGGGGGCTAACGCGTAAAATATAATCTTGTTGCTTAAAAAACGAATAACGTGGTTCGAAACCATCCCACGTAAAAAAACTAAGGAGATTTTGTCATGAATATTAGAACTTTAGTCGGTAATGGTATTTTAGCGGCATTATATATTGCTGTTTCTATGCTTATTCAGCCATTTGGCTTTACGAATGTACAGTTTCGTATTTCAGAGATGTTTAATCATCTCGTTGTATTTAATAAGAAAGCAATTTACGGAATTGTATTAGGTGTATTTTTAACGAATCTCTTTTTCTCACCTATGATCGCTTACGATTTAGTATTTGGAGTGGGGCAATCTATTCTTGCATTAGTTGCAACGATTATTTCTATGCGATTTATTAAAGGTGTTTGGGCTCGTATGATTTTTAATACAGTCATTTTTACAATTACAATGTTTATGATTGCAATTGAACTTCATCTTGCATTTGATTTACCATTCATGTTGACTTGGTTAACATGTGCAATCGGTGAATTTGTTGTTATGGCGATTGGTATGCCTGTAATGTACTGGATTAATAAACGAGTACAATTTGAAAGATTTATGTAATAGATGAAAGAGCTATTCCTATAGGGATAGCTCTTTTTGCATGTGATAATATTGAATATAATTCTTTGACTCTTGATAAAATATAATAAAATAAAGTGAGGCTTTCATTAGCTGGATACATATAAGAAGTCTTACATAAGGGGAATCTAGTATGAAATATAAAATTCATTGGTTGTATAAAACAAAACGCGGTTTTCAGACGGAATTAACGACAGATTATATGAACATAGAAGAAGCACTTCAATTTGCGGAGGATTTCGAGAAAACAGGAAGAATGAAAGAATTATTATTTTACGATGAAATGGATGCAGAATGGTCATTAAAGGAAATGAAGAAGCTGAGCAAACAAGTGGAGGAAGAACCCCAAGAAATACTCGTTTATTTTGATGGCGGCTATGATGTACAGACGAAAGAAGCTGGTATAGGCATATGTGTATACTATAAAAAAGGAAATACAAAATACCGAATTCGCCGTAATGCATATATAGAAGGCATATATGATAATAATGAAGCGGAATATGCATCATTACTATATAGCATGAATATACTCGAGGAATTAGGGATTAAGTATGAAGCGGTCACGCTTCGCGGAGATTCTCAAGTTGTACTGCAGCAATTGGCTGGAGAATGGCCTTGTTATGATGAACATTTAAATCATTATTTAGACCAAATTGAGCAAAAAGCAAAGCAAATGAAATTAAAACTTGTATGTGAGCCTATATCAAGAAAACAAAATAAAGAAGCACATCAATTAGCTACGCAAGCATTAGAAGGAACAGTGATTGATAGTCATAAAGAAATAACCGAATAGAGAGGTGCAAAGGTGGATAAAAAGCAACTCATTACAGAGGTAAATGACTTATTAGAAACGTATTGTGAAGGATGTTTTTTGCGAGAACATAATCGAAAGACAAATAGTAAGTATTATGCTCATTCCTTTTGTATAAGACAATGTACAGTTGGAGAAACATTGAAAAAATATGGGGAACAGTTGTCATGAAAAAACATCCAGAGAAAACTCTCTGGATGTTTTTTAGTGCTTCGCTTCATTTAATTGATGCTCACACTCGCTTAATTTCTTTTCCTCATTTATTAAAAATGGCTCGTCTAAATCTGTTGCAACAGATTTCATAATTTCAAGCTGAGAGCGAGCTGCTTCTACAGCAGTAGTAGCATGCTCTAATGTATCTGGATCCATTGAAATTGTCGCTGATCCTACCATTTTTTGTGCTGTTTCTACACGGAATTTCACTTCTTCAAAATCATTTACTTCTGATCCCATTAATAATTCCTCCTTTGTATAGTGCGCATTTCACATAGTTTTTGCTCTGGAAAACGGAAATATACAAAGGAATAACAAAGGAGGTTACCAAGTAAGGTAACCTCCTGTCATATGTTGGATTAAAGTTTTACTACGTTAGCAGCTTGAGGTCCACGGTTTCCTTCAGTGATATCGAAAGATACTTCTTGACCTTCTTCTAAAGCTTTGTAGCCTTCGCCTTGAATAGCAGAGAAATGTACGAATACATCGTCAGCGCCTTCAATTTCGATAAATCCAAAACCTTTTTCGTTGTTAAACCATTTTACTTTTCCTTGCATGTTACAATTCCTCCTAAAAACATTTGCTTTTTTCATTTAGTGAAATTCATTTGAAAAGATAATATAAACTAAAAATGCTATAATCTTGAATATTCTGCTAAATGATTAATTTAAATATACACGAATTGGGAGAATTTAGTCAAGTAAGCGATTTTATTTTTTGTATTTTTAAATAATTTTTTAACCAAATTTTTAAATAGGTATAGGACAGGCCAAGTATGTAATAGTCTTAATTGAATGCTATACATAATGAGGTGAAAGAATGAATGAGTCTTATTTATTAGATAATGAAGGAATGAGAATGAGAAATGACATACCGAATTGGGTTGCAAAGGAATTTCAAAATTTTTCGAGTGTTGTGCTAGAACCAACTTTTCCGTGCTATTTTGGCTTAACAGCTTTAAAAAAGAATGAACTTCGTTATTCATTTCTCTCTCATAATGATTGGAGTCATTTGCCACATACAATGTTATCTTTTTTAGAGCTAATGAAAGAGCGTCCAATTGTAAGAAGAGGCTTTTTTCTTTTTGTAGAACCGGAATGTGAGGAGCAATCACTGGAATATTACCGTGATTACTTTTGGAAAGTACTACAATATTTACATGAAAACGATAAGGAAACATGGCCAAAGCAAATTCCTAAAGACCCAGACCATTACTTATGGGAATTTTCATTTGGCGGGGAACCGATATTCGCATTTGGAAACGCACCAGCCTATAAACAACGAAAAACTAGGCATTTAGGAAATTCTCTCGTTATTGGATTTCAGCCACGTACTATATTTGATGGATTAGAAGGGGATCGTCCTAAAGGAGCATATTCTAGGCAAACGGTCCGTGAGCGAGTTGAAAAGTGGGATCAGCTGCCGAAACATCCTAACATTAGTCATTATGGTGATCCGGATCATCGTGAATGGAAACAATACTTTATAGGAGACGATGTAGAACCGTTAAAAGGAAAATGTCCTTTTCTTCATAAGATAGAAAAGTAAGAGTCATCATCTGGATGGCTCTTTTGCATATTTTGGATAAAAAAGGGTATTTTAGTAGTAAATATTTTGAGGGAAGCTAGTCTATTTTTAATTATTATATCATTACTTAATAGTAAAGGAAGTAGAAAGGATAGAGTGATGTTTGGAGCGATTATACAACAAATTGTATTAGGTATTTCATTAGCTGCGCCAGTAGGTCCGATTAATATTGAAATGTTAAAACGAGGAATTGAACGAGGTTTTTGGCATGCGTGGGTTGTTGGAATTGGTGGAATGACAGCAGATATTTTGTTTATGCTTCTCATCTATTTCGGTTTATCTTCTCTGTTTATGTATACATATGTACAAGCTTTTATGTATTGCACAGGGTTTTTCTTATTATTTTATTTAGGATTTCAAAGTGTAAAACAAGGAATTTCTCAATCGAATATGGAATATAAAAAAGAAGAGGTAGGCGGTCTTAAACAATCGTTTATGGCAGGTTTTTTAATTGCGATATCCAATCCATTAAATCTTGTTTTTTGGTTTGGTATATACGGAAGTACACTTAGCTCATTGCTTACGAAGGTAACGAAACAAGAAGCCTTTTTGTATAGTCTTTGTATTATCGTTGGTATTATTTTATGGAATGTAAATATTGCTTTTTCTGTCCATTTTGGCAGAACTTTATTAAAGCAAAAAGCACTTGGCTATATAACAGCCGGAGCAGGTATTATTTTAGTAGGATATTCTATCCATTTTGCATACAAAGCTTTACAGTTGTTCACATAAGATTGAAGGGGAGATTTTTATGTATCGAACCACTATTGACGGAAAAGAAATCATTATTACGTTAGCACCAAAAATCAGAAAAGAAATTACTGATAGAAATCCACTATATGAAGCGGTATTTCAGAATGCAGCAAGATTACTACAAACAAAGCAACCAACGTTTGCTGTAAATCATGAAATATTTGGGCTTATCATTGGAGAGGTACAAAGAGGAGAAGTAACAGTGTTTGCGGTGGAACATATTATTCCGAAGCAAAATATATTTGGACCGAACAATTTTTTCTCGACAATAGAGCAACAGGCAAATTTGTAAAGCGTATAGAATAAGATATAGAAAAGAAATAGTCGTAACGATATGTTGCGACTGTTTTTTTTGAAAAGGGGGAAGGAAGATGAAGAGGGTGGGGAAAGAGTTCTTTTTACAACATGATATCGTTATTATGTATAGTATTTTATTTGTTTTTATCATTATTTTAAAAATGCAATTTTTCACATGGATCGGTTTGTTAGCTTGTTTGTTTGGTATTATTTTTTATACGCTAAACGAATATATGACACACCGTTTTTTATTTCACTTAAAACCACCTAAAAACGTATTTTTATTAAAAATGCTAAGAAGATTACATTATGACCATCACGTCTATCCAGATGATTTAAAACTGTTATTTTTACCTGTATGGTTTAGTATACCGAGTTTTACTATATATTTACTTATATCATATGCTATAACAAAAAGTGTTACTATTGCACTTTCGTTCGGAATTGGAATGATTATTATGCTTCTCGTTTATGAATGGAAACATTATATTGCACATAAGCCAATTCGTCCTGTTACTAAGTTTGGAAGATGGCTAAAAAAACAGCACATATTACACCATTATAAAAATGAAAAGTTTTGGTTTGGTGTTTCAAATCCAGTATTCGATTTCATATTTGGAACGCTTAAAGATGGAAAAGACGTTGAATTAAGCGAAACAGCTCGTAATTTAGAAAAGGAAAAAAAGAAAAAAGTAGTGCGTTAAGCACTGCTTTTGTTTTAATGAGGAAAAAATAAGTAAGGTGTCACTTTATTTTGAAAAAGTATATTAAAAACTTAGGGGAAAATGCCGAAAAATGTCTATCGAAAAATCTTTGCAGGAATGTATGGATTGTCTAAAATGAAAATAAGTTTCTGAATATTTATAAAATTTAGTCTTTAGGTATACAAGGGGGAATTGCATTTCTAGTAAGAGAGGGGATAAGAGAATGAAAAGAGATGATACGTCAGCACGTAAGTTACAAAATGAGGTGAATTATACAGAGGTTGTTCAGTCAGAAGAATTTCAATTGTTATTAAATAAGAAAAAGAAGTTTATCGTTCCAATGAGTATTTTCTTTTTAAGTTTTTTTATTGCGTTACCTATTTTAACATCGTATTCAAAGGTACTCAATACACCGGCATTTGGTGATGTTACGTGGGCGTGGGTATTTGCTTTTGCACAATTTATTATGACTTGGGCTTTATGTATGATTTATAGCAAAAAGGCGGAATCCTTTGATGAAATCTCGCAAAAAATTCTACAAAATATGCAAAAAGGGAGGGGCTGAACTTGAATACGACGGCATTTGCACTATTTTTAATTATTGTCCTTGGTACGCTCGTCATAACCTATTTTGCATCGAAAAAAACGAAAAATGCGAGTGAGTTTTATACAGCTGGAGGGGGATTAACTGGTTGGCAAAATGGTCTGGCCATTGCGGGAGATTATATGTCTGCTGCGTCTTTTCTTGGTATAGCTGGAGCGATCGCATTAACTGGGTTTGATGGTTTCTTTTATAGTATCGGCTTTTTAGTTGCTTATTTAGTTGTTCTATACCTTGTCGCAGAACCGCTAAGGAATTTAGGGAAGTACACGTTAGCGGATATGATTGCGGCGCGTTTTGACGCGAAAAAAGTTCGCGGAGTTGCAGCGCTTAATACGATGACGATTTCAATTTTTTATATGATTGCACAATTAGTTGGGGCGGGTGCACTTATTAAGTTATTATTAGGGATCGAATATACAACATCCGTTTTAATTGTTGGTACATTAATGACAGTGTACGTTATTTTTGGCGGAATGACCGCGACGAGCTGGGTGCAAATTGTTAAGGCTGTATTACTTATGGCCGGTACATTTATTATTTCTGTTATCGTTTTCGCAAAATTTAATTTTAGTGTGACGGAAATGTTTGCTCAAATGAAAACAGCAACTCCATTAAAAGATTCGTTTTTAAATCCAGGAGTAAAGTATAAAGATGGTCTTGATACACTATCTTTAAATTTAGGACTAGTTCTTGGTACGGCAGGATTACCACACATTCTTGTTCGCTTTTTTACAGTACGTGATGCAAAAACAGCACGTCAATCTGTCGTATACGCTACGTGGTTAATTGGCGCATTTTATATTATGACAATTTTCTTAGGATTTGGGGCAGCGGCGTTTGTAGGGAATGAGGCGATTATGAAAGCAAACCCTGCTGGTAATATGGCAGCACCTTTATTAGCGAAAGCATTGGGCGGAGATTTCTTATTTGCTTTCGTATCAGCAATTGCTTTTGCAACGATTTTAGCTGTAGTGGCAGGCCTTGTATTAACAGCAGCATCCGCATTCGCACATGATTTTTATAATGAAATTATCCGCAAGGGGAAATCAACGGAAAAAGAGCAAGTATCCATGGCTCGTTATGCGTCTATTGGAGTAGCGGTATTGTCTATTATACTAGCGTTATTTGCTCAAACATTGAACGTAGCATTTTTAGTTTCGTTAGCATTTGCAGTTGCAGCGAGTGCAAACTTGCCAGTTATATTATTTACAATATATTGGAAGCGCTTCAATACAACAGGTGCCATCTCTGGTATGATTGCTGGTCTTGTATCAGCTATTGTTCTTGTCGCGTTAAGCCCAAATGTATGGAACCCTGTAGCTGGAAAAGCTATATTTGTTGGGGAAGCGATATTCCCATATACGACACCTGGAATTATTTCGATTCCGCTTGGATTTCTTGCAGCGTATTTAGGAACTGTTTTATCTAGTAAGAAAGAAGATGCAGCGAAATTTGATGAAATTCTCGTAAAATCTAATACTGGGCATGGTATTAGTGACGCGTCTTCGCATTAAAAAAGAGGAGCTTTTCGATAGATAAGAAAAGCTCCTTTTTCTTTTGTCCTTTTCTTGTAAATAATACTGCTTTGTAAGTAGGATTTGTCTTAATTTTGTGGAATGAAAATAAGCAGGGAGAAATTTAAATCATCATGGTACCAGCGCAGCTTTTGTGAAAAATAAGTTGTTATGGAAGGTGGAAGAAATGATGAAAACGAAACAGACTGATGAATTATTAGCAAAAGATGAGCAATATGTTTGGCACGGAATGCGTCCCTTTAGTCCAAATAGTACAATGGTAGGGGCAAAAGCAGAAGGGTGCTGGGTTGAAGATATACAAGGAAAAAGATATTTAGATGGTATGAGTGGTCTTTGGTGTGTGAATAGTGGATATGGCAGAAAAGAGCTTGCAGAGGCGGCCTATAAGCAATTACAAACATTATCATACTTTCCGATGTCACAATCACATGAACCGGCTATAAAGCTTGCAGAAAAATTAAATGAATGGCTTGGAGGAGAGTATGTTATTTTCTTCTCTAATAGTGGTTCGGAAGCGAACGAAACAGCTTTTAAAATAGCAAGACAATACTATGCGCAAAAAGGTGAGCCACATCGTTATAAATTTATGTCACGTTACCGCGGCTATCATGGGAATACAATGGCAACGATGGCAGCGACAGGGCAAGCGCAGCGTAAATATCAATATGAGCCATTTGCTTCAGGATTTTTACATGTAACGCCGCCAGATTGTTATCGTATGCCTGGAATAGAAAGAGAGAACATTTATGATGTAGAATGTGTAAAAGAAGTAGATCGGGTCATGACATGGGAACTAAGTGAAACGATTGCAGCTTTTATTATGGAACCAATTATTACAGGCGGAGGCATTTTAATGCCGCCACAAGACTATATGCAAGCTGTTCATGAAACGTGTCAAAAACACGGTGCCTTGCTCATTAGCGATGAAGTGATTTGCGGTTTTGGGCGTACAGGAAAGGCATTTGGATTTATGAATTATGATGTGAAACCAGATATTATTACAATGGCAAAAGGGATTACAAGTGCATATTTACCATTATCAGCAACAGCTGTGAAAAAAGAAATATATGAAGAATTTAAAGGAAAGGGAGAATATGAATTCTTCCGTCATATTAATACATTTGGTGGAAATCCTGCAGCTTGTGCACTAGCACTTAAAAACTTAGAAATTATGGAGAATGAAAATTTAATTGAGCGCTCTGCACAAATGGGCTCGCTTTTATTAGAGCAATTAAAAGAAGAAATTGGAGAACATCCACTTGTAGGGGATATTAGAGGAAAAGGACTACTAGTTGGAATTGAACTAGTAAATGATAAAGAGACGAAAGAGCCAATTGATAACGACAAAATTGCAAGTGTTGTAAATGCTTGTAAAGAAAAAGGGTTAATTATAGGACGAAACGGTATGACAACAGCAGGATATAATAACGTTTTAACGCTAGCACCACCGCTTATTATTTCAAGTGAAGAAATTGCCTTTGTTGTTGGAACGTTGAAGACAGCGATGGAACGTATTTAATGAATGAAGCGAGCTGTAATATACAGCTCGCTTTTGTTTATGATGTGAAATATGATAAATTTTCAAAGAGAGGGGAATTTATTATGAAGAAATATGATTCTAGTCAACATTATCACATCGGATATTATGAAGACGGATATGATTTAGAAGTGACAGCGTACAAAAGAATACATGAACCAGTTTGGGATGCGTATATTCCACACTATGAGGTAGACGATTTTTATAAGAAAGTGGAGGAAATGAAGCTAGGTGAATATGTAGATGATTATGGCATTATGGTGTATTCATTTCGTAATGGTATTGATGATGATGAAGCACGAATTATTTTTGAAAAATGGTTAAAAACGAACGGGATTGTTTAAAGATAAAACGAAAAAGAAGCTTACTATCTTATAAGATAGTAAGCTTCTTTTTTATTAAACTTATTTACTTGCTTTCATTGCTTTATCTTTTGCACCAAAAGTGTATTTTAACATTGGTGGTGTAATCATTGTAGTTAAAATAACGACAATAACGATAGCTGTAAAGTAATCTTGTGCTAGTAGACCTGAAGAAAGTCCTGTTCCTGCGATGATAAGTGCAACTTCACCACGAGAAACCATTCCAGAACCGATAATTGCAGAAGACTTAGCATCAAATCCAGTCATTCGTGCACCTAAGCCACAACCGATTAGTTTCGTTAATACAGCGATTACTGTTAATGCTAGGATGAACCAAATTTGATCGCCAATACCGTCAAATGTAATATTCATACCGATACTTACGAAGAATACTGGAACGAACATAGCGTAAGCGATTGGCTCTACTTTCTTTTCTACTTCATGTTTGTAGTTCGTTTGAGAAATAGCGATACCAGCTGCGAAAGCACCGATAATACCAGCAATTCCTAATAGTTCGCCGAAATATGCGAATGAGAAACAGATGATAAGAGCCGCGCTCACGATAGACTCAGATACGCGTAGCGGTGATAACCAGCGCATAATCGCAGGAACACCTTTCCATCCGATTAAAATAATAGAAGCGAAGAATACAACTTTCTTCAAGATAATCATTGTTAAGTTAACATCGTCTGTACCTAGGAAACTCATTGCAAATGCTAATAAAATAACGACAAGAATGTCATCAAATACAGCTGCGCCCAGCATAGTTGTACTTTCACGTGTTTTCATCTTTCCTAAATCGCGAAGTGTTTGTACGGAAATACTAACACTTGTCGCACATAGAAGTAATCCTAAAAATACAGCATTTCCTTGTTCCATTCCCATAATAAGACCAGAAACGTAACCACCTACGAATGGAAGAATGATACCTCCAAGTGCAACAGCTAAAGAAGAATTACGATTTGCGTTTAATTCCTCTAAGTCTGTTTCAAGTCCTGCCATAAACATTAAAAGAATAACACCAACATTACTTAATTGTGTTAGAAGTTCTGAGTTTTCAATCCAACCTAATACAGCTGGACCGATAACGATACCGACAATTAATTTACCGAGTACAGAAGGTTGGCCTAATCTAACACTAAGATCACCAGCAAGCTTTGTACTTAATAAAATAAGTGCAATTTGAAAGAAAAATTCGAATTCCATCGGATCCTCTCCTTATCATTTTTATTTTTATCATACGATTTCTCGGAATTTGCCTAATGAAAATATGTAAAACCCATTAAACAAAGGGTCTGATTACAAGTTCTTTTGAACTCGTAATTTGAACCTGTAATTAATATATAATATATTTTGCAAAAAATCAATGAAAAAATGGGAGCTTTTTTAGAGAGAGACGGTGTTATTAGGGATATACATATAAGATTAGCGTGTGGATTTTATATGTATGAAATAGTATGAAGTCCTTTTTTATTACAAATAATAAAGCCTAAATGCTATTTCACGAATTATAAATGTGAAAGGGAGGACTTATCATTTGAAGTCATTAAAAAATAACTTGTCTATCGTTGCTTTAGGTGGAGTAAATGAAATAGGGAAAAATATGTACGCTATTCAATATGAAAATGATATTGTCGTTATTGATTGTGGATCTAAATTTCCAGATGAAAGTTTATTAGGAATTGATTTAATAATTCCAGACATCACATACTTACAAGAAAATAAAGAAAAAATTCGCGGGTTAGTCGTGACGCACGGACATGAAGACCATATTGGCGGAATACCATATTTTTTAAAACAACTAAACGTACCAATTTATGCGACGAAGTTAACGTTAGGTTTAATTGAAATTAAATTAAAAGAGCATAATCTTCAAAATGATACAGAATTAATCGTCATTCACGCAGAATCAGAAATTGATCTCGGTTCTATTAAGACGACATTTTTTAAAACGAATCATAGTATTCCAGATTGTCTCGGTATTGTGTTTCATACTCGAGAAGGTAATGTAGTACATACTGGGGATTTTAAATTTGATTTAACACCAGTAAATAACCAACATCCTGATATTCATAAAATGGCTAAAATAGGTAGTGAAGGTGTACTAGCTTTACTATCGGAAAGTACAAATGCAGAACGACCAGGTTTTACTCCATCAGAGAGATCGGTAGGAGAACGGATAGAGGAAATATTTATGAAAGCAAATAGAAAAGTAATTATTTCTACATTTGCTTCTAATGTGAATCGTGTTCAGCAAATAGTTGAAGCTTGTATAAAAACAAATCGAAAACTGGCTTTGCTCGGCAGAAGTATGGTAAATGTAGTAGAAGTTGCTCTAGAGAAAGGGTATCTAAATATTCCAGATGGTATGCTAATTGAAGCAAATGAGGTAAATCATTTAGATTCAAAGCAGGTCGCAATACTTTGTACAGGAAGTCAAGGAGAACCAATGGCAGCTTTAGCCCGTTTAGCTAGTGGAAACTATAGGCAAGTAGATGTTTTACCAGAAGATACAGTTATTATAGCTGCGACTCCTATTCCAGGAAATGAACGTAATGTTTCGCGAATTATCGATAACTTATTTGCATTAGGGGCAAGAGTGATTTACGGATCAGGCAGTTCTACTGGAGTCCATGTATCTGGCCATGCATATCAAGAAGAATTAAAGTTAATGCTCACATTAATGAAGCCAAAATATTTTATCCCAATTCATGGAGAGTTTAGAATGCTACATCACCATAGTTTGTTAGCAGAATCAATTGGTGTTGAAAAAGAGAATATCTTTATCGTTCGTAATGGAGATGTTGTAGATATAAGTAATGAAGTGGCCGTTCAATCGAGAAAAATACAAGCAGGAAATATATATGTAGATGGATTAGGAATTGGTGATGTTGGAAATGCATTATTACGTGATCGAAAACAACTTTCAGAAGATGGAATGCTCGTTATAGTTATTACTTTTAATAAAGTGGATGGAGAAATAATTTCAGGTCCTGATATTATTTCTCGTGGATTCGTCTATGTTCGTGATTCAGAAGAATTTTTGAAGGAATTAAATAAATTAGCTGTTATTACGATTAATAATGTAAAGAAAGAGAAAGTGAATAGCTGGGGTATTTTGAAAAGAGAAGTAAGAGAAGCTTTAGGGAAGTATATATATACGAGTACGAAAAGAAAACCGATGATTCTTCCTATAATTATAGAGGTGTAATAATGAATAAAAAGAATTCTCTTGTGGGAATTCTTTTTTGTTTTGAAGACAGAATGAACATATAATGAAATAAATAGAAATGGAAGGAAATAAAAGATGTTATTAAATAAACGCTTTACAATTGGAGAAATGGCAAAAATGCATAATATAGCGGAATCTACTTTACGCTATTATGATGAGAAGGGAATTTTTCATCCGTCCACTGTGGACCCGCAAACAAATTATCGTTATTATACAATCGATCAATTTTCACTATTAGATACGATTAAGTTTTTACGCCAATTAAACATTCCATTAAAGGAAATTAAGAAATATATTGATGAAAGAAATCCAGCATATGCACTCAATTTACTGGAAAAACAACAAGAGATGATGTTGAAAAAACAAAGAGAAATTGAGTATGCTTTGGCGAAAATGGAGCATAGAATTCATTTAATTAAGGAAGCAACAAAAGCAAAAGCTGAACAAGTGGTAATAAAAGAGATCCCGCAGCGAAAAATAACAGCTATTGCGGTTGCCCCGGATACGACGGATGATATGTTTGAGTACTACATTCATTCGTTGCAAAAAAATATGAGGCAAATGGATGATAGCTTATTTTCTGGAGATATCGGTGTAACAGTCGCGAAAAAAGGATTCATGCAAAATGAGTTTCAAGCATATAGCAGTGTTTTTATTCTTTTGGATTACATGCCTTTCCAAGTACAGAGTTCAGATGAGATTAAGGAAGGTTTATATGCTTGTTCTTATCATCATGGACCGTATGAAGAAACAGGTGCAACGTATAAGGAATTACTTGCATACATTGATCAAGAAGGATATGAGGTAAGTGGAGATGCGATTGAGATTGGATTAATCGATTGGTCTGTAACAGAAAATCCAGAGGAGCAAGTAACAGAAATTCAAATTCCTGTAGTAAAAAAATAAGATGAAAACCTTTGAATTGATTACAAATTTACATTCATTCATATAATTCAGTTACCTATTTTTCAAATTCTCTATTGACCTTCAAGTTACTTGAAGGTTTAAACTAAGAAAAGAGAGTTGAAAAAAAGGAGCAAAATAGTATGGAAGCAACAGAAAAGTTAAGAGAAAAACCGATAAAAAGTTTATTTATTTCTTATTTAATACCAGCCGTTCTTGGAATGGTATTAATGTCAGTGAATATTGTAATTGACGCGGTCATGATTAGTAGAGGAGTTGGGGCGAACGGTTTAGCAGGAGTAAACGTGGCTATTCCAGCGTTTTCAATTTTCTTCTCTATTTCATTATGGATTGGAATGGGCGGGGCAACGTTATATTCCATTGCATTAGGTGAAAATAAAATTGAAAGAGCAAGGGCTATTTTTACTCAATCCATGACGGTAGCAGTCATTATCGTAGGCGTTTTAGCAGCGATTTGCTTATGGAGAATAGAAGACTTAGCATACTTATTCGGTGCAAACGAAGTGATTTTACCGTATGCATTAGACTATTTACACGTATTATTAACATTTGGAATGATATACGTTTTAGAAAATATTTTAAGTACATTTATACGAAATGATGGAAATCCTAATTTAGCAATGGCAGGTTTAGTTGTAACAGCTGTATTAAATATAGTGTTTGACTATATCTTTATTTTCATCTTTAAATGGGGCGTAACAGGAGCTGCTTCAGCAACTATTCTTTCGGCAGCGATTGGTTTCCTTGTATTATTAACGCACTTCTTGAGAAAAAGTAGTATTTTAAAATGGACGAAATTCCATTTTGAATGGGATACAGTTAAACAAATTATGATAATAGGTTTTCCAAGTTTTACAGCCGAAAGTACAGTAGCGATTGTAACGATTGGTTTTAATATTGCATTCGTTCAATATGCAGGAGAAGTAGGAGTAGCTTCCTATGCGATGGTAAACAGCATTCATGCGATGACATTACTATTATTCTTCGGTGTAGGTGCTGCATTGCAACCAATTGCTAGTTTCCATTACGGTGCAAATTTATCAGAAAGATTACGTGAAGGATTACAGTTTGCTGTGAAAATTGCAGTTGTACTTGGAGGCGTTGCAATAATTGTCGGATTATTCTTTGGGAAATATATTATTGGTCTATTTGATGTCCAATCTCCAGAGTTATTGAAGTTAACATTAACGGGTATTAGCTTGTTCTTTATCCAATACGTATTTTTAGGTTATAACATTGTATATGGAGAGTACTTCCAATCAGTGCGACAAACGACAAAATCAGTACTTATTATAATGAGCCGAGGGTTACTATTTATTATTCCATTATTATGGATTATGCCGAAATTATTTGGGATAAACGGAATTTGGCTCGTTATGCCAGTAGCGGAAGTATTGACAGCGATTATCGTATTTACGATGAATCGTATGAAACATCCTGTTCCATTAAATATGGCGGGAAAGAAAGAAGCGATATAATGAAGAAAATCCCCTTAAGAAATGAAGGGGATTTTCTATTTTTTTAAACTAATAGCAAAAGATCCATCTGTTTCTTGAACAGACGCAAAGGCAACGTTTTTAATGTTTGTAATTCCTTTTTCTTTTAATTCTTTATATAACCACTTTTCGTCCTTATGAATTAACTTTAAGTTATCGTATTGAATTTGTGAATCGACGATAAGGGCAATTGGTAATCCAGCATACTTAACATCTATATTCAAATCTTTCGGAGTTAATGGTACAAGTTCACGCTTTGGTAAAATGCTAATGGCTCCATTCGCTTCTAAAATAGCGTATTCAATTTCATGAACACTCGGGTATCCTGCAACGCGAAGATTAGAAAGTAATTCAGCAATGGGATACCTACTTTTTTGTAAGTTCTCAAAAATAATATCACCATGTTTAATTAAAATAATCGGGTGCCCGAGAATAAAACGATTTAGTTTGTTGAATAGGCTTAATTTTGTAAGGATTAAATGTAAACATGTAATTACAACCATACCGAGAAAAGCTTGCAAAGCACCAGAGACTGGTATGGCTTGAAAAGCTAAATAAGATAAAAAGATAATCGCACCAAAATCATGAGGAGTTAGTTGTGCTAAAGCTGATTTACCGAGCATCTTAAGTGATAGTAAAAATAAAATAAAAAAGAACGATACGTTACATAAAAAGAGAAGCAATAGAGACACTCCTTCGTGCAAAGTTGTACTTACTGTTCCCGAAAGAAATATAAATATTACTTTCTAGAGGATAAATTAGGGTGATTTGGAATTTGTCTGTATACAAACAAATAAATGGATATTATCATGAAAGAAGCAAAGAACATAGGAGTATATAGATATGAGAAAGAAAAAAATAATGAAGTATATGATAGGAATTATAATGGTTTGCGCCGTTTATGTGGGATTTTTACAATATAACATTTATAAGCATGGGCACATGAATGCGACCTATGAAGCTGATTATATCATTGTATTAGGCTCGAAAGTAAACGGAACGAAACCATCGTACTCATTGCAATATCGTATTGATAAAGCAGCTGAGTATTTGAAAGCACATGAGAAAGCAATTGCTATTGTGTCTGGAGGAAAAGGAAAAGGGGAAGATATTTCAGAAGCATTAGCAATGAAAAATGGATTAATGAAACTAAAAATTGCAGAAGATCGCATTATCATGGAAGATAAGTCAACGAGTACAGATGAAAATATTAAATTCTCAAAACCTTTAATTCCGGACAATATGAAAAAAGGAATGATCGTAACAAACGATTTCCACATGTTTAGAGCGAAAAAAATAGCAGCTAAGCAAGGTTTACAATTAGAAGGTCTTCCGGCCGAAACACCGAAGCGAATTGTCATTCCATCGAATATACGTGAATATTTAGCCATTACGCAATATTGGTTTATGAATCGAATATAGTGGAAGTGATTCCGCCTAGCATTCTAGGCGGGATTTTTTGAGGGGAATCTTACAAATATGTCATCTTAATGAAAGGTAAAGCGATAGTTTCTAGAATGGATTCCTGACATAATGAAGATAACAAAAACTATTTAGAGGTGAATCGGATGAAAGGAAATAATATATTATCTTCACTATGTTACTTTAGTATCTTTTTTGCCCCATTTTTATTACCAATTATCGTGTACTTCGTTGCAGAGGATGAAGTGAAATATCACGCGAAAAAAGCATTTTGGTCACATATTTTCCCATATGCAATTTTATTCGGAGGGGTAGCGATATCAGGAATATACGGTTTAGGATTCAATCAATCTGATGGTGCTGGAATTGGGATCATGATCACATATGCAGTATTCATTCTTGTAGGGATTTATTACTTCATTTGGAATATCGTAAAAGGTATTAAAGTGTTGAAAACAGCGTAATAAGATAAGGAATAATTCGGAGTGAGTTTGTCGTTATTTGTCGGTAAGTCGATATTCTTTGTCGAATCGACGATATATTTGAAAAATCGTCGATATAGTGCAGGGAATCGTTGATATATTGAAAAAATCGACGATATAATTTCATTTACCGTATTAATAGATCTTTTAAAAAGAGCAATTCAAAAAGAATTGCTCTTTTTGTGCTTATAAGTTGTGAATATTGGAAAAGATATGTTAATTTTTCATTATGAAGAGAAAAAGGAGTGATTTTCATGAATGAGATGATACATAAAATGGAGCAACACGTTTCAGTTCGTAAATATAAAGAAGAATCTATTCCGAAAGATGTAGTAGAAAGAATGGTGCAAGCTGCGCAGCATGCTGCTTCCTCGCATTTTGTACAGGCTTACTCTGTTATATATGTAACCGATCAAGACTTAAAGGCGAAACTAGCAGAGTTATCCGGAAATCGTCATGTGAAAGATTGCGCAGCATTCTTTGTTTGTTGTGCAGATTTAAAACGACTTGAAATGGCATGTGAAAAACATGGTACCGAGATAAAGCATGAAGGAGTAGAAGACTTTATCGTTGCGACAGTAGATGCTTCACTTTTCGCACAAAACTTGGCGTTAGCAGCAGAATCGTTAGGATACGGTATTTGTTACATTGGTGGTATTCGTAATAACCCAAGAGAAGTGAGTGAATTGCTTCATTTACCAGATAAAGTATATCCTGTATTCGGAATGACAGTCGGTGTACCAGATGAAGATCACGGAGTGAAACCACGTTTACCGATAGCAGCAATCCTTCATGAAAATGGATATGATGAAAAGAAATATGATGAATTATTAAACGAATACGACGAAACGATGAGCGCGTATTATAAAGAAAGATCATCAAATCAAAAAAACGTAACATGGACGGAATCAATGAGTTCATTTATGTCTAAAGAAAAAAGAATGCATATGAAAGAGTTTTTAAGTGAAAAAGGATTTAACAAGAAGTGAGAAAAGAGGCAAACCTGAAGCGAAGGAGAACTTGCAATATTTTAAAAACGTAACAGAGACTTGTGATGAAACGTTAGTATAAGTGAATAATTTAATTGTTAATACCTAAGTTCAGAATGTAGATACTACTTTCTGAACTTAGGTATTTTGTTTGTTATCATATACATAGAAATAAAAATTAATAATTTTTTACAAAAGTGATAGAAAATGAGAATGAAATGCCAATAGTAAGTAAAGGCAGCTGCTAAAGGGGAATTGAGGAAGGAAGATGCTTATGATTTTCAATTCTGAAGAGGATTTAATTATAGCTATGAAAAAACGCGATCAAGATGCTTTGAAAGAAGTGATTGATCAATATGGAAAATTAATTTTGTACATTATTCATAAATCGTTAAGTACCCCTATGGAGAAACAATATGTGGATGATTGTTATAACGATGTATTTACTGTCATTTGGTTTCATATCGATCAATTTGATATAGACAAGGGGAACTTAAAATCTTGGATGATTGGTATTACTAAATTAAAGGCACTGGAATATAAAAAGAAAGTATATAAAGAGAATAAAATCGATAAAGACGTAGAGATAGATACAGGTGTCCATGATAGGTATGACATAGAACAAGAAGAAGAGATTATGGAAATAGTTCAAGATTTAAATAAGAAAGATCGATATATTTTTTTAAAGAGGTATATTGATGGATATTCCATTGATGATATTGCGAAAGAATTAAAAGTAACGGTGGATTACATATACAATCGAATTTCTCGTGGGAAGAAAAAAATTCAAAAACTATGGAAAGGGAGTGTGTAATATGGATAAAAGATTATTATCTATGTTAAATGAGCTCCAATATTCAGAGGAAGAGATTACACGTTTAGAGAAAGAAGCAAATGAGTCTATCAATATAGATAAGTATTATGTGAAAAACGGGGAGTTATTGAAGAAATTAACGATGCAAATGTTGGAAGAATCAGTTCGTAAAGAGTTACAAGAAGGAGAAGAAATTGAATGTGAAATATTAGTGGAAGAGGGGAGTCTTGTGAATTCTAAAGTTATCCCAAGTATAATAACTGCAGGTGCTACTTTTTATTATTACATTGTTTTAACAAATACAAGATTACGAATTAAATCGTTAGATTGTTATTTCAAAAAAATAAATGAGTACAATGTGTTAATAAACTCAATTCAAGCAGTTTCGCGACATAAAAAAATGAAGAATGTATATGGAATTACTATAGATAATAACTATATACAATTAGGAAGTACCGAGCATGAGCAAGAATTGAAAACTGTAATTGAGAAGCTAAAACAACGCGGGGTGAAAGAAGAGAGATATAAAGAGTTTGAAAAAAGTTGGCTGATTTTTTTCAATGTGTTTGTAATAGCGATGGGTGGGCTTCTAGTTTTAAAATATTTAATTTGAAAATAAAAAGCGGCATAATAGCCGCTTTTTATTGTTATCACGTTTAAAAATATTGAAAACTTATCCGCCGTTATGACACATACTAAAGCACCTTCTATAACGAATGCAAACTTTCAATAAGAAGATATATGCCCGTGCAACTTAAAAGGATGTACGTAAATATTTTAAAAATCCGTTGATTAAGCCATTTGAAAATAATTTGACCTATATACAAACCTAGAAATACGATTGGAATAGCGTAAAAACTTGATTCCCAAATTGTCTTGTTTGTGCCAGTAAAGAGTATTTGCGTTAGTAGGCTAATGAAATATATAAATAGATAAAAAGCTAAAGTAGTTGCTCTCAGCTTCTCTTTTTTTGTATCAGTTCCTGTAAAGTACAGTAACAGGGGTGGACCGGGCATACCGATACTTGTCGTTAAAAGACCGGATAATCCGCCAACTATGAAATCTCTAGATTTTGTTGATTGAATCTTAAAGTTACAGATTAGCATCAAAGTTAATAGTAAGAGTAGGATGCTAATTGCTAATTTAAATGTGTTGATGTTAATAGAAGTGAAAATGATAATACCAAAAGGAACACCAACTATACTGCCGAAAATTAATCTTTTCAGTAGAATACAATCAATGTCCATTCTTATTTTCCAAATGAGTGATATAGAAATAATGAATGATAAAATGATATTTATTTGTATAGCTTCTTGTGGTAGAAATAACATGAGTAAGAAAGGTGTTGCCATAATAGAAAAGCCAAAACCGGTACTTGTTTGTAAAATAGAAGCTACTAATATAATACAAATGAACATGAATATAGTATTCAAAAAAGCCCCCCTACATAATCAAATTTCATTAATATTTTAACATAAAGTAAAACTTTAATCAGTGAGGGCTTACTACCTAGCAAATCGCCGCTTGTTATGTTGCGGTTAATATTCCAATGATGATCTTGTAGCCTTAAAATATTTTTCTCGTGAAGGCGTCATTACTCGGATTGCTAATAAACAGGAAAGGAAAAGGATGAGTAACGAGCTACTTATTACAGTCATTTGAACGGAAAGAAATTGTGCGGATGCTCCAATTGCTAAAATGAAAAAGATTTGGATAAAACTTTTTATGGAATCAAATACGCTATCGATACGTCCTATCATATGAACTGGGATGTTATTTTGATAAAATGTAAAAAAGCCAGTACCAGCAAATGATGAAGAAATGCCAAGTAAAATGAAACCGCCTGCCGCGACGATAAATGAATTTGAAAAGGCGAAAATTACATAGCCTATTGCTGTGAAAATTGTCCCTAATCCGATACAATATTGAATTGGTAAACGTTTGGCAAAGAGAGAGACAAGAAATGAACCGGAAACGTAAGCAGCGCCAGTTATACTAACAAGCATACTGTATTCTATATCGGTTAAAAACAGTACTTGTCTTGTAAAAACAACTTCTTGTGAATCAAGTGCCATAGCGACAAGCATAGTCGCTTGAAATAAAACGAATATGAGAATAATGTACGTTTCAGTTCGAGCGAATGAAAAAACTTGTTTCCAATCACTTCGTAATGTTTGTACGAAAGTATTTGCAACTTCTTCGCTTTGCTTTGTTTGTAACGTAATATTAGGTAAGAAATAAATGAGAATAGTAGAAAGTAGAAAGGAAAGTGAGTTGCAGTAAATTACAAAGGATGCTGAGTGCGTGGTGAGAAGTATTCCAGCAAGAGCTGGACCGATAATAAAAGCCCCGCTTGTACAAAAGCTACTCCAAGCGTTGAATTGAGCGCGTTCTTCAGCAGGTATAAGCATTGTTTTATAAGAAAATGAAGCTGGATCGAAAAATGATGTAGCAATGCGAGTCAAAAAGATAAAAATATAAATGGCCCAAATAGAATCAAATAGTGGAACGCAGCCAATGAGAACTGCTCGAATGATATCTGTGATGAGCATAATGGACCGCTTGTTTAATCGATCTACTATGCTACCAGACCAAATTTTTGTAACAACGGTCGCAATTGGACCGACAATCCATAATCCTGCTACAGCAGCAGGGGAGTTTGTGCTATGTAAAACCATTACGTTTAGGGCGACGAGATACATAAAATCACCTAAACGAGAAATTCCTGTTCCCGACAATAATAATAATTTATTTTTCATGAGCAGCTGGACCTTTCTTTCATTGTTTTTTTATCCTGCAGGAAATAGCGTATTCCTCTTCAGAGTTTGATTGACGAGCGGTTTTGTTTTCCCAGCGTAATAAAACTTGTGTAACCTCCCAAGTAAGCTGTTGTAATTCCTCTGGAGTTAAAAATAAATGAGAAACAATATGACTACCTGTATTCGTTCCCTCTGTGCCGCTTTCTTCAATATAGAAATGAGCAGATTTTGCCTTGTAATATTTTTCAATAATCCCTCGTTTTTCCTTCGTGTCTACTAATTCAAGTAACCCTCCATCATATAAAATTTGAACGTGATAATGTACGCTACCAGTAGATTTGTTTAGTTTAGTAGCTACTTGTTTTGCAGTGAGTGCTTCGTCTTTTAAAAGGTGAAGAATTTGAATACGAGTTGCGTTGGAAATGAGCTTCTGCTGTTCAGCTGAAATAGTAAGTCTATCGTCAAACATTATGGCATCCCCTTTCTTATAATCTAAATTTATTGTACATTCTAAAAAATTAGAACGTAAGGAAAATAAATCGTCTTTTTCCTTTATATTTCGACATAAATAAAAATAGCATGTACATAAACATGCTATTAAGTAATAGTAGATTCTTCATTAAGTTTCCCGCGATAATACAAGAACAGCCATATAAAACTAACAAAAATACAACATGTAGCTAGAAAACTACCAATTATTTGAGGAGAAAGGATTTCTAATAGCCATCCTGTAATGAACATAGATAACTGTATGAGTGAACCATAAATTGAGTAATGAAAGGAAAAAACTTTACCAATCATATTTTCGTGCGTGTAAGTTTGAAGTAATGTCGTATCAAGTGGAACGATGATTCCTCCTGCTATGCGCATACAGAGTAATGTAATGATACCGAAAATAAGTTGATCGGATAGAATGAATCCAAGAAAGAAAAAGCCTTGTAGGAAGTAGGCCCAACCAAATGCTTTTTTCATTTTTTCTTTATTGCTGGATATGTAAAGATTAACGAGAAGGCTTCCTATCATAAGCCCAGCCCCTTGAACCGTATATAAAATCCCAATGTTCGTGTGGAAAATTTTTTCGGCATAGATTGTTAGAAGTAGCTGATAAGCACCTCCAATAAGCCCCCATGAAATGCCTACAAGAATTAATATTAAAATGATTTTTGTTTGTAATATGTATGTGTAACCATCTTTTATATCAGTAAAAAATGCTTTTTTCTTCTTACAAGTATCATAAGAGGGAACACTCATATGATAAATAAAATAGGCCGAAATAAAGTATGATAGGCTATTTACTAAAAAAGCGAACTCAATATGTAAAGATTGTGCGATAATCCCGCCTAAAGAAGCTCCCATAATAGACATAAAACCATTCATTGTACTAGAAAGAGAATTAGCAGTTACGAAATGATTTTCGTGTACGATGTTTTTTAAGGTTGCTTGTTTAGCTGGCTCAAATAAGCAAGAAAGTACAGATAAACATATATTAGCAATGAAAATAATTTCAATTTTATAGCTTGCGAGTATGTATGTAAGGACTAGAATTCCCCGTGTAATATCGGTAAAAATCATAATATTCTTTTTAGAAAAACGATCTACCACTCCGCCTATAAAAGGGCTAAGAAGTAGTTGTGGTAAACCTTTACTTATAAAAGTAAGTGCGATCATAAACGGTGATTCCGTTATGCTATAGACGAATGTTAATAAAGCTACTGTATGAAACCAATCTCCAAGCACACTTAATGTTTGCCCATAAAATAGTTTTTTGAAGTTAGTATTTGTTTTAAGAAGCGTGGAATAAGAAACTGACATAAAAGATTAATCCTTATGTAATAATGATGCTTGAACTTGTTTTTTCCACTCACTTAAATACACTTTCTCCCCTGTAGGAAGTCCAACAGGTAACTGTGCAATCAATTCTAAACTATTTCCGTCAGGATCGTTAAAGTATACGGCGGCATGTGCTAATTTTGGAAAAACAATCGGTTCAATTGGCTCCATTCCAAAGTCTTTTCGTGCTGAAATGCCTTTTTGGTTTAGCCAATGTATCGCATGTTCTAAATCATGTAAGCTTACTTGAAAGGCGATGTGTCGTAAAGAGGGATGATAATTTACTTTGTATTCTGTACCTTCCCAAAGACCGAGCCAGCTTTCATTTTCTTTAATCCAAAAGAAAGCAATATCATCTCCTCTTTTATATAATTTTAGTCCAAGTGATTCATAAAAAGATATTGATACTTCTAAGTTACGTACAGGTAAATGTGCTTCGTAAAGGCCTTTAATCATTGTAATCCTCCTAAGTAAAAATGCTTCTTAATTTCATAGTAAACATTTTTTTATGAGTTGAAATCAGAAAAAAGAGGGACATAATTTCATACGAAAGTATGAAAAAACAGCTCAAATATGAGCTGTTTTCTTATAGTTTTTCGTTCATTTGTTAAGGATAGGATATATTAGTATCCGTATCCGCCGCCACCCCAACAGCTACATCCGATGATGATTAGAAGGATGAATAGTACGATAAGCAAAGCAAATCCACCGCCGAAACCAGCGCAACTTCCACCATAACTCATATGTGTTCCTCCTTTTGAGTAAGTTAATCTATATAATTCATGGACTACTATATACAGTATGTTTTTTGTATAGAAAAGGAGCCAGTCTCTTTTGTAATTAGACAAACGCCTGTATGGTCATTCTCATTGTATATAGAGCTACGGATATGGGGATGAATCGTTATATATTTTGCGATTTGTTCATAAAAAAATATATAAATTGTAAAAAAAACCATTTTTATATTTTTTTATGAGAGAATTTGTACTATAATTTTACAAGTAATATTATGGGAAAAGGGAGTTTTAGTGAAGAGATGGAGATGGGACAATTAAAAAATAAAATAGAAAACAAAAAGAAAGAGCTAATTCAACTTGTTGCTAGACATGGATTGGATCATGATAAAGTTTTGTTATTTAGCCGAGATTTAGATATACTTATTAATAAGTTTATGAATGTAAAAGATAAAGTACATAAATAAAGAATTTGTAGTTTTTTATATTAAGATATTCAATAAAAAGGAGAGAGATGTATTTGGAACATTTACAAGAAGAGCTATATAAACAAATAAAAGAAGAAAAAGGTATTGTTACAATTTTTTTAAAGAGTGGTGTTAGAATAGTAGGAGAAGTTGTTGCAATAGACAAATTTACTGTTTTAATGTTAGTTGATGGAAAACAACAACTTATTTACAAGCAGGCTGTATCAACAATAATGAAATAAGACACTCGTACTGAGTGTCTTATTTCATTATTGTTTGCAGGCTTCAACGTCAATGCCGGCAGCTAATAATTTTTTTTCACCATCTTGCTCAATGATTTTTTGTAATTTAGATAGGAAAGAATCAAAGTTTGTATGCTTTGCTACTTGGAATGTCATTTTATGCTCAATTGGTAGCCACGTATCAATATCAGCTTCGTTATGCTGAATTTTTACCTCAAGCTTATCAAGTGCGTTAGCAACTTTTGCTTCGTACGTTTCTTTCGCTTCAAACTCCATCCATAAATCATATAATTCCTCGCCGAGAGAACCTTTTAATGTTCGTTTAATATTTGAAATTGCTTCTTGTTCATTTATTTGTTTTTGTAATTGTAATTCATGACTATTCATTGTATCAAAAGCAGGAATATCACCAGCTTCTGCTTCGACTAGATCGTGAATAATAACCATTTTAAGTAATTTTTCAATATTTACTTTCTGATCTAAATAAGGTTCAACTAAAATGGCCATTAGAGACATGCGCCACGTATGTTCAGCAACACTTTCTTGACGTCCGTTAGAAAGCCAGCTATGTCGCATTTCATATTTTAGTTTTTCTGCTAGTGCAATGACTTGTAAAATGTTATGTTCCATCGTGATCCTCCTCGTATTTCCATACTATAATTCTAATATGGAAATGAAATGTGTCAATTTTATGAGTATATTGCGATAAATAGATGATGGGCGTATAATAAGCATTATATGTGAAAACGCATTATTAAAATAAAAAAATGTTTTATAAAAATGAAAAGGAAAGGGCAGGAATATGGGAGACGAAAATCAAGGATTTGCTAGACCAGAAAGAAAAAAAAGGAAGTTTGATATTTCTAGCCCAGTGGGCATCATAGTAGGTTTTGCTATTGTAATAGCGGCAATTATGCTTGGCGGAGGCGGAATAAAAGCTTTTAAAAACTTTTTAGATGTTTCATCTATTTTAATTGTCATAGGGGGAACAACAGCAACAATTGTTGTGGCATATCGATTTGGAGAAATAAAAAAATATACGAAAAGTATTTTTACTGTTTTACATAGAAGAGAAGAAGATTTAGAACAGTTAACGGATTTGTTTGTTGATTTTTCGAAAAAATCTAAAAAACACGGCCTGCTTTCTTTAGAAGTTGATGGAGAGCAAGTAGACAACCCTTTTATTCAAAAAGGAATTCGATTAATGTTAAGTGGTTACGATGAAGAGGAATTAAAAGAAGTGTTAATGAAAGATGTCGAAACGGAAGTGTATGAGTTAAGAAAAGGAGCAGCATTATTAGATAAAATTGGTGATTTTGCCCCCGCTTGGGGTATGATAGGAACTTTAATTGGTCTTATCATTATGCTTCAAAACTTGCAAGACACATCGCAAATTGGTACCGGGATGGCAGTTGCGATGTTAACGACATTGTATGGATCCGTACTTGCAAATATGATTGCAATCCCACTTGCTGAAAAAGTGTATCGTGGTATTGAAGATTTATATACAGAGAAGAAGTTTGTTATTGAAGCAATTTCAGAATTGTATCGTGGACAAATTCCGTCTAAATTAAAGTTGAAACTGGATACGTATGTATACGAAACAAAGATAAAAAAAGTAAAACGAGCAGCCTAATATTGCAAGGAGTGGTATGGTGATGATGAAACGACCGCAAAAGGGATCGCCTCGTTGGATGACGACTTTTACAGATTTAACGATGTTATTATTAACTTTCTTTGTATTACTAGTTGCTACTTCAAAGCAGGATGCAGTAAAATTGTCAAAGATGCTTGAAAAGTTTAGTGATACGGAGCAAGTAGATGCAAAAGTAATGGAAAATACAATACCAGATATTTCGCATGAAAAAAATGATGAAAAAATGATTTCGAAAAAAAGAATGGATGAATTATATAAGAAGTTAAAAGCATATGTAGATAATAACGGTATTAGTCAAGTGAATGTATATCGAGAGGATACGGGAGTAAGCGTTGTTATAGTAGATAATTTAATATTTGATACGGGTGACGCGAACGTTAAACCAGAAGCGAAAGAGATAATAAGTCAATTAGTTGGGTTTTTCCAATCGGTACCAAATCCCATTGTTGTAGAAGGACATACAGACAGTAGACCTATTCATAACGACAAATTCCCTTCAAACTGGGAATTATCTTCCGCACGAGCAGCAAATATGATTCACCACTTAATCGAAGTGTATAATGTCGATGATAAAAGGCTAGCTGCGGTAGGATATGCAGACACAAAACCAGTTGTACCAAATGATTCACCGCAAAATTGGGAAAAAAACCGTCGCGTTGTCATTTATATAAAAGAATAGTATATTGTTATTTTGATAATAAATAATAAAAATACGAAAATTCTTTTAAAAAAATATTAAATTTTATCATTTTATTTTGTATAATGAGTGAGAATGATAAGGTGAAATATTAAGATATATTTATACATAGAAGGAGAGAATCAAAAAGAATGGCACATAAAATTTTAGTTGTAGACGATGCGATGTTCATGCGAACAATGATTAAAAACTTATTAAAAAGTAATTCTGAATTTGAAGTAATCGGAGAAGCGGAAAATGGAGTAGAGGCAATTCAAAAGTATAAAGAACTTCAGCCTGATATAGTTACATTAGATATTACTATGCCAGAAATGGACGGACTTGAAGCATTAAAAGAAATTATTAAAATTGATTCAAGTGCAAAAGTTGTTATTTGTTCTGCAATGGGACAACAAGGTATGGTATTAGATGCAATTAAAGGTGGGGCAAAAGACTTTATTGTAAAGCCATTCCAAGCAGATCGTGTAATCGAAGCTTTAACAAAAGTAGCAAACAGCTAATATAGAAGGGGTGCCACAAGGAATCTAAACATTGATAGCGGATATGCGTGTGGCCCCCTTTTTTCTCGTTTTAAAACACTAAATTGTTATACATGAATGAAATGTTTGTTAGACAGGTAGGGGATTAAAATGCAAACAGATCTATTAAATATATTTTTTGAGGAATCAGAAGAACATTTACAATCGCTAAATGAAAATGTGCTAACTTTAGAACAAAACCCCACTGATATGGATGTTGTGGGAGAAATATTCCGCTCAGCCCATACGTTTAAAGGTATGTCAGCGAGTATGGAATTTACGGAAATGGCGGATTTAACGCATAAAATGGAAAACGTTTTAGATGAAATTCGTCATGGGAATATAGTTGTAAATGCGGAGATTATTGATGTGATTTTTGAATGCATTGATAATTTAGAGAAGATGGTTGCAGATGTGCAGCAAGGTGGAATGGGCAATATTGATGTAATTGCAACGAAACAGAAATTAGAAGCATTATTGAACGGCAATATAGAAATTCCTAATGAACATATAGAACAAGAAACCATAAATAACGATGATGCAGCTTCACATGAAGTGCATATAACTGTTGAGCAACAAGCTATTTTAAAAGCAGTACGTGCCATTATGTGTATTGAAGCGCTACAAAATTTAGGTAATGTAAAAAAAACAGTTCCTAGTATTGAAGAAATTGAAGCAGACGCTTTCGGGTTTGAGTTCACAGTATTTATGGATACTGATCAAAGTGAAGAAGAATTAAAACAAGTAGTGCTTCATGTTTCTGAAATTGAGAAAGTAGAAGTGAAGCAAGGACATACATCAAAAGAAGTAGCTTCGGAAAAATTGGTTACACAAGAAGTCGTACAAGAAGTTATACAAGCGGCTACGCATGTGGAATCAACTAAAGAAGTATCTAAACAATCTGCTAATGCTACACCAGCTAAAAGTACTGCAAAAACGAAAAATGGTAAAGTGGAAAATCGTTCCATACGTGTTCAATTAGAAAAAATTGAAAGATTAATGAACATGTTTGAAGAAAGTGTAATTGAGCGTGGTCGTATAGATGAATTGGCACAAGCAATTCAAAACAAAGAATTAATTGAGCATTTAAATCGATTAGGCGATATTTCAAAAGATATTCAAAATGTACTTCTAAACATGCGTATGGTGCCGATTGAAACAGTCTTTAATCGTTTTCCGCGTATGGTACGTATGTTAGCGAAAGATTTAGGGAAAAAAATCGATTTACAAATTACAGGTGAAGATACTGAAGTCGATAAAATTGTTATTGATGAAATCGGTGATCCGCTTGTTCATTTAATTCGTAATGCAATTGATCATGGGGTTGAAACTGTTGAACAACGTCGTGATGCAGGGAAAAATGAGACAGGTACGATTAAATTAGAAGCGTTCCATAGTGGAAATCATGTCGTAATTCAAATTACGGATGATGGAAATGGAATTCATAAAGGGAAAGTATTAGAAAAAGCGATTAAAAATGGTGTTGTAACAGAATCTGAGGCAAATAAATTAACAGACCGTGAAATATTTGATTTGATTTTCCAACCAGGATTTAGTACAGCTGAAGTTGTATCAGACCTTTCTGGACGCGGGGTTGGATTAGATGTAGTGAAACATACAATCCATAGTTTAGGTGGACATTTAATTATTGATTCTGAAGAAGGCAAGGGAAGTACATTTAGAATTGAACTTCCATTAACGTTGTCTATTATACAATCTATGCTTGTTCAAACGAATGATAAACGGTATGCTTTACCTCTTGGTAATATTGTTGAAGCAATTCGAATTAAGAGAGAAGACATCCAATCCATACAAGGAAAAGATGTGTTAAATTACCGTAATCAAATTATTGAAGTGAAGCATTTAAGTACGGTATTTGGTGAGAAAACAGCAGATGAGGCGTTTGCGTCATATGATGGTCAAATGGTTCCTGTGTTAATTGTTCGTAATACACATCGCAGCTATGGACTTATTGTAAACACAATTATCGGTCAAAGAGAAATAGTCTTAAAGTCATTAGGTGACTTCTTTGCAGAGAGTTCTAATTATTTCTCTGGTGCGACAATTCTCGGTGATGGACGAGTGGTCCTCATTTTAAACCCAGAAGGTTTATAATAGGAATGAAGGAAAGCTCCCCACTTGTATACAATTGGGGAGCTTTTTGGTTAATCGTTACTAATCTGAAAATGGGAATAAATACATATTAACGTTTTATATAATAAGTTTGTTAAAATAAAATGAGAGTTTATATTATTTGATAGAAAAACAGAAATGAGGAGGCAGAGAAAATGCCTGAGCAACACACAAAAGGGGATACGAGCACAATTGTGCTAGAAAAAGAAAATGAGCATTTAACGCCTCAAGAATGCGATATTCTTGGCGAAATTGCAAATATATCATTTGGTTCAGCTTCGACTGTATTATCAACAATCTTAAATAGGCAAGTAAGCATTACTGCTCCTCGCATCGAATTGGTAGATTTATATGATTCAAGCGACGTCGAAGTTCCACACGTTGTACTAAATATTCATTTTACAAAAGGATTAGATATGGAAAACCTTCTTGTCCTTAAGCAAGATGTTGCATTATCCATTGCTGATTTAATGATGATGGGAACAGGTGAAGTGGAGGACGGAAAAGAACTTGGTGAATTAGAGCTAAGTGCTGTACAAGAAGCGATGAATCAAATGATGGGGTTCGCAGCTACATCTATGTCTGAATTCTTCCAAGATACAGTAGATATGTCTCCGCCGACAATTAAAGTTGTAAAGCTATCAGAAGAAATGGAGAAAATCTCGGAAATCGATGGAAATCAAACGATTGTTAAAGTATCGTTTGATTTAAAAATAGATAATCTTGTAAACTCTAAACTTGTGCAAATTGTTTCAGTTGAACATGCGAAACAAATGATAAATAAATTAATGCAATTATCTGGTGGAGTAGAAGAGCAAGACGAGCCAGCAGAAGTAGTGGAAACTGAGATTGTAGAAGAACAAGTTGAAAAAGAACATTTAACGCAAGAAGAGAAAGATGTCCTTGGTGAAATTGCAAATATTTCAATTGGTTCCGCTTCAACAGTATTGTCAACGCTTTTAAATCAGCCAGTTTCAATTAGTACACCGAATGTAGAAGCGATCAATGTTCGTCATTATGATGGAGTACCAGTCCCGTTTGTTATTTTAAATGTTGATTTTGTTGAAGGACTAAAGAATGAGAATGTATTCGTATTTACGAAAGATGTAGCTTTAACAATGGTAGATTTAATGATGATGGGGACAGGGGAAGTTGATTCTGAGAAAGAACTTAGTGAATTAGAACTGAGCGGTATTAAAGAAATCATGAACCAAATGATGGGGCATGCTGCAACGGCGATGTCAGAAATGTTTCAAGAAAAAATGGACATGACGCCACCAAATGTTAAATTTGTAACTTTAAAAGAAGAAATGGAATATTTGGGAGAGTCAATGGAAGTGGACGAACTCGTTCAAATTACGTTCAACCTTGAAATTGGCGACCTGCTTCAATCAAAAATGTATCAAATTTTACCGATTTCAGAAGCGAAAGAAATGGTAAGAAGACTTCTATATCCAATGGTGGAAGAAGAAGAGATTGTTACGGAAGAAATTGAAGAAGAAAAAGTTGTAGAACCTGTTGTGCAACCTATTGAATTTAAAGAAGTAAAACAGATGGAACCAG
The DNA here is from genome assembly GCF_001883995.1 of Bacillus paranthracis. GTDB lineage: Bacteria > Bacillota > Bacilli > Bacillales > Bacillaceae_G > Bacillus_A > Bacillus_A paranthracis. The sequence continues at coordinate 762,448 of NZ_MACE01000049.1, read as the reverse complement.
TATACATGGACACATCCATCTTACAAAATGTAGAAATGAACGTGAAATTTGTATTTGGAAGCACAGTGAAAACCATTCAAGATATTTTAAGTTTACAAGAGAATGAAGCGGTTGTACTAGATGAAGATATTGACGAACCAATTCGTATTTATGTAAATGATGTATTGGTGGCGTATGGTGAACTTGTAAATGTAGATGGATTTTTCGGAGTAAAAGTGACGAAATCGCTATAAGTCGTTGAAATAGGAGTTTGAGCTAGTAGATGAAAAACGTAAAGTTTTTTCTAATGAGCTGGTTATGCATACATGTGTGCTTGCTCTTCCCGCTACAAAGTAAGGCGGAAGAGCAAAATGTGCCAGAACAAAATATAAATGAAGTGAATGTGCAAGAAGAGAATAAGGAAGTTCAAGAACAGCTAGAACAAGTGGAAATGAAGCAAGATAAAGAGGAACAACAAGAAGTAAAGAATGAACAAGTAACCGAAAAGAAGATAGAGACGGATCAAGGGGTTATTACAGTAAATAAGCCGGAATTAAAAGTTGGCGAAGAAGTGCTGGTTACTATAGAGCCGAAAGAGAAAAATGTTCAAAGTATAAAAGGTATTTTGCGCTTGCCAAAAAACGGCGATCAGTATGAACAAGAAAGAATGCTATCGTTTAAGTATGAAGAGGAAACGAAGCGATGGATTGCTAACTACAAGGTCGAGACTTTTGATTTGCAAGGTGATTGGAACCTTCAGCTCATTCAAAGTTTAAAAGAAAATGAGAAAGAAGAGCTCTTAGAAAATGAAGTGAAAGTCCCTCTGATTCGTATAAATAATGAAGTACCAACACTAGATAAAGAGTTACCGAAGTTACATAAAGTTACGATTGATGAGACGAAGGGAAACGTAATTGAACGGAAACAAGGCGATTCTATACATGTACGAGTGAAGGCAACAGACGTAGAATCAGCCGTGAAAGAAGTTCGTGTTACATTAAAAGGAAAAGAAAATAAAGAGATTACATTTTTGTTAGATTACAATAAGCGCGATATGGAATGGCAAAAAGTATTTGAAATAACGGATGCGTTGCCAAGTGGGACATACGAACTACTTGTAGAGGTAGTAGATGCGGCTGGAAATAAACTGATTGAAGCAAGTGAGTATGTCGTTTCTGTTTTGGAGCAAAAAACAGAAGAGGATAAAAAGATAGAAGAACGAGAAGATAAATTAGAAGATAAGAAAGAAACAGAGAAGCAGGAAGACTCGAAAGTAGAAATCCCGCTTCAGGAAGAAAAACCGCCAGTTGTTCAAATTCCGAAAAAAGAAGAGAAAGTAAACGATCTTATAAATGAACCATTGAAAGAGAAAGAAAAAATTACTTATGTTATAAAGGAGCCTCTCACAGACAACAAGGAAGTAAATAAAGCGACGGCTCAAAAAGATAAAGATAATAAAAATAACAATCAAGTCATTTCGAAAAAGAAAGAGAAAAAAGAAGAGCCAGCAGACAAGAAAGAAGCTGAAAGTGACCAAGGAATACAAGCTTCTAGTGTATTTGCTATCATGTCAGGTTTATTCGTATTGTTTTTAGTGTTAAAGAGTAATAAAGAATGGGGCTAATAATTTCATAGTAGTGGAGGGTGCTTAGATGGAGATTAAACGTACGACAATTGAAAATAAGACGCTACAACCATTAAAACAGCCTGCAGCTATTTCAGAACATGAAATCCAGAAAGAACGAAAGCATAGTAATCTAGTGTTTACTGGTCAGTCTAAAATTATTTCGAAGAATAATGAAATAGGGATTTTACTTGCGAGTTTAGGCGATGGAAAGGTTATGAAGGAAATGCTTTCTAAAGAGATGGATACAGTATTACAACTCTTTAAGAAGTTACATACATTATCTGGAGAAGGAAAGCAAACAGAAAAAATATTTGAACAAGTAATGAAAAGCTTGCAAGGACTTGTGAAGCAGGCGCATATAAAAGAGCTTCCTTTGTTAGATGGGACGTATGATTTTGCTGAAGTACAACTATCATTTGGTAGAAAGGTACATATTCCGTTACTAGATGTAAGTGCACTCCTTTCTAGAGTGGAAAGTGATTCTTCAGAAGGAAATATAAATTTAATGGTAACGGTTATTACTGCTTATATAACGAAATTGTCTAACGAAACCATTTTAATTAGCGTTACAGATCGCACTGCTAAAGAGCGGGATGTAAGCGTATGGAGAGCACTTGCAGAAATGAATATGACACAATTATCACAGGCGTTAAAACAAACGATGCAAGAACATAAATGGTCTATGACGTTTCTTTTTCTCTTTGCATGGATTGTTGCTATTATTTTAATTCGAGTTATATAAAGAGGTCGTCACTTTACGTTGTGACGACCTCTTTTATATTTTTTCGTAGAAGAATGTATCGAAGCGCTGAAGATTATAACGTTCAGGTGTTAAAATTTGTTCAGTACTACCAACAAATAATACGCCGCCTTTTCGTAAAGCGCGACTAAACTTTTCATAAAGTTTTACCCTTGCTTCTTCAGTAAAGTATATCATTACGTTGCGACAAATGATTAAATCGTAATTTGTATCGAACGACTGCATTAATAGGTCATGCTGCTTGAACGTCACGTTTTGCTTAATGTTTTGATGTAATGAATATATATCATTTTCTTTTGTGAAATGACGCTCTTTCAAATCAGTAGGTAATTCTTTTAAAGAACGTTCTGTATATTGACCGCGTTTTGCAGTTTCTAAAATGTAAAAATCAAGATCTGTTGCTTGTATTTCAAAACGATATGGAGCTAGGTGCTTCGATAAAATTAAAGAGAGTGTATATGGTTCTTCACCGGCAGCACAAGCGGCGCTCCATACTTTTAATTTTCCGTTATTTTGTTCGAGTAATTTTGGTAGTGCTTTCGTCTCTAACGTTTGCCAACGTTCTTTATTTCTAAAAAACTCTGAAACGTTAATTGTAATATAGTCAATAAAACTTAAAAATAACTTTTGATCGGTACGTAAATTGCTTAGAAAACTAGTGTAGTTCTCAAAGCCCTTTCTCGAAATAAAAGCATCGATTCTACGACGCATTCTATCTTGTTTATATGAAGCGATATCCATATTGAATTGTTGTTTAAAACTCGCGATAAAATGATCATAATCTTGTTCAATTATCATATTTATAATAGGCACAATAACGATATTGTGCCTCCCCCTTTACATCATACGGATTTTTTGTTCAAAGTTTTTTTTCATCTGTTTTTCATGTAAACCTGGTAAATCATAAATAACAGCATCAATTCCTGCTTCTTTTGCAACGTCAACGGGAATGACAGATGTATGTTTGTCCCCATTATAAAAACAGAGAACTAAATCGGTATCTTCGATTATTTGTTTTACAAAAAACATATAATCTGATCGGTAAATGGAGTCGGAAGGATGATCAAAAGCGACATACTCGGCTCCGTGTTTTTTTAAGTAATCAACGACCTCTTGAAATTCATCTGTTAATGCTTGTAACGGCTGTAGCGTGTAAAGGCATAAATTTTGAGCGAGTCTTTCGTTTTCGATGAAAAAACGAAGAACCTCATTTTCAATAGATTTATAACATAATATGTAAATTTTATGTTTGTGAGCATAGTCAGTTAAAAATTTTTTTATTTCTTCCTGATCTAATGCTGTTAATTGATTTGAACCACAAAGAAAAATATTCATAGATTTGTGCCACCTCATGCTAAATTGTAACATATCTTTTATAAAAAATAACTGCAAAATATTAGTGTTCAGAGTATAATTATAAATAACTGGATTTTACGATTAAGTTTAGGAAGAAATAAAAAAATAAATAGGTGATATATATGCTGCGTTCGATCTCGCATAATCCAATTTTATCGCATATACCGCCTGCTACTCAAATGCCGAAAGAAGCAAATGTCAGGACAGGACTTGCATTTTCGGATAATTTGCATGCAGATCCGAAAAAAGATAAATTGTTAGAACAAATGGAAGCATTTGTCGATAACATTGGAGAAATTAAAGAGAAAATTGAAATGGAATTAACGCTTGATAATGTAATGGAATACAAAAATACAGTAAAATCATTTTTGAATTTTTACGTAGATAATGTATTGCAATATAAAGATGTCATGTCGCGTCATCCACGTTATGGCTATTCACAGAAAATGACGATTGTGAAACAGGCGGAAATGGGATTAAATGAGTTAGAAGATGTTATGAATTTAATTAATACGAAAACGGGACATTTAGAAATGTTAAATCAGATTGGAGAAATCCACGGTTTAATTGTAAATTTAGTCTTGTAAAAGGGAAGGAAACGATATGTACATACAATTATATGAAAAGCTCGTTATTATTCAAAAAGCATATGAAAACATTCAAACGCTTGGAGAACAAATATATGAGAATTTGAAACATAAAAATGTAAATGCAGTTCAAAAATTGCAAGTAGAGCAATTGCAGTACATAGATGGTTTAAAAGGATTATCAAGCTCGTTTGAAGAAATGGTTATTCAGTTTTGTAAAGAAAAGGGAATTGAACCGTTTCGCGTAAGTGCATTATTTTCGCATTTTTCTAACGAAGAAATTGAAAAAATGGAAGAATTACAAAAAAATGTAGCTGAATTAGAAGAGAATGTAAAAATGATTCTTTTGAAAAATCAATATTACTTAAACGTACTATTAAAAACTACAGAAAGTATTGTGGATTCTGTTTCTGAATATAATTTAGAGCGAAACAATAATTCACAAATCTTTATGAACGAACTATTGTAAAGGGGAAGTGAAAGATTATGAGATTATCTGATTATAATACGCCGCTATCGGGTTTGTTAGCGGCACAAATGGGATTACAAACGACGAAACAAAATTTATCTAACATTCATACGCCTGGTTATGTGCGTCAAATGGCGAATTACGGATCGGCTGGAGCAAGTCATGGCTATTCACCGGAACAAAAAATAGGTTATGGCGTACAAACGTTAGGTGTTGACCGTATTACAGATGAAGTGAAGACAAAACAGTTTAACGATCAATTATCTCAACTCTCTTACTATAACTACATGAATTCGACTTTATCACGTGTAGAATCTATGGCTGGAACGACAGGAAAGAATTCATTATCTAGTTTAATGGATGGCTTCTTTAATGCTTTTCGTGAAGTGGCAAAAAATCCAGAACAACCAAACTACTACGATACATTAATTTCTGAAACTGGAAAGTTTACAAGTCAAGTAAATCGTCTTGCGAAAAATTTAGATTCAGTGGAATTGCAGACGACTGAAGATATTGAAGCGCATGTTAATGAATTTAATCGTCTTGCTACTAATTTAGCGGAGGCAAATAAAAAAATTGGAGAAGCAGGTACACAAGTACCGAATCAACTTTTAGATGAACGTGACCGTATCATTACAGAAATGTCTAAGTATGCAAATATAGAAGTATCTTATGAATCTATGAATCCTAATATCGCGAGTGTTAGAATGAATGGTGCTTTAACGGTAAATGGGCAAGATGCATACCCTCTTCAATTAAATAAAGAAAAAGAACCAATGTCAGTTGAGATTTATGGTTCGGAAATTCCCTTAGCTAGTGGAGCAATCCAATCAGCGATCGATACGAAAGCGAAGATTGCTAGTTATAAGAAAAATCTTGAAGAATTAATGAGTTCTGTAAAGAATGAAGTGAACACAGTAATGGGGAAAGAGTTCTTCGTTGGAGATCAAGCGAAAGATATGAAATTAAACCCTGAATTTGCAAAAGATATTTCGAAAATGAAAATATCAGCTGAAACAGCAAATAAACTAGCAGCAATTACAGAAGGAGATTATAAAGAAGGGCTTTCATATAAACAAGCATTAGACCAATTCATAGTTGGTATTGCATCTGATAAAAGTGCAGTAAATGCTTATCAAAAAATTCATGGGGATTTATTAGAGGGGATTCAGCAAGAAAAGATGAGTGTGGAAGGCGTTAATATGGAAGAGGAAATGGTTAATTTAATGGCTTTTCAAAAATACTTCGTCGCAAACTCTAAAGCTATGACGACGATGAATGAAGTGTTTGATAGCCTGTTTTCAATTATTCGATAGGTGATAGTAATTGACTAGAAATATAAAAGGAGGAGATAGAAATGAGAGTATCTACATTTCAAAATGCAAGTTGGGCAAAGAATCAGTTAATGGATTTAAATGTGCAACAGCAGTACCACCGAAATCAAGTAACTTCAGGGAAGAAAAACCTTCTTATGAGTGAAGATCCACTTGCAGCAAGTAAATCATTTGCGATTCAACATTCATTGGCGAATATTGAACAGATGCAGAAAGATATAGCTGATTCGAAAAATGTATTAACACAAACTGAAAATACTTTACAAGGTGTTTTAAAATCTGTAACAAGAGCAGATCAATTAATGGTGCAGGCATTAAGTGAGCAAAATGGTGAAAAAGAATTAAAGGCTATCGGTGCAGAGATAGATCAAATTTTAAAACAGGTCGTATATTTAGCGAATACGAAAGAGCAAGGTCGTTATATTTTTGGTGGTGATAGTGCGGAAAAACCACCATTTACAGAAGATGGTACGTATCAAGGTGGACCAGATGATGTGAACTGGCAACTAAATGACGGTTATGAATTAAAAGCATTTCGTAACGGCGAAGCACTATTATCCCCTGTTATAAAAACGTTAAAACAGATGAGTGAAGCGATGCAAAAGGGTGACCAAAAAGCATTACAGCCGTTATTAGGAGAGAATAAGAAAAATTTAGACGGTATCATTAATCGTACAACTGAAGTTGGTTCGACAATGAATACAATGGAGACGTTTAAAACAATTTTAAGTGAACAAAATTTAGCGCTTCAAGAAAACCGTAAAGAAATTGAGGATGTTGACTTAGCGGTAGCAATTTCTGATTTAGCTTATATAAACGCAACGTATGAAGCGACGCTTAAAGCGGTTAGTACGATGAGTAAAACGAGTATTTTAGACTACATGTAATCTATAAGGAGTGAGAAATTATGGCAGGAACATTAACGGGTATCGGTGGTAGACAACAAATATGGAACCTCGGAAATAATATGATCGATACATCTAACTTTGTAGAATTAGAAATGCAAGCGTTAGAAATGAGAAAGACGCCCTATGCTAATGAAAAGAACCAACTTTCACAAGATAAACTATTATATACAAGTTTAAAATCAGAATTTAGCTCTTTTACGCAAAGTTTTAAAAACTTAGCGGCTTTTAAAGGAAATGAGAAAAAGGTAACAACATCACAAGACGGTTATATTAATGTAAAAGCTGATGGTGGCGCGATCGCTGGAACTTTTAATATGACGATTACACAGCTTGCGCAGCGTCATCAAATAGCTTCTAAAGAAATTGATGTAGATGCAAAGCTTAATAGAGATGAAACATTAAAACTAGGTGGTAAAGAATTAAAAGTAACATCTGATATGACATATAAAGATTTAATTAATAAAATTAATGATGGAGATTACGGCGTATCAGCTTATACACTTGGGAATAAAATTTTCATGACCTCAAAAAAAGAGGGAGAAGATGGAGTAATTAATTTTAAGGACAATACATCAACATTGTTTCAAGATATAGGGTTAGCTAGTAAGGATGGCGTAGCGGTTAATGTAATTAATGAAGCGCAAAATGCTGAATATACGATTAATGGTATTAAAGGTAAAAGTTCTACCAATACAGTTGAAGCTCTTCCAGGTGTGAAAATTGAATTATTGAAAGTAACTGAGCCGAAAGTAGAAGGAACACCAGATGCAGGTACAACAACAGAACCAAAAGCAAAAGGGATAGATCTAAAATTCACAGTAAGTGACTCAAACGTAACAGACGCAGCAAATGTTATTAAAAAAATGGTTGCGGATTATAATAAAGCTGTTTCTACAGTAGATATCTTTGCTGGAAAAGGCGGGGCGTTCCAAGGCCAAGCTATTATGCAAAGTGTGCGTCAAGCTATGAACAATGTTGTAACTTTTTCACAAGATGGTAATTACTTATTCTCATTTGGTATTCAATTAAAACAAGATGGAACGATGGAAGTTAATGATGAAGCATTAACGAAAGCGTTAAAAGAAAAACCGGATGCAGCGAAGCAATTTTTCTTTAGTTCTAACGGTTTAGGAAAAATGATGGAAGAGCCACTTGATAAGTTATTTGGTGATAAAGGTGTAGTCGGAGAGAGAGTAAAAAGCATTGACTCACGTGTAAGTGATTTAGATAAAAAGATTAAAGATATTGAGACGCAAAACTTGCAAAAACAAGATGAAATTGTGAAGAAGTATCAAAAACTAGAGAGTACATTAGCGGCGCTAGATAGCCAATTAAAAACAATTAAAGCAATGACAAAACAAAAAAGTGATGATTAATGAAAGGTAAGGAAGTGATTGTATGCAAGCATGGCAACGTTATATGCAAAATGATATTATGACGAGTAATCCGATTAAAAATACAATTTTTATTTATGAAAGATGTATTGTAGAGTTTCGTAATTTAGAAGAACTGTTACATGCTTTTAAACTACAAGAAGGAGATGCACTTCTTGAAAAGTTAGAACGTATTTTTGAAGAATTGAAGCTTCAATTAAATCCTGAAATTACGAAGGATTTATATGATAGTTTATATGGCTTATATGATTGGATTAGCACTCAAATTCAAACAATGAAAGTAACGCGTGAAGCAAAAGACATTGATGCGATTGTGAAAGTGTTACAAGATTTAATAGACGGTTACCGCGGAGCACTTGAAAATGAACAATGATATTTATCGGACGTTTGTCGGCTGTTTTAATGAAATCGGTGAATTGCAAGTGTCAGATGAAGAGTTTGCTGAGAAGAGTGAAATGTTAAATCGCTGGATGATGACATTGGATGAGGAAACGCGTGCGCAAGTTGCAGCAGAAGTAAGTCCATTCATTATTAAGGCGGCACAGCATATTCGAGATAAGCAAAAGATTTTGGAAGAAATGATTATGACAAATGATGGGCGCATGAAAGCTAATTCATTTTACGGTAAATTTTAGTGATAGAGTATAGAAACGGATTCCCCTTTTAAGAGGGGATCCATTCCTTTATTTAAATAAAGATTTCCGCTGATTGAGGTTTCATTTTATGACTGTAATGAAAAATAGTAGTAATCTAAATAATGTGAAAATGAACTTTAGTTTGTAAATCATAGATTGAAATGTTTCATAGATTATTGCGTGTATACAGTTTTTTTGTATTCTTTTTTATATTTTTGTATTTTTCTAAAGACAACAATGGAAAAATGGAATAAAATATGTAAGGGTACATGATTGTTAATATTTTAATAAACACATATAAGAAAATAAATAATGAAGTGAAACTTCCATCAGTGGATTATTAAGTTAAAAAAGAAAGGGTGTGGAATATGCCAGATTTAGTGAGTGATGTAAGCCATTATATGAATTATTTAGTGACGAAACGAAATACTGTTTCTAGTAATATTGCAAATGCGAATACACCCGGCTATAAAGCGCAGGATGTAACATTTGCTGAGCAAATGAATAAAAGTAGTGCATTATATAAGAACAATGCTGCAGACTTAAAGAGCAATCCAGATTTATATCAAACGAATGAAATGCACTTACCGACAGTAAATACGAAAAATACATATGCAAAGATTCAAACAAAATCAATGCAAACGAATAAAGATGGAAATAGTGTAGATGTAACGACAGAAATGCTCGATTTAATGAAAGCAAATCAGTTATATGGTATTTCAATTAACGCGATTAATACACAATATGCAATTAACCAAGCGGCACGCGGACGTTAAAAGTAGAAGGAGAGACAACGATGTTTCAGGCAATTAATGCAAGTGGCTCAGGACTAACGACAGCGAGAAAGTGGATGGAAGTTACTTCAAATAATATTGTAAATGCAAATACAACGGCGGCTCCGGGGGCAGATTTATATGAGCGTCGTAGTGTAGTGCTAGAATCAAACAATAGTTTTGCAAATATGTTAGATGGGTCTCCTACTAATGGGGTAAAAATAAAAAGTATTGAAGCAGATAAAACTGAAAACTTAGTGTATGACCCAACACATCCGCATGCAAATGAAGAAGGATATGTACGTTATCCAAATATTGATGTGACTGCTGAAATGACGAATGTAATGGTTGCCCAAAAAATGTACGAAGCAAATACAAGTGTATTAAATGCGAATAAAAAAATGCTTGATAAAGATTTAGAAATTGGCCGAGGATAAGGGGGAATATAGTAATATGAAAATCCAACCGATGTTAAATACGCAACCATTTGGTGTGGTTCAGCAAATTGGTGCACCAAAAACTTCTCAAACATCAGTAGTTGAGGGGAAAAAGTTTATCGATTTATTGGAAGATATGAATCAAACACAAAACAATGCGCAAACAGCAGTATATGATTTACTAACTAAAGGGGTAGGAGAAACGCATGACGTTTTAATTCAGCAGAAGAAGGCTGAGTCTCAAATGAAGACGGCTGCTCTCGTACGTGATAATCTTATTGAAAATTATAAGTCACTAATTAATATGCAAATTTAGGAAAGTGGACGGGTGTGTTTAAATGGAAAAGATGAAAAATGTTATCCAATCGTTAAAAACGTGGCATAAGTTAGTAATCGGTGCTGCGCTTTTAGCGATTGTAACAGGAGCACTTTTATACTTCACCTTGCCAGATAAATATGTTGTTGTATATCAAAATTTAAATGATGCAGATAAGCAAGAGATTACAGCAGAATTATCAAAGCTAGGTGTCGATTATCAGTTAGCGGCCGATGGATCGATTCGTGTGCAAAAAAATGATGCTCCATGGGTGCGAAAAGAAATGAATGGGATGGGCTTACCTTTTAATTCTAAAAGCGGTGAGGAAATTTTATTAGAAAGCTCGCTCGGTTCAAGTGAGCAAGATAAAAAAATAAAGCAAATTGTCGGTACGAAAAAGCAATTGGAGCAAGATATTGTAAGAAACTTTGCGACAGTTGAAACGGCGAATGTTCAAATTACATTACCTGAAAAAGAGACAATTTTTGATGAAGAAAAAGCAAAAGGAACAGCTGCGATTACTGTTGGGGTAAAACGTGGACAATTATTAACTGCTGATCAAGTTGCAGGTATACAGCAAATGATTAGTGCAGCAGTTCCTGGGGTGAAAGCAGAAGAAGTAAGTGTGATTGATAGTAAAAAAGGTGTCATCTCAAAAGGGGCAGATGAAGCGCATTCTACTAGTTCCTCTTCTTATGAAAAAGAAGTAGAGATGCAGCATCAAATTGAAGGTAAATTAAAGCAAGATATTGATGCAACGTTAATGACGATGTTTAAACCGAATGAATATAAAGTGAATACGAAAGTATCTGTAAACTATGATGAAGTTACACGTCAGTCAGAAAAGTATGGTGATAAAGGTGTACTTCGTAGTAAACAAGAGCAAGAAGAAAGCTCTACTGCACAAGAAGGTGCAGAGACGAAGCAAGGTGCTGGTATTACAGCGAACGGCGAAGTACCAAACTATGGTACGAACAATAATCAAAATGGTAAAATCGTCTACGATAATAAAAATGGTAACAAAATTGAAAACTATGAAATAGATAAAACAGTTGAAACAATTAAGAAACACCCAGAATTAACGAAAACAAATGTTGTAGTATGGGTAGACAACGATACGTTAGTAAAACGAAAAATAGATATGACTACTTTCAAAGAAGCAATCGGCACAGCTGCTGGGCTTCAAGCTGATCCGAATGGAAACTTTACAAACGGTCAAGTTAACGTTGTAACTGTTCAGTTTGATCAGCCGAAAGAAGAGAAGAAGAAAGAACCAGAAGAAAGCGGTATAAACTGGTGGTTATTCGGTGGAATTCCAGCTGGTTTATTAGCGATTGGTGGTCTAGTATGGTTCTTCTTAGCAAGACGTAAGAGAAAGAAAGAAGAAGAGGAATATGAAGAATACTTAGCAGAAGAGGAAATTGCTGCAAGTAATGAAAGTATTATGGAAATTCCTGAAGAGAAAATAGTACCAGAGCCAAAACTAGAACCAGAAGAACCGAAAGAACCGACGTTAGATGAACAAGTGCAGGATGCTACGAAAGAACATGTAGAAGGAACTGCAAAAGTAATTAAAAAATGGTTAAATGGACAGTAAGGGAGGAACAACGATGTTAGATGAAATCTCCTCCAAAGAAAAAGCTGCCATCCTTATTCGTACATTAGAAGAAGGGGTGGCAGCAAAAGTCATTGAATATATGACGGCTGAGGAAAAAGAAGTATTACTTCGTGAAATCGCGAAGTTTCGTGTATATAAACCGGAAACGTTAGAAAATGTACTAGGGGAGTTCTTGTATGAATTAAATGTAAAAGAATTAAACCTAGTGACTCCAGATAAAGAATATATTCGTCGCATATTTAAAAATATGCCAGAAGACGAACTAGAAAAATTATTAGAAGATCTTTGGTATAACAAAGATAATCCGTTTGAATTCTTAAATTCACTTACAGATTTAGAACCACTTCTTACTGTACTTAATGATGAATCGCCACAAACGATTGCGATTATCGCTTCTTATATTAAACCGCAGCTTGCTTCTCAATTAATTGAGAGATTACCAGATCATAAGCGAGTAGAAACGGTAATGGGGATTGCGAAGCTAGAGCAAGTTGATGGTGAATTAATAAATCAAATTGGGGATTTATTAAAATCAAAATTAAATAATATGGCATTTAATGCAATTAATAAAACAGATGGCTTGAAAACAATAGTAAACATTTTAAATAATGTTTCACGAGGTGTTGAAAAAACAGTCTTTCAAAAGCTGGATGAAATGGATTATGAGTTATCTGAGAAAATTAAAGAAAACATGTTTGTATTTGAAGACTTACTCGGACTTGAAGATCTTGCACTTCGTCGTGTGTTAGAGGAAATTACAGATAACGGTGTTATTGCGAAAGCACTTAAAATTGCAAAAGAAGAAATTAAAGAGAAATTATTTACATGTATGTCTTCAAACCGTAAAGAGATGATTCTAGAAGAATTAGATGGCTTAGGACCGCTTAAGATGACGGATGCTGAAAAGGCACAGCAAACGATTACAGGCACAGTGAAAAAGCTAGAGAAGGAAGGAAGAATTATCGTTCAAAGAGGTGAAGATGATGTCCTTATTTAAAAACAGAATTCCGAAGAATTCTGTTTCTTTTTCTGAAGAAACGTATGAATTACAATTTCCAAAACCGATACCAGTTCAAGTAGAAGAAGAAATACAGGTAGACCATGAAGAGCTTCTTGCACAGCAACAATCATTACATACTGAACTGAATCAACTAAGGCAAGAACAACAAATGTTAGAACGAGAGCGTCAACAGTTATTACATGATCAAGAACAATTTCAAATACATGTACAGCAGCAGATGAAAGAGATAGAATCCGCACGTATACAGTTTCAAAAAGAACAACAAGAAACAGCGTACGAATGGACGGAATTATTATGGGATCAATCTTTTCAACTAGCAGAAAAAATTGTGAATCAAGCAGTAGATGCTAGATTGCTTGATGTGTTGCCTATTTTAACTGGCATCGTGCAAACATTGCCTACTTCGTTTGAAAAACTAGTTATTACCGTACATCCAGAAACATTTGAACGTATTCAAGAAGAGAAGGAAAATACGAAAGAATATTGGTTACTACAATTAGTAGAATGGAAATATGATTTCTCCTTACAGTTCGGTGAATTTGTTCTTGAAGAAGAGAAAGAGTTCTTTGAATTTAAGTTTGCACCTATATTTGCGAAACTTCGCCAGAAATGGGAAGAAGAGAAGTTATTTGAGGAGCAAAACGTATGAATCGACTATTAATGAATGAAAACCAAAAATGGAATACGTTTATTGAAACACCGTTTTATACGAAAGTCGGTAAAGTTCATAGTGTACAAGAACAGTTTTTCGTAGCGAAAGGGCCAAAGGCGAAAATTGGAGATGTTTGTTTCGTTGGAGAACATAATGTTTTATGTGAAGTGATTGCGATTGAAAAAGAGAACAACATGTTACTCCCGTTTGAACAGACAGAAAAAGTATGTTACGGAGATTCAGTTACACTAATTGCAGAAGATGTTGTTATACCTCGTGGCAATCATTTACTCGGAAAAGTGTTAAGTGCAAATGGCGAAGTACTAAATGAGGATGCAGAGAATATTCCACTACAAAAAATAAAACTAGATGCCCCGCCTATTCATGCATTTGAACGTGAAGAAATTACCGATGTATTTGAAACGGGAATCAAATCTATTGATTCCATGCTAACAATTGGCATCGGTCAAAAGATTGGTATTTTTGCAGGTTCTGGTGTTGGTAAATCTACTTTACTCGGAATGATTGCGAAAAACGCAAAAGCTGACATTAATGTTATTAGTTTAGTAGGAGAACGTGGCCGAGAAGTAAAAGACTTTATTCGAAAAGAATTAGGTGAAGAAGGAATGCGAAAAAGCGTCGTTGTTGTAGCGACGTCAGATGAAAGTCACCTAATGCAACTTCGTGCAGCGAAGCTTGCGACATCTATTGCTGAATATTTCCGTGATCAAGGTAATAACGTACTACTTATGATGGACTCTGTTACTCGTTTTGCTGACGCGCGTAGAAGTGTTGATATTGCCGTTAAAGAGTTGCCGATTGGTGGTAAAACACTCTTAATGGAAAGTTATATGAAGAAGTTATTAGAGCGCTCTGGGAAAACACAAAAGGGATCCATAACAGGTATTTATACCGTACTCGTTGATGGGGATGATTTAAACGGACCTGTACCAGATTTAGCACGTGGTATTTTAGATGGACATATTGTATTAAAGCGTGAACTTGCAACGCTCAGTCATTACCCTGCTATTTCAGTGCTAGATTCAGTAAGTAGGATTATGGAAGAAATCGTGTCGCCAAATCACTGGCAACTTGCAAATGAAATGAGAAAAATCTTATCTGTTTATAAAGAAAATGAATTGTATTTTAAATTAGGGACGATTCAAGAAAATGCAGAAAATGCTTATATTTTTGAATGTAAAAACAAAGTAGAAGGTATAAATACGTTTTTAAAACAAGGTCGATCAGATCGTTTCCAATTTGATGATATTGTTGAAGCGATGCACCATATCGTATAAGACCTCTGCTCAAGAGGTCTTATTTTTTTGTTTTTTAATATTTCACAGATTTTTTTGGAAAAAAACTATATAATAGAAAAAGAGAGCGTTATAATAGGAAGGGGCTATTAAAACAGGTGGATAAGCAGCAGTATGACACGATAAAATTGCAAATAAATCAAGAAAAAGAACAGATTTTGAAAGAAGTGTATGAATTAACAGCTGAAAAAAGAAAAATAGAACAAAAAAAAGAATATGATTTATATGTAGTAAAATCGCGTAGTAAAGTCGTACAAACTGGGCAGCGTATAATGGCTGGTATGCTTTCCTCACATACGTTTTCACCTGAAAGAATAGAAGAATGGAATCGAAAAATAAAAAAAACAGAAGGTTTTATTCAAAAAAATGAAAGCCTTTTAGAGCAAGTAAAAGAAAAAGAACGTGTCATTGATGAGATGTATCAAGAAGATTGTAAGAAGCTTGCAAAAGTACGAGAAAAGCAGGAAGAAAAAATGCTTCTTGATTTGAAAATGTGTATGAATGGATGAGGTGAATGTAGTGATACAGTCTGTATTACCGGTGCAACAAAGTTTACCTCCGCAAAAAGAAAAAGGGCTAGAAGTACAATCAAAAAGTGAAGATTCTTCATTCGATCGTACGATGAGAATGGAAAATAAAAAGCAGCCGAAAACGGAGAAAATGAAACGAGAAGAAGCACCAAAAGAAGAAAAAAAAGAATATATTCTTTCTAAACAATCAGTAACGAAAGAAGAGCCAATTGTAAAGAAAGAAGAAAAAAAAGAGACAGAACAGTTGTTGTTAGCTGTATCTGAGCAAATGGTTGCAATTGAGCAATTACGTGTGCAGCCAGAATTGTTATATCAATACATACAAAAAATACAAGAGCTATATAAGGAATATGGAAATATAAAACTTAACGAATTACCTGCAGCTGAATTACAACAATTACAAGAGCTTCTTTCCAATATGAATATCAAAAATGCTATATGTTTAGAAGATACAATGCAAACGGTATTAGATAAAGTGACGATGCCAGAGCAAACGATGCAAGTATTGAAAGTGGTAGAAACAGAAACTTGTAATATTGCAAAGAAACAGGAAGAACCGAAAAACGCGGAATTTCTAAAAAAGGAAAATGATGAGGAGATATTAAAGAGAGCCTTAGATTTAGAAAAAAATTCAGCAAAGGATTCGGCTAAAGGTTCTGAAAAAGTTCAAGCAAAAGAATTAGTTCAAAACGAAGAAACGCTTATAGCGAATGACTCAGAGATACATGGAGCTGAATTATTTCAAAAAATAGTGGGGAGTGAACCAGTAGCAAAACAAAATGGAATGACTGAGAAAGTGACATTACCTGACTTAGGGAAGAAAATGGAAGCGCAAGTAGAAGCACTGCAAAAGTTTGTAGTGAAACAAGAGCGTGTTTTATTCCAGCTCAATCCAGAAAAACTTGGTACATTAACTGTGCTTATGAAAAAACATGGAGATCAAATTGATGTCCATGTAGAAATGGAAAAGCACGATGCGAAAAAACGTGTTGAAATGATTTTTGATGAATTGAGACTAAAGTTAAAAGAAAAAGAAATCAATATTCAAATTAGTTATTCAGATAAAGATGAAAATCGTAAAGAACAGCGAGAACAAGAGCAAAGGCACAAACAAAAATTAGCAAGTAAGAAACACGAGAAACAACATGCAAAAGAATTTGCGGGATTATTGGAGGGATAAAGCGTGCCAACAGTTGGATTGAATACAACGAGTACAAATCATATTCCGTTGCAAGCAGGAGCGCAAACAAAGAACGCGGCTGTTAACGGTGGTGTACAATCGCCAGTTCAAAAAGCGAACGGGGTATCAACGGGTACTCAAAACACACCTGGTATTATGAATAAAGATGATTTTTTAAAGCTGTTTTTAGCCAGTTTTCAACAGCAGGATCCGTTTAATGCGATGGATACAAACCAAATGATGAATCAAACGGCTCAACTGTCCCTTATGGAACAAGTACAGAATATGACAAAAGCTGTTGATAAGCTTCAAACAACGATGTATTCGACAGCCCTTGATGGAGGGATGAAGTTTTTAGGAAAGTATGTTAGAGGTGTTAACGACAAGGGAGAAAAAGTATTTGGTCAAGTGGAAACAGTACGACTTGCTGAAAATAATGATGTCCAACTTATTGTTGGTAACCAAGTTGTCTCAACCCGCTTCGTAGAAAGAGTATCAGATAAACCGATAACTGAAACAAATCCAGAAGATGAGAAAAAAGAAAATACAGAAACGGCTGGAGAAACTGAGGAAGTTAAAGAAAATAAATAAGGAGTGTACATAAGTTATGATTAAAGCGTTATATACAAGTATTACAGGAATGAGTGCAACACAAAATGCATTAAGTGTTACTTCAAATAATATTGCGAATGCGCAAACAGCAGGATATAAGAAGCAAAAAGCTATTTTTGATGATTTACTATATAATAATACAGTTGGTTCACGCGGTGATGGTTCTTATGCGGGTACGAATCCAAAGAGTGTTGGTAATGGTTTGAAATTTAGTGGTACAGCTACAGATTTTAGTGATGGTTCTATTACTTTAACCGGTGAGAAGATGGAAACAGCAATAGAAGGAAATGGTTTGTTTATAGTTGGGGATCGTAATGGAGGAAATATAGAGTATACTAGAAAAGGTTCTTTCGGTGCATCTGCTGACAATTTTATAACGGCTACAGGTGGACAGTATGTATTAGGCTATGGTGTAAAACCAGGTACACAAGAAATAGATTTTTCATCGCAACCAAGTGCAATAAAACTTCCTATTGGTTCGGCCATAGGAGGAAGTGTAACTGATAAGGCAACACTAGCTGGGAATTTATCTAGAAATCAATCAAATCTATCAACAGATTTTACAATTTATGATGATGAAGGAAATTCAATCACATTACGTTTAGATATTAAACAGGTTACAAGAAAAGAGCCTGTTGGAGATGGTAAAGGCGATGGAGATGGCGAAAAGACAGTTGATGTACCTGTTCCAGGAGAATATACATATACATTTTCTATGAGAAATGATTCTCAAAATGAAAAAGAATTTAAGCCTGTTAATGGGGAAGACGGTACACCTTTAACGAAAAATATTAAATTTGATAAAACTGGTAAATTAGAAAAGCTTGACGAAGATGTGCAACGTAATCCTAATACAGGAGAGGTTACACAAGGTGGGACTATAAAGATTCCATTTGCTAATAAAGACCTAGAGTTGAATTTAGGTGGTTTAACAAATTATCCAACAGGAAAAACACTTACAGCAACAAATGTAGCGGGACGCCCAGCAGCAATTGCAAATGATTATTCTATTTCAGACGGTGGTTTCGTTATGATGAGGTATTCAGATGGTAGTATGAAAGTTGTAGGACAATTAGCAGTGGCTACATTCCCGAACACAGGTGGGTTAATGAAATCAGGAAATGGTAATTACATTGCAACACCATCGTCAGGTATTCCAGCAATTGGAGTTGCAGGTGAGAATGGTGCCGGTAACGTACGTGGTGGAGCGAAGGAAAGTTCAAACGTTGACTTATCTGTAGAATTCGTTGACTTAATGTTGTATCAACGTGGATTCCAAGGAAATGCGAAAGTAATTAAAGTGTCAGATGAAGTATTAAATGAAGTAGTAAACTTAATTCGATAATATATAATACAGAAAAATTGTAATGTAGTAGAAAGGGTTTTTTATTCGTATGACAAGACAAGAGCGGATTTTACAATTGCCTTTTTTCGAAAATAAACGTGAACTTGCTGAGCAAGTGTTAAAAATGGAACGAGAAGAGCATGTATATTTACCTGATCAATTTGAAATTAAGCAAGTACCTCCATATTCATTTGGCGAAAAGCAATCAATCATTGGCCGTATTCATGAGTTTTATTTCGTAAGTGTTGGTAGTGAAGGAGAATGGAAGTATCAACTGTTTAAGGACGAGATGAAGTGCCGTGAGTTTTTTATTACATTATCAGGGATAACGGATCAGCAGATTGCATTTTGGTTCAATAACATCGAGTTGTTGAAAAGCTCTTAAAAAGATTTAAAAAGACCTTAAAAGCTCTTTTTAGGGTTGAAGAGAGGACCCAGCATTGTTTTGGAGCGGTTAGTGCCTAATAGGACCTCGACTGGTGTGTAAGGACAGAGGTATGGAGAGTTACTAGGGTAGTATAAGAAGAGGTAAGCGAAGTTTGGTGTGGATAAACAGTCATGATCCAGACGAGCTGCTAGTTGTAAGAATAGAGCTATGGAGGCGTTGGTTGGGGTGAGATAATCATTTCATAGTTGACCAGTGCCTTTTGGATAGTTTGTGACGATAGATTTTTATAAAAGGAGAGGTGAGGAGGATGGCGCAAAATAAGTATCGCGTTACATTCATTTCGCCAAGTGAGGTTGAGCAGCGGACTGTTATGGCGGCGAGTAGTTTGCCGGATTTAATTCGTAAAGTAGAGAGTATTATTGCAGATCCGAACGGTTATTTTGTAAATGATAAAAAAAATAATTGCTATTTTAAAGTGATTAAAGATAATGTTACGTTTATTCAATATGAGTTACTATTTTCGGATAAGGAAATTCATATTGAAAAATTAAAACATATAGCACCAGCTATATTGAAACAATTATTTAAAAAAATAAATGATCCAGAATTATATGCACTTGCGCTACTTGATGTTGATATAGCGACGAAAGAATATGTGCTAGAAGAAATGGATTCGGAGCTAAGAATAAGAGTAGAAACGGAGCTTTCGAAAAAGTGGGAAGCAATGCCGACAGAAATTGTAGGAGCACAAGAAGTGTTATTAGAGGCACTTGCTTCGTTTATACAAGATTAAGCGTCTTTTAAAATAAATCGTTCGACTACCTATATTTTTTATATAGGTAGTTGACTTTTTCTCTTTTATAAAGCTTAATAATTAGATATACGGAATTAATGAAAGGGGAGCGACACCTTTATGTCACAAGCACAAAGTATTTTATTAGAAAGCGGAACAAATGAATTAGAGATTGTTACATATACTGTTGGTGAAAACCTATTTAGTATTAACGTAATGAAAGTACGTGAAATCATTAATCCATTCCCTGTTACAACTGTGCCAGAATCTCATCATGCAGTTGAAGGTGTTGTTCAAGTACGTGGTGAAATTTTACCTGTTATTAACTTAGCGACAGCTCTTAATTTAAAATCGACAAAGCCACTTGATCAAACGAAATTTATTATCTCTGAATTAAACCAAATGAAAGTTATTTTCCGCGTGGATGAAGTGCATCGTATTCAACGTATTTCTTGGGAACAAATTGATGAACCAGCTTCATTATCTATGGGGCTAGAAGAAACGACATCTGGTATTGTAAAGCTAGATGGGCAAATTATTTTGCTATTAGATTATGAAAAAATTGTATGTGAAATTAGTGGTACTGGTTATGACAATAAATCACTTGCAGGGTTAGAACAGAAAACAGATCGAGCTGAAAAAGTGATTTATATTGCAGAAGATTCAGCGATGCTTCGCCAAATATTAGAAGAAACATTATCATCAGCTGGATATACGAAAATGAATTTCTTCAGCAATGGTGCAGAAGCGTTAGCACAAATTGAAAAATTAGCGAAAGAGCAAGGGGAAAAAATGTTTGAACATATTCACTTGCTAATTACTGATATTGAAATGCCGAAAATGGATGGACATCATTTAACGAAAGTAGTTAAGGATAGTGAAATAATGAATCGTTTACCGGTCATTATTTTCTCTTCCTTAATTACAAATGAATTATTCCATAAAGGCGAAGCTGTAGGAGCAAATGCTCAAGTAAGTAAGCCAGATATTCAAGAGTTAATTGGTTTAGTAGATAAGTTAGTGCTGTAAAAGAGATTTAAAAGCTTTTTTTAGCTGGAATAGAAACTCTAGCCATGCTTGGTGGCGGTCAGTGCCTAATAGAGCCCCATGCCATGTTAAGACCAGAGATATGTAGCGGTTTTTTAGGTAAGTGGAAGAAGTGGGACATTGAGAGTGGGGATGGCGGTTAGTGCTTAATAGAGCCACACGCGATGTGAGGTTTCAATTGAAGATTTATAGATTTCTACTTATAACTCTATTCTTTTAGTGGAGAAAAGGGAACTAACCGTGTGTAATATTGGTTAGTTCCTTTTTAGTGTTCTATACTCTGTATAGGTGGAAAGATGGAGCGTTTTTGGAGTATTTGTGATTGTATGTATGAAAAATCTTTATTTGAAGATTTTTTGTTTAAAAATATAAAAATGTATCTTTGGATTATTTTAGTAATTTTTCGTGATAACGCAAATTTTTTCGGTGAAATTACATTCTAAATACCATATAATATAATTAAAAGTGATTAATATGTAATTATGCATATTAATGAAAAATCTTTTTCTATTTCTATACTTTCTATACATTTTTGTATGTTTATTATTTGACAGATAATTTTGAAATGTTATAATATGGATATGTAAAAATTGCTATTTTCTGAGAAGACATGGGAGTCAGATGAGAATTGTGAAAGGATGAGGGGGAGTGACACAGATTATGTATCACCACACAGCAATCAATGTATTAAGTCTTTTACAAAACATGTCAAATAATAAAATGAACGATATGCAACTAGAAGCGGAATTAAAAAAAATAGAAAAACAATTCCAAGTAAAATATGAAGAACTAGTTGATTTATATAATAGAATGGTATTATTTCAAATAGATATAGAAAAACATGGCGGGATGCGAGCGTATGAAAAATCAGCGATTACATGGCTGAAGTCTGAGCTAGAGTTACTGTATGAAGTGTATCAATTTTCCCAACGTCACGGTTTAAACATTATTAATATTTCAAAATACGTTAGTAAAAAAGAACTAAATCTTTTTCCGAAAACAGAAAGTCAATTGCAAAATACGTATTACAAATTAAAAAAATGTGAAATACCGTTTGAAAATATTGAAAAACAAAAACCAGGACGAAAGCGAAAATATACGCCTGTAAAAAAAACAATTGTTGAGATGAAAAAGGAAAACAAGCAAGAGTTAAGAGAAGAAGTTCAAAATACAGAGAGTGAAAAAAGCCTTGTAACAGTTATATCTGGTATTGTTGATAATTTTGAAACGATTAGCCAGTGTAGTGAAAGAAAAGAGCATGAACTACATCAGTTTATGGAAGGAATCTATAAGCTTTCTAGCATGGCTGCAGAGCGTTCAAAAGATGAAAAGAACGCACGTGGTCTCGAAGGCGAATTGCATGTATTACGGGCTGAAAATGAAAAGCTAAAGCGAGAAAAGGAAGAACTTGTTCATGATATAAAAGAAATGACGCATCATTTAATTCATTTCATTACGAGTTCTGATATCGATCAAATTCGCACATTGCCTTTCTTCGTAAAAGAATGTAAACAAGATTTGCATAAATTAGGGTTATATAACGCACAAGACGGTAAAATGAAAATTATGGTTGATCGTAGTGGGCAGGTTATGACTGTAACGCAGTAATAAAATTTGGGTACAAAATAAAAGGGAGATACATAGTTTATATGTATTTCCCTTTTGTTTTGTATGGAATCGTTTCAAAGAAGGAAGATGATTTTTTTAAGATTGTAGTAACTTGGAAACCATTTGCGGAATTTGATTTGCTTGTGAAATCATACTAAGTGCAACTTCAGTTAACAATTTAAACTTTAAAAAATCGCTCATTTCCTGCGCCATATCCGCATCTTCAATTCGAGATGCAGCATCTGTTAGGGCCATACTTTGGCTATTTAAATTTTCAATATTAAACTGTAAACGATTTATCATAGCCCCAAGATCAGCACGATGAAGTGATACATTTTGTAAAGCCTCTTCAATTTTACGAATCGCCGTTCTTGCTTCTTGTTCTGTTGAAATGTTGATGTCATGTTGTGTAGGGGAAGGGGGAATGTGTTTCGTTATATTTACTGTATGACCAATATCATCTAACGTAACAGGACGTTTTTGGCCGTCGAACACGGATAAATCATTAAACTCAGTCGTCTCGCCAATATAGCCAATTTGTTCTGTTAAAGACTGAAACTCCTTATTTAGTGAATCACGGTTTTTATTTGAATTTGTACCATTAGCAGATTGAACAGCTAAATCACGCATACGCTGTAAAATATTCGTCACAGTTTGAAGAGAAGCTTCCACTGTCCGAAGCATCGATATCGCATCTTCATTATTACGAATCGCCACACGCATACCACTCGCTCGTGCATGCATACGAGTCACAATTGCAACATTAGCTGGATTATCAGACGCATGGTTTAACTTCTTACCAGTCGCCAAATGCTCCATCGCAACATTCATACGTTTTTCATTCTCATATAGCGATTGCCTAGCATTTATACTTAAAACATTTGTACCAATACGCATAATAGACACCCCTTATAGATTGATATAGTCAGTATCTTTTAATCTAATAAACAGTTATGGAAGGATAGAGGGGCTTATGCTTATTTACTGTTTGTGTTTGAACATAAGAGGGGATCAAGATAAGCACTAACCGCTTCTATGCACAGCAGATGCTCTCTTCCATCAAAAAAAGGAATTTTTTATAAAAATAAACCTCTCCGCAAGCAGAGAGGTTTATTCATGAAACTAACTCAAATGGCTTATTGTAATAATTTAGAAACCATTTGTGGAGTTTGGTTTGCTTGAGAAAGCATGCTGATACCAGCTTCGTTCAAGATTTTGAACTTAGTCATTTCAGACATTTCTTTCGCCATGTCAGCGTCTTCGATTTGAGAAGCAGCTGAAGCCATAGAAGAAGATTGGCTCTTCAGGTTGTTTACGTTAAAGTCAAGACGGTTTAATGTAGCACCTAAAGTTGCACGGTTAGATGCAATGCTTTCTAATGCAGCATCAATTGACGCAATTGCAGTAGAAGCATCTGATGTTTCTTTTGTATAAGTGCTATCTTTTTTAAATGCAGCTGTATCCGTTGTAAGTGCAGCACCAATTGCTTTTGCATTAACAAGCGTTTGACCACCAGGAGCATCAAAGTTTTCTAAAGCTTTTTCGATACCTTCGACTTCCTTAGAACCTAAGAATCCTTTTACTTTTTCAAATCCTGCTTTAAAGCTTGCTACGTTAGCGATAGCATCAGTTAAGTCTTTAGGAGCAACAGAATTTGTATCAATAGCAGCTAATTTACCAGCAGCAGCTTTTGTATCAGTATGTGCAGTACCAAGCGCAGTAATATCTGCATCTGTCATTTTAAGAGTTTCTGTAGAAGTGCCTTCAATATCTAATTTATTAAGTTTTAGTGCCTCTGTAGAAACGTTAGCTAATTGAATATTCATCTGTTTGTTTGTATCAGCGTTATCCAATGTTTGAATTGCGATAGTTCTATTTGAACCATCTAATAATTTTTTATCGTTGAATTCAGTATTTGTTGAGATATAATCAATTTGTTCTTTTAATGCATTGAATTCTTTATTTAAGGCTGCTTGGTTTTTATCTGTATTCGTACCATTTGCAGATTGGTTTGCAAGGTCACGCATACGAAGTAAGATGTTAGATACTGAGTTCATTGCTGAGTCAGCTGTACGGATTAATGACATACCGTCTTGTGTGTTGTTAGCAGCTACTCCTAAACCGTTTTCACGTGCACGCATACGAGTTGCGATTGCAAGACCTGCTGCATCGTCAGAAGCGTTGTTGATACGTTTACCGCTTGATAAACGGTCCATAGCGTTACTCATTTTAGCTTGGTTTTGGCGCATGTACTCTTGTGTACGCATGCTATTAATGTTTGTATTAATTCTCATGATTAAGAACCCCCATTTTTTTATATTGACTTTTCTGCAAATTGAAAAACGGTAATATGCGAAAAAATCAATTTCGAGATTTATTGTAATCCCTGTCATAGCGGGTGTCAACTAAAAATTCGAATTAATAAATATAAAAAAATAACAGTTTAACAATATATTCATTTTTTTATTACAATATTATTAAAAGGATTATTGCAAACTTTAAAAAAAAACTCTAATATTAGATTATCTTTGTTTACCGAAAAGGTGATATTATGATAGTTGGAAATATAGTAAAAGAAGTGCTTGCATATAAGAAAGGACAAATTCAGCAAAAGCTAAGTAGTCCACAGGCATTCGTTAGTAGTCGTTTTCAAGAGAAGTTGCAGAGTGAACCTGCGAAGGAGACGAAGGGTACTACGCAGCCGGCAAAGGTAGAGGATATGAGTCAGCCGGTACAATCTACAAAAATAGAAACGGTCGTAAATAAACCGGAACAATCTATTCATAAAGTAGAGGAAGCGAGTAAGCCGGAAGAAAAGGCTGAAACGAAGAACGTAGATGAAGTGCAAGTCGCACAAAAAGAGTTTGAACGACGTTTCCCAGAAACGAAAAATGAGGCTGCTGATACGTGGGGATTAACGAAGAAGTATAATATTCAAAAAATACGTTCTTCCAATGAAGGGAAGTATGAGGATATTATAGATCGTGTAAGTCATACATACGGAATTCCGAAAACGTTAATTCAAAAAATGATTGAAGTAGAATCTGATTTTAATCCGAAAACGGTGTCACATGCAGGTGCGAAGGGTCTTATGCAGCTTATGCCAGCGAATGTGAAAGAGATGGGTATAAAAAATCCATTTTCACCAGCTGAAAGTATTGAGGGCGGCGTGAAAGAGTTAAGCGGTTATTTAAAGAAAAATAACGGCGATCTCGTACTAGCGCTTGCATCTTATAATGCAGGTCCTGGTAATGTGAGAAAGTACGGAGGCGTACCACCATTTAAAGAAACGCAAGGATATATTAAAAAAATATTAAATATCGACGTTTCAAAATAAGAAGTTTCATATATAGAGAGAACATGAAATTTTCGTGAACATGATATGGGAGTTGGCTAGATTTGAAATTACAAGATGATATTCCGTTAACAATTTATTTTGAAATCGGAAATACGAAAAAGAAAATTGAAGATTTGCTTCATATTACGAAAGGTACATTGTATCGTCTTGAAAATTCAACGAAAAATACGGTACGTCTTATGCTTGAGAATGAAGAGATTGGAACCGGAAAGATTTTGACGAAAAACGGGAAGATGTACGTTGAAATCGTTGAATTGAAAAGGTAGGGAAGGGGATTGTCATGAGTGGCGAAAAATTAAGCCAAGAGCAAATTGATGCCCTGCTGAAGGCGGTTAATGAAGGCGAGGAAATGCCAGCTTTCGCACAAGAAGCAGGAAAGCAAGAGAAATTTCAAGAGTATGATTTTAATAGACCGGAGAAGTTCGGTGTTGAGCATTTACGTAGCTTGCAAGCAATTGCTTCTACATTTGGTAAACAGACGTCACAGACGTTGTCAGCGCGTATGCGTATTCCGATTGAGCTAGAGCCTTCAACGGTTGAGCAAGTTCCGTTTACGAGTGAGTATGTGGAGAAAATGCCGAAAGATTACTATTTATATTGCGTTATTGATCTTGGCCTTCCAGAGCTTGGGGAAATTGTTATTGAGATTGATTTAGCATTCGTTATTTATATTCATGAATGTTGGCTTGGCGGAGATAGTAAGCGTAACTTTACGATGCGCAGACCACTTACCGCATTTGAGTTTTTAACACTTGATAATATATTTACGCTTCTTTGTAAAAATTTAGAGCAATCATTTGAAAGCGTTGTTGCGATTGAACCGAAATTTGTAACGACAGAGACAGATCCGAATGCATTAAAGATTACGACAGCAAGTGATATTATTTCATTACTAAACGTAAATATGAAAACGGATTTTTGGAATACGACAGTGCGTATCGGAATTCCGTTCTTATCTGTTGAAGAAATTATGGATAAGTTAACATCTGAAAATATTGTCGAACATTCTTCAGATAAACGTAAGAAGTATACGTCTGAAGTGGAAGTGAAAGTAAATCAAGTGTACAAACCTGTTCACGTTGCGATTGGTGAGCAGAAGATGACGATGGGTGAGATTGAACAAATTGAAGAAGGCGATATTATTCCGCTCCGTACGAAAGTTTCAGATGAATTACTTGGTTATGTAGATGGAAAACATAAATTTAATTGTTTTATTGGTAAAGATGGAACGCGTAAGGCGCTCTTATTTAAAAGTTTTGTAGAGTAGGAGGATCCATATGAAGCATGAAGTATCTCCTGTGTCATTAATGGGATTAGAAGATTTTGCAGGAAAGCGAAATGAAGCAAGTAAAGCACATATTGATACTGTTTCAGATATTTCGATTGAACTTGGTGTAAAGCTTGGAAAGGCATCTATTACGCTCGGTGATGTGAAAGAGTTAAAAGTTGGCGATGTTCTGGAAGTAGAGAAAAACTTAGGACATAAAGTAGATGTGTATTTAAGTAATATGAAAGTTGGCATCGGGGAAGCGATCGTAATGGACGAGAAGTTCGGTATTATCATTTCTGAAATTGAAGCTGACAAGAAGCAAGCTGCGCTTATGAAAGCGCAAAGTCAAATGCAAGATAAAGAGTAGAGGAGGAGTCATATGTCGTATATGACGACCTTATTTCAAGTCGTTTTACTGTTTGGTGCGCTCGGCTACGGTGCCTATTATATGACGAAAAAGACGCGCAAACAGCAGTTTTTTAAACAAGGTGAAAATGGCCACATTCAAGTGAAAGACGGTGTGTATTTAAATCATCAAACGAGCGCCTTTTTATTTGAAGTAGACGGTAAACAAGTGTTCACTGTTATTAGTAATAACGGTGTTCAATCTGTGCAATTAACAGGAACAGGAAATCAGTTTCAACAAGCGCTAGAAGACGCGGTGAAGAGTGAAACGAAAAAAGTAGAGGATCCATCATGAGAATAAAGAAACAGTTATCGTTATTAGCCGTTATTTTCGTATTTTCTATCGTTTTTTCAATTATTTTTGTAAATCCAGCGTATGCAACCCAAAACGGTTTTATTAATTTCGAAAATGGAAAAGAGTTTACGAGTAACTCAAGTGTACAGTTATTTGCGCTCGTTACCCTTTTATCATTATCTTCATCTATCGTTCTATTATTTACACATTTTACTTATTTTATGATCGTTCTTGGGATTACACGTCAAGGACTCGGGGTAATGAATTTACCGCCGAACCAAGTGCTCGTTGGACTTGCCTTATTTTTATCACTCTTTACTATGCAGCCTGTTCTTGGGCAGCTAAAGAGCGATGTGTGGGATCCGATGACAAAAGAGAAAATAACAGTAAGTCAAGCTGCGGAAACGACAGCGCCGATTATGAAAGAGTATATGTCAAAGCATACGTATAAGCATGATTTAAAAATGATGCTGAAAGTGCGCGGAGAAGAGTTGCCGAAAGATTTAAAGGATCTATCCTTATTTACGCTCGTACCATCCTTTACGTTAACGCAAATTCAAAAGGGATTGTTAACAGGGATGTTCATTTATTTAGCGTTTGTATTTATAGATTTGATTATTAGTACACTGTTAATGTACCTCGGGATGATGATGGTACCGCCGATGATTTTAAGTTTACCGTTTAAAATACTCGTTTTCGTATATTTAGGTGGATATACAAAAATCGTCGACATTATGTTTAAAACGGTCGCCTGAAGCGTTTGATGCTATGTGATAGGAGTCATATAAATGAATACGTCACCAATTATAGATATTTTTCAAACCTTTTTTTATAAAGGGGTTATGATTTTAATGCCGGTTGCCGGTGTTAGTATGATTGTCGTTATTATCATCGCTGTCATTATGGCGATGATGCAAATTCAAGAACAAACGCTGACGTTTTTACCGAAAATGGCGAGTATTGTACTCGTTATTATCATTTTAGGTCCGTGGATGTTTCAAGAGTTAACGACGCTTATTTTAGATTTATTTGATAAAATTCCATCGCTATTGCGTTCGTACTAAGATAGGGGAACTGAAATGAATATGGAATTATGGGCGGCGACGTTTTTTGCGTTTTGCCGCATTACTTCATTTTTATATTTTTTACCGTTTTTCTCTGGACGTTCCATTCCAGCAATGGCGAAGGTTACATTTGGACTTGCTCTTTCGATTACTGTTGCCGATCAAGTTGATGTCTCTCACATAAAGACAACTTGGGACGTTGCAGCTTATGCTGGTACGCAAATTGTAATTGGATTATCACTTTCAAAAATTGTAGAAATGCTGTGGAACATTCCGAAAATGGCCGGGCATATTTTAGACTTTGATATCGGTTTATCACAAGCAAGTTTGTTTGATGTAAACGCAGGTTCACAGTCTACTTTACTATCAACCATTTTTGATATATTTTTTCTCATTATTTTTATTTCACTTGGCGGCATTAATTATTTCGTTGCCACGATTTTAAAGTCGTTTCAATATACAGAGGCGATTTCAAAATTGCTGACGACTAGTTTTTTAGATAGTCTACTCGCAACGTTATTATTTGCGATTACATCAGCGGTTGAAATTGCTCTTCCGCTCATGGGAAGCTTATTCATCATTAACTTTGTTTTAATTTTAATCGCAAAAAACGCTCCGCAATTAAACGTTTTTATGAATGCGTATGTTATTAAAATTACATGTGGTATTTTGTTTATTGCGATGAGTGTACCGATGCTCGGTTATGTGTTTAAAAATATGACGGATGTATTGCTTGAGGAATATACGAAACTATTTAACTTTTTCTTAACGAAGTAGGGGGACGCTCATGGCAAAGGATAATAAAACAGAAAAGGCCACCCCGCAGAAGCGTAAGAAATCGCGTGAAGAAGGGAATATTGCCCGGAGTAAAGATTTAAATAATTTATTTTCCATACTTGTGTTAGCAGTTGTCGTTTACTTTTTTGGAGATTGGCTAGGGTTTGAGATTGCCAATTCTGTATCGGTGCTGTTTGATCAAATTGGAAAAAATACAGATTCAACCGAGTATTTTTATATGATGGGGATTTTACTACTAAAAGTATCAGCTCCGATATTAATACTCGTATACGCTTTTCATTTATTCAATTATATGATTCAAGTCGGTTTCTTATTTTCTTCTAAAGTCATTAAGCCGAAAGCTTCGCGTATTAACCCGAAAAACTATTTTACGAGGTTGTTTAGTCGTAAAAGTTTAGTAGATATTTTGAAATCACTGTTTTATATGGGATTAATCGGTTACGTCGCTTATGTGCTATTTAAAAAGAATTTAGAGAAAATCGTGAGTATGATTGGATTTAATTGGACTGCGTCACTTACTGAAATTATAAGGCAAATTAAATTTATCTTTTTAGCTATTTTAATTATATTAATCGTTCTTTCTATTATTGATTTCATATATCAAAAATGGGAGTACGAACAAGATATTAAGATGAAAAAAGAAGAAGTAAAACAAGAGCATAAAGATAATGAAGGGGACCCGCAAGTAAAGGGAAAACGAAAAAACTTTATGCATGCCATATTGCAAGGAACAATTGCGAAGAAGATGGATGGCGCAACGTTTATTGTAAACAACCCGACCCATATTTCGGTCGTACTCAGGTACAATAAACACGTTGATGCAGCACCTATTGTCGTTGCAAAAGGGGAAGATGAACTCGCATTATATATACGAACACTTGCCCGTGAACAAGAAATACCAATGGTGGAAAACCGTCCGCTTGCTCGTTCTTTATATTATCAAGTCGAGGAAGATGAGACGATTCCAGAAGATTTATACGTAGCTGTAATTGAAGTTATGCGCTATTTAATTCAAACGAACGAACTTGAAGTATAATAGCGCGTTTGGAGGAGATCTCTTTGTTTAAGATAGATTCTGCAAGAACCTATTTTTCTATCTTTTTAGCAGCGTCATTCGTAGTGGCGCTCTTAATTCCACTTCCACCATTTATACTTGATATCATTATCGTTTTTCTACTAAGTATGTCAGTGCTTATTTATATGCGAGCGACAAGTATTAACGAGTGGGATGAATTAAAGTCATTTCCGACGATGTTGTTATTAATCGGGATTTTCCGCGTATCGATTAACGTATCGACGACGCGAGCGATTTTGACAAACGGAAATGCGGGTCATGTTATTGAAGAGTTCGGTCAATTCGTAATTGGCGGGAACTTATTAATTGGTATCGTTATTTTTACAGTACTAATCATATTCCAGTTTATCGTTGCAAACGGTGCATCTCGTACAGCTGAAGTAGCAGCACGTTTTACACTTGATTCTTTACCAGGGAAACAAATGTCGATCGATGCAGATTTAAACCAGCGTATTATTACAGAAAAAGATGCACAAGCAAAACGAAAAAAATTAAATATGGAAACAGAGTTTTACGGGGCGATGGATGGTGCCGGGAAGTTCATTAAAGGGGACGTTATTTTCGGGATTGTCATTTTATTCGTAAACATCATTTTCGGTTTAATTGTCGGAATGATGCAGCAAGGAATGAGCTTTGGTGAAGCTGCTCTTCATTACACACAGTTAACTGTCGGCGACGGAATTGTAAACCAGATTGGATCGCTCATGCTTGCGATTTCAACAGGTATTATTGTAACGCGTGTATTTGACGGTTCACCGGATACAGTAACGGAAGGTATCTTTAAAGAGTTATTAGCGCATGAAGTCGTTGTATATGCGCTTGGCGGTTTATTTATCGCAATGGGTATTTTTACTCCGCTACCATTTCTACCGTTCGCACTCGTTGGTGGAACAATTATCTTCTTAGGAATTCGAAATAAAAACCGAATGAAGAAAGAAAAAGAAGACGAGCTTCAAAAAGAATTAGAAATGATTCAAGGCGAAGATGAGCAATTGCAACAAGTGGAAGATTCATTTGGCGTATTTACAGATAAATATCCAATTATTGTAGAACTAGGTTTAGATTTAGCAGCACTTGTAAAGCAGAAAATTAACGGGGAAACAGCTCGTGATAAAGTTGTTCTTATGAGGAAATCGATTATTACCGACCTTGGTATTAACGTTCCTGGAATTAACTTTAAAGATAATACGAGTTTTAGACCACGTGGACGTTACATTATTCGTATTAAAGGTGCGAAGGCAGCTGAAGGTGTTTTAAAATCAGGGTACTTATTAGCACTGAAAACACCGAATGTAATGGCCGATTTAGATGCAGAACCAGCGAAAGATCCAATTTTTGGCGAGGATGGATATTGGATTTTAGAGCATATGGTACAAGATGCACAAATGAAAGGCTATCAAGTATTAGAGCCACTTAGCATATTAATTACGCATTTAGATGTTGTCGTTAGACGTAATCTTCATGAGTTAATTCAGCGTCAACATGTAAAAGACTTAATTAACTCGCTTGAAAATGATAACGGCGTTTTATTAGAAGAGATTAAGAAGAAAGAAATTGACTTATCACTTGTTCAAAATGTTATTAAGCAATTGCTAAAAGAAGGTATTTCTATTCGTGATTTACCAACCATTATTGAAGGTATTATTGACGGAAAAGAAATTTATCAAAATCATGTTGACGGTGTAACATCATTCGTCCGTGAATGTATTTCAAAAGTTATTTGTGAAAATGCGAAAAATCTTGACGGTAAAATATATGCGGCGCTCTTCTCAGATACAATTGAGTTAGACGCAGACGTTGTGAACAATTCTTATCAAGGTTATTTATTAAACTGGGATTTAGATCTAGAAACGCGAGTCGTTGAGCAAGTACAACGCGTATTTAAACAAGCGAGGTTAATGGGAAGAGAACCAGTATTATTAACGCGTAGAAAAGATTTCAGATTTGCGATTGTAAGACTTCTTGAGCGCTACCAAGTAGAAGCGCAAGTACTTTGTATTAGCGAATTAGCACCAGAAATTGTTGTAGATCAAATTGCCTATATTGAATAGTAGGGGGTGAAGTAATGGAAAGTACAGAAAAGAAAGAAGCGTTAATGCGAATAAAAGCAGCTTCGAAAAATGAATTGTATCGAAAGTTATTTGACCAATATGGTACAGATTATTATTACGTTGTCGATGAAAGTGTAAAACGAAATATCCCGTTTTTTTGGAAAAAGAATTATGAAATGTTAGTTGCTTTTCCTGAAGAAAAACAGGAAGAAGTGAACGAAGGTACAGCTCAATTTCATGAACAATTAATGGATGTTGTGAATGATCCTTCAGAACAAATCATGAAGGCGAACGGAATTCAATCGGTACTGCATAATTTAGAAAACGTGACGACTCCTATGTCATACGCGGCGATGCAAACAGGAAATAGTGAAGAATGGGCAAGAAAGAAAGAGAAACTATTAAAGCTGTTTGAAAAAGGAATCGTCGTTGTGAAACAGACGGAAGAAACGAAAGTAACGAAAAAGCAAAAAGCTGTGAAAAAAGTCGTTCCTGTCAAGAAAGAAGAAGTAGTTGTAAAAAAAGAAAAGCAAGAATCTGTACCATTTATTATTCAAAAAGTAATTCGCATGCTAGAGCAAAACGATGTAGAACAATACTTCATTCATGCATATGCTGAAAAGCTAAAAGTGAAGTTTGAGAATGCAACGATGATTACAGAAGAAGAAGTGATCGAATATATATTGGAAGATATGAGATCTCATTTCAACACAGAAAACGTATTTGAAAAAGAAGTACAAACAATTGCATTAATCGGTCCAACTGGTGTTGGAAAAACGACGACACTTGCGAAAATGGCGTGGCAGTTTCACGGTAAGAAAAAAACGGTTGGTTTCATTACGACCGACCATTCTCGCATTGGGACAGTTCAGCAACTGCAAGATTACGTAAAGACAATTGGATTTGAAGTAATCGCTGTACGTGATGAAGCTGCAATGACAAGAGCGCTTACGTATTTTAAAGAAGAAGCGCGCGTCGATTATATTTTAATTGATACAGCTGGAAAAAATTATCGTGCGTCAGAAACAGTGGAAGAAATGATTGAAACGATGGGACAAGTAGAGCCAGATTATATTTGTTTAACGTTATCAGCTTCGATGAAAAGTAAAGATATGATTGAAATCATTACGAACTTTAAAGATATTCATATTGATGGTATCGTATTTACGAAATTTGATGAAACAGCGAGTAGTGGTGAATTATTAAAAATTCCAGCAGTATCATCAGCTCCAATTGTATTAATGACAGACGGACAAGACGTGAAGCAACATATTCATATCGCTACAGCTGAACATTTAGCGAAACAAATGTTGCAAACATCATAGAAAAGAGGTGAAGGATAAGGCAACTGCCTTATTCAAACGAGTATGAACGGTCTTTATATAGGTTCTATGGGTATGATGAATTACATGCAGCGCATTAATGTTCATTCGAATAACGTTGCAAATGCTCAAACGACAGGATTTAAAGCAGAAAATATGACTTCTAAAGTATTTGATGTACAAGATACATACCGCCGCGGAGATGGGGCTGTAACAAATATCGGTTCGGTCGATTACGCTGTAGTACCAGCCGCAACGCATGTGAACTTAGTACAAGGAAATATACAAATGACAAATAGTGATACAGATTTCCTTTTAGATGACGGAACTGCTGGCACAGCTTCGTTTTTCGTTACATCTAAAAATAATGAAACGTTTTTAACGAGAGACGGTAGTTTTACATTAAATAGTGATCGTTATTTACAAACAACTTCAGGCGCTTTCGTAATGGGAGAGAATAATGAACGTATTCGTATTCCAGAAGGAGCAAAAGTAGCTGTACAAGCAGACGGTACGTTATATGATGCAGTAACACAAAACAATATTGCTCGCTTGCAAACAAAAACAGTAGGTGCAGAAGCGAATAATCGTCTAATCCAAAGAGAGAACAAAAGCTTTACTCTAGCAGAAGGGAACATTGCTGATTTACCGAACGGAGTAGGGACAGTAAAAAATTATATGCTAGAAAATTCAAATGTAGATATGACGAAAGAGATGGCTGATCTTATGACGGATCAAAGAATGATTTCAGCATCACAACGCGTTATGACTTCATTTGATAAAATTTATGAAAAAGAAGCGAATGAAATATTGAGATAGGAGACTCCTAATAAAGGAGTCTTTTATTAATTTTAAATTTCAGAATTATCAATTGACTTTACGGAGCTTCTTTTTTATATTAGTAGGTATAACTATAACTACTAAAGAGGTGAGAGTATGACAACGGCATTATATTTAGAAGATGCATACAAAACGAGTTGCGAAACAGAAGTGATAAAAGTAGAAGGGAATAAAGTATTTGTAAAAGAAACAGTTTTTTATCCAACTGGTGGAGGGCAGGAATGTGATACGGGTGTCATTGTACAAGACGGGTCTGTATTTGAAGTTGAAAAGGTAAAGAAGGAGCAGGGAGAAATAGTTCACTATATAAAAGATGGCGCTCAAGTAAAATTAGGTCCCGTTAAATTAGAGATTAATTGGGAAAGACGTCATAATTTAATGCGTCATCACTCTTTACTGCATCTTATCGGAGCTGTCGTTTATGAAAAATATGGAGCTCTATGCACTGGAAATCAAATTTATCCTGACAAAGCACGTATTGATTTTAATGAGTTACAAGAGTTATCGAGCGTGGAAGTAGAAGAAATTGTTAAGGAAGTGAATAAACTTATTGAACAAAATAAAGAAATTTCCACTCGTTATATGAGCCGCGAAGAAGCAGAAAATGCTGTAGGAATGATTAAAACAGCAATAAACCTCCTGCCAGCTACTATACAAGAAATCCGCATTGTTACAATTGAAAATTTAGACGAACAAGCTTGTGGAGGCACACATGTAAAAAACACAAGTGAAATAGGAACACTTGTTATTGATAAAGTAAAAAGTAAAGGGAAGCAAAATCGTCGTTTTGAAGTTAGAGCAATCTAGATTGCGAGGGGTTACCGATGGATGAAATTATAAAGGAATTACAAAAGTTAGGATTTTCCCAGTATGAATGTAAAGCGTATATTGGACTACTAAAACATTCCCCAGTAACAGGTTATGAAGTGAGTAAACAAACAGGAGTACCTCGTTCTATGATTTACGAGGTACTCGGTAAGTTAATGGATAAAGGAGCAGTACATATTGTACCTTCTGAACCAGTTAAATATGTACCAGTACCAGCTACTGAATTAATGAATCGAATGCGAAAAGACTTTGAAAAGTCCTTTGAATTTTTAGATGAGAAATTAAATGGTTTAGAACAAGAGCGACAAATAGATGTAATTTCGCATATTCGCTCAAATAATCGTGTTTTGAAGGAAATATGCAATATAATTAATAGAGCGAAGGAAGAGTTATGGATTTCTGTATGGGAAGATCAAGTGCATGAAATTGAACCATACATTCATCAAAAGGAAGAGGAAGGAGTACATATATTTTCAATCTTATTTGGCGCTCCAGAAACAAAAATAGGAGCGACGTTTCACCATAATTATATGACGCCTCACGTTGTTGAAAAGAGAATGGGTGGTCATTTAACTGTAATTGCGCGTGACGGAGAAGAAGTATTAATTGCGAACTTCTCAAATGATAGCACTTCATGGGCTGTTACAACGTATGACCCAGCTCTAGTTCTCGTTGCTACAGAGTATGTGCGGCACGATATTATGGTTGAAGAAATTACGAAGGAATTTGGAGCTGATAAGTTAGATACATTGTGGCGTGAAAATATAGATTTAGTTCATGTCGTAACAGGAAAACGAACTTTAGAAGGAATGGAGGATGATACGGATGAGTAAAGCTCAGGCACATGTAGCTTTGCAAAGCGATGATACATTTCAGCAAGGAGTAAAAGATTGTTTACCAACTGTATTTGGTTATTTAAGCATCGGTATAGCAGCCGGTGTAATTGCAAAAACAGCAGGCTTCTCCATTATTGAAATTGCGTTTATGTCCACTTTAATTTATGCAGGTTCTGCTCAGTTTATATTAGCTGGTATGTATGCAGCTGGTGCTCCTGCTTCCGCAATTATTTTTACCGTATTTTTTGTTAATTTGCGCCACCTTCTTATGAGTGCTGCGCTTGCGCCGTACTTTACGAAACTGCCTCTATTTAAAAACTTACTAATCGGTTCGCAAATTACAGATGAAACGTTCGGTGTTGCAGTGCAGCATGCAGCGCAAAAAGGATATTTAGGTGAAAGATGGATGATTGGTCTTAACGTAACAGCGTATTTAAATTGGATTCTTGCTACTATTATCGGCGGGCTATTTGGTGAGTGGATACCAGATCCGCATACATATGGCATGGATTATGCATTACCAGCAATGTTTATCGGGTTATTTGTACTTCAGCTCATAAGTAGTAAACCGAAACTGGCAATTCACCTTACTGTTGCAATTGTAGCGATTATAATTGCGTACGTTTCACACTTATTTATGCCAGATAGTATAGCGGTTATTATCGCAACATTACTAGCTGCGACGATTGGAGTGGTGATTGAAAAATGGAAATGAGACTAGACGTATTATTACTTTTATTAGCAGCGGGAGCTGTCACACTTGTGCCACGTATTTTACCTCTACTCGTATTTAGCAAACTACAAATTCCAGACTGGGGTTTAAAATGGTTAAATTACATACCAATCGCGATATTAGCAGCACTTTTAGCGCAAGTTTTATTTATGCATGACACGATGCAGTGGGATTACTTGATTGCAGCAATTCCAACATTTCTTGTAGCGATATATACTCGTAGTTTATTAGGTACAGTATTAACTGGTGTGATTGTGATTATTTTGTTACGTTTCTTTTTCTAAAAAGGATTACGCTCATATAATAGCGAAAAGTGTAATAACATGAAAAATATAGGGGTGGTGTTATGATACTTTTAACGATAGGAGCAATTTTGTTAACGTTGTTTATTTTCTTTATTATCGGCTTTATTACGTTTATGATGTTTGTTGATAAGGCGACACCTCAAATATATTATACACCTTGTGAATCAGTGACAGTGAAAGCTAAAGGTAAACATAAAAGGAAGAAAAGTTGAATGCTGGCTTTTCTTCCTTTTATTTTATCTGATTTTTCTGTATAATTTAAGTTAGTTATCCAACTAACTTAAAAGGGGGCATAGAAATGGCAAAACCGAATGTTGTTAATAAAGAGAAGTTACTAAAAGCAGCAAAAGAAATTATTGCAGAGCATGGGATGGAAAAGTTGACATTAAAAGCAGTTGCAGAGAGTGCTCAAGTTACTCAAGGTACCGTATATTATCATTTTAAAACGAAAGATCAATTATTACTTGAAGTAACTGAATCGTTTTGTAAAGCGTCGTGGGAACAAATAGGAAAGGATGTACAGTTAGAAAAGGCTTTGCAGTCTGCCGAAAGTAGATGTGTGAAAGATTCAATGTATCATCATTTGTTTTTTCAATTAGTAGCTAGTGGATTACAAAATGATGCGATGAAAAATAAAATTGGTGGATTGTTACATTATGAAAACCAACAATTAACAAGAGTGTTAAATAAAAAAATAGGAGATACAACGACATCTCAAATTTCAACTGAAACGTGGAGCATTTTATGTAATGCATTAATTGATGGATTGGCATTGCAAGCCTTATTCAATCCATCTTTTTCTAGCGACAAAGTATATGGTGAGTTGCACCTGTTATTGGAAAAGTTCATAGAGCTACAAAAGGGAGGTAATGGTAGTGAATAATAAACTTTGGCTCACTATTTTATTTTCTATCGGCGTTTGGTTTTTTGCCTCAGCGTTCTTCATTATTTTCGGTTCTTCTGTTTTATTAGAATACACTTCAAATAGATTTTTTTTACAATTGACGTTTCTTGAGTTAGGAACAGCGATAGCTTTATACTTTGTAATGTGGTTATACAAAAGACTAGATACTACAAAATATGCAGTTATTAAGTTAGGTATATGTGGTACAGCAATCGGTTTAACTTTAGATTCTTATATCTTGTATAATTCTTCTAACATATTCTCACAATTATCCTCACAGCAAATCATGTCATTTACAATTTGGATGGTGATTGCTTACGCTCTTTATTTAATAATTCCTTTCGTTATGGAACGAAAAAAACTGTTATAAAGAGGATTTTTATCCTCTTTATAACAGTCACATCCCCGAAAGAACTAACAACAATAACCCAAATAAAAAACTAATAAAGGAAAGAAAACCGATACATATGGAGAACACACGGTTGTTTCTCCATTCGCGCCAGAAAGTGATAAAACCTAATATACAAAGGAAAAACCAAATAGGAAGAAATAGGAACTCGCTAATTTTCTCGGGAAGTAACGCATAAAAAGTTGATAAATATAAAATCCAATTTGTAAAAAATAAAATGCAAATGATAATAGATTGTAAGTAGGGACGTTTGGAAAACTCCCCCTTTTTTACGGTTACAAAAATGATAGTTAGCGCTAAGAAAAAGGCAATGAGCATGAAAATCAGTAAGAGTAATGTAAGTGTCATTTACATCTCCTTTATAAGAGTGTTTTTTACAAGAAATGACTCTATTAAATTATATGCTTGATTTGTAGAGTGCCCGTTATATTTTTCAGTGTACGGATTTAGAAAACCATGTTCACCGTGTAGTTGGTGTGTTTCTAATAAAGGATTTTTTTGTTGCTGCAATGTTTGAATGAAAGAGGATACTGAAAAACTAGCTTCTTTTTCAGGGAATATAAGTAAGGTAGCACATGTTGGTTTCATATGAATATAGTCACGTATACGGGAACCGTAGCATCCGATAATAAAATCTATGTTCGGATTGTTACTACATAGCCATGAGATGGTAGCACCAACACTAAAGCCGATAAGTCCAATATGTGTGTAACGACTAGAAAGATGAGTAATGAATGTTTCAATTTGCTTTTTTCCATCTTCAAATCCAATATGATTCATAAAAAAATGATATGCTTTTTCTTCATCACTATAAGGAAATGCATGTTGTGATTGTAGCAGATTAGGACAGAATACATCTATATGAGATGAAGTGAAGTGGTCGGTAACATGATGCATATGATCGTTCACACCATATATTTCATGAACAGCAATGAGAGCTAATTTTTTCTTCATATCTACAAAGTACCTCTATGAAACTTAAATTCTTTCTCAACAAGGCAGATACGTAGGTGGAAGTTTTCGTACCATTGCTCACGACCTCTTTTTTTCGCTTCTTTATGTAAGACGTTCTGTTTCCAATTTTCAATTGCTTCAAGTGATTCCCAATAAGAAATTGTGATTCCAAGCCCTGAATGATCTCGCGCACTTTCTACATCTAGAAATCCAGGTTGCTGCTTTGCGAGTTCCTCCATTTTATCGGCAACTGTACTATAATTTGCTGTATCATTAGATAAATTGGAAGTGAATATAACTGCATAATAAGAATTGTTTTTTTCTACATTAGATGCCATTATTTTTCCCCCTTAATGTATAGTGTGAATAATTAATCCATAGTTTGTATTTTAGCAGGTCACAAAAAGAAAAGAAGTAGAAAATTCTTATTTTTTCAGCTTCTGTAAAATAGAAGATAGAGGAAATGTATAATAAGTAATCTAAAAAAAGAAAAATGCCACTTCAAAAAAATGAAGTGGCATTTCTTATATTTCCTCTAAGCTATTAACTGGAACTGTTAATTCGCGTCCTGGGTTTTTTACTTCATATATGCGGGCGGTTTCATTGCTCTCGTCGACGTGTTGAATCATAACAGGCATGCCTTGAAAACTAACATTCGCTTGCTCTGCTGACACAGAAAGCTCTTTTGCACGTTGAATATTCATTTATATTCCTCCCATCATTATTATCTTTGCTAAAAAAGAGGAATAATATACCATTTCGAGACATTCTTAAAGTTTTTGTATTATTTGTAATGTTTCTTTAATAAATGAAGAGAAGATCGAATCAGGATAGCTATCTATTGTTTGAACGGCTTCTTTTGCCTCTTTTAAGGCAGATTTTTTATCTTGAAGTTCTATATAGCAAAGGGCACGATAAGATCCAGCTGTTAATAACCACGATTGATCAAGTGGATGACTCATATAATCTGGTATGGTAGCGTGTTTTAATGCTTCCAAAGCTTCCTTATAACGTTTTAAACCATACAAAGATTTTCCTTTTTCAAGATAATACAGTCCGTCGTCTTGGAAAATTGGATCATTTTTTAGTTTTTCTCGAAATTGTTCTAGATGTTCTAATGCGATTGTATATTCATTCGTAACAGTGTTGTAGTAATAAGCTTTTAATATATCTATATTTGCAGCGGATAAAGTATCTTCTGTAAAAATGGCAAATTGCTCCGATTTTTTTATGTAATATAAATATTGTTCTTTATCAGTTGTGATGATTTTTTGATAAGATAAAATGCGATAAAATTCATCTGTTTTATAATACACTTGATGTTTTTTTGAAAATGCAAGTGCATCTAAAATGACTTTTTCACATTTTTCATAATTGCCGTATGCGAGTAAAATAATTGCTTCTTTTAAATATAATTGTATATGTGTAATAAGATCCATTTCTAAATTCTTCGTTTTATATTCGTCGCGAATTGTGGCGATCATCTGTAAACATTCTTTATATTTTTTCTGCTTGAAGAGCATATAGTAAAACAGTAGTTTCGTTTCAGTACTTTCGCGATACAAAGTATATTTTTCAAATATAGAAACAGCGGTTTCAACGTAATATTCAATATTATAATCGTTCATAACAGCTGCTCCAGTTATGAACTGTTTATATAAACGTGCTGTATTTAAAGTTGGAGGTAAATCTGT
Source organism: Bacillus paranthracis (assembly GCF_001883995.1). Lineage (GTDB taxonomy): Bacteria > Bacillota > Bacilli > Bacillales > Bacillaceae_G > Bacillus_A > Bacillus_A paranthracis. Next base: position 720,622 of record NZ_MACE01000049.1, on the reverse strand, counting down.
TTGAACGATAGGTAGTAAAGTTTTGTATACTTCATCGCCATTTGCCTTTATTAGTGGCTCCATTTTTTGAATGAGTTCTACAATTTTTCCTTCATCTTCTTCTAATAAAAAGCTCGGTTCACATTCAAGTTTTTCTGCAATATATTGTAATGTTTTCATCGAAGGTGTAGCTTTTCCATTTTCAATTTGACTAAGCATGCTTTTTGTCAGTTCCGAACCTGCTAGCTCTGTTTGTGTAAGTTTTTTTTCTTTTCGTAATGCTTTAATTTTTTCGCCGAGAGTTGCCATATTGTAGCTCCTTTATAATTAAAAAGTTAAATACAATTAAACTTTTTTGTTGTAATAATTGGAAAGTTGATTATATAATAAGTTTAACACAATTTAACTTTTAAAGGGAGAGTGTCAGAATGGAAGATGTAAGTATAGGTCAAACAGATTCAAGAATGAAGGTTGCAACGAGAAATATCATTTTAATGATGATTGGAAAAATGACGTCTTTATTAGGCGCAGGTATTTATACGTTCGCAATGGGGTTATACGTATTAAAGACAACTGGTTCAGGAATGGGGTTTGCTACTACGCTCGTTTGCGGGTCACTTCCACGGATGATTTGTGGACCAATTGCTGGTGCTGTAGCTGACCGTGTGAGTCGAAGATGGCTTGTCATCGGTACAGATTTATTAAGTAGTTTAACGATGCTTATTATGTTTATTCTTGCTACTATATTTGGACCATCACTTCTTTTTATTTATATTTCAGCAGCATTATTATCAATTTGTGCAAGTTTTTATTCTGTTGCATTAACTTCGTCTATTCCTAATTTAGTAGATGAGGGGCGTATTCAAAAAGCGAGTGCTTTAAATCAAACGGCAGCTTCTTTATCAAATATTTTAGGACCAATTATTGGCGGAGTAATATTTGGTTTCTTTTCAATTCAGTCGTTCTTTTTGTTAAATAGTATTACGTTCTTTTTAGCGGTTATTTTGCAATTATTTATTGTATTTGATTTATATAAAAAAGAAGTGGCTGAGAGTAAAGAGCATTTCTTGACGAGTATAAAAGAAGGTTTTTCATATGTAAAACGACAACATGAAATATATGGTTTAATGAAAATAGCATTGTGGGTAAACTTTTTTGCTTGTGGGCTAACCGTTGCACTGCCATACATTATCATACGTACATTGCATTTATCTTCAAAGCAACTCGGAACTGTAGAGGGAATGTTAGCAGTCGGGATGCTAATGGGTGCGATTGCTTTATCAGTGCGTAAAGAAGTGAATAATCCGTTTCGTTCTATTTACACTGGACTGTTTTTATTTGCAGGTTTAAGTTTATGTACAGTCTTTCCGTTGTTAGTTATTATTCCAAAAGTAGCGAGTTTTATTTACTATATTGCATTTATGATGTTAACGGGTATAGCAATTATGATTGTAAACATTCCGATGCAAGTACATATGCAAAAAACGACAGACCCGAGCTACTTAGGGCGTGTGTTTGGCCTACTTGAAACAATTGCGACTGCAATCGCACCGCTCGGTATGATTGTATATGGGTTATTATTAGATATGTTACCAACTAGCATTGTTATGATGACAATAGGCGGAGGTTTATTGTTAGTTGTATTAGTTGGAGTAAGGCAACATATGGCGAAAAAACAAGTGGATGTGTCGGCTTAAAAACAAGAAAATAATAAAAATGACCAAATTAGTATTTTAGTTTTTGAAACTCTTTTTCATGTATGTTACAGTATAGTGAGCAGGCAAAGAAAAGGAGACAACAGCATGAAAAAATTAAGTTTTGTTATGCTTTTTCTATTAGTTGTAATGGCTGGATGTAGTAATTATGACACATATATTGAAACAGGTATGCAATCATTGAAAGATGAAAAATATAGTGATGCAACAATGTGGTTTGAAAAAGCAGAAAAAGAGAAATCAGGAAATGAAGCGAAATCATATAAAGAAATGGCTGAGAAAATGGATCATGGAGCAACAGCATTAAAAGACGGTAAGTATTTAGAAGCGAAAGACATTGCAAATGAAGTGTTACAAATGAAAAAAGACGATGCACTTGAAACAGCTGTAACATCAAATGCAGAGAATATGCTTCAAAAAGCAAAAGATGTAGAAGAGAAAGTAAATGAAAGAGTAGCAAAGCGGAGAAAAGTAGAAGAAGAAGGAATTGATAAACTTATTAAAGCTGTCGATAGTATAGATGATGTGAAAGAAAAAGAGAAAAAAGTTTCAGAAGCATTAGATAAGGCTGAAGAGGCGCAAGCAAAAATTGAAGCGAAGAAAAATAAATAGAGTTATAGCTTAAAAGACTGTCGTGTAAAGCGACAGTCTTTTAATTTTTTGTTGCATAAGAAGTGATGTTATGTAGTAAAAAAGAAATAATTTTAGAATTCCACCTGTCCTCATGATGAATCGTATAAATGTTACGTTGAAATTCAAATTCAGGGATGGGTATGTAGCGTAGTTCATTTCGTTGTACTTCTTGTTCAATAGCAAGTTTAGAAATAAAGGCAACCCCATTACCGTATTTTAAAATTTGTTTCATCGTTTCTAATGAATCTAATTCAATTTCTGATTGGAATGTAATATTATGAGCTAACATCCATTTTGTAAGTAAATCTCTCGTTGTAGATGGATTACGATGTAGTAATATGCGTTCCTTTTCGATATCTTGTAATGATACATTTTCTTTTTTTGAAAAATGATGTTCTTTGGAGAAAGCAAGAACAAGTGTATCAGGCATTACATTCGTCTGTTTTAAAAGTGATTCATCAAACGGTGCTGCTGAAATTACACCGAGATCAATTTCATGATTTTGTAGCATCGTTCGAATTTCAGGAGCTGTTTTTACCATGAGTGTTATTTTTATATTTGGAAATTCACATTGAAATTGATGAACAATTTCTGGTAAAAGATAAGTCGCTGGTACATAACTAGCGCCAATTGTTATAGCTCCTTTATGAAAATCTTTAAACTCTTGCGTGACTCGCCTAGCTTCTTTCATAAGCGCATCTATTTTACAAGCATAATGATGCAATGCCTCACCAGCCTCTGTTAAGAAATATCTTCCAGAACGTAATTCAAATAAAGGTACACCGAGTTCCTCTTCTAAGCTTTTTATATGGAATGTAATAGTAGGTTGTTTAACTCCAAGCTGTTCTGCAACAATCGTGAGCTTTTTGTATTTCTTAATAAGCACTACAATTTCTAATTTTAAGAGATTCATGGCAAGTTGCCCCTTTTTCTTCTAACTATAGAAAAAATCTATAGAAATAAATAGTTTATTAGAAGTTTTTTAATTTAATCTTTACAGTACATTAACATTCAGTATAAATCTTCCATATAGAATGAAAGCAGGTTAAGAGTGAGGGGAGAGAGGTGAAACGATGGATATTAAAATTAGTGGATTAGAAAAATCATTTGGAAAAGTACAAGCGTTAAAGCCGTTACAAATTATGATGAAACAAGGTGAATTCACCACACTGTTAGGCCCTTCGGGATGCGGGAAAACGACATTACTCAGAATGATTGCAGGACTGGAAGAGCCAGATAAAGGTGAAATATATTTTGGAGATACGTGCATGTATTCTTCTTCTAAAAAAATAAAAACATCTCCTCATGAACGTAATATCGGTATGGTATTTCAAGATTTTGCTTTATGGCCACACATGACTGTATTTGAAAATGTTGCATTTGGGTTAAAAGCTACAAAGCAAACGAATCAATTACGGGAAAAAGTAGAAGAGGCAATAAAGCGAGTTCGCTTGCAAGGGATGGAGAAAAGATATCCGCATGAACTCTCTGGCGGACAGCAGCAACGTGTCGCATTTGCGAGAGCAATTGTAACGAAGCCACATTTCATTTTGTTTGATGAACCGCTCAGTGCACTCGATGCAATTTTGCGAGAAGAAATGCGGTTAGAGCTTATGGATATCGTTCATTCCATTGGTTTAACGGCATTGTATGTAACGCACGATCAAACAGAAGCTATGTCAATGTCAGACCAAATTATTGTCATGAAACAAGGAGAAGTATTACAAAAAGGAACACCAGAAGATATTTATGTGAAGCCATCTCATGAATTTGTTGCAAAATTTGTTGGTAAGGCAAATTGGCTTGTAGAGGGTAAACAAATGGTTCGTCCAGAGCATGTGAGCTGGACAAAAAATGAAGTGTGTGAAATGTATACAGGTGAAGTCCAGCACGTTACATATGTAGGAGAGCGTTATGAAGTGAAAGTAAATATGGGGACACTCGGAATATGGACAGCTTATCACAATAGTAAGATAAGCATCGGAAAGCCAGTATCGTTATATGTACCGAAAAAATGTATTCATCATATAGGGGGAGAATCGTATGAAGAAATTCAGTTCGCTTAAGTCGTTATTTGTATGTACTTTATTATTTTCTGCCGTAGTAACAGGATGTAGTTCAAAGACAGGTAATGCAGATGCAAAAAGTAAAACTACGAATGAAAAGAAGATTGTTGTATATAGTGCAGGACCAAAAGGATTAGCAGAAAAAATTCAAAAGGACTTTGAAAAGAAAACGGGTATAAAAGTGGAAATGTTTCAAGGAACAACAGGTAAAATTTTAGCGAGAATGGAAGCCGAAAAGAAAAATCCAGTCGTTGACGTAGTCGTACTTGCATCTTTACCAGCGATGGAAGGATTAAAAAAAGATGGACAAACGTTAGCTTATAAAGAAGCGAAACAAGCTGATAAGCTTCGTTCTGAATGGTCGGATGATAAAGGACATTATTTTGGATATAGTGCTTCAGCGTTAGGAATTGTGTATAACACAAAAAATGTGAAGACAGCGCCTGAAGATTGGAGCGATATAACAAAAGGAGAATGGAAAGGGAAAGTGAATCTTCCAGATCCAGCACTTTCAGGTTCAGCTTTAGACTTTGTGACAGGATATGTGAAAAAGAATGGAAAAGATGGATGGAATTTATTTGAACAGCTTAAGAAAAATGAAGTTACAGTAGCAGGGGCAAACCAAGAAGCGTTAGATCCAGTTGTAACAGGAGCAAAAGATATGGTCATTGCGGGTGTTGATTATATGACGTACAGTGCAAAAGCAAAGGGTGAACCAGTTGATATTGTTTATCCAAAAAGCGGAACAGTTATTAGCCCACGTGCAGCAGGTATTATGAAGGATAGTAAAAATGTAAAAGGTGCAAAAGAGTTTATTGATTATTTATTATCAGATGATGTACAAAAACAAATTTCTAAAGCGTATTTATTACCCGGTAGAACAGATATAAAAGCGGAAAATAGACCAAATGTGGAAGAGATTCCAGTATTACATATTGATTGGAAAACAGTTGAGAAAGAACAAGATGAAATAGGAAAACAATTTAAGAAAGTATTTCAATAAGATGGTGATTACATGGTAAATCGATTTGGATCAGTAAGGCAAGTTGGGATGACGGTAGCGTTGTTACTTGTGGCGATGTTAATCGTCATTCCGCTTTTTCTCATTTTACTTTCTAGTGTATATGAAAATAGTAGTTGGAATTTTTTAAAGCCGTTTGAAGTGATGCAGAGTGGTGGATTAGCTGGGATTTTTCTGAATTCGATGCTTCTAGGTGTACTCGTAGTAATAGGGGCAACTATCTTTGCATTTCCACTAGCTTTCATTATGAGCAAAACAGATGTTGGAAAGCATAGCAAGTTAGATATTGTTTTTATGATTCCATTTATGACACCGCCGTATATTGGATCGATGGGCTGGATTTTGTTCATGCAACCGAACGGATATTTTGAACAGTTTTTTCCGATGCTAAAGACGATTTCATCTTCGTTTTTTAGTTTAGGAGGTATGGTTTTAATTATGAGTCTGCATTTATTCCCATTTCTTTACTTCATGTTGAAGAATACATTACTTCAAATTGGGAGTAGTAAAGAAGAAGCGGCAGCAGTTCATGGTGGAAGCTTTTTCTATCGTTTAAGAAAAATAATATTACCGTTATTAGTATCAAGTTATGTAATGGGTGCTTTACTCATTTTCGTAAAGACGATTGCTGAATTTGGAACACCGGCTACATTTGGACGAAGAATCGGATTTCATGTGTTAACATCAGAGATTCATAAATTTATTTCGAGTTGGCCAATTGATTTTAGTAGTGCAACAGCATTATCTTCTTTATTACTTAGTGCATGTATGCTCATTTGGTATATGCAAAACGTATTAAATCGAAAGTATTCATATGCAATGGTTAGTGGAAAAGGTGTGAAATCTAAAAGGTACACTTTGTCTATATTTGTGCGCGTTGTAGCATGGGTTTATGTAATTGGTTTATTAATCGTATCAATTGGAATCCCGTATTTTTCTATACTGATTGCTTCTTTGTCAAAATTAAGAGGCGGAGGCTTACAGTTACATAACTTTACAACGAGTCATTATGAAGCATTATTTACAATCGGATCTCCAGGATTAGAAGCTCTATGGAACAGTTTTCTTTTTTCACTTATAACAGCGATTATTGCTGTTATGATTGGCGTCTTTTTAGCACTTATGATTCGAAAGGGGAAAAAGTCCTCTGAAAAATGGCTGGATATGTGCGGTATGTTACCGAACATGGTACCAGGAATCGTAATGGTTGTAGGGCTTATTTTATTTTGGAATTCCCCCTATATGCCCCTGTCCATTTACAATACACCAGTCATGGTAATCGTAACGTACGTTGTTCTTTTTTTACCTTATACAGTGCAGTATGTAAAAGCATCGCTCGGGCAAATTGATGATTCTCTCGTGCAGGCAGGAAGTATTTTTTCTGGGAATTATATGTATATTTTTAGAAAAATAATATTCCCTCTTATTATCCCGGGTATTCTTGCCGGATGGGCGATGACATTTACAATCTCGATAAGGGAGTTAGTAGCATCGCTTCTCGTACTACCTCCATCGGTAGAAACGTCAGCAACATTTATTTTTGCTCAATTTGAACAAGGAGAAGTATCTATTGGAATGGCGATGGCTGTCGTTTCAGTTGGACTTACAACACTATGTTTATTACTTCTGCAGCATATGGAGCACAAACGAAAAGGGGTAGCATGATGAGGGTAGAAGTATGGGGAGGAGCGGGAGAATACGGTCGCTCCTGCTACTTCGTAAAAAATAAAGAAACGAAAATAGTATTTGATTGTGGTATTAATCGATCATATGAGGATAGTTATCCAAAAATAGAGAAGGAAGTTGTACCGTTTTTAGATGCAGTATTTTTATCACATATTCATGAAGATCATACGATGGCGTTACCTTTATTAGCGAAGTATGGATATAAGAAAAAAATATGGACAACTCGTTATACGAAGGAACAACTTCCCGCTTATTATGAAAAATGGAGAAACTACAATGTGAAGCAAGGATGGCATGTACCTTATACCGACCAAAATATGAAAGATTTAAATTATGTATATGTTGATGAGATTAGTAATCCGAATGAATGGATACAGATTACTCCTTCATTGCGGTTTCAATGGGGGTATAGTGGGCATGTATTAGGAGCTGTTTGGTTTTTAGTGGATATGAGCCGTACATATGTATTTTATTCTGGCGATTATTCAGCAGAGTCTAACATACTACGAGCGAATTTACCTGAGAAATTACGTGGCGATATAAAAGTCGCAATTGTAGATGCCGCTTATCATACTGATGATGTTTCGCAACATGAACGAGTAAACGAACTATGTGCAGAAATTGAACGTGCTGCAAGGAATAAAGGGATAGCATTATTACCTTTGCCCCCCCTTGGTAGGGCGCAAGATATTGTATTGTATTTATATAAAAAATATAAAGAACTTCCCATTATAGTAGATCAAGAAATTTTGGATGGATTCCAACAGATGTTCGTATATAAAGATTGGATCAAAAATCATGAAGAACTTGAAGAGCTAATGGAGAGTTTAAAAAGAAACGTAATAGTTATGGATGATGACAGCGGTATGCAACATAGTTATGGAATAGTTGTAATGAGTGATGCGAATATGCAAACGAAACGAGCGCAGTTATATTATGAACAACTTCGGAATGAAGAACGAAATTCTATTATCTTTACTGGACATATTGCTAAAGGGAGCTTTGCAGAAAAAGTTTTGAAGGAACGTGTAGGTAAAGAATGTAGGGTGAAGCGAGTTCCATATAAAGTTCACCAAAGTATAAGAGATGTGAAAGAGATGTTAAATACATTATTACCAGAACATACGGTGTTAGTACATGCATTGAAAGAGGATACGGATCGATTACAGAAAAAGCTTAGTACGGAAGGGTATGAAAATGTATATTCACTTACTATGGAACGTATAGAAGTCATTTGAAATGTAAAGGGGATAGGTATATGAAAAAAGTATTTGTATGCGTAAGTATTTTCTTTTGTTGTTTCCTTTATAACGTTAAGGAAGGATTTGCTGCAAGTCCAATGACACCTAGTTTTGAAGTGAAGTTATTATTAAGGCCAGAACAAGTACTAGGTCCTAACAAAGAGATGAAGCAAGATGTACTAGAGCATTTTCAGACTGGTACAAATTATGAAAGAATACAAGTTCAGTTTTTAGATACGGCAAATAAAGATTTAAGTAATGAAGGCTGGTTTGCCAGAATTCGAAAGAAAGAATTTAGTAAAGATTTTGAGCTAACATATAAAAAAAGATACCCGATTCAAAACGGTGTAATTCAAGATGCACTAGTAGTAGCTAAAAAAGATGGATTTGATAGTAAAACTGATAATTATGAGGCAGAAATAGACTGGGGATTTGAGAAGAAAACGTTAAGTATTTCAAATAAGAAAAGCTACAGCGCGAAAGGATATGGAGTACTTGATTTACCAAATGAACGAGACGCCCAAAACATGTTAGTAGAAAAGTTACCAGGGAAAATGAACAAATGGTTGTATACGAATTGGGGAGAAGAGATGTTAAGGGATTCTCGTATTTACGGTCCTGTATTAATGAAAAGGTATACAGGTGAGTTTGAAAATAGTAAAACGAATATTGAAGTTTGGCCACTAAGTAATACAGGGAAAATAGAAGAGGATTTCGTAATAGAAGTGTCGTTTAAAACAAATGAGGAAAGTATAGCAAAAGAAAAAAGAGAATTATTAATGAAGAGTTTAGAACAAAAAGGATGGCTGTTACCGAAAGATAGTTTGAAGACAGAGCTTATTTTTCAGTAAAGAGTAAAAAGGAATCCATATGCCATGGATTCCTTTTTATATATGAGTATTACGCTAAATCAGCTGACACGAGCATATCATTATTTTGAAGGTTTTTAGAACGTAAACTATAAGCAACGACCTTCTTTTTATATTGCTTTACAACATCAACATGCTCTTCATGACTATAAATATAAAATGTAAAATCTTTTTTGCCACGTTTTGCATGAATAATTAAAGGAGTACCCTCATTATGTGGCGGTGCATAATAGCGATCTAAAAATAAACCTTCGTTAAAATCATGAATAATTTTGGATTTTTGTTCGCCTTCTACGTTATTTCCATTGATTGTAACAGTCGCATTCTCTTCTTCAAGTTTTGGATGTGTTTCGTACTTGCTAATAATGGATTCAATAACAGTGTTAGGAAGGCTCGAAACGATAATTTTAAATGCCCCAAATACAACTAACATAACAATAAACCAAGTCGTCATAGTATATCATCCCCTTTATTCTATTTAATAATATAACTCATATGGTAATAGTACATATGGTGAAGTTTTGTATAATTTGTGAAAAATTTTCCTGTTTTTGAACGTTTTTTAACAAATGGAGCTTTGTAAAGAATGAGAGGGAATATTTGGTATGATAAAAGTGTAGAAGCTTTCTATATATTATAAGGGGGTTATGAAATGGGGAAATTAGATGGTAAGGTTGCTTTTGTTACAGGAGCTGCGATGGGGAACGGAGCTGGAATTGCTCATGTATTTGCAGAGCTAGGGGCGAAAGTATTACTTGTTGATATTTCAGAGACAGTTCATGAGACAGCCAAAAATATTGTAAGTAAAGGGTTAGATGCTGCAAGTTATGTAGTCGATGTAGCTGATATGGATGCTGTAAAAGAAGTAGCGAAAGATGCATATGAGAAGTACGGAAAGATTGATGTGTTAGTAAATAACGCCGGTGTTATTCGACTTGCAAATTTTTTAGATATGTCAGATGAAATGCGTGATTTTCAATTTCAAGTAAATATTAATGGGGTATGGAATTTTTCTAAAGCGGTATTGCCATATATGGTTGAGAAAAATTACGGAAAGATTGTGAATATGTCTTCTGTAACAGGAACATTGGTTGCTGATGAAGGTGAAACTGCATATGCAACGACGAAAGCAGCAATTTGGGGATTTACAAAAGCGTTAGCACGAGAAGTTGCAAAACATCATATTACCGTAAATGCAATTTGTCCAGGTTACATTATGACACCAATGGCAGAGCAAATAGCAAATGAATCTGATCCAAATGAGCCGAGTAATGTAATCGATGGAATTGCTTCAGGTGTTCCTTTAGGACGTTTAGGGAAAATTGAAGAAGTAGGTCAGTTAGCAGGTTTTTTAGCATCCGATGAATCAAGCTACATAACAGGTACACACATTGTCATTGATGGTGGTAGTACATTGCCAGAAACGGTTTCAGTGGGTGTAAAGTAAAAGGATTATGAATGAGAGTTTTAGTTCTTTGAATGATAACGCTAGAAGAAATCTGAAAGAGATTTCTTCTAGCATTATCATGTTATGTAATATTATTATTAGAAAAATCAATTTTGTTACAAAAAGTTGAAATCGAAGTATTTTAAAAGAAAAAGGTTTATAATAAAAATATAACTAATAACCACATTACTAATTATAAGGAAGTGTAACTATGAGTACTGTAACAATCGTGTATGGTATTATTCTTTCCACAATTATCGTTTTATTTTTCGTTGGGGTTTCACGTTATATTCATAAATGGAAAGAAGGCGTTGCGAAATTAAATCACATTGAAGAAGAACTTAGTGATTTAATGTTACATCATGGTAAGTAAACATTTATTTTTTAACTAAACAATGTGAAGGATATCACAAAACATGCTCTCCTTATGAAGGCATGTTTTTTTGTTATGTGAATGATTAGGCACATTCATACATTTTTTCCATACGATACAGTGTGAAAGTAGAAATGTTCGGAGTGGAAAAGAGGGATAAAATGAGTAGTTCAGGCTATGTTCCAGATAATAAAAATTTAAAGAAAAGCTCAGGAACTCCAAACCTTTTCTTTGATTCGAGAAAAAATGTCTTTTTTAAAAGGGATGAGAAAAACGTTGCATATGAAGTTAGGTCCACGCAGTTACCAGCAATGATAGGTGGAGCGTTTGTTGATTTATTTATGACAAAAGGGCACATGCGAGAACCACATTGGCATCCGAATGCATGGGAATTGGATGTTGTTGTATCAGGAGCAGCAGTTACATCTATCTTAAATCCCGAAACGAATCAATTGCAAAATTATCATGTGAAAGCGGGGCAAACTGTATTTATTCCAATGGGATGGTGGCATTGGATCACAGCAGTAACAGAAGAAGTACAATTGCATTTGTTCTTCAATAACGATCAGTTTGAAACAGCAGAAGGATCAGACATACTTAGATTAACACCGCCAGAAGTATTTCAAGCTGCATATGGTGTAAGTGCAGAAAAATTAGAGAAGGACCTTTCGCCAATTAAGGAATCAGTTGTAATTGGTCCTCCTAACTCAAATCGACTAAAAGGTGTTAAAAAAAGTGACGAATCAAATATAGTCGTTACGTTAAATGGACAAATAACATCATGTGAAATAGAGTAACTCTTTCTTTTTAGGAAGAGTTACTCTGTTTTGTATAATTTTGTAATTCGGTTTGTTATAATTATGATATAGAAGGGAATGTATGAGAGGGGACATATTGTGAACATATTAAAGATTATAGGAATTGTTGCAGGAGTCATTATAGTAGCCGTTATAGCTTTCTTCGTTATTATGAATTACTATTTGTCAAAAGAAGATCCTGATTACGTATTAAAGTACATAAAAGAACATAAAGAAGATGAAACATGTTCATTACTTATTAAAAGAAATGGAGAAGTATTAACTTCTATAAATGAAAATAAAAAATTGCCATTAGCAAGTATGGCAAAAATCGTAATAGCAGTTGAATTTGCTAAGCAAGTGTCAGAAGGAAAAATAAGTCGTGATGAACAAATTTCATTGCACGAGCTAGAAAAATATTACGTTAAAGATACTGATGGTGGAGCACATCCTAACTGGTTAGAAGATGCCAAAGCGAGAGAATTAGTGAAAAATGGACAAATCGCTTTAGAAGAAGTCGCTAAAGGAATGATTCATTATAGTTCTAATGCAAATACAACATATTTGTTAGAAAAGCTTGGAATAGAAAGAGTAAATGAAAGTATAAAAGAGTTAGAGCTTACTAGTCATGATAAGTTCACTTCTTATACCGCTGCACTATATATGAGAGGATACGTAGAAAAAGAACTTCATATGCCAGAAAATCAGTCATTAAAAACGTTACGTGACATGTCAAAAGATGAATATAATAAACATGTGTTACAAATACAGGAATGGATGAAAGATGAGAAAGAATGGAAAAAGCGGGATATTCCATTAAAAGTAGATATGGAATTTCAGCGAATTTGGTCAGATCGATTAGTGGGTGCGAACGCTAAAGATTATATGAGTATAATGGAAAAGATAAATAGTAGAAATTATTTTCCAAAATCAATGCAAGAAGAGATCGAGAACATTTTTAAAGGAACAGTTAAAAATAGTAAGTTCGAATATGCTGGTCAAAAAGGTGGTTCTACCGCATTCGTATTGACAAAAAGCTTGTATACTACAGATAAGAAAGGGAATAAAGTAGAAGCTGTCATTATGTTTAACGGTATAGAAGATCAAATTGCATATCAAAAGTTGAGAAATAATGTAGACTATTTTATTCGAGATATTATAACAAGTGAGGAGTTTAGAAATAAATTATAATAGAATAATTTTATTATGTAAACAAGATGCTGTTAAAGGTAGGTGTTGAGATGAGGTTGAAGGAGTATATGCTTGCAACGTTTCCAAATTTAGAACTTAGACCACCTCTATTTTATAATGGGGATATGGGTATTCGCTTTAAATTAGGTGTGAACTATGATTGCACTAATATTTATGAAAACTGCCCATATTTAGAAGGCGTTTATAATAGAGCCATTACTTTATTTCAGTTTTTACATTCCAAAACAGATGATATGTATATTGTAGTGGATGTAAATGACTATGCAGACGGTGAAACTTTCAAACACAAATTGAATATCTTTTCTAGGTATGTAAAAGAGAAGTCTGATTTGTTTAAGTTACAGAAAAATACAATCCCTTATGTTTTTCCAGAAGATGATGAAGATGGATTGTATAAAACACATAGATTTACTTTGAAATGTAAAGTTTCAGACTTGAAATACATTCCTATGCTAAAAGCAATTTGTAATCAAGATATGGGAATCAAACCGAGTATTTTTCATAGGGTGTATTTCATAAATGTTAACAAGAATACTATATTTCACATTTATGATGATAGAGGTTGTGATGTATTAGCTACCTCTCCTAATACAATTAGGGATATGTATCATACATATAATGATTGGATATTAGATTACGATCGAAATAAAATCGATAAAGTATTTAATTGAATGTAGTCTATTTTAAATGAGGGAAACACCATATGGGGTGTTTCCCTTTTATTAATATGAAAATCAACATTTAAAATTGACAGCACTTATTATAAAGGTAAAGGGATTTGATGATAATGTATTGAATTTGGGTAGAAACGGAAAAAGGAGATGAATAAATGACAACAATATATTTCGTTCGCCATGCCCATTCTACCTATACAAAAGAAGAACGGGAGCGACCTTTATCTGAAAAAGGACAATTGGATGCAGAGAATGTAACACACTTATTAAAAGATAGACATATTGATGTAGTGATTTCTAGCCCGTACAAAAGAGCAATTCAAACTGTACAAGGAATTGCGAATACATATGATGTATCGATACAAATAGAAGAAGATTTACGAGAAAGGTTATTAAGTTCAGAGTCAGTAACAGATTTTAATGATGCAGTCCAAAAGGTGTGGGAAGATTGGGATTTTGCACACGAAGGCGGAGAATCGAATGATGTAGCGCAAAGGCGTGCTGTAATATGTATGCAAAATATATTAAAAAAATATAAAGATAAGAATATTGTAATAGGAACTCATGGGAATATTATGGTATTACTCATGAATTATTTTGATTCAAAATATGATTTTCGATTTTGGAAAACAATTCGTATGCCTGATATATTTAAGTTGAATTTTCATAATGAAGATTTAGTTTCTGCCGAAAGGATAGAGAATACGGGTCATCAGATAAATAATTTGTAAAAGTTTATCAAAAAAAGAGGAAAGAGAGATGTTATTGTAGAAGTATGACTTTGTAACATAAAAAATATATGTTAAAGGAGGCTGTTTACATGTTTGAGAAAGAGAAAGAAGGGCTTATTGAAGTTCACAACGTATATGAAATTGCACCAGCAGATGGAACAATTATAGGTATGGCAACGGAAGAAGAAATGGAAATTGCTGCTGAGCTAGAGCTGCAGTACTATGCCCATTCTCGTTTGTTAGAAACAAATATTCAGTTAGACGGTTCCTCCTACAAAGAGTTACTTCAGGAGTTCCAGGAGTACGAAAGAAAATCAATGAGCTTTTGGCGAGCAATACATAAGCGTTTAGCTGTGCCATGGGCATGGGTATTACGTATTGACGTTGCGAATGGTCCTATATATGTAAGTAATGGGAATGCGTATTACGAAGAAATCGATGATGAAGAAGATTATGAATAGATAAGTAAGGAAGCAACTTTAGTTGCTTCCTTTTTTTATTCGTACAGATTGAACAGCCTCAATAATAATATCTGGTCGATCATTTTCTATTCCGTGACCAGCATGTTCAGCAAGTATATATTGGCTGTTTATTGAGAGTTGTAATTGTTCATGAATCAGTTCTTGCCACATTGCTTCAAGTTGTGTCGCTTCCTCTTTTTGCATGCCGCCCTCAGTCAACTGAGTAATAGAATATTGAGGGTCTCTACCGATAACGATTAAAGGTACTTCTAATGTTTTATAGAGTTCTTTTATTGAGCGAGCACAATTTTTCCACGTAGATAGTTCAGAAGCTGTCGCTTTATATAATGTAGGAGAGGTAGAAAATTCAATGTACTGTCTTGATTGATTAGCGAGTATTGGCTTTAGTTCATTAGAAAGCATGTCTACATCCATTTTAGAGTATGTATTATATTTTTGAAGCCACATATCATCCGAATCAGTCTGATCAGAAATTGGTAAATGAAGTTCATCTAATCGGTGTAAGTTCATGGATGTAGAATCAACTAAAATAAGTGCTTGCAACTTATCTTCATGTAACATCGTAAAATGTTGTGCGCATAAGCCTCCGTAGGAATGACCAATTAGAATGATAGGCTCGTGAATAGCTAATTTCTGTAGTAACATATGTAATTCTTTTGTCACTTGCCTTATAGTACGCGAATCATTTCCTAGTTCACTTTTTCCGTAACCAGGGCGATGGTAGGAAACGACTGTAAAGTGCTGTGAAAGCTTTTCGATAATAGGAAGCCAATCATAAAATGAGCAAGTCATTCCGGTTTGAATGACTACCGTTTGTTTACTACTTCCTTTTATATATACTTCTATAGTTTGCCCTAATACCTCTACAAGTTTATAAATAATAAACCCTCCTAACTAAGCTTGAAATAATTTTTGACAAGCAAAAACGATACACCAAACGCTTATACCAAACAGGACAGATGTACTAAGTGAAAAAGAGTTTTTTAGACCAATATAGACGATAAATAATAGTAGTGCGGATGCAGGAAATCCATATAATACGCCTATAGCAAATTGACTTAATTCTTGTTTGTTCCCGCCTTCGAAAGAAATCCAAAACAGGCTCAGTAAACTAACGAGAGGAAGGGCAGCGATAAACCCGCCAATCGTACTATAATGTTTAGCTACTTCAGTAATAACACCGATAATAAGTGCCGAAACGATTACTTTAACGAGGAAATGCATACTTTGCCTCCTTCGCTAATAATGAAAAAGCTTTTTCAATTAATTGTTGTTCTTCTTTCGATAACTGCGATTCTAATATTTTTATCTTTTCTTTATCTAATAAAGTATGCTTTTCTAATACTTCAATGCCTTCTTTCGTTAAAGTAAGGTTCACAACTCTTTCATCTTGTTTGTTTCTTTCTTTCATGATATAGCCTTTTTGAATAAGGCGCTTTACGTGTTCAGAAGCTGTGTTATGAGAGAGAGTAAGCTCAGTAGCAACTTTTCCAATTGTTATTTCTTTCTCACGAGAAACGATTTGTAAAATACGAATAGCTTGGTGAGAAAGATTGTCTTCATATTCATATCGTAAGTGATAATAAATGTTCTCCCAATGCTGATTGATGTCTTTCATAATAATAAATCCTCCTGTTTTTATATCGTATATTAAGATATATTCGTTAGTGTAGAAATAAAATCCTTTTATTTGGATAAAAAATGTTGAAAAAGTTTATTTTTATTGAAATATAAGGTAATCTATGTGTAAAGGTATACATTTAGCAAGAGAGAGGATGATAGCTGTGAATACATTCAAATGGATGAGTCATGAACAGATGTATGTAGATGAAATACATGTTGAAAAATGTGGTCCTCTTTCAGTCGGCGTATATGGGGGAAATCAAGAGAGTGATGCATATGAACGAGGAGATGCGGTGCTTGCTTGGTGGGATCCTGAATTACAATTTGAATTTGTTATGATTTTTGATACACATCACAAAACAAAAAATATAGATTATATAGTAGAAGCAATTTCGGAAAGAAAAGAGAAACTAAAAGAGTTATTTTCCTACCCGATACATTTAGCTTTTCATCATACACATATGTATTTGTTAGCTTTATTTACAGATGAGCTGTTTATTGAAAAATGTGATCAAGATGATGAGGAACTCGCATGTTTAATATGTTTGCGAAAAGGCGAATTTTTATATTGGTTATCAGTTGGTAATTGTTTCGCATATTTATTCCATTCTGAGAAAACGAAGAATGGGAAAGGGCGATTAAATAAACGGAAGAATTACGAATATATCGGTAGGAAAAATATTTTTGCAGCAAATACACCTTGCTTTACGTCAGGTGTAAGAGGATTAGAAAAAGGAATGAATCACATCGTAATGGCAACGGACGGTATTTTAGAGTGTGATAAACGAAGGTTTGATGATGACCAATCTTTAATAGAAATATTACACGACGGAAGTTGCTTACAGATTGAGCCAGTATTAACAAATGTACTGCAGTGGAAAGGTAGAGATTGTGCCACAATTATTGGATGGTCCATTGACACTGAAAATAAACGATGTGCTAATTAATATAAAAGGAGTTCAAGGTTTTTATTCTTGAACTCCTTTTTGTTAAGCAATATGGATGTGATACGTTTTTAACCATTCATTTACTTGTAGCATGTATTCCATAGCGCTTCTTGCTTCGAAATTGTTAATTTCTTTATTACTCTGATCGGCAATAGCAAGTAATGTGGAATGATTAATAAGTGAGAAAATAGGATTGTTTTTATTACTGCACATGTCGAGTGATAAATGACGAATTGTTTGTAAATAATGTGGGTCTTGTGAAGTTGGATACGCACTTTTTCTTCTATTGCGTACATCGTCAGGTAAAGCAGGTTTCAGTGCTCTACGTAAAATGCCTTTTTCAATATTATCAATGCTTTTTATGTTGAAAGGAACGTTCCATAAATATTCAACTAATCGATAATCGCAAAACGGTACACGAACTTCAAATCCTACAGCCATACTCATACGGTCTTTACGGTCAAGTAAGAACGGAAGAAATCTCGTTAAAAATAAATAAAACATTTGACGTTGTTTCGCGGATTTTTTACTTTCACCTTCAAGAGTAGGTACTTCAAGTATCGCTTCTTGGAATCGTGTATCAATATAGTTTTCTAGATTACATTGGTTACTTACTTCATGTAGTAGAAGAGGAGATGTATTTTTCCAATTTGTTAGCCAAGGAAATTTATCTACATATAGTAATTCTTCTTGATGAAACCAAGGATATCCACCGAATACTTCATCAGCAGATTCTCCGGATAAAGCTACGGTCGCATCTTTTTTCATTTCGCAAAATAGTAAATATAGTGAAGTTTCCATTTCACCAGCACTCGGTAAATCTTTTGCACGGAGGGGAACGAATAAGTGATTAGCTAATTCTTCAGCATTCACAATAATATCATGATGAGATGTCCCTACATGTTCAGAAACGCGTTTTACCCAAGGAGCGTCTAAACCAGTGCGAGCAAATGTCAGCTCGAAATCTTTTGCGCTATTTACAAAGTCAACGGAATACGTATGAAGTGTTTTATTTTCAGCAGCAAATTCTTTTCCTGCTAGTGCAGTAATACCGCTAGAATCTAATCCTCCTGATAACATGCAAACGAGAGGAACATCGGCAATTAATTGTCTTTTTACTGTATCTTGTAAAATAGATAAAATATGTGATGATGTATCTTCTATAGAATCTGTATGGACCTTACTTTCTAAATTCCAATACTTCGTAACTACTTTTTTATCACGTGTAAACGTTATAGAATGTCCAGCACGCACTTCTTGAATATGTTTAAAGACGCCACATCCTGGAGTTCGAAATAACCCTAATCCAAATATTTCATTTATGCCATCCGTATCAATTTCAGCAGGGACAGATGGATGAGCTAATAATGCTTTAATTTCAGATCCGAAAATAATACTGTCATTTCTTTCTATATAAAAGAGTGGTTTTACGCCTAAATGATCACGTGCTAAAAACAGTTGTTGCTTCTGATCATCCCATAAGGCGAAAGCGAAAATGCCGTTTAAATGTTGTACGCAGTCCTCTTTCCATTCTAAATAAGCATGTAGTAACACTTCTGTATCTGAATGCGTTTCAAATGTATGACCACATTTCCTAAGTTGTTCTCTCAGCTCACGGAAATTATAAATTTCTCCATTATAAGTAAGAGCATACGTATAATCACCAGCACGAAATGTCTTCGGTTGTGTTCCGCCTTCTGGATCAATTACAATTAAACGCCGGTGTGCAAAGGCCGCGCGAGGTGAAAACCAAAATCCTTCAGCATCCGGACCACGATGCTGAATACGATTTGCCATCTTTTTTAAAATAACATGTTCATTAGAAAGATCCTTAGTCCAATTTACCCAACCTGTAATTCCACACATACACATCTCATCTCCTAATTTTAAATAGTAGGTTAACGAAATAAAATGTACACCAAGTTAAAGAATGACTATATAAATAGTGTACTACATGAATCAAATTGCAGACTTGAGAAAATTTTCTTTGAACGCATAGTTACGTGAGACAATGGCTAAGGGAAAGTATTCCATTACATATAAAAAATAATAAAAATATGAGAGAAAATATTTTTTTAGACGTTATATAGGGTGTAAAAGCTTTTACAAAAAAATAAGGGGAATCGCTACATGAAATCAAATGAGAAAAATTATATAAAAAGATTACAGCGACAAAAAGAAGATGCGCTAGAATTTGTTGTCGATACATACTTACCGCTCATAAAAGGAATAACCCACAAAGTTCTTCTTCCAGTTCAAAATGATGGACTCATAGAGGAATGTGTAAACGATATATTTCTTTCCATATGGAATAACGCAAATAAATTTCATGGAGAACCAAATGATTTTAAAAAATGGATTGCGGCAATTGCGAAATTTAAGGCGATTGATTATTACCGGAAGGCAACTAAAAAAGTAGAGATTATTTCGGATGAGTTTCATATGAGTACGGAAAAGTCAGCAGAAGATGAACTAATCGTTATGGAAGATAGGGAAGAGTTATTGAAGCTTATTAATCAATTAGAACCGTTAGATCAAAAGGTGTTCATTATGAAATATCTTCTTGGTATGAAGACAGAAGAAATAGGAGACAAGTTAGGGTTAACTCGGGCAGCGATAGATAATCGTGTGTATCGTGGAAAAAAGAAACTACAACAAAATGCTACGAAAATTAGTTTTGGAGGTAGTGTCATATGAAAGACATTTATGAACTATTAAATGATATTGATATAGATGAGAAAGAACTTGAGGAAATTGAGGCTTCTGAAATTGAAAAAGAAAAAGTAAAGCGCAATGTAAAACAATCGATGCGTACGAAGAAAAAGATGAAAAGTTGGAAAAAAGGCGTTGCTGCTGCATCTATTTTAGTCGGCGTATCGGTTGCCATGCTTGGCATCGGATTTCCGACATACGCTGGAGGATTACCAATAGTAGGTGACATATTCCGATTTTTAGATAATGGTAGAACAGGGTTATATGAAAATTATAAAGAGTTTTCGACTGAATTGAATATGACGAGGGAGAGTAATGGGGTTAAGGTTACCATTAATGATGCTGTGTTCGACGGTAGAACAATTACAATCACATATTCTATTGAGAGTGATAAAGATTTAGGAGAGAAGCCAAATATATTTGGATATCCGCAGGTGATGGGGTTTAATGGAGGGGGAGGAAGCTCTAAAGTAACAAAAGTTGGAGAGAAAAAGTACGTAGGTATGACTACAATGAGTGGTAATAGTAGTAAAAGGTTAGATGTTGCAAATGTTTGGTGGAATATGGAAGAGATTAAGTTGGATTATAAAGGTAATTCAATTAAGGGGAATTGGAACTTCGCACTTAGTTTAAAAGCAATGGAGGGTAAAGAAGTAAAGGTTAATGGGGTTTCTGAAAATGAATTAATAAAAGTAAATATAGACAAAATGGAAGTAACTCCGATGTCATTTATCGTTTTTTTCAATCAGGAAGAATCTAAAGTATTAAGAAGTATATGGGATAGCGCTGATGTAGAATTAGAAATAAAAGATGATTTAGGAAATAAATATGCTGGTGAAGGAAATGGCGGAACTAGTACAGTAGCAGAACCGCACAAAAGTAGTTGGAGTTCCACATTCCAAAAGTTAAATAAAAATGCAACAAAGCTTATCGTTACACCTCGTGTACACTTGCGAGTGCATACATCTGAAAATCATGGTGGAGTAGAGTATGTGAATGGAATCGAGAAGAAGATTGAAGTACCAAAAAAAGAAGCGAAGAGCAAAGATATTGTTCTAGATGATATCGTAATTGATTTAAAGAAATAGAAGAGAGACTGCCTAAAACTATTAGGCAGTCTTTTTTTCGTTAAGAACTAGTGACAAGTAGTGCATGCGGATGCTGCGTTTTATATTCCTCTTTCCAAGGAATATTTAGTTGTTCCCACGATTCGCCGCTATCATTGGATTGAAACACGCCATTGTTATTTAAAGTGTAAAATGTATGTGGTTCGGCTTCGTTTGTCGCAAACATCGAAATGACTGTACCGATTGCAGATGGTAGTCCTTGCTGTACTTGCTGGAACGGAGTGTCTTTCGTTTTACGATAAATATAAGATTCATAAGGAATACGGTGATGAGCGAGATCTGCACTCGGTGCGGCAGAAACGAGAATTGTATTACAATCAGCTGGATCGATAGCCATGCTATATAAGTAATGATGCTCAAGTCCGTCACTACATGAAATCCAGCTGTTTCCACTGTTATAACTTTCAAGGTATGCACGATCAGGTCCGCCCATAAATCCGTCACCACATGATGCATAAAGACGATTTGGGGCTTCAGGGTGCATAAGTAATTGATGAGCATCGATAGGAGCACCGAATTTTTTATCAATCCATGTATGGCCTTTATCGTTACTTTGAATAACAGCACCAGCTTCAATTGAAACGTGGATTGTATTTGGATTGTTTGGATCAACTGTAATCCAGCGTACGTGATGAGTAAAAGGTCTAGGCGGGAAAGCCCACGTATAAGAAGATAATAATGATTTCATATTTTTCAGTTCCGTCCATGTTTCACCACCATTTTCTGAACGGAATAAAGCACTCGGTTCTGTGCCGACATAAACGACGCCATATCCGTTAACTTGTTCATTCGGGCTTATCGTAATGGAAGTGATCGAAGAATGTAAAATACCATCTTCTTTTGGAAAATCAAAGTAACGATAAGAATCTCCAATTGGTCTCCATGAATCTCCGCTATCGTCACTTAACCAGAGACCTCGTCCAAAAGTGCCGCAATATACACGATTTTTTTGAAATGGATCAACAGCGATACAGGTAGGTTGCATATTTTGTAAGTGATACGCCGCTTCATAGTTACCATATCGTTCTTTCACTACAACAAGTTCACGTTCCATACAGAGAAATAAACGTTTCATTTTCGTAACCTCCTTAAAAATTCTTTCATTAGTAAACAATATGAAGCTGAAAAAGAAGTAGTCTTATTTTTTGTTGAGAAAAAGGACTTGTTTGAAATGTAGCGAAGTGTTGATACAGAGGAAGCGGGATAAAGATGGGGAGTTTGTTTCATACTAATGTACAGATATTATCCTTAAAGGAGCATTAGTATGGGGCATTCACATAATCATGGTAATTCTAATAATAAGAAAGCGTTATTACTTGCATTTTTACTAACAACAAGTTTTATGATTGCTGAAGTTATTGGGGGATTTGTAACAAATAGCTTAGCACTACTATCTGACGCGGGGCATATGCTAAGTGATGCAGTATCTTTAGCTTTAAGTTTACTTGCGTTTAAACTCGGAGAAAAAACAGCAACAACTGCGAAAACATATGGATATAAGCGAGTCGAGATGTTAGCGGCATTATGTAACGGTGTCGTCCTTATTGTCATTTCAATATACATTTTTATTGAAGCAATTCGCCGTTTTAAAGAGCCAGTTGAGATTGCTAGTAATGGAATGCTTATTATTGCTGTACTTGGTCTGCTTATTAATATTTTATCAGCTGGGATATTAATGAGAGGCGGAGATGTGAAAGGTAATTTAAATTTAAGAAGTGCTTTCTTACACGTATTAGGCGATTTATTAGGATCAGTCGGAGCGATAATTGCTGCGTTACTTATTAAATTTTTCGGATGGACTGCTGCAGATGCGATTGCTAGTATTCTTGTGTCTATTTTAGTCATTATTAGTGGATGGCGTGTAACACGTGATACGGTCCATATATTAATGGAAGGTGCACCGCAGAACATAAATGTTGAAGAGGTAAAAAGTACATTGTTAAATATTACGATTGTAAAAGAAGTTCATGATTTGCACATATGGTCTGTCACATCGGATTTTCAAGTATTAACTTGCCACTTGATTATTCAAGGAAATGAAACACAAAGTGTATTAAAAGAGGCTACGGAAGTATTAAAAGAGAAGTTTCATGTAGAACATGTCACCATTCAAGTAGAAATAGATGGTGAATTTCATCATAGTGAGACAACTTGCAAAGTATGAAAGAAAAAGGATAAGAAAAAGTGTCATAACATTTTTCGCGCGGCATACATATATATAATGTGGCCACAAATACTTTGTAAGGTAAATATTTCATGAAATTACTTTACTTATAAAGAGTCATCTTTTATAATCAAAAGTGGTAATTGATAAAGATTATCATTTTCAATAATCGTAGAAAGGAGTTTTTTTAAAAGATGAGTAGTCAACTCCGTTTTGCTGTTGAAAATCGTAAGAGGCATTTAATTGATGAGTTAATTGGAGCAGGGGTGTTTAAAATTCGCGATCGACAATTATACGAGCTGTCTTTAGAGGAATTGGAAAAAGAATACGAAGATATGGAAGATTATGCAAATATTCAGGCATAACTATATATAATAGTAAAAAGAGAGCTGGTTACGATTTTATGTAGCCAGCTCTCTTTCTATTTCGTAGAAATTATTTTTTGTATTTCTTTCATTGGACGGAGCCAGTTTTGAGTCATCATTTGTTCCATTTGTTTTTCATCCTGCTTCTGCAGTGCTTGAATGATAGCGTGATGTTCATCAATAGATTGACTTGCTGGAACAAAGTTTTGGAAAAATAAATATTCAAGGCGTAAAACGTGAAGTTGCATATTTTCTAGAAAGGGTTCAATATATTGATTTTTAGCAATAGAAGAAATTGCATTGTGAAATTGTATATCTAATTCTAAAGCTTGTTTTGCGTTTTTTTTCTCTATAGAATACTGAAAGTCATCATTTATTTCAGAAAGTAGCTTCAGATCAGCGTCTGTAATGTTTTGAAGTGCTTGCTTACCTATAATAGAGTGAAGACCAGCCATCGTTTCATAAATAGTAGGTATGTCGTCTAACTGAATAGGAGCAATTTTTGTTTTTTGCCCAGGTACCATTTCCACTAATCCAGAAAGCTCTAATATTTGAAGTGCTTCTCTTACAGGTGTTCTACTTACTCCTAGTGCTTCAGCCAGTTCCCCATCATTAATTTTTTCATCGGGCTTCAGTACACCTTCAATAATCCAATCTTGTAGTTGATTTAAAACGAGTGATTTTGCTGAAACTCTTCCTAGTTTTTTATTATTTTGAGGGATAGGCATAGTGAATTCAATCCTTTCATTGTATATTTTTCTTTTTCTGATGAACAAGCTTTAATTCGGGTTTCCCTTCATCCGGTTTTTGGCTTAAGATAAGCACCATTACAATGACACAAAGGGCCCCTAATAACTGAAAAGATTGAAATGGTACATGTAATATAAGTACAGAAGAAATAATAGCTGCGAGTGGTTCTGTACAACCGAATAATGTCGTTTCTTTCGGGGTTAAGTATCGTATGCTGTCTAAGTATAAATAAAAGGCAATAAGTGTCCCAAAAATGACGACAAATGTGATGAGCGGTAGAGTACTTAATTTTACATATTTCACAGTTGATAATAAAATAAATTCTTTCGTAGAAATAGAGTGTACAATCGTTACACCAATACCCCCAATAATCATGCCCCATCCAACGATAACTGAGGAAGACCATCTATCTAGTAATTCTTTTGAATATAAACTATAAAAAGCAAGAGATAATCCGGATAAAATCCCCCAAATAATAGCTGGTGTAGAAACAGCTAAGTTATGCACAGACCCGTTTGTTAGTAAGAGAAAAGTGCCTACTAATGAAAGGGCAATTGAAATAAAATCAATTTTTGATGGACGAACGTTCCATTTGAAAAGTAAGTATACAGTAATAAATATAGGAGCTAAATATTGCAATAATGTTGCAACGGCAGCATTTCCTTCTTTAATAGAAGCGAAGTACGTGTATTGTACAGCAAGCATACCGAATAGGCCAAACAATATCATTTTAGTAGCATCAGATCTTTGTTTCCATATGCTGAATATTTCTTTTTTTCTCGTTCCGAATGATGAAATAATGAGCAAGATAACGCCCGATATAAGCAATCGAATTGTAACTAACCATTCAGTAGAAATATTGTCATATTGAAAAAGTTGTTGTGCAGCTGTTCCGGACAAGCCCCATAAACAAGCACCGATGACAACCATAATGATTCCTTGTAAACGATTTGGATCCATCATGTAGAGAGTCCTCCTTCCAGAAAATATATTGTATACAATATGCAATATATCACGAAATGAATGAAAAATAAACTGAAATTTCTGTACTGTGAAGTAGGAATTATAGTATTTTCAGTTACGTTTACGATACAAGTGAGTAGGTTAAATAAAGAGAGATAAAATTATAAAATTAAATCATAATCAACAGGATAAAAAAATAAAGATAAGAGTAATTTGGTTTGTTAAAAATATGTGTAGAAGGAGATACGCGATGAACTGGGTTACTCATAAACCAACATTTGAATTTGATAATTTTAGTCCATTTATTCGTGCGAATACTGCGTGGCTTGGGCATTTGGAGTTCGCATACGATTTAGTAAGATTTGAAAAACCAGAAATATTAGTTGAGCTAGGTACACATCTAGGCGCTTCTTTTTTCAGTTTTTGTCAAGGGGTAAAGGATGGGGGATTATCTACAAAATGTTATGCTGTAGATACTTGGACTGGAGACGGGCATACAGGTCCATATGGAGAAGGTGTTTTCCAAATCGTAGATAAAGTGGTGAAAATGAGCTATCCCAATATAGGTAATTTAATTCGATCTACTTTTGATGAGGCTGTTGATCAATTTCAAGATGGAACGATAAACTTGTTGCATATTGATGGCTATCATACGTATGAAGCAGTTTCTCATGATTATAAAACATGGTTACCGAAACTTGCGAATAATGGTATTGTGTTATTTCATGATATTGAGGTGAAAGATCGAAACTTCGGCGTGTATAAGTTTTGGGATGAAGTCACAGCAAAGCACCCTCATTTTCAGTTCCAGCATTCATATGGACTCGGCGTATTATTTCCGAAAGGTTGTAGCGATAAGTTTGTGGAAATACTTAAAAATAAAGAAGAAATACAAAATATGTATAAATAAAAGTGGAGCATGCATCATTTGAATGATGCGTGCTTTTTTGTGTGGGGAATAATGATATTCCTTTAAACGGTGAGGATAATAGTAAAAAGTTTTATGTTGGCAAATATTAAAAAAGTTACTCTTTGATTGTTAAATATAAAAAATGTGACATTTTTTATATTTTCCATTGCGAAAAGTAGCATCTACTTTTACAATAGAAAAGGTGTCCAATATATTATACTGGAAAAATAAATCGAAATAATATGAAAATTTTGTTTTGTCTTCGCTAATTGTATATTACATACATGTAAGACGACACACGTCATGTTATCGACTTGTAAGGAGAGAAAAAAATGAAAAGTGTAAGATTACCATCGATGCTAGAAATCATAGTTCTTTTATTATTATTTCTTGCTGTTGTCTTTTCCTTCCAAACGATTTTTGATCTCCCAATTCAATTAGCGCTATTTATTTCATGGTTTTTAGTAATTGCGCTTGGATTAAGATTAGGATTTCGTTATCAAGAATTGCAAGATGCAATTACGAAAGGGATTTCTAACGGATTAGAAGCAATACTCATTTTAGTTGCAGTAGGTGCTTTAATTGGAACATGGATTGCTGGTGGGATAGTACCAACATTAATTTATTATGGATTAGAATTTATTCACCCTAGTATATTCCTATTAGCAACATTAATTATTTGTTCGATCACTTCTATCGCAACAGGAACATCTTGGGGAACGGTAGGAACAGCAGGTATTGCTATGATGGCGATTGGTGAAGGTCTTGGGTTACCATTACCACTTGTTGCTGGTGCAGTTCTTTCAGGTGCTTATTTCGGGGATAAATTATCGCCACTTTCTGATAGTACAGTACTTGCAGCATCTATGGCAAAAGTAGATGTTATTGCACACGTACGAGCTATGCTTGTATTAGACGTTCCAGCGTATATTATTACTAGCATTATGTTTACTGTAGCTGGTTGGATGTATGGCGGAGATAACGTAGATTTAAATCGAGTAGAATTTTTAAAGGAATCATTATTAAAACACTTTGATATTAAAATATGGATGTTAGTTCCGGCGATTATTGTCATTGTCCTATTAGCAATGAAGAAGCCTTCTATGCCTACAATTGCAATGGGAGCTTTACTTGGCGCAATTTGGGCAACTGTTTTCCAAGGAATGCACTTTGGAGACGCAATTGGAACAGCGTATAACGGATTCTCAATTCAATCAGGCGTTGAGTTTGTCGATAAGTTATTAAACCGTGGCGGAATTAACGGTATGCTCGGTTCAGTAGCCGTAATTATTTTCGGTTTAGGGTTTGGTGGATTACTTGAAAAATTAGGTGTTTTAAAAGTAATCGTATCAAAATTCGAAAAGAAATTAAATTCTGCTGGTAATGTAACATTATCTACATTAATCGTTGCATTTTTAGCGAACATATTTGGATGTGCGATGTACGTATCACTTATTTTAACACCGAAAATTATGCAAGAAAGTTATGATAAACTAAAAATCGACCGCCGCGTATTAGCGCGTAACTCAGAAGTAGGTGGAACATTAACTTCAGGTATGGTTCCATGGTCGGATAACGGTATTTTTATGGCTGGTATTTTAGGTGTTGCGACGATATCATACATTCCATTTATGTGGTTAAGCTTCGTATCGTTAATTTTAGCAGTTATTTACGGATATACAGGCAAGTTCATTTGGTATGTAGATGATGCTGAAAAAGGAAAAGAAGCGTCATAAATAAAAAATCACCTTCTACGTGTTGTAGAAGGTGATTTTTTATTATGAAAACATACTTTTTCATATTGAATTCCTCCAGTATTGTTATAGTAGGTTACAAAGGAAAGAATACAACCTAAACTTAAGTTTAGGTCAAGAGGAGTTTTTAAAATAAATATAAAATATCTATTTATATGAGTGAGAATTCTTATCATTTAAAGGGAAGTCTGTTATTATAAGAAATGTAGGTATTATATTTTCAAGGGGATGAAAACATGGAGTACAGAATTGAAAGAGATACATTAGGAGAAATTAAAGTTCCAGCTGATAAATTATGGGCAGCACAAACACAACGTAGTAAAGAAAACTTCCCGATTGGAACAGAGCAAATGCCGCTTGAAATTGTAAAAGCATTTGCCATTTTAAAGAAGAGTGCAGCACTTACTAATAAAAAATTAGGAAAGCTATCAGAAGAAAAAGCAGAAGCAATTGTGACAGCAGCTGACGAAGTGATAGCAGGGAAATGGAATGAACATTTTCCACTTGTCGTATGGCAAACAGGTAGTGGTACTCAGTCAAACATGAATGTGAATGAAGTAATTGCAAACCGAGGGATTCAAATTTTGAAAGAGAAAGGATTTGACGTACATATTCATCCGAATGATGATGTGAACATGTCTCAAAGTTCAAATGATACTTTCCCAACTGCGCTTCATGTAGCATGTGTACTCGCAGTAGAAAATCACGTGTTACCAGCAATTACGAAATTAAAAGAAACGTTAGCAGAAAAAGTAAAAGCATTTGAACATATTATAAAAATTGGTCGTACACATTTACAAGATGCGACACCGTTAACATTAGGACAAGAAATTAGTGGATGGCACCGTATGCTTGAAAAAACAGAGCGTATGATTGCAGAGAGCAATACATATATGAAAGAGCTTGCGATTGGTGGTACTGCAGTTGGAACAGGTATAAACGCCCATCCTAAATTTGGTGAGATGGTATCTGAGGAAATTAGCCAATTTACAGGTAAGCAATTTATTTCTGCACCAAATAAATTCCATGCATTAACGAGTCATGATGAAGTTGTATATACGCATGGGGCATTAAAAGCATTAGCAGCGGATTTAATGAAAATTGCTAACGATGTGCGCTGGCTGGCAAGTGGTCCACGTAGTGGGCTAGGAGAAATTATTATTCCAGCAAATGAGCCAGGAAGCTCTATTATGCCAGGTAAAGTAAATCCAACGCAAAGTGAAGCGTTAACGATGGTTGTAGCACAAGTGATGGGAAATGACGCAACAATCGGATTTGCAGCGAGCCAAGGCAATTTTGAGTTAAATGTATTTAAACCTGTTATTGCATATAACTTCTTACAATCTGCTCACTTATTAGCAGATGCAATTGTTTCATTTAATGATAATTGTGCAGTTGGTATTGAAGCAGATGAGGAAGTCATTAAAGAGAATGTGAATCGTTCATTAATGCTTGTTACAGCATTAAATCCGCATATCGGATATGAAAATGCAGCGAAAATTGCGAAGCATGCTCATAAAGAAGGGTTAACTTTAAAAGAAGCAGCATTGCAATCTGGATTACTAACAGAAGCACAATTTGATGAAATTGTCGATCCGAAAAAAATGATTGCTCCGAAAGAGTAATAAAAACGCCAAGATTCTTTGTTTAGAATCTTGGTTTTTTTATTACTGTAAATGCCAAAATATATTATTTGTTAGCAGACATATTCAATATTTTCATATGTGGGCAGTTTTCTTTTAAAAGTGCAATGAATTTTTCTTCTTCTTGTGGTACGAAAGTTGTCACAGAGTCGAATAAATTATAATGGATTTCTAATTGCTGTCTAGTCCATTTCTTTGAATGAAGTTTTTTACCAGAGTATTTAATGTGGCGAATATCTTCAAAGGGAATTTCAGTACGTAGTATGAAACCATGTTTTACGAAAAGAGATGATTCTGTTACGTTGTAGTGAGAGAAATAGAATGAAGAAAGATTCACGATATTTAGCAGCATCATGAGGGTGAAAAAAATAGAATTTTCATTTTGGAAAAATAGTGAAATGAAAAAAATCATGATAAATAATGTAATAAAAATGACGTGAAATGGATTTTTTTTCGCTTTAAATTTCAAGTTAGTCACCTCGGTATACGTGTACTTTAACTAAATTAAATCATAACATTGTAATAAAACGTGTGAATATGCATAATTGCATATTCACACGTTTTATTATTCATGTAAAATTTCTTGATGGGATACATTCAAAAGAAGTTTTGTAATAGTGGAGTGGCATGAAGTGACTTACAAGAATAGAAAGATAGTGTTAGTCATAATTAGTTGTATGATGATTATGGGGAGTTGTGCTAATACATTTGTTGAAGATAGAAACCGAAAGCATACATTTGTACAAGCAAGTAAGGTTTTAGTTGAGACTTTAAATAGAATATATAAAAAGTAAAAGGTGTTTTCTTATACGGAAACACCTTTTTTGTAGTTAAAATTGAATGTACTTTCTCCCAATCTCCATATTCACTAATTGCATATGTATTTTGGGCAATTTGTTTAACAGTAAACCAAGGGTCGTGCAGAATAGTCATGTTTTGTTTCACATCCTATCGTAATTTATTTATTAAATACATTCGCTTTTTATTGCTTCATGTCCTTTTTAAAGAATGTTTTATAGACATTTTTTATAAAGGTTTGAAAAATAGGTAAACGAAACATTGAAATGTTTATTTCGTTTATGTTAAGATGATGAAGTGATAATAAACGTTATTGAAATTTGTTTATTTTAAAACGGACATTTTAAAGGAGTGTTTAGTATGAGCGATGTTTCAGAGAAGTTTTGGGATGCGTCGGTAGAGGAATTGAAAAAAGGGTATGTGTTTGATGAGGAAACGGAAGAGTATATTTGTTTAGCTTGTGGAGAAACGTTTATTAAGGGTGTTATTTATCAAGATAATCAAGTTTTGTATGAAGCAGAGAAGTTTGTACAATTGCATGTGCAAAACGAACATACATCTATGTTTGACTATTTATTAAACATTGATAGGAAGTATACGGGTTTAACGGATTTGCAAAAGAAGATGGTTCAGTTTTTCCATATGGGGCTGAATGATAAAGAGATTGTGAAAGAGATGGATGGCGGAAGTACTTCAACCATCCGCAATCATCGGTTTACACTTCGAGAGAAAATGAAGCAAGCGAAAGTGTTTTTAGCGTTAATGGAACTGTCAGAAGAAAAATCAAAAGTACAAACGAAATTTGTACCCATTCATAGAACAGCAACGATGGTAGATGATCGTTACAATATTACAGAAGAAGAAAATGATGAAGTGTTAAAAACGCATTTTACAGAGGGATTAGATGGACCGCTTTCTAAATTTCCAAAAAAGCAAAAGCGTAAATTAATTATATTACGTCATTTAGTGACGAAGTTTGATAGTAATAAAAAGTACACTGAAAAAGAAGTAAATGCTATTATAGAAAGCGTATATCCGGATTTTGTAACTTTGAGAAGATATTTAATCGAATACGGGTTTTTAGATAGAACAGCTGATGGAAGCCAATATTGGGTGAAGTTATAATATAGGGACAAGAAAATGAATAGAAGCACATCGTTATAACAACTATACAAAGAGATAGAAGTTGAAAAACAGATTTTTAATAAAAGGAGAAATGAAATTTGAAACCACCTACAAATAACAATAAAGAAGGTGCGGAGTCACATAAGTTAGAAAGTGAGAGTAAACCGATTTGGAAATCGATGTCCATGTTTTTAGTACCGTTACTATTAAGTAATGTACTACAATCAGTTGGACAATTATTCGGTATGGTAGTAGTAGGAAGATGGCTTGGAGTGAATGATTTAGCGGCCATATCGGCATTCTTCCCATTATTTTTCTTACTTGTTTCATTCGTAATTGGTATTGGTTCAGGGAGTTCCATTTTAATTGGTCAGGCGTTTGGGGCAAAAAACGAAGATCGTTTAAAAGCGATTGTTGGTACGACGCTAACATTTACCTTTATTATTGGAGTTGTGTTAGCGATAGTAGGTAGTATTTTTGCGATGGATATTATGCGCCTTATGGGGACGCCAGAAAATATTATTGAAATAAGTGTACATTATGCACGTATTTTATTTATATCGATGCCAATCTTATTTTTATATTTCGCATACACAACGTTTATGAGAGGTACAGGAGATTCTAAAACGCCATTTTACTTTTTAATTGTAAGTACAGCACTAAATATGATCTTATTACCAATCCTTATTTTTGGATGGTTAGGTGCTCCAAAATTAGATGTGTATGGAGCAGCCTATGCTTCTGTTATATCTACAGTTATTACGTTTATTGTCATGTTAGTGTATTTAAAGAAAAAAAATCACCCACTACAATTAGATAGTACGGTAAGGAAATATCTTCGAATGGATTGGGGGTTATTAAAGCTTTTACTACGACTTGGTATTCCAGCGAGTATTAATATGATATTAGTTTCATTATCAGAAATTGCGGTAATCGCGTTTGTAAATCGTTACGGTTCGGATGCAACAGCAGCTTATGGCGTTGTGAACCAAGTTGCAAGTTATGTGCAAATGCCAGCAGTTAGTCTTGGTATTACAGTCTCCATTTTTGCTGCCCAATCAATTGGTGCGAATCAATTTGATCGATTGCAGAAAGTTGTGAAGGCCGGAATTATTATGAACTACGTCATCGGTGGTGTGCTAATATCTCTCATTTACTTGTTCTCAAGAGACATTCTATCACTATTTTTAACGAGTCAAACTACAATTGAAATTGCTCATAGCCTAGTTATGATTACATTATGGAGTTATTTAATTTTCGGGCATGCGCAAATTATTAGTGCGACAATGCGAGCGAGTGGTACAGTATTATGGCCAACTGTTATCGGCGTCGTATCAATATGGCTTGTAGAAGTACCTGTAGCGTATTACCTTTCTTACCATACAAGTCTTGGCATAGAAGGGATATGGATTGGGTACCCAGCAGCGTTTATTGTCAGTTTAATACTACAATATGCATATTATAAGCTTTCATGGCAGAAGAAACGAATTACACGATTAGTGAGTTAAATATTGAAAATGTCCCTAAGTTATTATACTTAGGGACATTTTTTGTAAGTGTAGGTTACAAATAGCTTTTTAAAGTAATATCAAAATGTTGTCTAATGAGTTTGTTATCACTCATATAAAACTCCCACGCTTTTTCTGGTTCACCGATAATTTCAAAAGATTCTTCTGTAATATATAAGGCACAATTATCCTCTAGTGCAATGCCTTCTATATTCCCTTGATGATTTTGTAAAAAGGAATGGAAGGCGTTCATTCTATTTAATTGATTATAATGTGGACAAAACCTTTTGTTCACAATTCCCCAGCCGTTGCTCTCTATATAACCGGAACCTTCATAATCTGAGCGGGTGCTAGATGTGAACCAGCACATAGCACCAGCGCTACACCCTGCAATGAGCGTTCCTTGCTGCAGAGCCGATAGTAATTTTTCATCGAGCTTATGTTCTTTCCATTCTGAAATCATTTGAATATAGTTTCCGCCACTGAGATAAATTAAATCAGCAGACTGAATCATTTCGTCTATTTCATATTTAGAAGGTGTATCGGCTATAATACGTAAAATTTGTACGTCACAGTGTAATTGTTTTTCGAATGTGTCTAAAAATAATTTTATATAGCTTTCATCATCATGACTAGCTGTAGGAATGAATAATACTTTCGGATACTGTTTATTTGTTAATTCTATAAGTCGCTCATTAATAGGCGAGTGATTTGAATCTTGTAAATCACCGCCACCAATGACAGCTAATTTCATAGTAAAGCACCACCTAATCATTTTCGTTATATAAAAATTCGATAGAAGAGAGTTACATTCCTTCTGCGATGTAATGATTAAGTAGAAAATATAGTTTGAATATATCGGAATAGTAAAGCAAAGGCTGGTTATATTGAGAAATGAATTAGAAACAATTTATTAATATATAATACTTCATACTATTGTTTCAAAATATGGAAACAATATGTTTAAATGGATATAAAGAAGCATGTATTCATATTGAATGAGTACTTATCCTTTAAAAAGGAATCGGAAATAATAGAGATTTTACAAATGAGTTTTTACTTTTAATAGGAACTTGTATTACAATATGGTAAAATTATTTCAATATATTTATTTAATATAAAAATACAAAGAGGGAGCGTGAGAAAAGTGGATTTTCGATTCGAATTTACAACGAAGGTGAAGGAATACTTGGATGATGAGAAGGATGAAAAAATAATAAAAGATGGACATAGAGATATCATTTTTCAGTATTTATATCCGCTAGAGAGTGAAATTGGTATTTATAAAAATCCTAACTTTACTTTTTTTGCATCAGGAAGACGCTCGCATATCGTATTAGAAAACATTGAATTTAAAACAGAGGTAAATGTAAAAAGTAACATCATTGAAATTACAAAAATAGTGGATAATGTCGTTATCCCGTTAGATACGATCGTAGCGAAAGATCGGGAATTGTTTGCACTTGGACGTAATGAGAAGTTTAGTGTACAAATATTAGAGCAGTATCTCTTTGATACATTTGGAGAAAAATTAGGTTTAAAATGAATGGAATTGCCTATGTATTTATAGGTAGTTCATTTTCGTATATATCATCTACGTTTGACCTTTCAATTAATTTATACTACAATTCGTAGTGTGAAAGGAGACGCATGATGTTTACTCAAAACTATAAGCTAAATGAGCAAGGGTTAAATCATTTCTTTGGACCGCTTGAAGCGAAAATTATGGAGATTGTTTGGTCTAGCGAGGGTATTACGATTAAAGAAGTACAGCAGAAATTAAGTGAAGAATCACCTGTGAATTTTAATACCGTTATGACAGTTATGAACAGGTTAGTAGAGAAATTACACTTAGAAAAGCAGACTGTGAAAAGAAGTGGCATATATCGTGCTGTACAAACAAAAGAAGAGTTCTTATCTAATCAAACGAAGAAAATGACGCAGGAATTAATGGGGGAATTTGGAGATTTAGTTGTAAATCATATGCTAGATGAGTTAGAGCAGGTTGATCCGACTTTAATAAAAAAGTTAGAAGATAGATTGAGTCAGTTAAAAAAAGAGGATTAATGAAATGAAATGGCAAATGCATAAAATCGTATTGTTAGCAATAATTGTTAGTACCGTCTTTTTCAGTATGTTAGTGTATTACGTTACATATCCATTTCTTTTTCAAAATAAGGCGTTCTTTCTTTCAAATTTTTGCTTGTTTCAGTTAGAAAAACATATGAAAGAATTATCGCTCATTCGTATTATAATCGCTGGATTTCTACTACTTACATTGTTTATCGTGTGCAAAAGAATGTGGCGACAATTTTTTGATACTAAAAGATTACAAAAAGTACTTATTCCTTTCGTTCGAAAAGGAAAACAAATATATATATTGCCGACTGCGGAAGTTGCGGCATTTACAATTGGATTATTTCGTCCGAAAGTTGTCGTGTCAGAAGGGATGCTTCAAACATTTTCAGATGAAGAAATGGATGCGATTATTTTTCATGAAGAATATCATCAAAACAATCGAGATCCGCTAAAATTATTTTGTTTTACGTTATTAGCAGAAGGAATGATGTACATACCGATATTAAAAGGATTGTTACAGCGGTATCACACGTATCAGGAGCTAGCTGCTGATAAATATGCGATGCAAAAAATGGAGTCTTCGTTTGAGTTAGGAAGCGCATTATTAAAATTAATTAAAATAAAGACAATGGAAAACCGATGTGTGACAGCTTCATTTGCAAAAACAGCAATAAATTTACGAATTGAGCAAGTGTTACATGAAAAAGTTGTTAAGCTTACTATTCCGTTACATACGAATTCGGTATATGTAACAGTAGGTTTATTCTGTATGTCGGTTGTACTGATTGTCGGAGAGTGCATATAGCCTCTTTTTTTAAGGATGAACACTACTCTATGTAGTGTGTATAGAGGTATTGTCATTTATATCATGATACTTTTTATCCCTATATATATTACAGGTGTTTTATTGTATACAAATCAAATGAAGAAAATTACAGCATTCTTTATTCGTCTATTCGGTGGATTTACAGGTTTTTAAAAATGAGGAGGAAGAAAAGTGAAGAAACTAATTGCTATTATACTAGCCGGAGCACTAATTTGGGCCGGAGTTAATTTTTATAATGCAAAGAAAGAAGAAAAAGAAAGAAAAGCGAAACAAGCGGAATTACAGAAAACAGAAGTATTACCACAAGTAGGATTTAAAGCACCAGACATAACATTAAAAGGATTAGACGGGAAGCTGTATTCGTTAAATGATGCAAAAGGTAAACCATATCTTATTAATTTTTGGGCATCATGGTGTGGTCCATGTGAAATGGAGGCACCTGACTTAGTTCGTATGTATGATAAATATAAAAAAGATGTTGAAATCTTTGCGGTAAATGCAACAATAGGAGATCCAGTGCAAGAAGCGAGCGCTTTTGCGGATCGTCACGGATTTAAGTTTCCTGTTTTACTAGATATGGACGGAGTAGCTGGATTAGACTATAAAGTATTTTCTTTACCAACGACGTTTTTTGTTAATAAAGATGGAATTATTGTAGAGCAAGTACGAGGCGTATTACCTCCAGATCAATTAGAAGAGAAATTTAAGAAATTAATTGAGAGTTAAAGAGGGGATTTTGTATTAATGGAGTGGATCGTGAGGATACAACCTGTAGCTCTTATAATTGGAAGTCTATTTGGATTTATATTGATGAAACGAAAGATGAAGAACGAAAGTGTAACATATGAAAAAATGATGGATGCAGTAACAAATGCTTTTCTAATCATTGTATTTGTATGGAAATTTGCACCGGCAATTATAAATCCAGTATGGGCTATTAGGTCGCCATTGCAAGCGATATTAGCTATAGGAAGTATGAAACACATTGTAGTAGGATGCATAATTGCAAGTGTATACATTGTTTGGAAAAGTAAAAAGGAGAAATTTTCGCTTCGTATTTTACTTGATGCATTGCCTATTGGGTTTTGTATGAGTATTATTTTTTATTTTCTATTCCACCACAAAATAGGTGTACAAACGACATTGCCTTGGGGTGTGAAAATATATGAATCTAAATTTTTATATCATCCTATATTCGTATATGAGATCATCCTGGCTCTTTGTATAGTGGGCTTGTTATGGATGAAAAATGAAAGGCTTGGAAATGGAAAGAATATAAGTGTTTTTCTAATTATTGAGGGGTTTGCTCATATTATTATTTCGCTTGTTAGTGAACAGAATTCAGTTCTATTTGGTTTATCGATGCAGCAAATACTAAGTTTTTGTGTTATGAGTTTAGGGATTTTGTTCGTGCCGAAAAGATAAAAATAGCCATGTACGGAGGAATCCGCACGTGGCTATTTTTATTACATCTATTAAAAAATCGGCGGAGTAACAGAAAATAAAACAATGGCATTTTTCTCGAATTGATTTACCCATTTATGTTTTAAATAAGCGGGTATTTTTACGCTATCACCCGTTTCTAATATGTACTCTTCTTCATTTAAATGTAATGTGATTTTCCCTTCTAATACATATGCTAATTCTTCACCTTTATGTTCTAGCACATTTTCTGACGAAGCTGTATTCGGCGGGATGGTCATAATTGCTGTTGCTAAATTTCCTGTGAAATCAGGTGATAGCATTTCATATGATAAATTATCGATAATCATTTTTTTTCGTTTATGAGAACGTACAATTAAATCGTCTGTATTTGTATCTTCAAGTAAAAAGCTAAATGTTGGAACATCAAGAGCTTTAGCGAGTACTTTTAATGTTTGGATAGAAGGGTTAGCAGATCCACGCTCAATTTGACTTAACATAGATGGTGTAATAGCAGCCATCTTTGCAAGTTCTTTACTCGTTAAACCTTTTTCTTTTCTTTGTTTTTCAATTTTTTTACCAATATCTATATTTTCCATAATGAAAATCTCCTTACTAATTATTAAATTATATTTAAATAAATTAAATTAAAATTAACTAAAGTGAAAAATTTATGTTAAACTATATTAAAATTAATTTAATTATAATTTATTAAATCGTAAGCTACAAGGTGATGAGGAGGAAGAGAATGAAGGGAATAGAGAAATTAAAAGAGGGATATCCACTCTTAAATAAATTAATCGCAACAGAAGAAGTGTTTTGGGTGAATCCGAACATGGAAAAGTATGAAACGGCAATAAAAGATTCGCCACTCAGTGAAGAGAATGTAAAAGATGCGGAGGAGAGGTTAAAGCGTTTTGCATCATACATTGCGAAAGTTTTTCCTGAAACGAAAGACACAGGCGGTATTATAGAATCACCTTTAGTGAAGATACCTTCTATGAAACAGTCTTTAGAGAAAAATTACGAGCAACCTATATTAGGAGAATTATTATTAAAATGTGATAGCCATCTCCCAATATCAGGATCAATTAAAGCTAGAGGCGGCATTTATGAAGTGTTGAAACATGCTGAACAATTAGCTTTGCAGCATGGTATGTTAACAGAAGAAGATGATTATTCCATTTTAGATAGTGATACATGTAGAGAGTTTTTTGCAAAATACTCAATTGCTGTAGGTTCTACAGGTAATTTAGGGCTAAGCATTGGGATTATGAGTGCGAAACTAGGTTTTAACGTAACGGTTCATATGTCAGCAGACGCGAAACGATGGAAAAAAGATTTATTAAGAAGTAAAGGTGTAAATGTTATTGAATATGAAGCTGATTATAGTAAAGCTGTAGAAGAAGGAAGAAGGCAAGCAGATGCTGATCCTAGCTGTTATTTTGTAGATGATGAAAACTCACATGATTTATTTTTAGGATACGCAGTAGCAGCATCGCGTTTACAAAAACAATTAGAAGAGTTAGAGATTGTAGTGGATGAAGAGCATCCTTTATTCGTTTATCTGCCATGCGGAGTAGGGGGCGGACCTGGCGGAGTCGCATTTGGTTTAAAGTTATTGTATAAAGACAACGTACACTGTTTCTTTGCAGAGCCAACACATTCTCCATGTATGTTAATCGGGTTAATGACAGGACTTCATGATAAAATCGCTGTTCAAGATATCGGAATTGATAATGTAACAGACGCAGACGGACTTGCGGTAGGAAGGCCATCTGGATTTGTTGGTAAAACGATGGAACCATTTTTGAGTGGGAATTACACAGTAAGCGATGAAGAGTTATATAGATTGTTAAAAGAACTAGCTGATACAGAGAATATTTATTTAGAGCCTTCTGCATTAGCAGGTATGATAGGACCAGTAAAAGTATGTAAAGAAGATGCATATTTACAAGAGCAACAGTTAATGAAGGAGATGAAAAAAGGTACTCATATTGTATGGGGAACTGGTGGTAGTATGGTTCCAGAAGATGTGATGGATGGGTATTATAAAACAGGTGAGGCATTAATGTATAAATAAAAATGAGGCTGTAAATAGCCTCATTTTTATTTATAGGGCATATCTAAAAAAGCATGAATGAATATGGGGAGGAGTAGATTATTATTACGAGTGTAAATAAAGGCATAAAGCAAATGTCCTGCAAGGCCAGCTCCTACCCAATCCCCAATTCCTTGAGAGGTGTCACCTAAAATAATCGGCATAAATGAATGGGCAACCCCGAAGCATGCACATGTAAGAAATGTACCCCAAAATTTACCTAGTAACACAACTAATCTTGGCCAAAGATATCCTCTAAATATAATTTCCTCTTCAAAACCGATATTAATTATATAGTAGTAAAAGAAATAAAACATTTCTAATTGAAATCCATTTATTTTTTCGTATTTATATACGTATATAAACAAAAGAAAAGCTCCGATTAAGAGAGAAGATTTCAATCCTTTTTTTCTAAAACCAATACTTGATAACGTTTGTTTCGATCTTTTAAGAATAATAAATAATAGAATTACGATAGGTATTTGGTGCAAAGTAATTCCTAAAACAGCATAAAGGCGCGGATGTGAGATTGGAAAGTATGAATTTTTCATTAATGGAGAATACCAAAAGTTCATTAAAAAATAAAAGTATGCTAAATAAATAGCGATAAAGAAAATGGCGATTAGGCCATCTTTTTTGTTTAAAAACTGAAATATTTCACCTTGGAATATACTTCTTTTTAAAGTAGATAATTTGCTAGAGAACATTTTTAATCGTTCCAATCCATTATAAAGTTATATAGATAGTTTAACATATACAACTTTACAGAGAGTGGTATTGTTTTGAAAAAATGTAAAAATTTAATCCAGATGATTGTAAAGTGTGTGAAAGGAAGACTTGTATTATTATAAATTCTTTGTTATTTTCGCATTAGTTCATTATAGTATAGATATAAAGAACTAATATCAAATAAATACAACAAAAAGCTTTATTTTACATAATAAGAGGATGTGTATACGATGTCATTACAGACTAAATATATAGCGGGTATTTCGCTTGGGGTTATGGGAGTAGGTTTTGCGGCTTCTATTCCATTTCAAGGAACGGTAGCAGGTGAGATTATACAAGGGGGATTTGAAGCTGGGTTAGTCGGCGGGCTCGCAGATTGGTTCGCAGTTACAGCATTATTCCGTCACCCGATGGGAATTCCAATTCCGCATACAGCTTTGTTACCGAAAAATCGTAAACGAGTAACGAAAGGGCTCATCAATACGTTAGAAAATGAGTGGCTAACGAAAGAAAGTATTACGAATAAAGTAAAAGAAATGCAATTAGCACAAATGGTGCTGCAAATTGCAGAGAGAGAAATGCAGTCTGATGCTGTGAAAAAAGGGATTGTAACGATTGCGGAGAAAGCGATTGTTTCAATAGATACTGAAAAATTAGCGGTTATTATTGAAAAAGAATTAAAAACGTATTTGCATACAATGAATACAAGTAACATTTTACAAGTGCTTGTTGATCAATTAGTTGTGCAAGAATATGATGAAAAGACACTTGATTACATATTAGTAAAAGTGAAAGGCTGGACAGCGCAAGATGAAGCGCGTTACCAACTCGGAAGCTTAGGTATGAAGGCGATGGAAAATATAAAAGTAGATGGATTCTTGCAGTTTACTTTGAAATCATTTATGAATATTGTAGATGAAGATAAAATTGGAGGTATTTTGCAGAAGTTTATTAT
Organism: Bacillus paranthracis; assembly: GCF_001883995.1. GTDB lineage: Bacteria > Bacillota > Bacilli > Bacillales > Bacillaceae_G > Bacillus_A > Bacillus_A paranthracis. The sequence goes on along the minus strand of NZ_MACE01000049.1, from coordinate 679,195 downwards.
TAGTAATATTAGCAGCTTACAAGATGCTGATAATAGCACGAGACAACTTATATTAGCGAAAATTCGTCAAGAAATAATAAATGTAAAAGAAAATGAAGCTTTACTACAAGAATTAGAAAATTGGAAAGAAAAATGGATTGCCAATTGGAACGCTACTGACAAAATTAAAGAGATGCTGGAACAAGTGCAGCAAAAAGCAGTTGTCTTTGTAAACAATGAAGAATTTGCGGATAAGTATGTTATTCCATTTTTACAAAAACAAATGAATAAAATAAAAGATGACGAAGTGACTGTTCAAAAAATAGAAGATTGGTTACAAAAACAAGTTGTGAAGCTTGTTGAGAATAACCATTCGAAAATCGGAAAGCTTGTGCAAGAAAATCTTGATAAGTTAGATGATAAAACGTTAATTGAAATGATTGAAAATAACGTCGGTAAAGATTTGCAATGGATCCGAGTAAACGGAGCTGTTTGCGGATTTATGATTGGCTTAGTGTTAGAGGGAATTAAAGCGATTATATGAGAAAAACCTTCCGCAATTGCGGAAGGTTTTTTTATTTTTCAATAACGCTCATATTTAAATTGTAAGCTTTCTCAATGTTTAATTTGTACGTTCCATTCCCGGTTTTAATCGAATTTTTATACCAATGTTCTTGCCCGTTTAATTCTGGATTTTCTTCTGAAGAATTATTTTCTTTTTTCGTTAAATCCTCTACTTGTTCCCAAGGTGTATTTCCGATAGCTTCTTTTTGGTTTGTTACTGCTGTTAGAGAAATGTCACTTTCTTTTATTAAATGAACAGATACACCTGAGCTTTCTTGTACAAACCAATTGTTTTGTAATTGACCTGGATAAAGAGAAAGATCGCGATTAGAAGCACGAATTTCTACATGTTTCGTTTGCGGTAGTACAAGTGTCGGCTTTACGCGTGGTTCATGACCAAACAGTCTTTGATGAAACGGTAACGACTTTAATGTTATATACATTGTTTCTCCGGTCGTTTGAACTGAAAGAAAATCTTCTTGTTTTAAATTTGGTTTTTCATTTCCTTTTGTTGTCATTTCGTATGTTCCAAGAAGGCTAACTTCATTTGAGTTTCTTCCGTCTATCGTTAGAGGATGGTTGTCTGTACCTGCATCTACGACAATTTTATTGATAGATTCAGGAATGCTAAGTTTGCTTTCTGGAATCGTGTTCGTTTGTCTAGTTGTATGAATGGCGTAGCGAACTTCTTCTAGCAATCCAGTTGATAATAAACAGTAAAAAGCAATGCCAACACTTCCTAAAACACCGATAAAGAAAATACTAAAAATATCATATTTAATAAATGATTGTTCCTTCTTAGAAAATAGTAGGTAAAGTAAAATTTCCACGCCAAGTATAATAAGTAAAACAGGCCACCATGCTGTTAAGGAATTTAATACCTCAGTACCTTTTATAACTGAAAATAGTAAGAAGCAACCTAATGCAATAATAGAAAGCCCCATTGAAAATGTTCCAACGCGCCATGTTCTCATTCTTTCGTACCACCTTTATTTTCTTTATTTCCAAGTAACAATTTAAAGCCGCCACCAATTAAGAGGAGTGCAACGATAGATGTTTGGAAATAGCGATAATACAGCTCGCTAAGATGAATGTTAAATATAGTTGCGAAGTAATCATTCAAAATAGGAAGGACTGTTTGATCTAATAAATAATAACCACCGAGTGTAATTAATCCAATACCGATCCACCTTTGATGATTGATAAAATAATCAATGATAGGTTCATCATTTACACGTTCTTTTCCATATTTTGCAGTTTGTTGTAAAGCGTCAAAAAAGCTATAGAACCAAATGATGGGTACTAAAAATAAAAACGCTGAAAGTCTTAATAAGTCGAGTAAATATATTGAAAGTAAAAAGGCTGCCATAAGCTGAAGACCACGGCGCTGTAAGCCTAAATACATATGTCCTGCTCCAGGAAACATCGCTAAAATAGAAGCGAATGTTTTACTTTTTTTTCCTTGTTCACGGTGCTCTTCAAAATCTTCGAAAATGGTACGATCAATTAATTGCTCACCACGTTCTTTTTTCTGGAGTTGCTGAACAACATCGAAGAAATTATAAATCCATAAAACAGGTAACGTCATGAGAAAGATAAGAAAACTTTCTTGAGATGTTAAAAGAGCAACGAAAATGATCATACTTCCGATTCCTGTACAAGCTACTAAAAATGTAAGGCCACGTTGCATAAGTCCTAATTGAAAATGACCAAGTCCAGGGATGATGGAAAGAAGAATGATATAAAATCGTTCGCTCTCTTTAGAGGACTCTGTCAATTCTCCGGTTGCTTGTTTTTTCGATTGGTTAATAATTGTGATAACTAAATCTAGTAAGTTGACCACCCATAACACGGCTAGTAAAAATAGAGAAAGAAAAGCAAGTTCGCGCGCTATTAATTCTACTACGCAAAAAACTGCAATGGAAAATAGTAATAAAGCTCCTCCACCATATAAAATAAACCGTCCAAACTTCTTTAAATATAAATGTCCAAGCCCAGGAATTAGCCCTAATACAAGTGCTAAAAAGGGATTTTTATTCATGCTTTGAACCTCCGTCCTTTTTTGATGTGTCTACCGATTTGTTTACAATTTGTTGTGAGATAGAAGACTCGTTATGTTTTGAAGATTTCTCGAAATTTGATGTCGCTGTGAAAATATATTGGAATAAACCACTTACCATAAAAATAATTGTAGCCGCAGTCGCAATTATGTAGTGAACGATGGTGCGCTTTAGTGAGTTTGTTTTTATATTTTCATTAGGTTGTAGCGTTTCAAAATTAATTTGCGTCATAACTTCGTTCGTAAATGAATCATCATTTATCATTGGAAGGTTTTCCTGTTGTTCATCAATACTTTCCATATAAAGTGCTAAACAATGATCACATTCATAAAGATGTTCTTCCATAGATTCACGTTCATTGCTTTCTATAACATTTAATGTATAATTGCGCCAATCTTCTTTTGAATAATGCATCATAGAAACTCTTCCTCCTTCCAATGTTTTTTAATCCACTTTCTTGCCCGATACAGTTTCATTTCGACTGTTTTCACTTCGATGTTTTCCTGTAAAGCAATTTCTTGATAGCTTTTTTCTTCTAAGTAATGTGCGAGAACGACGTCACGGTAATTATCGGGAAGTTCTCTCAGTTTTTGAGCAATGAGTAATTTCTGCTCTTTCGTCAATAATAAAGCCTCAATATTATGAGAGGATTTTATATTTTCCTCAGTTTCTTTACATAAAGAGAGTTCTTCGTTTTCTCTAGCTTTCTTTCTCTTATAATCAATAGCGTGATTGGTGGCAATACGCGCCATCCACGTTTTTAATCCGCGAAATTGATAATTTGGGAGAGAGGCGTGAATTTTTACGAATACTTCTTGTGTAACATCTTTCGCATCTTCTTCATGTCTTAAAATAGAAAAGATAACTTGAAAAATATAATGACGATATGTTTGCACAAGGATACGAAAAGCATGTTCGCTTCCTTGCTGTGCTTTTTCAATTAATTGTTTTTCCTCAATGGGTCTCTCCCTCCTTTTTGACGCATTCTATTATATAGACGTAAAGAACGATAAGTCACCCTACACATGTTGTAAAAAAAGAATAATATATTTTTAGGAAGGGGGCTAGATGAAAAAAGGTGTGAAAAAATGGTAAAGAGAAGTATATAATGAGCAAGTAAGAAATGTTACGGGAAGAAAGGATGTGAATGTTAGTAGGGGAAGATCCATACTAACAAACATGAAAATTAAAATATTAATAGCAGATGATAACTCTTTTATAAGAGAAGGCATGAAAATTATTTTAAATACATATGAAGAGTTCGAAGTAGTAGATACAGTAAATGATGGGAAAGAAGCAGTGGAATATTGCAAAAAGAACGACGTTGATATCGCTCTATTAGATGTTCGCATGCCAAATATGAACGGGGTAGAGGCGACGAAATTCATTTGTGAAGAGACGAAAACGAAGCCGCTTATTTTAACGACGTTTGATGACGATGAATATATTTTGGATGCAGTAAAAAACGGAGCAAAAGGTTATTTATTAAAAAATAATGATCCAGAGCGTATTCGAGATGCGATTAAAGGAGTATATAACGGTCAAACCGTTATGCAAGATGTAGTTCTCGATAAAATTAAGTCTAATTTAATGGAAAGTAAAGAGGAAGAATGTAAAATAGATAAAAGTCTTTTTACTGAAAGAGAGCTGAGTATTATCGCATTAATTGCAAAAGGCTTTTCGAATAAAGAAATCTCGAAGCAACTTTTCATATCAGAAGGAACAATTGCAAATTATATTACGTCAGTTTTAGGGAAAACTGGACTGGAACATCGTACACAAATCGCGATTTATTATTTAACAGGGAAAGTAGATTAAAGATATGGAATTTTGGTTAATTGTAAGTAAATTAATTGTCTTTATATATATTGTGTTTAGTTACATGTATTTAAATGTTGCGAACTTACCATGGATTATACTGACTTTGCTTTTATATCTTTCTGTAAACGTGCTAATTTCTATATGTAAAAAAGATACGTACAAAAACATATTAACTTCTGTATCGATTGGCTTAGTTATGTTATTTACATGGAAGATTCATTCGTTCTTTATATTGTTTTTACCACTGAACTTATATGAAGTTATATTCCGTTATATAGAGAAGAAATGGCAGCTATTTATCATTATGATGATTCCTATTATCTTTACAAATGAAAGTATTAGAATGACATATGGATTAATTGTTGCATTTTCCTTTCTCGTATTAACTATGGCAGAACGGTATATATCGCGCGTATTAAAGCTTGAATCACAAAATGATCAGATGCGAAAAGATATGCAGCGGCTGACGAAAAGCTTAAATGAAAATAAAGAGTATATAAGACAATCAGAGTACACATTTAAGTTAGAAGAGAGAAACCGGTTATCACAGGAAATTCATGATAAAATTGGCCACTCGATGACAGGGGCACTCATTCAAATGGAAGCAGCAAAGAGGTTAATGGAGATAGATAAAGAAAAATCAGCTGAGTTATTACAAAATGCAATACATATTTCAAAAGATGGTATTGAAAGCATTCGGATTACATTAAAAAATATGAAGCCACCAACTGAGCAAATTGGCATTCATCGTATGAAATTATTCATAGAGGAATTTGCCGGTAAGCATGATATAAATATTCCTTTCGTATATAAAGGGAATTTAGATATGATTTCACCGATTCAGTGGAAGATTATCGGTGAAAATGTTACGGAGGCATTAACAAATGCGATGAAATATGCTGATGCGACAGTCATTTCAATCGATATTCATGTACTTAACAAGATGGTGAAAGTGCAAGTGAAGGATAATGGAAAAGGTGCAGTACTTGTTAAAAAAGGTCTCGGGATTATGGGGATGGAGGAACGAACGGCGTCTGTAAATGGTAAAATTATTGTAGATGGAACAGGTGGTTTTTCAGTAACAATGTTGCTACCGATATGAGGATGAATCATCTCATATGAAAAAAGTGAATAATCTCATGTGAAAAGAATGAACTTCTGCACTGAGCAGGTTCATTCTTTTTGTTTATACTAAAAGCAGAGAAACGGAAATAGGGGTGAAACGATGAATACTTTAGAAATTAAAAATTTAACGAAAAAATTTGGTGATTTCATCGCAGTTGATAATATGTCTTTATCTATTAAAGAAGGAGAAATATTTGGCTTTTTAGGATCGAATGGTGCTGGTAAGAGTACGACAATCAACATGATTGCTGGTTTGTTAAGAAGTAATGAAGGTGAAATTAGCATACTAGGAAAAAATATAAAGAAACATAATCGATTTGCGAAGATGAATATCGGTATCGTTCCGCAAGATATTGCAATTTATGAAGAGTTAACAGCCTATGAAAATGTGAAATTCTTTGCTGGATTGTACGGATTACGAGGAGCTGAATTAAAAGCTAGGGTCGAGGAAGCTCTTCAATTTGTAGGACTTAGCGATAAACAGAAAAGCTATCCAAAGAACTTTTCAGGCGGGATGAAGCGAAGACTGAATATCGCTTGTGCAATTGCTCATAGACCGAAGTTAATTATTATGGATGAGCCGACAGTTGGAATTGATCCACAGTCAAGAAATTATATCCTGCAGTCTGTTCGGAAATTAAACGAAATGGGAAGTACGATTATTTATACGAGTCACTATATGGAAGAGGTAGAAGAGATTTGTACGAAAATAGCGATAGTAGATCACGGTAAAGTGATTGCAGAAGGAACGAAAGAGCAGTTAAAAGCGATTATTACTGATACGAAAGATATTTGGATTGAAGTGAAATCGGTAGAGAATTTAGATGTAGAAAAATTAAAAGTGATAAACGGTGTGAAAGCTGTTCAAATTGAAGAGAACGTAATTAAAGTAAATTCTGATGCAGGATTAAATAATTTAAATAAAATTGTTCAGCACTTCATCAATCATGACATTGAAATCCGTTCGTTAGAGGAGCAGGCTCCTAACTTAGAAACGGTATTCCTTACGTTAACTGGAAGAAACTTACGAGATAAATAAAGAGTAAATGAAGAAAAGGTAAAGGGAGGTTCATCAATTGAACATCTTCAATATTGCAATTATGCATATGAAAAGAGATTTCAGAGACGTAAGAACTTTAGTTTTTATGTTAGCTTTTCCGATTGTGCTTATGCTTGTGTTAGGTACAGCATTAAGTAATGCGTTTAATAGTGATAGTCATTCAATTAAAGATATACAGGTGCTATATAAAGATGAAGCGAGTAGCACGTTTTCTCAAGCATTTGAAGCATTTGCGAAAGAAGTTGATAAATCGGGGATTCATTTTAAAAAAGCTTCTGAAGGTATAGATGGGAAGGAAGCAGTGAAGCAAAATAAATATGCTGCTTATGTAGAATTAAATAAAGATGGTGCAAAAACTTACGGAAGTGACAAAAGTAGTATTGAGGGAAGTATTGTGGAAGGTATGCTTATAACATTTGTTGATAAGTACAATGTAGCAGCCGAAGTTGCAAAAGTTGATCCTAGTAAGGTGAGCGCAGTTATTTCAAATGGAAATCATAATGATTATATAAAAGAAACATCTTTACAAGCTGCGAATAAACCGGGTTCTATGGATTACTATGCGGTTGTAATGACGACGATGATTGCGCTGTATGCTGCGATGGGAGCAAGTTTTCTAATTCGAGGAGAACGAATACGTAAAACAGGAGATCGCCTTATTGCTGCACCTATAAGTAAGGCTGAAATTTTCATTGGGAAAGTGCTTGGTAGTCTAGTAGCAAATGCCCTGTGCATATTACTCGTTATGTTATTTAGTAAATTTGTCTTTCAAGCGAATTGGGGAGATCACCTTGGAATCATATTTCTTATTTTATTAACAGAAGTCTTTCTAGCAATTAGCTTCGGTTTAGGGATTGGATATATTACAAAAACACCTGAATCGTCTAGAGCAATTATTATGGTGGTAGTGCAACTAGCTTCTATTTTTGGCGGTGCATATTTCGTAATAGAAGAAAATTTCGTTACGAATTTATCACCATTAACGTGGGCAAATACAGCTGTTATGAAAATTATTTATGCGAATGATGTAGGGGCAGCACTACCAGTCATTTCTTTAAATATTGGAATATCAGCACTCTTTTTATTAATTGCAATTATTGCATTACGTAGACGGGAGGGGCTATAGTATGAAAGATATTTTATGGCTCATACAAAAAACGTTATCTGTACTTTTGAAAAATAAAAAAGGGTTATTGATTATTATTAGTTTGCCAATAATCGGGACGCTCATCTCTTTTTCGATATACGGAAATGCAGGGCAAGGAACGTTAAATATCGGGATTGTAAATAAAGAAAATGAGCCGATAGCAAACGATACGATAAAGTTTTTAGAAGGATTAAATCATGTGAATGTGAGTAAGGTTAAGGAGTCTGAAATAGAAGATAAACTCACTTCTAAAAAACTTGATGGAGTTATTACATTAGCTTCTGGTTTTTCAAAAAGCGTTCGAGAAGGGAAACCAGATCATATTGAAATTGCATCGATTAAAGGTGATCAAGTAACAGGATTTATAAAATCATATTTATACAATTATATTGATAATGTAGCAGCTATTAGTAAAGTAGCAGGAACAGATCAAAGTGCATTTGATAAGATGTACGCAGGATATCAAAAAAGTTCATTTAAAATGAAAACGGAGACGCTAGAAGATACTTCGAAAAATAAAGATATGACAAATCAAACGATGGGTTATCTTATTATGTTTATGCTGTTTTCAGCAGTGAACTTATCAGGATTTATTTTAAAAGAAAAAGAGAATAGAACGTATTTTAGATTATTATCAACACCAATTGACGGAAAGAAATTTATATTGTCCAATGTGGCAGTAAATATGATGATATTAACATTGCAAATTGTCATTGCAGTGCTATTTCTGACGAATGTTTTTCATACAAATATTAATATGCCTTTCATAGTAATGATTGGTGTGCTTATGATATTCGCTTTAATTGCAATTGGTTTATCATTAGTCATTGTGGCTTTTTCAAAAAGTTCAGCTGCTTCAAATGCAATGCAAAATTTAGTGATAGTACCAACATGTTTGCTTGCTGGATGTTATTTCCCGTACGACATTATGCCAAATGCAGTACAAAAAGTAGCTAATTTTCTTCCGCAGCGTTGGTTATTAGATACGATAGCAAAATTACAACAAGGAATTCCGTTCTCTGAGTTGTATTTAAACATATTAATTTTATTCGCTTTTGTGATTGCGTTCTTCTTAATTGCCATTTATAAATTTGGAAGAAATAATGATGCGAGAAACTTTGTTTAATACAAAAAGGGTGTGATGTAAAGTCACATCCTTTTTTGTATAAAGCATGAAATCTAAATTTGAATGACAAAATAGAAAGGAGGAAAGAAAACGAGCGGAAGGAAATTAAAATGATTAAAAAAATATTGCGAGTTACTTCTATTATTATTGCTATTTTCGTTTTTATTTTAATTTGGATGCATATTGACGTTACCTTAGGAAGGAAAATGGAAGCTGGCAAAAATATGCCGACAGATTATGCTCCTCACTATAGTGATTTTCAATTATATGTAGAAGGGAAGTCGTTTTATAAACAGCTATTTACTGACATAAGAGAAGCAAAGCAATCTATTTACACGTATTTTTTTATTTTGTCGGATGATAAAAGTAGCCATACTTTTTTAAATTTATTAAAAGAGAAGGCAAAAGAAGGAGTAAACGTCTATTTATCAGTGGATCGCATTAATGATTTATCATTTGAAAGAAAGATGATAAGTGAATTGCGGGAAAGTGGTGTACATTTTACATATAGTAGAAAGCCTGAATTACCATTCGGGTTTTATTCACTTCACCATCGTAATCATCGCCGTATTACGACAATTGATGGGGAGATTGGCTATACAGGTGGTTTTAATATAGGGGATGAGTACTTAGGTAAAGATAAACACTTTGGGTACTGGCGAGACTATCATGTACGGATAAAAGGAGAAGGCGCAAAAGATTTAGAAGAACAATTTGCTTTAGATTGGAAACGAGATACGAAAGAAGAGATAAAGAGGAGTACGAATAAAGCTAGTAAAGGGAATACATTACATACTATGACGAGTTACAATGGGCATTACGTTGCTGAAAAATATATTGAGCTCATTAAACAAGCTCAGCACTCCATTGTAATTGCAACGCCGTATTTTATAGCGAAAAATAAAGAATCAATGAATGCTTTAATTGCAGCACAAAAGCGTGGTGTTACAGTAAAAATACTTTGGTCATATAAACCAGATTTACCTCTTATAAAAGAAGCGGCGTATCCATATATACGTCAAGCTGTTAATAATGGGATTACTGTATATGGGTATAAAAAAGGAATGTTTCATGGGAAGTTAATGCTTATTGATAATGAATTAACCGTTATTGGCACAACAAACTTTACTTCGCGTAGCTTCAATATAAATGATGAAATGAACTTGTATATTCATGGTGGTTCAATTGTAGGACAAGTTAATGATGCGTTAACGGAGGATTTTCATGATTCAAAAGAAATGACGAAAGAATTTTTTGAGAAGTTATCATTTTGGGAGCGTTGTAAGGAGAAATTTGCGGGATGGATTGATTTTTATTTGTGATGATAAAGGAAGAAAGGGTGTCTAGAAAAGACGCCCTTTTTTGATGGGAAATAATTATTTTTCATGCACAAGCAATGAAGCATCATCATTAATCAACGTCCCCACATGTTCACCTAAGCAAATTCTTTTCATTACTCCAGGCTCATCAAAGTTAAAGACGTGTGCTGGTAAATTATAATCACGGGCAAGTAGTAAAGCGGCTTGATCCATTACTTGTATGTTTTGCCTAACTATATCGTTATAGTTTAGTTTTTTGTACATTTTTGCTGCTTTATTATGTTTTGGATCACTAGTAAAGACGCCATCTACTCCTTGTTTTGCGACTAATATTGCGTCACTATTCATTTCAATGGCCCTTTGAACACTTGGATAATCTGTCGTAACAAATGGTTGCCCGTTACCACCTCCAAAAATAACGATATACCCGTTATCTAAATGGTGGACTGCACGCAAGCGAATGTATGGTTCAGCTACAGCATTAAACGGGATGGAAGTCATAACGCGCACTTCTTTATTTGTTTTACTTGTTAAAACGCCGCGTAGCATTAAGCTGTTAATGATTGTACCTAACGTCCCGATATTGTCAGCTTCTACACGATCGATTCCCCATTCTTCAGCTAGATGACCTCTAAAAATGTTACCGCCACCGATGACGATGGATACTTCGATACCTAAATCAACAATGGATAAAATTTCGTTTGCGATATGTTCTAATCGTTTGGAGTTAAAGCTATTTCCAGTTTGATCGGCAAGTGCACCGCCGCTTAATTTAATTAAGACACGTTTATATGGTCTCATAACAATTCCCCCTATATAGATTGAAATAAAAAAGGAACAAAGGCGAATGCCTTTGTTCCTTTTTAAGAAAATGAAAAAGAAAAGAAGAAGATAGAACGAATTTTTGCACATAATTTTTCATATCATCCACTCCTTTTCATTTTGAGTTGTTTTAAGTATATATCTTTTTGATTATACGAAATAATCTGATTACTTATCAAGTTTATTTTATCGTTTTTTAACAAAATGGTGTCAATGAAAAAAAGAAGAAAAATATTTGAATTTTTTGTGACGAACTTGTAGGTTTTTGTATGATTTTGTAGGTTCGCTTATAAGATGTGTGAGTAGCTTTTATAAATTCAAATTGAAAGCGTTCGCATGAAGGGGATGAACATAAATGAAAAAATTCGGATTGGCAACACAAATTTTTGTCGCGCTTGTTTTAGGGATTGTAGTAGGGGCAGTCTTTTATGGCAATAAAACGGCGATTTCTTATATTACACCAATTGGGGATATATTTATTCACTTAATTAAAATGATTGTAGTACCGATTGTTATTTCAGCATTAATTGTTGCGGTAGCTGGTGTAGGCGATATGAAGAAGCTTGGGAAACTGGGCGGGAAGACCATTCTTTATTTCGAAATTATTACGACGATTGCTATTTTAATGGGATTACTTGCGGCAAATATATTCCAGCCGGGTACTGGCGTTGATATGAATAACTTACAGCAAAGTGATATTTCTTCTTATAAACAAACAGCAGATGCTACAGAGAAGCAAGGATTCGCTGAGACGATTGTTCATATCGTACCGAAAAACGTATTTGAATCGATTGCACAAGGTGACTTATTACCGATTATTTTCTTCTCAGTATTATTCGGTTTAGGAGTCGCAGCAATTGGGGAAAAAGGAAAGCCTGTTTTTAACTTCTTTGAAGGTGTACTCGAAGCGATGTTTTGGGTTACAAATCAAGTTATGAAATTTGCACCATTTGGTGTATTCGCATTAATTGCGGTTACGGTTGCAAAATTTGGTGTAGCAACACTACTTCCTTTAGGAAAACTAGTGCTAGCTGTATACGTAACTGTTATACTATTCGTTGTGATTGTATTAGGTATTAATGCAAGAATGGTTGGCGTAAACATTTTTACATTAATGAAAATTTTAAAAGAAGAACTTATTCTTTCATTTACGACAGCAAGTTCAGAAGCTGTTCTACCTAATATAATGAGAAAAATGGAAGAGTTCGGTTGTCCAAAGGCAGTTGCCTCTTTCGTAATTCCGACAGGTTATACATTTAACTTGACTGGATCGGCTATTTATCAAGCGTTAGCGGCATTATTTGTTGCACAAATGTACGGTGTGCACATGTCACTGACAGAGCAAATAACGTTATTATTCGTTCTCATGTTAACATCCAAAGGTATGGCGGGAGTTCCAGGTGCATCGTTCGTTGTTGTATTAGCAACGTTAGGTTCAATGGGGTTACCACTAGAAGGTATCGCATTAATTGCGGGAATTGACCGCATTTTAGATATGATTCGCTCATCTGTCAATGTATTAGGAAATGCATTAGCGGCCATTGTTATGTCGAAGTGGGAAGGCGAATTCGATAATGAGAAAGCAAAACAATATGTAGAAACAGTCAAAGAAACAAAAGCAGCATAAGAAATCGTTAAGGAGTGAATAATCATGGCAACATTAACTGAAGTTAAAAATGGTGTTCGAATTGAAAAAGACTTTTTAGGTGAAAAAGAAGTACCAAACTATGCATACTACGGCGTACAAACAATGCGTGCAGTTGAAAACTTCCCAATTACAGGATACAAAATCCATGAAGGTTTAATTAGAGCCTTCGCAGTTGTAAAAAAAGCTGCAGCGCTTGCCAATACAGATGTAGGAAGATTGGAATTGAACAAGGGCGGCGCGATCGCAGAAGCTGCTCAAGAAATTCTCGATGGAAAATGGCATGATCATTTTATCGTAGATCCAATCCAAGGCGGAGCAGGTACTTCAATGAACATGAATGCAAATGAAGTCATTGCCAATCGTGCTCTTGAATTATTAGGAATGGAAAAGGGAGACTATCATTATATTAGTCCAAATAGTCATGTAAACATGGCGCAATCAACAAACGATGCATTCCCAACGGCGATTCATATCGCAACATTAAACGCATTAGAAGGTTTATTACAAACGATGGGTTATATGCACGATGTATTTGAATTAAAAGCAGAACAGTTCGATCATGTGATTAAAATGGGGCGTACGCATTTGCAAGACGCTGTTCCAATTCGTCTTGGACAAGAATTTAAAGCGTACTCTCGCGTACTTGAACGTGATATGAAACGAATTCAGCAGTCACGTCAACACTTATATGAAGTGAATATGGGAGCAACTGCAGTTGGTACAGGCTTAAATGCAGATCCAGAATATATTCAAGCTGTTGTAAAACATTTAGCTGCAATTAGTGAACTACCACTAGTTGGTGCAGAAGACTTAGTAGATGCAACGCAAAATACAGATGCATACACAGAAGTATCTGCAGCACTGAAAGTATGTATGATGAATATGTCTAAAATTGCGAATGACCTTCGCTTAATGGCATCAGGTCCACGTGTTGGTTTAGCAGAAATTATGTTACCGGCTCGTCAACCAGGTTCATCTATTATGCCAGGGAAAGTAAACCCTGTTATGCCAGAAGTAATTAATCAAATTGCATTCCAAGTAATTGGTAACGACCATACAATTTGTCTTGCTTCAGAAGCAGGTCAATTAGAATTAAACGTGATGGAACCAGTACTTGTTTTCAACTTACTACAATCAATTAGCATTATGAATAACGGTTTCCGTGCCTTTACAGATAATTGCTTAAAAGGAATTGAAGCGAATGAAGATCGCTTAAAAGAGTATGTTGAGAAGAGTGTAGGAATTATTACAGCCGTGAACCCTCATATCGGTTATGAAGCAGCAGCTCGCGTTGCGAAAGAAGCAATCGCGACAGGGCAATCCGTTCGAGAACTTTGTGTGAAAAATGGTGTACTGTCACAAGAAGACTTAGAGTTAATTCTAGATCCATTCGAAATGACGCACCCAGGGATTGCAGGAGCAACTCTTTTAAAGAAAAACTAAAAGAAGAGGGGGGACAAGCCCCTCTTTTTTGTTTACAATATAGAAATGCTATATATGAATAGAGGTAGGGATGTTATGAGTAAGTTTACAGTAGCTTCTAATGGTTCATTAGAAACGACATTAAGAGGAGTAGAAGTATTATCAACACCACTTTTAAATAAAGGGGTTGCTTTCACGCAAGAAGAAAGAGAAGAATTAGGTTTAAAAGGGTTATTACCGCCAGCGGTTTTAACATTGGAAGAACAAGCGCGCCGAGCATACGAACAATTTTGTTCTCAGCCGGATGATTTATTAAAGAATGTATACTTAACAGCGTTACATGATCGAAATGAAGTATTATTTTATCGTATTTTAACAGATCATTTACGCGAAATGTTACCAATCGTATATACACCAACTGTCGGTGTAGCGATTCAAAGATATAGTCATGAATATCGTAAACCACGAGGTGTGTATTTATCAATTAACGATCCGTCAGGTATTGAGGAAGCATTCGCCAATATCGGTGCAACAGCAGAAAATATTGATTTAGTCGTTGTAACAGATGGAGAAGGTATATTAGGAATTGGTGATTGGGGCGTTGGTGGTATTAACATCGCGATTGGAAAATTAGCTGTTTATACAGCCGCAGTTGGAATCGATCCTAGCCGCGTATTACCGGTAATTTTAGATGTAGGTACAAATCGTGAAGAATTATTAGACAATCCATTTTATATTGGAAATCGTCACCCTCGTATAACAGGTGAAGCTTACGATGAATTTATTGATACATTTGTACAAGCGGTAAATAAGCAATTCCCGAAAGCACTTTTACATTGGGAAGACTTCAGTTCTCGAAATGCACGGAAAATTTTAGATAAATATCGTCATGATATTTGTACATTTAATGATGATATTCAAGGTACAGGTGCAGTTTCGCTTGCGGCTGTATTATCGGCAGTAAAAGCTTCTGGTGTACCGCTAAGTGAACACCGCGTTGTTGTGTTTGGTGCTGGTACGGCTGGAATCGGTATCGCAGATCAAGTTAGAGATGCGATGGTCCGCGCTGGCTTATCAGAAGAAGAATCATATAAGCGTTTCTGGTGTATTGATCGTAACGGGTTAGTTACAGATAATATGGAAGATCTTCTTGATTTCCAAATGCCGTATGCAAGAAAAGAAGCGGAAGTAAGTGAGTGGAAACAAAATGGTGTGATTGGACTTGCTGAAGTTGTGAAACATGTGAAACCGACAATTTTAATCGGTACATCAACCGTTGCTGGTGCATTTAAAGAAGAAATTATTAAAGAAATGGCTTCTCACGTAGAAAGACCAATCATTTTACCAATGTCGAACCCGACACCACTTGCTGAAGCAAAACCAGCCGATTTAATCAAGTGGACAGAAGGAAGAGCGTTAGTTGCAACAGGAAGTCCATTTGAACCAGTTACATACAACGGTGTAACGTATGTGATTGGACAATCAAATAATGCACTTATTTTCCCAGGACTTGGTCTTGGAACAATTGTCGTACGTGCAAGCGTTATGACGGACGGCATGTTCGCAGCAGCAGCTGAAGCAGTTGCAAGTATGGTTGATACAAGTCAGCCAGGAGCACCTATTTTGCCAGAAGTTGAAGAGTTACGTAATATCTCGGAAATGGTAGCAATTGAAGTAGCGAAAGTTGCCGTTGCGGAAGGCGTTGCGAGAGAGAACTTAAGTGATAACGATATTAAGATTGCAGTGAAAGAAGCAATCTGGGAGCCTGAGTATCGCCAAATAAAAGCGGTAGAAAAGGTTAGAATATAGAAATAAAGCCCGTTTATAATATAAGCGGGCTTTCACTTTTATTACTGAAAAAAGAGTATAGGAAGTGGCACCTTTGAATTGGAATCAATTATGGAAGAAAGATATATCTCTTTTAATTATATTAATGGTTGTTGTTCCGATTGCTGGAGAGCTTAATTTTCATCCTTTTAATGATACGTTTCGTGTTAGCTTTGGGACGCCGTTATTCTTCTTTTTATTACTATTTTTAAGAAGAATACCAGCAGCTGCTGCGGGTATTCTTGTCGGTATATGTGTAGTCTTATTCCGAGTATGCCTTGACTGGGTCATGCAAGGCTCATTTCATATGACAGAATCATTTTATTTGCGTTATCCTGTGTTCTTTTATTATTTTATTTATGGAAGTCTTTTTTCACTTTGTAGGGTGAATAAGTTTCATCAGAAGCCAATTGTTATTGGGTGCCTTGGAATTTCAATTGAAATTGTTGCAAGTATGTCGGAACTTGCGTTTTATCACATGTTAGTACTAGGTACAACAATAACAATTTCTGAAGTAAATAAACTCATCATTATTGCTATTTTCCGTAGCTTCTTTGCACTTGGCTTTTTAAATATGATGAATTTATATGAAACGAAATTAAAAGAATCACAAGTTCGAAAAGAAAATGAAAAAATGTTCATGCACCTTTCAAATTTATATGTAGAATCTGTTCATTTGAAAAAAACGTTACAAAATGCAGAATTAATTACACAAGAAGCGTATCAATTATATCGGAATTTACAAGCGAATGATGATTCCAGCAGTAAAACAGCATTGAAAATAGCAGGAGAAGTGCACGAAATAAAAAAGGATAATCAAAGGATTTTTGCAGGATTATCTAAACTGTTATTAGATAAAAATGTGGCTGAGTATGTAGAAGGTCATGAGCTTACAGAAATGATTGTAAGAATAAATGAAAAGTATGCTGAAATGTTAGAGAAAGATATACGTTTTTCTAAACATATAGAAGGTGAACACGCTGCATATCACGTGTATACAGTGCTATCAATTTTTAATAACTTAGTTGCGAATGCAGTTGAAGCAATTGAAGATAGAGGTCTCATTCGTATTAAGTTATATAAACGAGAAAAAAATGTAATCTTTGAAGTGATTGACGATGGCCCAGGTATCGCACAAAAGTATAAGAAATTAGTATTTAAGCCCGGGTTTACTTCAAAGTATGATCAAACAGGAACACCGTCCACAGGTATTGGACTTTCTTACATAGATGAAATGGTAACAGAGCTCGGCGGAGAAGTAAGGTTAGAAGACAATGAAAATGGGAACGGGTGTAAGTTTATCGTTTGTTTACCGGAGTGCAGTTTAAAGCGGGAAGGGGAATAGGTTTGTTTTATTATATTGTAGATGATGATGAAGTTTTCCGTTCGATGCTTTCGCAAATTATTGAGGATGGCGATCTTGGGGAAGTAATTGGAGAATCGGAAGATGGAGCGTTTATTGAAGCAGAACAGTTAAATTATAAAAAAGTGGACATTTTATTTATTGATTTACTAATGCCGATGAGAGACGGCATTGAAACAGTTCGCCATATAGCATCTTCATTTACTGGGAAAATTATTATGATTTCCCAAGTTGAATCGAAACAGCTCATTGGTGAGGCATATACACTTGGTGTGGAATATTATATTACAAAACCACTAAACAAAATAGAAGTAGTATCTGTTGTACGAAAAGTGATAGAACGTATTCGTTTGGAACGTTCTATATATGACATTCAAAAATCATTGAATAATGTGTTTCAGTGGGAAAAGCCGCAAATGCGTAGTGAAACAGTGCAAGAAGGGAAAAAGATATCAGATTCAGGACGCTTCTTACTATCAGAACTCGGTATTGCGGGAGAGAATGGAAGTAAAGATTTGCTTAGTATGCTGGAATATTTATATGGACAAGAAAAGGCGCAAACATTTGAGTTTGGATTTCCTGCTTTAAAAGATATCTTTCACCAAATAACAGTAAAAAAATTAGGGGAACTAGCTTCAGAAGCAGATATAGAGAAGGAGAAAAAAGCATCTGAACAACGTGTGAGAAGAGCAATTTATCAATCATTAAACCATTTAGCTTCTCTTGGACTAACAGACTTTTCAAATCCGAAATTTGAAAGTTATGCTCCGAAGTTTTTTGATTTCACTGTGGTTAGAAAACGGATGACAGAAATGACAAAGGATGGGGTAGCGACTTCTGGCCATATACGAATTAATACGAAAAAATTTATTCAAGTGTTGTATTTTGAGGCGAAACGACTGATGGAGATAGAGTGAAAAGGTGCTTATAAATAAGCATCTTTTTTTGTTAAATCAACATTTTATATTTTCTCGTGAAGCATGTAAAATGTTAAGTAAGAGAAAATGGTTTTACATTAAGGAAGTGTCAAAACAATGAGTTTTACATTAAATAAATCGATTATTAAAGAAGTATGTGGAGAAACCTCATATAAAAGAGGCGAAGCTTATTATAAATCAAATAAAGTAATCGTGAATTACTATGATGAAACGAAAGAAATTTGTGAGGCGACGGTAAAAGGGAACGAGGATTTTCATGTTACGGTAGAAAAAGCTAAGAAAGGTGATGTTGTTGCGAGATGTAGTTGTCCTTCGTTAGCGTCTTTCCAAACGTACTGTCAACATGTAGCAGCTGTATTGATACAAATAAATTATAATCAGCAAACGGGTGGAATGGGCTCTATTAGTAGCAGAAATGATCAATTAACAAACGGGATGTTTCAGTTGTTTGCAGATAAACCACTGAGGCCAAAAAGCAAACAACATCGGTTTGATACACGTGAAATATTAGATGTTGCGTTTATATGTTTACCAGTAGCGACGAAAAGCGGTGGGGCTCTTCTTGGAATTCAGTTAAAACTTGCCAAAACATATTTTATAAATCATATTAGAGAATTTCTTTCTAAAGTGGAGAAGAGAGAGACTTTTCATTGTTCCAATGAATTTACATATACGCCAGATGTACACAGTTTTAAACAAGAAACAGACGCGATTATACAACAACTCATTAAAATATATCATAATGAAAAAATGTATGAAGATGCACTAGAAGTACATGCGAAACAAGATGAAAGCATGATATTTATACCGCCAGCTTCGTGGAATGATATGCTCTCTGCACTTTCTAGAGCCGAGTATGTACAGCTGAAACAAAATGAGCAACTGTTTCAGGGATTACACATTTCAAAAGGGTTATTGCCATTACATTTTGAGTTTACGAAAGGGAATAATGGCGGGTTTACTCTTCATATAGACGGTCTAAATCGTGTTCGAGTTATGGAGATGTATAACAACGCTCTTTACGATGGGAAATTATATCATTTACCCATGGAAGATTGTATGCGACTTATTGAATTGCAAAAGATGATGAGTCGCTCAAATAGCAATCAGTTTTATATTCCTGAAAATAAGATGGAACATTTCGTAGCGAAAGTTGTGCCTGGATTAATGAAACTTGGAACAGTGCGCATTGATGAAGTCATATCCGATCGTGTTGAAACGCCATCGTTAAAAGCAAAGCTATATTTAGATCGTGTGAAAAATCGTTTGCTAGCAGGTCTTGAATTTCATTATGGAAACGTCGTGATTAATCCGCTAGAAGAAGACGGGCAACCTTCTGTTTTTAATCGTGATGAGAAAAAGGAAAAAGAGATTTTAGACATTATGAGTGAAAGTGCCTTTGCGAAAACAGAAGGCGGTTACTTTATGCATAATGAAGAAGCTGAGTATAACTTTTTATATCACATCGTTCCAACGTTAAAAGGTTTAGTTGATATTTACGCGACGACAGCAATTAAATTACGCATTCATAAAGGTGATACCGCACCTCTTATTAGAGTGAGAAGAAAAGAAAGAATTGATTGGTTATCATTTCGTTTTGATATAAAAGGAATACCAGAAGCTGAAATTAAAGGTGTATTAGCGGCTCTTGAGGAGAAACGTAAATATTACCGATTAGCGAATGGTTCTCTATTATCACTAGAGAGCAAAGAGTTTAATGAAATTAATCAGTTTGTAAAAGAATCAGGTATTCGAAAAGAATTTTTACATGGGGAAGAAGTGAATGTTCCGCTTATTCGGAGTGTAAAATGGATGAATGGACTACATGAAGGTAATGTTTTAAGTTTAGATGAGTCTGTTCAAGATTTAGTTGAAAGCATTCAAAATCCGAAAAAGTTAAAGTTTACAGTACCGCCAACTTTACATGCTGTAATGAGAGAGTATCAAGTATACGGGTTCGAATGGATGAAAACACTCGCCTATTACCGTTTTGGCGGTATTTTAGCAGACGATATGGGACTTGGAAAAACGCTGCAAAGTATTGCTTATATAGATTCTGTTTTGCCTGAAATTCGGGAGAAGAAGCTGCCTATATTAGTCGTTTCACCGTCCTCGCTCGTTTATAATTGGTTTAGTGAATTGAAAAAATTCGCCCCACATATTAGAGCGGTTATTGCAGATGGAAATCAAACAGAACGACGAAAAATCTTAAAAGACGTAGCGGAATTTGATGTCGTAATTACGTCATATCCATTACTAAGAAGAGATATAAGGTCGTATGCGAGGCCGTTTCATACGCTATTTCTTGATGAAGCACAGGCGTTTAAAAATCCGACAACGCAAACTGCAAGAGCAGTGAAAACAATTCAAGCTGAATATCGTTTCGGACTAACAGGAACGCCTGTAGAAAATTCATTAGAAGAGCTATGGTCTATTTTCCACGTTGTATTTCCAGAATTATTACCAGGAAGAAAAGAGTTCGGTGATTTAAGGCGTGAAGATATAGCGAAGCGCGTAAAACCTTTCGTATTAAGACGATTAAAAGAAGATGTATTACAGGAGCTGCCAGATAAAATAGAGCACTTACAGTCATCGGAGTTATTACCAGACCAAAAGAGACTATATGCTGCTTATTTAGCGAAATTAAGAGAAGAAACGTTAAAACATTTAGACAAAGACACGTTACGTAAAAATAAAATTAGAATTTTAGCTGGCTTAACGAGATTGAGACAAATTTGCTGTCATCCCGCTTTATTCGTTGATGATTATAAAGGGAGTTCAGCTAAATTTGAGCAACTGTTAGACATACTAGAGGAATGTAGAAGTACTGGTAAGAGAATTTTAATCTTTTCTCAATTTACAAAGATGCTATCCATTATTGGTCGTGAATTAAATCGTCAAGCGATTCCATACTTTTATTTAGACGGAAATACACCTTCGCAAGAACGTGTAGAGCTATGTAATCGATTTAACGAAGGGGAAGGGGACCTATTTCTCATTTCTTTAAAAGCTGGTGGTACGGGGCTTAACTTAACGGGTGCCGATACGGTTATATTATACGATTTATGGTGGAATCCAGCTGTTGAACAACAAGCAGCAGATCGGGCATATCGGATGGGACAGAAAAATACGGTACAAGTTATTAAGTTAGTGGCTCACGGAACAATCGAGGAAAAAATGCATGAACTGCAAGAGAGTAAGAAAAATTTAATTGCTGAAGTGATTGAGCCGGGAGAAGAGAAATTATCATCCATCACGGAAGAAGAAATTCGAGATATTTTAATGATCTAATAAAGAAAGCTATGCCTTCAAATATATGAGGGCATAGCTTTTTCATTGTAATAATTATATTTTGTTTTGTACAAAGTAAAGAAACTAAATGTTATTTCTTTGTACCTTTACTTTTGTATGGCTTTGCAGCTTTCTTCTTTTTTGCACTTGATTGCCAACGGTTCCACCCTTTACTTCCTGTACCTTGTCCTACACCTTTTTTCGGTTTTGCTTTCGTTTTACTCATATAATCACTCCGTTATATAAAAATCTAATTTGATAATAGTCAATGATTTAGAAAATACTCTTTATAAATGACTATGTTTGCTTTAAGGAAAACAAACTGCTTGAATGCTATAGTATATCATGAATTTGCAAGTAAACTGAAAGGAATTACAAAGAAAATGAAAATAATACGAAATACTGCGGATTCTATATTTCGAACGATTACATTAATCGTCGTATATACGTTAGTTTCAGTTAGTGAGACGTTTTTTAGAATATCTAGGCAAAAGAAGTAAAGAAGGTATATTGGAAACAATCAATAAAGCCGTAAAATAAAGAATTGAAAAATATTTTAAAACTTTTTGTTGACTTTCTTTATTTTTTGTATAGAATAATCATTAATAAAATGTTTCAGAGATGTGACAACAAAACGACTATGAAAGGACGAGTAGTAGTAGGACGTAGTCTAAGCGAGTCAGGGATGGTGTGAGCCTGATACGAAGCCTATTATGAAGAACCTCCTGGAGTTGCTAACCGAAATCCTTGATAGGAAAGTAGACTTAGCCGGGAACTTCGCCGTTACAAGAAGAACAGTATCGAGATATTTCATCTCCGTATTGTATAAGTGAGCAACCTCTGTTGCTAATTTGGGTGGTACCGCGGAACCAAAGCCTTTCGTCCCAGTTTTTTGGGAAAGAAGGGCTTTTTTTGTTGGCTTCTTTTCACAACATCCAAACATTTTAGGAGGAAACCACCATGTATCAATCATTAATGACAGTAAGAGAGACTCAAATCGCAATTAAGGAAGTTAAAACATTTTTCGAGGATCAATTAGCAAAACGACTTGAACTATTCCGCGTATCTGCACCATTATTCGTAACGAAAAAATCAGGATTAAACGATCACCTAAACGGTGTAGAACGTCCAATTGAATTTGATATGTTACACTCAGGAGAAGAATTAGAAATTGTGCACTCACTAGCGAAGTGGAAACGATTTGCACTCCATGAATATGGATATGAAGCTGGTGAAGGTTTATATACAAACATGAACGCGATCCGTCGTGATGAAGAACTTGATGCAACACATTCTATTTACGTTGACCAATGGGATTGGGAAAAAATTGTTCAAAAAGAATGGCGTACTGTAGATTACTTACAAAAAACAGTACTAACAATTTATGGAATATTCAAAGATTTAGAAGACCACTTATTTGAAAAGTATCCGTTCCTTGGGAAGTATTTACCAGAAGAAATTGTATTCGTTACTTCTCAAGAACTAGAAGATAAATATCCAGAATTAACACCGAAAGATCGTGAACATGCAATTGCAAAAGAACACGGTGCAGTCTTCATTATCGGAATTGGTGATGCACTTCGTTCAGGTGAAAAGCATGATGGACGCGCAGCTGATTATGATGATTGGAAATTAAACGGTGATATTTTATTCTGGCACCCAGTACTACAATCTTCATTCGAATTATCATCAATGGGAATTCGTGTTGATAGTAAATCACTTGATGAGCAGTTAACGAAAACAGGTGAAGACTATAAACGTGAGTATGATTTCCATAAAGGTATTTTAGAAGACATACTACCATTAACAATTGGCGGTGGTATCGGACAATCGAGAATGTGCATGTACTTCTTACGTAAAGCACATATTGGTGAAGTTCAATCTTCTGTATGGCCTGACGATTTACGTGAAGCTTGCAAGAAAGAAAACATTCATCTATTTTAATAGAAGAGAGAGAATAGCTTAAATATAGGGCTATTCTCTCTTTTTTTACTTTGTAAACGAATGGTTTACAGTGAGTTTTACTAATGGTTTCTTTCTTTTATATCTCTTTTTATGTAATAATTTGTTAAAGGAGGGGGATGTTATGAGCTTAGGAGAGCAGTTAAAAAAATTACGAGAGTCAAAGGGATTTTCACAAGAGGATGTTGCTAAAAAGATTGGTGTAACGAGGCAAGCGGTATATAAGTGGGAGAATGATAAAAGTTGTCCTGATATTGATAATTTAATTTTACTAAGCGAAATGTACAATGTTACGCTCGATGAGTTAATAAAAGGGAATCAAAACATGAAAGAAAAAATACATATTGATGAAGAAGATGAGGATTTTGAGAAAGAGAACGAGTTTGGTTTTTATATTGGATTTGGTTTACTAATTATGAGTGCGTTCATTGATTATGAAAAAATACAGGTGGTTGTATTAGGCGTTGCATTATTCATGATGGTATTTTACTCGGATGTGAAGAAAGTTATTTTGAATGAATATAGATCGTTTTTTCATAGAAAAGAGCGATAAGATATAAAATGAGAAGAGTCAGTTATATTTCCTAGGAAAAGGTAAAGCGAATAATTAAATTATTTCATAATGATTTTTGGATATTAGTGATATGTTAAAGAACTGTTTGGATAGAGTCTTGAAATCTATGTGTAAAATGAAAATATATTTTTAAAAACTCAAACAAGCATAACCACGTTCTGGAGTGAGGACGTGGTTAAAAATATAGTAGTTTCATTTATAATACATCACTTACTTGTTACCGAGTTCTTCCGCTAAACCGATTAAAACCCCTTCGGTTCCACGAATGTAGCAGAGACGGTAAGAGTTCTCGTATTGAACTACTTCACCAACGAGTTGAGCACCATGCTTAGTAGTAAGCCTAGATACCATTTCATCAATGTCTTCAACGGTGAACATGACGCGCAAATAACCGAGGGCATTGACAGGAGCTGTCCGGTGATCTCCTATAGCGGGCGGGGTAAGAAATCGCGAAAGTTCAATTCGGCTATGGCCATCTGGAGTCACCATCATAGCAATCTCTACGCACTGCGAACCGAGTCCGGTTACGCGACCAGCCCATTCCCCCTCTACAGTGGCGCGCCCTTCGAGTTTTAACCCAATCTCCTCGAAGAAAGAGATTGCATGATCAAGGGATTCTACAACGATGCTAACATTGTCCATTCTGAGTAATTTATTTTTTGACATTGTCTTTATCTCCTTATATGTAAAAGTGTATTATCTAATCATCATCTTCATTATACTATTAAAAAGTTACAAATTCCTTTCAAACAAAAACACCTTGTCACAGTTTAGGAAAATGTGACAAGGTGTTTTTAAGTATGTCATATAGTATCTTGTTAACAAACAATACCGAGACTTCCTTGCAAAAATATTTCTATCCTGTACGGCATTAAATGATCCGATTGTTGTATAGAATTAATTGTATTTTTTTAATGACACATAAATTTCTTGTCACTCTATATAATGCAAACAGCTTTCTATTTTTAATAGGAAGGAAATAGATTCATATAATTTGTTTTAAGTAATACCGCTGGAAATTAACTCATTTGTACTAAAGGCACAATTTTCGCCATAAATGATTGATGCAGTGCCTCAACACCTGTCACTAAATGAAGGCGGTCAATAACGACAGACACTTTAATTTCTGATGTACTTACCATTTTAATATGAATATTTTCTTCTTTTAAAGTAGTGAACATATTCGCAGCAACACCTGGATTAGAGACCATACCAGATCCTACAATTGATACTTTTGCTAAATGATTTTCATATTCTACTGCTTCATAGTGAAGTGCCTCTTGATTTTGTTCCAATACTTCTAATGTTTCTCTTAAATCATTAGAATGGATGGAGAAGGAGAGATGAACAGTTCCTTCATTAGTAATACTTTGAATGATGATATCTACATTAATATGTGCCGCTGCTAATGTAGAGAAAACAGTTGAAAGTGAACCTTGTTCTAATCCTTTCACTGTGATGCGTGTAATATTATCTTCAAATGCAATACCTTTAACGATTGATTGTTGTTCCATGTTACATTCTCCTTTTACAATTGTTCCGTTTTCTTGTTCCATACTTGAGCGAACTTCTAAAATGACATTATGATTTTTAGCAAACTCAACAGCACGCGGGTGTAATACACCAGCACCGAGGTTTGCAAGTTCTAACATTTCGTCATAAGAAATTTCATCTAATTTATAAGCATCGTTTACAACTCGTGGATCCGTCGTATATACGCCAGTTACATCTGTGTAAATATCACATTTTTTTGCGTTTAGTGCAGCAGCTAATGCGACAGCAGTTGTATCAGAACCACCTCGTCCAAGCGTTGTAATTTCAAAATCTTCACTGACTCCTTGGAAACCAGCTACAATAACAATCGTGCCTTTAGTAAGATAAGACTGAATTCGATCTGTATGAATGTCAGTAATCCGTGCACTACTATGTACAGATTCTGTCGTAATACCAGCTTGCCATCCTGTTAATGAAATCGCGTTATAGCCTTTTGCTTGCAGTGCCATCGTTAATAATGAAATAGTTACTTGCTCTCCTGTCGATAGAAGCATATCCATTTCGCGTTTACTTGGATTTTCTGTAATTGCGTTAGCAAGTGCTACAAGTTCATCTGTACTTTTTCCCATTGCTGAAACGACAGAGACGATACTATGTCCTCGTTCATATTCTTCAATAATTAAATTTGCTACATGTTGAATACGCTCAACACTTCCGACAGAAGTGCCACCAAATTTTTGTACAATCGTTTCCATTACGAATTCCTTCTTTCATCCATTTTTAAGAATAGATTAGGATATATACAAATCCCAATATTCCTGTAGTTACCAGAGAAAAACAAAAAACACCATCTCAAATAAGTGAGGATGGTGCTGTTACAGGAAAAGGGAAACAGAAAACGGAGCTAATAAAAAAAACCGCCAAAAAAGGAATACCATGAAAATGATATCTCTTTTTTGTAGATAGCTCTTCATACATACACGTCTGTACATATGACAGTTCTGTTTCTATTCGAAAACAGCCCCAATCGATACATACAGAGAAATATATCGATTTCGGCAATACTTCCTTTCATCTAATTTCATAGACATCTCTGTGTCTCCATTAGAATACTCATAAGTATCGCAACCTCTATCTCACGTTTTAGGCGAGAGTGTTTGATTTATGAAGTTGTTGGTAACATTTGTTTTATAATAATTTATATTTTTCGAGGAATCAAGTGTTTTGTATATATTTTAAAAATTCTTTCTTTTTGTTAGAAAGTTTGTGAAAAATGTAGCAAAATAAATATATTACATGTACATTAAAATTATAGTGCATTGTAGGTGGAGGAATGAAGGGGAAAAAGCCTATTTATGTTTCGGCAGAAATGAACACAACAATGGAGAAATTATGGAAATACACGCAAGAACCACATATACATACAGAATGGGATGCTCGCTTTACTGAAATTTCGTATGTAGAGAAAAAAGAAGGAGAACCACAGAAGTTTTTATATAAAACAAAAATCGGATTTGGACTTGAAATAGCTGGGGAAGGGGAATCGATAGGTGAAATAAGAAAAGAAACGGGTGAAAGAATTTCTTCTTTAAAGTTTTGGACGGATAATACATTATCTCTTATTCAAATAGGGCGTGGTTATTGGAAGTATACACCGTGTAAAGAACACATTCATTTTGAGACACAATATGATTATGATACGAGGTTTGGTCGTATAGGGAATGTAATAGATTTCTATATGTTTCGGCCGTTATTAGGCTGGGCGACTGCTTGGAGTTTTGATGCTTTAAAATTATGGTTAGAAAAGGGACTTTATCCTAGATAGCTCATTAGAAGAACAGTGACGTATTGGCTCGTATGTTTTTTATTTGCTTTCGTATGGATGTATCAAGGAATAGTACCGAAACTAGTGTTTACTCATTCAGAAGAAGTAAAAATGCTATCGGTGATGGTTGGTTCAACTGAACATAGTGTTTTTATACTTAAAATAATTGGATTACTAGAAATTATTTTTGGTGTCCTATGGCTGTTACCATTTCCAAAACGAAAAGTATTTGTCGTACATATTTTTATGTTAATAGCCTTAACGATAGCAGCAGGATTTACGAATATCGCAAGCTTTACAGAGCCGTTTAATCCAATTACGTTAAATCTACTTCTAATTGGATTATCGATTGTCGGTTATATAAATAGTACGAATTTGCCAAGTGCAAAAAATTGCAAGAGGAAGAGAAAGGGGTAATGTATGGCTAATATGTATGAAAGATTATTAGGGGATTCTTATAAAAAACTTCATCCGAAATTACAGAAACGTTATGAGATTACAGAAGAAAATAGCTTTATTGGAGAAGGGAAGATGGATGAAATTTACGGTGGTTCTTTTTTCGTAAAATTCATATTAAAAATTGCATCGAAGTTTCGAATGTTTTTCTCTGAGAGAGGTAAGGGAGTGCCATTTACAATACATAATACCGCTGAGCGTGATGAACATGGACATGAACTTGTGCGGTGGAATCGTACTTTTTACTTTCGTAATAAGAAAAGATATTTTAATGCGGTAATGAAACTTGATGAAAATGAAATTGTAGATTATTTTGGTGAACCACATTTACTCGTCTCTACATTGGATTTTTATATTGATGAGTTAGGGGCAATGCATATCTCTTCAAAGAAACAATGGTTTTATATGTTTGGAAGAAAAATCTCTTTACCGAAATTTTTATACGGAGAGGCAAACATTGTTGAAAGTTATGATGACGAATTACAATGTTTTCGAATTCATGTTCAAGTACAAAATCCGTTAATTGGTTCGCTATTTTCATATAAGGGAACATTTGTGGAGAGGAAATAAATGATATGAAAAATATAATAGTTGGGCTTGCTTGTTATATTATTTTTCTAATATGTGAGTGGTCAAATGTAAACCCAGTTGAAGCAATTATTTTATTATCTATTTTGTTATGTATACCGATGTCTTTTTGTATTATTGATAAAAGAGCACGAAATGGATCGTATTTATTATTTTATAAATCCGTATCGTTTTTATATCCGATAGCAGCGATTTGTGCAATGTTAGCTTTCGTAACAAATCAATATATCTTTGCGATAATTTGGTTTGTATATACGGGGATCGTTGCGTTATTTGGTATAAATAGATTACTAGAAAGAGGATGGACACCGTTAGAAGAGACAGCTATCGATAGTGCGTTTATTTATTTGTTTTTAGGTGGTTTTTGGTTTTTTGCTTCTGTAGCAAAGCTTTCCATTATGCACTTTAGTTCTGACATTGTTTTACTCACAGCTGCACACTTTCATTATTCGGCGTTTCTATTGCCGTTATCGGCTGGTTTAATTGGGAGAAAAAGAGAAAAGAGAAGTAAAGTATATGATGTTATTATGTTTGTCATCGTTATTTCACCTCTGACAGTCGCAGTAGGAATTACGTATTCAAGGGTATTTGAATTTTTTGCAGTGTTCCTATATTTATGCGTTATTTATGGTTATGGAATTTATGTTTGGCGTACGAAATTTAATGCTATCAACGCAAAGATTCTGCTGATCATATCGTCTAGTACACTTATGGTAACAATTATGTTTTCACTTATATACTCGTATGGGAATTTGAAACATGTAATGACGATTACAATTGCTCAAATGGTTTGGATTCACGGTGTTGTGAATGGAATTGGAGTAGCGTTACCGGCATTTGTCGGCTGGATGATTGAAAAGAGTGTTCCGAACTATAAATATTACGGGAAACCAATGAGCAGATTAAGAGGAAAGGCGACAGTTGGTGAAGCGTTTTTACATAACAGAAATGTAATAGATAGTAAGGAATACAACGGTTTAGTTGATAAAATGGATGATTTTCATAGTGAGGCATTTGACGTGACAAAGATACCTTTAAGCATTATTCGGTTTTATGAAAATACAAAAGAGTATGAGTTACAATCGCATATTAAATGGACTCGTTCGTTCCGCCTGTTAGCATTTTGTTATGAGAAAATGAGTAAGCGTGTAGGACAAATACATTTAGGAATGGGCGGCAAGTGGGAAACAATGCACGGCTCTATCATAGGGGTAATGGATGAGAAGGATGGAAGGGAGAATGTAAGAGCTTGGTTAAGAAAAAATGAAGCAGGAGCATCTATTTTTGTAGCTCTTTACTCAAAACATACGTATAAGAATGAGACATATATGAATATTGCATTACCTCTACCATATTCGAATATGACGGGGGTTTTAAAATTACGTAATGATAATAATAATTTAATTATTACTAGTAAGTTGAGAAGAAATGGTAAGGGAGATGAGGGGATTTATTTACATACTCGTTTCTTTACAGTACGGTTACCGTTAGCAGAGACGTTTATTATTAAAGAGGGCACCAATCAAATGTTAGAAGCTAACCATAAAATGTGGATATTTGGAGTTAAGTTTTTAGAAATTGATTATGAGATTAAGAAAATAGAGGAGAAGTAAGAAAAGCTTGGAGAGATTCCAAGCTTTTTTACGTATGGGTAATTGTCATAGCGACTTGTTTATCTAAGTCTTTGTCCCAAACACGTTGAATTTCAAACGTACCTTTTGCAAAAAATAATGGAAATCTTTCTTTAAACCAATTTTGCATAGGAAGATTTAGTGCTGTATCGATTGGTACCCATAATAATTTGCCTTCAGGAGGATTCGAAAGGAGTTCACCTTCAAATGAATCTGTCCAATAGTTAAATACCATATATCGAACATTTTCTTTCGGATTTACATATTCATCTAATCCCTTAAAGGTTAAAGTTGAAACAAGTAATCCAGTTTCTTCTTTTACTTCTCGTTTAGCAGCTTGAACGATACTTTCTGGAAAATCTACTTTTCCGCCGGGAGCGATGTAACCAGGAAAACCTCGATGATCGGGGCGTTTTATAAGTAAAACTTCATTATTGCGCTGCATCATACACATTGTATAGATGCGGTGTTCGATGTTATGTGAATTTGGCATAATGATGTATTCTCCTTTATATTTTTTGATAATTTTACCATGATATAATGATTTCTTATATAATTAAAAATAGAAGATTAGGAATTTTTAGTTGCTTCGTATAAATTCTATAGTTATTTGAAAAGAGGAGAGGGAAATGCAAGGGGGAATACAAAGAGAAAAGGGTTTAGGGTATGTTGGCAAATTATTATTGCCAGTTAAAGCGTCACCACATTTTAAATTTTTATGGATTGGGCAATTGCTTTCGACTTTAGGTAGTTCGATAACGATGGTTATTTTGCCAGTCGTTGTGTATTCATTAACTGGTTCAACAGTTGTAATGGGAATGACTATGGCAATGTACATGCTTCCTAATATTCTTGCGTTACCGTTTGCGGGATTAGTAGTAGATCGAATGGATCGGGTGAAAGTAATGTTATTTACAGATATAGTTCGCTGCATATTAATGCTATTACTTGCAACACTTATATTTATGGATGTATTAACAATTCCACTTCTATATGTCCTCGTAGCATTATATGGACTTATGGAAGGCATATTTCAGCCAGCGTATGCGGCTGTAAGAGCGAAAGTATTTGTACCAGAAATTCGAAATGCAGCTAATGCATTAACGCAAATGAGTAATCAAGGTATACGACTAATTGGACCGGCTCTTGGAGGATTAATCGTTTCAGTTGCATCTGCCGGAATAGGGTTTGGACTAGATGCAGTAACGTATTTGTTATCATTTTTTTGTTTATTATTTTTAAGAGAAATAAAGTTTAAAAAAGTAAAACCTATTGAAAAGAAAAAATTCGATTATAAACAAGAGTTTATGGAAGGTGTTTTTGTTTTAAAAAGTCATCCGTGGCTATGGATTACAATTTTAGTCTTTTCTTTCATCAATATTTGTTATGCAGGAATTATCGTCGTATTAATTCCATGGTTATTTAATGTTCATCATCATTTTGAAGCATATGTGTATGGATTAGGAATGGCATCCTCTGGTGTTGGAGCTGTAGTTGCTGCGCTAATATTTGGCGGGAGAGAACGGTGGTATAAGCGGGGAGTACTTGCCTATGGTGGTGTTTTAATAAGTGGTTGTGCGCTTTTAATAATGCCGTTCATTACTTGGGCACCTGTTTTAATTGTATTAATGGCAATTGAAGGGTTCGGTATGATGATATTTGGACTCATTTGGGAAACGAGTTTACAAGAGCTTGTGCCAGAAGAAGCATTTGGAAGAGTGGCAAGCCTTGATATGTTAGGTTCATTTGCTTTATTGCCACTAGGTTATGTAGCTGTAGGATGGTTAGCTACTGTCATAGGTGGCGAGATAACGATTATAACACTAGCTATTTTAGTACTTGTAACAATTGGAGTAGCATTATGTGTGCCGAGTATTCGAAGATTTGATTGATGATATAAGGGAAGGTGGGAACGACTTATATGCTTATAGAAAATTTGAACGATATAGTCGCAAAGGAATGGGACAACCAATATACTTTGCAGGAAAAGGTCTTTGAAGCAAAAAATTTCACAGTCTATATTGCTACCCATAGAGAAAATAAGCTAGCATATAATCAACTAGTATTAATAAAACATTTTTGTAACGAAAAGCCTTCCGTGCATATTTGGCATAAGAAAATTAGCACCGATGCAACAAAACTGGACATAACAAAAGAAGTGACAGAAGCCATTCAAACTGGTTTTGTAAATGAAGAGTAAGCCCTAATTAAATTAGGGCTTACTCTTCATTAAATACAAATGTTTGTTTCATTTTTTTACTTTCATTTACTGGATGGCCGTTGTAAGAAAAGTTCTTTTCTTCCCAAGTAATCACAACTTTAAAATTATGACTATTAAAGTCTAATGGGAATACCATGTAGTCAAAGCTTGTATGACTTTTAGAAATATTTTCATTAGGTGTAGTAGGTTTAAAGGTAGCTTTAGAGGTAGGATTGTTATCAAGTATTTCCACGGATACGTTTGATACATCATGACCGATGTTTTTTACGAGTAAACTATATGTATCAAATACACCTTGTTTTGGCTGGATTGCTTGCTTGTTTACGTTATGAGATTTATCAATTTCGATATACCATTGTTTAGACTTTGATGCAATTGGTAGTGATTGAAATGTGTATGCACTAGCTTGTATTGGTAGTGCTAAGCATATAAGCGTAAAGAGAGTTAATATTTTTCGTTTCATTTTTTGAGAGCTCCCATTCTTTAATGGATTTTTTGTTATTTTCTTCTCTTTTTGAGATAATATACCATACGGTTTAGGGGGAGGATATATTGAAAGAGCTCGTAAGTATGGGAAGCAGTATTTTTCTACAATTATTATTTTTGTATATATTTATTTCTGGTGTTTTATTAGAACTCAATCCATGGTATGCAGTAGTTGTTTATGTGACTATTGCTATAATAAGTCTTCTTCTGGGGGTATACTCGATGATTTTCTCTATGAAGAGAAGGCCGAATACTCTTTTTCTAACATTACCAGGTGGAATTATAATAACATTATTTTCAATGTTAATCATTGGATTTACAGTATTTGCTTATTTTTTACCAGAAGGAGGTATTCCGCCTGTCATTCGTTTGTAGTATGAGTGAATCGATGGAGTTTCTATTTTTATTTTTAGTCTTTCTAAGTAAGCGACATACATCTTAAAAAAGGAAACTGTGTAGAGATTTTTTTGCATAGTCTCCTTTTTTGTTTTTGTAATTAATAATAGGTGTGCTTAAAAATATATTGGTGAAGTTAATTTATCGATATAAAAAAAGTAGAGATTGTTTTTCGAAAAAAATTTTAATTTAAAAAAAATCCCAATGGATATGTTAAAATAACATTGTCATACAACAAGGGGGATTTGTTTTATGGAACATGGATATCTTGCTAAAGTAAATGTAACGAAAAGAATTGAATCGAAATCTAAGTACAATAAGAAACTTGAAAAATATCAAAGGCGCTTATTAGCGTTGCAGCAAATAGTAAAAGAAGAAAAAATCGCAGTTATGCTCGTTATGGAAGGCTGGGATGCGGCTGGAAAAGGCGGAGCGATTAAACGAGTGACAGAGCACCTTGATCCGCGTGGGTTTCAAGTAAATCCAATTGGAGCACCGGCACCTCATGAGAAACGGTACCATTACTTGCAACGTTTCTGGCGGAAACTACCTCAGTACGGGCAAATTACTATTTTCGATCGCTCGTGGTACGGCCGCGTGTTAGTTGAGCGTGTTGAAGGGTTTGCTACAAAGGAAGAGTGGACGAGAGCGTATGACGAGATTAATGATTTTGAAAAACTATTAACAGATGATCATTATATAATCGGGAAGTTTTTCTATCATATTAGTAAAGATGAACAGTTAAAGAGGTTTAAGGATAGAGAGAACAATCCTTTAAAAAGATGGAAAATTACAGATGAAGATTGGCGTAACCGTGAAAAATGGGACGAGTATGTTGAGGCAATGGAAGACATGTTTGAAAAAACAAATAAGCCTAATGCAAAATGGCAAATAATCGCGAGCAACGATAAATTATACGCACGTTTGAAAACGTTGAAAGTGATTATTTCGTTAATTGAGGATTATTTTGTAGAGCATGGTATAGAATTGCCTTCTTATTATTATGAAATGAAAGAAGGTAAGACGGAAGACTTTGAAACGAATCAAGATGTAGTTGTAAAATAGTACAAGGTTTACATATGAAATATAAAGTAGAGATACCCTGTAATTTTGAACAATAAAATTACAGGGTGTTTTTTATTTAGAAACATTTTACAAATAACAGAATAAGGTATATAATCAATAATCATATTAACATTGTTAATATGATTATTGATTATATACTATGTGGGGGTCTTATTTTGAAAGGAAGAGATGTTGTTTTAGGTTTATTAATGGGAAAAGAATTGTCTGGTTATGATATTAAAATTGTGTTTGAAGATGTATTTACTCATTTCTTTGATGGAAGTTTTGGGATGATCTACCCAACGTTACGTCAGTTGGAAAAAGAGGGGAAAATAAAAAAAGAAGTTGTTATGCAAGAAGGGAAACCGAATAAGAAAATGTACTTTATTACAGATGCAGGGCGTGAAGAGTTTTATCAATACATGCAAACGGATGTAGAGAAAGATGTTTTACGTTCAGATTTTTTAATGAGGATGTATTTCGGTAATTACAGCGATGGTCAGGCGATAAAAAAATGGATTAAGGACGAAATTGAAAGGAAAGAAGCATACATTGCGGATCTACGTCTGAAATATGAAAAGTGGAGAGAAGGTATTACTTTTGTTGAGGAAATTTCACTTGATGTAGGAATCGCATCGTATAGTGCTCAAGTAGAGACTTTGAAAAGAAAACTAGAGCAACTAGAAGCAAAAGAACACAATAAAATGGAAGACTGAAAAAACGTTCATAATAAATAAAGGGGTAGAAGAACATGGAACAATCAAAGGGTATTAAGATTGTCTTTTTAATGTGCTTAGGTATATTTCTTTGTATGATTGATACGACAATTATGAATATAGCTTTACCAGCGATACAAACGAGTGTAAATACTTCATTAGAAAAGATGTCTTGGGTATTAAATGTTTATACAATGACAATAGCTGTACTCGCTATTCCGCTAGGACGGATAGCTGATATTTTTGGGAAAGCAAAGATGTATATTGTTGGTTTGATAATTTTTGGTGGTGGATCAGTACTTTGTGCTTTTGCTAATACGGGCGATTTTCTTATCTTTTCTCGCTTTATACAAAGTGTAGGTGCAGCGATTTTATTTCCAACTAGTATGGTAATTGGCGTATCAGCTATGCCATTAGCAAAGAGGCATGTTGCACTTGCGATTTTGGGAGTAACACAGGGACTATCAGCTGCGATGGGTCCAGTAATAGGTGGAATTATTACACAAAATTTCGGTTGGAGATGGGTGTTCTTCGTAAATGTTCCAATTTGTATTCTTGGAATCATTTTATGCTGCATTATGTTACAAATAAAAAATGAAGAACGTATTATCTCAAAAATAGATTGGGTAGGACTACTATTAAGTAGCTTAGCAATTTTTTCTTTTACTCTCGTATTAGTAAAAGGAAATACATGGGGATGGCAAAGTAACATAGCCTTGTCTTGTTATGCAATTAGCACTATTTCTCTTATTCTATTTGTTCTAGTGGAACGAAAGGTTCATAATCCAATGGTGAATTTAAATTTATTTCAAGATCGAATGTTTGTTGGAGCATCTATCGTTGTTATATTAAGTAATGTATTTTTAATTGGAGTTACTGTATTGCTTCCGACGTTCTTGACGAAAATACAAGGTCGAACGGAAATTGAAGCAGCTTTTTTAGTGACACCTATTTCAGCAATGATATTTTTTGTCTCACCAGCTGCAGCAACTTTAATTAAAAAACTCGGAAAAGTAACTATTATTTTATCAGGCTTTCTTGTGATGGGCTTATCTTATTATTGGTTGCAAATGATTGATGTTAATTCAACAAATATAGAAATTATTATTCCATGTATGATACTAGGTGTTGGGTATGGTTTAGTAGTAGGTCCAATTACAGTTTTAAGTGCTTCTTCGTTTGAAGGGGAATTATTAACTGCTTCTCAAAGTGTCGTGTCAATGTTGCGGCAAGTAGGTATTGTTTTAGCGGTCGCAATATTTGTATCTAACTTAACTCACAACTTAACTGTAAATAAAGAGAATGTATATCGTTATGCAGAAGAAAAGGTGCGTAATATTCATGTAGGTAATACTCAGCAAGCGGAGATATTACAAATGACAAAAGAAAAAATAGAGAATCAAAGTATAGAAACGAATGTAGAAAAGCATCAAAATGAAAAATTTGTAGGGTTACATAAAGAGAAAAAAGACGAATTAATTCACCAAAAAGTAGATGAAGTGTTAAATGCTGTTCCAGTAGAATATAGAGATATAAAAAGAGAAGAAGTTATGAATCAAGTGACAAATGAAGTTGAAAAACAAGAGGAAAGTATAAAGAAAGAAGTACTCGCATTTTCGAATGATGTAAACCATTATGCTAAGAGTCAGATGGCGATGAGTTTTACAGATTTATATAAAGCGAGTGTGCCAATTATTTTAATTTGTGCTTTAGTAAGTTTGTTATTTTCGGAAAGAAAGGTTTTGAGTAAAAAGAAAAGTGGAAGAGTAGTAGAGGAAGTGTAAAGAAAACAGGCTAATAGCAGCCTGTTTTTTGTTTTTTGATTACATATTGTGAATGGTAGAATTTTTAATATAGCATGAGAGAAGTCGAGTTTGGTTAGAAAGTTTTTTAGAATGAAAGAGAAGAATGGAAAATGGCATTGAATATGTAACGTTAAACATAGTACATTAACAAGAGGGTTTAATTTGAAAGGGAGGATGAAGAATTGTTACATAAGGCGGGGGCTTTAATAAGTAATCGTATGTATACAGAAGAGGGACAACGAAAATTATACAAAAGAACGTTAATAATCGTAAGTATTTCACAAATGTTCGGCGGAGCTGGGTTAGCTGCTGGGATTACAGTAGGTGCACTTCTTGCGCAGCAAATGCTTGGGACAGATGCATTTGCAGGTTTACCGGCTGCTATGTTTACGATGGGATCTGCGATAGCGGCTTTCTTTGTTGGGAAGTTATCGCAAAAGTATGGTCGCCGCGTAGGGCTTGCAGCGGGTTTTATAGTAGGTGGACTAGGGGCTATTGGAGTTGTATTGGCAGCTTTAATAAATAGTATTATTCTTTTACTAGTTTCTTTACTCATATATGGCGCGGGTACAGCTACAAATTTACAAGCGCGTTATGCTGGAACGGATTTAGCGAATAAGAAGCAAAGAGCAACTGCCATTAGTATTACGATGGTAATGACGACTTTTGGTGCAGTCGCAGGTCCAAATTTAGTAGGTGTAATGGGAAGGTTTGCTCATTCAATTGGAATTCCTGAACTTGCTGGCCCATTCATATTATCAGCGGCGGCGTTTATACTGGCGGGTCTTGTCCTTTTTGTTATGCTACGTCCAGATCCGTTACTTATTGCTAATATGATAGAATCATATAAACAAGAACATACATATAAAGGGCAACCAGTAACAGAAGAAGCGAAAGAAAATAAAAGAGGCATTACGGTTGGAGCTATCGTAATGATACTTACACAAATCGTGATGGTTGCAATTATGACAATGACGCCAGTTCATATGGGGCACCATGGTCATGCTTTAAGTGCAGTAGGTCTTGTAATTGGTTTTCATGTAGGTGCAATGTATCTTCCATCTCTCGTTACAGGAATATTAATTGATAAAATTGGCAGAACTACGATGAGTATAGCTGGTGGAGTAATCTTATTAGCAGCAGGTGTCATAGCTGCGATAGCGCCGAGTGATTCTTTAATACTATTAATCGTTGCTTTGTCTTTACTTGGATTAGGGTGGAACCTCGGTTTAATAAGTGGTACTGCTCAAATTGTTGATGCAACTATACCTTCCACACGTGCAAAAACACAAGGGAAGATAGATGTGTTTATTGCGTTAGCTGGAGCTTCTGGTGGAGCGATGTCAGGAATGGTAGTAGCGAATTCAAGTTATGCGGCATTGTCATTAGCTGGAGGAGTGTTAGCTTTCATGCTTATTCCTGTTGTGATATGGTCTCGAAAAGGAGAAAGAAATTAAAGAAGAGGTTCTAGTTATTGACTAGAACCTCTTTTTCATGCATTTAACTTAAATCCCACTCCACAATAAGACCTAAATGTGTAAGACCACCACCAAATCCGTACAGTAAAAGTGTGTCTCCGTTATTTAATTTCCCTTCTTTTCTAGCTAAATCTAGAGCGAGTGGAATAGAGACAGAAGATGTATTCCCCATATATTCCACGCTCGTTAATGTTTTTTGTATTGGAATTTGAGATTTTTCACAAATAGATTCAATCATGCGTAAGTTAGCGCTATGAGGAATGAGCCAGTCTATATCATCTTTTTGCATATTTGCAGTATGTAATAGTTCTTTTATACCTGCTGGCACCGTACGTGTTGCCCATTTATATACTTCTCTTCCATTTTGAACGATTTTTTCATTTGTTTGCAGTTGTGTGCCATTCATAGTAGTAGATAAATTTGTTCTGTATAGGTGAATTCCGCCGTCACCGTTTGTGCCCATGTGATACGCGATAAAGCTTGGTTTGTTTTCATCTCTTTCTAATAAAATAGCGCCAGCACCATCGCCAAATAAAATGCAGGTCGTTCTATCGGTGTAATCAGTAACTTTTGATAATGTCTCGGTCGCTACGACAAGTACTTTTTTATGTGATCCAGAAGTAATCAAGCTATTACCGACGTGCAAGCCATATGTGAAACCAGCGCAAGTGGCATTTAAATCAAATGCCATTGTATGAGGTATGTTGAAGTATTGTTGTATTTGGCAAGCAACACTAGGGAAAACGTAATCAGCAGTAGTAGTAGCGACAATGATACAGTCGACATCTTCTAAGTTTTTCTTATATGTTGTACATAAATTTTCAACTGCTTTAATGGCTAAGTTTGAGGCGTATTCATCTTCGCTAGCGATTCTTCTTTCCTTCATTCCTGTTCTTTGTACAATCCATTCATCATTCGTATCGATCATTTTTTCTAAATCATGATTTGATAATATTTGTTCTGGAACATGAGTACCAATTGCAGTGATACGGGATTTAGAATTCATAGGAACAGCTCCTAACTTTATTTTATAACCTGATACTAATATCAGGTTATAAAAATGTCAATATAGATTTTTAGTGTATTGAACGACTTAGCTTACTATGGAGGAATTTAGCGAGTGTTGTAAAAATAATATACGAGAAGTTTCTAAAATTGATAATGAAGGGAGTTGGGCTCCTTGAAAAGAATTTTACGTATGTTGCCTTTTGTCATTATTTGTAGCTTTATTTTTATTATTTTTCCAGAGAAATCTTATGCTTGTGATTGTATTAACGTATCAGCAGAAGAGGCTTTTCAAAAAAACGATGTAGTGTTTGAGGGACAAGTAATTGAGGTTGGAAGGAAAGAAGGAGGTGGAATTGAAGTATTATTTGAAGTGAAGAAAATTTGGAAAGGGACAAATTCTTCGCAAATTATTGTATATACAAATGGTGGTGATTGTGTATTTCACTTTGTGGAAGGAGGAGAGTACTTAGTATATTCTTCTCAAAGAGGATTGGAAAAACAATTACACACAAATAGTTGTAGTAGAACGAAGAGATTAGGTGAGGCAGGGGCGGACAAAGTGGCTTTACGTCAAATTGCAAAAGAGTCTGTTCCAACGAAGAAAGTGGATTTAAAAGGGGAGATGGTGAGCGGTTTCAGTTGGTGGCAAGTTGCTATCATTTCCATTTGTCTATTATTAATCATTGTTTTTGTTGTGAGAAGAACTCGCAAAAAATGACGATTAAAGTAAATATATAAAGATTTTCTTTCTGTTTCTATAGGTGGTTTAATCTTGTGAAAGCGAATTACTTATGCTACACTTTATGTAACTTAAAATGAACGGAGGGGCTTCCTTTGATCTTAATCAGATTACGTCTCAATACTTTGTGCCAATAATTGAATAGCGCTCAAAGGCTCTGTCTGTGTGCAGAGTGAACGGGATTGGTCTGCCTATTTTAAAGGAACCCTTTATTAAGCTTATATGTGAAAAAGAGGGAGGGACGAATACGCCCTCTTTTTGTTTTGCCTTTATAAATAGAATGGGATTGTATAGGTGAACACTTATAGTGGATACGCATACGATCTTGGGACTTTTTAACTATGAGATAGGATGAAAGCACAACTTTCTTCTATTTCTTTGGTGAACCCTTATCCGTTTACGAAAACACAGGCAGCGACCTGTGTTTTTTATTTTACGTAATCGAAATGGAGGAATAAATATATGGAAGAATTATTACAAAGAGCAGTTTTAGTTGGAGTAAATTTAGGTAATGAGGATGATTTTGCATATTCGATGGAAGAGCTAACGAATCTTGCAGAAGCTTGTGATGTAGAGGTAATTGGACAAGTGACGCAAAATTTACAACGTGTAAATCCATCCCATTATATTGGAAAAGGAAAGATTGAAGAAGTAGCAGCCTATGTAAATGAAGTAGGTGCGAATATGGTCATCTTTAATGACGAATTATCGCCTTCTCAAATTCGAAATTTAGAAGCAGATTTAGATTGTAAAGTAATTGACCGTACCATATTAATTTTAGACATTTTTGCGCAACGTGCGAAAACGAAAGAAGCGCAGTTGCAAGTAGAAGTGGCCCACCTTCAGTATATGATGCCTCGTTTAATTGGTCTTCGTGAATCGTTAGGAAGACAGAGCGGCGGTGTTGGTACGAAAAATAAAGGTGTCGGTGAGAAGAAATTAGAGTTGGATCGTCGTAAAATTGAAGAACAAATTTCAGTTTTAAATAAAGATTTAGAAGCTCTTGTTGCGCAGCGTCAAACGCAGCGAAAACAACGTAAGAAAAATGAAATTCCTGTTGTAGCATTAGTAGGTTATACAAACGCGGGAAAATCAACGACGATGAATGCGATGCTTGAAATTTACAATGGTACAGAAGAAAAACAAGTATTTGAAAAGGATATGTTATTTGCAACGTTAGAAACATCGGTGCGAAATATTGAGTTACCAGATAACAAATCATTCTTATTAACAGATACAGTTGGATTTGTAAGTAAATTACCGCATCATCTTGTGAAAGCATTCCGGTCAACATTAGAAGAGGTAGCGGAAGCAGACCTACTTATTCATGTTGTAGATTACGCAAATCCAAATTATGAACAGTTAATTGATATTACAAATGAAACGTTAAAGAAAATTGGAGTAGAAAATATTCCAACAATTTATGCTTATAACAAATCAGATATGGTAGATGTTGAAATTCCGAAAGTACAAGAAGACCGCGTTTATTTATCAGCGAAGAAACACGTTGGAATTGAAGAACTTGTCGAAATGATTCGCTCACACATTTATAAAGAGTATACGAAGTGTGAAATGCTAATTCCGTATGATCAAGGACAGGTAGTTTCTTATTTCAATACTCATGCGCACGTTCTATCTACGAGTTATGAAAACGAAGGTACGAAACTAGAAGTAGAATGTAAGACGAGTGATTACGAAAAGTATAAGCGTTTTGCAATTTAATAAAGAAGGCGATCCTAATATGTTTTAGGATCGCCTTTTTCTTATTCCGTAATAGAGGCCCACTTATAAGAATAAATTCCTGCAAATGGACGAACAACAACACCTTTTACTGTTGGGCGTTCTAAATATACAAGTCCTGATTGGAAGATTGGAGCGATAGCTGCATCATCTTCAAGTAAGATTTTCTCTGCATCTTGGAACGCTTTCCAACGTGCTGGTAAGTCAGTTACTAAAGTAGAGCTCGTTTTCTCAATTAATTCGTCGTATTGTTTGTTTGAGTAACTCATCTTATTAAACGGTCCGTCTGTAACGAACATATTTAAAAATGTT
The DNA here is from genome assembly GCF_001883995.1 of Bacillus paranthracis. Lineage (GTDB taxonomy): Bacteria > Bacillota > Bacilli > Bacillales > Bacillaceae_G > Bacillus_A > Bacillus_A paranthracis. The sequence continues at coordinate 637,187 of NZ_MACE01000049.1, read as the reverse complement.
GTAGGATCAGGATAATCTGGTCCCCATGTAGAAAGTGAAATGTCATAATCACCATTTCCTTCACGATCTAAAAATGCTTTTACTGGAAGTGGTTGTAATGTGATTTTTAATCCAGGTAAGTTTTTCTCCAGCTCACCTTTTAAAAACTCACTAATTTTTTTATCGTTAGACTCATCTGTTGTTATGATTGAAAGAGAAGCGTTTTGTAAATTTGTTTCTTTTTTCGCAGTTTCCCATAGTGTTTTAGCTTCTTTCACATTTGTTTCTACTTTTACATGACTTGTACTGCGAAAATCTTTATTGTCAGGTCCTTTTACGAATCCTTTTGGAACGAATGCATTCGCAGGTATAGAACCATTGTTTAAAATCGTTGTTGCGATTCCTTGTTTATCAAAAGCAAGCGAAATAGCTTTACGAGCATTTTTGTTTGCTAATAAAGGGTTCTTTTGACTAAATCGGAAAAACGTTACAGAAGGACGTTCCATCTTCTTTAAGCTCGGATCTTTTTGATATTTATCAACAAACTCTGAATTAATCGTAATTCGGTCTACTTGTTTACTTTCAAATAAATTAACAGCTGTTGAAGTATCTTTTACGATATTTACATTAATTTCATTTAATTTCACATTTTTATTATCCCAGTAGTTCGGGTTTTTTGTCATTTTATAACTTGTATCATGTTTCCATTCACTTAATTGGAAAGGTCCGTTATAAACTACATTTGCAGCTTCAAGTCCGTAATTTTTCCCTTGTGCTTCTACAACCTTTTTGTTTTGAGGATAAAATGTTGCAAATCCCATTAAACCTAAAAAGTATGGAACAGGGTGTTCTAACTGTACTTCAAGAGTTTTATTATCAATCGCCTTTACACCAAATGAATCAATTGGCAATTCTTTTTTATTTATTTTTTCAGCGTTTTTAATATCGAACATAATATGTGCGTATTCAGAAGCAGTTTCTGGATTAACGGCCCGTTTCCATGCATATTCAAAATCATGGGCAGTTACTGGATCGCCATTTGACCATTTTGAATCGTGTAATGTAAATGTATATGTTTTTCCGTCTTCGCTCAGTTTGTATGATTCAGCTGCTGCAGGAACAGGTTTATTGTCAGGACCAGGCATATATAATCCTTCCATTACGTTGTTTAATGCAGCGTAAGAAAACCCATCGGTTGCGATAGATGAATCAAGTGTAGAAATTTCCCCAGCTTCTACAATGTTTAATACTTGTTTCGAAGATTCTTTTTTCTTCTCTCCGGTAGTTGTTGCCTCTTGTTTTTGACCACATGCTGTTAAAAACATAGATAATGTGATTGAGAGTGCAACGATTCCCTTTGTTTTTTTCTTCATAGTTGTCATCCTTTCCTTCATCTCTGCCTTAGTATAAAAGAAAATATAGAAAATTCCTATAAATAAATCCGATAAAGCATATAGAAAAAATGTATTATTTAAAAGGTGATATTTCTGGAAAAAGAAATGAAACCAGTATAGAATAGAAATGTTTCAAAAGTCAGAATTTATTACACCTACTGTAATAAATATATATTTTGTACAGGAAGGAGAAATACACATATGCAGGCAGTTTCGCAAAAAAACAGAGTAGAAACACCGACAATATATCGAATATTATTTGCGATTAGTTTCGGTCATTTTTTAAATGATTCGATGCAAGCAGTTGTGCCCGCGTTGTTTCCTATTTTGGAAAAAACGATGAATTTATCCTATATGCAAGTAGGGTGGATTGCGTTTGCGTTAAATATGACATCATCGATTATGCAACCGGTTTTTGGTATGTATTCGGATAAGAAGCCGTCACCATTTTTATTACCGCTCGGTATGTTTTCGAGTATGCTTGGGATGATTGGACTCGCGTTTGCACCGAACTTTATTATTGTTATTATTTCTGTTTTATTTATCGGATTAGGTTCCGCAGTCTTTCATCCAGAAGGCGCCCGAGTTGCTTATATGGCAGCAGGGACGAAACGAGGTTTAGCGCAAGCGATTTATCAAGTGGGAGGAAATACAGGTAATTCTCTAGCTCCTATTTTTACAGCGTTAATTTTCGTTCCGCTTGGACAAATTGGTTCTTTAGGTTTTACGGCCTTTGCGGCGGTAGGAATTGTATTATTAATTTTCGTATCAAATTGGTATAGGAATGAATTAGCGACTGGCGCTGTGAGGAGAAAAAAGAGGGCTGCGCTTGAGGCGGAAAATGCGATTGTAAGTACACATATTAAATTTGTTATTTTACTTCTTGTTTTTCTTACTTTTGTACGATCTTGGTACGGTGCTGGTATTGGGAACTTTTATCAATTTTACTTAATTGAGCATTACGGTTTATCGATAAAAAATGCTCAGTATTTCGTATTCGCATTTATGATTGCTGGTGTGTTAGGAACCTTCTTTGGTGGTCCATTAGCAGATCGATTTGGAAAGAAAACAATTATTGTATTTTCAATGCTAGGTTCAGCCCCACTTGCACTTTTATTACCCCACGTTTCGCTCGTATGGGTCATACCGCTATTTTTATGTATCGGTTTTATTAGTTCAAGTAGTTTTAGTGTAATTGTTGTATATGCGCAAGAGCTTGTTCCTGGAAAAGTAGGAATGGTATCTGGATTAATTGTAGGGCTTGCGTTTGGACTCGGCGCTTTAGGCTCTGTAGTTCTTGGGAAATTGGCTGACATATATAGTCTACAATTCATTATGTTACTATGTAGTTGTCTACCATTAATTGGACTTACTTCTTGGTTATTACCAAGTGATAAGAAAACGATAGAATAGGGGATGCACTATGAAATTATGTGAAAATGTTACAGAATTAATAGGAGATACACCTGTCGTCCGTTTATCTAAATTTATTCCAGAAGACGCAGCAGATGTGTATGTAAAACTAGAAATGTTTAATCCATCACGCAGTGTGAAAGACCGTGCTGCCTATAATTTATTGCACGTTGCAGAAGAGAATGGTCTTATCAAACCAGGGGATACAATTATTGAACCAACAAGCGGGAATACAGGAATTGGTTTAGCAATGAACGCAGCAGCTAAAGGATATAAAGCGATTTTAATTATGCCAGATAATATGTCAAAAGAGCGTATAAATTTATTGAAAGCATACGGAGCAGAAGTAGTTTTAACACCAGCAGAACAAAGAATGCCAGGGGCAATTGCGAAGGCGTTAGAATTGCAAGAGAAAATTCCAAATAGTTTTATTCCGCAGCAATTTGAAAATCCAGCAAACCCGAATATTCATCGTTATACAACTGCACTTGAAATTTATGAACAAATGGATGGAGAGCTTGATGCATTTGTAGCAACGGCAGGAACAGGCGGAACGATTACTGGGACTGGTGAAACGTTAAAAGAGAAACTACCCAATTTATATGTTGCAGTAGTAGAACCGAAAGGATCTCCTGTTTTATCCGGAGGTGTTCCAGGTCCTCATAAACTAGTAGGAACAAGTCCAGGGTTTATCCCAAAAAACTTAAATACAGAAGTGTATAACGAAATTATTCAAATTGCAGACGAAGAGGCTTTAACGACAATGAGAAACTTAGCTAGACAAGAGGGATTATTAGTTGGGCCGTCTTCTGGTGCTTCTGTTTACGCAGCGATTATGATTGCGAAACGATTAGGTGCTGGTAAAAAAGTTTTATGTATTGCACCTGATACAGGTGAGCGTTATTTGAGTATGGGATTATTTGAATGAAAATGATAGAAACCCCTTAATGGTGAAAGAGAGCTATTAAGGGGTTTGTTGTAGGTTATTTAGAGAGGAGAAGCACAATGAAACTATTAAAACCAACATATGAATATAGCAAACAAATTATGGAGTATCGCGATGCGTTTTTACATGCTGATGAACAACCACACGGCAGTAGTTCTTTACAAAATTTTGATTCTCTCGATGAATGGTTTGAAAAAGTGAGTATACAAGAAGCGGGAGAAAACTTACAAGGTAATCGAGTACCGTCTAGCCAATTTTTAAGTTTTGAAAAAGGGGAACTTATAGGTTTTGTAAATATTAGACATCGACTAAACTCAGAATTATTGCGGGAAAGTGGTCATATTGGATATAGTGTCCATCCAAATAAACGTCGCCAAGGTTACGCTACAAAACAACTACAATTTGCATTGGATGAAGCGCAAAAATTAGGATTGCAGAAAGTGTTAATAACTTGTGATAAAGCTAATATCGCTTCGGCTAAAACGATTCAAAAGGTTGGCGGTGTGTTAGAAAATGAAGTAGTTTCTTCTCATACTGGGGAAATTGTACAACGTTATTGGGTAGAAATATGATGTAGTGGAACTTTGAAAAGGGAATAAAATGTGTAATATCGAAATAAATAAAAGAAGTAAGGCTGTAATGCAATTATAGGGGGAAATGAAGTGGGATTAAAAGAGAAAGCAATAGAAATGTCAGAGATTTATAGGAAGAACCCAAAAGTGGAGGCTATTATTTTAGCCGGTTCAGTAGCTAGAAAGCTAGAAGATGAACATTCAGATATAGAACTACATATTTTATGGTCAATGCCACCAGAGAATGAGGATCGTAAAGGGCCTATTAACTATATTGGTGGAACAATTTTGTCATATCATCCTTATGAGGAAGAAGAATGGTCGGAAACGTATTTGACGAAAGAAGGAATTAAATTAGAGATTAGTAACTTTTTAACAGAAACAGTAGAGAAAGTGATTTCGGATGTGGTGGATCAATATGATATAAGTTATGAAAAACAATGTATTGTATCATCCGTGCATGACGGTGTTAGTTTGTATGGAGAAGAGAAAGTACATGCATTAAAAGATAGAGTGGTAGCATATCCAGAAAATCTAGCGAAACGGATGATTTCAGAAAATCTTTGGTTAAGCAATCGCTGGCATAATCGAGAGGCACTTTTAAAACGAAAAGACTGGCTTATGCTATATGATGTTATTTGTGAAGCACAAAGGAATATATTTGGTGTCTTATTTGGTTTGAATAAAATGTATGTACATCACCCGGCGTTTAAATGGATGCCATATAATGTGGAACGAATGATTATTAAGCCTGAAAACTTATATGAGCGTATGGCGAATGCTTTAATAGGAAAACCGGAGTATAGTGTACAGGAGTTAGAAGTGTTAATCGAGGAGCTATTACAGTTAGTAGAACACCATGCTCCGGAATTACATATCGCTGAACAGCAAAAGCGTATTCAATATGCGAAATAAAAAACAAAGAGATGTAACCCTTGTTACAACTCTTTGTTTTTTATTTTACTAATTTCCCCAGTATAGGTAAGCGTTGAATTCTATCACCGAGAATATGTGAAGCAAGTCCACTTGTTAATACGAATAAAAGGTAAACAAGCCCTCCTACAGCGCCACATATAACGACAATGAGAAGTGATTCCATATAAGTTTGTCCAGGAATTAACCATGTTAAAATTGATTTTAATGCCATCACAACAGCAGACATTGCTGCGGAGTAAATTGTAATAAGAAATATTGTTTTTGCTGTCTCACCAATTTTAAATTTCGCAAACTTAACGATGCAGTACAACATAATACTATTGGAAACGAGGTATCCAAGAATGGTTCCAAGTACAGCACCGTGTCCGCCAAATAAATGTAAGAGCGGTGTATTTACTACAACTTTAACGAGAATTCCGGCTGAGAATGCAATCATTGTTTTTCTTTGATAATCGATTCCTTGTAAAATAGCTGCTGAAACTGTGAAAATCGCACTTAATATAGCAGACGGTGCGAATGAAATTAAATATTGTGATCCACCAAGTGCGATTTCAGGATTTACATAAACCATGCGGAATGCATCGTAAGCGATGCTAGCAAGACCAAATGCAGCCGGGATTGTGAAGAATAACAAGACTTGAAATATCTTTGAAATTTGTTCTTGTAATTCTTCTAATTTCCCGCTTGTATAAGATTTCGTTATAGCCGGAATGATCGTTAAGGAGAATCCAGTTGCAAGTGAAGCTGGAATCATAATTAACTTTTGGGCATAGTTCGTTATATAAGCGAAAACTGCATTTGCTATTTCTAACGGCTCTCCCATCGCTCTAAGGACATCAGCTACAGTATATTGATCTACTAACGTGTAGAGTGGAATTGCGATGCCGACAAATACAATTGGGATTGCATATCGAAGTAATTCTATATAAATATTTTTTAATGGGATATGGGATGCTCTTGATTTTAATTCACCTTCGGGAGGTTTTAACCCATTATATTTTTTCCAGTACATCATTAAAATAGAGACGCTTGCAAGTGCTCCGATAACAGCGCCAAACGTAGCAACTGCAACCGAAGAAGCTACGGAACCCCCTAATAATTTTGAGACGATGAAGCTACCAACTAAAATGAAAACAACACGTGCAATTTGTTCCACGACTTGAGAAACAGCACTTGGTTTCATATGTTGAAATCCTTGGAAATAACCACGTGTAACACTCATAGCTGGTACGATAATAAGTGCAAAACTTAATGCTCGCATCGTAAGTGTTACGTCAGCGATAAATTGTGGATCTGGCGTTTTCGAGCGAATAATAAATTGTGATATGTACGGTGCTCCAATAAATAAAATTAAAAATCCTAAAAAGCCCATAAACAACATTAATTTTACACTAGAGTTGTATAATTTTTTGCTTGTACTATAATCACCAAGCGCATTATGCTTTGCAACGAATTTGGAAACGGCAATAGGAATACCCGCTGTTGAAAAGCTTAATAAAATACCGTACCAAGAGTATGCATATCCATATAAAGCGACCCCTTGTGTTCCGACTAATAGTTGAAAAGGGAAGAAGTATATAAAACCTAATATACGTGAAATCATTGTTGCGCCGCTTAATAAAGCAGTTCCTTTTAAAACTTTTGAAGTAGACAAAATCCTTTCCTCCTACTCGTGCTGTCTTACGTTTATCGTATATTACTATAAACCTGTTAGAGTAGTTAATATAGTATGGAACATAAATATTCAAATATTATTCACTTAAAAGTCATATTTTACATTTTCAAATAGAATGTAATACGTAAAAATTCAAAATATAAGTTGACACTATTTTTAATGTGTGATAAAAATGATAGTAATCAATTCGGAAAATAATATTTGGGCAATGAAAGGGTATAGTAGTGAATATCTCCCTATTACAGAGAGCTGATGGTTGGTGTGAATCAGTATATAGATTATTCATGAAGTTCGTCCTGGAGCATCTTTCATAAATCTCACATTATGAGGAAATGAAAGACGGTAGTTTATACCGTTATCAAATAAAGTGGTGAAGATTGTTTCACAACTAGGGTGGTACCGCGATATTTATCGTCCCTACGTATTTACGTAGGGACGTTTTTTATTTAGGTCTTACTTTGTTGTGGCTTCATAACTAGGGTGGTACCGCGATAATTTATCGTCCCTACGTATTTGCGTAGGGACGTTTTTTATTTAGGTCCTAACTTTGGTGTATCTTCATAACTAGGGTGGTACCGCGATATTTTTGTCGTCCCTACGTATTTACGTAGGGGCGTTTTTTATTAGTAGAGAGGAAGTGAACGTATTAGAAAAGAGTGTGGATAGAACAATATAAATACCGAATTGTAAAACAGAAAAAGATAAAGAGAGGAGATTAACAAATGAATTCACAGCAATGGACATCGAAATTAGGTTTCGTATTAGCTGCGGCAGGTTCAGCAATTGGTCTAGGGGCTATTTGGAAGTTCCCGTATATGGCCGGAATTGGAGGGGGCGGCGCGTTCTTCCTTATTTTCATCGGTTTCACATTATTAATTGGTTTACCGCTATTATTAGCTGAATTCGTTATCGGAAGAAGTACACAAAAAGAGGCTGTTGATGCGTATAGAGAAATCGCACCAAAAACATTATGGCCATGGTTAGGGAAATTAGGGATTGTAACTTGTTTCATATTACTTTCTTTCTACAGTGTTGTAGGAGGCTGGATTTTATTATATTTATGGAATGCAATTACAGGTAGACTATGGGAAGGAAATGGCGCATACGAAGCTACGTTTGGTGAAATCATTTCCAATCCGTATTTAGCAGTAGGATCACAGCTATTATTCATCCTTATTACTATTTTTATCGTAAGTAAAGGTGTACAAAATGGTGTTGAAAAAGTAAATAAATATTTCATGCCAGCACTATTCGTTTTATTCTTTGTATTAATCGTTCGTGCACTTACGTTAGATGGTGCAGGAGAAGGGGTTCGTTTCTTCTTACAACCTGATTTCTCACATGTAACATCAGAAGTTATTTTATATGCGATGGGACAATCGTTCTTCTCACTATCAGTCGGAGTAGCAGTAATGGTAACGTATAGCTCATACTTACCGAAAGAGGAAAGTTTACCGCGTTCAGCATTTTCTATCGTAGCTTTAACGCTTGTGATTACATTACTTGCAGGACTTGCAATTTTCCCAGTAGTGTTCGCATTTGGAATGGAACCATCTCAAGGACCGGGACTATTATTTATCGTACTGCCAGCTATTTTTAGTAAAATGGCATTCGGAAAATTCTTCTTCATCGTTTTCTTACTACTATTCTTCTTTGCTACTATTACATCAGCGATTTCGATGTTAGAAATTAGCGTGGCATCTTTAACTGCAAAAGGTAAAGGGAAACGTGAAAAAATGGCTTTAATCGTAGGTTTATTAATCTTCGTTGTAGGAGTACCATCAGCATTGTCATTTGGTATATTAAGCGATCTGAAGATTTTCGGAAAGACAGTCTTTGATTTAGCTGATTATGCAGTTAGTAACGTATTAATGCCACTTGGTGTTTTATTAGTTTCTATCTTTGTTCCTTTAAAAATGAAGAAAGATGTATTAATGAAAGAGCTTGGTGTAAGTAAAAATAAAGGCTATAAATTGTTTGTATTATGGTTATTCTTACTTCGCTTCATCGCACCAATTGCGATTATTATCGTATTCTTAAATGTACTTGGCATTATTTAAACAAAAAGGTAGCGTATCATTGTATGATACGCTACCTTTCTTACTTTGTTCTTTTTTGTAGTTCGTTTACTGTTACGAACTGATAGCCCTTCTTAGATAAAGAGTCTAAAATACCTTCAATGGTCTGTAAACTTTCATTAGACTCATCATACATAGAGTGCAGTAAAATGATAGAACCGGGTTTTACATTTTTATTAACATATTCAATTTTATCAGCAGCAGATTTATAAAAAGTATCAGGTTCAAGGTCCCAGGTGATTGTTTCGATATTGTTTTTATTTAAATAATAGGGCAGACCAATTAGCTTTTTCCCGTTAGGTGGTCTAAAATCAATTGCGCCTGTAAATCCTGTTTGGCGGATTAATGCATTCGTTTTTTCTATTTCTTCTTTAATAAAAGAAGGTGTTTTAAAAACCATTCTGTTATGAGAATATGTATGGTTTCCAACTTGGTGTCCAGATTGTACGATAGATTTTCCTAACGATAGGTTTTTCTCTAATTCATTTCCAATTAAAAAGAAAGTAGCTTTTGCATTGTATGTATCTAGTAGCGGTAATATTTGTTTTACATTGTTAGTAGGGCCATCATCAAAAGTTAAAGCAATCACCTTTTCATTTGTTTCTACTCGATTTGTTAAATCTCCAAATAATTGAAAGCTTCTTGCATTCATCAATTTGTATGTTCCGAATAATGCTACAGTAGTAATGAATATTGTAACGATTGTAATGATTTTTTTCTTCTTCATAACGCAACCTCACTATAGTTTTTGATTGGACTAAAAAGTATTATATCAAACTAAGTAATTTCATGCTTTAAAAAGGATGTGGATGCAAGGGGAAGGAATTTATCATATAATGTAATGAAAAAGGTATATTAGGAGGTGTTTACATGGCGATTATAATTCAATTGCCAGACACTGCAGCGTCTCATGCAAAGCCAAGTATGGAAATGGCGATACTTTGCGTGAGGTAGACAAGTAATATACAATTCATCGCCAAAATGAGCTTGTATCATTTTTTGTATTTGGCTTTGCACCTTATTGAAATGAACCATAAAAAATAAGGGGCGAGCAGAAATGAAATACGTAAAAGCTAAGGCAGTTTTACCAGAGAGTTTAATTACTGAAATTCAAAAGTATATACAAGGTGAAACAATTTACATTCCAAAACAAGAAACGAAACATTATAAATGGGGAACACGATCTGGAGGACGAAAACAGTTAGATGAAAGAAACAAAGCCATTAAAGAAGCGTTTAAAAGTGGAATTGCTATTCATCAACTTGCAGAAGAGTATTTTCTTTCCGGAGAAACGATAAAAAAGATTGTGTATTCTAAATAAGAGGAAAAGAGTCTGATTCATATTACTTTGAATCAGACTCTTTTTGTTTTATATGTATTGGATATATGAGATGTGAACGGGCATGATAATAGAAAAAATGTGCCGTTTTTTTATAAAATGGTATACAGAGCACTTGAAAAGTAGAAAGGTGAACATATATGAATCATATTGGACAAATAACGATAGAGCTTTTAATTGGTTTCTTTGTTCTATTAATTGCTACAAAAATACTAGGGAAAACACAAATATCTCAGCTAACGCCCTTTGATTTTATTTCTGCTATCGTTCTTGGTGAGCTCGTTGGAAATTCAATATATGATCCTAAAATTAAAGTGTGGTCTATTTTATATTCAGTATTTGTATGGGTAATTTTAATTTATACAATAGAAGTGATAACGCAAAAAATAAGAGGAACAAGAAGGTTTTTTGAAGGATATCCTTCAATTATTATTCGTAATGGAAAGATTGATCGTGAACAATTAAGTGTAAATCATTTGGACATTAACCAATTACAACAAATGCTTAGGCAACAAAAAGATATATTTTCAATCCGAGAAGTTGAATATATGATTTTGGAACCTAACGGAAACATAAGCGTTCTGAAAAAAAGTAAATACGAATCTCCTACTATAAATGATTTAAGTTTAAAACATAAGCCTGTATATTTACCAATTTCATTAATTAGTGATGGAAAAGTAGTGAAAGATAATTTGAGAGAAGCTGGTTTTGATGAAGGATGGCTTTATAAACAAATAAAACAAAAGGGGATTACTAAGTTTGAAGACGTATTATATGCGGAATGGAAAACAGATGATGGCTTCTTTTGTCAGGAAATGGAGCGGTAAAATATAATCGATGTATGTAATATTTGTTTCTAAGTTATCTTTTACATACCAAAAAGCTAAATCATTGTATACAATAAGATTAGATCAACAATTTGTATGGAGTGATAAAGATGGAAGCTTTTATTAGAAGTGATCAATATAATTTTATAAAATCACAAGCTTATATTTTAGCGAATGGGCACGCAACGGCAAATGATAGAGGTGTCATTCAAGCGTTAAAATCATTAGCGATTGAAAAAATAATACATGTATTTGAGAATTTAACGGATGAGCAGAAAGAGTTAATCGATACGGTATTAACAGTTCAAAATAGAGAAGATGCAGAATCGTTTTTAATGAAAATAAATCCGTACGTCATTCCGTTTCAGGAAGTTACAGCGCAAACATTAAAAAAACTATTTCCTAAAGCGAAAAAGTTAAAACTTCCTGATATGGAAGAAATGGACATGAAAGAATTATCTTATTTAAGCTGGATTGATAAAGGGTCAAGCAGGAAATTTATTATAGCGAAAAATGATAAAAATAAGTTTGTTGGTCTGCAAGGAACGTTTCAAAGTTTAAATAAAAAGAGCATTTGTTCTTTATGTCACGGACATGAAGAGGTAGGGATGTTTTTAGTTGAAATTAAAGGTGATATACCAGGAACTTTCGTGAAAAAGGGAAACTATATTTGCAAAGATGCCGTGGCCTGTAATCAGAATATGAAATCACTTGATAAATTGCAGGATTTTATTGAGAGATTGAAGAAATAAAATGGAAAACCTCTAGTGCTTAAACTGGAGGTTTTTTATTTAAGAAACGGTAATAGATTTCTTTTTTAAAAGATATAATTTATAAATAAAACATAGGAGAGCTAAAGAAATGTTTAAAAAGTTTTTACTTTCTTTACCGGATGTTTTACTTATATGTATTGTTATCTACATAACATACACAACTACTCTTAGTTTTGTACAGATGTTAGTAATTTCAATTACAATCGGAATCGTTGGTGGTCTTGTTATAAGAATTTGTAAGGATGTATTCACATATATAAGGTGGACAATGAAACAAAGGAAATCTTGAATATGTTAAATAGCTATAAGGAGAAAATAAAATGACTAATAAAAAGAATAAAACTAAAAATGAGATAATACTTTGGACATTAACAGCTGTTGTTTTTATCATTGTATGGTACTTTTTTCAAAGATAAAAATGCATCGTACTTAAAAGGTACGATGCATTTTTATTATTTTTTTTGCCAATTTTCTTTTATAAAATCTGCACGGCCAGATTCTTTTTGCTCAGTAGCATATTTCTCTGGATTTTTTTTATAGAAATGTTGATGGTATTCTTCAGCCTCATAAAAAGGTGCAGCCGGGCGAATTTCAGTTACGATTGGCTCTTTAAACATACCGCTTTCCGCAAGAGTTTGTTTTGATTTTTCAGCAAGTTCTTTTTGCATTTCATTATGATAAAAAATAGCGGTGCGATAAGATGGACCACGGTCAAAAAATTGTCCGCCATCATCAGTTGGATCGATTTGTGGCCAATATAAATCCAGTAATTTTTCATATGGGAAAATAGAAGGATCAAATGTAATTTGTACAACTTCTAAATGACCAGATGTACCCGCTTTTACTTGTTCATATGTTGGGTTTTCTACATGACCACCTGCATAGCCAGAAAGTACTTTATGAATACCAGGAAGTTCATCAAACGGCTTTACCATGCACCAAAAGCAACCGCCTGCGAAGGTTGCGAGTTCGTATGTTTTTTCGGACATTGTTGTAATCCTCCTAAATATATATGTTTTATATAGTATTATATAAAAAGTTTTATTGCGCAATAAAAAAGATTCGAAAATATATGTAGTATTAAAAAAATCAAAAAACATGTTGACAATGAAAAGAACAACGTCCTATAATACGTTTAACAAATGAAAGTTAATTAAGAATTTTCTAACTTTATATGTTGTATATGCAAAGAAGAGGAAAGTAGATGATTATGATCGTTTCAGAGAGCTACTCCAAGGCTGTGAGAGTAGTAACAATCGAGTCATTGAAGATCACCTCGGAGCATCGCTTGCGAAAGGGAAACTGAGTAGAGGGCGACGGCATCGTCTCCGGTAAAAGGACGGGGGTCTAATTGGACCTACAGAGCTTATATTTCGTGAGAAGTATAAGGAAGCTGAGTGGTAACGCGAAACTCTCGCCTCAGCAATCAAAGCTACTAAATTGTAGTAGTTGATTGCTGAGGCGAGAGTTTTTATTTTTAAAAATAAGAGAATGCGTAGAAGAGGAGAGTAAATGATAAAAATTGTTTCAGAGAGCTACCCAGATGCTGTGAGGGTGGTAACAATGTCATCATTGAAGATCACCTCGGAGCACTACTTTTGAAAACTAGTAAAAAGTAGCGGGGTTGTTTCCGATAGAAAAACAAAAGTCTAATTGGACTTGCAGAGCTTATATTTCGTGAGAAGTGTAAGGAAGCTGAGTGGTACCACGATTCCCTCGTCTCAGCAATGGATTGCTACAAGTATGTATGTAATCGATTGTTGAGACGAGTATATTTTTAAAAAATATGTACTGAATATTCTGTTAAAAAATACTCATCTCAGCAATCGATATAGAAATAGATTGCAAAAATAGAGAGAAAAAAAGAGGAGCGATGTGAGATGGGAAATCAGTACATTTATATGAATGGGGAATTTGTAGAAAAAGAAAAGGCAGTTGTTTCAGTATATGATCATGGTTTTTTATACGGAGACGGTGTATTTGAAGGGATTCGTAGTTACGGTGGAAATGTATTTTGTTTAAAAGAACATGTAAAACGATTATATGAATCGGCAAAATCTATTTTACTTACAATCCCGCTGACGGTTGACGAAATGGAAGAAGCAGTTTTACAGACACTTCAAAAAAATGAGTATGCAGATGCTTATATTCGGTTAATTGTTTCAAGAGGAAAAGGGGACTTAGGGCTCGATCCGAGAAGTTGTGTGAAACCGAGCGTTATTATCATTGCAGAACAATTAAAGTTATTCCCACAGGAATTTTACGATAATGGATTAAGCGTTGTATCTGTTGCATCAAGACGTAATACGCCAGATGCTTTAGACCCACGTATTAAGTCAATGAACTACTTAAATAACGTACTTGTAAAAATTGAAGCGGCACAAGCAGGAGTGCTAGAGGCTCTTATGTTAAATCAACAAGGATATGTTTGTGAAGGATCTGGAGATAATGTTTTCGTTGTGAAAGATGGAAAAGTATTAACCCCGCCATCCTATTTAGGAGCATTAGAAGGTATTACAAGAAATAGTGTTATTGAGCTATGTGAGCGACTTCATATTCCATGTGAGGAAAGGCCATTTACTCGCCATGACGTATATGTAGCAGATGAAGTATTTTTAACGGGAACGGCAGCAGAATTAATTCCTGTTGTAAAAGTTGATTCAAGAGAAATTGGAGATGGGAAACCAGGAAGTGTAACGAAACAATTGACAGAGGAATTTAAAAAGTTAACGAGGGAAAGAGGAGTACGTGTTCCAGGATTGGCGGAAAGCTTACTGTAGGTAGGGAGAGGAGTTAATTAAAATGGAGCAACAGTATACAACATATGAGAAATTACAGTGTGAAGATGTGACAGGAGCTGGACACGTTATTCAATGCTTGAAGAATTTAGGCGTAACGACTGTTTTCGGTTATCCGGGCGGAGCGATTTTGCCAGTGTACGATGCGTTATACGGAAGTGGTTTAAAGCACATTTTAACTCGTCATGAACAAGCTGCTATTCATGCGGCAGAAGGATATGCGAGAGCTTCTGGAAAGGTCGGGGTAGTCTTTGCTACCTCTGGCCCAGGGGCGACAAATTTAGTTACGGGCTTAGCAGATGCTTATATGGATTCGATTCCTTTAGTTGTCATTACAGGGCAAGTTGCAAAGTCATTAATTGGTAAAGACGGATTTCAAGAAGCAGATGTTGTTGGAATTACAGTACCTGTTACAAAGCATAATTACCAAGTTCGTGATGTGAATCATTTATCGCGCATTGTACAAGAAGCTTTTTACATCGCCGAAAGCGGGCGGCCGGGGCCGGTATTAATTGATATTCCAAAAGATGTTCAAAATGCAAAAGTCACCAGTTTCTTTAATGAAGAAGTTGATATTCCGGGGTACAAATCAGAACTCGTACCAGACAGCATGAAACTTAGAGAGGTAGCGAAAGAAATTTCAAAAGCGAAACGTCCACTTCTTTATATTGGAGGAGGTGTCATTCATTCAGATGGATCTGATGAACTGATCAAATTTGCAAGAGAAAATCTTATTCCAGTCGTGTCAACTTTAATGGGACTAGGTGCATATCCGCCGGGAGATCCATTATTTTTAGGAATGCTCGGTATGCATGGAACGTACGCTGCAAACATGGCAGTAACAGAATGTGACTTATTACTTGCTTTAGGTGTTCGCTTCGATGATCGTGTAACAGGAAAATTAGAACTCTTTTCTCCGCATTCGAAAAAGGTACATATTGATATAGATCCTTCGGAGTTTCAAAAAAATGTAGCGGTAAAGTATCCAGTTGTTGGAGATGTAAAAAAAGCGTTACACATGTTGTTACATATGCCAATTTGTACACAGACAGATGAATGGCTTACGAAAACCGAGGAGTGGAAAGCGGAATACCCTCTTTCCTATATTCAAAAAGAAAGTGAGTTAAAACCACAGCATGTTATTAGCTTAGTAAGTGAATTAACGAATGGTGAAGCGATTGTTACGACAGAAGTAGGACAGCATCAAATGTGGGCTGCGCATTTTTATAAAGCGAAAAACCCGCGGACTTTTCTAACATCAGGTGGATTAGGAACGATGGGATTTGGCTTCCCGGCGGCAGTTGGTGCTCAGCTTGCAAAAGAAGAAGAACTCGTTATTTGTATTGCAGGTGATGCTTCTTTTCAAATGAATATTCAAGAACTACAAACAATTGCTGAAAATAACATCCCTGTAAAAGTATTTATTATAAACAATAAATTTTTAGGGATGGTAAGGCAATGGCAAGAAATGTTTTATGAAAACCGATTGTCAGAGTCGAAAATTGGATCTCCAGATTTTGTGAAAGTGGCAGAAGCTTATGGAGTGAAAGGATTAAGAGCGATAAATTCAACCGAGGCGAAACAAGTGATGTTAGAAGCATTTGCTCATGAAGGACCTGTCGTAGTTGATTTTTGTGTAGAAGAAGGTGAAAACGTATTTCCGATGGTTCCACCAAATAAAGGGAATAACGAAATGATTATGAAGAGGTGGGAAGAATGAGTCATACTTTTTCATTAGTTATCGATAACGATCCAAATGTCTTATTACGCATAAGTGGAATTTTTGCTCGGCGTGGTTATTATATTTCTTCATTAAATTTAAATGAAAGTGAAATGGAGTTAACGGCAGTTTGTACAGAACAAGAAGCAACATTACTCGTCGGTCAGTTGAAAAAGTTAATCAATGTACTGCAAGTAAACAAATTATAAGGAGTGTATGGAGTATGAAAACATATTATGAGCAAGATGCAAATGTAGAGTTATTAAAAGGGAAAACAGTTGCGGTAATTGGCTATGGGTCTCAAGGTCATGCACAGGCGCAAAATTTACGCGATTCTGGTGTGGAAGTTGTAGTTGGTGTTCGACCTGGTAAGTCTTTTGAAGTAGCAAAAGCAGATGGATTTGAAGTAATGTCTGTTTCAGAAGCAGTTCGAACCGCGCAAGTTGTACAAATGTTACTGCCAGATGAACAGCAAGCTCATGTGTATAAAGCAGAGGTAGAAGAGAATCTTCGTGAAGGACAAATGTTACTTTTTTCACATGGATTTAACATTCACTTCGGCCAAATTAATCCGCCAAGTTACGTAGATGTAGCGATGGTTGCGCCAAAAAGTCCAGGTCATCTCGTTCGCCGTGTATTTCAAGAAGGAAATGGTGTTCCAGCATTAGTCGCAATACATCAAGATGCAACAGGCACAGCGTTACATGTAGCACTTGCTTATGCAAAAGGTGTAGGTTGTACACGTGCAGGTGTAATTGAAACGACATTCCAAGAAGAAACAGAGACGGATTTGTTTGGTGAGCAAGCGGTACTTTGCGGAGGTGTAACTGCACTTGTGAAAGCTGGTTTTGAAACGTTAACAGAAGGCGGATATCGTCCTGAAATTGCATACTTCGAATGTTTACATGAATTAAAGTTAATTGTTGATTTAATGTACGAAGGTGGTTTAACGAACATGCGACATTCTATTTCCGATACGGCAGAGTTCGGAGATTATGTAACAGGATCGAGAATTGTTACAGATGAAACGAAGAAAGAAATGAAACGAGTACTTACAGAAATTCAGCAAGGTGAATTCGCGAAGAAATGGATTTTAGAAAACCAAGCTGGGCGTCCAACGTATAATGCGATGAAAAAAGCAGAGCAAAATCATCAGTTAGAAAAAGTAGGAGCAGAGCTTCGTGAAATGATGAGCTGGATTCATGCACCGAAAGAATTAGTAAAGAAATAGAGTAATAGATTGTAAGTGAAAAATACGTAAGAGGGGATTTGACAAGATGAGAAGTGACATGATTAAAAAAGGTTTTGATAAAGCGCCGCATCGTAGTTTATTAAAAGCAACTGGTTTGAAAGATGAAGATTTTGATAAACCGTTTATAGCTATTTGTAATTCTTTTATTGAAATTATTCCAGGTCATAAGCACTTAAATGAGTTTGGGAAACTTGTTAAAGAAGCAGTACGTGCAGCAGGCATGGTTCCATTTGAATTTAATACAATTGGAGTAGATGACGGTATTGCGATGGGGCATATCGGTATGCGCTATTCGCTTCCGAGTCGAGAAATCATTGCAGATTCAGTAGAAACGGTTGTAAATGCACACTGGTTTGATGGCATGATTTGTATTCCAAACTGTGACAAAATCACACCTGGTATGATGATGGCTGCACTACGTATTAATATTCCGACTGTGTTTGTTTCGGGCGGCCCGATGGCAGCAGGAAAAACATCTAAAGGAGAAGTTGTCGATTTAAGTTCTGTTTTCGAAGGAGTAGGAGCGTATCAATCTGGGAAAATTTCAGAAGAAGAATTAAAGGATATTGAAGATCATGGTTGTCCATCTTGTGGTTCTTGTTCCGGTATGTTTACAGCGAACTCTATGAACTGTTTATGTGAAGTATTAGGCTTAGCTCTTCCTGGTAACGGAAGTATTTTGGCTATTGATCCGAGGCGTGAGAAGTTAATTAAAGAAGCAGCAGAGAAATTAAAGGTTTTAATTGAAAGAGATATTAAACCGAGAGACATCGTAACAGAAGAAGCAATTGATGATGCGTTCGCGCTTGATATGGCGATGGGCGGTTCAACAAATACAGTGTTACATACATTAGCACTCGCACATGAGGCAGGACTAGATTATGATATGAGCCGTATTGATGCTGTTTCAAGGCGTGTACCACATTTATGTAAAGTAAGCCCTGCTTCTAATTGGCATATGGAAGATATTGATCGCGCGGGCGGGATTAGTGCAATTTTGAAAGAGATGAGCCGAAAAGAAGGGGTACTTCATTTAGATCGTATTACTGCTACGGGGCAGACGTTAAGAGAGAACATTGCTCATGCAGAGATTAAAGATAAGGAAGTGATTCATTCTCTTGAAAACCCTCATAGTGAAGAAGGTGGATTACGTATATTAAAAGGAAACCTTGCGAAGGATGGGGCAGTTATTAAAAGTGGGGCAACTGAAGTAAAACGATTTGAAGGACCATGTGTTATTTTTAATTCACAAGATGAGGCGCTTGCCGGCATTATGCTTGGGAAGGTTAAAAAAGGAGATGTAGTTGTTATTCGTTATGAAGGACCAAGAGGCGGTCCTGGTATGCCGGAAATGTTAGCACCAACGTCAGCGATTGCTGGCATGGGATTAGGTGCAGATGTTGCGTTGTTAACCGATGGTCGTTTCTCTGGTGCTTCACGTGGTATTTCAGTAGGGCATATTTCGCCAGAAGCAGCTGCGGGCGGAACGATTGCACTTCTTGAACAAGGGGATATCGTTTGTATCGATGTTGAGGAAAGGTTGTTAGAAGTAAGAATTAGTGATGAAGAATTAGATAAGCGTAAAAAAGAATGGAAACGACCAGAACCGAAAGTGAAAACGGGATGGCTTGGGCGCTACGCACAAATGGTAACGTCGGCGAATACAGGTGCAGTCTTAAAAGTCCCAAATTTTGATTGAGCCAATATAAAAGAGATAAGGATGATATGAAATGGTGCAAAAGGTAAAGGAGAGAGTGAAAATTGAAGATATCTTAATGGCTCATAATTGCATGAAGGATATCGTTATTAAAACACCGTTACAACGTGATACAGTTTTATCTGAGAAATATGATTGTGACGTTTATGTAAAACGAGAAGACTTACAATTAATTCGCTCTTTCAAAATTCGTGGTGCGTACAATTTAATTCAAAGCTTACCGAAAGAAAAATTACAAAACGGTGTTGTTTGCGCAAGCGCTGGTAATCACGCACAAGGGGTTGCTTATACGTGTAATTTATTGAAGATTCCGTCAAAAATTTTCATGCCGACGACTACACCGAAACAAAAGGTATCACAAGTTCAATTTTTCGGTGGTGATTTCGCAGAGATTGTATTGGTTGGTGATACATTCGATAGCTCTTTCCAAGAAGCGCAGCGTTATTGTGAAGAGAATAGAATGACATTTGTTCATCCGTTTGATGATCCGTACGTAGTTGCTGGTCAAGGGACAGTGGCAGTTGAAATTATGCATGATATGGAGAAACCGGTTGATTATATCTTTACAGCAATTGGTGGTGGTGGATTAGCATCAGGTGTTGGTACATATGTGAAAGGTGTTAGTCCTGCTACACAGGTCATTGGGGTAGAGCCAATGGGAGCTGCATCTATGAAAGAGGCTTTTCTTCAAAATGATAATGTCGCATTGGAGAAAATAGATAGTTTTGTTGATGGGGCAGCGGTTAAAAAGGTAGGAAAGTTAACATTTGAAACTTGTAAAGATGTAATTGATGACATTGTTTTAGTACCAGAGGGAAAGGTTTGTACGACGATTTTAGAACTGTATAAGAAAAATGCGATTGTAGCTGAACCAGCTGGTGCACTCTCTATTGCAGCGCTTGATTTATATAGAGATGAAATAAAAGGTAAAACAGTTGTTTGTACGCTAAGTGGTGGAAATAATGATATTGATAGAATGCAAGAAATGAAAGAACGATCTCTCATTTATGAAGGATTAAAGCATTATTTCATCATTGAATTCCCACAGCGTTCAGGTGCGTTAAGAGAATTTCTTGATAAAGGATTAGGGCCAGAAGATGATATTACTCGCTTTGAGTATATTAAGAAACATAATAAGGAAAATGGTCCAGCATTAGTCGGAGTAGAATTAAAACATAAAGAAGATTACGAGCAGTTAATTACCCGTTTTAAAGAAAATAACATTCAATTTATGGAGCTTAATAAAAATCCTGTTTTGTTTGATTTGCTTATTTAATAGAAGGAAAGAGTTAGCACCCAAATAAAAAAGATAGATACAAGCGGGGAAATATAATGCTTGTTCTATCTTTTTTATAGTTAAACTAGATATTCATTAAATTCAAGAAGAATAAAGCTAGCTAACCAAAAGAATATGGCAATACGAATGATTACATACATAGTAAATTCAAAGGGAGAAAAGTTTCTCTCTCGCTTTATTTTTTTTAATAATCTCACAGAATAAAAGGAACATAAAAGCAGAATTGCTATAGAAATTTTATAGATATTTTCTAAGAGAACTATATTTTCTAAGAGAACTATATTTTCTAATAAGCCCTTTAGCATATTCATCACCTATTCTCTAATGTATGTTACAGAGAAATGGATCTTGTACTGTTTAGTTGCGTTTATTTATTATTTTCCCTGTATCATCAATTTCTACATCGGTTGAAACTTCTTGTAAATATTGTAGAGCTTTTCTCTTTTCCTCCTCATTCACAGGGGAAACTTGGTTGTTACGGATGATATAAGGATTGAATGACATTTGGACATCCTTTCCTTTAAAAGTTAAAGTTAATACACCAGTTTCAGCACTTTTTCCATTCACATAACTTGGGAATAAAAAGTTTCCTAATGAGTAAGCGACAGGAACGTTATTATAATATTCAAACCCTTGTAACCAATGTGGATGACTTCCGACAATCGCGTCGGCTCCTGCTGTAACCATTTTATTTACATATTGTTTTTGATAATCTACCGGACGATTTGATTTTTCGACACCCCAATGCATATAGACAATTAAATAGTCTGCATCTTTCTTTTGCTCTTTAATTGTTTTTGTTACAAGATTTAAATCATACCCGTTCGCAACGCCAGGTTTATTGTCATCAGCTACCCAAGTAAAATCAGGCATAAATCGGACGAATGAAAGGAATTTGAATTTTTTTCCTTTTACAGTCATTTCTCGTGCAGTATATGTGTCTTTTGCATTTTTTCCGGCTCCAATGTAAGGGAACTTTAATTTTTCTACGTAAGAGATTGTATCTAGTAATCCCTCTTGTCCGTAATCAAGTGTATGGTTATTCCCGATATTTACGATGTCATAACCGGTGTTTTTTATAGCTTGAAGCGTGGATGGATCACTTTTAATCCAAAACAGTTGTCCAGGAGCTTTTTTTTCTCTCGTTGTAAATGCAGACTCTAAATTAACGAAAGAAATATCAGCTTTTGTTATTTCTTCTTTTACATGCTGGAATGGATAATCAGCCCCGTTTTTTTCGATTACCGGACGTAATTGCCAATCGAACATTGTATCACCAGAAAAGGTGAGGGTAATTTCTGGGTCTTCTATTTTCTTTTCTCTCGTTGAAGCAGTTTTGCTAGATTTGTTTTGGAAATCGGGTTTGTCTTTCGCTTTTGAAGTAAAAGAGTGGTTAATTAATACAACAATTGGCGTAATGCAAAAGGCTATTAACAAAAATCGTTTTAGTAAAGTTTTCATAAATACCTTCCCTTTTGAGTTTATCCCGCAATTAAATTAGCAATGAGTCTATAAAAAGTAATTGGTTTATGTACAGATATAAAAAATGCGGTTTATGTATTGAAAAAACATTTGTTAATATTCTCAATATTAAGTTAACATATAGATAACCTGTAAATCAATGAATAAACCAAAATATAGAAATAAAGAATTCGAAGGGTGAAGAATGAGAAATGGTTATATTAGGAGCAGTTGTAAATGGGATTTGCATTATATTTGGTACTTTACTAGGTAAATTATTTAGTAGAATACCAGAAAGTATGAAGGGAACAATTATGCATGCAATCGGTTTAGCGGTTACTGTACTTGGACTTCAAATGGCATTGAAAAGTGAAAATTTTCTTGTTGTCATACTAAGTTTAGTAATTGGTACCGTCATCGGGGAATGGTTACAATTAGAGGGAAAGTTAAAACAGTTAGGAGATTGGCTAGAAAATAAAGTTGGATCGAAAGGGAAAGGGAGCATATCAGAAGGTTTTGTAACAGCTACTTTAATATTTGCAATTGGCGCGATGGGGATACTTGGTGCACTCGACAGTGGAATTCGCGGAAATCATGATATTTTATTTACAAAGGCAATTATCGATGGATTCATTTCTATTATATTAACGACAACTTTAGGAATTGGCGTAGTATTTTCAGCGATTCCCGTTATTTTATATGAGGGTGGTATTGCAATTTTTGCAACACAAATTAATAGTTTGGTCCCGAAGGAATTAATGAATCAATTTATAGTAGAAATGACAGCTACAGGTGGTATTATGATAGCCGCTATTGGATTGAACTTGCTTAGTATTATTAAAATCAAGGTGGCAAATTTACTTCCAGGTATATTGGTAGTGGGTGTAATTGTTTCAATTATTTATGGTTACGGTTTGTTAGTAAATTAGTAGAGGATGGAAATACATATGGAGGAGTTTCAATTTACAAAACGTGTGCATAACATATTGGAGATTGCAGCAGAAGAGGCAGAATGTAATATCATTCAACCAGTTCATTTATTTATTGGCATGTGTAAAGAAGGTACTGGCGTTTGTGGCGAGTTGTATATGTATTTGTTCCGTAATATGGGTACGGATTTTTCAGAAAAATTTTCATTACGAAAACAATATGATTTAACGGATCAAGATTATAAAAAAATAGGACAATATAAATTATCCCATAAGACGCTAGAAATTTTACAAATAGCGAAAAAACGTATGGAACGTTTTCAGCAAGTAATAATTAATGAAGGACATGTTATATATGCATTATTTCGTGTAAATCCAGTTATTGAAAATGCACAGATGCAAAGAGATATATTACGTATTATAGCTGAGCCAAGAGATTTAGCAGTCGATTTAAAAAGTTTTGTTCCTATTTATAATGATTTAACTTGTACTGTTAGAAAGGCTAACGCTTCTGATTTTGAACAATTAGCAATTTTTGTTGAAGCAGAATTTGGTGAACGGTGGTTACATTCGATAGAGTATGGATTTCGTACATATAAAGAAAACTTACCTATTTATATAGCAGAGCAAGAAGAAGTGATAGTAGGTTTCGCTTGTTATGACGTAGTGAGAGGAAAGAAAGGATTGTTTGGTCCAATGGGCACGGCGAAACAAAATCGTGTGAAAGGTGTAGGGAAGCAATTGTTACATTGTAGTCTATATAGTATGAAGCAAGAGGGTTATGAATATGCAATTATTGGGCAAGCGGGCCCAATTGAGTTTTATGAGAGATGTTGTAATGCACGTTTAATACCGATCATGGATTATTAACCAACTTCATTTAGGTGGAGTTGGTTTTATTATGAAAAAAATGTGGGAATGTAGTGATTTTTATTAGAAAATAGCGGGTTTTGTAGTAAATCTTACAAATAAAGCAAATTACTAAACTTTTTATAAGAAAGGGTGTAGAATGGGTATCTAAAGAAAGAAGGTGTGAAAATGGCCAGCTGGAAACGAAATTTAATGATTTGTTGGCTAGGTTGTTTTACCACTGCAGCCGGTATGAGTTTAGTAATTCCTTTTTTATCTTTTTATATTGAGGAATTAGGGGTGACTGGCACTTCTAGTATTGCACAGTGGTCGGGACTTGCATTTGGTGTAACATTTTTAATGGGTGCGATCGTATCACCAATATGGGGAAAGCTTGGTGATATACATGGACGGAAATTGATGCTAATTCGTGCTAGCCTTGGTATGGCGATTATTATGACGCTTATGGGGTTTGTAACGGATGTATATCAACTAGTCGCACTAAGATTTTTGATGGGAGCAGTATCTGGTTTCCTTTCAACAGCAATGACATTTATTGCAGCAGAAACTCCGCAAGAGCATTCAGGTTGGGCGATCTCCACAATTTCAACTGGTGGCGTGAGCGGTTCTTTACTTGGACCGTTACTTGGAGGTTATTTATCTGAGTTAATTGGAATGCGTCATGTTTTTCTTGTTACAGGAGCTTTTTTATTCCTTTCCTTTCTCATCGTTTTTTTCTTTCTACATGAAGAAAATCACTCTGCTCAAGCAAAAAAAGTACAAACGAAAAAAGTATGGACGATGGTTCCAGCTAAACATTTGATTATTAGTTTGTTTGTAACAACATTTATTATTCAACTTGCTAATATGTCTGTTCAGCCAATTGTTACATTGTACGTGAAAAATTTAGTTGGTCCTCAAACAGCGCATATTGAAACAATTGCAGGCGCCGTTATGTCAGCGACAGGATTAGCTGTTATTTTGGCAGCACCAAGATTAGGACGATTATCAGATCATATCGGTCCTCAAAAAACGTTAGTTGTAGCGTTGTTTGCTGCAGGAATTATTTTTATCCCGCAAGCATTTGTAACCTCAGCTTGGCAACTATTAATTCTTAGATTTTTATTAGGTATTGCACAAGCAGGATTATTACCTTCCGTACAAACTCTACTAAAACAACATACACCAACTCATGTAACGGGACGAATATTTGGATATAATCAATCGTTTCAGTTTTTAGGAAATATGATTGGACCAGTACTTGGTGGACAAATTGCAGCACATGCAGGGTTTCAATATGTTTTCTTCTCTACATCATCACTATTGTTTATTGCGTGTATTTGGGTTTATTTTCATAATAAGAACGAAGAGGTATCAGAGAAACGACATTTGGAAGTTAGTTAACTAAGTGAATGAAAAAAGGATGAAGCAATGATTGCTTCATCCTTTTTTCTTTAAAATTGGAGACAAAGATAACTTAATGTACCAAGCTCGTAACTACGGTGAATGACTTCACCGCTATTTTCACCACTTCCCATAGCGATAAATAAAGGAACAAAATGCTCTGCTCTTGGTACTGCTAATTGTGCATGAGGCGCATTGTTTTCCCAATTAAACAACGCATCTTTATCGTTAGTCTGCATATGTTTTATAATCCAATCATCAAATTCAATTGCCCATCGTTCGGGTGTAGTTTGATTCCATTTCAGTGCTCGTAAGTTATGAACGGTAACACCGCTACCGATTACTAAAATATCTTCTTGTCCAAGTCCTTTTAATGCTTCTCCAATCTTAAATTGTTCTTTTGCAGAAAGGAATGGATTTACTGATATTTGGACGACAGGAATATTTGCTTCTGGATACATACGGTGCAATAGTGTCCATGAGCCGTGATCTAAACCTCTCGTCATATTATGATGGACTGGAATACCTTTGTTTTTAAACTTTGTTTCTAACATAGATGCAATGCTAGAAGAACCTTTTGCACGATACTTAATTTCATATAACTCTGGAGGAAAACCTCCAAAATCATAAATTGTTTCATATTCGTTATCTGATGAGGAAATCGTTAATACTTCACTTTCCCAGTGAGCAGTGAAAATAACAATTGCTTTCGGTTTATATGTTTCTCCAAGTGTTTTTAAAAAACTTGTATAATCTGTATCTTGAATAGCGAGCATTGGTGAACCATGTGCTAAAAATAGTGATGGCATCATAGTAGAAACCTCCTAAAAACATAATAATTACTTTATGTAAGTAACTATATAGTTTTATGGTGTTTTCGTCAACATAAATAGTTTGACAGCTAATCGGAAAAGGTAGGCATTTGTCATAATGAAAGCAATTGCATATAATACATAATAAGAATAATGAATAGATATTCATTTTTGAGATACATAATAGAGTTGGGGGCTGACGAAATGAACGTACAGGAAAGTTTCGTTACGGCATTGGATGGATCGGAAATTTATTTACGCAAGTGGTTACCAGAATGTGAACCGAAAGGGATTATTCAAATTGCACACGGTATGACAGAACATGCAGGTGTTTATACAGACTTTATTGATGCGTTATTAGAAGCAGGGTATGGTGTTTATGCGCATGATCATAAAGGACATGGGAAAACAGTAAAAAGAGAAGAAGACTATGGTCATTTTGAACCGGATATAGGGTGGAATCAGGTTGTGTCTGATGTGATCTTTGTTTCGGAAATGATAAAAGAAGAGCAGTCATGTCCATTATTTTTACTTGGCCATAGTATGGGATCTTTCCTATCAAGACGAGCTGTGCAACTTAGAGGCGAACTATATGATGGATTTCTTATTTCAGGAACTGGTGGGAATCCAGGGTTTTTAGGAGTTATTGGTCATAAAGTAGCGACAATTGAGATGAAGTTGCGTGGGGCAAAAACGAAAAGTCCGATGCTAAACTTT
This sequence comes from Bacillus paranthracis, assembly GCF_001883995.1. Taxonomy (GTDB): domain Bacteria; phylum Bacillota; class Bacilli; order Bacillales; family Bacillaceae_G; genus Bacillus_A; species Bacillus_A paranthracis. The sequence goes on along the minus strand of NZ_MACE01000049.1, from coordinate 610,299 downwards.
TTATCATTCGGAAACTTTAATTCGAACTTTAAGCCTAATCGTACAAATTTTGATTGGCTATCTTCAGATAATGATCAAGTTGATAAATATATTGCGGATCCGTTATGTGGATTCATTTGTACGACGAGTTTTTATCGAGAATTATTTTCTGGTGTAATAGAAGTGAATAAATTAGAAGAATACAAGAAGACGCCAAGCAATCTTCCAATATATATATTCTCTGGAGACCGTGATCCTGTTGGAAATATGGGGAAAGGTGTAAAAGAGGTATATGAAAATTATAAAAAATGTGGTGTGAAAGATGTAACGTTGCGTCTATATGAAAATGGAAGACATGAAATGTTCCATGAAGTGAATAGAGAAGAAGTATTTAAAAATTTGATTTCGTGGTTAGAAGAACATAATAAATGAGAATGAAAGCTAAGTCCAGACTGTTTATAGTTTGGACTTTTTGTTTGTAGGTGTTGCAAGTATTTACTGATGTAGTGTTCATATCGTTTTTACATATTTGAAGGTAGGTTATATTCTATATAATTAAATAAATAGAAAGCCTTGTGCAAATGAGGAGATAAATGTATAAAATTAATAATCAAACTTTTTATAAAGCAACAGAGGCCATTCATAATAGTAGTATAATAGCGAATGAGGTGTTAATAGAATGGAAGATAAAACATTAGGTTTACTATTAGATGTTGTTGGGGAATTATTTTCAGATGAAATTTCAATTGCTGTATCGAATACGAAAGAATATATATACTATCGGCCAAGTAAACGAATTGATTTAAAGATTAGTGTCGGTGATCCTATAAAGGAAGGAACGATTGCTCATAAAGCAATGGTGACAAACCAAAAAACCTCTGAGTTTATGAATCGGGATGTTTTTGGTATTCCTTATCATGGTATGGCCGTACCATTCTCAAACAATGGAAAGCTTGAAGGTTGCGTGACAGCCATTTATCCAGCTTTAACGGACGGAAAATCAGTCGTTACTTTAAAAACAACGGACGGCTGGATTCCGGTTCCTTTTTCAAAAGTCATGTATTTAGAGGCGAAAGATAAAAAGACGTATGTAAATGCAGAAGAGTTAACAGGGACACATAAATACTCGTTACAAGAATTCGAATACTTACTTCCGAAAGATTCATTTATTAGATGCCACCGTTCCTTTATTGTAAATGTGAATCATATTCAAGCGATTTATCCTGATACTCATTCTACTTTTTTACTTTCTATGGATAATGGAGAGAGGGTTCCAGTTAGTCAATCATACGCTAGTTATTTTCGTAAACTTCTAGGATTCTAAATTATTCTGCTTTAGAGACTAGATTCGCTGTTTTGTCTGAATTTTTGCCATTGTATACTGAAATCCCTATTTAGATACTGTTAAAGTGTAAAATAATTATGAATATTCATAGGGAGAGGGATTACATATGGAGAATAATTTGGATAGAATTAGGGATGAACGTCTGAAAGATCGCGTAGTTACACCTGAAGAAGCAGCTTCATGGATTGAAAGTGGAATGACTTTAGGCTTAAGTGGGTTTACACGTGCAGGTGATGTAAAAGCAGTCCCATTTGCGCTTGTAAACCGAGTTAAGAATGATACATCTTTTAAAGTAAATGTTTATACTGGTGCCTCTTTAGGTTCTGATGTAGATAAATTATTTGCGGAAGCAGGAATTTTAGGGAAAAGATTGCCTTTCCAAGCTGATGCGACTATGCGAAAAGGAATTAATAACGGAGATTTTTTATTTGTGGACCAGCACTTATCTCATACATCAGAGTTACTTCGCGCTGACGTTATGGATGTAGATTTTGCTATTTTGGAAGCGGTTGCGATTACTGAAGATGGCATGATTATTCCAACAACTTCAATAGGAAATTCTTTAGCGTTTTCTTTAAATGCTAAGTCCATTATTATTGAAATGAATATGGCTCAATCCACGCAGTTAGAAGGACTGCATGATTTATATGAACCAGGTAAACAAGGAGAAAGACTTCCAATTCCAATTGTGAAAACGGATGATCGAATTGGAACGATTGGCATTCCAATCGATGTTGAAAAGGTGAAAGGGATTGTGTTTACGAACCAATTAGACTCACCATCGACAATTGTTCCTCCGGATGAAGAAACTGTTATTATGGCACAGCATTTAATAGAGTTCCTTCGAAAAGAAGTCGAAGTAGGCCGATTAACAAATCGTTTAGCACCGTTACAATCAGGAATTGGCTCAGTGGCTAATGCTGTTCTTCATGGAATGTTAGATTCGGAGTTTGAAGATTTAGAAGTGTATTCTGAAGTTTTACAAGATGCGGTCTTTGATCTTATGGATGCTGGAAAAGTCAATTTTGCTTCATGCTGTTCAATCACACTCTCTGAGGAGAAAATGCAAAAAGTATTTTCCAACTTTGAAAAATATCGTGACAAATTAATGATGCGCCCGCAAGAGATTTCTAATCATCCTGAAATCATTCGTCGCCTCGGATTAATCTCGATTAATACTGCTTTAGAATTAGATATATACGGAAATGTGAACTCTACTCACGTTTTAGGCACAAAAATGATGAATGGTATCGGTGGTTCTGGTGATTTTGCGAGAAATGCTCGCCTAGCTATCTTTGTTACGAAATCGATTGCGAAAGGTGGCAACATTTCAAGTATCGTTCCTTTTGTTTCACATGTGGACCATACGGAACACGATGTAGATGTTATCGTCACTGAACAAGGGTATGTTGATCTAAGAGGACTGGCCCCAAGAGAAAGAGTGGAATTAATTATCGAGAATTGCGCACATCCAATGTATCGTGATCAGCTAAGAGCTTATTACGAAGAAGCTAAAACGAGAGGTGGACAAACTCCTCATGTTTTAGAAAAAGCTTTTTCTTGGCATACGAATTATGCTAAAAATGGAACAATGCTTGAGGCGGTAGTAGAAACTGTATAGGTGTTTATCGTTAGAAATAGTAAAACGAAAGATTGAGTTTGAAAAAAATTTTAGAAGAAGAAAACGCCAACTTTCAAAGATGGCGTTTTTTCTTTAAATACATTGTTACAGGCCGTACTGATTATAATAAAGATTTATGAAAATAAGAGGGTTTTTTAATTACTTTTCGAATCATTTTAATAGTTTACATATCGAAGGTGAGGAGAAAGAATCATGAAGATAAGAGAAGCGTTATTAAGTGAAGCAAATGAATTAAGTGAACTCGCACTACAATCAAAAGCGACGTGGGATTATAGTGAAGAATTCATAATTGCCTGTAAGGAAGATTTAACTATTACAGAAGAGTATATAAATAATAATTTTGTATATGTTTTTGAAAACGATAATACGAAGATTGGATTTTTCTCATTTTTACGTAATGATAAAGCTCTCGATTTCCTGTACATTCATCCTCGTTACAAAGGGAAAGGCTACGGGAAAATAATGTGGAAGTATGTAATAGAAAAAGCAAATGAACTAGGCTTAAAAAGTTTTACGATTGATAGTGATCCGAATGCAAAAGGATATTACTTGAAAATGGGCGCACAGTTAATCGGAGAGACACCATCAACGGTCTTTAAGGATCGTTTACTGCCTCTTTTGAAATATGATGTGTAAAACTATTAATAGTAGGGGAAGATTAGAGTGGATGATGTAAAGGAAAAAAGAATATATGAAGCATTAATAAGATCGTGGTCCATTGAAACAAGTTCAAAGTGGACGACTGAGAATCCAGCAAAGGGACAGTGTGGTGTAACGGCTTTGGTCGTTCAAGACATATACGGAGGAGAGATTAAAAAGACAAAAGTAAGAGAGGCGTGGCACTTTTATAACTTTATAGATGGACAGAGGTTTGATTTTACAGAGGCTCAATTTAATGAAAAACTGAATTATATGGATATAGAATCAAATCGAGAAGAAGCATTTGCAGATACAAATGAAAAACAATATTGCATGTTGAAGAAAAAGATAACGAAAGAATTGAAATTATCTTTTGACTCTTAATCTTTAATAAGTTACTATAATGGTGGTAACTTATTAAAGGGAACTTCATAGAGTTGAAAGGGGAAATACTTTTGAAAACAACTTATGTAAACGCTACAATCGTAACGATGAATGAACAAAATGAAGTGATAGAAAATGGATATATCATTGTAGAAAATGATCAAATTATAGATGTGAAGAGCGGAGAATTCGCTAATGATTTTGAAGTAGATGAAGTAATTGACATGAAAGGAAAATGGGTTTTACCAGGGCTTGTCAATACACATACACACGTTGTAATGAGTCTCTTAAGAGGTATTGGTGATGATATGTTATTACAGCCGTGGCTTGAGACAAGAATTTGGCCACTTGAAAGTCAATTTACTCCAGAACTTGCGGTTGCTAGTACGGAATTAGGATTACTTGAAATGGTGAAAAGTGGTACAACATCTTTCTCTGATATGTTTAATCCAATTGGAGTAGATCAAGATGCAATTATGGAAACGGTATCAAGGAGCGGGATGCGAGCTGCTGTTTCAAGAACTTTATTTAGCTTCGGAACGAAAGAGGATGAAAAGAAAGCAATTGAAGAAGCTGAGAAATATGTGAAGCGTTACTATAACGAAAGTGGTATGTTAACTACGATGGTTGCACCGCATAGTCCATATACATGCAGTACAGAACTGTTAGAAGAGTGTGCACGTATTGCAGTAGAAAATCAAACGATGGTTCATATTCATCTTTCCGAAACAGAGCGTGAAGTACGTGATATTGAAGCGCAGTACGGAAAACGTCCAGTAGAATATGCGGCAAGTTGTGGATTGTTTAAACGACCAACAGTGATTGCACACGGTGTAGTATTAGATGACAATGAGCGTGCATTTTTAGCGGAACATGACGTTCGAGTAGCTCATAATCCGAATAGTAATTTAAAATTAGGTTCTGGTATAGCGAATGTAAAAGCGATGCTAGAAGCAGGAATAAAAGTAGGAATTGCAACAGATAGTGTTGCATCTAACAATAATTTAGATATGTTTGAAGAAATGCGCATAGCGACTTTACTACAAAAAGGTATTCACCAAGATGCAACAGCGTTACCGGTTGAAACAGCTCTTACACTTGCAACTAAAGGAGCGGCTGAAGTAATCGGCATGAAACAAACAGGATCACTTGAGGTTGGAAAGTGCGCTGATTTCATTACAATTGATCCGTCTAATAAGCCCCATTTACAACCAGCAGATGAAGTATTATCGCATCTTGTATATGCTGCTAGTGGAAAAGATATAAGCGATGTAATTATTAACGGAAAACATGTCGTTTGGAATGGCGAATGTAAAACGTTAGATGAAGAGCGTATTATATTTGAAGCAAGTCGATATAAACGAGGTTTGCAAAGATAGGTATTTTCAGGATGTGGAGAAAGTCTTCTCCACATCCTGTTTTTGTGTCTGAACCTTTTTATTAATAAAAAGAAGTTAAGAATTTAGATAAAATCATTAGTTTCAAAAATCCTTTACATCATAATGATTATTTAAAGGATTTTGATGTTTCTTATTCTTTTGTCGCGTTGACCCATTTAATAATGTCCTGAATTACGTATTTAGGAATATTAGCAGGGATTTCATATTCACTAGGAAGACTTAATTCCCCATCACCCTCTGTGAAGAAATGATTCAATTTTGGGTATTCATTGAACTGAACATTCCTGCGGTTTGAAAGCCCTTCCTGCCATTTTGTATATTCATTTTTTACTGTTACTTGATAATCGCGTGCTCCTTGCAGAATCAGTAAAGGTTCTTTTCGTGATCTTGCCTCTTCAACAGGACGCCACCTAGAAACATCATACATAAAATGAGGCGATCCCAAATTGTAGCCAGTTGGAGGATGCTCAGGATTGAACGTAGGGTCTTGGATAAAAGCGAACTGTCTTTTTAGTTCATCGATTACTTCCTTTGACGCCCCTAGGTATTGATTCTGATCAATGGCAATGTCAGTCAAGGGGCGTGCAGGTGGTGCGAGTAAGATACTTCCTCTAACAAGTGAAGAAGGTGATTTGCTTAGTATACGTGGCATTGCGCCAGCTCCTAGACTATGTCCAAGAATGAAAATATTATTTGGATCAATGCCTTCCTGCTGCGCTGCTGATTTTGCTGCATATATTGCATCATCTGTAGTATCACGGTCTAACGTAACAGGTTCTGCACTCATCTTTAATGCGTGTTCTAAGGTACGTTTTTCATAGCGCAACACTGCAATTCCGTTGGATGAAAGGCCCACCGCAAGATCGCGTAAGATTTTTGTTCCCATATATGTGCTATCGCGATCATGGATGCCAGCACCATGAACAAGAACAACTACGGGTAGCTTTTCACCAGGCTTATGTTTCGGAACCGTTAATGTCGCTGGTAACGGATAGGTGGAATTTCCGATGACGATTTCACGTTCTTGATAAGAGTCAGGTTGATCATAGCTAGGATGCGGGATGGTATATGATTCCTTGGGAGGCCTTTCTCCAATTTCATCTACTTTCCCGCCAGGTGTAAATTTAAGGAGTAGCGGTATGGTAGTTCCTTCGATAACTGCTGGCATTTCCACCGTCTGATGGACTAAGTTTCGTTCTTTTATCACGGGGGGCCCCATGCTTTTTATACCGCTCCAGCCACTCTGTGTCCACCAGTTTTGTAATGTGTTTGCTGTAAACTTGGATTGAAAAGCAGCAGACGTCAACTGAAGTGCCTCTGCATATTTATCTTGCTGGAGATATTCAAAAAATAATGAGGTACGCTCCGTTAAAGAGACTCGTTTTTTTTCTACAGATGGTTCCTCATGTGTATTTGCGTGAATAGCTGTTGTAAGCGGAAAAGATGAAATGCCTAAAGAAAAGAGCAGGGTAAAGGAAAGTATTGATTTTTGTATTTTCTTTTTTTTATTCATGTTTTAACCTCCAATATGTGATGGTGAAAAATAGGTATGATAAATTAAGGTTCTGTTGTAACAACGTCTAAACCATTGATATGTTCATCTAAAACCAACAGTTCTGGTTTTGTCGTAATCGCTCTAGTAACTCCTAATCTCTCTTTCTTCACTTTATATTTTGACTATACGAAACAAAGTTCTCGTTTTTCTTACTTGATCCTTACAAAATCCTTAAGTGTATAAGATTTGTAAAATATCACTTGCTACTTGACCTGAATTTCAAAAAAAAGCGGCATTTCTTAATGGAGATAAAAAAATATCCCAACCAAACTGTACCTATATGTCTATTAAGTTAATTATGGGGGGATTTATATGAAACAGAAGAAAAGTTAAAGCAAAAAGGGAGGTATACAATAGGAGATGTTTTTTAAACTTGAGCGAACAGCGTAGATTATACATTCAATCTTTAGTGATCCTTTTTAAAAGGGTCACTTTTTTCTTGAACGAATAAATATTCAAAAGAATGTCGCATCTTTCTGTTCATATTTCTGCTATAATATATAACGCTTTATAATATTTTATATTTAAGGAGAACAACTCATGAAGCGAAAAAAGAGCCATTTAATGGTAATGGCACTTGTTACATCTTTATTATTAACAGCTTGTAATAATAAGGAAAATAAAAGTGATAAAGAGGCAAAAAAACAAGTATTAAATGTAACAGTATCAGAAGAAATTCCTTCTCTTGATACAGTGAAAACGATGGATGGTACGTCAGCGCACGTTATGCAGAACATATTTGAAGGGTTGTATGTATTAGATGATCAAGATCAGCCGATTCCAGCAGTAGCAAAATCGTTTAAAAGAAGTGAAGATGGTAAAAAATATACATTTGATTTGCGTAAAGATGCAAAATGGTCAAATGGAGACAATGTGACAGCAAATGATTTTATGTTTGCATGGAAACGTGCAATTAATCCTGAAACAGCGTCTCAATATGCGTATATGCTTTTTTACGTGAAAAATGCAAAAGAGATAAATAAGGGAACAGTGCCTCTTGCTGAACTTGGGGTTAAAGTTATAAATGATTATAAATTGGAAGTGGAACTTGAACAGCCAATCCCGTATTTTTTACAGTTGTTAGCGCTACCTATTTACTTACCACAGCATGAATCATTTTTGAAAGAACAAGGAAAGAATTATGCATTGGAACCTAGTAATCTCTTATATAACGGTCCATTTATATTAGAGAAATGGAAGCATGAACAAGAGTTTCAATTAAAGAAAAATGCTACATATTGGGATGAAAAGAAAGTGAAATTAGACGAGATAAACTTTCAAATTGTAAAGGATACAATGACCGCTGTTAATTTATACGAAGCTGGTAATTTGGACCGGGTGCCTATTAATTCTCAATTTGTAGACAAGTATAAAGGGGATAAGGAGTTACATATGTCGAGCGAACCTGCAATTGCTATGCTACGTTTTAATGAAAAAAATAGTGCGTTAGCAAATAAGAAAGTGCGACAGGCTATTTCATTCGCGTTAAATAAAGAGGATTTCGTTGCTCATTTTATTAATAACGGAGCAAAACCTGCAACTGGGCTAGTACCAGTTGGGCATATCAATGAAGAAACGGGAAAAGATTTTAGGGAAGAAAACGGAAACCTTTCTTTATATGATGTACAAAGTGCGAAAAAAAATTGGGAAGAAGCGAAAAAAGAGCTTGGAGTAGAACAAGTAAACTTCGAGTTTTTAACATTTGAACAAGATAACGCAAAACGTATGGCAGAATATATAAAAGGTGATTTAGAAAAGAATTTACAAGGATTAACGATACAAATTAAACAACAGCCATTTAAGCAAAAATTACAGTTAGAACAAACAGGTGATTACGATATAACTATGGCAAATTGGGGACCCGACTATAAAGACCCAATTAGTTATTTAGAACTATTTACGACTGGTAATCAAAATAATAAAATGAATTATTCTAACCGTCACTACGATGAATTAATAAAGAAAGCGAAAAGCGATCTAGTATTAGATCAGAAGAAAAGATGGGAAGCATTGCAAGAGGCCGAGCGTATTCTATTAGGGGATGCTGCGGTCGCACCGCTTTATCAAATGGGCTCAGCTTACGTACAAAAGGATTATGTAAGAGGAATTGAAAAGCATCAATTTGGTGGTATTTATACTTATAAGAATGCTTATATTGCAAATGAATAAATACAAAAAACCTTACTTTTTTAAAGTAAGGTTTTTTTACACATGTATTCTATTAAAACGATTTTAATAAAGAATAAAAATTCGTATCATAGGGAATGTCATCTTGATACATATAATTTTTTAGAACGCCTTCTTTTTCAAAGCCTAATTTTAATAGTACTTTATTGGAAGCTTCATTTTCAAGAAATACAATTGCTCCGATCCGCTTTAAATGAATCGTATGGAAACCGTATGATATAACCTCAGAAACAGCTTCAGTCGCATATCCTTGACCCCAGTGTTCAGGCAAAAAGGCATAACTTATATTGGCTCGTTTATGCTCAGAAGACCAATCGTGAAAACCAATGGTACCGATGAGTTCTTTCTTGTCTTTTAATTCGATTCCCCATTTTATACCGCTTCTTGCATTGTAACTCAGTTTAAAGTTATAAATAATTTGTTTCACTTGATCAATATCTTGTAACGGTTTTTGGCCATAATAGCGCAGTACGTTAGTATTAGAGAAGCATTGTAGTATACCTGGTGCATCTTCTTCGGTAAGTTCTCGTAAAATGAGTCGTTCAGTTTTCAATATAGGAAACATACTTTCACTCCATTTCTTTTGAAACTAGAATGTATTGTTATTATATAATCTAGTCTGAAAATAAAGATTATTCAAGAGGGGAGTATAGTTTTGATTTGTGATAAAATTGATTGTGGAATATATTTCAAAAAGAGGTTTATATATGGAGAAAAATTCAATTTTAATTGTAGATGATGATCAAGATATTGTTAGATTTATGAACGTGAATTTAATACAAGAAGGTTTTAAAGTTTTTAGTGCTCATAACGGAGAAGAGGCTTTAGAAATTATAAATAATAACAGTATTCAACTTGCTATTTTGGATATTATGATGCCACAAATGGATGGGATAGAATTGTGTAGAAGAATTAGAGAGAAACATAGTTTGCCAATTATGTTTTTAAGTGCAAAATCATCGGACGTAGATAAAGTCGTCGGATTTAGTACGGGAGCAGATGATTATATTGTGAAGCCGTTCAGTACAATTGAATTAATTGCAAGAGTGAAGGCTCAATTAAGAAGGTATACATATTTCAATCAAAATGCTGTCCAAGTAATAGAAAAGAAAATAAATATTAGAGGTTTAGAAATAGATGAAGTGTCTAGAACAGTAATGTTATATGGAGAAACAATCAATCTTACGAAAACTGAATATGATATTTTGTATTTAATGGCAGCTGCAAAGAATCGTGTATTTACTATTGAAGAAATATATGAGAGCGTTTGGAAAGAAAGGGCTTATGAAAGCAATAATACAGTAATGGTTCATATCGCAAGATTAAGAAATAAAATTGAAGAGAATCCAAAAGAACCGAAGTTTATTCAAAATGTTTGGGGAGTCGGATATAAAATTGAAGATTAAATCATTACAAGGCATTAGAGCTAAGTTTTTTATCGCATTCATATGTAGCATCTTGTTAGCGACTGTAAGTATAATAGTGTTTCAAATTTTGGTTGGAAATATATATAGTCAGGTTAATGTTTTAGAGGAAAAATATTCATTTTTATATTTTATAGTTTTTTTGATTTTTACTACAACATACTTTGCATTCATGACAAAAACGCTGATGAAAAGGTTGTCTCAAATTAACAAGAACGTGAAAGAAATAAGTGAAGGTAATTTTGAAATACATATACCTATTTCGAAAAGCGATGAGATTGGTGAACTAGCGGCAAATGTTAATAGAATGGCGAAAAGCTTAAAAGAGTCTATCGAGAATGAAAAAAAATCACAGGAAATGAAAAATGAAATGATTAGTAATATTTCGCATGACTTACGAACACCTGTAACATCTTTAATCGGTTATGCGGACTTATTAGGAGATAAGCTGCATGCAAATGGAGAAGAATGTGAACAGTATGTAAGCATATTAAAGCGAAAAAGTTATGAATTAAAAAATCAAGTTGATGAATTATTAGAATACTGTCAAATAAATTATAGAGAGATTGAATTACATAAAAGTGTAGTAAATATGAAAGCGTTAATGGAACAAATTATGATTGATTTTGTACCACAACTAGATGATGCCGATATGAGCTTTTGTATGAAAGGTGATAAGGAGTTACATGTGGAAATGGATGTAGCACTTATGGTGAGGTTATTCGAAAATGTAATTAGTAATAGTATTATGTACGGGAAAGACGGAAAGGAGATTGTAATTCAAATTTCTAAAAGAGACATGAATGTTGAAATAGAAATTAAAAATTTTGGGCAATGTATTCCGGATGAGAACCTGCCTTATGTTTTTGAGAAGTTTTATCGTGGTGAAAAATCACGCAGCTCTCATACAGGTGGAAAAGGAATGGGACTTGCAATTGCGAAAAGTATAGCAGAACTTCATAAAGGAGATATCGCTGTACGTAGTAACGATAAAGAAACAGTTTTTACTATCGTTTTACCGCAGTATAAAGAAATGTAAGAAAGTCGTAAGTATTTCTTACGTATGTTGTAATTTTCAATTCGTATTATGTAGAACAAGGATATGAGAGTGGGGATATAACATGTGGAAGAAATATGTGTTGGTAATTTTAGTTGCTTTTTTACTTACAAGTTGGAGTGTAATTTATTTAGTTAATGGTATTATATCAGTCGTTTTTTGGTGGGGTATACAAGCCTTTAGCTTCGTATCAAGCTTTATTTTGATAGGGTCAGTATTACTATTTGTGTGGAAAGGCATTTTCAGAAAGCGAATAGATAGAACGCTACTCTTCATTGTGCTTTTTTCTATAATTGGAGCTTGGCCCTTAGGATGGTTCGCTAACATAGGCGGACTTGCTTACCCAGCAAATGTACAGTCTATGAGCCCTAAAATAGTTGTTCGTTTTCCTTTGAATGAACGAGCATTAGTAGGATGGGGTGGCGATCGATTAGAAGCGAACTATCACGTTATAAAACCAAATGAACGATGGGCATATGATATTCTTATTCCACCTGCTGAAGTGAAAAGTAGTAAATTAAAGGCCTATGGAATATACGGAGCGAGAGTAATGGCACCAGCTTCTGGAACAGTTGTATCAATTAATAATGATGAAAAAGATTTAGTTCCGGGATCGGATGATTTTCAGTCAATGGTGGGAAATCATATTTATTTACGACTAGATGAAACAGGGACATTTTTGGTTCTTGCGCATTTAAAGAAAGGGTCAATTAAAGTGAAGGAAGGACAACATGTAAATGAAGGAGAATTTCTTGCTCAAGTAGGTAACTCAGGAAGTTCAAGTGAGCCACATTTACATATTCATCATCAAAGGCAGGATCCATCCAAGGTAAGCATGTTTTTAGCAGAAGGATTACCACTGTACTTTCAAACTGAAAAAGGTGAGATGATGCCGGAAAGAGGGACATATATAAGAGGTAATTAAAAGAGAATTACTTCACTAAAAAAGGTATTCCAGTTTATTGGAATACCTTTTCTCCTTACCCTACAAATGTTTGATACAGTAAGAAAATATTTAAAATGATAACAAGTACAGCAATGATCCAAGCGATAAAGGTAGTTATGCGGTGGTTAACGAGTGCACCCATAATTTTTTTACTACTTGTAAACATAATAAGTGGTACTAATGCAAAGGCAATACCGAATGATAAGACGACTTGACTCATGACTAGAGCGTAAGTTGGATTTACACCTAAAGCGATAATAACTAATGGTGGAATCATTGTAATAAATCGGCGTAAGTATAACGGAATATGCATTCGAATGAAACCTTGCATAATAATATCACCTGACATTGTACCGACAGAAGAGCTAGATAGTCCTGCTGATAAGAGACCAATTCCAAATAAAGCAGCTGATACAGGACCGACTAAGTTGCTAAACTGGTTAAAAGCGACATCAAGATCTTCGACATGCAAGCCGTTTTTAAAGAATAGTGCAGCAGCAACAATTAACATACTTGCATTAATTGCTCCAGCGATAATCATTGCGATAATGATATCAATAAACTCGAAGCGGAAAATCTTTTTCTTTTGTTCATCATTTGTTCCGACTACGCGGCGCTGTGTTAAGGCGGAATGTAAATAGATTGCGTGCGGCATAACTGTCGCACCTAAAATTCCGGCTGCAAGTAATATACTGTCTACGCCTTGGAATTTTGGGATGAAAAGTCCTGAAAGTAGGGGACTTAATTCCGGTTTTGCATAAAAGACTTGTACACCAAAAGCGATAACAACGATAAAAATCATTCCTGTTATAATCGCTTCTAATGGACGGAAGCCTCTACGTTGAAATTCAAGAATAATAAATGATCCAGCAGCTGTAATTAAAGCAGCTGGTAACATTGGAATTCCAAATAATAAATACAATCCGAGTGCTGCCCCGATAAATTCAGCTAAATCAGTCGCCATAATAACGAGTTCACCTTGTATCCATAAGCCGATGGAAACAGGTTTTGGGAAGTTTTCTCGAGCAATTTCAGGAAGGTTCCTACCTGTAGCGATTCCTAATTTAGCTGATAAAGTTTGGATTAATACAGCCATTAAATTAGAAGCAAGAATTACCCAGAGTAATAAATATCCATATTGTGATCCAGCGGCAATATTTGTCGCGAAATTGCCAGGGTCAATATAAGCGACTGAAGCAATGAAAGCAGGACCTAAGAATGGTAAAAGTCTTTTTAAGCCTTTCGTTTGTCCGCTTAATGCTAAATGCGCTGATTGAACAGTTGTACTTTGAGAAGGGACATGTTCATCTTTTGATATATCTTTATTCATAGTAGTTTTCCCCTTTGAAATGTTAACTTGATGAAATTATTGTAAGTATTCTTATTGTTTATTTCAATACATTTAAATGTATTAGATGATATTTTTATTTGAACATAAATGTTTCCTTAGTGCAAATTATATGTCTTTATACAATGAATGGTGTGGCATTATTAAAAATTGGGAGTTTATGGTGTGATGAGGCGGGGAAACATAATGAATTAAAGGGCTATTTTTGAAATTTATGTGAACATAAAGCCGATAATACAGCATATTAATTGATGGAATTGCATTTGTATGATATATAATATATTGGGATTACAACATAACCACAGTGTTTTGGTGTGTAATCTTGTTTTTTATTTTTGTTAACTGATAGAAAATAGTATAAAGAGAAGGAAATGGGATTCATTTTCTTATTATATATGTTTTGATATGAACGTTAACTTATACATGATTTTAAAAATTAGATAGGTGGTAGAAATACATTGGCAACTACAAAACCATACAGAGTATTACTATATTACATGTACACAACAATTGAAAACCCAGAAGAATTCGCGGCAGAGCATTTAGCATTTTGTAATTCACTTGAATTAAAAGGAAGAATCCTTGTAGCTAAAGAAGGTATTAACGGAACTTGTTCTGGTACTGTAGAACAAACAGAGAAATACATGGAAGCAATGAACAATGATCCACGTTTTGACGGTATCGTATTTAAAATAGATGAAGCTGATGGTCATGCATTCAAGAAAATGCACGTGCGTCCTCGTCCAGAGTTAGTTACACTTCGTCTAGAAGATGACATTAACCCACACGAAATAACTGGGAAGTATTTAGAGCCAAAAGATTTTTATGAAGCAATGAAACAAGAAGATACAGTTATCATTGATGCGCGAAATGATTATGAATTTGATTTAGGTCACTTCAAAGGTGCGATCAAACCTGATATCGAATCATTCCGTGAATTACCAGATTGGATTCGTGAAAATAAAGAAATACTTGAAGGCAAAAAGATTTTAACTTATTGTACAGGTGGAATTCGTTGCGAGAAGTTTTCTGGTTGGTTAGTTCGTGAAGGCTATGAAGATGTAAGTCAGCTTCACGGCGGTATTGTAACGTACGGAAAAGACCCAGAAGTACAAGGTGAGCTTTGGGATGGACAATGTTATGTGTTCGATGAGCGTATCGCTGTACCAGTAAACCAAAAAGAACATGTTATCGTTGGTAAAGACCACTTTACAGGTGAACCTTGTGAGCGCTATGTAAACTGTGCAAATCCAGAATGTAACAAGAAAATTTTATGTTCTGAAGAAAACGAGGCGAAATATTTACGTGCATGTTCTCACGAATGCCGTGTAAGCCCACGTAACCGCTACGTAATACAACATGAATTAACGGAAGAACAAGTAGCTGCTGCATTAGAGAAAATCGAAGCAGAGAAGTAAGAGGGAAAAGGCTAATCTAAATTTTTGGATTAGCCTTTTTTATATTTGATTTTTTGGCGTTTTTTGTCGGTAAGTCGATATATTTAAATAATCGCTGATATATTTTGAGTTGCGCCGATATAATTTGAAAATCGCTGATAAAAATTTCAATTACTGTAGCGTACCACATACTTCAATGTAAAAATACTCTTCTTTACTTCTTATCATCTTTCTCTCTCACAGCAGAAAGTACAGTTTGTTTTACCCATGCTTTTCTTCGTTTATGTTGTAGACTCCATTGGTATAAACTTTGCGCACCTAAAATAAGTGAAATGACTATGCCGCTAATTGCTATTAAAAGCGCGAAAAATTCAAGTGGCGATGATATTTTGTTTGAATCGGTGTTTCTTAACAGATCAATCATAGTAAACCCTAACATTTGGCCTACTACAGAGTAGAGCGTTAAAATTAATAGTAAAAGGCTATCTTTTTTTGAAGCAACATTTTCTTGATATTTAAACAAACTATCAAGATTTTGTTTTGCATTCGAGTATAGTATCTCGATGTTAAAAAGCTTTCTTAAGCGGAAGAAAATATCTTCACTCTGTGATTGGGATACTAGCTCTAAAGAAAAGTAATTCGCCGTAAACGAATTGATTGAATAAATTAATTTCTCTATTTCATTTGTATCTTGTTCAATGTTTAATTCAGCATAAGCGTTTGCCATTTTCAATAAAACAATTTTATGAAATAGATTTAATAATAAAGCGTAATAAAACTCCCCATACATTTGACTCGCAAGTTTAGTAAATTCGCGTTCTCCTTCATTTGTTACACATGTGAATATATGTTCTTCCATTATGAAATAGCGATTCGGAGCCCATCTTTGGTAAGCGTGTTGTTTTAAATAATCATGAATATAAGGCAGATTATTTGCACTCACATATGCCTTGCCATCACTTGTTAACCCGGAAAGACTAGAAGTACGATAAACATCCACTTCATTCAGTTCCATATCTTCTTTTATAGATAATAAAGTTTGTACGTACATTCGCTGATCTTCAAAGAAAGGAAAGGTTTGAAAGTAAGAACTTCTTAATCTCTTCTTCTCAAAGAAATCTGTTACGCCATGAAATAAATAACCAAAAATGAATCTTTCCACTTGGGAATACTTTTTTCCATTACATTCAATACAAATAGTCTCGTTTGTATCATTTTTAGTTTCAAGTACACGGAAACGGGCCGCAAATTCAATTGCTTCTGATAATGTTATGTTTGGAGCGGTTTCTACTTCTGTCCGAATTGTTAAGAAGCCAAGCTCATAAGGACAAAGTGTTACGTCAATAGAATGAATGTTGAATGGAACGGAAATAAGATTTGTTGTTAAATGTCCAGTTAAGTTAAGATCTTTAGAATAGCGCTGCAATCCTTTTTGATGCTCTGAGTGAGGAAAGAGTATTTTATTTGTAAATGAAAGATAATATGCTTCCATATTTTGATGTGAAACTTGAAACTTTCCGTAGTATGTATTTTCATTTTCAAGATGATCGAGTCGAAAAGGACGAAAGTCATTTTTCTGTAAGAAAGGGAACATATTTTGTTCATAACCAGTTTTAAAAGAAAACGGGAATATAAATTGAAATATAGCTGTTGTTACATCTTTTTCCTCGATTGTATGTATTGCCTCCATTTACATTGTTTCCTTTCCAAATATGCTATAAAAACAACATGCCCAAATTCATTTGAAAATAACCACTGTTTTATACTTGATTAAGAATGAAAATTCAGCTTATTTAGTAGGGGACATGTATAATGTTATGTATACTGAATGTTATAAAATTGTATTTTGAAAAGGGGGATGTTGTATGCGTATTTTAGTATTAGGAGCGGGAGGCGTTGGAGGCTTTTTTGGGGGACGCTTAGTAGAAAAAGGAGAAGATGTTACTTTTCTTGTTCGTAGTAAACGGAAAAAACAATTGGAGGAAAGAGGACTTGTAATCCGCAGTGTTAATGGGGATTTTTCCTTCCAACCGAAATTAATAACGAAAGAAGATCAAACTGCTCCATTTGATGTGATTCTATTTTCAACAAAAGCGTATCACTTAAACGAGGCAATTCAAGATTTGAAGCCGTTTGTAGGTGAAAGTACTGTAATCATTCCGTTGCTAAATGGTATTGCTCATGTATCGCTATTACAAAAGGAATTCGGTGAGGAAAAAGTAATTGGTGGTTTATGTTTTATCGAGACGACGTTAAACGATCAAGGAGAAATTGTACAAACTAGCGCTGCAAATAGACTTATGTTTGGAGAAATGAAGTCTCAAGATTCAGAGAGAATAAAGCATATTTCTAAAGCATTTGCAGGTACGAAATCTAGTTTTATTTTAAGTGAAAACATTACGCAAGATATGTGGCATAAATATTTATTTATCACTGTAATGTCAGGTGTGACAACATTAATGCGTGCACCGATAGGACCGATTCGTGAAAGCGAAGGTGGACGCGATTTTATCCAAAACTTATTTGAAGAATGTATGGAAATTATGAGATGTGTAGGAGCACCAATTAAAGATAATATTGTCCAAGAACATATGAAAATAATTGATAAAATTTCGTATAATATGAAGTCATCAATGCAACGTGATATGGAAAAGGGTTCGTTTATTGAAGGGAAGCACTTGCAAGGATATTTACTGGATGTAGCAGAGCAATTTTCAATAGCGGCACCATTATTAGGCACTATATATCAAAATTTAAAGGTGTATGAAGAAATGACCTTTAACAGATCAGCGATACAATTGGATGTATGAAAAAATAAAAAAGAAAGCAATATATAAGTGTATTGCTTTCTTTTTTTATGACAAATCATTTATTTCTTTTTGTTCTATCTGTCAAATTTATTTCCTGTTCACGTTTACCGTATAATTGATTAATTTCATTTGCTAATGCATCTAAATAGGAATCGGAAAAAATAGGCTTCTTTTCTTTAGACATATAGATCTCCTTTATTGATTTTTTAGTATTCATTATGTATATTTACCAGCGGATTATGCGCCATCATTTTAATTTTTTCTTTTTAAAAATTTTTGTTTACATTTTGAAAATAAAGGAGTATTATAATCCACAGTTTCAATTTTCTAAATCGCTGAAACCGCATGGTGCGGGGGACCCGTTCTTATGGATTAGTTCTTAATCCAATGGGGTGAATCCTTGAAAAAGGTAGGGCTACTCATAGGCCCGAATCCGACAGCTAACCTCGTAAGCGTTATATTGAGAAGGAAGGTGGAGCTTGTGCGACAAAAAAAATAATGTCTACAAGTCTATTTTGTTATGGCTTGTAGACATTTTTTGTTTTCTGAAGAAATCGTTTATCCGCTATAACTAGCAGAAAAGTTCGTACAAAATTATTGGAGAGTGGACAGCAGTGGTTTCATCTATTAAAAGATTTTTAATTGGAAGACCGTTAAAATCAACAGAGCTTGGAGAACAGAAGCTTAATAAAACGAAAGCTTTAGCTATTTTATCTTCTGACGCATTGTCATCAGTTGCTTACGGTCCAGAGCAAATTTTAATTGCTTTAGCAGGTGTTGGAGCGATCGCTTATTGGTATTCCATTCCGATCGCTGTTGGGGTATTAGTATTATTGACGGCCCTTATTTTATCTTATCGTCAAATTATTTTTGCTTATCCGCATGGAGGGGGCGCGTATGTTGTATCAAAAGAAAATTTAGGGATGAATCCAGGCTTAATTGCTGGAGGATCTTTATTAGTTGACTATATTTTAACTGTTGCAGTAAGTGTGTCTGCAGGTACAGATGCGCTCACATCTGCTTTTCCTAGTTTACATGCACATAATGTAATCATTGCGATTATATTTGTTATATTTATTACCATCTTAAATTTAAGAGGTGTAACGGAATCAGCTTCCGTTTTAGCATATCCTGTTTATTTATTCGTTTTGGCACTATTTATATTAATTGGTGTAGGGATATACAATATTTTAACGGGGCACGTTTCGCAGGCTTTACACACGCCGATTGGAACACCAGCTGCAGGGATTAGTTTATTTTTATTACTAAGAGCATTTGCATCAGGTAGTTCTGCTTTAACAGGTGTTGAAGCAATTTCAAATGCAATTCCGAACTTTAAAGATCCTGCGCCAAACAATGCAGCGAAAACATTGCTTGCAATGGGTGCATTACTTGCAGTTTTATTTTCAGGAATTGTGTTCTTAGCTTATTATTACGGAATTTCTCCAAGTAAAGAAGTAACAGTTGTTTCACAAATTGCTGAACAAACATTTGGACGTAATTTCATGTACTATTTCATACAAGGTACAACAGCTTTAATATTAATCCTTGCTGCTAACACAGGATATTCTGCGTTTCCGTTATTAGCAGTAAACCTTGCAAAAGATAAGTTTATACCAAGAATGTTTACGATTAGAGGAGACCGCCTAGGTTACTCAAATGGAATTATTATACTTGGAATCGCATCGATTATTTTAATTGTAGCTTTCCAAGGGCAAACAGAGCATTTAATTCCGTTATATGCAGTAGGTGTATTTATTCCATTTACCCTTTCTCAAAGTGGTATGGTATTAAAATGGCTTCGTGAAAAACCGGAAGGATGGGCTTTACGATTAACGGTCAATTTAATTGGTGCAGTCATTAGTTTTATCGTAATGAGTATGTTCTTTTTAACTAAATTTGCACAAGTTTGGTCAATCCTTATTTTCTTACCTGTAATTATCTTCTTATTCCACCGAATTAAGAAGCATTATGATGCAGTAGGAGACCAACTAAGTTTAAAAACTTGTGAACGGATTGTTCCGATTGAAGGAAATGTAATTGTCGTTCCAGTAGCTGGTATGACACATGTGGTAGAAAACTCATTGAACTATGCAAAGTCTCTTTCAGCAGATCAAGTTATTGCTGTATATGTCGCTTTTGACAGAGAAGAGGAAAAGAAATTTGAAGAGAAATGGAAGAAGTGGCAACCTGAAGTAAGGCTTGTTACTTTACATTCTCATTATAGAAGTATTATTCAACCGCTAACAAAGTTCATTGATACAGTACAGTATAAAGCGAGTGAATCAAATTACCGAGTTACGGTCGTTATACCACAATTCATTCCGAAAAAAGGTTGGCATAACATTCTTCATAATCAGTCTAGTTTACTCATTCGTGCGTATTTACTCTATAAAAGAAATGTTGTTATTACAACAGTACCATATCATTTGAAAAAATAAGAAGGTTTTTTAAGGATAGCTTTACGAAAGTGAAGCTATCCTTTTTGTGTATACGCTATGCATAATTGCATACGAATCCGAAAGATATATTGATATAATTTTTACATCTGTGAGTAAGTAGAGGTTTTTGTTGTGATATATGGATATTTCAATTGAAAAAGTAAAGTGGATTATATTTTAAAATAAAGACATGAAAGCTTGAAAATAAAGGGAATGAAAATACTTCTTTACGTTATATAAATAGCTGTGTTTAAATGACCTTACAGTATAAAACTTATATGAAAACAAAACGGAATTTCATATTTACGTACGTTATTTAGTTTAATATGAATAATATTTTTATGTAATATATTCACTGTGTGAATGTGGAAATTGCTGTAAAATAGGAATTTTATACAATGTTATTCATACTAATCACATATGAAAAAATAATAAAATGTTTTGTGAAGATAAGTAAGTACTGTAGCAATACGAGAGAGGTGGTTCATACATGGATTGCGGTGAGAACGTTCTCTATTTTAACCATCTCAAATTATGGGTAAGAAAATAGAATAATAAAATGCGATAGTAATAGTTGCTAATACATAGGAGGAGTTAAAGTGAAAAAGACTTTAATTACAGGGTTATTGGTTACAGCAGTATCTACGAGTTGTTTTATTCCTGTAAGCGCTTACGCTAAGGAGGGGCAAACAGAAGTGAAAACAGTATATGCACAAAATGTAATTGCTCCAAATACATTATCGAATTCAATTAGAATGTTAGGATCACAATCACCACTTATACAAGCATATGGATTAGTTATTTTACAACAGCCAGACATTAAGGTGAACGCGATGAGTAGTTTGACGAATCATCAAAAATTTGCAAAGGCAAATGTAAGAGAGTGGATTGATGAATATAATCCGAAGTTAATCGACTTAAATCAAGAGATGATGAGGTATAGTACTAGATTTAATAGCTATTATAGTAAGCTCTATGAACTAGCAGAAAACGTAAATGAAAATGAACAGGCAAAAGCAGATTTTACAGGCGCATATGGAAAATTACAATTGCAAGTACAAAGCATCCAAGAGAGTATGGAGCAAGATTTATTAGAACTAAATCGATTTAAAGCAGTATTAGACAAAGATAGTAATAACTTATCGATAAAGGCTGATGAAGCAATAAAAACACTACAAGGATCAAGTGGAGATATTGTGAAGTTAAGAGAAGATATTAAAAGAATTCAAGGGGAAATTCAAGCTGAACTAACTACTATATTGAATAGACCTCAAGAAATTATTAAAGGTTCTATTAATATCGGTAAACAAGTATTTACAATTACAAATCAAACTGCACAAACGAAAACAATTGATTTCGTTTCTATCGGTACTTTAAGTAATGAAATTGTAAATGCTGCCGATAGTCAAACGAGGGAAGCAGCTCTTCGCATTCAGCAAAAGCAAAAAGAGCTATTGCCACTTATTCAAAAATTATCACAAACTGAAGCAGAGGCGACTCAAATTACATTCGTTGAAGATCAAGTAAGTAGCTTTACAGAACTAATTGATCGTCAAATTACAACATTAGAAACGTTGTTAACGGATTGGAAAGTTTTAAACAATAATATGATCCAAATTCAAAAAAATGTTGAAGAAGGCACATATACAGATAGTAGTTTACTACAAAAACATTTCAACCAAATTAAAAAAGTAAGTGATGAAATGAATAAACAAACGAATCAATTTGAAGATTACGTTACAAACGTTGAAGTACATTAAAAATAAGTAACGATATAGGGAGAGAAGAAAAATGACAAAAAAACCTTATAAAGTAATGGCTCTATCAGCACTTATGGCAGTATTTGCAGCAGGAAACATTATGCCAGCTCATACGTATGCAGCTGAAAGTACAGTGAAACAAGCTCCAGTTCATGCGGTAGCAAAAGCTTATAATGACTATGAGGAATACTCATTAGGACCAGAAGGCCTAAAAGATGCAATGGAAAGAACAGGTTCAAACGCTTTAGTAATGGATCTGTACGCTTTAACAATTATTAAACAAGGTAATGTTAACTTTGGAAATGTATCGTCTGTTGATGCTGCTTTAAAAGGAAAAGTGATTCAGCACCAGGATACAGCTAGAGGAAATGCGAAGCAATGGTTAGATGTATTGAAGCCACAGCTTATTTCAACAAATCAAAATATCATTAATTACAATACGAAATTCCAAAACTATTATGATACTTTAGTTGCTGCGGTTGATGCAAAAGATAAAGCGACGCTTACGAAAGGATTAACTAGATTATCAAGTAGTATTAATGAAAATAAAGCGCAAGTAGATCAGTTAGTAGAAGACTTAAAGAAATTCCGAAATAAAATGACGTCGGATACGCAAAACTTTAAGGGTGATGCAAATCAAATTACATCTATTTTAGCTAGTCAAGACGCTGGAATTCCGCTATTGCAAAATCAAATTACAACGTACAATGAAGCAATTAGTAAATATAATGCAATTATTATCGGTTCATCAGTTGCGACAGCTCTAGGGCCAATTGCAATTATCGGTGGTGCAGTAGTTATTGCTACAGGTGCAGGAACGCCGTTAGGAGTGGCGCTAATTGCAGGTGGTACAGCAGCTGTAGGTGGTGGTACAGCTGGAATCGTATTAGCAAAAAAGGAGCTTGATAATGCACAAGCTGAAATTCAAAAAATAACAGGACAAGTTACAACTGCTCAATTAGAGGTAGCAGGATTAACAAACATTAAAACACAAACGGAGTATTTAACAAATACAATTGATACTGCAATTACAGCGTTGCAAAACATTTCAAACCAATGGTACACAATGGGGTCAAAATACAATTCTTTACTTCAAAATGTAGATTCAATTAGTCCGAATGACCTTGTTTTTATTAAAGAAGATTTAAACATTGCGAAAGATAGCTGGAAAAACATTAAAGACTATGCAGAAAAGATTTATGCTGAAGACATTAAAGTAGTAGACACAAAAAAAGCATAATCGAATACGAATCGTTAGAGCGTTAAGTGTTGATGAATGATTTGAAGCTCCTGTTCAGTTGTGAGCAGGAGCTTTTTATACTCTTATAAAGAAACTAGGTGAAAAGTATGCAGAAACGATTTTATAAGAAATGTCTTTTAACATTAATGATTGCCGGGGTGGCAACGAGTAACGCATTTCCTTTACATCCTTTTGCAGCAGAACAAAATGTAAAGGTGCTACAAGAAAATGTGAAAAACTATTCTCTTGGACCAGCTGGATTCCAAGATGTAATGGCACAAACGACATCAAGCATGTTTGCAATGGATTCATATGCAAAATTAATTCAAAATCAACAAGAGACGGATTTAAGTAAAATAAGTTCGATTAATAGTGAATTTAAAGGGAATATGATTCAGCATCAAAGAGATGCAAAAATGAATGCGGCGTATTGGTTAAATAGTATGAAGCCTCAAATTATGAAAACGGATCAAAATATTATTAATTACAATAATACTTTTCAATCGTATTATAATGACATGTTAATAGCGATTGATCAAAAGGATAGCGGAAAATTAAAAGCGGATTTAGAAAAGTTGTATGCGGATATTGTAAAGAATCAAAATGAGGTAGATGGATTATTAGGAAATTTGAAAGCTTTTCGCGATAGAATGGCGAAAGATACAAATAGTTTCAAAGAGGATACAAATCAGTTAACAGCGATATTGGCAAGTACGAATGCAGGTATTCCAGCTCTAGAGCAACAAATAAATACATATAACGATTCGATTAAAAAGAGTAATGATATGGTTATTGCTGGTGGCGTACTTTGCGTAGCTCTAATAACATGTCTTGCTGGCGGACCGATGATTGCCGTCGCGAAAAAAGATATCGCAAATGCAGAACGAGAAATCGCTAATTTAAAAGATAGAATTTCTGGAGCGCAAGCAGAAGTTGCAATTTTAACAGATGTAAAAAATAAAACAACAAATATGACTGAAACGATTGATGCAGCAATTACAGCACTGCAAAACATATCAAATCAATGGTATACAGTAGGGGCAAAATATAATAACTTATTACAAAACGTAAAAGGAATTACTCCTGAAGAGTTTACGTTTATAAAAGAAGATTTACATACAGCAAAAGATAGCTGGAAAGACGTAAAAGATTATACAGAAAAATTACATGAAGGCGTAGCGAAGTAAACAGTGGACTAGTTCTGCTGTTTATTTTTTTATCCTGTTTTTGTGAGAGGTGGACTTGTAATTTTATAAAACTCAGAAACCAAATAATGTACATTTTTTGATGAAGGTACCGATCTTTTTATCGCAGGGTATTTATTTTTCTTGGTATGATTAATCGTAAGCCCCATTGTCCTAATAGAAGAAATTAATAACCCCCTTATGATTTATGGAAGAACGTAACAACAAGCTGATAATAAATTATGGGATTATGTTTCTTGTCCATATCCTCATGGTAATTTATCAAAAGAATATAATGTGTTCTTTAATCATAATTAAATAATTCATTTATTATTTAAGGGTTTCGAAACAGGGGATGGGGATGAATTAGAATTAAAAAGTGAATTATATGGATTTTAGTGAAAATGGAGAGGATATAATATGATTTTAGGAATCTCATATTCTGATATTTTTCGTATCGTAACTATTGTTTTGTTTTTTTTGATTTTCTGGAGATTGAATACTTGGTATAATAAGAAATATAATGTTCCTAAGGTTTTTCAATGGTTTCCTAGGAGATGGGGGAAAAGAAAAGTTTCAGAACATTTGTCTCAACTAGATAAAAAGTTAGAAGCTGAAGGTAAAGGTATTTGGGTTACAATCTATGCTATAGATTTGTACATTGTAACTATTCCTTGTACAGTAAAAAAATATAAATCTTAATACATTTATGTTTATAAAAAAGACCTGAAAAATCAAGCACTTAAAAGGTGGTTCTGATATTCGATCGAAGCCATCTTTTTTTTATGTCCACTGACAACGATAGGAATTAGTTTCACAACACCTATCTAAAATGAGAGGAAACATTCTACAGGGAAATCGTCAGGGGCTAGAAATCTACTATAGCATCCAAAATCCAAAAGCTGAAGAAATTATGGGGTTATCAGAAATATTAAAATGATTCCCAAATAACTAAGTTAAAATGATAAAGTTAATGTAAAATAATAATCTATTTGAAAACCAAGATTTTTTAAAAGACGCTATAATTGGCGTCTTTTTTATTCATTAAATTGAGTTTGAATACAGAACATTAATTTTTTGCCAAAACCCTAAGTCTAATACATAACATAAAAACGTCCATTACTTACTTTGAGTATCTCTAAACCAAATTTTCAATGATTATCTTAAATAAATATGAAATCCTTGCGCGGAACGTGTGTTCTCTCTTGGGCTGATATGATATACTGATAATGTAAAAATATTCCGTGTTTTTATATCTGAAATTTCGGATATGGGATATAATGGTTTTTGTTTAAGTAATATAACTATGAATTTATAAAAGGATTAGGGAGGCAGAGAAGATGGCAGTCAGTACATATCAGTTGTTTCAACATCTTAATATGACAGGGGAACAAGAGGAATTAGCGTTACGTTACTTACAGACGAGAGATGAAGAAGTTTTAAAACATATAGAACAAACGACGATTCGTGACAATAAACGTAGTGATTTTGCTTGGCAGTTTATGAGTGATTTTAGGGAAACGTATAAGCAAGACGCAGTTTTTTTTCGGTTATTTTATTATTTGCTTGAAGATCAACTGTTGAACGTTCTTCTCGTACGCTTTTCACATATGAGTTTTCCAGATATAAAAGTTTATTTTGAAAAAAGCGGTCTTGCATTTGATAGTCTTGTAGAATTGGCGTGTAAGTATTTAACGAATCTTTCCCGTTCTGTAAATGAAGCAGATGTTTTTCTTAGGGAATTAATAAGGGAGAATCCAAAGTACATAGAAGAGAAGTTGCAAGTTATAACAGGTCGACCAAAGATGGTTTTGCTTCTGCATATGCTAGATGCAGATTATGAGAGATTTCTTACGTACAGTTCTTTATTGGAGGAAGAGCTGCAAGAGCATGCGGAGTTTATATTGAAACTGGATGGGGCTCAAGAGAAGATAGAATTGGCGAAAAGATACGTTCGAGGTGAATCTGATAGTGAAGTTACTGTTGGTTCATCTTTACCTGATGTAACCTGGCACCTATTATTTCGTATTTATCAGCATTCAAATGTGGCAAGACGATATATTGACTTGTTAGCGAAACGTTCTGTTAAAAATTTTATGGATTATGCAACGGATCATGTGTGTCATGTTCTTGATCAGTTTGGAAATCATGTAAGAACAAGGAGTTTTGATAAACAAGCGTATGAAACCAGTCTAAACTTGTGCGAACAATTCGGTGTTTCAGAGGAAAGGTTTTTCGCATATCGTCTTACCTGGCGTCATTTAGGCGTCTTTAACCCCGACAAAGTATATGAATATCAATTATTGCTTCGTATGGTGGAAGAGCAGCCAGAATTTGTTCAGCGTACGCTGCAATATTTAAGTCAAAGTTATTATCTTTTCGTGGTGATGCTTTTGGCGGAAAAAGGATACGAATTTAATCGAAACAGATTACGTGAAGAATTTTTAATGATTGCCCTTGATTCCGAATCATCTGACATACGTGATACATATCGTGACTATTTAGTTGGGAAATTATCATTTGAAGATATGAAGCAAGTGCTTGAGAGTTCAAAGCAGCAAAATAATTACCGGGGAATGTCTGTTTTAGCAATTGCACTCCTTTGGGATATAGAGGAAGCGGTAAAGAGGGAAGCAGCGTTCAAACTTCAATTTGGAAATGACTATAATTATAAATTATATGAACTTCTGCAACAGTATTCTCATAGGGAAGGTTCGCTTGAACGAATGTTGGAAGATCTTCTATCCTACGGTTTATCGAAGGAGAAACTTGTTTATTATTCAGTTAAACAAGCTGCTCGGCACAGTGAGGATGAAAGTAAGGCAAAAGAAGCACTTGTTCGTTTATTTGTAAAAGAACAGGCATATGTGAAAGGAGTATTTACTGAGTATTCTGTAGATGAACGGATTTTCATTTTGGATGAGCTAGCAAAGTATGATGCGGTTAAAACGCGTGCTCTTCTTATTCAAAGTCTTGGAGATTCCTCTAAAAAAGTACGTACTGCCGCAGTCGAGTTTCTTACAAAAGATGTGGAAGCTGCAGATGATGTAGCAAAGGAATTGAATAGTAGAAAGAAAGTCGTACGCGAAAATGTAATGCAAACACTTTTATACTATAAATCTGAAAAATATACACAGCTTGTGCAAGAAGCTTTGAAAGAAAAGAAAAATGCTTCCTTGATGGAGAAGTTTGCTCCGCTGCTTGGCGATGAGGACATAGAAGGAGTATCAGGAAGTATCGAATCTTTTTGTACACGTATTTTAACACCGCAAAAAAGAAATGCACTCGTGCAATGGCTCGGATTTGAACCACAAATTCGTCTTCGTGACTCTAATACAATTGCCGATACAACGCTTCCACTAGCTTATTTTCAGCAGTATGTATCAGAGTCTGTAATTTTGAAAAAGGAAGCGGCGGAAATGATAGCTGCGGCTTTGAATGAACAAGATTTGAAAGAAAATATACAGGCAATCTATCAGTTGTGGGTTTCTCAAGGGGCGGAGGCGAAAAAACGCGGTATTCTTTCGATGTACGGCATTTATAGTGATGATGAAATGGCGCTGCTACTCAAAAAGCAGATTGATGAGTGGGCTGTTGGCATGCGTGGAGCTATTGCTGCCGCAGCTGTTCAGGCGTTGGCGTTGTCTTCATCATATCTTGCACTTATGACGATTAATACTATGGCATTCAAATATAAACATAAGCAGGTGCGTAATGCTGCGAAAGAAGCGTTGAGTCTCGCTGCTAAAACACGCGGTATAACAGAAGAAGAGCTAGAGGATCAGCTTGTTCCAGACCTTGGCTTTAATAAACGCGGTGAAAAGACAATTGATTACGGAAGCAGGGCATTTACTGCCTATTTAACACCCAACCTGAAAATCGAGTTGAAAACAGAAGAGGGAAAACGAATAAAGTCGCTTCCGAAACCCAATGCAAAAGATCATGTGGAAAAAGCAGAAGAGGCTAAGGTGGAGTTATCGTCTATCAAGAAACAGCTTCGAAGCATCATTAGTATGCAAACGCAGCGTCTCGAAACAGCACTTTCTCTTAATCGCTATTGGTCGCAACATACATGGAAATCTCTGTTTGTAGAAAATCCAATTATGCAGCAATTTGCTATCTCACTGATTTGGGGCGAGTATAAGGAAGGAAAGTTGGTTGCGATGTTCCGTTATATGGAGGACGGAACATTTAATACGATTGACGAAGAAGAGCATGAACTTACGCCAGACACTGTTATCGGTCTGATCCATCCGCTAGAATTGTCCGAAGAGGAAAGAGAATTATGGAAGGAACAGCTAGAAGATTATGAGGTTATCCAACCATTCCCGCAGATTGTTCGGGAAGTATTTTTGGTGGCGGAAGATGAGAAAGTAACTGTGGAAAGGTTTGGGGGTATTCAAATCAATGGTCGTTCGCTGTTTGGTAAGATAACGAAGTACGGCTGGAATCGCGGATCAGTTGAAGATGCTGGTGTGTATTATTCTTTCTATAAAGAAGACACTCGCGCAGGATTAGGGGCGGAGCTTGCATTTGAGGGTGCACCTGTTGGATATGAAGAAGAGGACGATGTATGCCTATTTGAAATTCAATTTTATAAAGCAGGTACAGTGAGCCGCGGCTCATACTCTTATGACGAAGTTGATGATGCGAGACGCATTGTACCAAAGCAAGTACCTGAACGATTTTTTAGCGAAATTTTATATGATATAAAACGTACGACAGAATCGAATCTTGGCTATGATGAAAACTGGCGCAGTAAGCGATAAGAAAGGAAATGACATATGCAATCTATTAAACCATTAATGGAAGAATTATATGAAATAGAACTGAATGCGTTAGAAGCGAATGATTCGTTTCCAAAACCACCTAACTGGCGATTGTCACCACGTGCTGTTCGTACGTTTATTATCGGACAAGAAGAAGCGCTTCTTTCGGAAGGACAAGAAGTGGAAATTAGCCGTAAGTTTTATGGGAATGATGCACTTGTGGAACGAGCGATTGTTACATTAGCAGGGAATCGCGGACTTATGTTAATTGGAGAGCCTGGGACTGCAAAGACGATGCTGAGTGAACTACTTTCTGCCGCAATATGCAGAAATAGCCGTAATACAGTACAAGGAACCGCTGCTACGATGGAAGATACAATTAAGTATTCGTGGAACTATGCACTTCTTCTTGCGAAAGGACCTGTAAGGGAAGCACTTGTGCCAGGGCCTCTCTTCGTTGGAATGGAACAAGGGATATTAACTAGATTTGAAGAGTTAACGCGCTGCCCACAGGAAGTGCAAGATTCATTGATCAGCGTTCTGAGCGATAAGGTGCTCACTATTCCGGAGTTTGGAGAACAAGGAATTCTTACAGCAAAGCCTGGCTTCAATATTATTGCAACGGCTAACACACGAGATCGCGGTGTGAATGAAATGAGTAGTGCATTGAAACGTCGTTTTAATTTTGAAACGGTACATCCAATTCAAGATGTAAAGCTTGAAGCAAAAATAATAGAGTCACAAGTAACGCGGTTATTAGGGGCATCAGGCATCACACCAAAAGTGGATAAAACGGTTGTTCAACTGTTAGCGACTGTTTTTCATGAACTACGGGAAGGGATAACTGCTGAAGGAAAACGAATTGATCAGCCATCTTCTGTTATGAGTACTGCAGAAGCTGTATCAGTATATTATCAAAGTGCAATGGATACGTACTATTATGGAAGTGGAGAAGTGAAAATGGATGCGCTTGTTCGATATTTGTCAGGGACGATTGCGAAAGAAAACAAGGATGATTTAGAAAAATTACGCAGTTATTTTACAAGCATCGTTAAGGCGCGAGGTCAAATAGGAGGAGAGGTATGGAAGTCGTTTTTCGAAGCTCGCAATCAGCTGAAGTAAATGCATTGTTTCAAAGAGCTTACAATTTAGATCGAAACGTCGTATATGTGCCGATTCGCCATCATAGTCCTGCGTGCTCTTTTCATATACAGAAGATTGTTAAATGCTATAAACCAGATGTAATTCTTATAGAAGGCCCGATAGACTGCAACCCACTTATTCCGCATATTGTGAGTGCAGATAGTAAAGCTCCAATTTGTATATATTGCAGTTATGATGATAAAACGAATGTGCTTGAAAGAGGAGAAAGTGGAAAGTATCGTGCGTACTATCCATTTCTCGACTATTCACCGGAACTTGTCGCACTGAGAGAAGGGGCTGCACAGAACATTCCTGTTTCATTTATTGATCTTCCTTATAAAGAATATTTGTTTCTAGCAAAAAATGAGGAAGAGAATGAGGAAAATGAAGATCGATATTTTCAACATAGTCAATATGTCCGTATGCTTTCGGAAAAAACGGGGTGCCGAAGTTTCCATGAGTTTTGGGAGAAATACTTTGAGTTGCAAGGTTTTCATATGACAAGCGAGGAATTTGTTCGTCAGTTATTCCATTACTGCTATTATACACGCGTGGACTATACGCAGAGGATGCTGACAGAAGACGGTTGTGAAGCTAGGGAGATACATATGGCAAAAGAAATTGAAAAAGCACGTAAAGTGTATGACAAGGTGCTCGTTATTACTGGAGGCTTTCATGTGAAAGGGCTTCTTGAATTGGAAGGAAAAAAGAAAAAGTTGTCGAAAAGCCCGTTATCTAAATCGAATGCTAAAAACTATCTTATGCCGTATTCTTTTTTAGAAAGCGATCAGATGCGTGGCTATAAGAGCGGAATGCCTGCACCTGCTTTTTACCAACATATTTGGGAAAACAGGGATGAATCGGTAGCTGAGCAATTTATGATACGAATTGCTAGACAGCTAAAGGTAGAAGGAATATCAATGGCAGATGAGATTGAGGCTGCACGAATGATACGTGAACTTGCACTGCTTCGTGGAAAGATGCAATCCGGATTGTATGAATTGACGGACGCAGTGCACAGTACATTTGTGAAAGGTGAGATATTCTCAGCAAATAAGCCTTTAACATTACTTCAGAAGAGTTTGCAAGGGGTGAAGCGCGGGGAATTGTCAAAAGAAGCCGATTTGCCGCCGCTCGTGCATGATTTTCGTGCTTCTGTTCGCTCATTTCGTCTACCAGTACGTTCAACTGTACCGCAGGAGACGATTCTAGACATATACAAGAAAGAAAAGCACTTACGCTTAAGTCAATTTTTTCATTGCCTTGCTTTTTTAGGAGTTCCATTTTCCGAGAGACTACGCGGTCCAAACTTAGCTAGAAAACAGAATATTAATCTTATGCGTGAAACTTGGAAATATCGTTTTTCAGCACAAGTAGAAAGTTCTCTAATTGATTTATCTGTGTATGGCGGAACGGTGAGAGAAGCGGCGCAAGAAATGCTAAGAGCAAAGCTGAACAAGGCAAAGGGACGGGCCGGAGAGGTGGCCCTTTTATTGCTAGAAGCCTATTTAAGTGGTTTGTTTACCGACTTTTCCATGTACACCCAATTTATAGATGAAGTCTTACAAAAGGACGGAGATTTTGCTTCTATGGCAGATTGTGCTTATTATTTATCACAAATAGAAAAAGCAAATCAGCAAGCGGATTATGCTAGGAATAAAGCACTTTCGCTATTTTCAGTTTTAGATAGGGGCAAATCAGCAATTATTGCAGAAAAACTTATCGATTTGTATACAATGAAGCATACAGATCAGCAATTTATTGACGCATTAGAGCTTTATTTGCAAAAGGAAAAGAGAGAAAGTCAAGTAGAGGGAGTGGTATTTGGGCTGTTAACTTCTTTAGGAAAGCGGGAAATCGATGAAGTAATGCAAGTGGCAGAAGGATATTTTTATGGAAGTGGTGATATGCAAAAGCAAGCTCCGATATTTTTGAGTGGTTTATTTGCTGGCGCCAAAGATATCTTTTTATATAACGAATCGTTGCTTAGCGGAATGTCTCATGTTCTAGAAGAACTTGATGAAGAGGTATTTCTGCAAGTGTTGCCACATTTGCGCCTTTTATTCAGTCAATTCACGCCGGTTGAAGTGGATACGATTGCTAGGCATATTTCCAAGTTATATGGTGATACAGAAGAAGCAATAAAAGAAGACCAAATTTCCGAAGAGATGCTGTTGTATGTAATGCAGTTAGACCGGAAAGCGAAGGGGATTTTAATGAGACGGGGGCTAGAAGATGGAGAATAACATTTCTTTAAATCGCTGGCGTCTTGTTCTCGGGAAACATGCAGATGACCAAATCACATTTCAGGAAGAAGAGCCTGCATACAGAGAAATGGACGAGATGCTGGACTTTTTGTACGAGAGAGAACGCGGAGAAGAGCGCGGTGGATCCTTAGAACCCTCTCAGCTAACCGTGCCGACTTGGATTTCGAAAGTGCGAGAGTTATTTCCGAAGGAAACCATTGAAATTATGGAAAACCATGCGTTAGAAAAATATGAATTAACCGCTCTATTGCAAGATAAGCAAACACTTGAAAAAATGGAGCCGAATATAAATTTATTAAAATGCATTTTACAATTTAAAGATTATGTAAAACCGGATGTATTAGACACAGCTAAACGTATTGTAGCAAAAGTCGCTGAAGAGTTGCATCGTAATTTAGAGCAAGAAGTGAAGCACGCATTAAGCGGTAGACCGGATCGAAATCGTTCTAGCCGGGTATGCACGATGCGCAATTTTGATTTTAAGAAAACGATTCGAAAAAATTTAAAGTATTTTGACAAAGAAACAAATACCATTCATATTGAAAAAACATACTTTTATGCTGCCACGAAGCATGTTAGTACATGGCGGGTAATCCTCGCAGTAGACGAGAGTGGAAGTATGATTGATTCTGTTATCCATAGCGCAGTTATGGCAGGTATTTTTGCAAGCTTACCGACGATTAAGACAAATCTGTTCATCTTTGATACAGCTGTTGTTGATTTAACGGATCGTATTGATGATCCGGTGGAAACGCTTATGAGTGTACAGCTTGGTGGAGGAACCTATATTGCTCAGGCGCTGCGTTACGCAACGAATCAAATTGAGATACCTCATAAAACAATTGTCGTACTTGTAACGGATTTATATGAAGGCGGTAGTTACAATGAAATGTACCGAGAAGCGATGAAGATTGTAGAATCAGGGGCGAAGCTGATTGTGCTTACTTCTCTCGATCCGACTGCACAGCCTTTTTATGATAAAGAGGCAGCAAAAAAAATGGCGGCACTTGGTGCTCATGTAGCAGCATTAACACCAGGGAGGTTGGCGCAATGGATCGCAACAATCATTTCTTAAATGTTCTTTCCTCTATCGATGAAACATATTTAATTGCCATGTCCAACAAAGGAACATATAAGAGAGCCATGAAGGATTTGGCAGTTGTGAAAAATATCAAAATAGATTTAGAAGAGGATATAGCGCAAATACATCTTGATGATGAAACTACTGTAACGTTTACGGGAGATATACGCAGTTACTCCTGTACTTGTGAAGCGCGCTCGATTTGTAAGCATGTCATGATGGCTTTATTAGAAGCGAAGAAGATGTACGAAGGTGAAGAAAATATAAAAGTTGATTTCTCTGCCCTTTTGAATGTGGATGTTCGCAATATTGTCTCCGAAAAAATGTGGGCTGAAATGATGTTCCGCAAAACATTTCATCAAAAAATTGTTTTGGAAGAGGAGGGTGCTTTAATTGTCTCTTTTCCAGAAGAGTCTATAACGGTTCGTTTTCTGACAGCTGAGTCGGTAGCTGATGCAATTTGTACATGTAAAACAGAGGGAATATGCCGGCATAAGGTGGAAGCGATATATTGGTATCAAAAAGAAAGAGGAATTTCGCATGAAACGAAACAAGTGCAGTGTCTTATTATTGAGTCGGATAAGCTATCTATTTTCAAAGAGATGATTGAGCAAATTGTTCACTTGGGCTTAACACGTCTTACAGAAAAAACAATCTATGAAATAGAACAACTTTCTGTAAAAGCGCGCTCTTTGAAACTAGCAAAGTTAGAAAATTTATTTCGCAAGCTCGGGACTGATATTAGGCTATACCGAATGAAACATGCCTCTTTTCAAATGGCATCCTATCGGCAAACGCTGTCCGCGATTTATGAATACATTATGTTGTTAGAAAAGCATCGTCTGCAAGAGAGTCCGTATCGTTCGGAATATTATGAAGTACCACCGCTTACTTTGCATGCCTTTGGCGCAGCCGGCTGGCAAACGAAATCTGGTTATGTTGGTGTGACCTATTATTTCTATAATCGAGAACAGGAAAAGTGGATTACATACACACAGTCACGCCCCATGTTTTATGAAGGGAGCAACATAACTTCTGAAGATCTCCATGAACAGCAAGTTCCATGGGGGATTGCTGGGAAGGGAAACGAACTGTCTCGTTCATGTCTATGGTTGAAACATGCAAAGCTTAACGTCGATTTTCAATTGTCATCTAGCTCACAAACAGTAGGAGAAGCAGGAGGGAAAACAAATGTAACAGAGTGGCAATCGCTCTTTATAACCACATGGGAAGAACTACTAAAAAAAGTAAAAGCAAACAGGTTAGAGACATCTAAACAAGGAGTCTTTTGTATTGAATTTACTGAAATGGAAGAATGGAAGTTTCAAAAGAAAGAGCAAAAATGGATTATACCTCTTATTGATAAAAAGGGGGAAATATTACAACTGCAAATGATGAAACAACCAGAAAATGAGTGGACAATTCGACTTGTAAAAATATATTTGGACTCATTACATGTAAAGAGAATGCTAGTTCATCCTTATCAGGAAGGAACAAAGCTCGTAGTTACACCTATTATTTTATATACAGAAGTAGGAGAAATTATAAATATTACACTTAATGAAGGGGAAACATTTTATGATAGAGTTAGTGCACATAATCGATGAATTGGAACAAGCTCTAGATGAGATGCTTGTCTCAGGAGCAGGAACGATACCTCCTTCTTTTTTTCAAGATATAAAACGAAAATGCGAAAAGTACGGTCTTTCTTATGCAGCTACGCAACTACTTGTCATAGAGGAAGAACGAAACAAGGCCCGCTTTCTTCATAAAGAAGAAGCTGGGGAATTAACGGAAGCATTTTGTAAGTTGCAGGAATATATTCGAGTTGTAAAGGCTGAAATGCTACATTTATAAAGATGTGATTGAATGAGAACCCGTATTAACGGGCAATAAAATTCCTGCCTCAAGATTTAGAGAAGTGCTAGGAAGTTAGGTAGGAGAGGACCTGTCCGTAAAAGTCCGAATGTTTCAACTAATAATGAGTGGGGAATGAGGAATCCCCACTCATTACAGTTTCGCTTTATTCATCATATTAGCAGTGGAGAACAAGTAATCGGAATACCCAAGCATAGACACCCTGACTTTGAAGAAACTTTCTAAATACCTAATTCAGAGTGTTTTTGATCATTTCGAACTTAATTAAAGCCATTATAGAATGATTTCAGTTTGGTAATGGATTTTATGTAGCGAGTATATTCACTGTGTTTTTAAATAAATTACATGATTAATAGATTGAAAATAAATACACAAAAATTAGTCAAGTAGTGTTAGAAAAACATTAGAAGTACTGAATTTGATACTTACTTAAAAATAACACTTTTGAAATAGTTACACTATTCATTTGGATATCAATAGGGTTGTATATAATGTGAATATTGTTAAAATATTCCGTTATCCCTTATGTAAAAGTAGTTCACATAAAAGAAAAAATGGAAGGTAGGATTAAAATGATTAGTGGCTTAAAAAAAGCGGCCGTATCTTCATTAAAAGACAAATGGGGATTGGCGGTATTGTCATCGTTTCTTTATCATATTATTTCTAGAATTTGTATGTTAATTATAGGATTTCCCCTTTTGTTTCTTGGTATCTTATTAAGTGAAATAATGAATGCTAGTTATTCCATTACAGGAGACGAAAAGTTAAATGCAGCAGGCGCTTTTTCTTATTTACTTGTTTTTGTTGTTCTATTTATCTGTTTAGTAAGTGTGCAAGGCATTATGAATTATGGGTATCTTAAAGTTACATTGCGTTTAGCGAAACACGAATCTACAACAATTGGTGAGTTATTTGAAGGATTTCGAAAAAGTAATGTGTTTAGATCTATAAAGGTGACTACTTTAATGACTGTATACACACTTTTATGGAGTGTATTATTAATTGTACCGGGTATTATAAAGTTTATCTCTTATTCTATGGCTTATTATATTTTGTTAGATCATCCAGAATATACGGCGAGTGAAGCAATTAAAAAGAGTCAAGTACTGATGAAAGGACATAAATTAGATTTATTCCTACTATCGTTAAGTTTTATCGGATGGTTTATTTTAGGTGTTATCATCGGATTTTTCACATTTGGTATCCCGTTTCTTTGGATCTATCCATACTACATTACAACAGTATCGCATTTCTATTTGAAAATAGTGAATAAAGATACTGTTATGCAGGAAAAAAAGTTAACTATTTGACTTTAATTTTGATTCGAAATATTGTATGTATCTTGATTTTATGAAAAACACAAAGACTCTATTTTGAAAAAGAAGTGATTAAAATGGAGTTCTTTCTTGAAAAGTGGTGTAAAGATTTTATAAAAAAGTTTGATTGTTTTGTTATTTGTTATTTTACTGACGTCCCCGTAAATTTAAGTGAGCTTCTTCATAATTATAATAGTTGTAATAAAAAATGTTTTTTCGTTTTGGGTGTTATAAAACCGTTAAATCGATAGCATATGGCGGCGCTCCTAACTGGGTAGTATAATTATTTATATGGATAACTAAGACAATCAAACGGATCTTAGTTGAAGAATAAGCCACAATAAAAGGCTGTTTAATATATTAAATAGTTTATGTTCTTTTATTTTTAAAATTTAATAGCTAAGAAGAATATAAGAATTATAGGAGGGGGAAAATTGAGATTTTTTACGATATTTGCATCAAGGAATGATACAAGTGATATAGAAGGCTTCATTACTCAAGTTTTTCAAAATGGTTTCAAGGTTGAACGCAATAAAAATGAATATACGATTCAATCGAAAAGGCTATTTGGCAAAAATAAAATTATTATTCGGGTGGATTCTGAAGAATCATCTCCTAATTATTTTTCCAATAATATTCCTGGAATGATGCACATGTACAATCAAATCGAATTTCAAGAAGAACATCTTAAGAAGATGGTTTTGGCACAGATTTCTGTAATTAATACCATAATCGCTATAGAGACGAAGAAGGATTATAGTGATGAATACGTGGAGCTGTTTCTTAAATTACTTAATGAGGTGAATGGTATTGGTTTTATCCCTGATCGAACTCTAATCGGGAAGGATGGAAAAGTAATCGTATTTCCGGATGGATCCTCTGGTCCTTCAGAATTTACTCCTCAAGCATGTACGAACAAAGTAAGGGGACAGAGTAGTGCTTCTACCGATGGGGAGAAAAGAAAACAGAAATCTATAAGCTACCTGCAAGATAAAGGGATTCCATATATCGAAGGATTGCCTCAATTGCCTCCTTTGACAAGCATTCAGTTAAGAAGTCGAGAAGAGATTGCGAAGAGAGCAGTAGCTTTGCTGATTGTTATACAATATGCTTGTGATGTTGCTCAAGAAGGTGATTTGAAAACTTCCAAAGAGTTCGTCATGGAGCTGCTGAATCAATTTGATGTGGTTGAATCATTAACGATGCAGGAAAGGAATTTTCTAAATTCAGAGCAACCTGAAGAGAAAGAAGCGATACAGATTGCATGGCAGTATGAAGCTCAATGGGTTTTGCTTTGGTCAATAGGTCTCGTGAATACACTGGAATTTCCAAAAGAAATCTGTGACTGTCATTATGCAATTAAACTGGTTTCTGATTGCAGTTCTTTTAACGAATTTTTCGGAAAAACAAAATTGCGAAATGCAGAAGAGATTTTGGACGAGGCTGACCTCGTTTATCGGCTTCATTGGGCTTGTGTACATGATAGAATGAATGCGAGAGAATCAACTGCAGGTATGCAGGAAAGTATTGTTATTGAAAGAAGAAGGGGCTTGTTTTGGCTAATCAATTATAAAAATGAAGAGTGGGATTGCATCTCTATGGATACATAATTTATATTCTTTGTTCAGTAGAACTTTTGTATTTTATATAATAAAATTATTGCTTTATTCGTTCAATCTCTTACAGAAAAACGAACGGAAATTCCGTAAGTATGAGAAAAACAGTCTTTGATATCCTAGGCCTCATATACAACTTTTCTATGTTAAATAACTTGATTCTATCGTACATTTTTGAATGGGCTTATTATCGTTATTGCAGAAAATGCGTGAATTAAATGATAATCGATTTACATGTTTCACGCGTAACTATATTGAGTTAATAAATCTACACGATAATGTTTCATTTCATAAAGTAAGTGTAGTTGAAGTTCAGTTAGATAAAATTCGATAGTCGAAATTTCTTGCATAAAGCTGTATAATGCTTGTAACGAAAAGGAAATACAGGAAAGGATATGTAATGAGTTACTATGGATAAAGATAAACAACAATTAAGTGTTGAAGTTGCAAGATTATATTATCAATCAGATTATAGTCAGCAAGAAATTGCTAACAAATTAAATATTTCAAGACCGACAATTTCTAGACTATTAAAGTACGCGAAAGAAAAAGGATTTGTTCAAATTAGTATAGCCGATCCATTCGCTGATTTAGATAATGTCGGCAATTTACTGAAAGAAAAATATAACTTGTTAGAAGCACATGTTGTATTTTCCCCAGTGCCAGAATATGCAACGATTACAGAGTATATAAGTAAATATGCAGCTGAGTATATGGAAAAGACGGTTAAAAACGGTGATATCGTTGGTGTAAGCTGGGGAATGACGATGTATGAAATCGCTAGAAAAATCGTACCACAACATGTAAAAGGTGTAGAAGTTGTCCAGCTAAAAGGTGGTATTAGCCATTCGAGTGTAAATACATATGCAAATGAAACCATTGCATTATTTGCAGATGCTTTTCAAACGACGCCAAGAAATCTACCTCTTCCAGTTATATTTGATAATGCAGTGACAAAAGAATTAGTAGAGCAGGATCGACATATTCATCACATTATCGAAATGGGGAAACAAGCGAATATTGCAATTTTCACTGTAGGAACAGTGCGAGACGAAGCGCTATTATTCCGATTAGGTTATTTCGATAAGGATGAAACGAGTTTACTCAAAAAACAATCGGTCGGTGACATTTGTTCACGTTTCTTTGATGGAGACGGAAATATTAGTAGTGAAGAAATTAATAAGCGAACCATCGGAATTGAGTTAGAAGAACTAAAATTAAAGAAACGCTCTATTTTAGTTGCAGGTGGTAATAGAAAAATAAAAGCAATTGATGGTGCGTTACGTGGCGGATATGCAAATGTATTAATTATCGATCAGCATACGGCGAAAGAATTGTTACATTATCAAAAAGAAGATTAGAAATAAAAGGCTTTCTCAAGATATTAATCTTGAGAAAGCCTTTTATTTTGTTATGTATGAATTATGGGATTATTTTTGAATACAAATTGCCTTTTTTAAAATAATTATGGATATTGAGATACATACTACCATTGTTAATATAAAAAATTTGAATTTATATATGAAGTATTTCTTAGTTAGAATGCGCTTTATTTACTAGAAGGAAATTCCTTTTTAAAAAGAATGAACAAAATTTCAAAAGTATATTTACATTTGTTCAACTAAGAGTTAGAATGAAGTTGTTAAAAGATATGAGGAGTGAAGATAATGAATATTGCAAAGTTAATTGACCATACAATTTTAAAAGCTAATGCTACAAAAGAAGATGTTATGAAAGTAATCGAAGAAGCAAAGGAATATAAATTCGCTTCTGTTTGTATTAACCCAACATGGGTAAAGCTAGCTGCTGAAGAACTAGCTGGACATGATGTAGATGTTTGTACTGTAATCGGTTTCCCATTAGGAGCAAGCACGACTGAAACAAAAGCATTTGAAACAAAAGATGCTATCGCAAAAGGTGCAACTGAAGTTGACATGGTAATCAACGTAGGCGCTTTAAAAGATGGCGACGACGAACTTGTTGAAAAAGACATTTATGAAGTAGTACAAGCAGCAAAAGGAAAAGCTCTTGTAAAAGTAATCATTGAAACTTGTCTATTAACAGATGAAGAGAAAGTACGCGCTTGTGAATTATCAGTAAAAGCTGGTGCTGACTTCGTAAAAACTTCAACTGGATTCTCAACTGGCGGAGCAACTGCTGAAGATATCGCATTAATGCGTAAAACAGTAGGACCAAACGTTGGTGTAAAAGCATCTGGTGGTGTTCGTACACGTGAAGATGCAGACAAAATGGTAGCTGCTGGAGCTTCTCGTATTGGAGCAAGTGCTAGTGTTGCAATCGTATTAAATGATGCAAAAGGTGCTACAGATAACTACTAATCATTAGTGAAGTCAAGGGCAATAGATACACAAAGTAAAGTGTATCTATTGCTTTAACAATTGAAAGAAATGTAAGCGGATACGAACACGGGAGGAGACGGCTTATGAAATACTTAATCGGTGTTTTTGGCCTCGTATTGATTTTAGGTATCGCTTGGCTTGCTAGTAATGATAGAAAGAAAGTCAAATATCGTCCAATCATAACGATGGTTATATTACAATTCATTTTGGGGTTTCTATTATTAAATACAAGTGTAGGGAATATATTAATTAGCGGAATAGCAGATGGTTTTGGAGAGCTATTAAAATATGCCGCTGACGGTGTAAATTTCGTATTTGGTGGATTAGTAAATCAAAAAGAGTTTTCATTCTTTTTAAGTGTATTAATGCCAATCGTATTTATATCAGCTTTAATCGGTATTTTGCAACATATTAAAGTGTTACCTATTATTGTGAAATCTATCGGTCTAGCATTAAGTAAAGTAAATGGAATGGGGAAACTAGAATCATATAACGCTGTTGCTTCTGCGATTTTAGGACAATCTGAAGTGTTTATTTCAGTTAAGAAACAATTAGGATTATTGCCAGAGAAAAGAATGTACACATTATGTGCATCTGCAATGTCTACCGTTTCCATGTCTATCGTTGGATCGTATATGGTGTTATTAAAACCGCAATATGTTGTAACCGCTTTAGTGCTTAACTTATTCGGGGGCTTTATTATTGCTTCTATTATTAATCCTTATGAAGTTACTGATGAAGAAGATATGTTAGAAGTACAAGAAGAAGAAAAAAAGACTTTCTTTGAAGTATTAGGGGAATACATTATTGATGGATTTAAAGTTGCGATTACAGTAGCAGCTATGTTAATTGGTTTCGTTGCTCTTATCGCATTCATTAATGCAGTATTTAAAGGTGTAATCGGTATTTCATTCCAAGAAATTCTCGGTTATGCATTTGCACCATTTGCATTTATTATGGGTGTACCTTGGCATGAAGCAGTTAATGCCGGAAATATTATGGCAACAAAATTAGTATCAAATGAATTTGTCGCTATGACAGATTTAGCACAAGGAAACTTTAATTTCTCAGATAGAACGACAGCGATTATATCTGTATTCTTAGTTTCATTTGCAAACTTCTCTTCAATTGGAATTATTGCAGGGGCAGTTAAGAGCTTAAATGAAAAGCAAGGGAATGTAGTCGCAAGATTTGGTTTGAAATTACTTTTCGGTGCAACATTAGTAAGCTTCTTATCAGCAACAATCGTAGGCTTATTATTTTAATAGATTCATATCATATAAAAAGGAATGGTGATTGTAATGAGAATGGTAGATATTATTGCGAAAAAACGTGACGGCAAAGAATTAACAACTGAAGAAATCAAATTCTTTATTAATGGTTATACAGACGGAAGTATACCTGATTATCAAGTAAGTGCACTTGCAATGGCAATCTTCTTTAAAGATATGACAGATCGCGAACGTGCAGATTTAACGATGGCAATGGTGAAGTCTGGAGAAACAATCGACTTATCTGCAATTGAAGGAATTAAAGTAGACAAACATTCAACTGGTGGTGTTGGTGATACAACAACATTAGTATTAGGGCCATTAGTAGCTGCTTTAGATGTACCAGTAGCAAAAATGTCTGGTCGTGGTTTAGGACATACGGGCGGAACAATTGATAAATTAGAAGCAGTAGAAGGATTCCACGTTGAAATTACGAAAGAGCAGTTCATTGATATTGTAAACCGTGACAAAGTAGCTGTTATCGGACAAACAGGAAACTTAACACCTGCAGATAAAAAGATTTATGCATTACGTGATGTAACAGGAACTGTTAACTCAATTCCTCTAATTGCAAGTTCAATTATGAGTAAAAAAATTGCAGCTGGAGCTGACGCAATCGTACTTGATGTAAAAACAGGTGCTGGCGCGTTTATGAAAACAGAAGAAGATGCAAAAGAATTAGCACATGCAATGGTACGTATCGGAAA
Organism: Bacillus paranthracis; assembly: GCF_001883995.1. GTDB lineage: Bacteria > Bacillota > Bacilli > Bacillales > Bacillaceae_G > Bacillus_A > Bacillus_A paranthracis. The sequence goes on along the minus strand of NZ_MACE01000049.1, from coordinate 567,153 downwards.
TAATGTAGGACGTCAAACTATGGCTGTTATTTCAGACATGTCACAACCGCTTGGATTTGCGATTGGTAATGCACTAGAAGTGAAAGAAGCAATTGATACATTAAAAGGTGAAGGTCCAGAAGATTTAACAGAATTAGTACTCGTATTAGGAAGTCAGATGGTTGTACTTGCGAAAAAAGCTAATACATTAGAAGAAGCGCGTGAAATGTTAATTGAAGTGATGAAGAACGGAAAAGCAACTGAGAAGTTTAAAGAATTCTTAAGCAATCAAGGCGGAGATAGCTCGATTGTAGACAATCCAGAAAAAATGCCACAAGCGAAATATGTAATTGATGTACCTGCTAAAACTTCAGGTGTTATTTCTAACATCGTTGCTGATGAAATTGGTATCGCAGCTATGCTACTTGGTGCTGGTCGTGCAACAAAAGAAGATGAAATCGATTTAGCAGTAGGATTAATGTTACGTAAAAAAGTGGGCGATGCAGTAAAAGAAGGCGAGCCATTCGTAACGATTTATGCAAATCGCGAAAATGTAGAAGATGTAAAAGCTAAAATTTATGAGAACATTTCTATCGCTGAAACAGCAGTCGCTCCTAAATTAGTTCATACAGTTATTACTGACTAATCATAATTACACTTACTTTGAGGGGGAAATAATATGGATAAGAAAAAATATATTGAAGAAGCAAATAAGATGTTGTCGAAAGCATATATTCCGTATTCAAAATTTCCTGTTGGGGCAGCATTAGTTACGAAAGAAGGTAAAATCTATACTGGTTGTAATATAGAAAATGCTTCTTATGGTTTATGTAACTGTGCAGAAAGAACAGCAATCTTTAAAGCAGTATCAGAAGGTGAGCGCGACTTTAGTTACTTAGTTATTACAGGAGAAACGGACGGACCGATTTCACCGTGTGGTGCTTGTAGACAAGTAATTGCTGAATTCTGTGATCCGAAAATGCCTGTATTACTAACGAATGTAAAAGGCGATGAAAAAGAAGTGACTGTTGAGCAATTACTTCCAGGTGCTTTTACAAATGACGATTTAAAATAAGTTAAAAGCCATTTTGCAATATTAATTGCAAAATGGCTTTTTTGTTTGAAAATTGAATGTAATATTTTGTTCATATTCCGTTCATAAACTTTGCGTAAAATGATTGCAGCGAATATGGAAAGTTTACAGCAGGAGGGATATAATGAAGAAATTCTATAATGGTGCTTGTAGTTACTTATTAATTTATGATTTTGCTCAAAAAGTCATTTAAATAGATAGGAGTGGAAAGTATGATAGCACTTTTATCAAGTATTGTAGCAGTCTGTATGGCTGTTGGTGTCATGTTTCTTCGCTTTAAAGCAGCGAAAAAACCGGTAACGAAAAAGAAAATTATATTGCCCCCATTTTTTATGAGTACTGGTGCTATGATGTACTTCTTACCAGCGTTTCGGTTAACGTCATTAGAAATAGTAGAAGCAATTACTGTAGGACTTATTTTCTCTATATTCCTTATTAAAACAACGAAGTTTGAAATAAGAAATGAACAAATATATATGAAACCGTCAAAAGCATTTATATTTATTTTAGTTGGATTATTAGCAGTGCGAGTAGTAATGAAATCGTATTTAAGTCAATCGATTGACTTAGCAGAGTTAAGTGGAATGTTTTTTTTACTCGCTTTTGCAATGATTGTATCGTGGAGAATTGCTATGTATCGCTCGTATGCTAAATTAGAAAAAACAATAAAAAGAGCTGGAATTTCTAAATAGGAAATCCAGCTCTTTTTATGTTTTATTGAAATTCTTTTGCGCGGAACTCATTTGCTTAATTTTAAACGTATTTGAGCATCTTGTAATGCGGCTGGTGTCACGTTAAGACCATTTTGATCAACAATTTTTGTGTTTAATAAAATGGAATCTAAGCTTCCACGAAATGTTTGTGTATAGTTTTGACGTAGCATTTGTTGTTCTTGTTTTTCATCAACTGTTAATCCAGTTGCTTTTTCTTTTTTTGATAATTCGTTAATACGGAATAAAATGTTTTTCATTTGTTTCACCTCTAGTTTAATTTAATTACATTAGTTGCTTACTAATGTATAGTTATTGTAACGTGTAATTTTAATTATGTCAACACCATCAAAAAAGGTTAAAAATTGACGAAAAATTGTAACAATAATAAAATGAATTGATTAGATAATTATTTTTTAATCATACATAGAACGCTAGGGGGATTATTATGAAATCAACATTTTTTGCTCAAAATAGAGAACGATTAGTAAACACATTACCAGATGAATCGATTACAATTTTATTTGCTGGTCAAGCACCTCATATGTCAGCGGATGCACATTATAAGTTTGTGCCGAATCGGAATTTTTATTATGTAACAGGAATCGATGAACCAAATGTTATTTTTATGCTGAAAAAGTTTGGGAATTGTGTAGAAGAGACACTTTTCATTGAAAAATCAGATCCAGTAATGGAAAAATGGGTCGGTAAAACAGTTTCTAAAGAAGAAGCAGAGAAAATTTCTGGTATAAAGAAAGTTGTATATTTAGATAGTTTTGAGAAGACAATGTCAAATATACTCTTCACAGAAAATGTGAAGCATCTATATTTAGATTTAGAGCGTCGTGAGTGGAATGGTACAGAGACAAAAACGCTAGCATTTGCTAAACATGTAAGAGAACAATATCCACACGTAACAATTGGTAATGTATATCCGAATATTTGTGAATTGCGAGTGTTTAAAACAGAAGAAGAAATTGAAATTATGAAAGAAGCGATTGCTGTAACGAAAGACGGTATTTACAATGTACTTAAGCATGCAAAAACAGACATAATGGAATATGAATTAGAAGCTCAGTTTGATTTCACACTGAAGTCATCTGGCATTAAGCATCATGCGTTCAATACAATTTTGGCAAGTGGGAAAAATGCTACAGTTCTTCATTATGAAGATAATGATGCGCAAATTCAAAATGGTGATTTAGTATTACTAGATTTAGGCGCTCAAAAAGACTACTATAACGCTGATATTAGTTATACATTCCCGGCAAATGGAACATTCTCTAGTCGCCAAAAACAAATTTATAATATTGTATTAAAAGCATTAAAAGAAACAACAGAGATTATTAAGCCAGGCTTAAAGTTCGCTGCATTAAATGAGCATGCTAAAAAAGTACTTGCAGAAGGGTGTAAAGCGGTTGGTTTAATTCAAGAAGATGAAGAGTTATCAAAATATTATTATCATGGTGTCAGCCATTTCCTTGGTTTAGATACGCATGATGTAGGGACATACAAAGATAGAGTATTAGAAGAAGGCATGGTTATTACAATTGAACCTGGTCTTTATATTGAAGAAGAATCAATTGGCATTCGTATTGAAGATGATATTCTTGTAACGAAAGACGGACATGAAAACTTGTCAAAAGATATCATTAGAGAAGTTGAAGAGATTGAAGCGTTTATGAGTGTAAATAATGAACATGTCAAAGGAAAACAAGCTGTAGTTAAATAATAAGAAAGTCATCGCTAATTTATTTGAACTTTATCTCGAATCGTGGACAATTAAAAAATCCATGATTCGGGATAGGGTTCTTTTTATCTTCGAAATACTAATCTTTAATTATTAATCCTAATAAAGTCGCAAACTGAACAGCTTGATATGTAGATACTTTACATCCCCTTAAATCGCTCACTGAAACTGTCAGAGTATTAAAATTAGAAGAACTAATATCGATCCCCTTCAGTGATGTCTGGTCAAAATTAGCTTCGTCAAGGCTACATAATTGGAACTCAACTTTTTTTAGTTTACAGTCAAAAAAATCTGCACTATTTAATGAAGTTTCATTAAATACAATCTTTTCTAGTTTAGAATTTCCAAATGCAGCTAAGTTCAAAATAGAATTCTCAAATTTAACATTTCCTAAGCTAGATTCTGCAAAATTAACCCCGATTAATTTACTGTTTTTAAATTCGACTCTGTGAACAGAAGAATTGCTTAAATTAACATTTGATAAATCACAGTTTTCAAAACAAACATCTGTAATATCAATATTGCTAAAGTCTGTATTCGTGAACTTACAATTCTTTATCACGGCATCATATAATCGTACTCTATCCACAGATTCATTTTCGAAAGTGGAATCGATAATTTCACACATTTCTAGTGTAGGATCTTCTTCATAAAAAATATCTTGAAAATTTTTTGAAGATAACTCTGGTGAAATTTTTGGTCTATCAATTTTCATGGTATATCAATCCTCTTCTATTTGATATATAAGTGTAATTTAGGTTTAGTGAATCCCCGAAAGGAACATTAGTTCTTATTATACACAATCATACGTTTTTTTGTGAAGAGGATTTTGGCTACCTTTTTCTAATTTAATAATCACAGTGTTATTGTTTCTTAAGAAATAAAGCCCTAATAAATAAGAGAACTGCTAATACATTCGTTACAGAGAAATCCTCTTGCATACCTAAAAGTATCGCTTCTTCTAAGGTTTCTGATTTAATAATTTTGTTTTAAGTGTTAGTGCATATGTTGTTTATACTCGTGTGAAGTTGAAGGAGTAAAATCGGGGAATGTTATGAATACCGAAACAATAATTACAACACTAATTGAAAGCAATAACAAAAAGCATCGGTGGATCACAGTAGAAAACCTTTCTGATAAAATTTGAATTATAAATGACATAGTAATCGTTATAGTAAATAAAAGGCTGATAAACAGTATACTATGAGCTTGTTGCGCATTTAGCATTTCTGTAATCATTGCCCCCATCATACTTGCCATTACCCCAGAGAACATTCCTTCTAAAGCAGTATATAGATGAAAACGTAGACCAACTAAAAAGCCGATACAACCACTAATTAAAATCGCAAGCAAAGTAGAATATAGCAATTCTCCTTTAAATAGAATACCTAAATAAAAACCTATACTTAAACCGATACTCATACTAAAAGACATAATAAATACCATATACTCCATTAGGGTACCACTACGTTTCGAAATATATGATGTAATAATAATTGAGATACAGCAAAGCATTAAGGCAGTTAATGTATAAGCAAACATCATGATACCTCCCTGTCCTATCATTCACTTCATCATATGTTCATATAGAGAGTACTTATGCTTATTTATATCTGCATATTATCTGCACAATTTCATAAATGAAAGCAAGGTGGCGTTTGATTTTTTTACGTGTGAACATGTGAAAGAAAGTGTTATATAATGAGTTTCTATTGTGAAGCAATAAAGAATAAGCGTATAATATTATAGTTATCCCATTACTCGGGACAACCCGCGAATGATAAATAAGATTGTTGTTTTATCATCGCTTCTAAACAGATAGACAATGAAAGTAACAGTGGAATACAGATAGGGAGTTATAAAATGAAATTAATTATTGCCGAGAAACCAGATCAAGGTTTGGCTCTTGTTTCACAGTTTAAATATCGCCGGAAAGATGGATATTTAGAAGTAGAAGCGAATGAGTTATTTCCAAATGGAGCGTACTGTACATGGGCAATTGGTCATTTGATTAATACACTATTTTAAAAATAACAATAAAACTTAGACACTTATTATTAAGTTAGGATCTATCAGAATAGATAAAATGATAGGCCTTTATTTATTTGAAAATTAAATTTATTTTGATTATTGTTTTTTTATATGTTATGAATAGTAATGTGAATGAATTCTACGCTAACTTAATCTGGTGGAAGTTGGATATTAATAATGGAGGATAAGAGAAGAGGTATGACATGAAAGAGATTAATTACTTAAGAAAGAGTGCTAGGAAGGTTAATGGTATGTATTATGTAGAAAGCGGCCATGGGATAAATAAAACATTTCAAGAAGATGAAAATGGGGTGTGGATTATTTTTCATCCTAATCATTATATAGTTAAACCAGCACTAGATTATTTGAGGTATAGATTGAAGGGTGGGATAAGTAAGACACAATTAAAAAAAGAGACAGATGCTATATGTCACTATTACAATTATTGTAGATTATGCGGTGTAGATATAGAAAAGGAGTTAACTAATACAGCACTTAATGGATTTATAAAATATTTAAGTGTAATTCCCAAAAGGATGTTTAAGCGGGTACGTATTCATCCTTCTGAGATTGAATTTCTACCTATTCATCCTTATATTACTGATGATGAGAAAATAATAAAACAAATTTACAATGAGTGGTACAATGAATGGTTGTATTCAGAAGAAAAAGGAAATGTAAGTGCCTTATACAACCCACGTATTACAAAGTTTAAAGAAGACAAACAATTATGGAGTTTTAATATTAAATATATTGAAGCAACTGTAAAGTATGTACTAGAATATTTAAATTGGCTAAGTGCTACACAGGAATGGTGGCATAGATATAAAATAATTAACCCTGAGGTCACCCGAAGATCAATTGAGTATAATCCTCGAAGTAGAAAAGAATATGTAACTTGGGATGTTAATCATAGAATAAAAAAGATAGCCGATGTAGAAGATTCTATGGTAAATCAGAGAAGAAAGAGAGTTTTTTATGAAACAGAATTAAAAAGATTTTTTGAATCCTATATGTTACAAAGTCATTCACAAAGAAAATTATTTTTTATTTTCTTATTGTTATCTGGTGCTCGTGTATCAGAATGTCTTAATTTACTAATTAAAAATGTAAAAGTTTCAATTCCCCGAAAAAATAAGTATCAACCATTCTCTGAAGAAACTATAGTTCATTGGGAAGATATGTTTGATGAACCGCAGAATGATGAAGACATTGATATACTCCTTAATAAATATCTTAATTTCACACTACGTTTTGCTAAAAGATCACTTTATGAATCTGCTAGGAGAAAAAATAAGACGAAGACACCAAGGATTACAGTATTAAAGGATTATTTTTCTCTTCCAGATTTATTAGATATTAAGTGTAAGAGCATCTTTATTACACAGGAAGATATAGAGAAAACATTTGAAAAAGAGCTAATTTTAGAAAGTAGAGAAAAAGCCCCAGCAGAATTTATAAAAGATATAATGGTTTACCACTATGAACAGAAGCGTAAGGGAATCTCAATATTTGATCCAGAGTATTCGTCAATCTATAGTTATAGAATTCAGAAAATTAGAAAATTAATTGATCGATCTTGGTTAGGAAATTTAATAAGACAATATTTAATAGAGAGACATTTGTTATTTGAAAAACACATTAATAATCAAATAAATAGAGATTATTTTTTTATAAATTTAAAAAATAATAAATGTAATCCTATTGAACCACAAACTGTAGAAATTCATTGGTTTGATAAGATTTGTAGTTCTATTGAGCCTAAAATAGTAAGGGATTTATATATACCCAATCGAGTTTTGCAACATGCCAAAAAGAAAGGATTGAGTGTACATTCCTTTCGGCATACCTATATTTCAGCTCGGATAACATTAGAAACAAAAAGTTGTATATATAATGATGCATTAATGAAACGAGAAATTGGACATGTTCCTACATCCACTGTAGCAGCAACGACATATTTTTTCTCAAATGGTGAAGTAATTAAGGAAGCTCAAACTAAGCTTTTTAATTATATGCGAGAGAATATTAATGAAGTAATTTTTTATGAACAAAGTAAGAAAGATGAATAGGAAAGAGGTGAAAATATGTTATTTAAGGACATTAAAGATAAGTTGATAAAAGATAAAAAGGAAATATTGGATATGGCTACGGAAATGGGAGTCAATAAAGAAACTTTTTATAGAATACTGAGAATCCATACACCTATGATATATCAAGGGCAAAATGGCTGGATAGCTAATGGGGAAATGGAAGGTGATACTAATATAACTGTACTGTACTGGTTAGGAAAAAAGATATTGAAGCCAATTAGAAAGATACAGTGGGGAGTTTCAAATAATTTGATTTCCAGAGCAGAGGTTATTGAAATAATAAATCAGATAGAAAAATATAAGGGGGCAGATTATATAAAATTAAATGCTACTCATAAATACCGTATAGCTGTATATATAACAGAATGTTTAGATCATGTTTTAGATTCGTTACTAGTAACAAAGAAAATGGTGGAAGCTAGTATTAAGGGGAAGGATGATTTTAAACCGCACATGACAATGTGTATTAATACTATCGGATTTTGTATAGCTTTAAAACATAATATCAAAATTCAAATGAATACTTCTATTGGTACTTTTAAAAAATTTTATTATAATTCTATCACTACAACTACTAATAAAACGAAAAGTTTAAAAACATTAGATAGCTTAAATATCAATTGCTATGTAAAAGTTATACTATCTTACACTAAAAATACAGATTCAATTGAAAAAGAACTAATATCTTTAATTAATGAGAAAAAGAAATTTACGTTATTAAAACGTACGAATAATTTATATTATTTTGTCATTGTTCTCCTTCTAAATGCTGGAGGTGAAATTAGAAATGATTGGGAGAAAATAGAGTTTAAAGATCTTGATATAAGGAAGTTGTTGGGCATTAAACACTCTGAACTATCAAAAAATAATGACGTAGTAGCTTTGAATTATATATATTATCAAAAGTTGGGGATTGAAGGGGGATTACAAGGAATTAATTCTTATGATCAAGAAATTTTGCTATTAGAGGATGAAATAGTATATGTATTTAAATCGTATAAAAACTATTTGATTATGAACCGAAGAGGAATAAATGCATACCAAAAAGCTCAAGAATTATTGAAACATAAGCCTAAAGATCTTAAAAAAATTGAATACTTAACAGTTGGAAATTTAAAAAGATGGATTGATTGTTATCTAGAATATGCAACCGTTAAGGGGCTAAAAAAACAAACAGCATGGAGAAGAGTAAACTATTTTTGTACGATTTTGCAAGAATTAAAAACAACATTTGAAACGGGGGCTTTTTTACAATTGATTGTAAACTTCCCTTTTCAAAATCATGAAATTAGATCAGAGAACAAGACTTATCGTTGGAATAATAATCTAAATAGATCAGTGAATACTGCCGATCAAACATTGAATGTGATGGAATATAGTATTAAAAAGCAAGGAGATATGAATGAAGAAATAAGAAAGGGTACATTGAAACATGATATTGCTGAAGTAGATCAATTAGTAAGAGCTATTTATAACTATAACATTCAAGAAGAACCAGGAACTATCAAGTATTTTAATGAATTACAAATGACAACTATGCTAAGGGTTATTGCAGATAGCGGTGTTCGGGTTAGTGAGGTTATCAATGCCCCGTATGGTGCATTATCATACTTAAAAGAAGAGGATGTTCACATTTGTGTGCTGGGCTGGTCAAAGTTATTTGAAAGGTTTGGTGTCGTACCCATTGGAAAAGAAACGGCTAAAATGATAGAGAAATGTATGGAAATACGAAGAGAATATCAATATAGTCTAATAGCACTGCCGATTTTAGATAGGACAAAAGGAAAGATAAAGTCACAAGCTGAGTATGTTTTACAGTTTGTACATATACATCCAAGGCATAAGAAAGTAACGTATATTAGCGAACAAACCCTAACGAGACATCTAGATAAAATTTGTAAACAAGCTAATGTATCTCGACAACCTGGAGAGAGATTTCATGCTTTACGACATAGAAGTGCAGAGTATTTTTTCTTTTGTATGAGCTATTATGATTTTGAATATAGAGACGACTATGAATATAAAGAAATGGTAGTTAAGAGATTACTGAGGCATAGAAGTAATTTAATGACAAAGGAATATAATTGGTCTGCACTACTAGATTTATTAACAGAAGGTAAATTAATTTTTATGAAAAGTTTACCTGATGTTATGCGATATTCGAATGTAGATGCGAAAATGCATACACATTCGATAAAAGAAAAAATAAAAAGAGATTTGGAAGTGGACTTGACTAATCCAAATATTGATAAAGTGATTAAAGTGCTTACTTTACCTTATGGTATTATAGGTGATGATATCTTAGAGAAATTATCTAGTAATAAATCATTTAAAAACATCTTAGATTATTTACCACATGTAGATGGAAATAAAGGACTTGTTCCAGAGGGAGCAGCATATTTTGGTATGTGTATTAACTTTAGTTGCCCTAAATTGAAAGAAAATATTACGTGTGTAAGTTGTGCGGATCATATTTTACAAGACAAAGATGTTCCTATGATGATTGATGAAATTCTCAGATGTAATGAAACAATTCAAGGGATTTATAAACTACATTCTGGGGATATTCGAGCAATAGACCACTTAAAATCTTTACGCAGTAGAATTACTTCTTTATCAGAACGATTAACAAAAGAACTTAATTACACGCCAACTCAAATATTGGAAATGCTTGCAAAGAAAAGAAAAGGGGAGGTGTGAAAATTGGGGAAAGTCATAAAAAAGGAGTTTGTAAAATCAGAGCTTCCTAAACGTAAACGTTGTGCTGGATTACTAACGATTGAAGAGTATAAAATTCTAAGAAAACATTTTGGGTTTGTGTCTAGTTCATTTGTTCCAAATATTAATTTATGTTTTGAGTCATGGGTCAAAGATGGACTCATCAATCCATTAATACTAACTTCGGTTGAAAGTGAAACTATTATTTCTTCGTATTCAAAAGGAAAAAAGAAGTTGTTTTTGGATTATATTTTGTTAAATATGATTTTCGATAGAATTGATATAAATAGAGAGTTTATTGAAAAATACATATATACCGAAGGGTTTATTGGGGTGGGGAGGTTTGAAGCATTATGCTATCTGTACGACTTATTAAAGCCAAGTGAACTTCCTGATATTAATTATATTAAGGAAAACAAAAACAAATGGTTTATTATATCTATTGTAATCTTTTATAAGTGGGATGCATTAGATGAGGAGACTATCGTTGTACAACTACTTTATTATTACAGGCTTCATTCAAATCGAGCAAGAAATTTAGGGAAACGATTTAATGAATTCACACAGCTGTTTTACCCGGTTTTTAAGGAACATAACTTGATAAGTGAAAAAGATAACGTTATAGAGTATTTATCTAAAAGGTGGGCTAATAAACCTATTGATATAGTGGAAGATGTAAGGATTTTTTTTAATAATAAAATGGGGAGCTATACTAACACGGAATTTTATGATGTGTGTACGAAATTTATAGAAGAGTGTCTATTTAAAAAAATATATGATTCTAAGAAAATAAAAGTAAAAATCACTCATTGGTCTCAACTTACAAGGATTTGTGTTGAACACAACATTACAAAAATTAGTGAGGTAAATGTTCAACATAGAGACTTTTTTGCACTGGTGAATAGTTCTCAAGCGCATGGGAAATTTCAGTCTATAAGAGATATTTTAAAGTTCTATAATGATGTGTTGTTTGAAGGGTATGATAATCAAAAGATTATTTCTCTATTTTCTTCAAGTAAATTACCTAGAAAGCCCATAAATGTAAATCATACAGGAATTATGGAAACTGGAATTAAAGCTTTAATTTCTTCAGTAGGAAGTGAAATTATTCAGTCAAGATTAAATAGGTTTTCGAAAATGAAAGAATCTGAAAAAATACATTTTATACATGTACGTCTTATTTGGCTCATCATGTTAACTGGAGCAAGGGTTGGAGAAATATGTAATTTGAAGCTTGATGATGTAAAAAGATCATTTGATTATAAGGAACCTTATATTTTGATTAAAACCTTAAAAGGGAATAATGATAGAGCATTTGAATTACATAGGGGAGAAAAAATTGGAGAAAATCGTTATGAGTTTGATTTAATACATTTTGAGATAATCAAGGAATCAATAGAAGCTGCTGAAAATATGTATCATGGTTTAGAGATGAAGGATAGATTTTTATTTCCTAATAGAAAGAACGGGAAAACCGATAAGACTTCAGTTTATAACAGACTAATAGAAATTCAAATAAAAAATGGGATAGTGTGTGGTTCCCATTACGATATTTTGAATAGAGAGCTATATGAAGGAATGCCATACTTACAAAGGAATTTGAAAAAAAGAAAGGCTTTATTTGTTACACATGATCTTAGACACGCAAAGATAAATTGGTTATTATTACATGGTGGTCTAAATAAATATGAAATTCAAGATTATATAGGACATAGGAATATAAATAGTCAGGACGAGTATCAAAAATCGACAGCAATGATGTTCAAAGTAGCAAAAATGATGGAAGAACATAGTCATTATGGGGCAAAAAATGAATTAGTTACTTCTAATTATCAAGTGATTGATAAGGAAGTTAATAGAAAAGAGTATGTCCTCTTAAAAGATATTGATGAATACTTAAGTGAGTTTGAAAAAAGGCATGATCGGATAGAGATAAGAGATGCAGAGGCCTATATTGATAAAAATACAGCTTGTGAAGTAATTATTTCTTGTTCAGCAACTGGTATTTCGTGTTTAGGGTGTAAGGATTTTAGAGCTGGACAGTATAGTGAGGAAAAGATAGACAATATATCTAGGATATTAGTAGAGCAAATAAAAGCGATTGATTATCAAATCAATAATATCAATAGATTTAAACGGAGCATGATATCCAAAAGAGGTAAAGTGATTTTGGAAAATGCTCTATTAAGCCTTGTGAGTCGTTTTGAAAGTATTGAAGCAGCTAAAGGGATAACACTTATTTCGAATAAAACGGGTTTTGGTATGGAAGAAGCTCGGGCAGATAAATTTACTTATCATCTAATGCTCAAGCATAGACAGAGTGATTTAGATAAAGAAATTATAAAACATATTAAGGGATTAAAAAAGAATGGGGAATTTGAAGATATTAATCTTTTATTATATCGCTCAAAAATAAACAGGGTGGTGTTTAAATGAATAATAAAAATGATTTACTTCGGAGAGAAAAAGAAGAAGGGATTAGGGCTGCCATTCGCCATTTAGATGGAAAAGGAATTCTGAATATTTCTAATAAAATGATATCGGATACAACAAGAGACTTATTTCCAAATGATTCGAACAAGCAAATAGCTGTTAATACATTGTCAAAAAAAGAGTACTATAAGTCTAATCTTCAGAAATGGATTGAAGAAGAAAGTGGATTGAAACTCAAAAAAATGGAAGAGGTTCGTAAAAAAGCTCTAGAAATTCGTAAAAAATTAGTTATGCAAAATTATAAAAAGATCGAACAGTCTGTGGATGAGATTGTTGATTCAATAATAAAAGGAAATTTGAAATGTGAAAAAATGTCAAAAATATTTCTTACAGACTTACTAATAAAAAAGAAGGAACAAAAAGGATTTAAAATAAGTAAAGCTACTTTGTCGTTGGAGACTTACAATTCTATTTATGAACGTGCTGTAAAGCGTTTAAATACAAGTTCGCTATTAACTAATGCAGATGATTCTGAAGAGGTTGTCTCTGTTAAAGAGTTGGCACATTTAAGGAGAGAAAATAAAAGGTTAAAAAAAGTAAATAAAAATTTAATAAGTGGTTTATTTCATATTAATAATGAAGAGATAAATGATGCTTTTTTTTTAGTAGGTGATGGAAATACCTTAACACAAACAACCATTGATAAAGATTTATTATATAGTTATTTAAATTTGTTTAAAAAGAAATTGCCAAAAGATATTAATGCTTATAGTTTTATGAAGGAAATAGTAGAATATTGTAAAAAACAAAAGTGAAATTAGGAGCACGCTTTTTAAGCTAGGTATTCCAACTATTAGTGGTAGAATTGCCTAAATGGTAGTTCGTATGAATTTTGAGCCACTTGTTGAACCGATATTCTGTGCTGATTCTTATGGATATAGACCTAATCGCTCTGCCATTGATGCAGTGGGAATAACTCGAAAAAGATGTTGGGAAATGGCATGGTTAATTGAATTTGATATCAAAGGGTTATTTGACAACATTGACCACGAGCTGATGATGAAAGCTGTCCATAGGCACACTAACAATAATTGGATAATTCTCTATATTGAACGATTCTTAAAGGCTCCAATATTAATGCCTGACGGAACGATAAGAGAACGAAATTCTGGAACACCGCAAGGTGGTGTTATAAGCCCTGTACTTGCGAATCTCTTTTTACACTATGTATTTGACCGATGGATGGAAATAAAACATCCATCGAACCCTTGGGCAAGGTATGCCGATGATGCAGTGATACATTGTCAAACCAAAGAGGAAGCAGAAAGACTCTTAGAAAAGCTCCAAGGAAGAATGATGTCATGTGAGTTAGAGCTACATCCAGAAAAGACGAAAGTCGTCTACTGTAGAAGTGATAATTTTTCAAAACGACATGAGCATGAATCGTTTGGCTTTTTAGGCTACACATTTCGAAGGAGATGGGCCAAGAGTAAATATGGAACATTCTTGCAGTTAGTAAAAGTGCTGGACAAGACCTTAAAGATAAAATCCGCGAGATAAGAAAGTGGAATAAACTATACTCATTAGAGGAACTAGCAGACATTATGAATCCAATCTTACGTGGTTGGGCAAATTACTTTATAAAATTCTGTGCAAGTGAGGCAAGAAAGATACGTAAGCGTCAAATAATCCTCACCTGCCATTTGTAAATAGCCCATGAGATAATCTCCTTACATACTACATGTGGAGGTTTTTTTTATGGAAAAACATCTATTAGAAAAAGAATGGAAAGCTTATATTCAAGACTATAAAAACAGTGGGTTATCAAAAGTTGCTTGGTGTAAAAAACAGAACCTACCGGCTCATCGGCTTCATTATTGGTTGAAAAAATTATCACCTCAAACGGAAGATCAGAATAAAAATGAGCGTGTGAATTGGATTTCTATGAATGTCCCTTTCGTAGAAGAAAAAATACGTGCCACCATTCGAATTCATATGAAAGAAGCAACCATTGAACTGGATGTGCCCTTTACTCCACAGGTGCTCCTACAAGTGATGCAGACGGTGAAACAACAATGATATCAGAAGTAGCGATTGAAAAAGTATATCTTGCACAAGGGGCAACAGATTTACGTAAATCGATTGATGGGCTAGCGGCTATTGTAAAAGAAGAATTTGAGTTAGACCCCTTTTCTTCTTTTTTATTTGTTATTTGTTATTTGTTATTTGTTTTTTGTAATCGCTCACGCGATAAACTAAAAATTCTTGTTTGGGAACATTATGGTTTCTGGTTGCACTATCGCAGATTGGAAAAGAGAACGTTTTATTGGCCAACTGGGCATCCAAGTGTACCACTTACCATATCAAGACGACAATTGAGATGGCTTCTTGCTGGGTTTGCTTTTCAACAAAAACAAGGGCATCAAGCTGTACATGCGAGAACCATTCTATAAAAAATCATATATGAAAAAGGAATTTGAATGATTTTGTCGAATGGATTTATCTATGAAAACAACACCTTCACATTCAAGCCAACCCACAATTGAATCACTTCAAGTTCAAGTAGAGGAACTCACGGCAAAAGTGAGATGGTATGAAGAACAATTTCGTCTTAGCCAACAAAAACGGTTTGGTACGTCTAGCGAAAAAACACCTAATAATCAACTCTATTTG
The DNA here is from genome assembly GCF_001883995.1 of Bacillus paranthracis. Lineage (GTDB taxonomy): Bacteria > Bacillota > Bacilli > Bacillales > Bacillaceae_G > Bacillus_A > Bacillus_A paranthracis. The sequence continues at coordinate 551,673 of NZ_MACE01000049.1, read as the reverse complement.
ATTGAAAGGAAGCTCAAACATGTCAAGCCTACCGAGCGATATAAGCAGAGAGTTGAAAGAAGCAGGCCCATTCTGGACCTTTTTCAGCATGGCTTCATGAACAGAAAGATCGTATTTTACCAAAAAGTACACTAGGCAAAACCATCACTTATTGTTTGAATCAGTAGTAAAATACACTAAGTTAATATGATGATATTAAAGTAATTTTAGACACTATTTTTTGATAATGGAGTGGTTAAATGAGTACATACTTTTGGAGACAGCATACTTTTTGGGATGATATCGAATATGAAGTGGTGAAAAATAAGCCAAAAAAGATCGTCATTTCAAGTGCATATTTATCACCAACAGGTATTGAATATCTAAGGGAATTGTGCAAAGAGATTAATCTTAAAAGGGATGACATCATTGTCTACTGTAGTATTGATTTTAATGACACAAAGCCAGCTGACATCTTAGAAGTAATGTGCTCATTTTCCAAAGCCTTTTTGGTCGTGGATCCTTTTCTGCATAGTAAGATTTATGAATTTCATTGTGAAGATAATGTAGTCTTTTACCATGGTTCTGCGAACCTGACCGAAGGTGGTATCTCTCGCAACTTTGAATGCATGTCAAAAGATGTTTTAGAGCATTCGCCAATATGTGATTTCTGGGAGCATCTTTCAGTTAATTGTATTGAAGTAACTGAAGAAGTAATAGCTCTTTACCAATCACATCAAAAAACGCTTCCTTCAAAAATTCAAAAGAATAATGAAACACTTCAGAGAGATCTTGAAAATATCAAAGAAAAACAATACAAAATGAAAACATATCCTGATTTGAGTGGGTTTTATTTTGATGTTGATGATTATATTACTGTTTCAAAGGAATGGTATAAGGCTTCTAACTCTGCGTCAATTAAGAGAAGAAAAGTGATTCAAGATAAGTTGTTAGCCCTTCATAAAGAAATAGAACCGATGGTTAAAAAATGGGATTTGCACCCGCATTATCACAAGGATTATATTGCGAGTGGAATTATCCCCTCTGTCTTTAATCATTGGCGTGTAGGGGCAATATGGGTCAGATATGGCAAGCACAAGGGCGAGTTAAATCCTTATGGAAGTGTAGTGCGAAAAAATAGGAGGGGGAATAAAGATCCGATTGAACAATTCCACAAACATGCATGTTTTCAGATTTCCTTCGTTTCTAATGGAATTGATTTGGGGATGTTTCATGGCACGGCGCATGATGGAATTGATCGTTATCATGTCCGTGAAAAATGGAATGAAATTAAAGATGACATCTCTGGGAACTATAACAGCCTCGTTGGAAATAAACTTATATGGCATTTTTATGATGCTAAAAACGATACGTCTAAGTACCGCTTTGAAATAGATAAAGGGACCCCGAATGAGTTCCTTGACTTTTATAATAAATACGATGAAGATGGACTCGAAAGTTTTTGTATGTGCCATTTTGAATTAGATGATGAGAGAATTAAAACAAGAGGAAGCATCCTTAAAGAAGCAATGAAACTATATGAGGTATTGATGCCTTTATACAAAGCAATGACTTTTAGAATACCAAGTTCTATGCGATAAAATTTTTGGCCACTAAATATATAAGCCTACGTTATCTAGTTTACCTGGAACACAAATAAAAAAGGATACGATTACAAAGACTTTTTTATAATCCATAGATAACATAATTAAGCAATAAGCTCATTGGGGAGGGTAAGAAGATGGTCACGTATACAGTTTTAGAAACAATGCCAAGCCTTTCAAGTCCAGAAAAAGCAATTTCCTATAAGAACCAATGTATCAGTGAAGGCATGTTTGCTCATGTCTCATTAGATTGGGTTAAACCTTTAGCTGATTGGATTGGAGATAAAAAGTGTTTAGAGGTTTTAGCTGGAAGAGGTTTTTTGGCTAAAGCATTATCGGAACAAGGTGTTACAGTCATTGCTTCAGATGATTACTCTTTATTTGAGAGTGATGATTGCCAAGAAGCAGGGACGCGAAAAAAGTTGAACATAAGTAAGAATCTTAAGCCTGTCTTTGATATTAAAAAGGAAGACGCATTAACCGCCATAAGAAATTATGGTAAGGATAGTAGTGTCTTAATTATATCTTGGCCATACGAGGGGCCCATGGCTGCAGCAATTGTTGAAGAATTTTATAAGGTTGTGTCAGATCCAGATAATGCTGGGGTTATTTATATTGGTGAATTTGGGCGTGAATCCAGGACAGCTAACGATACTTTCTTTGAAATGATGGAATGGGAAGAGGATGATGATGATTTTGAAGAGGCATCATCAAACTACACTCCGTTTGTCTATAATAAAGATTCATTGAATCTTGGAATTTTAAATAAGGATTTTCGAAGAAGGTAGTCTTAGAGTTAGGGTGTTAATTGAAAAAAACCTGTAAATAGAATCTCACTGAAAAGAAGGGTTAAAAAATGAAAATTTTTAATAAATCACCTCAATCAATTCAGGAGGAAGATATACAAGAATTAATTGATGGAAAAGTTATTGAAAATAAAAGAATTGAATATAAAAAAGAGTTGCCAGGACAAGGAGATAAGGATAAAGTCGAATTTGGGCGTGATGTTTCTTCATTTGCGAATGCTTCTGGTGGTTATATTATTTATGGGGTAGAAACTAATGATTCCGGCGAACCTGTAGGGTTTAGTCCTCTGCAAGTGAATGTAGACCAAGAAATCCTAAGGCTAGAGTCTATGATAAGAAGTAAAATAGAACCAAGAATTCCAGGAGTAACTACGGTACCAATAAACGTAGAAAAAGACGTATTAATCGTAATCTATATTCCTAATAGTTGGATATCTCCACATGCAACGAAGCTCACAAACGAACGGTTTGAAATTTATTCTAGAACTTCAAACGGAAAATATCCACTTGATTATAATGAGATAAGATCAACATTTGTAGCTTCTGAAAGAACCTTTGATAGGATTAGGGGTTTTCGCACTTCGAGAATCGGAAACGTAATTGCAAATGAGATGCCAATAACTTTAGAGGATAACCCTAAAATTATTTTACATAGTGTACCAATTTCTGCATATAGCTCTAGTAATGTAGTTGACTTGTCGCTCCTTCCTGAAAATTCCGTATATTTGGAACCAATAGGAGGTGGTATATCAGACTTAAGATATAACTTCGATGGCTATGTTACTTACTATAATAATAGTAATAAAGTATGTAATGATTCATACTTACAGGTATTTAGAGATGGAAGTATTGAATCAGTAAATGCTTCTATAATAAAAAAAGACAAACAAAATTTTAGAATTAACACTATTGAAAGAGAACTTATCTCAACTGTACAGCGTTATATAGAAATTCATAAGTTATTACAAACTGAACTACCTTTCGTATTAATGGTAAGTTTAATTAATGTTAAAGGATTTACCATTAAAGACTCCAGTCCTATTGAGAGGGATTTTTTAATTGTTCCAGAAATTATTGTCGAGTCCTTTGATATAGATATATCTCAGACAATTAAACCGATCTTCGATACAATATGGAATGCGACTGGATGGGCGTATTCCGCGAATTACGAAAGTGGCCGTTGGATACCTAGTTAAGTTTGATTTATATACGGGGTACCGTCAGAGAAATGCGGATTTACAACGCTAAGCCCATTTTTCTGACGATTCCCCCGTTTTTAACAACGTTAAGAAAGTTTTAGTGGTCTTAAAGAATATAATGAGATCAATTTATCCGAATTAAAATGGTATTCTCCTAACAAATTAATATGTTCCCAGCCTAAAGGTGACATATGGTGTAATAAGTCCTCATTAAAACTACCTGTCCGTTTCTGATATTCAACTGCTTTTGTTAGATGTAGAGTATTCCAGATACTAATGGCATTGATAATTATATTTAAAGTACTGGCTCTTTGAAGCTGATGCTGTATGGTTCTTTCCCTAACCTCTCCTTGTTTTCCAAAGGAAATAGCTCTTGCCAGTCCATTCATGGCTTCTCCTTTATTCAATCCTCTTTGTATTTTTCTTCTCAGAGATTCATCCGAAATGTAATTAAGAATAAAGATCGTTTTTTCTATTGGCCCCATTTCTCGTAAGGCTGTAGCTAAGCTGTTTTGTCTTGAGTAAGAACCTAATTTCCCCATAATAAGGGATGCTGAGACTGTTCCTTCTCTTATTGAATGGGCTAATCGCAAAACATCCTCATAATTATCTTCAATGACCTTTGTATTGATTTGTCCAATGGATGCTACTCAATTCCATTGTTCTTTTGTATCTTACGATATAAGGGGTACCGCCAGCGTTCTAATATAAAAACCATGCTAAGAAAAAGAAGGCTTGATATAAAAGGGTTTCTAGCGTAACAAAAAGGATTGTGATAAATAATGTTACGAATTATTTTTGATACAGTATTTTGTTACAGCTAAATTGGCTAAATAAAGGCTAACGCTTCTTGAAACCAATGTTGTAACAAAAGCGTTCGTTTTTGATAATGTGATTAAGCCTTATTGCCGTTCTTGTTCCATTACTACACAGACCTCGTATTCCAAATGTGTTCCGTAAACAAAATCTAATGTATCCGATTTGAAAAGTTAACGGAAGATCTGTTCTGTAATGAATTTACACATGAATAATAGCCACTCAAAAAGTGACCGTCTTGTAACGAAGATCTTTATAAAAATCTCTCTTGTTTTGAGTGGCCCCAAAAAGAAGGAATTCTTTCCCTATCCCATTCAAGATCGTTCTGTGGCTGGTCGCGCGGCTGCAAGGGCAAGAGGACGGATTAGGTGGAAGGCCAGAAAAGTTAGACAACAAGGAATTAGAGATGTTTAGAACCCTTACAGCGAACGGAACACCTATTAAGGATATTGCGAAAATGTGGGGAATTTCTCGTACCATGGTTTATCGTTACTTAGAAAACAGAAGTAGGCAGAACTTGTGAAGAAACTCTGTCAATTCCGAGATAAAATTGATAATTGGACATAATCTATGAAGTACTGTAAGGCTTAAGATTGGTTGATCTCAGGAAAATAGGGTTAACATCAGTGTCATCGGCACTATTCGACAATAATTAACTTGATTTGGGTCTACAATCAGTTATATTATAAGGATATATTAGGGGGATTACGTTCGAATTCAGATGTACTTCACTCCTGGCATCTGGAGTTAATGCAATAACCTCATGAATAAGAGAGGACGAGACTATGGAAGAACGATGGCTTACAGTCGATGACATTTGCAAATATCTCAGTGTGAGCAACGAGACTGTTTACAAGTGGATCGAGCAACGGGAAATGCCAGGCCACCGGGTAGGACGCCGTTGGATGTTTAAACAAAACGAGGTAGATAAATGGGTTCGCTCTGGTGGTGCAGCTGACAACCCGAAAAGGATGAACAATAATTAATGGAAGATTTTAATAACACAAGAGAACTTGGCGTATATGATACCGCAATAAACGTTATTGGTGGGCTGAGGGATATAACGGTCATTTTCAAGGCCATAGATTCACATTTCAGTCAATCCGATTCACTAGAAGAACTCGTTAATCAGCGGAATGAATTTAATCTGCGTACTGAAAAAAGCCGAACAAGGATTGAACGCGAGATAAGAAAAGGATTTTTGCAGTTTAAGAACGAGGATCATCAGGAGCTCATTAAGGGGATTTTTAGCGAACGCGTGCCACTACGGGACAAAGAGTTGATTCTGGTTTGGCAGTTTGCTTTGAACAATAGATTATTTCGAGAAATCACATCAAGGGTTTTTGTGAAAACTTTTTACTCGGGACGCACCAGCATCTCCAAGGATGATATTGGCGCCTATCTAAAAGAATTTCTTCTGCAAAATGAATCACAGCAGATCAGTTGGTCAGAAAACACAATTAACACGCTTTCGACCAAATACCTCAATTTGATGAGTAAGTTCGGTTTTCTAAGCTCCGAGAGGGTAAAGTCATACAAGCATATACGTCCATCTTCGGAAGCGCAAGTGCTCTTTCTTTACTTTGCAAAATTATTCTCTCCTAGCACTAGTAATATCTTGACTAATGAGCTGCTTCCTATCAGCTTTATTTCTTCAGAAGATATTCAGAACCGGCTTAAAAAGCTCTCTTTGAAAGGCTTCTTTAATATGAATTTCAACGGTGTTGCTTTGAACATCGAATTAACCCAAAGCTATAAAGGAGTATGTGATGTCTTATATAACTGATCATCAACAAAAATTTACAGACTTGAAATTTCATATAGCAAACCAAGATCAGCTTCGGCGGCAGGCAAATGGCGGGAACAGTATCTTGTTCTCATACCCGCCTGATGAAGAACAGTTGTATATAGAAAAGTCGAAAGAACTATATACTGATAAGGCTGTATTTATTGATGTCAGCAAGCTACTGGTTCAATTCATTGATGAGGATGGTTGGGAATCATTTAAAGAGTATTATAGTGACTTTAAGAATACTCCCCACCTAATCTTTCGTTCTGATGATCCTACAATTGATCTATTTGACCTGATTGTTGGCGAAATTGAGAAAGCTTGTCAGAATGACAAGATTCCCATTCTAATAAGAACCGGTTGTCTCTTTGGTACAGGAATCGAGAATGTAAATATCATGGAGAATAAGACCGTTATGAATCTGCCTCATCCTCTTCTGATATTTTATCCATCAAAAATTGAGAATGACAACATTTACTTTTTGAACTTCAAACATGCATCAAAATATCGTTGCATGTTGGTGAAATGAGGAGACTGTTCATGACAAAAATAAACGAAATACTGACACTGGATCTTCAGGAAGATATAAAAAATGTGATCGATCTAGAGGATCGTTCCGAACTGGAAATCCAGCAGGAAATTGAATCTTATATTGTAACCGAAGGGATTGGTCGGCATCTTTACAATTTCACCAACCAATTTACCTCCAATATAAAAGAAACTGGGGTTTGGTTGTCCGGCTTCTATGGGTCAGGTAAATCCTACTTCGGCAAGATGTTGGGATATATCATCGACAATCCGATTATTAACGGAACACCTGCCAGAGAGCGATTTATCCCACGACTGAAAGGCGTGGCGGACGAAAGTCTAATTGAAAACTCTATCCACAATCTTGGAACAATCAACAGCAGAGTCGTTTTCCTTGACATAGCCAAACAGAACACAGACAAAGGCCTAGCATTCACTCTTTTTGCCAACTTACTGAAAAACCTCGGCTTCCGCGACGATATCTATGGCTATATGGAGTTTGATTTGTTTATCGATGGTAAACTCGATGAGTTCAAAAGTAAAGCCAAATCTCTCGAGGGCCAGGAATGGGATCAGTTGAAAACCAGCAATCGTATGGTTGCAAAGGTCATGCGGAAAGTGTTTGCTGAAATGGGTTATAGCGAAGCTGACTACGCCGAAACATATCAAGTTTACAGTTCCGCTATTGAGGATTTCTCTGCGAGCAAGTTTAAATCAGAGCTTGAGAAATACTTGAAGTACCGGCCGGAGGAGACTCTTGTCTTTATTTTTGATGAAGCCAGCGAAGCTATAAGCCAGAAGAAATTCACATTATTGGATCTGGAGGGGATTAGTGAAGCTTTTTCAAGTATCAGCAACAAAGTTTGGACCATCGCGATTGCTCAGGAAAAACTCGATGATGTCATTAACAATGCTAATGTGAATCGAAGTCAACTGACCAAGGTAACCGATCGTTTTAAGACCAAGATTCATCTTGAATCAACAGAAGTTGATGTCATCATCCGAAGCCGCCTGCTTCATAAAACAGAAGCCGGGCATCAGCAGCTCGTTAATTACCACAAGAAAAATGAAGGACTGGTATCGGATGCAACCAACTTGAAATCATCATTTCCGACTAAAACGGCAAATGCGGATGAGTTTGCAACCTACTATCCATTCCATAAGTATCAGTTCGACATTCTTCAGAAGTTTTTATTCAGCTCCAATGCGCTGGTAGCCACTCAGATCGCCGCTCGTGGAATGATCATTACAACTTTTGATATTCTTCGAAAACAGATGCGGGATAAGGAATTTTACAGTTTTACCCCGGGCTACGCCATATGTACCGAGGCACAAACAGCTCCTCCCATTGGACTGGTTAATAAATACGATACTGCAAGAAAGATACTAAAAGAACGTAGCAACATCATTGACGGTGAAAAGCTGCTGAAGACTATTCACCTTTTGGCTGATTCAGAAGTTATTTCACCAACAGTGGAGAATATTACAAAGAGCTACATTTCCGACATTACAACCTACTATGATGTGAAGCCGGTCGTAGAAGGGGCTCTCGAACTGCTGCTTGAAGCAAAAGTCCTGCTGCTTTCAAACAACAACTACAAGATCACTTCTGACCTTGAAGGCAAGCTCCTTGAAGAGATGAAGGAGTTTGATGTTGAGCTATTCAGCAAGAAACGGTCTTTGATTAACTACATCAAGGACTACAAGTTGTTTAACACGGTAGCCACCTTTAATGACGGCACAGACAGTTTCAAATTCAGCGTTCTTTCCGATCAGGATGACGAGCTAACCGGCTCAGGCAACAAGCATCTGAAATTGACAGTCTACAGCCTGTTTAACATCAGTCAAAACCGGCAGGATTTTATCGAGAACCTCAAGCTGGAAACCCAGTTTCAAAAGGATCTCATCACGCTGGTACCAAACAACAATGAGTTTAAGTTCATTGATAAACTAATTGGTGAAATCAGCCGCTACTCATACATGGAAGAAAAGTATTCCAATGAATCTGATCCAGCCAAGCGTCAAATTATTCGGGATTTTTCCATCATTCGCGAGGAAAAGGAAAAAGAGCTTCGGATAAAGATTGAGAAGGCATATTACAATGCCTCATTGATCTATATGTTCGACGAGCATCTGCTTAATGCAGACAGTTTCAAAGGCACGATCAGTGAAATTCAGCGTAAAATGATCAAGAATATTTACACAAAAAGACTTGCTTCCGGGCTTTCTGAAGGTCTGGTTCCTAAAATTTTCAGCAGCCGTAAAGAAGATCTAAGCCGACTGTTTTCTGGTGATGACTTCAGATTTTTCGATAGCCACGGTAATTTTACCGGTGATCACCTGAAGGTGGTTGAAGAGATCAATTTCAAGATCAAAAGTCGTTACGTAGATGGTCGCACACTGGAGTCAGATCTCTCTGGTGCGCCATGGGGATATTCATTTGGAACGATTGTAGCTACCTTGGTAGCCCTCTTTCGAGCCGGTCGCTTGTCTGTAAAATACAATGGTGACACATGGTTTTCTCATAAGCAGAACGGTATTCAGGACGCCTTTACCAATGCCACGAAATTTAGGTCTGCTTCATTCAAGTCCATTACGGTGACGTTGACGGCTGCTCAGAAAAATCTGGCCGTTCAACTACTGATGGACCTTGAAATTGAAGTCCATACCGGGCAAAAAGTTGACTGGAACACCACCGACTTCGATCTTGCCGACAGCATTCGGAACATGGCAGATCATTTTATTAAAGCACTGGCGACGCTGAACGATACGGTCGACGGATTCGAGTCACTGTTCCCGAATGTAGCCGACCAGAAACAGACCTTACTAAGTTTTACTGGGAAGATCACTGAAAGCAATTACATCGAAAGGGTTGAATTCTTCCTTACGAATAGCGATCAGTTCTCAGGCGCTATTCAGACCATACTGAAAGCGCAGAAATTCATCAAGAAGAACTTTTCCAAGGTCAGGGAGTTTAAGAGATTCATTGAAGAGGTTACGAGTGAACTCAAAAAAGCAGACCGATCCGAGAATATGATTAATGAAGCGAACGAAGAATTTGTTCGGCTCTATAAGCGGGACATGGTCAAGAACTTCGGCAACCTCCAGCAGCAGGTGCAGAATGTTAAAGACAGTTACTACAAGCTGATTAAAAACGCTGCTGCTAGAATGAGCCATGAGTATCAGCTTCTCAGTGGAAAAATAGATGACGCGTTTAGAACACTGAAGGGGTATCCAGCTGAGCTGAATGTGCATAACCAGAAGATGCTGGATGAGCTTAAGCGCTACTGCTCGGACAGGATCATCAAAGAACCGGTACTTGAATATTCCATTAGTTGTAAAAATTGTGGATACTCACTCTCGGATATCCTGAACTATACAGCACTCGCTCCTACCAAGGAGAACGAGTTGCTAATCATTCAAAGCAGTTTTGTTACAGAAGCACCCCTGCCGGAACCAGAAACCGGTGGAGATCAGTCTCCTGTACCCAAAAAACCGCGCAAAGTTCGTTTTCAGGTCACCAACAAGGTTATGACCGTCCAGGAATACAAATCACTCCTAACAACTCAACTGGCGTTATTGACCACTGCCAGACCTGATGAAGAGATCGAACTGGATATAGAAACTATATGATAGGATGTTGATATATGAAACTACCAGAACATGTAGATAAGCTCAGGGACCTCATTGAGGTGGCTTTTGATAAATATTTCGCCCGACTGGGTATTAGCAAGAACAAACAGTTAGACATTGAAAAACTTCCTTCAGAAGTTAGAACCAAACGAATGCGTTTCGAGGAGATGCTCGAAAATCATATTGGTGAAACCGGTAATTACGAACATGCACGGGGTAAGCTCATTGATGAGCTTACCTTTACACTGTTCAACCGTCTGGCTGCTGTTAAAGTTATGGAAGCTGCTGCGCTATTCCCACCAGTGCTGACCAAACAGCCAGAGCATGGCGACCGCTCATTTGGCCACAAGGCATGGCTGGAAATGAACCCACACATGCGTTCCGAAGAACTGGAAGGCATTCGTGAATACCTTAAACACGCCTTTAATGAGCTAGGAGAAACTCTTCCGCTTTACAGTAAAGCCTATCCGTATGCTTTGCTACCTGATGCCATCAGTCTCAATGAAATCATCGACACCTTTAATGCAGTGGAAAAGGACACTCAGGTGGGCAGTGATATTTGGCAAAGTGATGATATCCTTGGCTGGATGTATGAGAGCTATAACAATGTAAAGAAGAAGGCTCACAAAGACAGCGGCGCTAAAACTGAATACCATAAGGTTTCCCTGCAGTCTCAGGTTTATACACCTCGCTGGGTCGTGCAGTTTCTGGTGGAAAACTCTCTGGGGAAACTTTATCTAGAAATGTATCCGAATTCCGAGATCAAGGAACGTTACAAGATTGCCAACGCTCCCCAAACCCAGGAGCGCAAGCCCAAGCTGCTGCATGAATTAAAGGTGATAGACCCGGCATGCGGATCGGGAAATTTCCTTCTTTACGCCTTTGACTTTTTCTATGAACTCTATGTCGACCAGATCGAAAACTATGGAGCTGATTATGATGAAAAGGATATTCCTAAGCTGATAATTGAAAACAATCTGCACGGAATCGATCTGGATGACCGGGCGGTTCAACTAGCCCAGCTTGGCCTCTTTATCAAAGCAAAGAAAAAACGCAGAACGATTAGCGAACTCGCCTTTAATGTGGTCTCCTCGGACTTTTATCTGCCGGATTATGCGGAAGTAGAGCATATTTTTACTGAAGGAAATAAACTAGATAAAAACCAGCAAGAACTCATTTCAGATGTCTGGTCAGACCTGCAATATGCATATAAATTTGGTTCGCTTATTCGATTAGACGAAAAACTCAAATCCAGAATACATGATATTCAGAACGAGATCGATGCCGGTGAATATTCACTATTCACCACAGCCTTTATTGAGGAGGAAAAGATTTTCGCGGCCACTTTCTTCAGCAACCTTAAGACCGCTGTCGAGCAATATGCACAAGCTAAAGGAAGTACCTTCCTGACCAGCAAGACGCGGGATGCCATAACTTTTCTTGAATTGCTTACCACAGAATACGATGTGGCTACCGCCAACCCGCCATATACTGACAGTGCCGACTTTGGTCCTGAGTTAAAGAAGTTCATCGAAGTCAATTACAAAAAGCCATACAAGTTCCACACCAACCTGTACGCCGCTTTTATTAAGCGATGTTATGAGTTGGTAAATGAAAATGGCATGATTGCTATGATTAGTCCAAGAACTTTCATGTATATAAAAACATTTGAGTCTATCAGAGAGTACATTCTTTTAAAATCAAATGTAAATCTTTTAGCCGAACTTGAAATGGGAGGTGTGTTTGAATTTTCTAATGTCGCTATCGATGCCGTAATGTATGTGTTTGAAAAAGGATTTTCAGATTCAATTGGCGTCTACTTTGATCTTAAGGAATATCATAATTACACAAAAAAAGGTGATATATTCCAAAAAATATATAATAATTACATAAATGGAATACAGGATGAGCATGTTTATAGGCTAAACCAATCAAAACTAAAGATCATCAAGTCCTGGCCCTTCATTTACTGGATTTCCGATGAATTTCGGGAGAAGTTTGAAAATGTTTCTATTGATAAATTCTTTAAAGTATCTCAAGGAATGTCAGTATCCAACGGAGAAAGGTTTCTTAGATTCAACTGGGAATTGAATTCTAATGATATATTTAGAGGAGAGAGCTCCCAGAAAAGTGATTGGGCTCGTTTTCCAAAAGGTGGGCCCTTTAAAAAGTGGTCTGGCAATTTGTGGCTTTGTGTAAACTGGAAAAACGATGGCGCTGAGCTTAAATCCTTCAAGAAGGCAGTGTTAAGAAATCAGCAGTATTACTTTGTTGAAGGATTGACCTACAGCAGTAGCGGTTCTAAAGGCACAACTTTTCGGACGCTTCCATCAAGTGCTGTAATAAGCGGAGGCGGCCCTGGAATACATCAAATCGACACCAAATACTCTAACTTCTATTGCTTAGGCTATTTAAACTCGAAGTTGGTTTCATATATAATCAACTGTTTAAACCCTACTGTTAACACGACTCAGGGGGACTTAAATAGGATACCTTTACTCGACATTAGGCAAACGGCTATTAGCCACATAGAGTCCTTAGTCGAACGAAACATCCAAATTTCTGACCATCTGCTCAGTTATTCCATTATTGAGGATAACTACACAAGGTCGCCATTGTTTTTTAAACTAGATGATTTTAAGGCATCTATTAAATCATTTTTCTGGACAGAAAATCATTTGTTGGCTCAAAGCTTAATTAACGAAGCCATAATTGATGGAGAGATTCTATCAAACGTAACGCTACCTGACATTGACAAAGCCATGGTACTGGCCAAAGAAGGAGAAAGTATTGGTGGACTTCCGGTACTTGCTGAAGCCAGGGAAGTCTATCTTGCAGAAACAGAAGCGACCAAAGAATATCCATTGGATACGATCCGCGATTTCATCGAGTCACTCCCAACCAGAGAATTCACTGCCGAAGAGTGTGAGGAGATCGAAAGCGGCTTCCCAACCCTTTACCAGAAGAACAACGATCTAGAAGAGTTTTGCATTCGCCATCAGGTCAACCCTATTAATGTCTGGTACTGGTTCAAACAGAGTAATGTGATTCCGCAGCAGCGGATGCACACACTGGCGATTGAGTTTCTGGCTGATATGGTCCGGGAAATCCTTATGGAGGATGAAGACGGCATCGTCCCGCTGGTACCTAATGCTGGGGAAAAGGTATTGCTGGATCGTATTGAGGGGAAATTTCGCGAAAAAGGTTTCAGTACGGCCCAATACTCCAGTTTTGATACAGTCCTCGGCCGTTCAATCCATGAGTACTTGAATAAGTTTTTCTTCGCGGAGCTATCTGATCACTTGAACCTGTTTATGTATCTACCGAAGACACCGTTTATCTGGCATCTTTCTAGTGGGCCAGAACAAGGTTTTGATTGTTACATTATCATCTACAAATGGAGCCGTGACAAACTGCTGCGCCTGCGCTCGGTCTATATCGAGCATCGGGAACGCTCATTGGTTAATCGTCAAAGCGATTTAGCAGGTAATGAAAGTGCCGAAGCACAGAACGAAAAAGACCGCATCTTCAGACAGCTCAAAGAGATTGAAGCCTTCAAAGTTAAGATTGATGAACTGCTTGCTGAAGGATACTCGCCTGTTCTCGACGACGGTGTCGGCAAAAATATTGCTCCATTGCAAAAAAAGAGAATGATTCCTTATGAGGTACTCAATGCAGGTCAACTTAAAAAGTACCTTAATGCGGATTGGTAGGGAGAGCCGACTATGATTGACATATTGTTTAAAAATGATCTGCTGAATATTTACGACCGTCATTCGGTGGCGGTGTTCATTGATGAATCGGGCGACGCGGAGTTTTTACTAAAAACTGTCGAAGGTGAGTTTACCATCTATCAAACAAATTCCGAGTTGGAAGAACTGCATGTGAAATATCTCATCGAGAAAACACAGCCCAGTAATGAGAGGTTCCTCATTTATACTCGTTCGAAAAAAGATGAGCTAAAGTTCATCCGTGAATATTGCGAGACCTGCGGGTGTCTGGAAATCCGCTACTTGCAGAGCTACATCAAGGACAAGGTTCATCAGACCCTGAATCTAAATATCAATCTCAAAAAGGAAGAGCTGATTGCCGCCGCAAAAGTCAGCGTTGGTAAAGATCGAGCTTACTGGATAGATCTTAGTCATAAGGGTGCGGCAGAAATTTTTGACCTAAACAAAGAGCTTCTGCCTTTTGTTCATGATCCTGATACCTACTCAAAAGAAAAATACGATGCGCAACTTCGGGAAGCATTTTACCAAAAAGTCAATGAGCTGCTTGGACAGGATTATCTGCTTAAGCCTGCAACTACACTTGCTGGTGAAGTAGTAAAGGCCATGCTTGATGGTTTGGCTGAAGGAAACTGCAACAAGACGCTCCAGTCTGTTTATCAAAACTGGCTCGACTCAGTTTCCTACCGAGATTCGTTTAACGAGTATCTTGGCGGTTATACACTCTCGACAGAACTGGATATCTGGAAAGTCAGCATACATCATCCCTTCATTCAGGTGGATGAAAGATGGATGGCTGAAATCGGAAAAAACCTTTCAGATAAAGCTTCGATTCCAAATATCCTTGCCAAATTACGCCAGCGTAATCAGAGCAGACAGGCTCAGACGCTTGGTATTCTCTTTTGGAATGATGTGATTGCACTACTGGAGTTTGACTCCAAGGATATTACCTACCTGAGTTCGTTCAGCGAGTGTGTCGAGTTCTATAAAAAACATTTCTGCAAGCTGGATACTGCCATTCGCAATCTGTATGCAGAGTTCCTTAATAAAAAAGAGCTCCTCGAACCATTTCAGGAGCTCTACAAAGAGCATAGCTCTGTTTTTCTGGACAAATGGTTTGAACACTGGAGCGACTATAAAGAAAACCAGACCGGGATACTGCAGCGGATCATTGATGCAGCTGGCGGCTTGAAGACGGCCGTTATTGTTGGGGATGGCGTTGCCTATGAAATTGCTGAGCTGGTAGCCACCAAAGTTAAAGGACCAGTAAATCTCAAAAGGGATTCAATTCTTGCCGATATCCCTTCCGAGACCGAAAACAACATGAGCCGCATCTACATGGACAATGGCGTTACCGAAGCGGTTCAGAGTAACCGAGAGAAATATCTGGCAGTGCAGAATTCCAATGTAACAATCGACTTTATTCGCCTTGATGAGGTCAATGAAGAAGCCCGGTCGGGACAGTTTCTGATTTGCACTTATAAAGATATCGATGACATGGGTGAAAAGCTTCAACAGAAAGCTCTTAAGTATATCCCGGAAACCATCGACTTCTTCGCTGAAAAGATTTCACTCCTCCTGTCCAGCGGTTACGGAAAAGTTTACCTGATTACAGATCATGGTTTTGTTCTGACCGGACTGTTAAGTGAAGCGGATAAGATTTCAATATCTCCGAAAGGCGAGTTTGATAAGGCAGAACGCTATATCCGCACGGAAAGTAAACAAACAGACCTCACTCCCGCATTGGTTGAGGCTAAAAAGAGCTATAAGCAATTCGAGTATCTTTACTTTGCAAAGAACATCAATCCTTTCAAGACTCCTGGATTATACGGATTTTCGCATGGAGGTGTATCACCTCAGGAACTGGTAACTCCTTATTTCTGTTGGGAGCGTTCCGGAGCTTCTATCGCGTCGCTGCCTGTTAGCATTGAAAATAAAGGAGACTTAAAAGATGTCACCGGCGAATTGTTTTCAATCAAAATTCAGGCCGACAAAGGCGCTGGGGATCTGTTCTCTATGGAGAGAAAGGTTTATCTGGTCTTCTTTGCGAACAAAACGCAGGTGAACAGAAGCGATATATTCATCATTCAACGGAATGAGCGGATTACCAAAGAATATACGTTTGACGGCTATCCGGAAATAGAAGTCCACCTTCTGGATGCTGCCACGAAACAGCAGCTGGACCGAGCCGTTGTTAAACAAAATAAAGATAGAGATTTAGGCGGGCTTCTCTAACGATAAGGAACCGATTGGAAATATCAGCGATGGCTTGGTAAAGCAACACGAAAAAGTGCTTATGGGAGGCATCTGTTATGACAGTATTGAATGACTTAGACATAAAACTTTTAGAACACTTCAGGGGGTACGTGGTCAAGAAAGATCTTGTCCGCTCAGTAAAGGTTGGAGCCAATGTGCCGGTGTTTGTGCTTGAATACCTGATAGCCAACTCCTGCTCTACTGATGACGAAGAAAAGATCCGCACCGGCATGGAGAATGTGAAAAGGGTTCTCAGCGAGCATTATGTGAATCCTGAAGAGAGCTCATTGATTCATTCCAAGATTCGTGAGAATGGCCGCTACAAGATCATCGATAAGATCTCCGTGGAACTGGATTCCAAAAAGGATATCTACTGGGCGAAGCTACAAAACAGCAACATCAAAAATGGAAATATCAGCGATGACTTGGTAAAGCAGCATGAAAAGATGCTTATGGGAGGCATCTGGGCTATTGTCGATGTGGAGTATGATCCAAACATTAAAGTCGGACAGAATATTTTTCCGTTTGTCATTACAGAGATCAAGCCCATCCAGCTTTCCAGCTTTGATAATACTAAGATCATCAACAAACGCAAGGAGTTTACAAAGAGTGAGTGGCTCGACATCCTTTTGAGAAGCTGCGGCTATGAACCGAGTGCAGAAGGTGTCTCCGATCGAATCAAAATGCTATTGCTATCCAGATTACTCCCAATGGTTGAATCGAACTTCAATTTCATCGAGCTGGGACCACGTTCGACAGGTAAATCCTTTGTCTATAAGGAACTAACGCCTTATGCTGTGTTGATATCCGGTGGTCAGGGAACGGTAGCAAAACTCTTTGTCCATGGCTCAACCGGTAAGGTTGGGGCTGTGGGTCAATGGGATGCAATCTGCTTTGATGAGGCTACGGACAAAATCTTCAAGGAACGAGACGCTGTTCCTCTGATGAAAGACTACATGGAGTCAGGGTCTTTCTCCCGGGCCGGTGCCGGTGGTGAAATCACTGGAGTCGCTTCCATCATTCTTAACGGTAACATCAATCAGCCTGTCGAGACGGTCCTGCAGACCTCGCACCTGTTCAGTCCGCTTTCAGATGAGGTCAACAGCGATACGGCCTTTCTAGATCGTATCCATTTTTATCTTCCCGGTTGGGAAATGCTCAAATTTTCGCCAAAGCATTTCACATCCAACTTTGGGTTCAGTACGGATTACTTCTCTGAGGCTCTAAAATCATTGAGGCGGGTTACCTATACCGATGCACTCGAAAAATACTATTCACTTGGAGCTCATCTGAAACAGCGTGATACCAAACCGGTTAAGAAGACTGTTTCCGGCTTGATCAAGCTAATGCACCCGGATGGCGAATACACCAAAGAAGACATTAAGGAGTATCTGGAAATCGCTCTCGAGATGCGTCGACGTGTTAAAGAACAACTGAAGCGTATCGGGGGTATGGAGTTCTGGGATACCAATTTCTCTTACATTGATAAGGAAAGCCAAGAAGAGTTTTTTGTCGGTCTGCCCGAAGAAAAAGGGTCACACCTCATTGAGAACACTCCGCTTCCTCCGGGGGTTTGTTATACAAGTACCAGTGATGGTGAGAACGTAGCGCTGGTGAGGATTGAAACCGTCGCAATAGCAGGATCTGGAAAGTTGAATATTACCGGGGTCAACAACACGGCCGTGAAGGAGAATATCAAAAACACCTACCAGTACATAAAGGCTAATGAGAAAACGATCCTGAGTGACAAACATTCGCTGAAAAATTATGATATCACCATTCAGGCAACTAATCTTCTGGGTTCTGCAATCTCGTCGGGTATCGGATCAGCAGTCTATATCGCGATCGTATCGGCCCTTTACAAAAAGAACCTGAAGGCTGGCCTTGCAGTCCTTGGAAATATCTCTGTGGGAGGTGCCATAGAGAGAGTAATTAACTTTGCTGACAAGGTCACCATGCTATCTGAAAACGGGGCCAAGAGCGTGATCGTTCCGATGGATAACCTCAATGAGCTTTCAAACGTACCGCCAACAGTCCTTGGTAACACAGATGTGCCGTTCTACCAGAACAATCAGATGCTAATGCAAAAAGTGATTCTGTTGGACTGAATGATATAAATAAATTGGAGAGAAGTAGAGAATTAGGGGGCTGTGTAGCAACGGAACCGGATTTGAGAACAAGTATTAGGGGTCACATCACACATCCATCAACTTAAGGTATATTTTTATACAAAATGTGGTCTTTCCATATAGTTTTTATTATCTTTTATAGATTTTATAAAAGTGGGCATATCAAATAAACCCTGACGGGTTTCAATTTTTTACTATGCTACCTGATGAGTAGAAGTGGTATACTCATACACAACACTCAAAATATCAAAGACTGTCTTTTTCTCGTATCGATGAGATTTTCGTCCGTTACGCTGTAGGAGGTTAAACAGACGAAAGAGAACCTTTGATAATTCTTGGGTGTTTTTGTGTAATGCTTGGTAAAAAAGTAAAAAATAATCCTTAATTATGTACATCGCTTTATATTCATTTAGCTCTTTCTGTTTCTTACGTAACAGAAGTTCTAGCATTTTATTCCATTAAAGGGCCAGATTATTGAAGTAGATTATTTAACAGGGCAAGGAGCGGATAGGTCATTAGCAGATGACTTATCTGCTCTTTTTACGTTTTGTTCATTATATAAAAATAAGTAATGCATCTGCTTTTATTGTAAAATATATGTATATCTATGGTTCTTAATACAAGGAGAGATAAATAGTGGCAAATGAATTTGGAATGATTGAAGTTTTAATAACAAATGCAGTTAAGTTACCGGGAGTTAAAGTTAATAGAGATGAATTTTTAGCCAAAAATTTTTCTAAAAATGTATCCCAAAATCAATTAGCAGAAATAATTGAAAAAGGTCCAATAAACGCTAATATCGATAAAAAAATAATAAATAAAGTCGCAAAAAAGGTTATCTCTAATCGAACTATGAAAAGTTCTAGTGTCTCATTTGCTGCAGGTGTACCAGGAGGATTAGCAATGGCTGCTACAATACCAGCTGATACAGCACAGTTTTTTGGCATGGCATTAAGATTATCTCAAGAATTAGGTTATATTTATGGATATGAGGATTTCTGGGATGATGATGGATTAGATGTAGAAAAGGTAAACGGAGACTTGGTATTATTTTTAGGTGTTATGTTTGGAGTGGGAGGAGCAACAGCAACAATAAAAGTGTTGTCATCTCAATTATCTAAGGAAGCATTGAAAAAACTTCCGAATAAAGCTTTAATGAAGACATTTTATTACCCAATAATAAAAAAAATAGCAAGCTATATTGGAGTGAAAGTTACTAAGGACTCCTTTGCTAAAGGAATATCAAAAGTTATTCCAGTTGTTGGAGGTGTAGTCTCAGGAGGTCTAACATTTGCTTCTATGACGAAAATGGGGAATAGACTCTCAAAATCCCTAGAAGAAAATATGAATCTTTCTTCAGAAGATGTTAGAAAAAGCTTTGAGGAACTTAAAAAGAATAATCCAGAAATTATTGATGTAGATTTTGAAGAACTAGATAATTTTGATGAGATTAAAATATAAATATAATATAAAACCGCACTTACATTAGTTATGGAGAACTATATCATATTTGGATAAAGTTATTCAACAATCGGGCGCTTTAATGGAGCAACGAAAAAAGTCCAATTTTTCGATTTTATTGAGAAATTGGACTTTTTATATTTACTTATAGTGCAAAATAGCGTTTAAAAAGTGTGCAATTTATCTCTTAAATTCACATAAAGAAAACTAATGTCTAGATAGAATGTCTAGAAATTAAGTGCTAAAATAGTAATGTCAGAATTGCTTAGGGGAGGCTTTAAATGATTTTAGGTTATGCACGAGTAAGTTCTGAAAAACAAAGTTTAGCTCGGCAATTAAAGCAGTTACAAGAATATAAATGTGAAAAAATATATCGAGAAAAGACTAGCGGAACTACAGCAAATCGAATCGTGCTACAAAAAATGCTAGGAGAGCTCCAAGAAGGAGATATAATAGTAGTTACGGATTTAACACGTATTACGCGTAGTACCCAAGACTTATTCTCTTTGTTGGAGTTAATTAAAAATAAAGGTGTTATTTTAAAGAGTTTAAAGGATACATGGTTAGATATGTCCAGTGATAATCCCTATAGTACATTTTTATTAACAGTCATGGCAGGAGTTAATCAATTAGAGCGTGACTTAATAAATACGCGTCAAAAAGAAGGGATTGCTATCGCGAAAGAAAAAGGGAAATATCGTGGCCGTGTGAAAAAATATCACGAAAAAAATAAATCTCTTCTACATGCAATTGAGTTGTATAAACAGGGAGAAAAAACAGTAAAAGAGATATGTGATATAACTAAAATTGGAAGAGCTTCATTTTATCAATATTTGAGAAGTAATAATATTACAAGATGAAAATGTAAAAGAGATGTGCTCTAGGTTTAAATCAAAGGAGAAAGACATGAAATTAATAATCGCTGAAAAACCAGATCAAGGTGCTAAACTGGCAGCGCCTTTTTCGCATAAAAAAAGAAATGGGTATATTGAAATAGCTCCAAATGATGTATTTCCTAAAGGAGCATATTTAAGTTGGGCAGTTGGACATTTATGCGAATTGATTCCACCTGAGGAATATGATCCAAAGTGGAAAAAGTGGAGTTTAAATACTTTACCCATTATTCCGGAAAAATTTAATCATAGAGTTACAAAATCAAAATGGAAGCAATTTAACATAATAAAGGAATTAGTTCATCACAATGAAGTTAATGAAATTATAATAGCGGGAGACGCCGAAAGAGAAGGGGAAGCTATTATTAGGCTAACATTAATGTTGTGTAGAAATAATAAACCGATGAAGCGCTTATGGATATCTTCATTAACTCAAAATGCGGTTACAAATGGATTTGAAAATTTGTTAGATGAAAAAGAAACTAGAAATCTTTACTATGAAGCATATAGTCGTTCATGTGCAGATTGGCTCGTTGGTATGAATGCTTCACGTGCATATACACTTTTATTACAGCAAAAAGGTATTTCAGATGTGTTTTCAACAGGACGAGTTCAAACACCGACACTTGCTTTGATTGTTAAACGCGAAAAGGAAATTGAGAATTTTAAGTCTGAACCTTTTTGGGAGGTTAATGCCAAATTTAATATGGATGGTAAGGTCTATATGGGGAAATGGCATAAAGATAATGACTCGAGAATAAAAGAAGCAGCTATGGCTCATAAAATTGCACAATTTTGTAACGGAAAAGATGCCGAAGTTCACGAGCTTGAAAAAGAAAGAAAGGAATTTCAGCCACCATTTCTATTTAATCTCTCCTCACTACAAGCTGAGGCAAATAAAAGATTTAAATATTCGCCACAACAAACGTTAGATATTGCTCAAAAGTTGTATATTAAGGGGATTATTTCTTATCCTCGTTCAGATTCAAGTTTTGTGACCAAAGAAGAAGCATCAATGTTTCCGGATATTCTACAGAAAATAAGTAATATTGAGGCATATAGTGCATTCTTTCCATTACCGTTTTCTTCAATTATGGAAAATAAACGTTACGTAAATGAGAAAAAAGTAACAGATCATTACGCTATCATTCCAACTGAACAAGTAACGGATCCGTCAAGATTATCTGGAGAAGAGCAAAAAATATATGATTTAGTTATTAGACGATTACTTGCGGCACACTACGATAAAGCAATTTTTGATTATACGACAGTTAATACACTAGTTGACGGTAGAGCAACGTTTATATCTAAAGGGAAAGAAGAAATTCAATCTGGTTGGCGTAAAGTTATTTTTGGAAATAAGAAAGAAAAAAATAAAGACGAGGACGAACAAGATCTACCTTCGTTAGAAAAAGGAGAACAGGGTATTGTTCAGGAGGTAACAGTAAAAGAGGGAAAAACACAACCTCCTAAGCGATATACAGAAGGACAACTTATTACGTTAATGAAAACGGCAGGTAAATATTTAGATAATGAAGAGTTAACAAAGGTTTTAAATAAGACAGAGGGACTAGGCACAGAAGCAACTCGAGCTGGTATTATAGGCGTTTTAAAAGATCGTAAATATATTGAGGTTAAGAAGAACCAAGTATCAGCCACCGACAAGGGGAAACTCTTAATAGATGCCATTGGTGATAGTATTTTAGCTTCGCCAGAGATGACAGCCAAGTGGGAACAAAGATTAGATGAAATTGGAGATGGAATTGCATCTCCAAGTGTGTTTATGGAACAAACGAAAAAACTTACACTCAAACTTATTGATGATGCGAAAGAGCAAAGTGGAGGATGGGATTTTCAACAATTTGATCTTACGCAATTTCAAGGTAAACCAGGTTCAAAAAAGAAATCAGCAATGGGAACAAAAGTTGGGAAATGTAAAAAATGTGATGGAGATGTCGTTGACAAGTCTACTTTTTACGGATGCTCGAATTATTCTACAACAAAATGTGATTTTACAATTTCGAAAAAAATATTAGGAAAGACAATCTCACAGAAGAATATGAAAAAATTATTAAATGGTGAACAGACAGATTTAATTAAAGGATTTAAGAAAAGTGATAAAACATTCGATGCGAAGTTAGGATGGAAAGATGATAAAATTAATTTTGTGTTTGAGAAGTGAGAGAAGGGTTACAAGTATTTGTAACCCTTTTTTAGGAAGGTAAAGAAATAGCACGCTAACACAGCTTTAGAATAGAACACAAATTTTCCTTATGGTTGGTGGATTAAGTAAGGGATATTAAATTTATTGATATTTGTTTAGTTAGGATTTTTGAATTATATGAAGGGAATGAACGTTTTGAGTATAGAACAATTACGTGAAGATATTAGACATGATTTTAATTTTGAAATAAAGGTAGTAAGTATTGAAGAGGGTAATAATAATTATGGATTAAATGAAGATAGCCCAGCCCAATTAAGATACAACTATGAAAGTAATTTGTGGACAATAGTTTATTTAGAGATTTTAGGTGAAGAGGAAAGAATTGAGGCTGAATCCCATGAATTAGGACATCTTTTGTTTTTAAGAGAAGAGACCAAGATAGTTGGACTAGGTACTGATAAAGATGAGTTGTTATATTTGATTGGACAAATTAATAATTCATTACCACACAAATATATTATTGAAACTTTAGACGAAACTTATAATTTAACAAGCAATTTGCATGTTAAATTATTATCTAATTCCTTAAATTTCTTTCCAGTACGAATTGAGGAAAAATGTGGAGATAGAGATTATTTAAATGCGATAGGAATTAGATTGTTTGATATTAATCGAACGGTTGATAATAAAGAATTTATCATCGAACAAATTGCAGCTTTAAATAATCATGTTTTGATGGCGTTTACATATGCGAAAGAAATACTTTCTCGAATTTCACCACAAACATCGATTATTGAACAAAAAAAACTGATAAGAGATTTTATGGATAAATTACAATATAGGGAAGATGTAGATTACTATTTTTACGAATAAATTATGCTATATGAATATACTTAAGTAACCATATGCTTGCATCATAAAAATAAAAAAGATATTTGATAACTTGCTCATTGGTCTTTAATATTGGATAGCATTGAAACTAATAATATTGTAGATATGATTTTCATTTTTATAACTTGAAAGGAAGATGTTTTTAATGAAATTGAAAAGCTTAGAAGTAAAGAACTTTAGAAACTTTGAAGAAATAAAAGTGGGAATGTCTAACCAAAGTGTTATTTTTGGTATGAATGATGTAGGGAAAACTAATTTGTTATTTGCACTTAGATTTCTTCTAGACAGGGATATACGTAAAAATGGTTTTGTTAAATCCGATTTTCATTTGAGTGATACAACTAAAAAAATAGAGATTTTGTTAGAAATAGACATATCTGATTATGAGGATGAGGATACGAAGAAAATTGTTTCAAAAGTAAAAGGTGCTAGAACAACAGAAAATCTTGATACTTTTTATTTTAAATTAGAAGGAGAGTTTGAAGAAAAAGAGCTATTTGGTAATCCCATTTTGCTATGGGGAAATGATTTGAAGAATCTACAGATGATACCACAGAGAGGGGATTTTTCGGATCTAGATAGGGTATTTAAAGTTGTATATATAGATCCAACAATAGAATTGGATGGAATTTTTAAAAAGAATAGGAAGAATTTATTTGATGAAACAAATAAATCTGCAAAAGATATCCAATTATCCGATGATATACAAGAAAACATTAGGGAGTTAAATAGTAATATTAGCAATATGGAGATGATAAAAGCAGTAGAAAAAAATCTCACCAAAAATTACAGAGCGCTAAAAGATGAAGAAATTAATATTGAATTGAAATCTGAATTAGTTGTTAATGGTTTTCTAAATAATTTAGTTCCCTATATAAAAAGAGATGGTGATAAAAACTATTATCCTACATCTGGAGACGGAAGAAAGAAATTACTTGCATATTCTCTATTAAACCATCTGACTTTGCAAGAATATCAAGATAAAATTGTTATTTATCTTATTGAAGAACCTGAAAATAGTTTACATAGATCCATGCAAATTGCATTATCTAAACAACTTTTCTGTAATAAAGTATATGATTATTTTATTCTCTCTACTCATTCTCCAGAATTACTTTATGAAATGGATAATACAGAGCTTATTAGAATTAGTTTTATAGGAAAAGTTGAAGGTTATTCATATTTATATAATGTTAATGATGAGTATTCGAAAGTTAAAAAGAAATTAAACAAATCATTAGCAGAAGCGTTGTTCTCAGAGAGAGTGCTATTAATAGAGGGACTTTCTGAACAAATACTTTTTGAACGTATATTAAGTGATGTTAAACCTAATTATGAATTAGAAGGAGGATATTTATTAGTTGTAAATGGTATTGCTTTTAATACGTACATAGAAGTATTTAAGAAATTGGGAATTGAGTGTTTTGTAAAAACTGATAATGATTTGAAAGCAAAAACATCAGATAAGTCGATGCATGATTTAATTGGTCTAAATAGGTGTCTTGAAATTGTGGGTGAAGAGAAAAAAGAGGCAGTTCAAATAGTTTATACTGATGGAGCTACTAAGAAAGATAAAAAAATTCAACAAAATGAGGAAAAGAAGAAAATAACTAATGTTTATAAAAAAGAGATTGATTCATTGAAAGATAAAGGTATTTACTTATCTGGAATAGATTTAGAGCATGATTTACAGGAAGCATTAGGAGAGAGAATGTCGGAAATTTTAGGGAAAACAGACCCAATAAACTATCTTCAAAATAAAAAACTTTATAATATGGTGGAATTTGTTGAGAAGATGGAAGAAAAAGATTCAAAAACTATTTATAGTCATCCATTATTTTGGTGCTTAAAAAAAATGTGTGGTGAAAATGATGATTAATGATAGCGAAACAAGGGAGCGTATTTTATTAGATAACAACAGCTTAGTCATTTTGGCTAGTGCAGGATCTGGAAAAACCACAATAATGACAGAGAAAATAAGAAGAGATTTGAAGGCTGATAAAAGTCATTACACTGTTGCAGCAATAACATTTATGAGAAAGGCTGCAAAAGAGATAAGAAGTAAACTTGGGAAAGGCTATTCTAATGTTTTTGTGGGGACGAATGATTCTTTTGTGGAGAAAGAAATAATTTTTCCTTTTATTTATGACGTATATCCAGATGTAGGAAATTTTTCTGTGCGTTATGATCAGAATTTTAATTCGTATAGTGATGGTATTAAATTATTAAAAACGGAAAATATATTAGGTGTATATGGTACCGATGTGAGAAAAAAGAATTTCAAATTTGACCTTGCACTGGATGTGTTAACAAAATCTAAAGCAGCTGCACAGTATTTGAAGGCGAAATATTCTAAAGTGTTTATTGATGAGTATCAAGACAGCGACCAATCAATGCATAAACTCTTCATGTTTTTAATAGATGAGTTAAACATCAAGTTATTTATAGTAGGAGATGAAAAGCAATCAATTTATAAATGGAGAGGTGCTTACCCTCAGAATTTTATAAGTTTAGCAGCTAATGAAAAGTTTAATTATTACCAACTAACTAGGAATTTTAGAAGTCATATTGATATTCAAAATTTCGCGAATTCGCTAAATAAAAATACCTCAGAAAATATTGAGTTACAAGATGAAGTTCAGAGTGTTGTTCTAGTGAAACCAAATAATGAATTAACACGTGTTGATACTGTTATAAGGCTTATAGAATCTTCAGAAATTGATATTGAAAAGGAGATTACAGTAATAATAAATGTAAATACTGAGATAACAGATTTTGTAACTGAAATAAATAACCTCGGATATAATTTTTTATGTGTTCCTAAAACACCTATTGATGATTCATTTGTTAATGGGAACTTTCTTCACGAGTTAGCTTCTTATTATTTTAATGAAGATATTAATGAATATGATTTAATAGAGGCATTAATAGGAAACTATACAAATGATCAAATGAAAAAATTGAAAGATATACTAAAGGATTTTAAAGTTAATAAACACACTGATAAAATTTTAGAAGAAACAATTCTTGATTTGTACAATTTTTTTGAAGTCACGATTAATATAGAAGAGATTGGAGCTTTGACACAAACTTTAGAAAATGAGGAAAATAGTATAGCATTTAATAATGCTAAAATTAAACATAAGGTTATGACAGTATTTTCTTCAAAGGGTTTAGAGTTTGAGCAAGTGATTAGTTTTTCTTCATTTTATTTTGGGAAAAATCATTATGGATATTACGTTAAGAGATTTGAAGATCATTATGTTTGTATTACAAGAGCGAAAGAAAAATTTATTATGGTTAATGAAAGTGTTGACTATGGTTTAAACGTTAATGGACTGATAGAAGAGAATACAGGATTATCAATAATCAATCTAATGAAGGCGTATAAAATAGGCTAAAGTTTTTAAATTAAATTATATGTGAAGAAGAAAGAATAAGAAGTGTAACAAGAGTCGGTGCATTTCAGTTTTAATAATAAGTAAGTGTTCTTTATATTTTATAAGCATGTATAAACTATTTTTATGGGATAAAAGATAAAAAGCATATCTTTTGAGGAGCGTATATTGAAAAGGATAATTATAATTAAGAAATCCTTGTATATTAAAAGTATTATTTAAAGAAAAAATATTTAGTGAATATCATGGTTTTTATAACAATATTTATGTTTAGGATATTTAAGGTGTCTAATTTTAGTGATAGTTTAGTAGGGTAGGATATTCCTTATTTTCTGTTAGATATTGAAGTAATAAATTTTGCTATATAAAAGTTTTACAGAAAATAAAAATATATAATAGTGTATTTCACCTTGCGCAGTTATGTAATCCAGAACATTATCATGCAGAGTGGAAAAAATGGTCACTTAATACGTTACCGATGATTCCAGAGCGTTTTCAATTTGAAGTAACAAAATCAAAGTATAAACAATTTAACGTTGTGAAACAGCTGTTACATAATCCTCAGGTAACAGAAATTATTCACGCGGGCGATGCTGGGCGTGAAGGGGAATTAATTGTACGAAACATTATTAATCTTTGTAACGTACAAAAGCCGATGAAGCGTCTTTGGATTTCCTCTTTAACGAAGCAAGCTATTTACCAAGGATTTAAAAATTTGCTTGACGAATCAGATACAATCAATACGTACTATGAGGCGTATACAAGGTCATGTGCGGATTGGGTTGTTGGTATGAATGCATCGCGTGTGTTTAGTATTTTGTTAAAGAAAAAAGGAATGAATGATGTATTTTCAGCTGGTCGTGTACAAACACCGACACTCGCGTTAATCGTAAAGCGTGAAAAGGAAATAGAAAACTTTAAGTCAGAGCCGTTCTGGGAAGTGTTCGCAACCTTTAATATAGAAGGAAAGAAGTATGAGGGGAAATGGGAGAAGGATAGTGAATCCCGCTTAAAAGACCCTGATATGGCGAATAAAATTGCGGCATTTTGCCAAGGTAAAACGGCAGTAGTGAAGGAAATGAAAACGGAGCGTAAAGAATTTCAGCCGCCGCTTTTATTTAACTTATCATCACTGCAAGCAACGGCAAATAAAGCCTTTAAGTTTTCACCGAAAAAGACGCTTGATATAACGCAAGCACTATATCAAAAAGGGATTGTTTCTTATCCTCGTTCGGATTCCAACTATGTTACACAAGGTGAAGCGGCAACATTCCCTGATATTTTACAGAAGTTAAGTCAGTTTGATGAATATAAAGGTTTATTACCAGCTCCGGTTGAATCGATTATGAATAATAAGCGTTATGTGAATGAAAAGAAAGTAACAGATCACTACGCCATTATTCCGACAGAGCAAGTTACAAACCCAAGCAGATTATCAGGTGATGAAAAGAAAATTTACGATATGATCGTAAGAAGGCTTATTGCAGCTCATTATGAAGTTGCAATCTTTGACTATACAACAATTGTAACGCTTGTAGATGAACGTGCTGAATTCATTTCAAAAGGAAAACAGCAAATTCAAGAAGGCTGGCGTAAAGTTATTTTCCAAGACGATAAAGATGACGAAACCATTCTTCCAATTGTAGCTGAAGGTGAAGAAGGAAAAGTTGTAAAGGTGAAAGTGAAAGAGGGAAAAACACAACCACCGAAGCGTTATACAGAAGGACAACTTATTACGTTAATGAAAACAGCTGGTAAGTATTTAGAGAATGAAGAGCTTGAGAAAGTATTAAAGAAAACAGAAGGTTTAGGTACAGAAGCGACCCGTGCAGGTATTATTACGATGCTAAAAGACCGTAAATATATAGATGTGAAGAAGAACCAAGTGTATGCGACCGATAAAGGGAAAGTATTAATTACCGCAATCGGTGACAAAATACTAGCTTCACCAGAAATGACCGCAAAATGGGAGCAACGTCTTGCGGAAATTGGGGAAGGTACAGCATCACCAGCAACTTTTATGGAACAAACGAAAAAATTATCAGCTAAAATTATTGAAGATGCGGTTGAAATGTCTGAGAAGTGGGATTTCACTGGATTACATGTTGAATCGATTGAGCGAAAAGGATCGAAATTTACAACAGGTAAAAAGGTTGGTAGCTGTAAAAAATGTGATGGCGATGTAATTGATAAGTCAACGTTTTACGGCTGTTCTAATTACAACACGACACAATGTGACTTTACCATCTCGAAGAAGATATTAAGTAAAACAATTTCGCAAAAGAATATGACAAAGCTCTTAAAAGGTGAGAAAACCGATTTAATTAAAGGCTTTAAAAAGGGCGAGAAAACATTTGATGCGAAATTAGAGTGGAAAGATAATAAGATTAATTTTGTGTTTGAGAATTAAGTTGTTTTAACAAATAAAAATATGATAATTAAATTATATCCTATAGAATAGACGCTTAAAAAAGTCTATTCTATAGGATATTTTTTTTGAATAAGTAGTACTATATATTTTTATTTGAAATAAAATATACAATAAAAAAATCTTTATAATTGATAATTATTTATTGTAAAACAATAAATAATGTATTAAAATCATTATCATAATAAATCGGTGAGATGCTTTTTATAGAAAGGGAACAAAGCTGTTTTTTATTAGAGGAGGTAAAGCTATGAACGATCAAAATTTGATTATCGAAAATATGGATAACCCTCATGAGTTGGAGAGAATGTATAGAAAAGACCCGAAAGCTTTTAAAAAGTCATTCTCACAAGCATGGGATGAAAACTCTGATTCTCAGGTGCTAGCTGCCTGGTATGAAAGATTGCATTTCAAGGGAAAGACAAATGCAGAAAAAATATCACTGTTTCAAAAAGGTTTCTTATTTATGGGCATGTTAGCTATTCTAGCTGGGCTAAGCACTAGAATCATTTTCCACTTTGTAGAGCAGGAAGCAATTGCTCCAATTAACCTAGCTTTTGGTGTAATTCCCTTTATCGCTGCTTATTTTGTTTACAATAATACCCCGAAAAAAAGTATTATTTATTTCCTTGCAGCGTTGTTCCTAATTGCTGGGTTGTATCTTAATATGTTGCCATTAAATTATAAAGACAGCAGTATCCTTGCTTATTTACATCTTCCTATATTGTTATGGGTCTTATTGGGACTTGCATTTACAGGAAATGAATATTCAAAAGGTAATACAAGATTAGCTTATATTAAATTTAATTTAGAATATGGTCTTCTCTACGCGAGCATGGCAGTGAGTGGAATGATACTAGCAGTATTCACCATGCGATTATTTAGTTTTGTTGACTTGGATATAGGAGAGTTCTATTTTAGTAATGTTGTTTTATTTGGAGCTGCCGCTCTCGCTGTAGTGGCTGCATACTTAGTATCATTGAATCTTAAACTTGCTAAAAATATTACACCATACATATCTAAAATTTTTAGTCCACTTGTCTTGATTACGTTGCTAATCTATCTTATAACGGTTATATGGGTCGGGAAAAATCCTTTCTTGGACCGCAATTTCTTAATGGCCTTCAACGGAATACTCCTTGGCGTGTTGGCCGTTACCATATTTTCTATCGTTGAGAGTGATTCGGATGAGAAAAAGAACATTTCAGATTATATAAATTTTGCCTTAATTGTTCTGGCGCTTATTATTGACACTGTCGCTTTATCAGCCATTGTATTCAGACTTTCTTCTTACGGGATTACACCTAATAGACTTGCTGTTTTAGGGGTAAACATACTGATCTGGGCAAATTTAATTTGGAT
Source organism: Bacillus paranthracis (assembly GCF_001883995.1). Classification (GTDB taxonomy): domain Bacteria; phylum Bacillota; class Bacilli; order Bacillales; family Bacillaceae_G; genus Bacillus_A; species Bacillus_A paranthracis. The sequence continues at coordinate 520,609 of NZ_MACE01000049.1, read as the reverse complement.
TATGTTTTCCTATATGCGGTTCTTGCAAAGCAAATCAGGACCGACAGCTATCCAAGATGCCGTTACGAAGTATTTACCAATTTATGGACTTTGGGCAGCTTTCGTTATATTTACGTTTCCTATCATTTTTAATTAGAAAGGTCTTGTTAACGTAACGACAAAATTGTTAAAAGAAGATGATAGATGTCATCTTCTTTTAACTGTATAAAAAAACATATTGAAATTATTTTGATGTAAAATATAATGAATTTAGATAATTAAATAAAAACTTCTTATTAAGAGAGGTGGAGGGACTGGCCCTTCGAAGCCTCAGCAACCTTATGTGATATAAAGGTGCTAAATCCTGTAGGATCTAAAATTCCTAATAGATAAGATGCGGTTATAAGTAAACCTTCTTCTTATTTTGAAGAAGGTTTTTTCTCATTTAAATAGAGGTTTTGAAAGGTGGTGAGGAAGAATTAAAGAAAATATACAAGAGGAAAATGGAGGATGCAGTGAATAATGAAATTGAGGATTTAAAAGAGAATAGCACAAGTATTTGGAGCAATAAAATTTTTTCGTATTTTTTCTTAGCAAGTTGCATTTCTTTAATAGGTAATTCTATGGTTACGCTCGTTTTACCGTTATGGGTAATGAAATTAACGAACTCTCCATTACTTGTTTCTGGAGTAAACGTTGCAATTGCGACGACGGCGATTTTATTTGCACCTGTAACAGGAACGTTAGCAGATCGAATGTCGAGAAGAAAGCTTATGATAATTGCGGATGTTATGAGATGTATCGTCATGATTTTAATTGCAGTTATAGCATTTTATAATAAAATGCTATACATTCCGTTACTAATTTTACTTATAATACGCTCAATTGGGAGTGCTTTATTTACTCCGGCTTCAAATGCAGCATTAGTAACATATGTGGAAGAAAAGCATGTTCAACAGGCGATTACGCTGAGGCAAATATCAATACAAACCATATCGGTAGCCATTCCTTTAATGGCTAGCTTTTTAATTAGTATTTTTAATTTTCATGGAGTATTTTTGTTAGATGCAATTACATTTTTTATATCATTTTTAATTTTAATGAAAATTAAATTTCCACGTGAATTAAAAGTAGAAAAGAAAAAGCCTTTTTACGAAGACTTTAAAGAGGGTTTCTCCATATTTAATAGTAATCAATCATTGAAAACATTGCTTATGAGCGCTGCGCTTATTAATTTACTTGGAGCGGCGTGTATGCTTTCGCTACAAGTAATAGTTGTTAGAGAAATGGACCTTTCTACGGGATGGTATAGTATAGTTTTTGCGGCATCACCGATAGGGATTTTAATAGGAGCATTTATTACGAAAAAGATTCGTACATATAAAACGATTACGACTGCTTTTATATTTACAGCTATTATGGGGGTTTTTAATGCTGCAATGGGTACGACGTTAAATCCGGTATTATTTTCAGTTTATTATTTTCTGTCAGGAATTGCATTTGGGGTAAGTAATATATATTTTGGAGTGTTGTATAGAAAGTTAATTCCAAATGAAGTGCAAGGAAGATTTTTTGGTTTTTTAAATTCGTTATTATTAGTATCAACCCCGGTTGGAATTGCAATAACGGGATATTCCTTAGAGTCAATTTCAGCTTCTATTGTATTTATTATAATTGGTATTATTACGTTTCTAGTTTCGGTTATTTCATTTGTAATGATAAATAAGAAATAAATGTTGTATGAGATTTTTCAAAAATAAAAAACGTCCTGCTATAGGACGTTTTTTATTATATATATTGCCGTCTTTTCTTAATAAGTAACAACACTTGTGAAACACAAGCAAGTACTGGCAGTTCAATTAACGGTCCAATAACGAGTGCAAGTGCAATAAGAGGCTCGTCAGGGAAAGCAGTCACAGCAATAGCAAGAGCAACAGGCGAGTTTCTTGCTAACGTTGTTAAATTTAGACTTACTGTATCTTTATAAGATAAACGCATAACGCGCCCGATAAATTGTCCTAGTACAAAATTAATGATGAAGAACAATAGAACAGGAATGAGTAATAATAAAACGACATTCATATTTTGTAGTAAATATTTACCTTGTGATGCAAACATCGCTACGATTGCTAAACTTAAAAATACAATTTGGGCAGAGCTGAAAAACGGAATGAGTTTATTCTCGAGCGTTTCAGCTTTTTTCAGTTTATTCATAATGAATTTTGTAGCGTGTGCAAGTAAAAATGGTAAGACGATTACGATAACAATACTTTCTACTAAAACAGAAACCGCTACAGTCTTCATAACACCAGCGAATAAAAATAAATAAATGGGAAGTAGTAGTACTTGCAAAATTAAATTTACTGGTAAAATCGCTGTAGAAAGTGCTACATTACCTTTTGCTATTTCAGTAAAGATTAAGTACCAATCTGTACATGGAGTAACCATTAGCATTATAAATCCAATCCACAGTGCTGGGTGATCTGAAAGAAATAGTGCTCCTAATCCCCAAGCGAGTAAAGGTGTCCATAAAAAGTTAATAGTAAGACTTGTTCCAGCAAATTTTAAATTGTGAAATCCGTTTTTTATTTCTTTTAATGGGATGCTGAGGAATAATCCATATAGCATGAAAAATAAAAAGGGAACAATAAATTTGTCTGAATACATATGTATAACATTAAATTGTCCAAGTATGATGCCGCATGTAACAGCAAAAAGAATAATAAAAGTTTGAATCTTTTCTATCGTGCTCATGAATGAATCCTTTCTAAATATGAATTTTCCTCTCTAATTTTATTATACAAGTAATAAGGCTGTAATTTGGTGTTCAATTGTATTTTAGTAAATGTTTTTAATTTGAGATTTATTTTTTTATTAAAAGTTACTTGACTAAAGTAAGTGACTATATTACAATCACTTACATAAGGTAATTAAATAACAAAAAGTTTTAATTAACTTTCCTTAAGGTATCAATTGGAACTTTTTATTAGAATAAGAATTTTTATGATGTTGAATAATGAATATGATAAGAAAGTTTAGGTGAAGAAAATGGGATTATTTAGCTCGTTATTTGGTAAAAAAGAAGAAAATCAAAAAGTAGAGGAGAATAAAACAATGTCAAAAGTATTATTTGTAAAAGCAAACGATCGCCCAGCGGAGCAAGCAGTTAGTTCAAAAATGTATGAAACATTTGTAAGTACTTATAAAGAAGCAAATCCGAATACAGAAATTACAGAGTTAGATTTATTTGCATTAGATCTTCCTTATTACGGAAATATTGCTATTTCAGGTGGATACAAACGTAGTCAAGGTATGGAATTAACAGCAGAAGAAGAGAAGGCAGTTGCTACAGTAGATCAATATTTAAATCAGTTTTTAGAAGCTGATAAAGTTGTATTTGCATTCCCATTATGGAACTTTACTGTACCAGCACCATTAATCACATATATTTCATATTTATCTCAAGCTGGAAAAACGTTTAAATATACAGCTAATGGTCCAGAAGGCTTAGCTGGTGGTAAAAAAGTAGTTGTGTTAGGTGCTCGTGGTTCAGATTACTCTTCAGAACAAATGGCTCCTATGGAAATGGCAGTTAATTACGTAACAACTGTACTTGGGTTCTGGGGAATTACAAATCCAGAAACTGTTGTAATTGAAGGACACAACCAATATCCAGATCGCTCACAACAAATTGTTGAAGAAGGTTTAGAGAACGTTAAGAAAGTAGCGGCGAAATTTTAATTAATTGATAGTAAAAATGGAAAAACCAACATGGATGACCATGTTGGTTTTTTAGTCTATTTCTATGTTAAAAAATGTATATTTATAAAATGAATGAAAAGTTTGAAAATAGTATTGCAAAATATTATATATCAAACTATAATGAGTTCAAGAATAGTTGATACTTAAGTTAAATATTCAGAAAATTCAATTAGTTAAAATTGGAAATGACATAGGTTATATTGAATGGAGGTTATATTATGACGAATAAAGTACCGTTTTCGTTCATAGTTGTTATTGGTTTAATGTTATTTGCACTATTTTTCGGGGCAGGAAATTTAATATTCCCAGCAATGCTTGGTCAATCGGCAGGAGAGAATGTTTGGATTGCTAATGCAGGATTTTTAGTAACAGGTGTAGGTTTACCGTTGCTAGGGGTATTAGCATTTGGAATTTCAGGTAAAGAAGATTTACAATCGTTAGCAAGTCGTGTACATCCAGTGTTCGGCATTGTATTTACGACAGTTTTATATTTAGCGATTGGTCCACTATTCGCTATTCCGAGAACAGGCAGCGTTTCTTATGAAATTGGTATGAAGCCTTTTGTACCAGAAGCTATGGGTTCTTCAGCACTCATTCTTTTTACAATTATATTCTTTAGCATTACTTGTTTTTTTTCGCTAAATCCCGCGAAAATTGTCGATATTGTAGGAAAAATCTTAACGCCAATTAAATTAACGTTTATTGGGATTTTAGTAGTATTTGCTTTTATTCATCCAATGGGAGAAATGCAAGCACCTGCAGAGGCATATACATCACATGCGTTCTTTAAAGGATTCCAAGAAGGTTACTTAACAATGGATACGTTGGCATCATTCGTATTCGGTATTATCATCATCAATGCGATTAAAGAAAAGGGCGCAAAAACAAAAAAAGACATTATGATTGTTTGTGCAAAAGCAACATTGATTGCTGCATCTATTTTAGCAATGATCTATTCAGCACTTTCATTTATGGGAGCTTCAAGTGTTGCAAAACTTGGTCATTTAGATAATGGTGGTGCAGTATTAGCAAAAGTTTCAAACTATTATTTTGGGTCATACGGCGGAATTATATTAGGGATTATGGTTACAGCAGCATGTTTAACGACTAGTGTAGGACTTGTTTCAGCGTGTTCTTCATTCTTCCATAAACTATTCCCGAATGTTTCGTATAAAAAGATAGCAATCATCTTATCAGTGTTCAGTGCAGTTGTTGCGAACGTAGGTTTAACGCAATTAATTGCAATTTCTGTTCCTGTATTAATCGCGATTTATCCATTAGCAATCGTCTTAATTTTCCTAACGCTCCTTCATCCATTGTTTAAAGGACGAGCAGAGGTGTATCAAGGTAGCTTATTAATTACATTTATTGTAAGTGTGTTCGATGGATTGAATGCAGCTGGTATGAAGTTAGCAGTAGTAAATGATTTTCTTACTAAAATACTTCCAATGCATGAAGTTGGGTTAGGGTGGATTTTACCAGCACTTATTGGCGGATTGATCGGGTATGTCATTAGCATTGTGAAAGCAAAAAATCAAGTTCAACCAGCAGCTAGTGTGGATAAGAAAATAGGTTAAATAAAAAAGTTATAGAACTTGTTTCTATAGCTTTTTTTGTTACTATTAATAATGAAAGAAAATAAAGTAGTAGGGGAAATAAAATGAAAAAAACAATTGATCATATCGGCATCGCAGTTCGAGATATAGATAGTACGATACGTTTTTATGAAAAAGTGTTGTCAGGAACTTTAATAGATCGTTACGTAAGTGAAGCGCCTGGTGTTGAAAGTGAAGTAGCCATTCTTGAAGTGGATGGAGATAGAATTGAATTGCTTGCGCCGACAAATAATACCACTTCACCAATTGCCCGATTTATAAAACAAAAAGGTAAAGGTGTTCATCATGTTGCATATCGAGTAGATGATTTAGATGTAGCTTTAGAGGAATTGAAAAAACAAGACATTCGAACGTTAGAGCATACGCTTCGAATGAATAAACACGGCAGAAGATTAATCTATCTTAACCCAGCGGATACAGAGGGAACAATTATAGAGTATTGTGATTATCCGGAAGAGAAGTAGAAGAAAGATATTTTTAAGAAGGTATTACGTAATAACGTAATACCTTTTTATTTATGCATTTCACACTTTCTTCACAAATGATTCACGATAACTTTTCCTCTTCAAGAACTTACATAAATATATTTTATGATATAATAACAATCGACTTTAAAAATGTAAGTTGTATCTATCAAGGTAGTTACTATTGTATTGGAAGTTTAGAGGTGAGAGAGAAATAAATAGTTATACTGTATAGAAGATTATATTTAATCAGGTTAATATTTCGTCCAAGAATCCAACTCGGGAAGTAAAAATAATGAAAATATAGCGATGAGGAAGAAAGAAGTGAAATGAGTGTGAAAGTAATGAAAAGGTTAGGGACATTGTTATTTATTGTATGTGTGCTTATCGTATTGATACCGAAAAGTGCATCTGCTCATGCATACGTTGTGAAATCAAACCCTACTGAAAATGAAACATTGAAGAAAGCACCGTCTGTTGTGAAAATCGAGTTCGATGAGGACATACAAGTTTCAAGTTTTAATACATTGTACGTGAGAGATACATCAGGTAAAAGGGTCGATTTAAAAGATGCTCATATTGATAAAAATAATAAAAAGCTATTAGAAGCCGGATTAAAAGAGAATCTCAAAAACGGTCTCTATTCTATTCAGTGGAAAGTAATTTCAGCTGATGGACATCCAATTCAAGGAGTTATTCCATTCCGTATTGGATTAGCGGAAGCTGGAGCAGATGATATACAAGTAGAAGAGGTGGGATATGTTCCGCAAATTGATATGATCATGGAACGTGGAATTTTATATACAAGTTTCTCACTATTTATAGGAGTGCTATTCTTTAATCTTATTATGTATAAAGGGAATGCAACCTCGGTTCGATCAAGGAGTAAGAACATAATATGGATTTCTTTATTAGGGATATTTATTAGCTTGTTATTCAATCTACCACTACAAGCGAAAATAAATGCGGATGTTTCATGGCTAGAAGCATTCAATCCTTTACTATTAAAAGAAACATTACAGCTTTCTGTCTTTGGTTATATATGGATTACTCAAATGACTCTTATTAGTTCGCTTATAATCGTTACGTATTTTGCGATGAGGCGTGAGAAGCTGTCGTCGTTTCAAGTATGGAGCGTTCCAATAGTATTGTTTATTGGTCTACTTGTTATGAAAGCATGTAATAGTCACGCATATGGTTTAAAGTTTAAAGAAATTGCTGTTGTTATGGATTTTTTACATTTATTCGCAGCTTCATTATGGATTGGTGGTTTATCGTCCATTATTCTTCTGTTACGTAATGAGGATAACAAGTGGAATATGTATTGGGATATGATTAAGCGTTTTTCACCGTGGGCAATATGTGCTGTCATTGTGATTTTAATAACAGGTCTTTTTAACAGTACATTTTTATTCCAACAATCCACTCGTTATTTGATACGAAGTATGGATTAGCTTTATTAGCAAAGATACTTTTATTCATTTTCATGGGGATATTAGGAATTATTCATTATGTGAAAGGGAAAATGAGAGCGGAGCAAGGATTAGGTGCTACGGTGAAAGTAGAGTTTATCATTGGAATTATCATTTTCGTAATCGTAGCTTTTATGACAAACGTACAAACACCACCGATGCCTCCTACTGGACCTTTTACAGAGAGTAAACAATTGGATAATGGATATGAAATGACGCTAAATGTAAGTCCTAATAGAGTAGGACAAAATATATTCCATATTACTTTAAAGGATGAGAACGGACAACCTGTTACTGATATGGAACAAATCATATTAACAACTCAATCGTTAGATATGAATATGGGAAAGGGATCATTTAAAGTTTCGGCAGTTTCACCGGGAGAATATGAAGCAGAAGGTATGTATATTAACATGACAGGCAACTGGAATATACAAGTACATGGATTAACGAAATCGCTTGATAGCTTCGATACGGATTATAAATTTATTGTAGGTGGCAGATAAAGTGAAACTTTAAGCAGCCCTCATCAATTGGGCTGCCCGGCGAATAGCGGGATAAAGAGTAGGTATAGATAAAAAGGAGCTAATTGAAAATGAAACGCATAAAAAAATTAGGAACAACAATGATCGCAACAGTAATTGCAATGGGAATTTTTTCGTTACCTGTTAGTGCGCACGTCACTGTGAAGCCAGCAACTTCTGACATCGGCTCTTGGGAGACTTACACGATAAAAGTACCAGTTGAAAAGAATGTAGCAACAACAAAAGTTACACTGAAAATACCGTCTGGTGTGGAATTCCAACAGTATGAACCAGTGCCAGGGTGGAAAATGGAAGAGCAAAAAGATAGTGCCGGAAAAGTGAAAACTGTAGTATGGGAAGCAACAGGAGAAGGGATTTTACCTGGCCAATTCCAGCGGTTTACTTTCGTCGCTAAAAATCCGGATAAAGAACAAAAAATAGCTTGGGATGCATATCAACAATATAAAGACGGAGAAATTGTTGAATGGACAGGCGATGAGAAAGCTGAAAAACCGCATTCACTTACTACAATTGCAAAAGGTACGTCATTAACAGGAGAACATGGTGAAGTATCTAATGTAGAAAAGAATGAAGGTACTAGTAATATGCAATTGATAGCAATTGTTTTATCTATTTTGGCGATTGTATCTTCGGTAGGTACGTGTGTTTTTATGGTACGTCGTAAAAAATAAGTAATAACGATAAGAAGGAGCCTACAATCAGTAGGCTCCTTCTTATGTTAATTTACTTCACTTCAACCCGCTGCCCTACAGCAAGTGTTTTCGGCTTTATATTTACGAAACAAATACTCACTACAATAAATAATAGTCCGATAAATAAGCTAATAGTAATGGCCTCATGTAAGAAAATTGAACTTACAATAATAGCGATTAGAGGAATGAGAAATGTATAAGCCCCAACTTTACTTGCTTCACCAGCTCCAACGAGTGTGAAGTATGCAAGCCACCCCATTGCAATAACAAAGAATGAAATAAAGAGTAGTACACTAACAAACGGCATACTCCAAGCGATACTAGACCAACTTTCAAACTCTGATCCACATCCAATTAAGCAAAGTCCGCCAATAATAAGTTGTAGTGTTACCATCCAAATGGAATTAACGCGGTGCCCAGTCTTCTTAATAAATACGGTTCCAAGTGCCCAGCCAATAGCGCATCCTATCGCGAGAAGAATCCCGATAATAGAAATATGTCCAGTTAAACTGCTTGAGCTAATAACACCTACGCCAATAAATCCGAGTATAAGCCCGAAAATTTTTAAACCGTACATTGATTCTTCAAGCCATATCCACGAGAAAATACCAAGTAAAACGGGTTGTAGAAATACGATGGCGGAAAATAGACCAGCGGGCATATATTGAAGGCCGACAGTTTGTAATCCGTAAAATATAATGATATTAAGTAAAGAAGAAATAACGTATAAATGCCAAGTTTCTTTTAAGTGTAACTCTTTGTATTTCGGTAATGCGAACAGGAGTAAAATGAATCCTCCAATTAAAGTTCGAACGCCTGCAAATAAAACGGGTGGTGTATAATGCAGGGCAAACTTAGATAAAGGCCAATTGATTCCCCACATGAAAACGAGAAAGGTAAGGATGATGGCCGTCTTAGTTCGAGAAAGCTGTGTCACTGTAAGACCTCCTTGATGTTATTCATTTCACTATGATATGATATCGACTGTAATAAATAAAATGAATCTTTTTTATGAGGAGTATAAGCGATTAGTTATGACCATTACACAACTACAAGTATTAATAAAAACTGTTGAGTTAGGTAGTTTTACGAAGGCTGCTCGGGTGTTAAATATGACGCAGCCAGCAGTAAGTCATGCGATTTCAAGTATTGAGTCAGAGTTAGGAGTTACGATTCTTATACGTGATAAACGACAAGGATTACTCGTTACGGATGTAGGAAACAGAATTCTTGTACATATTAGAGAGATTTTGAACGGTGTAGAGAAGATTGAACAAGAAGTTGCGATGGAGAAAGGACACGAAGTGGGGACGATTCGAATTGGGAGTTTTCCGAGTGCTTCTGCACATTTCTTACCGAAAATGATAAACCATTTTAAGGAGAAGTATCCGAACTTAGAAGTCGTTCTTTGTGAAGGAACGATTAAAGAAGTTGAAGATTGGTTAGTATCGAGGGTTGTTGATATAGGGATTGTTATTTTACCTAATAAAGAGATGGAGATTGTTCCATTAACGAAGGGGAAAATGGTTGTTATTTTAAGAGAGGATCATCCTCTTTGCAAGAAGGACGCTATTACAATTCGTGATTTGGAGAATGAACCGATCATATTATGTAAAGGCGGATACGAACCACCCATCATTGATATGTTTAAACAAGCCAACGTACCACTTCGGGCTGAGTATGTAATTTCGACAGTTACGACAGCTTTAAATATGATTCAAGAAGGATTAGGCATTGCAATATTAGCTGAATTATCTTTAACGAATTTACCAAAAAATGTGCAAACGAGAGAATTGGAACCGCAAGTATGGAGAGAAATTGCTTTAGCTGTTCCTTCATTAAAGGATTCTTCAATCGCTGTGCAGCTATTTATTGAAGAATTTCAGGCGCTATTTGCAGAATAAAAAGAGGTGTCTCGTATATTATAATGGGACACTTTTTAATTTACTTATAAAAAATATGTGAAAAGGATTGACTTATTTTTCGGTTGTAACTATAATGATTACATCGAGGTGGTGATTACGATGAAAATTAGTAGCCGCTTTTCCATAGCTGTTCATATTTTATCTATTTTGAAAAACAATCCATCTTCACTTTGTACTTCAGACTATATGGCTGAGAGTGTCAATACAAATCCAGTAGTCATTCGTAAAATGATGTCGTACTTGAAACAAGCTGGCTTTGTTTACGTAAATCGTGGACCGGGTGGCGCAGGTTTACTAAAGGATTTACATGAAATCACATTGTTAGATGTGTATCATGCAGTGAATGTAGTGGAAGAGGATAAATTATTTCACATTCATGAGCAACCGAATCCAGATTGTCCAATTGGGGCGAATATTCAAGCGGTGTTAGAAATTATTTTAATTCAAGCACAATCCGCAATGGAAGAAGTTTTGAGAAATATTACGATGGGGCAGCTGTTTGAAACTTTGCAAGAAAAAATGAATGCTTAAATCATATTTATATTTTTTTAATATTAATGTAACTTATATAGTTACAACTATAAAGGTAAGGTGTAAAAGTTATGACTGTAAAAATGAAAGTATACTCAGATTTTATATGTCCATTTTGTTTTTTAGCAAAAGGTCCATTAGATGAAGTAGCGAAAGAGAAAGATGTAGAAATTGAATGGATGCCATTTGAATTACGTCCAAGTCCATATTCAAAAATAGATCCATGGAATGAGCCAGAAAAATTAGGTTCATGGGATGCTTTCATTCTTCCGACAGCGAAGAAGTTAGGAATTGATATGCGTTTGCCACGTGTTTCTCCGCATCCATATACACATTTAGCTTTCGAAGGGTGTCAATTTGCGAAAGAACGTGGACTAGGTAATGAGTATCATCACCGCGTATTCACAGCATTTTTCCAAGAAGAGCAAAACATTGAAGATATTGATGTGTTAACAAAATTAGCGGTAGAAGTAGGACTTCCTGAGGCGGAATTTAAAGATGCTTTAGTAACTCGTAAATATAAGGAAAAGCATCAAGAAGCAATTCAGCACGCATATGATGAAGCGAATATTATGGCTGTTCCAACTGTCATGATTGGAGATGAAATCATTCAAGGGCTTGCTAGTAAAGAAACGCTACAAAGGGTCATTGATAAAGAAATTGAAAAGGATAAAACAAATTCATTTGAAGGTATGCAATGTAATACCGATGGATATTGCTAATTCGCTTGTTATGAAATAACAAAATAAATTATAAAACAAACATTTGGAGGAATTAAAATGTCAGCAACTACAACAAACTTAAAAGAAGCAATCGTGAACCGCCGTTCCATTCGTAAAGTAACAAAAAATGATGCAATTACGAAAGAAAGAATTGAAGAAGTGCTAAAAACAGCTTTACACGCACCAACATCTTTCAACATGCAAAGTGGTCGTATGGTTGTATTAATGGATGGGGAGCATGAAAAGTTTTGGGATATTGTGAAAGAAACATTAAGAGCCCGCGTACCAGCAGAAAACTTTGAAGCGACTGTTGAAAGACTAAAAGGTTTTCATGCAGGTGTAGGGACTGTACTATTCTTTGAAGATCAAGCAACTGTAGAAAAAATGCAAGAAAACGCACCATTATATAAAGATCAGTTCCCATTCTGGTCTCATCAAGGAAATGCAATGTTACAACATACTGTGTGGATGTTATTATCTGCTGAAGGAATTGGGGCGTCATTACAACATTACAACCCAATCGTAGATGCTGAAGTGAAAGAAACTTGGAACATTCCAGCAGAGTGGAGTTTAGTAGGTCAAATGCCATTTGGTGAACCAAACGAACAACCAGCAGAAAGAACGTTCTTGCCTACTGAAGATGTATTGAAATTTTATTAAGATATACAATATGTAACGAGAAGGAAGCTGTACTTAAAAACAGCTTCCTTTTTGTAGTGGTGTTAAAGTATGCGCATTTAGGGAAGAAATATAAGAAATAATCCGGTGAGAAGGGAATTAGAAAAATGAATGATGAGAAAAAATATACAGTGGTAGGTACTGATGTCGAGGAAGTAAAGCGTTTAAATAAAAATTCAGGGTTAACGTATAATCAAGTGAAAGAAATGTTAGCGAAGCAAATGCAAAAAAAGAAGTAATTAGATTGAAATCTTTCATTTTTTCATTTGGCATTTCGATTGGAGAGAGTTAAGTAAAAAGTAACTCTCTTTTTCGTATAACGAAGCACCTTATAGAGTGGAGGAAGCAACATGAAGAAATGGGTAAAGGGAACGCTGTCTATCGCTGGAGGCGTTGTCTTATTAGCGTGTGCCGGCGGATATTACATGTATAAAAATTATTTTCCAAAGGAACCTGAGCGTATTGTATATGATAAAGAAAGAGTGCTACAACCGATACATAATCAGCTTAAAGGAATTAATATAGAAAATGTAAAGATGAAAGAAAAAGAAGTCGTAAATGCGATTGTAGATGAGCTTCAAAAAATGATTGATGATGGAAAGTTGTCATATGAAGAATTAACGAGTATTTATCTCTTTAGAATACAAGAACATGATCAAAATGGAATAACATTAAATGCTGTTACAGAGATAAATCCTAATGCGATGGAAGAAGCAAGAAAGTTAGATCAAGAGCGAGGTAGAAACAAAAAGTCGAATTTATATGGTATTCCTGTCGTTGTAAAAGATAATGTACAGACGGAAAAAGTGATGCCGACTAGTGCAGGAACATATGTGTTAAAAGATTGGGTTGCAGATGAGGATGCGACGATTGTGAAAAAGTTGAAAGAAGAAGGTGCTTTTGTTTTAGGAAAAGCGAATATGTCTGAGTGGGCAAATTATTTATCCTTTACAATGCCTAGCGGATATAGCGGGAAAAAAGGACAAAATTTGAATCCGTATGGTCCGATTACGTTTGATACATCAGGATCAAGCTCTGGATCTGCTACAGTAGTTGCGGCAGATTTTGCACCGCTTGCAATCGGGACAGAAACGACTGGATCAATTGTAGCACCAGCGACGCAGCAATCAGTAGTTGGATTACGTCCATCACTAGGTATGGTGAGTAGATCAGGCATTATTCCGTTAGCTGAAACGCTTGATACAGCAGGGCCGATGGCAAGAACGGTAAAGGATGCGGCAACGTTATTTAACATAATGGTAAGTTATGATGAAAAAGATGCTATGACAGAAAAAATGAAAGATAAAGAAAGAATGGATTATACGAAGGACTTATCAATAGACGGTTTGAAAGGGAAAAAAGTAGGAGTACTATTTTCAATAGATCGACAAGATGACAATAGAAAAGAAGTAGCACAAAAGATAAGAAAAGACCTTCAAGATGCAGGTGCAATAGTGACTGATGATATTCAGTTAAACGCTGAGGGTGTAGATAATCTACAAACATTAGAATATGAATTCAAACATAATGTTAACGATTTTCTTTCAAAGCAAAAAAATGTACCGGTAAAATCGTTAGAAGAGATTATAGCGTTTAATAAAAAGGATAGTAATAGACGAATAAAATATGGACAAACATTAATTGAGGGATCTGAAAAATCTGCTACAACGAAAGATGAGTTTGAAAAAGTAGTGCAAACGAGTCAAAAAAATGCAAGAAAAGAGCTAGATAGATATTTAGTAGAAAAAGGTTTGGATGCTCTAGTTATGATTAATAACGATGAAGTTCTTCTATCCGCTGTAGCTGGTTATCCGGAATTAGCGGTTCCTGCTGGATATGATAAAAATGGAGAACCAATCGGTGTAGTGTTTGTAGGGAAACAGTTTGGTGAAAAAGAGCTTTTCAATATTGGATATGCGTATGAGCAGCAGTCTAAAAATAGAAAACCACCTAAATTGTAAAAGGTTAAACGAAAAAAAGAGCTCAACTGAAGTAAGTAGGTGGGCTAATATAAATAGAATCTAACAATATAAAAAGAAAAAAAGGATTCTTTCTAATTAGTAAGAAAGATTGTCTATAGAAGTTCATAAAATGTAATATATTCAATTTCCATCCATTGAAGGGGGAGGTTAAATCTTAATGAATGAAGTGAAAAATTTTTTTCGAAGTAGAGGGTTTCAACGGTTTCTCGTTTTAATAATAGTAGCGCTTGTATTATATGGATTAAAAAGTATGATCAACTTAATATTAATTACGTTTATACTGACATTTTTAATGGATCGATTTCAACGTTTTATTTCAAAAAAATTGAAAGTGAACCGGAAAATTGTTATCGCCTGTTTGTATATCATATTAGTTTCCTTTATTGGCACGACATTGTATAAATATTTACCTGTGTTAACGATACAAATTTCGCAATTGATTTATCAATTTAAATTGTTCTTTCAAAACCCGCCTGATAATGAAATCATTAAATATGCACTTTCGACAATTAACGGAATGGAAGTATCAAAGTATATAGAACAAGGTGTAGATGTCATCTATCAATCGATAGCAAATATAGGGAAGGTAAGTTTACAAATATTATTGTCTCTCATATTAAGCTTATTTTTCTTATTAGAGAAGGAGCGTATTATTACCTTTACTTCTAAATTTAAAGAGAGTAAGCTAAAGATTTTTTATGAGGAAATCGCATATTTTGGCGAAAGGTTTGCAAGATCGTTCGGTAAAGTAATTGAAGCACAGTTTTTAATTGCGGTTGTAAATTGTATTCTTACTGTTATTGCATTAATTGTTTTAGGATTTCCGCAGCTTCTCGTATTAGCTGTTATGATTTTTCTACTAGGGTTGATTCCAGTTGCAGGTGTGATTATTTCTTTATTTCCACTTAGTATCATTGCTTATAACGTAGGCGGAGTTATGTACGTTGTATACATACTTATTTTCATTACAGTCATCCATGCTCTTGAAAGTTATTTTTTAAACCCGAAGTTTATGTCTGCGAAAACGAATTTACCAATCTTTTATACATTTATAATTCTCATCTTTTCAGAACATTTCCTTGGAATATGGGGGCTTATTATCGGGATACCAATCTTTATCTTTTTCTTAGATGTACTTGATGTAAATAATGAGGAATCGATTAAAAAATAGAAAATAAAGTAAAAAGCAATCCGAAATAATTTGGATTGCTTTTTGCTATACATATTAAAGAACAGGAGCCATTGTTTCTTTCAACACTTGAACTGAGTGATCGAATTTTAATTCTTCGTCTTCACTTAATTCTACTTCTAAAATTTCACGAACCCCGCCGCGATTTAAAACAGCAGGTACACCAATATACACATCTTTTTGACCATATTGACCTTCTAAGTAAGCCGATACAGTTAATACACTATTTTCATCATTTAAAATCGCTTTAGTAACACGTAGAAGTGACATACCGATACCGTAGTAAGTTGCACCTTTTCGCTCAATAATATGGTAAGCTGCATCACGAACGTTTATGAAAATTTTGTCTAAATCTTCTTGATTATACGTGTTGTCTTTTTCAAGCAGTGTCTGTAGTTTTTGGATACCAACGGAAACGTGGCTCCAAACTGGAAGTTCAGTATCGCCATGTTCTCCGATAATATAGGCGTGAATGTTGTGTGGACCAATATCGAAGTACTCACCTAACATATAGCGGAAACGAGCAGAATCAAGCGTTGTACCAGAACCGATTACACGTTCTTTCGGTAAACCAGATTCTTTCCAAGTTACGTAAGTTAAAATATCTACAGGATTTGTTGCGATTAAGAAAATGCCATCAAACCCGCTATCCATAATACTGCGAACGATTTGTTTAAAGATTTTAGCGTTTTTCTCAACTAAATCTAAACGTGTTTCACCTGGCTTTTGTGGTAATCCAGCCGTAATGACTACAAGGTCAGCATCTTTACAATCTTCGTAGCTACCTTTCCATACTCTAGTTGGAGCTGGAGCAAATGGAACGGCATGACTTAAATCCATCGCTTCTCCTTCAGCTTTTGCTTCGTTTACATCAACTAAAACAAATTCTTCAGCTACAGCTTGGTTAATCATGCAGTAAGCATAACTACATCCAACTGCTCCTGTTCCGACTAATACAACACGGTTAATACCTTTTTTCATTTCAAAATTCCTCGCAATTTCATTGATTTTATTATGTAAGATAATACGTCTTACTTCTATAGATTCATATCTAGTTTATTACATTTTATAAAAGATATTCAAGTATTTGAAAATGTATCCGTGCAATTTCTTGCATAAAACATAGGAAGTAAGTTAACCGAATATAATGCAATAAAATCCTTTATTGAAGGGGAAAAGGCCATGATGCAGCCATTAACGATGGAAAGAATGCTCCATATTATTCATGTGGGGCTCGTTAAAACGAAGGAGCCAAAACAGATTATTATTGTTGGTGCAGGAATTTCAGGATTAGTTGCAGCATCGTTATTGAAAGAAGCAGGTCATAACATAACAATTTTAGAAGCGAATAATCGAATAGGCGGAAGAATATATACGATCCGTGAACCGTTTAGCAGAGGTTTATATTTTAATGCAGGACCAATGCGAATTCCTGATACACACAAGTTAACTTTAGCTTACATTCGTAAATTTAAATTACCGTTAAATCTTTTTATAAATAAAACCGCTTCAGATATTATTTATACGAATAATATTAAAACGAGATTAAGCATATTCGAAAAAAATCCAAGTATACTTGGATATCCTATTTTAGAGAGGGAAAAAGGTAAAACGGCAGAAGAGTTAATGTTAGAGGTATTAGAACCGATTCTAAATTATATTAAGAAAGATCCTAATAAGAATTGGAGTATTGTTGAGAAAAAGTATAAAGCATATTCGCTCGGCACATTTTTAACTGAATATTATTCAGACGGTGCAATAGATATGATTGGTGTACTTCTTGATATGGAAGCGTATATGGGAATGTCTTTAATTGAAGTATTACGAGAAATGGTCTTCTTTACTTCAACGACGAAATATTATGAAATAACGGGCGGGATGGATGCATTACCAAAAGCATTTTTATCGCAGTTAAATGAGAATATATTTATGCGGTATAAGGTTGAAAAAATTATACAAGAAAATAGCAAAGTGATGATGCAAGTAAACTATGAACAAACTATTGAGAGATTTATGGTTACAGGTGATGTTGCAATTGTTACGATCCCATTTTCAGCTTTACGTTTTGTTGAAATTCAGCCTTACAATCTATTCTCTTATTATAAAAGACGAGCAATTCGTGAATTAAATTATATTGCTGCAACTAAAATTGCGATAGAGTTTAAAAGTAGATTTTGGGAGAAAGCGGGACAGTGTGGAGGTAAATCTATTACAGATTTACCTATACGGTTTACATATTATCCGAGTTATGGCATTCATACACCAGGGGCAGCTATCGTTTTAGCGAGTTATACGTGGGCAGATGAGGCGTTAACATGGGATAGTTTACCGGATAGAGAACGCATTCGTTACGCATTAAAAAATTTAGCAGAAATATACGGTGATATCGTCTATAGTGAGTTTGTTACGGGAACATCTTTTAGCTGGAGTCAAAATCCGTATTCTTGCGGTGCATTTACAGCTTTTGAACCAGGTCAAGAGCTCGAGTTATTTCCGTATATTACACCACCATCTGGAAAAGTGCACTTTGCAGGAGAGCATACGACATTAACACATGGGTGGATGCAAGGAGCGATAGAATCTGGGATTAAAGTTGCTTATGAAGTAAACGAACAGTGAACATATATTTACAAATCACGACTCTTTTAATAAAATAATAAATATAAATCGTAATTATTACGCTTTGAATACGTTTTGAAATAAAGAAATGGATGGTCGATCAAATGAATAAAGTAGAAATTCATATATTAGGTGGCTTTTTAGGTAGCGGAAAATCAACATTATTACAAAATTTATTGTTAGCGGAGAAAAAGAAGAATAGAAAAGTTGCAGTGTTAATGAATGAAATTGGTGAATACTCAGTAGATACAGATATTATTGGAAAAGAGAATGTTTTAAGGGAACTTCTGAAAGGGTGTATTTGTTGTACGTTAAAAGAAGAGCTTGAAATACAATTACATTCGTTATATCAGCAAGAAAGACCAGATGTCATTTATATAGAAACGACAGGTGTTGCGCATCCAATTGAAGTGTTAGATGCATGTGTATCACCAATTTTAGCACCTTTCTTAGAAGTGAAATCAATAGTAGTCGTTTTAGATGCAGTAAGGTGGTTAAATCGAAGTATATTAAGTGCAAATGTGCAACAGCTACTGCATGAGCAAATGAAATTTGGTAGCCATATTTTAATTAATAAATCAGATTTACTAACATTTGCGGATAAGAACAAAGTAATTGAAGACGTGAAAGCAATAAATAATCATGCAAAATTGTTTGAAACAAAATATTGTAATATATCTTTAGAAGATATAGAAGAAGCTGAATTTATGAATGATGGGGAACATGAGACACTACATGTCAAACAGCATTTACATATACAAACGATGACATATCAATTTACGAAATCGATTGATCAAGACAATTTATATGAATGGCTTTTAAATTTACCAGATAGTATTTATCGTGTAAAAGGATTTGTGAAATTCCATGGAGATAAATACCCGCACCTATTCCAATATTCATTTGGGGTACCAACTTTACTGGAACAAGACTTCGGTTTCCCGACGAACTTGGTAGTGATAGGGGAAGGGCTAGATAAGAAACAATTGGCTGAAGGGTTAGAGAAAGTAGAACTTAACTCTAATTAAGGTGAAAAGACTAACTTAAAAATAAGTTAGTCTTTTTGTATGGTCATTACTGAAATGAAACAGTATTTTCAATTGGATTGCAGAATATATATTGATTGTATGTCCGTTTCCATTACATAGGAAGGTGATTATATATTTGTGCCGAATGTAGAGGGTACTACAAGAGTTTTCCATTATCTATTGAATTAGTTAGTCATGATTACGGACAGGGGATTTTGGCGTGTTTGATTCTATCAGAAAGTAAAGTATAGGGAGGATCACAATGTCGATGAAAAAACGTAAGTGGCTAAAGACGATGTTTACTGGTTGTGTTTTAGGTTCGTTATTAATAACAGCAGCTTGTTCAGGAAAGAAAACAAGTACAGAGGATGACAAGACGATTAAGGTAGGAGTCCTTGCTTCTATAACAGGACCGCTAGAATCGTATGGAAAACAAACAGTGAACGGATTTGAATTAGGGTTAGACTATGCAACTGGTGGAACTGGGAAAGTAGATGGGAAAAAGATTAAGTTTGTTGTAGAAGATACAGAAACGAAAGCGGATGTAGCAGTTAAAAAAGCTACGAAGTTATTAGAAGAAGAGAAAGTTGATTTTTTAGTTGGATCGTCTAGTTCAAGTGATACATTAGCGGTTTTACCATTAGCTGAAGAATATGAAAAGATTATGGTTGTAGAACCGGCAGTTGCGGATAGTATTACGGGGAAGAACTGGAATAAATATATTTTTAGAACTGGAAGAAGTTCCTCACAAGATGCGATTGCAGGAGCAGCAGCAATTGCGAAAAAAGATGTAAAGATTGCGACATTTGCCCCAGATAACGCTTTTGGTCGTGAAGGGATTGCTGCATTTAAAGCGGGTGCGAAAAAATTAGGTGCGAACATTGTGAATGAGCAATACGCGGATACAAATTCAACAGATTTTACAGCAAATATTCAAAATATCATTAGCTCAAAACCAGACTATTTATTTATCGTTTGGGCAGGGGCAAACTCACCTTGGAAACAGTTAAAAGATATGAATGTGGAAGCGCAAGGTATTAAAATTTCTACAGGTGCACCAGATATACCAGCATTAAAAACGATGGATGCATTAGTAGGAATGCAAGGTTTTTCTGTTTATTATCATACACTCCCGAAAAATAAGGTGAATGATTGGTTAGTGGAAGAACATAAAAAACGATTTAATGGTGCGGTACCAGATTTATTTACAGCAGGGGGAATGTCAGCGGCAATTTCAATTGTAGAAGCTTTAAAGAAAACAAAAGGTGATACAGATGTAGATACATTAATTAAGAAAATGGAAGGAATGGAATTTGATACGCCGAAAGGAAAGATGAAATTTAGAGAGAAGGATCATCAAGCGATGCAGACGCTGTATTCTATCACATTGAAAAAACAAGATGGTGTTGATTATCCGGTGCCAGTGTTAGAGCGAGAATTAACGATGAAAGAAACAGAACCACCAGTTCAAAATAAATAGACTGAATTTTCTGTTGATTTTGTATGAAGAGGGGCACATCCTCTTTATCCCGCTTTAATGGGTCGGGCTGCCCATTAAAGTCCGATTGGTGAGGGCTGATAATCAGTGGGGAATGAAGAAAACCCCCACTGATTAAAGTTTCACTTTATACGTATTTCTTTCATACTGAAAGCTTTAAAGGGAGGGATTTCGTGACACATTTGCTAGAAACGAAAAATCTTAGCGTATCTTTTGGGGAGCATCATGTTATTAAAGATGTGAATGTAACTGTACAAAAAGGAAAACTCATTTCTATTATCGGACCAAATGGTGCGGGTAAGACAACATTATTTAATTTACTAAGTGGACAGATTTCACCCACAACAGGTGAAGTGTATTTTAAAGGGCAAGATATTACAAAACTATCGATTTCAGATCGAACACGCTTAGGAATCGGTCGCTCTTTTCAGCTTACAAACATATTCCCAGAATTAACGGTACTTGAAAATGTCCGTTTAAGTGTTCAATCATTCGTACAAGATTACTATAGTTTTTTCCCGAGTCCAGCAAAATTAAAGCAACAAGTTGGAGAGGCGAGACGTTTCTTAAAAACAGTATTACTTCAGGAGAAAGAGCATGTATTAGCGAAAGATTTGGCACATGGAGAGAAAAGAAAGCTAGAACTTGCGATGTTATTAGCTTTAAAAACAGATGTGTTATTACTTGATGAGCCGACGGCAGGTATTTCGGTTGAGGAAGTCCCAGCTATACTACAAGTGATTGAAAATATTAAGAAACATCCAGAGAGTACAATTGTACTTATTGAACACAAAATGGATATGGTACTAGGTTTGTCAGACCATCTAATCGTTTTATTTCATGGAGAGTTATTGGCTGAAGGTTTACCCGAAGAAATTATGAAAGATGAGCGTGTACAAAGTGCTTATTTAGGGGGATTATATAGTGGCACTATTACAAGTGAATAATATAGAGACGTATTTAGATCAGTTTCATATTTTACAAGGGGTATCTCTTGCTGTTGAAAAAGGAACGATTACTGTACTGTTTGGAAGAAATGGGGCAGGGAAGACTACGACATTACGTTCGGTTATGGGATTTCATCATATCGCACATGGTGAAATTTATTACGATCGTACACAAGTAAATGGATTATCTACACATTTAATTTCAAGGAAAGGAATAGGGTATGTACCAGAAAATCAAGGTATTTTTCACGATCTGACAGTAGAAGAAACATTCGCTCTTGCTAGAGGTAAGGGTGAAGAAGCGGAAGAAAAAATAGAATGGATGCTTGAACTATTTCCAGATTTAAAGCAATTTTGGCACAAAAAAAGCGGACTCCTAAGCGGGGGACAAAAGCAAATGTTAGCAATTTCAAGAGCATTTATTAATAGCGATGGTTTACTACTTATTGATGAGCCGAGTAAAGGCTTGTCCCCCATTATGATAGAAAAATTAATGATAGCTATTTTGAAAATGAAGGAGAAAACAACAGTTTTACTCGTTGAACAAAATTTTATGATGGCTAGTCAAATTGGTGATTATTTTTATATTATGGATAACGGAAAAATTGTTCATAACGGTTTTATGCATGAATTAAAAGAGGATAAGGAAATGTGTCACAAATATTTAGGAATCTCTTAACATGAATCCGGGGTGAGAAGGATGGATGTGTTAATCAATTTATTTGTAAATGGGATTTCAACAGGGATGCTCATTTTTTTATTAGCGTCAGGTCTTTCGCTTATTTTCGGTTTAATGAGTGTTCTAAACTTCGCACATGGTGGTTTATTTGCGTGGGGAGCGTTTACAGGTGTTTGGCTATTTAATATGACAGGTAGTTACGTATTAGCTTTAATTGGAGCAATAGCTATGGGAATGTTCCTTGGATTTATTTTAGAAAGATTCCTTATTAGACCGGTATATGGAAATCATGTTCGACAGCTTCTTGTTACGCTTGGAGGAATGCTTGTACTTAGTGAATGTATTAAAGTATTTTGGGGACCAAATCCAATTGGGGCAAAGTTACCGTTATGGCTACAAGGAAGTTTTACGTTCGGAGGCGTTATATTAATTAAATATCGTCTATTCGTTATCATAATTGGGATTATCATATACATTGCATTATTATTATTGCTCAAAAAAACAAAGATAGGTCTTATGATACGCGCAGGCGTAATGGATAAAGAGATGGTTCAAGCGCTCGGTATTAACGTAAAAGCGATATTTTCTTTCGTCTTTTTATTAGGCGCAGGAATGGCAGCGTTGGGAGGCTTCTTATTAGCACCGTATTCAGGCGTTATTTTCGCCGAGATGGGTATGCAGTATGCGATTTTGGCTTTCATAGTAGTAATCATTGGAGGGTTAGGAAGCGTACAAGGTTCAGCAATGGCTTCTTTAATTGTCGGATTAGCTGGTGCTTTTACAGCGTATTTTATACCAGATTTATCACTTGCAATCAATATGTTAATGCTACTGTTTTTCTTAATCGTGAAGCCAAATGGACTTGTTGGTGAAAAGGGGTGAAATGGTGAACAGTACATCAAATCGAATTAAAGTATACTTCGGAGTATGTATGCTCATTTGTTTAAGTGTATTTCCATTCGTAAATGATTCACGGAGCTTGTTAATTTTGTTCACTCAAATCTTCATCTTTGCTATTTTTGCAATGAGTTTTGATGTATTGCTTGGATATACAGGAATTGTATCGTTCGGCCATTGTATGTTCTTTGGAATCGGAGCATATGGCGTAGCACTTTTATTTGATCGACAAGGAGTATCCATAACGAACTTTTTAATAGGGATAGTAGCTGCAATTATCATTTCAGCCATTGTTAGTTATATAATTGGTTTGCTTTCTTTACGGCTGAAAAGTCATTTTTATGCAATGTTAACACTTGCTATTTCACAGTTGTTTTTCGTACTTGCTGAAAAATGGCGTGGGCTCACTCACGGAGGAGATGGTTTTACATTTGGTGTACCAGACGTATTTCGTGATCGTTTTACGTTTTATTATGTAACACTTATATGTTTACTTATCATTTTTGTTCTGTTACGTCTTTTTACCAAATCTTCTATTGGAAAAGTATTAAAGGCAATTTCACAAAACGAGCAACGTGTTGAAGCATTAGGATATAAAGTTCTTCATTATAAAATTATTGCTAGCATTGTTGCAGGAGTAGTAGCTGCAATTAGCGGTGGTTTATTTGTTATTACACTGCGCTTTGTTAATACAACTGTATTTTCAATTGAAATGACATTAAATGCATTATTGATGACGATGATTGGAGGCGTTGGAACGTTAATTGGAGCCATTGCAGGAGCTGGAATTATTGAATCCCTAAAATATTATTTATCAGAACTAGCTACAGAGTATCCAATCTTTGAACGATGGACGATTATTCTTGGTGTATTGTACATTATCGTATTGCTAGTTTTCCCGAAAGGATTAGTTGGCACGGTTAAGGGTTTGAAGAATATGAAACGGAATAAGAAGGAGAAAAGTGCAGAAGTGGAGCAAAATGTGTGAAAAATCAATTGTATAGAATATGAAAATCCCTCTTTTAGATTCGGAAAGGAGGGATTTTTATTGCTGTATGTAAATTTAGTTCTTTTATAAATATTATATTAATTAAATAGTTCATCAGGGATTTGTTTGAAAGAATTTTGGTTCGTAAAGAAATGAACAGCTAATTTCTCAATTGGAACACCTTCAATTGGTACTAATTTATCATTTTTAATTGGTAAAAAGGCTATTCCTTTTCCGTCCTGAATAAACTCTTCTATAAGCGAATAAGAATCTAATTGTTGAAGTTGGCGCTGAGATAAATTATTTTCTTTTAGAAATTGTATCGTCTTATTTCTAAAAGGGCACTTTTTGTCATTACTAACGAAGAAGAGTTCCTTTGAATAGTCAATGGTACGTGTTTCTTTCATTTTCAATAAGCCTATAGAAATTGAAGTAGTAAATACTTTTTTAAAAGCTGCGTCGGGATCATCCTCGTAAGTAATGACCATATCAACTTTTTGTTGCTGCAGTAATTTTTGCAAATGACTACTATTTTCTACATATATTTGATAATTCCTGAAATTTTCTTTAATGCGCTTGCTTACATAATTAGTCAAAATAGATTGTGACGTTGCGATTATATAAGAAGACCCACTTGTTTTAATTTTATTTTTTGCTTCTTCTACTAGCGTTAATATTTGATTTGTGTAGTCTAATAAAATGTCACCAGAAGGTAATAAAGAAACGCCTTTGTTATCTCTATGTAGTAAAGGTGTTTCTAACTCTTGTTCTAATTTTTTAATACGCTCAGTTACGTTCGGTTGAACATACCCTAACTCTTTCGCAGCTTTACTAATAGAACCTTCGCTAGCCACAGTTTTGAATATAATAAGATCATTTATTTCCATTTATCACAGCCCCTTATACGATATCATTATAAATGATACCAAACATAATTTATACCTATTTTACGTTAGTCAATCATCGGTTTATCATTGTGTATATAAGATGGAAAGTGAGTGATAAACATGATTGGAATGCAATATAAGGTCATTTTGCCGAAAGATTATGATATGGAGATTATTAAGAAAAGGGTAAAGGATAATGGGTATAAAACGGATGGTTTTCAAGACTTGAATTTTAAAGCTTATTTAATTACTGAGGCAGATAAGGACGGAAATTTCTATAACTGTTATGCACCTTTATATATTTGGAATGGTCATGAAGGAATGAACAAATTTATCTTTGAAGGGTATTACGATAATATTTTACAATCTTTTGGATGGCAACAAATAAATATAGGTGTTCCATTAGTTGTTAATGTAAAGGGTGATTTTAAGAAATGTAGATATGTTGTTGAATATGAAGGAAGTATTTCTCAAAGTGAATCATTGAGTGGGATTCAATCTATCATTGTGGATCAAAAGGTAGAAAATTGTTTAGGAAATGTAATAGTATATAATCCAGATAAATGGGGATATAGTAAGTTTAATTTTTATGAAGAAAAGCCTGATATGGTAACGAATAAAGGTACTACAGTATATGAGATTTTGCACATTTCACAATGATATTTTGTTGAATGCTAAATTAAGTAAAGGGGTGAAAATATATGCCTTTTGTGAACGTTTATTATCATGAAAATATATTAAATGAAGAAGAATTGAAAAAGATAGGTGAATGTATTCATCTTTCATTAATTAAATATTTTAACATCCCTGAAAATGATTTTTTTGAAATGTTTTTACCTTATCAACAAAATCATTTTTTATATGATCCATATTATTTATTAGAAAGGGGAGAAAAGAGAACAGAGAATATGATTTATGTTTCTATTACATGTGGACCGGGAAGAACGATAAAACAGAAACGCGATCTGTATCAGTCAATATCTTTGAGGGTTTCTGAATGTTCTAGTATAAAAAGTGCAGACATTTTTATTACACTTAACGAGACAGCCGCTGAAAATTGGTCGTTTGGTCAAGGATTGGCGCAATTGGTAAAAGTGAAGGGGGAGTGAAATGATGAATGAATCCATTGAATATTGTATTCAAGAGAAAATGAGAGAAAAGGCACCTGCATTTGCTCATTATAGTGAAAAAATATTGTTCGAGGAAGTGTGGCGAGATGACACTTTAACATTAAGAGAAAGGAGTTTATGTACAGTGTCGGTATTAATCAGTCTTGGTAATACAGAACAATTACCATTTCATTTGCGACTGGCCAAACAAAATGGAATTAAAGAAAATGAAATGATTGCATTAATAACACATATGGCTTTTTATGTTGGTTGGCCCAAAGCAGTAGGCGCTTTACATATAGCAATGAATGATATGGAAAGTTAAGAATAACGATAAGAAAGAATTCATGTTTAAATGAATTCTTTCTTATCGTTATTTATGTAATACTTTAATGAGATATTTTTCACGTTTTCTCTTGCTTTTTTATCACTTGCGTAGTAAAGTGATAGTAAGATTCACGATAGGAAGTGATCAAACATGCGTGATAATACGATAGGATCATTAATATGGTTACGTTTAATACGATTTACGAACCAAAGTAATCAGATGTCAAATGAGTTTTTAAAACGTTTTGATTTAACAACTGCTCAATTTGATGTGCTTTTGCAAATACGTACGTATCAACCACTAACACAAATGGAGTTAGCTGAAAAGGTAACTGTTACACAAGGCGGTATTTCTCGAATGTTAACGCGTCTTGAAAAAGAAGGATATATTGTACGAAAACAAGATTGGAAAACGAAAACAATTAGTCTGACAGAGCAAGGGGAAGCTGCCTTAGAGAAAGCATTGCCAGAGCAACTTGCATTTCAATCATCGTTTTTTGATGACGTATTAAATGAAGAGGAACAGAAAATGTTATACGAGCTAATGACAAAGGTTCATAAGCATAGTGAAAAAAAAGAATTACCGCAAGAGTAATTTTTTTTACACTATCAATTGACTAATCAAGTGAAGTTATAGACAATAGGAAAATACATTTGACTTACAAACGTTTTTAAAAGAGAAACTAATAACACTTTATTAAAGGAGAGAGTAATGATGGAAAAATACCGTATGGATACAAGTAAAGGGATGGAGTTTGGATTATATTCGATTGGGGATCATGTTTTAAATCCGCATAATGGAGAGAAAATTAGTGCGGAACAAAGAATTCATGAATTAATTGAAACAGCTAAGTTAGCAGATGAAGCTGGACTTGATGTATTTGCTGTCGGTGAAAGTCATCAAACACACTTTACAACGCAAGCTCATACAGTTATTTTAGGAGCGATTGCGCAAGCAACGAAAAATATAAAAATTGCAAGTTCAGCAACGATAATAAGTACATCTGATCCGGTACGAGTATACGAGGACTTTGCTACACTTGATTTGATTTCTAATGGACGTGCAGAAATTGTGGCTGGTCGTGGATCTCGTATTGGGGGATATAGTTTACTTGGTTATGATGTGAATGATTATGAAGAGTTATTTGAAGAGAAGATGGATCTTTTATTAAAAATTAATAAAGAGGAACATGTAACATGGAATGGACAGTTCAGAGCACCGCTTGCGCATGCATCGGTTATTCCAAGAGCTAAAAATAATAACTTACCAATTTGGCGTGCAGTTGGTGGCCCACCAGCTAGTGCGATTAAAGCAGGACGTGCAGGTGTACCAATGATGATAACAACACTAGGTGGTCCAGCTATTAACTTTAAAGGATCAGTAGATGCTTACCGTGAGGCGGCTGCGCAAAGTGGATTTAATCCAGCGAGTTTGCCAGTTGCAACAACGAGTTTATTTTATACAGCGAAAAATTCACAAGATGCACTTAGTGAATACTACCCTCACATTAATGCTGGTATGCTTACGCTACGCGGTGGTGGGTATCCGAAACAACAATTTACAAATGCAATAGATTACCGTGACGCGTTAATGGTTGGTAGCCCACAACAAATTATTGAAAAAATGCTTTACCAATATGAATTGTTTGGGCAACAACGCTTTATGGCAGAAATTGATTTTGGTGGCGTACCATATGATAAAATTGAGAAAAATATCGAGCTAATTGCTACTGAAATTTTACCGGCTATTAGAAAACATACAGCAAAATAAATTAAAAAATACCGAGAGTCTAATGGATTCTCGGTATTTTTAATTTATTTTAGTTTGAAAAAATGACAAAAAAGTGAATTTTTAATCTGAAAAGAGGAGGTTATTTCCTATTTTTGAATAACAATATTTCATGTTTGAATTTTAGAAATACATTTTTCTCTTGACAAAAAAATAACGAAATTATCCATTGGTTAATAGGACATTTTTCCGTAGAAAAGTCAAGTGTATAAAGAGAGAAACGATTATTTTATTGATGCAAAGATAAGTCTCATATTAAAAAAACACATTTTATCGATGAGAAAAATCTAATTCAAAAAAATACCAAAAGACATATTTCAGACAAAATGATGTCAATAATACGTCAAAAATCAGCTGAATTTACTATGCAGGTATATTATACAATTCGATTAACGAATAAAACACTACAGAAATAGTGAAAAGGTAAAAAATAGCATTACAATAGTTTGAAAAACTGAAACTTCGTATTTTTCGACAATACATACAAAATGTTTTTGTCTTTTCGTATTTCTTAATAATTGAGCTTGATAAGATTGCTCAATTCACTTTTATTATAAAAACTATGAAGGAAGTGATTGTAGTATGGAAACGCTTGAATTGGCACGAATACAATTCGCATCAACAACGATTTTCCATTACTTTTTTGTTCCGCTGTCTATTGGTTTAGCTTTTATCATTGCGTTAATGCAAACGTTATATGTGGTAAAGGGACAAGAAATTTATAAGAAGATGACGAAGTTTTGGACACAAATATTCCTTGTTAACTTTGCGGTAGGTGTAGTAACTGGTATTTTACAAGAATTCCAGTTTGGTATGAACTGGTCAACCTATTCACGTTTCGTAGGTGATGTGTTTGGTCCATCACTTGCGATTGAAGGTTTATTAGCATTTTTCATTGAGTCTACATTTTTAGGTTTATGGGTATTCGGTGAGGATAAATTACCGAAGCGCATTCACCTTTTATGTATTTGGCTCCTTTCAATTGGAACAATGTTATCAGCATTTTGGATTTTAACTGCAAGTGCATTTATGCAATCGCCAGTAGGATATGAAATGGCAGCAGATGGACGTGCACAAATGAATGATTTCTTAGCAATTATTCAAAACCCACAATTATGGGTACAATTCCCGCATACCATTACAGCGGCAATTGCAACGGGTGCATTCTTTATTGCAGGTGTGAGTGCATGGAAAATAACGAAAGCCCAAGAAACGGAAGTGTTTAAAAAATCATTCCGCATTTCTATCATTGTTGGAACACTTACAACGGCGCTAGTATTATTCTTCGGTCATGCGCAAGCGCAACAATTAATCAAAACACACCCAATGAAAATGGCGGCTGCTGAAGCGTTATGGAATACGAGTGAAGATCCAGCGCCATTTACTGTATTTGCGAAAATTGATGCAGAGAAGAAAGAAAATTCGTTTGAAATTCAAATCCCTTATATGCTAAGCCTATTATCATTTGATAAATTTAGCGGTCAAGTAGAAGGGATGAATCAAATTCAAAAGCAATATGAAGAAAAATATGGGCCTGGAGATTATATTCCGCCAGTACACACGATGTTTTGGAGTTTTAGAGCGATGGTAATGAGTGGAACATTTATGCTTCTTCTAGGAGCGTACGGTTGGTTCTTATCCAAAAAGGACCGTTTAGCTGAAAAAACTTGGTATTTAAAATTAATGGTGTATGCAATTTCACTACCGTTTATCGGTAATACAGTAGGATGGATTATGACTGAAATGGGACGTCAGCCTTGGGTAGTCTTCGGTGTTATGAAAACGGAAGATGCTGTATCTCCAAATGTTACGTTCGGAGAAGTGTTATTCTCTTTAGTTTCATTCACATCACTATATTTAATTATAGGTGGAATTACCATTTACTTATTCGTTCGTATCATTAAAGGACATGAGAATAAGAAAGCGAAACAGGATTCTCAAAGCCATGATCCATTTGATAAGGAGGATGAGTATGTTATCTCTTAATGAGTTGTGGTTTATCATTATTGCAATTTTATTCGTAGGCTTCTTTGTACTTGAAGGTTTCGATTTCGGTGTAGGTATAGTTTCAAGGTTTTTAGGAGAAAACGATTTAGAGAAAAGGATTTACTTAAATACAATTGGCCCATTTTGGCATGCGAATGAAGTATGGCTTGTTTGTGCAGGTGGCGCTATGTTCGCAGCATTCCCGCACTGGTATGCAACTTTATTTAGTGGGTTTTACATTCCTTTTGTATTTATGCTTCTTGCTTTAATTATAAGAGGTGTTTCCTTTAAATTCCGTGCGAAAATAGACAATCATAAATGGAAAGGTTTTTGGGATTGGGGTATGTTTTTAGGAAGTTTATTACCACCTATCCTTTGGGGAGTTGCCATTGCTAACTTTATGGTAGGTATTCCAATTGATGAGACGAAAAATGCTGTAGGTGGATTCCTACAATTACTTCATCCCTTTGCATTACTTGGAGGAGTTATGTTCCTTCTGCTATGTATTGTTCACGGCTTGCAATTCCTTACAATACGTACAACTGGTAAGTTAAGAGAACGTGCACGTATTGCTGCACTGAAAATTGCACCACTTGCAATTATAGCGCTTCTTATTTTTGCTAGTGTAGGGTTATGGAAAACAGATATTTTCACTGGTCATGGTACAGAATGGATTATGGTTCCGATTGGAGCTTTTGTAGCATTATGTGTGTCAACATTATTAAATAAAAGAAGAAGAGATGGTTGGGCTTTCTTTATGACAAGTTTAACAATCATTTTACTAAGTGCGAGTGTGTTTGCCGGCATGTTCCCGCGCGTCTTAATTAGTTCGTTAGGGGCAATATACGATTTGACAATTTATAATGCAGCATCAGGAGATTATGCACTAAAACTGATGACGTATTTTTCAATTGCTATATTGCCATTTGTTTTGGGAAGTCAAATATGGAGTTTCTATGTGTTTAGACAACCTGTTAAGTCAGATAAAGATTTGGAGTACTAATGAAAAGAAAAAGAGGACTTCCATCGTATCCTGGTAGCCGAGTTTTATATGTAGTGCTAACAATCATTAGCATGTTAGAAGCTTTTAGTATTATTGCACAAACGGTGTTTTTAGCGCGAGCTATTACGTTTTTATTTCAGGGAGAAGCAGTGCAATCTATGTTAAATGAAACAGTTTATTTCGGAATCACGTTTGCAGTACGTCATTTGCTAGTTCGAATGTCACAAATATTAGTGGAACGTTTCGCTGAAAAAACAGGATCGCTACTGAGAAAACAATTAATAGAGGCGTATTTCACATTAGGTCCACGGTATGTTCAAACTGTTGGAACAGGTCATCTGGTTACCTTATCGATAGAGGGAATTGAGAAATTTAAAACATATATTGAATTAACAATTCCTAAAATGATTAGAAGTAGTATCGTACCAGGACTAATTGTACTATATGTTTTTACACTAGATATTGAGTCAGGAATCATTTTAGTTGTAACGATTCCTATCGTAATTATTTTTATGATCCTACTAGGATTAGCAGCGCAGAAAATGGCGGATAGCCAATATGAAACATATCGTGTTCTTTCTAATCATTTTGTAGATACGTTAAAAGGATTAGAAACATTAAAGTATTTAGGTCAAAGTAAACAACACGAAGGAAAGATTGAAAAAGTAAGTAAAAGATATAGAAAAGCAACGATGCGTACTTTGCGAGTTGCTTTTCTTTCTTCATTTGCATTAGATTTCTTTACGAGTTTATCAATTGCATTTGTAGCGGTCGGATTAGGGATACGTTTAATAGATGGAACAATTGTACTATTGCCAGCCCTTACGATTTTAATTTTAGCTCCGGAATACTTCTTGCCGATTAAACAAGTTGGAGCAAATTATCATGCTACGTTAGATGGACAACTTGCAATGGAGCAAATAGAAGAGATTTTACAGCGACAAAAAGAAATAGGGAAGAAAGAATCTAATGTAGACTTAATATGGAATTCAACTAGTAACTTGAAATTACAAGATGTAAAAGTAAAGAATGATGAATCTGAAAAAGCTATATTAGAGGAAATTGATTTTACTTGGAAAGGCACTGGCGCTATAGGTGTAATTGGTGAAAGTGGAGCAGGGAAATCAACGTTAATCGACGTATTAGCAGGGTTTTTAACTCCTTCAGCTGGAAAGATGATTGTAAATGGTGTGGAAATTGACGGGGCTACTCGTGAAGAGTGGCAAAAGAATATTGCTTATATTCCGCAGCAACCTTATATTTTCCCGCTTTCATTAAAAGATAACATTTGTTTCTATGAAACAAATACAACGGATGAAGAAGTGGAAAGAGTTATGAATGAAGTTGGTCTTCGTTCACTCGTTACATCGCTTCCAAATGGAATGTATGAAAGAATTGGAGAAGGTGGGCGTATGCTGAGTGGCGGACAAGAACAACGTGTCGCAATGGCGAGAGCCCTTTTAAGCAAAAAGCCAATTATTTTATTAGACGAGCCTACAGCACATCTTGATATTGAAACTGAATTTGAAATAAAGCAAGCGATGTTACGTCTGTTTGAAGGTAAGTTAGTATTTCTTGCAACACATCGTCTTCACTGGATGAAACAGATGGATCATATTCTTATTTTAAATAAAGGGAAAATGATAGAAAGCGGAACGTATGAAGAACTTGTAAAGAATGAAGCATTACATTTTCGCAGGAAAGAGAGGGGATAGAGATGAGTAACTGGATTAAACCGTATATACAGCAAAATAAAGGTAGAATGACTGTAACTATTTTCCTTGGTCTTCTTGGAGTTAGTTCAGGTGCGATGCTACTTTTCATTTCAGGTTATTTAATCTCTAAATCTGCTCTTAGACCAGAAAATGTAATGGCTGTATATGTTCCTATCGTTGCAACACGTGCGTTTAGTATAGGACAAGCGGTATTTCATTATGTAGAGCGTTTAGTTGGACACGATGTTGTATTACGCATATTAGAAAAGATGAGAACGAAACTATATGGGATAGTAGAACCACAGGCGTTATTTTTCCGTTCACGATTTCAAACGGGCGATATGTTAGGCGTATTATCCGAAGATATAGAGCATTTACAAAACCTATATTTACGTACAATATTTCCTAGCATATTAGCATTAGTTGTATATAGCATATTCGTACTTGTTATCGGTACATTTGACGTAGTGTTTGCACTTATTGCAGCATGTATGTTGGCTATTATCGTTTTTCTTCTTCCATTTATATCATTACTTTTAATGAAGAAACATCATGTTACTTTAAAGCAAGGAAGAAACCGTTTGTACCAAAAACTAACAGATGCTGTTTTTGGATTATCTGATTGGCAAGCAAGTGGTAGAAAAGATGAATTCATTGATAAGTATGTAGATCAAAATGCTCAGTTGTTAAAAACGGAAAAAAGAATGAAGCGCTGGAATCATATTCGGGACAGTATTATTCAATTAGTAGTGGGTATTGTAGTTATTTCAATGATTATATGGACTGGAAATGAGGCGGCGAGTGAACAGATTGCTCCTACCGTTATTGCGGCTTTCGTCTTAATGACGTTATCTGTCACAAACGCGTTAATTCCTCTGTCAGATGCTATCGATCGAATTCCATCATATGTAGAATCCGCTCATCGTCTCAATCAAGTAGAAGGTAATGGTGTTTTACAGGATGAAAAGGAATTACCTAGAGATAAAGATTATGTTGCACCAAAACATATAGACATTGAATTAAATCATGTATCGTATCGTTACCCAGATAGCAATGAATTTGTATTGAAAGACGTATCATTACAAATAAAAGCAGGAAAAAAAATCGCCATTTTAGGAAGAAGCGGAACTGGAAAATCTACTTTGTTAAAATTGTTAACAGGTGCACTAAGCCCATTACAGGGTGAAGTTTTATTGAATAGTGAACATGCTCACACGAATCTTTTATCAAAATATATTTCTGTATTGAATCAAAAGCCGCATTTATTCGATACGACAATTGGGAATAATGTGCGAATCGGCAAACCAGAGGCAACAGATGAAGAGATATGGAATGCTTTAGAGAAAGCACAATTAGCTTCGCATGTTGCTTCTCTTCCAGATAGATTACAAACAAAAATGCATGAGATGGGGAAAAGGTTTTCTGGCGGGGAAAGACAACGGGTTGCTTTTGCTAGAACGCTAATGCAAGAAGCACCAATCATTGTACTAGATGAACCTACAATCGGCTTAGATCCAAAGACAGAATTATCTTTAATAGAAACAATGTTTTCTGCAACGGAAGAAAAGACAGTAATTTGGATTACGCACCATCTTGTAGGAATTGAGCATGTTGATGAAGTTATCTTCCTTGATCGTGGTCAAATTGTGATGCAAGGAAGTCATGAACAACTTCTGAAAGAAAATGAGAAGTATCGAAAGCTTTATGAGTTAGATAAAGGAATATAGTTTGAATAAGTAATAATAGTGAAAATAGCTACGCCTAATGGTGGAGCTATTTTTTGTTTTGAAATAAATATTCTATTCTTTTTTTGATGGATGGCAAATGTATATGATCGTTACGAATGAAAAATGAATTTCATATTATACATATAATGGAGGGGATATACGTGAAGGAGCAGTATAAAATTATTGTTTTAAGTGATGAATTATCAAGGGAGAAGATTCAAAATACATTAGACAAAAATAAATGTAAAACAATCGTTCATCTTGTAGACGTTTCAGCTATTGTTCAAATAGAAAATTCTTTTCAATATATAGTCGTTTGGAGAATGGACGCAGAAAAACTTACAAATGAATTAATAAATAGGGGCGTGCAAAGTACAAAAATTATTAATTTAACAAAATACATGTATGAATGGAGGAATAAATTAATTTCTATCTATCAAATAAATCCGGATCTTATGTCTTTATACATTTCTATGAAAAAAGCAAAGGGTGATCCGACGTATGAATTGTTTGCGACGGGCTTGTCTTATCCGCATTGTGGCATAAGTACAGAGCTCCTCTCAAAAAAGTCAATAAAACTAACACTTCCATCGCAAGATTTATACTATGATTATTTAATAGCATCACAACTACTATCAAACAATCATTCCTTTCAATATTGTTTGATAGGAATAGCTTATTTCTCGTTTTACTTTGACATGTCGTTATCATCTGAATCATATAGAATTCACAAAGTATATTATCCATTGTTTCAAGACGGCCATCATACTGTAGTTCATTCTCCTCTATCCACTGATGGATTCTCACATCTAGATACCCCGAAACCACTTTTTTCTATTTTTAATTTGCATTTTGAATATATTTTATTAGACGAACTAACAGATGAATCATTGATATTGCCCTGGATAAATGCTGAATGGAATATCACTCCTCTTCACATTCCTTTTGAAGAACACGGAAAAATAAGAGCAGCTTCACATGCTAAATTGTCATATCCTCATACTTTAGTTGAAAATAAAACAATTTTTAAAACATATTTAGAATTACTTTTAAAACATGATATAAAACCACTAATTGTTGTATTCCCTGTTACTTCACATTATTTCAATTGTAGTAGTAAGAAATTAAAAGAAGATTTTTATAAAGTTATAAACGATTTTCAAGCTCAATATTCTTTTCAAATTATAGATTTATTTGATTCGCCATTATTTTGTGATGAAGATTTTTATGATAGTGATCATATGAATAAAAAAGGTGCAAATAAAATGTCCGTGTTATTAAATATGTTTATTCAGGAACGAAAAGTATGATATTTCGTTTCATTTCTGCATAAAAGTATATAGGCTCCATTCGGTTACAGTAATGTGATTTTTGTGTCGCGTATATAAATAATATGCGAAGAGGTGAGAGAGTAAAATGAGAACTCGTATTGAAAGAAATGAAGAGGTGGTAGATCAACTTCCGTTGGTAAGTGTATTAATTCCTACATATAATCGTCCTCGCTACTTTGAAGAGGCGTTACGTAGTGTGCTGGAACAAACGTACTCTAATATAGAAATTATAGTTGGAGATGATAGTACGAATGATGAAACAGAAAAGGTGTTACAAAAATACTTATGTGATCATTCAAATATTACTTATATAAAAAACAGGTCAACTCTTGGACAGTTTGAAAATGCTCTAATGTTATTTAATAAAGCGAGCGGTGAATATATAAATTTTTTAATGGACGATGATATCTTTCATGTGGATAAAATTGAAAAAATGATGAAGTATTTTTTCAATGATTTAGATAATGAAATTAAGCTTGTAACATCCCATCGTCAAGTAATTGATGAAAAAGGGAAAGAACTACGACATATTTATTCAACTGTCCGTTTATTTAAAGAGGATACGATTATAGAGGGAACAGAATTAGCAAATAGGGTAATTGTCGATCAAAAAAATTATATTGGAGAACCGACAACAGTTTTATTTCGTAAAAATGATTTACAAGAACCGTATGGGATTTTTGATAAGAGGAGGTATCTTTGTAACGTAGATATAGCTTCATGGTTATCTTTATTAAGTAAAGGAAAAGCGGTATATATAGCAGAGACACTGAGTTACTTTCGATTACATCCAGATCAACAGTTAAATG
The DNA here is from genome assembly GCF_001883995.1 of Bacillus paranthracis. Taxonomy (GTDB): domain Bacteria; phylum Bacillota; class Bacilli; order Bacillales; family Bacillaceae_G; genus Bacillus_A; species Bacillus_A paranthracis. Next base: position 483,713 of record NZ_MACE01000049.1, on the reverse strand, counting down.
AATCTAATAAAATGATGGATGGATTAGAAGATTTTTCACATAGTATTATAGCTGGAGAAAAATATGGTTTCTTATCTAACGAAAAAGAGTTAGATGAAGCGATAACTAATTTTCTAGAATATGCAAGAAGGATAGTTCCATCATCAATATTATATACATTAGACTATTATCAAAAAATTAAAGAAAAGAAAATAAACATAGAAAAGAAAAAACAATATATAAATAATAATTCTCCTTTACCGAAAGTAAGTATACTTATTCCTGCGTACAATAGACCGTATTACTTGGAATTGGCGCTTAATAGTGCTCTGAATCAAACATATGAAAATATTGAAATTATTATTTCTGACGACAGTACAAATAATGAAGTCAATGCGATGATTCAACCGTATTTACGTGAATATGAGTGTATTACATATGTTAAAAATGAAACGCCGTTAGTTGCTGAAAACTTTAATAAGTGTATAGAACTTGCGAACGGGGATTATATAAACTTTTTATTAGATGATGACTTATTTCATCATGAAAAGATCGAGAGAATGATGAAATACTTTTTGACGTTAGAAAATATTTCATTTGTGACGTCTTATCGTGAACTAATTGATGAGAATGGAGAGATATTACCACCTTCAACATTAAATATGAAAATCGCGAAAGAAACTACGCTTTTTGAAGGAAAAGAATTAGGGAATTATATGTTAAAAAATTTGAAAAATGTAGTTGGTGAGCCGACAACTGTTTTGTTTAATCGGGAATTGTTTGAAGGGAAGTTTGGGTATTTTAAAGGGAAGGCTTATTCTGCTATTAATGACATTGCAACTTGGCTAGACATGATGAGGAAAGGAAAAGTAGTTTATATACAAGAACCTCTTAGTTATTTTAGACAACATAGTGGACAAAATCAAAAACAAATGCATTTTATTTTAATGACAATTGAAGAATGGATTGAATTAATTATTGATGCATATAATAGTGGGTTTTTAAGTTCTGAAAGAGATTATAAAGAGAGCTTATCCTATTGTTTAGAGAATGCGGGATTTATAGTTAAGGATGCAGTAAGAAATGGAGAACTAGATCAAATTTATAATGAAAAGATTAAAAAGGGGTTAAACAAACTAGTTGCCCATATGTTTGAGAAAGAATGTTGTTATTGTCAATATTGCAATCAACAATTTGAAAAATTTTCACCTTGGCCAGCACATTATGATTTTCCAAAATATAAATTTGAGATGTGGAATAAAGATACAGGGATATGTCCAGTTTGTAGTTCGATGGATCGTGAAAGATTGTATCGTGTGTACATTGAAACGGAAACGGACTTGTTAAGTAGAAAATATACTATGCTTCATATTGCACCTGAAGCGAATGTAAGAGATTGGTTTAACGAGTATAAAAATATTACGTATGTATGTGGGGATTTAGAGCCAAAGGATCCATTAATGAAGGAAATTGATGTTACAAGCATTACATATGATAGTAATACTTTTGATGTAATTTTATGTAGCCACGTATTAGAACATGTTCTTGATGATGGCAAAGCAATGCGAGAGTTATATAGGGTTCTAAAACCAGGTGGATGGGGAATTATTCAAGTACCCATCGTAATGAATGTGGATTCTATTATAGAGAATGAATTAATTGTAACTCCACAATTGAGGAAATTAGCTTTTGGTCAAGAAGATCATGTGAGAATTTATAATCAATCAGGGTTCATTCAACGATTAATGAATGCGGGATTTAAGGTGGAATTATATAACCTAGCTGAAAAACAAGGGATGAAAAGTGCTAGGAAATTTGGCTTATCTGAAACAGATATGCTCTATATTGTCCGAAAATGATAGGAAGGAATAGATAGATATGGAGAATATTCCTTTTTTACGTGCTTCAACTGTACCTGTAATTGAGTATTTGGATGAATTGAAGGAAATTGATACATCTCACATATATACGAATTACGGACCTATAAATCAACGTTTTGAACAAACAATTATGTCGGGATTTTTTCAGAACAGGGGAGCTGTTACAACAGTAGCAAACGCAACGTTAGGGTTAATGGCGGCCATTCAACTTAAGAAAAGAAAAAAAGGAAAATATGCTCTCATGCCTAGTTTTACATTCCCAGCGACTCCATTAGCAGCTATTTGGTGTGGATTGGAACCTTATTTTATTGATATTTCAATAGATGATTGGTATATGGATAAAACAGTACTTTTGGATAAGATTGAAGAATTAAAAGAAGAGGTTGCGATTGTTGTCCCGTACGCAACTTTTGGATCATGGATGAACTTAGAAGAATATGAAGAATTAGAGAAGAGGGGTGTTCCGGTTGTCGTAGATGCGGCACCGGGATTCGGATTGATGAATGGAAGTGTGCATTATGGACAGGATTTTAGTGGAATGATCGTATATAGTTTTCATGCAACAAAGCCTTTCGGAATTGGTGAAGGAGGGCTCATATATAGTAAAAATGAAGAAGATATACAACGTATTAAAAGAATGGGGAATTTCGGATTTGATACAAATCGTGAATGTACGATGATGGGGTTTAATTGTAAAATGTCTGAATATGCAGCCGCTATTGGGATTGCAACTATGAAAAAATGGGATGACAAATTAAAAGAACGCACCCGTATTTCTGAATGGTATAAACAATTGTTACAAAGTAATGGATTAATGAAAAAAGGGTGGCAACTCCAAAAGACAGAAGCAGTTATTCAGCAATTTATGCCTATTCTTTGTCCGGAAGAAGTTCGCAACAAACAAGTAATAGAAGACCTGAAAAAACAGAAAATAGAAGCTAGATTATACTTTTCGCCCTCTTGCCACCAACAAGTTCTTTTTAGAAACTATAAGTCTACAGATTTAACAAGAACGAATAAAATAGCAAAACGAATAGTAAGTTTGCCTTTATGGGAAGGAATGACGAAAGAAATAGTAGAACAAATTGTAAGATGTTTAGGTCAGAGGGCGGTGTTGGCAGATGAATAGTTTTTATAGTCAAGAAGAGCTAAAGAAAATTGGATTTTTATCAATTGGGAAGAATGTATTGATTAGTAAAAAAGCAAGTATATATAATCCAGGTGTTATATCAGTAGGTAATCATGTAAGGATTGATGATTTTTGCATTTTAAGTGGCAAAATTACAATTGGAAGTTATTCGCATATATCAGCGTATACAGCGTTATATGGAGGGGAAGTTGGGATTGAAATGCATGACTTTGCAAATATCTCAGCTAAAACAATCGTATATGCAGTACTAGATGATTTCAGTGGGAATACATTAATGGGACCAACTGTTCCGAGTCAATATAGGAATGTGAAAACAGAAAAAGTTATTTTAAAAAAACATGCGATTATTGGTGCTAATTCTATTATTTTTCCAAATGTAACTATAGGAGAAGGTACGGCAGTCGGTGCGATGAGTATGGTAAAAGAGAGTTTAGATGATTGGTATATTTATGCGGGAGTTCCCGTAAGAAAAGTAAAACCTCGTCAAAGAAAGATGCTAGAGTTAGAAATTGATTTTTTAAAAAACATTCATTCTTAACAAAAAGAAGGAATGTTTTTTATTTTTATGGTGCAGCATAGTGTGTATATAAACGTATTATGTTTTAAATTTTGCTGACCAAGGCAATACTGAGCCATAGTGAATGTAAAGTTGGAGGGCGAGCGTATATGTTTGATGAGGATGGGATTGTTTTAATTATGGAACCGGCTGATGAAAGAAATCTGAGGAGATTTATTTTTTCAGTACCAAAGTCAGTGTATGAAAAGAAGGGGCTTACATTACACTATGGAACAGCTATAGGACAAGGATATACGGATATAATTGAAGATATTATTAGCGTACATATAGAAGTAGATGTTGTAACAGTAATCGGGCATGTAAGAGGGTAAATAGCTATTTGAAAAAAGGTTATAAGTAATGTAGCTAGAAGTTAGGATAGAGAAACTTACAGACAATTATAAAGACGAAGGGAGCCTAAAATGAAAATAAAATCAATTTTAGTAGTATTTATAGTTACAATTGGCTTAATGGGATGTTCACTAGTAGAACAAGGAAAGAACTCCATAGATTATGCTCAAAAAGCGACAGACTATATAAATGAAATAAGTGCGTTTGCAAATGATGCACCAGCATTAGCTGAAAAGGCTGTTAATGATAGTGAAGCTCGAAAAGAATTAGAAGCGAAGCTTAGTGAAATTAAACAAGATATACCCGCTTTTAATGAATTAACACCGCCTGATGTAGCAAAGGATCTTCATCAGCAAATCGTCGGATATAACGAAAAGTTAAATACGTTAATTGATACGGCGATGACAAAGATAGAAGAAGGGAAAGTGAATGTAGAAGAGTTTAAAAACTCGGAGCTTATGCAGACGGTAGATCAAGTTCGAGATTTGAAAGAGAAGGTGCAAAATTTAGGTCAATAGTAAAAGGCTCCGTTTGTGATAAACGGAGCCTTTTACTATTGGATACAATAAACGATTACACCAACGATAATAATCATGTTGCCGATGAGTTTACGTTTCGTTATTTTTTCTCCTAGGAAATACCAACCGAAAATTAATATGATGATATAACTTAAGGATTCTAATGCTGATGCTTGTTTTAATGCCATGCCCTTCATGGCGATAACATTTAATCCAGCGTTAATTACAAATAAAGAGTAGCCGATAATAACATAAGGATTCACATATTCTTTTATTCTAGAATCGTATTGTTGCAAAGTAGCTTTTTTTAATAATATTTGTGAGTAATTAGCTAAAATTATCCCGAAAATAAATAATAACATATAACTATTCATCTTTTGTCACCACCACAATTCCGACGATAATAATAGCTGCACCAAGTAAATGATTCCACTGAATCGTATCTCCAAATAGAAATACTGACCAAAGCATTGACCATAGTATAATAATCCCGCGATGTGAATATGCTTTTGATATTTCGAAATGTTTAATTACTTGTTGCCATAAAATTGCATATCCAAATAAAAGTATAACTAGTCCGAAATAAGCCATAAAAAATGAGATGGAAGCAATGGGGAATTTAGCCGCCCATTTCATGTAAACCATAATGATAGAATATATCAAAAAAGCTACATGTAAAAATAAGTAATTTTTAATAGTTGGTTTCATTTATTCACTCTCTTTTGCATATAAATATATATTTATACCTAATTTTTCTAATGATAGATATTGGAACGTATTTAGTTTAATCTTTCACATTCCAAATTATATAGTATCATGGCTTTTATTGTAAAACAATAAAAGCCATGTATTCATTTTTTCCAAGGTTCTACAATATGTATCGTTTTATTTGTTGCATCCAATTCTACTTGAACACCGATAGGCATGGTAATCATTGGATGTGTATGACAACAATCGAAGTCGGCTAGAAAAGGAATTCTTTGATTTTGAAGTACTTCTAATAGTATTTCAAAAGGTTTTCGATTTGTACCACAATCATCAAATTGCTCATGCTTTCCAAGAATGATACCTGAAATTTTATCAAATACACCGTTAATTTTAAGGAATGAAAAGCTTCTTTCAATAGTAGCTGCATCTTTTGAACTGTCCTCAATAAAGAGAATATCGCCTTCTTGAATACATGGCATAAAAGAGCTGCCCAAAATTCCTTGTATTGTATTTAAGTTGCCGCCAATTATCCGTCCGGTAGCTTGTCCATTTGTTACAGAAATCCAATTATTTGGTCTAAGTTCTTTTTCTTTCGTTTTCTCTTCCCAATTAATAAATTCGTCTGACCAAAATAAAGGTTGTTTTATGTTGTATGGAAGCGCTTGATCATGCAGTAATGTTTCTACAAAATATTTGTATGTATCATCTACAAAAGGCTCAAATTCTCCAAAGGAGGGAACGAGTGCCGGGCCGTAAAATGTAGGGAGTCCTGTTTTTGCATAAATCCCTAGTAATAAAGCTGTTGCATCTGAATACCCAATCATTATTTTAGGGTTATTTAGAAAAGTATCATAATCAATATAAGGCAATAAGGAATTTGAATTCATGCCACCAATTGTTGACATGATACAAGAAACATTCGGGTTTCTTATTAAAGCATTTAGTTCCTCAGCACGCTCTTGTATACTACCCGAACGATAATAATCATATCGACCTGTTAGTGAACCTTCTAATATATGAAATCCTTTCTGTTGTAAGTAAGATTTCGCTCGTTCAAATCTTTTAGGAGAAGTGTAGGTTACTGGAGAAGAAGGGGAGTAAATCCCAATTGTATCTCCGTATTTTAATGATTTTGGAAGTGGCATTTGTATGAATCCCTTCTATTAATAGTTTTATTCATAAGGTTTATCATTGAATATTCTTATATTTCGGTATTGTTATTGTAACATGCATGCATTGAAATAATAATTGCTGTAGATGAATAAATATGCTTTTTACCTTGACGATATAAAGGGAAAGTTGTTATGGTTAAATGTGAGTGTATAAAAGGTTTGTTAAAGGAGTTTTGAAATGAAGCGGTTAAAATGGGGAAGGCTGACAGTCCTATTAGTCATTGTTTTAGGGATATGTTGGTTCTTATTCCAAGGAACTCAAAAGAGTGCAACAAGTATAGAGGGACAACCTTTACAAGTGGCAGAACTACCTAAAACAGGATTAGTTGAAAAAGTAGTCCCACCAAAGTACATACCACCGGAAATTGATGCAAAAGCAGCTATGATTATTGATGCGAGTAATGGAGATGTTATTTATCAACATAATGAAAATGAGGCTTTTGCGCCAGCAAGTATGTCTAAGATGATGACAGCATATCTTCTATTAGAAAATGTACATAATGGGAAAGTTCGCTGGGAAGATCCAGTGAAAATGAGTGCGAAAGCGGCACAAACAGAGGGAGCGAGAATCCCAGTACAAGTTAATGACACATTAACTGTTAAAGATTTATATCATGCATTAATGATTGAGTCAGCTAATAATTCAGCTGTGGCTTTAGCAGAACATATGGCAAAATCGGAGAAAGATTTCGTTCAGCTTATGGATGCAAAAGCGAAACAGTTCAAAATGTCGGAACATGCTAAATTTGCAAATGCTTCTGGATTACAAGAGCCCGATGGAAGTGAAACAAAAATGACGGCTGGTGATGTAGCAAACTTGGCGTATCATCTTATAAAAGATTACCCAGAAATATTAGAAGTGACTCACTTACGTCAAAGTCAGTTAGCATTTAATAATATTAATGTTATAAGTACAAATGATATGTTAAACAAAAATAATAAAGCTTTATATATAGAAGGAATAGACGGATTAAAAACAGGATTTACAGATAGCGCAGGGTATTGTTTTACGGGTACAGCAAAACAAGGTGATACTCGTATTATTACAGTTGTTATGGGAACAAAAGGTAAAACGAAGCGTTTTACAGAGACGAATAAGCTAATGTCTTATGCATTTGGCTTAGTTAATTAAGTGAAATACTGGGTTGGATCATCATATAAGAAAGGCAATTTGTTGTTACGTACTATCGGTAACAGCAAATTGCCTTTTATTTTTTAGCACTAATAAAGTAAAAAGGTAAAAAATGTGAGTGTTATTATTTGAGTTTATTATTGTTTGTTTATATTATAAAGTTAGAAACTTATTAATGATAAGTTTTGAGGGGCATATGATGTGTACATAGGAAAAAGCCTCAAATGAAAATTGGAGGGAATTATGATGGCAAAAGATTTTTACTCAGCGATTGAAGACAGAAGATCTATTTACGCAATTAGTAAAGAACAAGTAGTTTCGGATGAAAAAATTCAAGAAGTGATTTATCATGCTGTAAAACATACACCTTCAGCTTTTAACTCTCAGAGTGCTCGCGTTGTCGTCTTGCTTGGAGAACAACACGATAAGTTATGGGATATTACGAAAGAAACGTTACGAAAAATTGTACCTGAAAATAACTTCGCTTCTACGGAAGAAAAAATGAATGCATTTAAAAGTGGTTATGGAACAGTTCTATACTTCGAAGATAGTGAAGTGGTGGAAGAACTGCAAGAAAAATTCGCATTATACAAAGAGAACTTTCCAATTTGGTCTCAGCAATCCTCTGGAATGTTACAATTTGCAATTTGGACAGCTTTGGAAATTGAAGGGTTTGGTGCTACATTGCAACATTACAATCCATTAATTGATGAAGAAGTGAGAAAAGAATGGGGAGTTCCAGAAAATTGGAAGCTTATTGCGCAAATGCCGTTTGGTAAACCGGTTGTACCTGCAGGTGAAAAAGAATACCAGCCTTTAGAAAACCGTGTAAAAATTTATAAATAATGTAGGAACGAGTGGGGGAATTGTTTATCCTCCACTAATTATTATTTGAACCAATCGGGGTTTTACTACTTATAAAAAGGTGAACAGGGATACAACCTGTTCACCTTTTTATAAGTAGTAAGGATTTTTTTTGATAGGAATTTTTCATCTGATTTTTTAATTCGTTTTTACGTGTTTCAATAGTTGATATTTTTTGTAAGGTAATAATTGAAACGAATTGAAAAAAAGCATAGTACAGTTCTATATTTTTATTTATAGGATCATCTATTATGTTATTCATAAATATACCTCCCTTTTGATTCCACTATTTGCAAGCAATAAAACGCTCATCTTAAAATTCAATTGCTTTCCGTGTAGGGTAAATAAAATGTGTATAGATTAAGACGCTACTATATATATGATAATATAAATACCCTATAAATTCCATAGACAGTTAAAAATGGGTAGCGGAATGTGTACTTTCGTCAAATTAGAACAGAATTTTTGAAGTTAAATCTTACAAATCGTCAAATCTTTTAAAAGTGATAGATAGTATCAAAAATAGTTTTCTAAAAATATTATACTATTGATAAAAAAAGTGTTTTTTGTCATGATAAGAGTATGCTTCATGGGAGGAACTATACTAAGTAATACATTCTTTGCATTGTGTTAGATGAATAGAATTTTTCAAAGTGGATAGAAAAATATTTACTAAGATAATGAATGGTATGTCGAATTTTCAATGAAATACATAAGAAATATGAAAAAAGCATTGCAAAAAGAGTAAGTTTAATGGTAAAGTTCACATGAAGTTCACACGAATTTCACTTCGCTCATTTAAAATGAACTCTGTGTGAAAAATAAAACTCTTGTTAAAAAATGGAACTTAATGAATATTTTACTTTGATAATATTGTAAAGTATTAAGTTTATAAGTTTTTTTTAAGAGGATAGTAGGGAAAGGAAGTAAAGACAACTTATGAAAAAAGTAATTGCAGGTTTAGCAGTAGCTTCAGTAGCAGGTGTTGCAGTTCCAGGTATGGATTCTGCTCATGCACAAGTTTCAAACGAAGCGCTAAAAGAAATTAATGGACAAACTCAAACACAAACGACTGTAACTGAAACAAAAACTGTAGAAACAAAATCCGACTTAAAATACACAGTAACTGCTGATGTATTAAATGTTCGTTCAGGTGCTGGTACAGGACATAGCGTTATTTCTAAAGTAAAACAAGGTCAAGTACTACAAGTAATTGGACAAGAAAACGGTTGGTTCAAAGTAACTGTAAACGGTCAAACTGGTTATGTAAGTGGTGACTTCGTAACGACTGGTGGTAAAACAGGAACTACTGTTCAACAAGGAACTGGTACTTACACAGTAAACGTTTCTTCACTTAACGTACGTACAGGCCCAAGTACATCTCATACAGTATTAGGCTCTGTAAATAAAGGTAAAACAGTACAAGTTGTTGGTGAAGTACAAGATTGGTTTAAAATCAACTTCAATGGTGGAACTGGATACGTAAGCAAAGACTTCGTAACAAAAGGTGGTTCTGCTGTATCTAACCAAACACAACAACCAACTACAAACAACAATACTACTACAGTTCAAACTGGTGGTTCTTATGTTGTTAACACTGGTGCTTTAAAAGTACGTACAGGCCCAGCTACATACAACGCTGTAATCGGTGGTGTAACAAACGGTACAGTATTAAACGTTACTGGCGCTGAAAATGGTTGGTACAAAATTAACCATAACGGCCGTACAGGTTACGTAAGTGCAGACTTCGTTAAGTTTGTAAAAGGCGGAGTAAACAACGTTACAAATAACAATAACGTTACAAATAACGTTCAACAACCAGGTAAAGACGTACAAAAACCAACAACAGGTGGAGATACATCTTCAATCGCTGGATTCGCTAGATCTTTAAATGGTTCACCATACAGAACTGCTGGTACAACACCTGCTGGTTTTGACTGCAGTGGATTCATTCACTACGTATTAAATCAAACTGGTCATAAAGGTGCTCGTCAAACAGTTGCTGGATACTGGAGCTCTAAAACAAAAACTAGCAATCCACAACCAGGTGATTTAGTATACTTCCAAAATACTTATAAATCAGGTCCTTCTCACATGGGCGTTTACTTAGGAAACGGTCAGTTCATTAGTGCAGAAACTGATGCAACTGGTGTACGTATTAGTTCTGTAAGTAACTCTTACTGGAGCAAGCACCTATTAGGTTACACAAAAGCATACTAAGAAAAAGTAGTTTATATACTTTTTGTATAGAGAAAAGGCTTTCCAGGGAAACTTGGGAAGCCTTTTTATAGTTGAATAAACTGGGAGTGTAGTAGTTTTTACTGTAATTTCCCATTTAAAAATCGAGCGTATAGGTCATGAAAGTAGTTCGGACGAAACAAGTTAGCTGCATGTCCTGCAAGCGGTATTTCTGTATATAAAACGTTTGGAAGAATAGACTTTAAATCAAAAAGGCAAGATTTATAGAGATGATCATGTTCACCCATTACCCATAGAATAGGGTGGGGAAGTGATTTTAATTTAGATTTCAAATCGAATTCTAATCGATGTCGTAATGATTGGGCAATAATTGATGAATGTAATTGCAATCCGAAACGGTAATAAATATTTCTTGAAATGACTGCGAACGGATTTGCTTTTAGTATGCCACTTGGAAAAATGGTATTTGCGTATTGAGAGAGCCATTTAGAGTAATCGTCTCCTCGCTTCTCCCAAAACTTTTGAAATACGTTATATAAAAGGGAAGGGTTATTATAATGTCCACCAATATGACAAATGCTCAAAACTTTTTCTGGATGCATTTGTGCAAAAATGGTAGAGATATAACAGCCGTAGCTTAAAGCGCAAATATGAGCTTTTTGAATGCCTTCTTTTTCGTATAAATTCAATAATTGATCTACGAGACGCTGTAATGAAAATTCGATAGCTTCTCCTTTATCATCGCCGTGACCTAATAAGTCATAAGTAATAACGTTGTAAGAGGCGGAAAATCGTTTATGCTCTTTTTTGAAGGCACGACGATTGCCGACTAATCCATGAATAAAAATAATTGTTTCCTTTTCGGAATGTATATTTGTTTGCAAAAAGGATACTCCTTTCAATAACGGGAGATTTATATAGTATTGTAAATTGATTATTTATCATTCGCATAGAATAATATTTAGCACTAGGTAATAATATCAGATATTTATATCTGTTGTAAAGATGAGTTTTTATGTATATTTTGTAAAAATAGAAAAAGTGTGTTTACATTCAGTTTACATTCGTATTGTATTCTACTTTTAGAAAGAAAAGTTTGGTTTAACACGAGGAGATGACAGAAATGGAAGTTAAAAATGAAATGAAGAAAAAAGGGAGCTGGAGGCAGTTTTTACGCCTTATTCAAGATACAAATCCTCCGAAAGGGATATTAATTTTTGCGTTATTCATGAGTTTACTTTCTACAGGAGCGAGTTTATTTATTCCGATGTTAACAAAAGGATTAGTAGATAATTTTTCACTTTCGTCAATTAGTACAGGACAAATTGTTGGGCTAGTTGCCTTCTTTATTATGCAAACTATAGCTGCAGGATTATCTATATATTTATTAAATTATATAGGACAGAAGATTGTAGCTGGATTAAGAGAACGTTTGTGGAAAAAGGTACTTATATTGCCAGTATCTTATTATGATCAAAATAGAACAGGCGATACAATTAGCCGAATGACAAATGATACAGGTGTTGTGAAGACATTAATTTCTGAGCATTTGTCAAATTTATTAACAGGCGGTATTTCAATTGTCGGATCATTAATCGTATTATTTGTTTTAGATTGGAAAATGACACTTTTACTTTTAACGGTTATTCCATTATCAGTACTTATTTTAGTTCCACTTGGACGAAAAATGTATAAGATTTCAAAAGCACTTCAAGATGAAACGGCTTCTTTTACAAGTGTGCTAACGCAAGTATTATCAGAAATTCGTTTAGTAAAATCTTCGAACACAGAAAAAAGAGAATATGAAACTGGAAATAAAGGTATCGAAAAGTTATTGCAATTTGGTTTGAAAGAAGGGAAAGTGCAAGCGTTAATTTCACCAGTTATGTCGTTTGTTTTAATGGCATTGCTTGTTATTATCGTAGGGTATGGTGGGATGCGTGTTTCTAGCGGTGCATTAACTACAGGTGAACTTGTAGCGTTTATTTTATATTTAGTTCAAATTATAATGCCGATGAGTCAATTATCTATGTTCTTTACACAATTCCAAAAGGCAATTGGTGCAACGGAAAGAATTAATACAATTTTAGAATATGAAGTAGAAGATCATGAAACAGGTGTGAAAGTCACAAATGCTAAGCAGCCAATCGTTCTTGAAAATGTACATTTCGAGTATAACGAAGAAGAGCAAGTGTTAAAGAATATTGATTTCACAATTGAATCAGGAAAAGTAACAGCAATCGTAGGACCAAGTGGTAGCGGGAAAACGACGTTATTCTCATTGTTAGAACGTTTTTATGAGCCAACTAGCGGTGCTATTAAATTAGGGAAAGATACAATTACGAACTATTCGTTACAGTCATGGCGACGTCAAATTGGTTACGTTTCACAAGATAGTCCGTTAATCGATGGAACGATTCGGGATAATATTTGTTACGGCGTTGAGGGAGAAGTGACAGATGAAGAAATTGAAAAAGTAGCGGCGATGGCATATGTGGATGCATTTATTCATGATTTGCCAAATGGATATGCAACAGAAGTTGGAGAACGTGGTGTGAAACTTTCTGGAGGACAAAGACAGCGAATTGCCATTGCCCGAGCGTTACTTCGAAATCCACAAATTCTTATGTTAGATGAAGCAACTTCTAGTTTAGATAGTAAATCAGAGTCTGTCGTTCAAAAGGCATTAAATAACTTAATGAAAGGCAGAACAACGTTAGTTATTGCACATAGACTTTCTACTGTAGTAGATGCAGATAAAATTATCTTTATAGAAAAAGGGAATCTTACAGGTAGTGGTACACATGATGAATTGTTACGCACACATGACATGTATCGTGAATTTGCAACGCAACAATTGAAAATTAAAGAGGGCGTATTATAAAATGAATCATCAGTGGGGCTTATACTCCGCTGGTGATTCATTTTTAAAAGTTATATGAAAGATGCTACGTAGAAAGGAGAGGTTTTCTTTGCTACCAAAAATTTTAATAGTAGATGACGATCCGCATATTAGAGAACTTGTTTCTGTATTTTTAGAGCGGGAAGGATTTCAAACATATGAAGCAATTGATGGTCTAGATGCACTTCAAAAAATAGATGAAGTGAAAGTTGATATGGTTATTCTTGATATCATGATGCCGAATATGGATGGATTTGATGTATGTTTTGAATTAAGGAAATACTATGATATTCCGATTTTGATGTTAACTGCTAAAGGAGAAACGTCTCAAAAAGTAAAAGGATTTCATCTTGGAACGGATGATTATCTTGTAAAACCATTTGATCCGATAGAACTAGTAGTGAGAGTTAAGGCGTTATTGAAACGTTACCAAATTACAGTATCGCAATCAATTCAAGTTGGAAATGTACTGTTAAATCGTAAAACATTTGAAGTTACAATTGGTGAACAAACAGTTACGTTACCACTAAAAGAATTCGAATTGCTATTTACTTTAGGCTCTAAAGCGGGAAGAACTTGTTCGAGAGAGCAATTAATTGAAGATGTATGGGGATATGATTTTGAAGGAAATGAGCGAACATTAGATGTTCATATGAATCGGTTACGTGAGAAGTTCCAAGAAGAGAAATCGAGATTTAGTATTAAAACGATAAGAGGCTTAGGATATCGCTTAGAGGTAAGTAAATGAGAAGAAGAGAGCGAATGAGTAAATTCAAGATGCTAAAAGTAACGGGAGCGATAATAGCACTCTTTTCTTTTCTTACTATTATTTGGTCTACAGCATTTTATGTATCATCTAGTATATTGGATGCACTTGCAATACATTTATCTCCTTTTGTTACCTACCTCATTAGTGACATACTCAGTTTTATATTTATGATTCTTCTTTGGATATTAATTGCAGTATTAATGAGACCGAAGCGAGAGGCGATGATTTGGACTATTATTGAACCGATACAAAAAATTGCAAAAGGGGACTTCTCCGTCAAAATACGAAATGAAGAGAAATATGATGGAGAAATTGGTGTGCTCGTAAAAAGTATAAATGATATGACAGATGAACTAAATGCGATGGAGAAAATGCGCCAGGAATTTGTATCGAATGTTTCTCATGAAATACAGTCACCATTAACTTCTATAAAAGGATTTGCTAGAGCGCTACAAGATAACAATCTTTCCGAGGAAAAGAGAGAGCATTACCTTACCATTATTGAAACGGAAACGACGAGATTATCTAAACTAAGTCAAAATTTACTGAAGCTTACCCTTTTAGAGTCGGAAGAATATACACCAGAAAGAGTAACTTATCGATTAGATCAACAGTTAAAGCAAATTGTGTTAAATAGTGAACCGCTCTGGGCTGAAAAAGAAATTGAATTGGAACTTAATTTAGAGAAAGTGCACATTACTGCTGACCAAGAAAGTATGAGTCAAGTTTGGATTAATTTAATTCATAATAGTATTAAATTTACTCCAAGTGGTGGCACAATTACAATCCAGTTAAAAGAATATGAGAAAGTAGTGGAAGTACGTATTCGCGATTCGGGAATTGGGATATCTGAAGAACAGAAGCAACATATTTTTGAGCGCTTTTATAAAGCGGATTCTTCACGAAATCGTGCTTATGGAGGGAGTGGCTTAGGTTTGGCTATCGTAAAAAAAGTACTCGACCTTCATCAAGGAGAAATAAAAGTCGAGAGTGAGGAAGGCAGTGGTACGGAATTTATTGTACGTATTCCGAATCATGAAGAGAAATAGTGTTAGAAGGGGAACCTTCTAACACTATTTCTCTTTAAAAATACATTTCCCATTACTGCAACTATATTGATAAGCTTTTCCTTCATTATTCATCTTTTTTAAAGTCAACGTATGCTTCTGCATCGTTTTTATCATCATCTATATCAATGTAATGAACGTGTCGTATAGAATAATCCTTTTTTTCACTTAAACCTCTTTCTTGTAAGTTCGTATGAATCCCTTGTATTAGTTGATCGAACAGTGACCAATTTAAATTAAGATGCTCAAATGATTCAGTATGTCTTCCTAAAATGCCATTGTCTTGTATTATTTTTTTATTATTATCGTATGTATAAGAGTATGTAAAATAAGGTTCGTCTTTATATACTACTGTTGCATAATAGCCGATATTATAAAGGGAAGTATATTTTCCGGTTATGCTTTGTATTTCTTTTTGCTTATATCCTTTTATAGTATGGAGATATTCGTTAGTTTCTTTTTCTATTACTTTATAATATAGTGGATTACCAAATATAAAGTACATAGCCAAAAATATGCTAAATAGTCCGACTGCAGATAGTGACAAGAACCATTTTTTTTATACGCATATGCTCTCTTTTATGGAATTTATTTCTATTTTACATGAATTATGGAAAAAAGATGAGAATTATAAATAAGAACTTTCTATAGTTACCTACAAGTAACCTACGCACATGAAAGTGCATCATTGCCTTTTTACATAAACATAGATACAATTTTAATATAATACATAACTGAGATGATTAAGGAGTGTTATACTTGGCAGAATTATTACAAGGCAAAAATGCTTTAATTACAGGAGCAGGTAGAGGGATTGGTCGCGCTGTAGCGATCGCATTAGCGAAAGAGGGCGTAAATGTAGGTCTTTTAGCTCGCTCAGAAGAAAACTTAAAAGCTGTAGCGAAAGAAGTAGAAGCAGAAGGCGTAAAAGCTGTTATTGCGACTGCTGATGTTTCTTCATATGAAGAAGTGACTACTGCAATTGAGACGTTAAAAAACGGTTTAGGATCTATCGATATTTTAATTAATAACGCTGGTATTTCTAAGTTCGGTAAGTTTTTAGAACTAGACGTTGCTGATTGGGAAAAAATCATTCAAGTAAACTTAATGGGTGTATACTATGCAACTCGTGCAGCTTTACCAAGCATGATTGAACAACAATCTGGTGATATCATTAACATTTCATCTACAGCAGGACAAAAAGGTGCACCTGTAACAAGTGCATATAGTGCTTCTAAATTTGGTGTTCTTGGCTTAACAGAATCGTTAGCGATGGAAGTTCGTAAACATAACATTCGCGTAACAGCGTTAACTCCAAGTACAGTAGCAACAGACATGGCTGTAGATTTAGGATTAACTGACGGAAATCCTGATAAAGTAATGCAAGCAGAAGATATTGCAGAGTTTATCGTAGCGCAGCTGAAATTAAATAAACGTACATTTATTAAATCAGCAGGGCTTTGGTCTACTAATCCGTAAGGGATACATGTATAAACAAAAGAAGGGATATCTATTTTGTAATGAAGTAGATGTCCCTTCTTTATTTTTGGTATATAAGACAGAATTTTATGTATAATTGAAGGTGAATAGTAGAAAAGTATTGAAAGCGATGGTATTTCCATGAGTATGATTGAGAAGTGGACGGCTGTTGATCAATATATGAGTGTTGTATGAATACCGAAAGATTTTACATTTTCGTAAAAGAATACCGAAAGGAGATAAATAGAATGAAAAAGATGTTTGAAAAATTATAACTTGTATCGTATACAACGCAGTTAGCTCGTGGACCTCCTATATACATATCACTATATTTTATATAAAAAATTGGAGGTTGTGAGTAGATGAGAACAGAAAAAGAAATGATAGACTTAATTATGAATACAGCAAAAGAGGATGAAAGAATCCGAGCTGTCATCATGAATGGATCGCGTGTAAATCCACATGTGAAAAGAGATTGTTTTCAAGACTATGATATTATGTATGTTGTAAAAGATATACAATCCTTTACGTCTAATCATAATTGGATTCATAGATTTGGAGAAATAATGATTGTACAAATGCCGGAAGAAATGTCATTAGTTCCACCAGATGGAGACGGAAAGTTTCCGTATTTAATGCAGTTCATGGATGGGAATCGGATTGATTTAACACTAGTGCCAGTTGAATTAATAAATAATTTCGTTGGACAAGATAGTTTAAGTAAATTACTTCTCGATAAAGATAATTGTATAGAAGAATTCCCGCCAGCAAGCGATAAAGATTACTTAATAAAAAAGCCTACAGAAAAAGAGTTTTTAGGTTGCTGTAATGAGTTTTGGTGGTGTAGTACGAATGTGGCAAAAGGGTTATGGCGTGAGGAACTTTCTTATGCAAAAGGAATGCTTGATGGTCCAGTGCGGGATATGTTCATCGTAATGCTAGAATGGCATATTGGTATGAAAACAGACTTTACAGTTAATGCAGGAAAGTTTGGAAAGCATTTTGAGCAATATTTTGAAGGGGAAATGTGGGAGCAATTTAAAAGGACATTTTCTAATGCAGAATATGAAAACATATGGGAGTCATTCTTTGTCATGGGTGATTTATTTAGGGAAGTGGCGAATGAAATTGCTAACGCTTATGGATATTCGTACCCGCAAGGTGATGATGACAGAGTGACAAGTTATTTAAAACATGTGAAAGCTTTACCGAAAGATAGTACATCAATTTATTAATAATAGTCAGCAGTAAGACTGTCCAAATGACGGACAGTCTTATTTTTGTTTATGAATAACAATTTCTCTAACAAAGTGCAGATGAATCACATATGAAACTTTAGGGAGGTTTTTATTATGTATTATTTTTATTCACCAGAAGGGTTTGCTCCATATCAATGGGGGCTAGAACGAGATGTTTCGTATGCCTATATGCCATATAACTTATTTTATTACGGAGATTATATAAGAACATTGCCATACACATATATCCCTCAAAGCTATGAAGTACAAATGAAAGCAGATGAACGTGGATCGTGGACACCATTTTCTTGGGTCGAAAAATATGCGTACGCATTTTCAGGACCGTACAATAAAGCGGAAGTCGCACTTACATTTGATGATGGACCGGATTTAGAATTCACGCCAAAAATATTAGATAAGTTAAAACAACATAATGTAAAAGCGACTTTTTTCCTGCTTGGTGAAAATGCAGAAAAGTTTCCGAATGTCGTAAAGCGTATTGCGAATGAAGGGCATGTAATTGGTAATCATACGTATAGTCATCCTAATTTAGCGAAAGTAAATGAGGATGAGTACCGTAATCAAATTATAAAAACGGAAGAAATATTAAAACGTATAGCCGGCTATGCTCCTAAATTTATACGCCCGCCGTATGGTGAAATACTTGAAAATCAATTGCATTGGGCAACTGAGCAAAACTTTATGATTGTACAGTGGAGTGTGGATACAGTTGATTGGAAAGGTGTAAGTGCTGATACGATTACAAATAATGTGTTAGGGAACTCATTCCCTGGTAGTATCATACTTCAACATTCAACTCCAGGTGGACGCCTGCAAGGATCTGTAGAGGCGCTAGACAAAATGATTCCGCAGTTAAAAACGAAAGGGGCGCGCTTTGTAACGCTGCCAAGTATGTTCCAAACATCGAAAGAGCGGAAGTGAATGTGTTGTTAAATTGGAAAAAACAGGATTTTGTCGTATAATGAAGCTGTAGGTTGTTAGGAGGGAATATAATTGATGTATGCACTAATAAACATAGGAATGAGTATTTTAATAGGTATTATATTTATACTTGCGGCGATTGTCCTTCAAAAAAATCCACCGACCGATATTAATGCGGCATATGGTTATCGTACGAAACGATCTATGAAAAATAAAGAATTATGGGATGTAGGTAATAGGTATAGTGCAGAAGTGATGAAGCAAAACGGATTCATTATGATGTTAATTGGAAGTGTTGTTAGTATACTGTTTAGATATCCACATACAATGATAGCGATTATGGTGATTATGCTGTTATTAATCATTCGTTTATTTATACGAGTAGAGAGTAGATTAAAAATGCTTGAACAATAATGAAAAAATAGGACTTTATGCAATATAATGCTAGGAGTCCTATTTTATTTATAAACTATTATTTTCTAGTAAGTCTTTTCCTTGTTCAACAACAAATTCATAGTATGCAAGATCATATGGATAGATATCATCAAAAGTTATCGTTAGCGGTTTATTGCTCAAAACAGAAGTAGCTGTAAAAGATGAAATCTCTCTTTTTAATAGTTGTAGAAAAGAAGTTGCATGTACTTTCATCACATCATCTACTTCTTCACCTAGTGCGAATGGAAGTGGATCGATGACATTGTGAAAATACATATGGCAAAACTCGCGATCCGTAAGATTTGAAATTTCATAATCTATTGTAAAGATTCCTGTATATGCTAGATCAGTAGTTTGAAAGGAAAGCCCTAATTCTTCCTTAATTTCACGAAGGCCACCAATTTGTACATCTTCATCATGCATAATATGTCCAGCTGAAGTAATATCCCATATACATGGGGCTTCTTTTTTATTTTTAGAGCGTAATTGGAAATATAAGAACATATCTTCATCATCTTTTTCTACAAACCAACAATGAAATGTTTCGTGCCAATCACCGTCACGGTGCACTTCATCACGTAATTTCTTCCCAAGTGTATTTCTTTCAGAATCAAATATCGTTAACCACTCTGTCATTTTAGTTCCCCTTTCTGCAAATTTTATTATACAATATTTGTAATGAATTTTGGGAAAATAAAGAAAAAAAGGAGAGGGTATAAGTGGGTATAGAGAGGACGGAAATAAAATCGATTATTTCAACTGAGGTAGAATTACGGAAAATATTAGGGGAACCAAGTGAGCGAGCTTTGAAAAAGGTTATTTCATCATTAGACCACCATTGCGTAGATTTTCTGTCTAAATCTCCTTTTCTAGTATTATCTACAGCAAATAAATTAGGAGAGTGTGATGCTTCACCGAGAGGAGATGCACCTGGATTTGTTTACGTATTAAACCATAATAAAATTATCATTCCAGAAAGACCAGGCAACCGCCGTATAGACTCCATTTTGAATATTATTTCCAATCCACGTGTAGGATTAATCTTTTTTATCCCAGGCCTTGGGGAGACACTCAGAATAAATGGCCGAGCGTATATAACAAACGACGAAGAAATTTTGCAAGAAATGCAGGCAAATGGACGCAATCCGTTACTTGGAATTGTGGTTGAGGTAGAGGAATGCTATATTCATTGTGCAAAAGCTTTTATTCGTTCAAAAATGTGGGATCCGGAATCTTGGTTAAATAAAAAAGAGTTACCTTCAGCAGCAAAAATGTTGTTGGAGCATGCGAAAGTGAATACTTCAGAAGAGGATGTTGCACGTTCTTTAGAAGAAAGTTATAGGGAAAGATTGTATTAAGAAAATTACTTTTTAAATATAGTGTTGAGGTGTGAAACTCTAAACGTTTTAGAATGAGAATTTAATATCAATCTTGTTAGTTTATAAGTGATGAATACATGTGCAAGAGTAGAAATCTATATTAGATGATTTGTTATTTTAAAATAAAATGATTCGTATTTTTAAAAATAATGAACAAAAATAGGCTTGCTTTTTAAAAAGTTGATAACTATAATAAGTTAACAAATAGACATGAACGAAAAAAGTAACGATAAGGACACGGAATCATTTTTACGGTTTACAGAGAGGGAAGTCAAGGATGTGAGCTTCCTAACACGAGAAATGATTTTACCACCTTTGAACTTCAATAGTGAACGAGTAATCTAGTAATTATTGACGGAATCAGCCGTTATCTGAACTTGAGCAATCTAGAGAGAAATACGTCTGGATTGGAACAAGGGTGGAACCACGAAAACACATTCGTCCCTTTCCTAGGGATGAGTGTGTTTTTTTATAGTTTTAGAGATTGAAAATTAAAAATAATTAAAAAATAGTATTGATTTTGTTTTTTATGCGAGTATAATGAGTTAACAAATAAACATGAACGAAAAGTAACGATAAGGACACGGAATCATTTTTACGGTTTACAGAGAGGGAAGTCAAGGGTGTGAGCTTCCTAACACGAGAAATGATTTTACCACCTTTGAACTTCAATAGTGAACGAGTAATCTAGTAATTATTGACGGAATCAGCCGTTATCTGAACTTGAGCAATCTAGAGAGAAATACGTCTAGGTTGGAACAAGGGTGGAACCACGAAAACACATTCGTCCCTTTCCTAGGGATGAGTGTGTTTTTTTATTACTTTGAAAGGAGGTGCTGTAACATGAAACGATTTGTACGTACGGAAATAACCACCACCTGCATGATTGAAAAGCAGAGTAAGGTGATTGATAAAGATAAAAAATAAAATTGTAGGAGGAGATTAGAAGATGAATAATGTTGTTAATGTAGGGGTGTTAGGATTAGGTACGGTCGGAAGTGGTGTTGTCCATATTTTGAAAGAACATTATAAAAAAATTGCACTTGATACAGGGTATGAAGTGAAAGTGAAGACAGTCGCTGTACGTGATTTAGAAAAAGAACGTGATGTTTGTATTGATGGAATCGTAGTAACAAGTCATGTTGATGAAGTTCTAAATGATTCAAATATTGATATTGTAGTAGAGGTAATGGGCGGAATTGAAGAAGCGAAGCAGCATATTGTTAAAGCTTTACGAAATAAGAAACATGTCGTAACAGCAAATAAAGATTTAATGGCTGTATACGGTGTAGAACTTCTCCAACTGGCGAACGATAATGATTGTGATTTATGTTATGAGGCAAGTGTAGCGGGCGGTATTCCGGTGTTAAGAGGGTTAACAGACGGATTAGCATCAGATCAAATTGAAAAAATAATGGGGATTGTAAATGGTACAACAAATTACATGTTAACAAAGATGAGTCAAAATGGATGGTCGTATGAAGAGGCTTTACAGGAAGCACAAAAATTAGGTTTCGCAGAATCAGATCCGACAGCGGATGTAGATGGGCTAGATGCGGCGAGAAAGGTAGCGATTCTTGCAAACTTAGGTTTTTCGATGAATGTTTCTTTAGATGATGTGCAAGTAAGAGGGATTCGAAAGGTCGAAAAAGAAGATTTACAAATGGCTGAAAAGTTAGGGTTTACAATGAAATTAATTGGTAAAGCAGAGAAACAAGGATCAGCCATTCATTTAAGTGTAGAACCGACTCTTTTACCTAGTCATCATCCATTATCGAATGTAAATAATGAATTTAATGCAGTATATGTTCACGGGCAAGCGGTAGGAGAAGTAATGTTTTACGGACCTGGAGCTGGGAAGTTACCGACTGGTTCTGCTGTAGTAAGTGATATTATTTCAATCGTTAAAAATATGAATCAAGTTCAGAAAAATAAAAGTACGTTAAAAGAACCGGAACCGTATGAATTACAAGGGGATGAAGAAGTCGTTTCGAAATATTTCTTACGTATCTCATTACGAGATGAACCTGGGATGTTGCAAAAAATAACAGAATGTTTCGTTAATTATTCTGTAAGTTTAAAAGAAGTGATTCAATTACCTTTAAATCGTGAACTTGCAGAAGTCGTTGTTGTGACACATCAAACTTCAAAGTATCAATTCGAACGAGTTTTAGGAGCGATAGAAGATGTCGCAAGTGAAATAAACAGTTACTACATTATTGAGGAGGAAAAACAATATGTATAAAGGACTATTAAACCAATATGCTTCTTATTTACCGGTAAACGAAAACACACCTGATGTGAGCTTAATGGAAGGAAATACACCCCTTATTCCGTTATTAAATATATCAAAACAATTAGGAATTCAGTTATACGGTAAGTATGAAGGAGCGAATCCGACAGGTTCTTTTAAAGATCGTGGTATGGTAATGGCAGTTGCGAAGGCGAAAGAAGAAGGTTCAGAGGCCATTATTTGCGCATCGACAGGTAATACATCAGCATCGGCCGCAGCATACGCGGCACGTCTTGGAATGAAATGTATTATCGTAATCCCAGAAGGGAAAATTGCACATGGAAAATTAGCGCAAGCAGTTGCCTATGGTGCTGAAATTATTTCAATAGAAGGAAATTTTGATGATGCACTAAAGGCTGTAAGAAATATTGCTGCAGAAGAGCCAATCACATTAGTTAACTCGGTAAATCCTTATCGAATTGAAGGGCAAAAAACAGCAGCATTTGAAATTTGTGACCAATTGCAAAGTGCACCAGATGTTTTAGCGATTCCTGTTGGGAATGCTGGGAATATTACAGCGTACTGGAAGGGTTTCTGTGAATATGAGAAAGAAAAAGGATATAAGAAGCCAAGAATTCATGGATTTGAAGCGGAAGGAGCAGCTGCTATTGTAAAAGGGCATGTAATTGACGAGCCAGAAACAATTGCAACAGCGATTCGCATCGGTAACCCAGCAAGTTGGTCATATGCAGTAGAGGCTGCTGAGCAATCTCACGGTGAAATAGATATGGTATCAGATGAAGAAATTTTACATGCGTATAGATTATTAGCAAAATCGGAAGGGGTTTTCGCTGAGCCAGGATCAAATGCTTCATTAGCTGGCGTAATGAAACATGTTCAATCTGGAAAAATCAAAAAAGGAGAAACAGTTGTTGCAGTTTTAACTGGAAACGGCTTGAAAGATCCTGATATCGCAATCTCTTCTAATGCATTAGATATTGCAAGTGTTTCAAATAATATAGAACAAATTAAAGAGCATATTAAAGGGGTGATTATGTCGTGATACCATTAAGTATTCGTGTTCCTGCTAGTACAGCGAATGTTGGACCTGGATTCGATTCAGTAGGAATAGCTTTGTCATTATATTTACATGTAGTAGTTAAAGAAAAAGCTGATAAATGGCAAGTAATCCATTCCTTTGAAGATTCAATTCCGACAGACGATAAAAATTTAATTGTTAGCACGGCATGTAAAGTATGTCCTTCTTTATCACCCTATATAATAGAAGTTACTAGTAACATTCCGCTAACAAGAGGTCTAGGAAGTAGTGCATCAGCAATTGTAGCTGGGATAGAGCTTGCGAATCAACTCGGAAAATTGAACTTAACGACTGAGCAAAGAGTTCAAATTGCTACAAATTTTGAAGGTCATCCTGATAATGTTGCTGCTTCTATATTAGGAGGAACTGTAATCGGAGCACTTGATGGGAAGAATGTTTCGGTTGTAAGAATTGAAAGTAAGGAATTAGGTGTTATTTCTCTTATTCCAAATGAAGAGCTAAATACAGATGAAAGTCGATCTGTATTACCAGATGTATTCCCGTTTCATGAAGCTGTTAAGGCTAGTGCAATAAGTAATGTATTAGTAGCTGCTTTATGTCAAAAGAAATGGAAAGTTGTAGGCGAAATGATGGAAAGGGATCATTTTCACGAGCCGTATCGTTTAGAGCTTGTCCCGTTATTACCATCTATTCGTAAATGTGCAAAAGAATTCGGTTCATACGGTACAGCGCTTAGCGGTGCAGGACCATCTATTTTTATATTAACGCCGTATGAGAAACGTCAAGAAATTGCTGAGCAATTAGCGAGAGTATTTACGTCTATGAAAGTGTGTGAGCTAGAAATTGATCATAGAGGGATTACTGTAAATAAAGAAGAACATATTGGATTATAAAGAAAGCTAGTATCGCTAGCTTTCTTTATGTTGTAAATATGTTTGCATATAAAAGAAAAATATGAATGTATAATTTAGTAAAGAGTATATTAACTTGGAGGTGAACGGATCATATGAAGAAAGAGTTACCGGAAGAAAAAAGAGAACGTATAAGGCAAAGTGAATTGAAAAACAATTCTACCGGTTCTTTACATGATGGGCTCAACAGAGCTGAAACGGGTAGTCCAGTTGATATGGCGGGTGGTATGAATTGGAAAGGTACAGCGATAGTAATTTTAGTGCTAGTTTTAGCGTATATTATATACACTTATTTTTTTAGTTAAGAAATGCATGTTAAAGCTTTGAATGATTTGCTTTTATAATTAGTGAGGATGAAAAAACACGGTTATTGTAATATATATATTAAGCAGATTATAGTTGCCCATATATATTTATTTTTAATCCCAAAAATAGAGCTAGCATTATGCTGGTTCTATTTTTTTGCCACATTCCTGTAACAAAGCCTCTGTATATTCAGTGGTGGAGGTGCAGAAGATGAAAAAAATGATAGCAATATGTCTTCTTACAACGATGTCATTTTCGACTTTAGTCGGGTGTGATGTAAAAGGTAGCAATACTGTTCAAGAGTCTAAAATAAAGAAAGCAACGTATAAAGAATTTACTTATGATGTCAATCCAGAGACTTTCACGTTAATTGTAGAACATGATGGCGTAAAGGCACTGGCATCACAGCCCTTGCCGAAAATGAAGGTGTTGAATGTAAAAAAAGAAAAGGATCGTACATCTTGGGAATATCCAGATCAAAAAGTAAAAGTGAGTCTAGAGAAGAAAAAAGATCACTTAAATATTGAAGTAGAATCGACTGGTGCAGAAAGCTTTACTTGGCCGAAAGTACAAGCTGAAAATTATACACTTCCGTTATGGGAAGGGAAGCAAATTTCGAGTAATGATGAAAATTGGAAGAAGTTTTTAAAGGATGATGCATATTCATTTGCTGAATCATTTTCTATGAAGTTTTTCGCATTAAATGGTTTGAAATATTCAATTGTATATATCGCGAACAATATGTTTAATAATGAGGTGAAATTTCATTCGGATCCGAAAATCGGGTTTGATTTTATACATGAATTTCCGCGTATAAATAAAAATAAAACATATGGATTTCAAGTATATGTGACAAATAATGATGTAGTAAGTATTGCTAAACTGTATAAAGACAATATCGCTCGAAAAGGTGAATTTAAAACATTAAAAGAAAAGGCTAGAAAAAATAAAGAGATAGAAAAGCTTTACGGTGCAGCTCATTTTTATTTTTGGAATCAAAATGGCTTATCAGAAAGTAATGTAAATTGGCCAAAGCTAAGAGAGAAAATAAATAGCCCTTTGTTTAGCCATATAAAAGAGCTTATTCAAAAATATAGTTCAGAGCCTGGGGAATTGAATGTATTAGATCAAGTAAGTAAACAAGATTTCATTGATAAGTATCAAAAAAATGTTATTTTACGTTATATAAACGAAGTGTTATCAATGAAAGAATTTTATAAAGATGATATTTTTCAAAACGTTAATCAGGAAGCTAGTGTGCTATTAAAGAAAGGTGTAGGTCACTTAACGAATACAGAATTGTATAGCTTAAATAAGCATTTATTAAAGTCGCTACTTGGTGATGCGGTTGAAGAGGTAAGTAAATGGGGTAATGCAGATGGAACGGACATACTAAAGGAAATGAAAGAGGCAGGAATAGAAAAAGCGTGGATTGGTCTGCCAAACTGGGAACAAGGATTTATGCAACCTAATTTCGTGACAGAAGCTAAGGAAATGGGGTATTTAGTTGGTCCGTATGACTCATATCATTCCATTCACGAAAAAAGTGATAAAAATTGGAACACAGCATCCTTTAATGACCCATCATTATACGAAGAGGCTACTGTAACGAAGAAAAATGGAGAAAAGGTGCAAGGGGTTTTAGGTAGAGGGCGAAAATTAAATCCAACTTTATCTCTTCCTAGTGTAAAAGAACGAATGAACGATATATTACAAAATGGACCTAAATATAATTCATGGTTTATTGATTGTGATGCGACAGGTGAAATTTACGATGACTATTCAGCGAAACATATAACGACACAAGAGCAAGATTTAAAAGCACGTTTAAAACGAATGGACTACATTGCGCAAGAAAAGGGTATGGTCGTTGGTTCTGAAGGCGGAAATGATTTTGCTAGTAGTACGATTGCATTTGCTCATGGTATTGAAACGCCTGTAATTAAATGGGACGATGAAGATATGAGGAAAAATAAAACAAGTCCGTATTATGTAGGTGGATATTGGTCACCGAATCAAAATGTTCCAGAAAAATATGCGAAACAAGTACCGTTAAAAGAAGAGTATAAACAAGTATATTTAAATCCTGCATATTCAGTACCATTATATAAATTAGTATACAATGATTCTGTAATTACAACGCACCACTGGGAATGGGGAAGCTTGAAAGTAAAAGATGAGGTTAGAAACCGTATGTTATACGAATTATTGTATAACGTTCCTCCGTTGTACCATTTAGATAAAGTAGAGTGGAATAAGCATAAACAAGAAATTACGCAGCACCTGAAAGTTTGGAATGAAGTTCATGAAAAGGCAGTAAAAGAAGAAATGACGAACTTTGCATATTTGTCAGAAGATAAGTTAGTACAATCAGCTTCGTATGGAAAAAATATTGAAATTATTGTGAATTTCTCAAATGAAGAGATAGAAATACAAAAGACGAAAATAAAAGCAAAATCAGCTTTCATTATTAATAATGGAAAGCAAACTATGTATACACCAAACTAATAAAATTATAATATATGAATTTAAAAAATAATTTTATATAAATAGTGACTTGCCAAAAATAAGCACGAGAGTATAATGTGAAATGGAGTACATATTGGATTTGCGCAGTAACCTTACAAAATTGTAAGGTAATTGAAAGGAAATTCAATATGAAGGTTAATAGACTTGCATTATAATTGGGAAAGAGAAAGAGAGGCGAATGGATATGAGCTCTGAATTAGAACAGAATACGAGAAGCAGTAAAAAACGTTCTAAAAGAAAATCAATAAAATGGTTCATTATAATTCCATTGTTCTTACTTATTTTTGGTGGAGTAGGATATGGATCGTTAATATATAATAAAGCAAAAGCAGTAGTAAGTGATGCATATGCACAAATTGATAAATCATCGAAGCGTGATAAAGAAGTTGAACCTTTAAAGGATAACATTTCAATTCTAATTATGGGTGTTGATGGTAGTGAAATGAGAAAAAGCCAATACGGAGAAGCTGTTCGAACAGATGCACTTTTATTAGCAACAATTAATAAAGATGATAAATCAGTTAAATTAGTAAGTATTCCGCGTGATTCACGTGTATATATTCCATCTAGAAAGAAATTAGATAAAATTACACATGCACACGTATTTGGTGGTGTTGAAAGTACACGCGATACAGTGGAAAGATTTTTAAATGTTCCTGTTGATTATTATGTGAAGTTTAACTTTGAATCATTCGTACAAATTGTCGATTCACTTGGTGGTATTGATATTGATGTACCAGTTACTTTCACTGAACAAGATAGTAAAGACCAAGCAGGTATGATTCATTTAGAGAAAGGCTACCAACATTTAAATGGAGAACAAGCACTTGCGCTTGCAAGAACGCGTAAAATTGACAGTGATGCAATGCGTGGTCAAAGACAACAACTTGTAATTGAAGCAATTGCTAAAAAAGCGATGTCTGTTCAATCTATTAGCAAAATGGGCTCTTTACTTGATGCGGTTGATAAAAATATGAAAACGAACTTAACTTTCGATGATATGCTTGCTATTACGAAAAATATGGCAGGATCTAATTTGGAAATGGAAAAAATGCAAGTGGAAGGTACGGATAAACGTATCGGAGGCATTTATTATTACATTCCAAATGAAAAAAATGTGAAAGATATTTCGAAAAAATTAAATGAACATTTAGGTGTAACACCAAAGCCAGTTCGAAATGAATAATAAAAAAAGATTGGCCTTTGCCAATCTTTTTTTATCGAGATGGATTTGTAACTTTTCTGTAACGATTTTTTATACTTAAATCATTTCAATTTATATAAACAAAAGGTGCAATTATACGATATACTAGAGGAGAAGATTTGGCAATTAACTCCTAATGCTGAAGAGAAGCAAATGCAATTCATCAAAACTATAGAAAGAATCGAATTGATAGGAGATCGAAATAGACTAAAGCAAATTTTCTTGAATATTGTTTAAAATGCCATTAAATATTCACATAAAAATGGTAAAGTATATATTGAGGTGACTAAAAATAAAGGACAAGCAGTGATAAAGGTGAAAGACGAAGGGATTGGAATTGCTAAAGAGCATTTACTGTATATAGAACAGTCATTTTACCAGATTAATAATTATGCTACAGGTGCGGGTCTTGGTTTAGCCATCGTTAAAAAAATGGTGGAGCTTCATGGAGGTACAATAAATATTATAAGTAAAGAAGGAATAGGAACGACCATTTTGATAAAACTCCCATTATAATACATATATAGGTCTGTTTATATAGTGTAATAAAATAAATAGATGTATAATTATATTGGGTGATTTATATATAAGATTAATAGGGAGAGGAATTCGATAGAATGGAAAAAGCTTTTAAAATTAAACGAGTAGTATTCGTTTTAATAGCGATTGCAGCAGTAGCTATTGGGTATTTCATGTTTCAATCCATTACTTCACCAGCAAAGGCTGTTGCAAAACAAGAAAATGTAGTACAACTCGCAAGTGAACAACCGAAAGTAGAAATGAATAAAACGGCACCAAGTCGTTTTAATGGCAAGGAAAGAAAAGTTGCTTATCTTACATTTGATGATGGCCCGGGGAAATATACGGCTGAATTATTAAATACGTTAAAACAACATGATGCGAAGGCGACATTCTTTTTAATTGGAGCGAATGTAAAAGAGTTTCCAGATTTAGTGAAACGAGAAAATGCAGAAGGTCATTATGTAGGAATGCATAGTATGACGCATAATTTTGCAAAGTTATATAAAAATGGCGAGTATGTAAATGAGATGAAAGAAGATCAAAGCTTAATCGCCAATATTATTGGGAAATCACCTAAATTAACACGTCCACCATACGGTTCAATGCCTGGATTAAATGAAAGTCTTCGAAATAAAGTGGTAGAGGGCGGCTTTAAAGTGTGGGATTGGACAATTGATTCATTAGATTGGAAATATAATAAAATGCAAGTTGATGCAGCTGCAGCACAAATTGCTCAAAATGTATTAACAAATGCAACAAAACCACAAGAAGTCATTTTAATGCATGATATTCATCCGCAATCAGTTGCTGCTGTGCCAGCAATTTTAAAAGGGTTAAAAGAAAAGGGTTATGAGTTTGAAGCTTATCATGAAGAGAGTCACTTCCCAGTGAATTTCTGGCATGATAACCGTATGTAATGGAGGAATGAACGTTGAAGTATGGAAAAGTAGCAGTAGTTGGAGCACTATCAGTAGGACTATTAACAGGTTGTTTCGGTGAAAAACCAGAAGAAAACCTATATACAGCTTTTGAAACAGCGGCGACACAAGAGAAATCATTAGTTGATGAAGCGAAAAAATTAGAGAAGTTAGAGAAGGAAGGCCAAGAACTATATTCTCAAATTTTACAAGAAGGTAAAGATCATAATGACGCTGTTATGAAGAAAATAGAGCAGGCTACTGCCAATGTAGATAATCGTGAAAAAGCTTTGAAAAATGAGAAAGAAATGCTAGAAAAAGCTCAGAAAGAAACGAAATCTGTTCAAGGAAATATAGAGAAGCTTGAAGATAAAAAGTTACAAAAACAAGCGAAAGCAGTAGAAGAGTCGTATAAAAATCGTTATGATGCATTCCAAAAGATGAATGAAAATTATACGAAGGCGTTAGCGACCGAAAAAGAATTGTATGAAAAATTAAAAGTAAAAGAAACGAAATTAAAAGAGATTGGTGAAAAAGTTAAGGCTGTTAATGAATTAACTATGGAAGCACAAAAATCAAAAGAGCAATTTAACAATTTTACAAAAGAGTATAATGACAGTAAATTAGCATTCTACAAAGATGCAGAGATTAAGATTAAAGATAAGAAATAAAGAAGAGTTTTAAGCGTAATAAAAAGCCGGAGAAACATCGTCACAAATGTTTTTTCGGTTTTTTACGTTAAATGGATAGAAAAGACTGGAATTGATATCATAAAAGAGTTATAGTGAATTATTCCAAGGGAAACATTGTAAAGTAAGGAGACTGGAAATATGTCATATGAATTTTTACTCAAATTAGGTTTAGCACTCTTTTTAGGATTATTCATCGGGATAGATAGGCAGCTAAAGAATAAACCACTTGGTGTGAAAACAAGTATGGTTATTTCTGTAGCAAGTTGTTTAATTACGATGGTTTCAATTGAATCTGTACATGTATATTCTGTTCCAGGGCATACAAATATGGATCCCATGCGTTTAGCTGCTCAAATTGTGAGTGGAATTGGTTTTCTTGGAGCAGGTGTTATTTTACGAAGAAGTAATGACGTTATTTCTGGATTAACGACCGCCTCTATGGTGTGGGCTGCTTCAGCTTTAGGTATTGCGATTGGAGCAGGATTTTATTTACAAGCGACGGTTGCTATGATTTTAATTATTTTAGCAATTAATGTACTTCCGCAACTTGTGAAAATTGCAGGACCGTATTCATTAAGACAAAAGGACTTGTCTATTAAAATTACTGTAAAAGAGCATCATGAGTTAGATGGTATATTTAAGCAGATTAAAAATTTAGGAATGCATGTAAAACGCGTGAAGATTAAAGATATAGATAGTGGAGCATTTCAGCAATTGGAGATGGTTATTTTAGCTCCAGAAGATTTATATACAACTGAGTTATATAGCTCACTAAAAGAGATAGATCGTGTTGTTTCAGTTGAAGTGGAAAGTAGATAATTGTAACAAAAAAGAGTGAAGTGAATTCACTCTTTTTTGTTTGGATTTTTAAGGAAGTAAATTGATATAATGATGAGTAAACGAGGGGGAGAAATGATGGAAATACATATTAGAAGAGCGATAAAAGATGATATACCAGGTATAGCAAAGGTCCACGCTGATAGTTGGAAAACGACATATCAAGGCATATTCCCTAACGAGATTTTAGAAAATATAACATATGAGAAACGGGAAAAACAATGGGAAAACATTTTTCAAAAAGAAAGTAACCATCAATTTAGATTTGTAGCAGAGACGTTAAATGGAGAAATAGTTGGATTCATCGATGGAGGAGCAGAAAGAACTGGTACATATAATTGTGATGGAGAATTATATGCGATTTACCTTTTACAAGAGTATCAAGGCATGAAAATAGGACAAAAGTTATTTCAAGCTTTACTATCTGAATGTACAAACAATAATATGCAATCACTTTTAGTATGGGTTGTTACGAATAACCCTTCTAAAACGTTTTATGAAAAGTTTAATCCAGAAAAAATTGATACAAAATTTTTAGAAAGATTACAGGTGGAAGAGACAGCGTATTGTTGGAAAGATATTAATAATATTATTATGTAAAGTGTATGTTTGAAAGAGGTATACCAATTAAAGTATACCTTTTTTGTTTCACTCGAATGGTTTGGACATAATGCGAAAGATATATGAAAAGAAGAAATGAAAGTACTAACAAATAGAAATTTAGAAGTAGTAACTTCTTAGTATAAAATGATGTAAGAGTCTCTCATTGTAG
Organism: Bacillus paranthracis; assembly: GCF_001883995.1. GTDB lineage: Bacteria > Bacillota > Bacilli > Bacillales > Bacillaceae_G > Bacillus_A > Bacillus_A paranthracis. The sequence continues at coordinate 451,010 of NZ_MACE01000049.1, read as the reverse complement.
AGACTCTTTTTTTAAAATATAAATAACCAAAAATTACCATGTATTTAAATTAAAATTTAACACAATTTATATATAAATAAGGAGGTGATTGGTAATGGCTAGAAATCGTAATTCTAATCAATTAGCATCACATGGAGCACAAGCGGCTTTAGATCAAATGAAATATGAAATTGCACAAGAGTTTGGTGTACAACTTGGCGCTGATACTTCTTCACGTGCAAACGGTTCTGTAGGCGGTGAAATTACAAAACGCCTTGTAGCGATGGCAGAACAACAACTTGGTGGCGGATATACTCGCTAATTGTAGAAGGTTATAGGAGAAAGGAAGGATTCTTCCTTTCTTTTTTTTTCAATTAATTGGTATGGATATATTGTGAACTGGATTCAAAGAATAGGAATAATACTATATTTTCCCCAATTTCTTTTGTTGTGAATGGGAAGTAGTAAAAATGTAATAGCCCTGGTGGAATGAAAAGTTACGTTCCAGCAGGGCTATTATATGGTAAGAAATATATGATGAAAGGTTTCGAAGCCAACATGTTAAAAAAAGAAAACTGTTGTTTGATTGCGCTTGCATCAGTTCCACTTGTTATGACATTAGGGAATTCAATGCTCATTCCAATTCTGCCGACTATTGAAAAGAAATTACATATTTCATCGTTTCAAGTATCCATGATTATTACCATTTATTCTATCGTAGCCATTCTACTTATACCGATTGCTGGTTATTTATCAGATAGATGGGGACGAAAGATGGTAATGGTTCCGAGTTTGCTGATTGCGGCTATAGGAGGAGCGATAACTGGTTGGGTATCTTGGAAAGTTGATAATCCCTACACTTGGATATTGATCGGTAGAGCGATTCAAGGTATTGGTGCTGCTGGTGCAATGCCAGTTGTTATACCGTGTGTTGGTGATTTATACAAAGATGAAAAACAAGTTAGTACAGGTTTAGGAATCATCGAAACATCCAATACATTTGGGAAAGTGTTGAGCCCTATTTTAGGGTCTGCTCTGGCTGCCATTGTATGGTTCTTGCCGTTTTGGGCGATTCCAGTTTTATGCGTAGTATCAATTGTTTTATTACTTGTTCTAGTAAAGGCAAAGAAACAAGAAGGAGAAGTACCACCGCTTAAAGAGTTTATAAAATCAATTCTTGCTACGTTTCGAGAAAAAGGAAGATGGTTAATTGCCATTTTTGCATTAGGTGCAATTATTATGCTTATTTTATTCGGAATTCTCTTTTATTTGTCAACTATATTGGAATCAAAGTATGACATTCATGGTATTTGGAAAGGGTGTGTACTTGCAATCCCGTTACTTGTACTGTCACTTAGTTCATATATGGCTGGCAAAAAAATTGGAGATAACCAAAATGTGATGAAGAAGTGTATTTACATTGGTTTTTTAATGGCTGCTGCATCAGTCATCATTCCTTTATTTATAAAAGGAATTTATTTACTACTCCTTTGTCTCGTTATTATGGGGGTAGGAATTGGTATGGCACTCCCATGTTTAGATGCTCTCATTACACAAGGAATTGAAAAGGAGCAAAGGGGGACGGTTACGTCATTTTATAGTTCTATGCGATTTATCGGTGTAGCAGCTGGACCACCTCTATACTCTTTTTTCATGAAAGGTGCTGACCATGAAGTGTTTTATGTAACAAGTATTCTCGCTGGGATTGGTGCTGCTATAGCAATCATTTGGATTAAACCAGCAAAAGATGCAAAGAACGTAAAAAAGAAACCAGAAACTACTTCATAATTTGTAAGAGAATTGCATGATGTTTTCAGTAACATGCAATTCTCTTTCGTTCATTAGGAATAAATAACTTGTTTTAACATATAAAGTGCGACACTCCATATGATGAGACCAGAAAATTTATTTAATAATACGATTGTCTTTCCGGTTGAGTCTAGCCTTTTTAGAAATTTCCCCGCTAAAGCTAAGCTTATAAACCAAATCCAAGAAACGATAATAGTTGCAAGTGTGAAAGCCCATTTTTCATTTCCTATGTATTGAATCGAATTTGTTCCAATTACACCGATTGTATCTAAAATTGCATGTGGATTTAATAATGAAACCGATGCAGCGAAAAGTATTTGTTTTTTTACTGGCATACTTTTTTCTTGTTTTACATCGTTGGAAGGGTTACTTCTCCAAATAACAAAGCCCATGTATAGGAGAAAGAAAAATCCAATTATATATAACGAGTTAGTTAGCCAAGAAAAAGTAAGGAGTACAAGGGAAACACCTTGTACCGCTATCAATATGAGTAACGTATCACATATAGAGGCAGTTAATACGACAGGGGCTGCCCTCCAAATATTTGGTTGGCTCGCACCTTGGTTAAAGACGAAAACATTTTGAACACCTAATGGAATGATAAGACCAAATGCAAGAATGATCCCATGAATAATTGCTTCACTCATCATATTTCCTCCTATTTAAATTTATTATGATAGTGTATATTGTATAGAAGAAATGAAAATTTGTATCCATATTCATACGCAACATTAGAAGAAATTGAAATAGGTATAAAAAAACTTGCACAACTAATGAAAAAGTAAGAGGAGAAAGTAATGAAACAATATGTAATTTGCCAAATTATCAATGGAGAAAAATATTTAGCTGCTTATGCGGAGACGAAGCAGGAAGCAATTGAAAAAGCAGAATTGTTAGGATTACGAAAGGGAAATCGATACACCGTTATTACTGCAGAGGAAGCAGAAGGGTTAACTTATCCTTAAACAACGTATAATAATGATACAGAAAGTAAATAAGCTTAGTAATATATTATATTACTAGGCTTATTTTTTGAAAGCGTTACGTGTTCTCGTATAAAAGATAATAATATTATGAGTCAAGTTGACGGAAATAACGATTTGATTTTCGATCCTGATTTCCGTTTCTATAGTTATCAATATATTGTCTGAAATTCCACGATTGTAAAAACTTATTTGCGGCGTTATAACCAGAATTGTATAGCCACTCTTTTTCTTCCATTGTTAACTCAAAGTTTGTACTAGTAATGGATCCTGTTGGGATTGTAATTGTTCTTGCTTTTGATTCCTTGTCTAAATGACGTAAATCATGGGCTTGCATCATTGTTTTAAAAAGTCCTTTGAACATGGAGATAGGCTCGTTGTAGTGGGCTGGGTCAGCTTGAATCTCATCTTTTACGAAATGAAACCCAAAAGTCGGCCAGCGGGGAGAGGTAGGGGAGTCGAAAATCCAAATTGGATAATTGCTTAAAATTCCTCCATCAACCATATAACAAGGCTGCTTCCATTTTGGGGTTCTCCATTTTACCGGTTCAAAAAAGAAGGGGATTGTACTACTCATTCGTACAGCTTTAGCAATAGAGAAGCGATAATTTAAAAATCCGTAGTTCGGTAAGTCATCAGGAAAGATAACCATTTTACCATTACTTATATCAGAAGCGATAATTTTAAGCTTATTTAAATCAGGTAAATCTGTAAATAAATGAACTCCTTTTTTTCGAAGTAATTCTTCAATCCATTCTTCTATAAAAATATTAGAGTAAATACCAAGAGTAGTCCATGCGCTTAATCCTTTCCCAATAAACGGGATTCTGTCAATAAAGGTTTTCTTCGTAAATTTATCATAATCAATATTTGTTATAATCGTTTTTAGCTCTGAGCAAGAGTATCCTGCTGCTAGGAGCGCAGCGATAATCGAACCAGCTGATGTTCCAGCTACACGTTCCCATTCATAGCCTTTTTCAGCTAACGCGCAAATTGCCCCTACATGCGCAATTCCGCGTACACCGCCTCCTTCAAAAACACCATCAATCTTCATAAAGTCATACTTCCTTTCACATAAAATATTTGAAAATGGCAAAAAAGCACGTATTATACGTGCTTTTTTACAATAGTTTTTAAATTTACTAGCAGCCTACAAAGCCGCCCCAACAGCTAGCTCCGATGATGATTAGAAGGATAAATAAAACGATTAATAAAGCGAAGCCTCCATAACCACATCCACCGCCGTAACCGCCGTAACCGTAACCGCCGCAACTATATCCGTAACCCATGTGGAATTCCTCCTTAAATTAAAAATAAAAATGAACGAGGGGAAAATGTACTGGAAGAAATAATGAACTATCGTGTTTGTAGGAACAATGTATACTATGCTTTTTTAAACTTGTTCGCGTATGAAGGAAGAGCCCGTTTTTTGGGAGGCTTGTTGTTTTTATAAAGAATGGAGTATAATTTTTGTGCGATGATACAAATAAGTATGTAAATATAAGGAGAATGTATGAATAAACAAATTGAAGTATTAATTGATAAATATGGGCTGACGCATTTAAAAGAGGAACTTATGAATACTGTATTTCCTTGTATAAAAGTTGTGCCAAAGCAGGAGGAAACAGTAGCGATAGGTAGTTCGAAAATGGGAGGGGTTCCTGACTTGCCATTTACATTTGAATATCCAACGCATAAAGGAAATACGTTACAGTTTATTGCACAATTTAATTTAAAGGATTTACAAAATGTTGGTATGGATCATAATCTTCCTAAGACAGGGATGTTATATTTTTTTAGCGTTGAAAATTACTTTGAAGCAGATGTGAATCCAACCGAAGCGGGACGTGTACTTTATTATGATGTTCCTGTTGAGCAATTACGGAGAGCGGATGAATTGCAAACGAATTATAACCAGTGTGCAACTACTTTTGAACTGACATATAAATTGCCAGAGCTTTTCATTGAAGATGAGAATGATTCAGATCGTTTCTTACAATTACTTGAAGAACTAATCCCAGATAACTACGATAACCATCAAATATTTGGTGAGCCATTTTCTGTACAAGATGAGGTATTGTACGAAACTGGACAGTATATGGAAATAGACCCGCAGCAAATGACGCTTTTATTCCAAATTGATTCAGATACTAAAAATTGTAATATGATGTGGGGAGATTTAGGGATGCTTTATTTCTGTATAGGAAATGAAGACTTGAAAAATCGACGTTTTGAAAATGCATGTTGTGTATTACAAACTTGTTAATGAAAAGGGTTGTTCTTGTAAAAAGAACAACCCTTTTACAATGTTAAATATGCATAATCTCATATGACCTATACGAAAAAGTATTGTATACTCTGAAACTATACGATACTTTTTCGTATAGTTATAGAATGTAAGGAGTGACATGATGGGAAAGACAAGTAAGTATGTGACAGCTGCCGCACTTTGTTCAACTATAGTAATGGGGGGCTTACACGCGTCATCTGTATCTTATGCAGCTACAAATCAAACTGTAGCGACATCGCAATCAGATACAAAGTTGTTAAATGATTTCAAAAAAGAATTAAAAAAACAGGTTGATAATCGAGAAGAAAATATTACAATCACATATAAAACAAAAGATAGAAATGCTAGAAATGTGATGGACCAATTGTACGGCGAGTTTAATAAAGTTGTAGATGCAGATGAGTATATAAAATATAATGTAGCGTCTACTAGATATTCCATTAAAGGGTTACCAGGAAACTATACGTTTACACTGCAAGTGAAGTACCGTGAATCGAAGGAGCAAACACAATATGTAAAATCTCAGGCAAAAGCGATTATCGGCTCGATTGTAAAACCAGGGATGGATGATCATGAGAAAGTAAAAGCTATTCATGATTACGTTGTAAAATATGTATCGTATGACACGTCGTATCAAGCATATACAGCATATGAAGCGTTAGCGAATCGCTCTGCTGTTTGCCAAGGATATACGTTATTAACATATGAATTACTAAAAGAAGCAGGTATCCAAAACCATATTGTAACAGGTACAGGAAATGGACAAGCTCACGCATGGAATTTAGTGAACATTGAAAACAAATGGTACCACCTTGATACTACATTCGATGATCCAGTGCCAGATAAAGCTGGACGTGTAACATATTCATATTTTAATATGTCTGACGAGCAGTTAAGTAAAGATCACGAATGGGATCGTAGCAAATATCCTGCAGCATCTACAAGCTACTTTAATGAATTAACAAACAAAATAAAAGTGGGTAGTTCAAAGACTGCGGCGTATGAACAAATGTTAAAAGAAACAAATTTAAAATATATGTCTACACAATACGGAGCAGAGAATTATAGTGAGTTTAAGAAGAAATTACAGCAACAATTTGCTTCTAAGCCAGAAAAGGTAGAAGTACGATATAAGCAGTCTATGGATGGGACGATGCAAGATATAAAGAAAGTATTAAATGAAATAAATTGGCCAAAAGGTGCAAAGCGTGTGTCTTATCAAGTAGCACCTTATAGTGCGATGGCAGATTATTCATTAGTGACAATTACATTTACGTATTAATCGGTGAAAGAGAGCATCTGTAAAGGATGCTCTTTTCCTTATGTATTACTACAAAAATCAGAATTATATGATAAAATGAAAGGAGGAAGGATGTGGAATCTAAATGAATTTGTTCGAGAGTGATATTTTTACATTGATATATACTTGTTTAGTAATCGGACTTATCGTTTTGTTTTTCCTATCATTTACTTTGTTCATTAAAAGAGTATTGCAAAGCAGTGCTGCAAAAAAACAACAAGTGATGCATATGAATCAGAAGCTAGATCGAATTATTGAATTGCTTGAAAAAGATAAGGAATAGCGATAAAAGAAGTATGAAAAGGGGAAAGAGAATGGCCAATTATATAAAAGAATTACGCGAAAAAGTAGGGCATGATTATGTTTTCTTAAACTTTGCCGGTGGTTTTGTATTTAATAAAGAAGGAGAAGTATTACTGCAAAAAAGAGGCGACTTTAACGCTTGGGGCTTTCCAGGGGGGGCAATGGAGATAGGAGAATCGGCTGCGGAAACTGCAATTCGAGAAATAAAAGAAGAAACCGGGTATGATGTAGAAATAAATGAACTTATTGGAGTGTATACAAAATATTTTCAATCATATCCAAATGGAGACAAGGCGCAGTCAATTGTGATGTGTTTTTCATGCTCAATAGTTGGAGGCGACAAAAAAGTAGATGGTGATGAAACGTTGGATTTGAAGTTTTTCCCGTTAGACGACATGCCACCGTTATTTTGTAAACAGCATGAAGATTGCCTGCAAGATTTATTGGAGAAAAGGGTAGGGGTATATCGTTAACATATAAAAAAAGAAGCTAAATGAGATTAGCTTCTTTTTTATGTTTTATTTATTTCCACCAATCATCAAACATTGATGCTGGTACTTGTCTTTTATGCTCACTCACTGTGTAACGTTTTTCAATCTTTTCTGCAACGTCAGCTGGAACTGCTTTACCTTCTAAGTAGTCATCAAGTTGATCATACGTAATACCTAACTCTGTTTCATCAGCTTGACCTGGTTTTTCATCTAATAAATCAGCTGTTGGCATTTTTAAGTAAAGTCGCTCGTCTGCACCTAATTCTTGTAATAGAGCGCGTCCTTGGCGTTTCGTTAATCCTGTTAATGGTAATAGGTCTGCACCACCATCTCCGAATTTTGTAAAGAATCCTGTTACAGCTTCTGCAGCGTGATCTGTTCCAATCACAAGTAGCCCTTGTTGACCACCGATTGCGTACTGCGTAACCATACGGATACGTGCTTTCACGTTACCTTTATTGAAATCTGTTAATGATTCACCTAATAAGTTTTCGTATTGATTTGAGAAAGTATCAACTGTTGAAGCGATATCAAATGCAACAGATTGATCAGCTTGAATAAATTGTAATGCTAATTGCGCATCATCTTCGTCTTTTTGCACTTTATAAGGAAGGCGCACGGCAATAAACGTTGCGTTACCACCTTCATTACGAATTTCCTCCACTGCAAGCTGAGCTAAACGTCCAGCTAATGTAGAGTCTTGTCCGCCACTAATTCCAAGTACAAATCCTTTCGCACCTGTTTTTTTTACATAATCTTTTAAGAAATCAACACGTTTACGGATTTCTGCTTTCGGATCAATTACAGGTTGGACGTGTAATGCTTTCATAATCTGTTCTTGCAATGTCATTATGTTTTCCTCCTATTCATATTAAAGCGGTAAATAAGTTTATATGTATATTGGTACATACTTCTATCCTTTATTATTTCGCAAAATTAACGAATATACAATAGGATGTGTGTATGAATATGAATGTAGTCATTATAATGAAACTGCATCGTTTAAGCAATTTTTTTTGAAACCTTTCAATAATGTAAGGTTTTTGTCATTTGAATCGATGGAAGGGATTTCCGTACTTTACTAATATAAGAACATAGTTAGTAGAAGGGCGGAGAAGTAATATGAATATTAGAGAACTCGCATATCGGAATGTGACGCGAAATAGACGAACATATTCAGCATATTTTTTAAGTAGTGCATTTGCTATTATGGCCTTTTTTGTTTATTCGTTTTTTGCGTTTCATCCGGCATTAAGTGCTGGAGAATTGGGACGATATGTGTTCGTAAGTATGTCTTTTGCACAGTCCATTATTTACTTATTTACATTTTTCTTTATTTTATATTCGATGGGAATGTTTTTAAAAACGAGAAAGCGTGAACTAGGAATTTTAATGATGTTAGGTATGACGAAATATCAATTAAAGCGTCTTATCTTTTTTGAAAATATTATGATTGGAATAGGGGCAATTATTTTTGGGATACTTGCTGGAATGCTATTTTCCGGAATATTACTATTTATAGCTCCAATGATATTAAAGTTAGATATTTCCTTACCTTATTACATTCCAATGAAAGCCATTGTTGTAACGAGTATTATGTTTTTCGTATTATTTATGATCATTTCATTGTTTAGTGCAGGAATGATTCGAAAAAATAAAATTATGAAATTGTTTAGAGGATCGGCAGAAGCGAAGCCGGAACCGAAAGCATCCATTATTTCTTCTATATTAGCAGTTATATTGCTTAGTGCCGGATATACAGGAGCGCTTATGTCACACGGTGCAATGGTATTTATCATGATGATTCCTGTTACAACGGTAGTCATTATTGGTACGTATTTGCTGTACAAGCAGTTGAGTGTTTTTATTATTAGACTATGTAAAAAAAGTAAACGTTTTTATTGGACACAGACAAATATTATTACGTTGTCAGATTTAGCTTACCGTATGAGAGATAACGCAAGAATGTTCTTTATTGTAACGATAATTTCAACTGTAGCATTTTCAGCAATAGGTACATTAGTTGGCTTTACATCAATGACAAAGGCGGTTATGGAGAGACCAATTGCGTTTCACTATCATTCTAAGCAAGGAAATAGTAATGAATCACAGCATTTGAAGATGATTGACGAAGGGTTAAAGAAACATAGTATAGCAGCTTCAAAAACTAATATTTCAACAAAGAAAACGGAGGAGCAGTCGTTAAGAAGCGCCACGTTTATAAAGGAATCAGACTATAAGGAATATGCGAAGTTAACAGGAGAACCCTTTCATGAGGGATCCAAAAAAGAAGTTTTATTTTTGGCAGTTGATATACCAGGACCACCGATGAAAGAAAGAAAAGAAATTACGTTGCCACATTTGAATGAACCTTTAAAAGTGAAAAAAATTAATACGTCTTCATTAAGTAAAATAATAAGAGGTAACGTTTATGTAATCTCTAACAAGCAGTATGATGCATTACAAGATGGATTTAAAGAGGAAAAAAATTATGTATACAAAACAGAGGGAACGAAAGATGAAATTGAGGTTGGGAAAGAACTAACGCATCAGATGAAACCTTATGAAGAACATGCAACGTTTAGTGCAGAAGAGTACGCACAAAACCAAAGTTTACAAATTGCAGGACCAATTCTATTTGTAGGTTTCTTTATCGGTATTGTATTTTTCGTATGTGCAGGAAGCTTCCTTTATTTCCGTTTGTTTTCTGATTTGGAGGATGATACTCGTTTGTTTGAAATGATTCGAAAAGTAGGTTTAACGAGTAGAGAATTATCGAAAGTAGTTACAATTCGATTGGCGCTTTTATTCTTTGTTCCAATAGGTGTTGCAACATTACACGGGGCAGTAGCGTTAACTGCACTCGGGCAGATGTTTGAGTACCCACTATTTAAAGAAAATACGATTGTATTAAGTATTTTCGTAGGAATTCAAGTTGTATATTTCTTACTGATTCGATCTCGTTATTTAAAACAATTGAAAGAGAGATTATATATTCGTTAAATGTGTTTTTTTAACTTGAGTACAAAATTTTCTAAAAAGAGGCAGGTATTACCAAAAAGTGATAAAATGGAAAAAGCGAGGTGAAAAAATTAATAAAAAGTAAGGGAGGAAGTAATATGAAAGCAACAGGAGTTATTCGAAAAGTAGACGAATTAGGACGAATTGTAATTCCTAAAGAATTACGTGATGTATTGGGAATACAAATTAAATCACCGCTTGAAATTTTCGTAGAAGAAGACAAAGTCATTTTACAAAAATATCAACCTTACAATGCTTGTCAAATAACAGGTGATGTTTCAAATCAAAACATATCATTAGCAAATGGAAACATTACTGTTAGTATAGATGGAGCGAAATATTTAATAAAAGAAATAGAGAAGTTTTTAAACAAGAGTGAGGCTTAGTCTTAATTTATATTATTTTAAAAATTTCATATCATTCTTGAAAGACAGTAAAAGGACCAATTTAGTGGTCCTTTTATTTTGGTTATTGGTTGTACCAATCGGATTTTTGATGTCTACAAATTACGAGATAAATAAAAGAGTAGTATAAATTTCGTAAGTCTTATTGAGAAATATTTTTAAGGAAGGAAAACGAAACAACTAAAACGAATGTTACATGTAAGCATTTTCAAAAGTGGTCTGAAATGAAAATAATATATTTTCAGGAGGGATTACGATGAACAGTAGTACAGCGAATAAACAAAAAGGTATACAATTGATTCCTTTTACAGTAGATAAGGTAGTTGAACAAGTAAATGAAATTCCACCAGGTGTACAACTCATTCATGCTCCGCAAGTATGGGAGAAGAGTGCAAAAGGAAAAGATATTGTTGTTGCCGTATTAGATACAGGGTGTGATATGAATCATATAGATTTAAAGGATCGTATTATCGGCGGAAGAAATTTCACGAAAGATTACGAAGGAGATCCAAATATTTATCTTGATAATAACGGACATGGTACTCATGTAGCTGGGACAATTGCAGCGACTGAAAATGGAGTTGGTGTTTTAGGAGTCGCACCGCTCGCTAAAATGTTAGTGTTAAAGGTTTTAGCAGGAGATGGTTCTGGAAGTTATGAGCAAATTATTGAGGCGATTCATTATGCTGTAAATTGGAGAGGGCCTAATAAAGAAAGAGTTAGAGTCATTTCCATGTCACTTGGTGGCCCGCAAGATGTTCCAGAATTACATGAAGCAATTCAAAATGCGGTAAAGCAAGATGTTCTCGTCGTATGTGCTGCTGGAAATAATGGAGATTGTAATGATAATACGGAGGAACTAGATTTCCCAGGTGCATACTCAGAAGTAATTGAAGTGGGTGCCGTCAATTTAGAGCGGAAAATCGCATGTTTTAGTAATTCAAATCAAGAAATTGATTTAGTGGCGCCAGGCGATGGAATATTATCTACGTATCCTGAGGGGAAATATGCGGTATTAAGTGGAACTTCTATGGCCACACCGCATGTCGCTGGAGCACTGGCATTGCTCATAAAGCAGTGTGAAAGGGAATATGGTAGAAAGTTATCAGAACCAGAAATATATGCACAACTTATTAAAAGAACTGTACCTTTAGGATATGAACGTACATCTGAAGGGAATGGTTTATTAGATTTATTAAAAGAATAGAAAATACTAAAAAACATTTCATATTCATATGAAATGTTTTTTAGTATGGTTCTGTTGCATGTATTATGACATCTAATAAACCGGGGAATCTAGCATTTAAGTCATCTTCACGAATTGAAATGAAACGTTGTGTGCCTTCAAGGCGTGTATACATAACACCAGATTCACGTAAAACTTTGAAATGGTGAGATAAAGTTGATTTCGCAATTGGAATATTTAACGCACCACAAGATTGTTCATTTTTCTCTAGTAGCATAGTTACAATTTGTAAACGAATTTGATCACTAAGTGCATATAAAATAGAAGAAAATTGAATTTCTTCTCGATTTGGATGATAGAGAGTACGCATTTTTTCACCTGCTTGTATAAGTTAATATATTTGCACTATAACATATAAAGTGGTATATTTCTATTGTTCGAATATATTCGAACAATAGAAATATAGGGGGAGAAAAAATGAAGTATACAAAATTGGAAAAGGCAGGACTACATATTTCAAAATTGGGGTTAGGAACAAACGCTGTAGGGGGACATAATTTATATGCTGATGTGAATGAGGAAGAAGGAAAACGATTAATAGAAGAAGCTATGGGGCAAGGGATTACCTTTATTGATACAGCAGATTCATACGGTTTCGGCAGATCAGAAGAATTGGTAGGGGAAGTATTGAAGGGAAAACGCCACGAAGCTGTACTTGCTACAAAAGGTGGAATACAACCGTTATTAAATGGAGAGGTTTATATGAATAATGAACCGAGCTATTTAAGAAAAGCTGTAGAAAATAGCTTAAGAAGATTACAAACTGATTATATTGATTTATATTATTTACATTTTACAAACCCAGAAACAAGTTACATAGATTCAATTGGAGAACTTACTCGCCTAAAAGAAGAAGGGAAAATTCGTTCAATTGGAATATCTAACGTAAACGTAGAGCAATTAAAAGAAGCAAATCAGTATGGGCACATAGATGTTGTACAATCACCGTATAATATGTTAGATCGTACTGCTGGGCAAGAACTTTTGCCATATTGTATAGAATCAGGTATTTCATTTATTCCTTACGGGCCTCTTGCTTTTGGGATACTAGGTGGTAAATATACAGAAGATTTCAAATTGAATAAAGGAGATTGGCGTCAAAGTGTAAATCTATTTGAAGAGAATACATATAAGAGCAACTTTAAGAAAGTTGAAAAGTTAAAAGACATAGCTAAAGAAAAGGATCTCGAATTATCGCATGTAGCTTTAGCGTGGTTATTAAACCAAAAAGGAATTGATACTGTTATTCCTGGTGGGAAACGAGCGGAGCAAATAAGAGAAAGTGTAAGAGCGGTGGAAGTTTCATTGAATGAAAATGTCATGAAAGAGATTGAATCTATTTTAGAAGATTAGTTGAAAGGAGGGATAATTCCCTCTTTTTATATAAAAGGAGAAGATTTAAATGAAAAGAGTACTAGCTGTATTCTTTACAATCATGTTTATGATCGGTACAGATACTTTCTTAATTTCACCACTGTTACCCACATTACAACAGGTGTATCATATTTCAACTGAGTTGTCAGGGTGGATGGTGAGTTCATATGCTTTGGGATATGCTGCATTTGCACTTATCGCTGGTCCTATATCAGATAGTTTAAACAGAAAAAAAGTGATGGTAATAGGGATGAGTTTTTTTGCGTTAAGTACGTTTTTATGTGGAATTGCACCGAGTTTTCTATGGATGTTAATATTGAGATTTTTAGCAGGTGTAAGTGCAGCCTTTGTATCTCCACAAGTGTGGGCATCTATTCCGCTCCTTATAGAGAAGGAACAAATTGTAAAGGCAATTGGGATTGCAACAGCAGGATTGTCACTCTCTCAAATTTTAGGACTGCCAGTTGGATCATATTTAGCAATGATACACTATACAACACCATTCTTCATCATTGGTATATTATCAGCACTACTTGTTATTCTTATTTATGCAGTATTACCAGAAATACAACCGGGTTATATAAATGGAAATAAAACAAATATCTTAAGGCGTTATAAACAATTACTTTCAGATTCTAAGGTTTCACTTTCTTTTTTTGCATATTTTGTTTTTCAAACTGGTAATTTTGCTGCATTTTCATTCTTCGGTGTGTGGCTGTCTATTCAATTTGGCTTGCAAATTCATGAAATAGGAACAGCTATGCTCGTATTAGGATTAGGAAATTTAACTGGTAATATTTTTGGACCTAGAATCGTAAATAAAATTGGTTATAACCTTTCATTCTATGGTGGAATTATATTTACAGCAGTTCTATATGCATTACTTCCTCATGTAAACAACATTATAATTGTGGAGTTATTATTTTTTGTTTTGTTTTTTGTGACAGGAATTTTGTTTGTATTAATGATGAGGCACTTACAAAACATATCTATCGTAGCAAGAGGAACAGGAGCGGCTCTAGCTAATGCTTCTATGTATATTGGTCAAATGATTGGAGCGGCAATGGCAGGAATGTTATTTGCAGCATCTCACAATTTTATATTTGTAGGTAGTTTTACTGCGTTATTATATATTTTAGCTTTATTTCTGTTTAGAAAAAGTGAAAGACTAACTGAGAATCGTGAAACAGGAATTGCGTCATAAAGTCTTTACAAATAAAAAAAGCCCAAAAATAAAAATCCCTATAGAGATAGGGATTCATATATCGGCATATAGCTCCTTGGAAAAGGATATACTGAGTATAACATATAGGACTACTTATAATTGTGAAATAGATGTGAAAGTAATGTGAAAAATAACATAATAAAAAGCACTGTTTTAGCTAATGAACTAAAACAGTGCTTTTCTCTTTGATTGAACAGTTGCTGCATTTTCATCATGTATGCCTGCATCTTTAATAATTCGTTGTTTAGCTTTATTTAATAGATGGTTTACTGCTTCTCCAAAATAGTTAGCTTCGCTTTTTGTGCGGGCTTCTCGTAAACATTTATAGTTTTCTAGCAGTTCCTCTTTTTCAGTGTCTGTTAAGAAATCTTCTATTTTCTTTTTTGTCATACGAAACACCCTTTCTTCTGACAAACGACGCAATAGAAAATATTTATTGTTTATTATAGCAATAATTTTCAAAAAAAGTATAGACTAACGTCGCAATAATTTGTCAATTTCTTGAATCTTCTCATCAGCTTTCCCGATTTGCGTATTTTTAGCCTGTTCGCCACCAAGAGCTTGATGTAGTAAAAAAGTCTGACCGGAAATAGCAGTCACAATGGATACTTTAATAATTTCTTTTATTAAGGTGACATCAAATAAAACGAGTCCAAGAAGTGCAGCTAGACTACCAGTGAAAATATCAGTCAAAAACCCAAAGTGAAAAAAAGTCTTCAAACGGCGTGGAAGCAATAACTTACCTTGGTTATTGATTAGATGGGAAACGAAACCGGTAATGCCACCAACGAGTATAGCAGTTAGCCATTGATACATTTCCATCGAATCCACTCCTTTTAGTGAATAAGATTCGATTATTTTATATTGATTCCTTTTAATATTTCATAGAAGCATATTGAGAAAGTTTGTTTGGTTTTTGTTCTATATTCAATTTAATTATATGAGAAAAATCTGATATATAGGAGTCTATTATACGAAGCAGTTATTCCTTAATATGAATGTAAAAAGGGTTGCGTGATATGAATATAGATTACCGAATAAGAAGTGTGGATGGTTATACAAAAAATATAGGGGAATTAGTAAGCATGCTGGAGCATACAAGGGCTGTAGCATTCCTGGAAATAAGAGATCTATCGGTTGAGTAATTAGATTTAATGATACCGAGTGGAGGGAATTCCATTGGAGCGTTACTAAAGCATATAGCAGCTATTGAAAAAGCACATCAGCTTATTTCATTTCAAGAGCGTGACTTTACAAAGGAAGAATTAGAAATATGGAAAGACGCACTGTATTTAGGCGAAGTGGGGAGAACAATCCGTGGTCATGAAATAAAGTATTATGTACAGCTTCTACAAAGTGTTCGAGAAGAATCACTGAAGTATTTGAGTGAACAAGATGATGCATGGCTAATGTCAGAAAGAAAGTGGCCTAACGGTGTAGCGCATAACCAGTACTATCTATGGTTTCATGTGCTAGAAGATGAGATTAATCACCGTGGACAAATTAGAATGATGAAAAATAAAATGTTTGAAAATTAAGTTAAATAAGGTAGCTTTTTAAATAAATATTCCATATAATGAGAGTAATTAAAATGAGAACGGGGTGATGTATTATGGCGAAAATAACTTATATGAATCATAAACCAAATACAAAGGTGGATGGAAAGGGCGAGACTATATAAGGGAGCGCACGATCCTTCCGCTTAGCTTAAACTAGGGAGGATATCAATTTGAATCAAAATATTTTAGAATCGTTCGGCTGGGATTCTTTTTTTGAGGAACAAGCTGTTGAGAACTTTGAAGTAGGACGAATTTTACTTGAGCATAAGCATATATATCGAATTATTTGTAATGATGGTGAATATATGGCAGAGCTGTCTGGAAAGTTTCGACATGAAGCAGTAACGAAGGGAGATTATCCAGCAGTTGGTGATTGGGTGTATATAAAGAAAATAGAGAATGAGAAGAAAGCAATTATTCATCGTATTTTTCCAAGGAGAAGCTCTTTTTCTAGACAAGAGGCTGGTACTCGAACGGAAGAACAAGTAATAGCAGCAAATGTAGATTATCTATTTTTAGTGAATGCACTTAATCATGATTTTAATGTAAGAAGAATGGAACGTTATTTACTATTAGCGTATGAAAGCGGTGCAATGCCTGTAATTGTTTTAACAAAGAGTAGCTTATGTGAGGACATAGAGCAGAAAATTGTTGAAACGGAAGCTGTGGCAATTGGTGTTCCAATCTTCGTCGTTGATAGTGTAGAGCATACCGGTATTGAATCGTTGCAGCAATTCGTTACTTCAGGAAAAACAATTGCTTTAGTCGGGTCATCAGGGGTTGGGAAATCTACTTTGTTAAATGCACTTATAGGAATTGAAGTAGCAAAAACGGGAGATATTCGTGAGGAAGATAGTAAAGGAAGGCATACGACAACTCATCGTGAATTGTTCCGATTACCGAGTGGTAGTTTAGTTATTGATACTCCGGGTATGAGGGAGCTGCAGCTTTGGGAAGGAAGCGATGCGATTCAAACAACATTTTCTGATATTGAAGAACTAGCAAATACATGCCGTTTTAGGGACTGTAAGCATGAAAATGAGCCAGGGTGTGCAGTGCATAAGGCAATTGATAACGGAATGATTACGATAAATCGATTGCAAAGCTATAAAAAATTACAAAGAGAACTAGCCTATTTTATGAGAAAACAAGATGCTGTTCTTGCAAGAGCAGAGCGTGATAAGTGGAAAAAGATTTCTAAACAGCATAAAAAAATGTAAAAAACCAAAGGTATATTCCTTTGGTTTTTTACATTTGTAAATTTTATAATAATATTATTCAAATATATAGACAAATAGAATTTATTTGTTTAAACTTTACAAAGTATTCATCATAATAGGTTATGAAAATAATAATTAGGGAATGGGAAATATTTATAATTCACAATATTTATCTTATAAAATTGAAAAGCAGGAGGTTTGTAATGGGTAGACTATTAAATTGGTTTCGTGATATGAAAGTAGCAAAAAAACTACTAATTTCATTTTTCGTCATTTTAATTGCAGCTGTCTCTATTATTGGAGGCATGTCTTATCAAACAGCTAAAAAGAATTTTGAATCACAAATTACGAGTAGTGCTCACGACAATATAAAAATATTAGATAATTTAATCAATCAAATGATTGAGGCAAAATTTAATGATATAAATAATTTTGCGCGAGTGATTCAAGGGAATATGTATCAAGGGGAAAATCAAGATGAATTAAGAAAGATGTTATCTCAATATATTAATTTAAATAAAGATGTTGAACAAGTATACGTTGCTGGAAATGATAAGAAATTTGTGCAAGAACCAAATATACAAATGGCAGCGGACTATGATCCAACAGAACGTTCTTGGTATAAAGATGCAGTGGCAAAACAAGGTGGTATTGTAATTACTGAGCCGTATAAGGCAAAAGGAAATGGACATATTGTCGTAACGATTGCAAAACAAGCAGAAGATAAAAACGGTGTTGTAGCGATAGATTTAAGTTTAGATAATTTATTAAAAACAACGAAGTTAATTAATATTGGTAAAAAGGGATATGCTTTCATTTTAGATGGGAAACAAAAAATAATTGCACATCCTCAAGAGAAGTCAGGAGAAAAAGCATCTGATTCTTGGGCCAAGAAAATTTATGAAGATAATCATGGTGCTTTTTCATATATGTATGACGGTAGCGAAAAACAAATGGTATTTGCTACAAATGTAAAAACAGGTTGGAAAATTAGTGGGACGATGTACTCAAATGAAGTAATTGAAGCTGCGCAGCCTGTATTTTATAATATGTTAATTGTTATGTTCATTTCATTAGTTATAGGAGGGGCACTTATTTATTTTGTGACACTTTCTATAACGAAGCCATTAAAAAGATTAGTTGTCACTTCTAAAGAAATAAGTGAGGGAGATCTAACGCAAACCATCGAAATTCATTCTAATGATGAAATTGGTCAACTTGCAAAAGGATTTAATGAGATGACTGATGCATTGCGAACATTAATCGGAAGAATTAATACTTCGGCTGGACATGTTGCAGCAGCATCAGAAGAGCTAACGGCAAGTGTAAGACAGGCGAGTGAAGCAACTGAGCAAATTACGATGGCAATGGACGAAATATCAAGCGGGGCAACAACACAAACGACAAGTGTAGAAAATGGTGCAATGTTACTATTTGATGTAACAGAAGGCATTCAGCATGTAGCAAATAGTTCATCATCAATTAGTACGGCTTCTGCTCATACTCGTGAAAAAGCAGAAAATGGTGGGAAATTAGTCGGAAAAACAGTAAATCAAATGCAGTCAATTGCAGAATCTGTTTCACAATCAGATGAGGTTATTCAGTTACTAAATAATAAATCAAAGCAAATTGGTGACATATTAGAAGTAATTCAAAATATTGCAGATCAAACAAATCTTCTAGCTTTGAATGCGGCAATTGAAGCTGCAAGAGCGGGAGAACACGGAAGAGGATTTGCAATTGTTGCTGATGAAGTACGTAAATTGGCGGAGAAGTCTAGCGTATCTTCTAGTGAAATAAGTAAATTAATATGTGAAATACAAGATGACATGAGTAAGACGGTAAAGTCTATGGGTCATGTAAATGAAG
Organism: Bacillus paranthracis; assembly: GCF_001883995.1. Classification (GTDB taxonomy): domain Bacteria; phylum Bacillota; class Bacilli; order Bacillales; family Bacillaceae_G; genus Bacillus_A; species Bacillus_A paranthracis. Next base: position 431,937 of record NZ_MACE01000049.1, on the reverse strand, counting down.
AAGTTCAATCTGGACTTGTTATTGCAAATGAAACGAAGCAAAACTTTACTGAGATTTTACAATCTACAAACGAAATTGCTGATCAAATTAAAACGATGGTTGAAACGGCTAACGGGATGTCAAAAGGTGCAAATGAAGTGTCTATTTCGGTAGGACAAATTGCAATGACAGCGCAGAATAATGCGACGAGTACTCAAAACGTTGCAGCATCAGCGGAAGAACAATTAGCTTCGATGGAGGAAATTGGTTCTGCAGCTGGTACGCTTTCTCAAATGGCTGAAGAGTTACAAGTATTAATTGAAAGATTTAAAGTTTAATAGAGAACAGACTACTCCAAGATAGCAGTATGCTATTGGAGTAGTCTGTTTTTTTGTAAAATTAAATAGAAATACACAATACTTTTATGAGGTTTAAATATATATTTTGTATAATATTTGTCGAAAAATAAAGGTATTTGTTAACTTTGTGTATAATTATAATCATATAGAATACAAATAAAAGGAGATTCGTATGGGAGTGTATTGGGGGACAAAAAGACATTCTTGGCTTAGTTATGTCTCATTTTGGTTAAGTATTTCATTTTTTATTGTTTTTCTCATTGAAGTGTTTATTTTTAAAACACTTTCAAATAGTTCAGTGCAAATTGTTAAATATTTTTATTTTATATTTGTACCAGTAAACATCTTTCTTAGTTTAAAGTTACTCTTTAAGAAGAATGAAAAGAAAGCATTACCTATTTTTAGTTTTATAGTATCATTATTATTTACAATTCTAATACTAGTATTAGCGTTAGCAGCTACTGGGAAATTCTTTTAAGGAGAGTGATGTAAATCACTCTCCTTTTTTGATGTGAGCAAATAATGATTGGGAATAGGTTTAAAATTTAAGGAGGATTAAGTAATAAAGTAAGCCACATAATAATGAAGACTGAATAAAGTGTTTTATATACTTATGAAGCAAATGAATACGGTTAGAACGTTGATATATGGTACAATACATATGGATAGTGATAGAGATAAAGAGTATATAAAATACTCATCGTTTTTTAGTAAGAGAGGGGTTATCTTATGCTATACGAGGATTTGATGACATTATTTCAAGCAGCTCCGAAAGAAGAAGGTAGAGGCGCTTGGAAATATATAATCCAGGAACGAAATGATAAATATGAAATTGTTAATGAAATGTTGAAAAATCAAATGAGTGTTGAATTGTATTTTAATGAATATGATGAGGTGAAAATCACTTTATATAAAGAGGGAATGCCTATTTCGACGATGCAAAGAATTGCGATTTCAAAAGTTGAATTAGACGAAGAGGAAGAAGGGATTCAATTCGTTTTAGAACGTATGCCTAGTCGAATGATTCGGTTGCAATTAAAGCCATATTTGGCACTCGAAATGGGGCCGTACTGGGAAGTATGTGATGATTGTGAGTAAATATATATATAAAAAGCATCCAATAACATGGATGCTTTTTATGTTTTTTGAAGTTGTTTAAAAGCAATAATCGGAAGTAAAATGATGCTAACCCACCCGATTACTGGATATAGAATATGGAGTAATTCACTGTAACCAACGTAACTAAAGCAATAACTTATTAGTAAAATGAAGAAAATAATATTGTTATTTTTCCAGCCAGTGATGGATTGCATTTGTTTTGTCATTCCGAACACATTGCCAACTAAAGTTGTGAATACTTCACCGAAAATGATAAGAACAAAGAAAAAGTGAAAAGTGGCATTGAATTTTCTTATGACTTCAGCCATTGGAATGTTATATTGATAAAATTGGTCGACTGATAAGATAGCTAAATGGCTACATAATAATATTAAAGAAAGTCCTGCCCCACCTAAAATACCGCCCCATAAAATGGCCTTTCGATCTTTTACTTCGCTGGCTAACGGGACGAGGACGCTTTGGGCGAGAGAAAGATTTAAGGCGACATATGTAATAGGACTAGTTATCCACTTCATATTCCAGCTTTCTGCAGGAATCGTGTTACTAATAGGAGTTGTACCGTGAAAAAACGTTGTAATAGCAAGTCCGATAATGAAAATCATCATAATAGGTACGACAAGTGTATTAACTTCAAAAACCCCTTGTAATCCGCGACTACCTATAATGAGACAGGCGATTACTGTAATGAAAATACCGAGTTGTCTTGGTAAACGAAGTTGCTCTTCAAATACCGCTCCAGCTCCTGATAACATAACGCTCGTTACACCAAATAATACGAGCAATAATAATGTGTTTACGACATTTCCAAATACATCCCCAAATAAATATTTGTTAAATTCTTGCGCTGAAAATGCACCGATTTGTGAGGAGAGTAACATCATTTTTGTACCGAGCCAAATAAAAAAAAATCCACTTATACATATACCAATTGTTCCATAAAAGCCATTCACTGTAAAAAATTCAACAATTTCTCGTCCAGTAGCAAATCCAGCTCCAACGACTGTTCCAATATAAGTAGCAGCGACTTTCTTTGCTACTTGCCATTGTTGATTGTCCATGTTATCCCTCTTTCTACTACGATGAGCTTGATTTACTATTATGCATATGTATGAGCTTGGACAATTAGACGTATGAAGTGTTTGAAAACATACATGAATTAATACATATTAGGGAAATATTAAAGGTGTTAAAACTTTGTTACATATAAGCTAATCGTTCGAAAGGATAGGAAATGTATGGTAACATGTAACTAGGTTATGAAAAGATAATCATTACAAAATGATAAGAGGAGTGGATTGTATGAGTACGAAAACAAATGTTGTTGAAGTATTAAACAAGCAGGTAGCAAACTGGAATGTGTTATATGTGAAATTACATAATTATCACTGGTATGTGACAGGACCACACTTCTTTACATTACATGAGAAATTTGAAGAGTTTTACAATGAAGCTGGAACGTATATTGATGAATTAGCAGAACGTATTTTAGCATTGGAAGGTAAGCCGTTAGCGACAATGAAAGAATATCTTGCAACATCTAGTGTGAATGAAGGGACAAGCAAGGAATCTGCAGAAGAAATGGTGCAAACATTAGTAAATGATTACTCAGCACTTATTCAAGAACTAAAAGAAGGCATGGAAGTTGCTGGTGAAGCTGGAGATGAAACATCAGCGGACATGTTGTTAGCAATTCATACAACATTAGAACAACATGTATGGATGCTAAGTGCGTTCTTAAAATAAAGTGAAACTTTAATCAGTGGGGGGCTTACTGCCCATTAAAGCGGGATAAATATAAGAATATAAAGAAAAAAGTCATTGAAAAATTCTTTCAATGACTTTTTTGTGATTTTTCAGTTTTCTTTTATGCTATAATATAGTAAAAAGGAGGCGATGCGATGTTTCGCTTTTTCAAAACTGGAAAAGAAGAGCGTGAAATTACGAAAGATGAATTGGAACAAGCGATGGCTAAGTTTCTAGAAAAGAATGCTAATATCGTTTATACAGTATTAGTAAATGATGATTATACAGTGAATTATGATTTGTTAAAGCCGTATTTACCTGCATTTCCAACAAACCATTTTCTTATTACGAAGGAAACGCTTGAGGTATTTGAACATACAGAAGAAAACTTAAACCTAGTGAAAGAAATTGATATTGTACAAAAGGCAGTAGATCAGTATGTAACAGAAAAAGAAATGTTTCCAATTGTAGAAGGTAGTGAAGATCGCCTCATATGCGGAATGAAACTAGGACCTTACTTAGATCGTATATTAAAAAGAGACTTATATATTTCAGAAAAACATTATTTAGTTTCAAGTAAACCAGATAGAAAAAAACAAAAGAGTGGGTAGATGTATTGAGAACAACAATAAATATATTGTTGTCTTTTTTTTGGTTGTAAAAATATTTATTTTTCAGTCTATTCAACTTTATACTAAATTTATTGGGTAAAGAGGAGTAATAATTGAGTATCATTTTAAGAATAAAGTTATTGTTAGCTTGAGTTATATAACGATTACAGAATGATATAAAGGTTTGAGACATAAATATTATAACAGGTTACGGGGGAGTAGATGTATGAAAAATGGTATGACTTACATTCAATTATTAAATGAAACGTTACATTGCTATGCAAGTAAAGGAAGTTTAGAAGCGTACACTTATATAATGGAGCATGCTAAAGGTATAGTAGGGAATGAGGCTCAAATATATAATTTTAAATATGCATTAGCGAGTGCAGCAGGACTTGAAGAAGAAGCGTTGCATTTAATGAAGGAAGCTATTATAGAAAAAGGTTTTTGGTATGGATATGAGTATTTAATTTCGGACGATGATTTAAAACCACTACATAGATTTGAAGGGTTTCATCAAATGGTTCAATTATGTAAAGAAAGAGAAGAGTTAGCAAAGAAAACAGAACGAGCAGATGTGAAATATATAGAAAGTAAGAAAAAAGAAAAACTATTTATTGCAATGCACGGTGATCAAGAAAATATAGGAATAATAGAACCATATTGGAAATCTGTTTTGGCACAAAATTATACGTTAGCTTTACCACAGTCTTCGAAAATCCAGTTTTCAGATGGGTTTGTATGGGATGATTTACATAGAGGGAAAGAAGAATTAAAAGAGCATTACGATAAGCTTATAGAGAACCGTACAGTAGAACATGTAATAATTGGCGGTTTTTCTGCTGGAGCAAGAGTAGCTCTATATACAATTTTACAAAAAGATATAGCTGTGGATGGGTTTATTTTTATGGCACCGTGGCTTCCAGAGGTTGAAGAATGGAATGAGTTGCTGGGAGTACTACAGGATAAACATATAAAGGGATATATAGTCTGCGGTGATCAAGATGAAGATTGTTTCGAAGGCACACAGCAATTTGTACAATTATTAAGGGATAAGAATATAGAACATAAGTATAAAATTATACCTAACTTAAATCATGATTATCCTATTCACTTTGAAGAGGTATTGAAAGAAGCTATTGAATATATAGGGAATGAAAACAATAAGTAGTAAGAAAAGGAGATGCATCATATGTGATGTATCTCCTTTTTAAAATTATAAATTAAAAGCATTTGCCAATAAGCGATAAGAATTCAATTTATCTTCAAATCGATGAGTAATAGTGACAATCATAAATTCTTCAGTATTGTACGCTTTGCTTAAGTTTATGATTTTTTCTTTTACAGAAGACGGATCGCCTACTATCATACGTTGACGATTTTCTTTTATACGGAATAAATCATACGTGCTATATGAATAATTTTGAGCAGTTTCGATAGAAGGAGTACCAGTTGTACGCTTTCCTTGTTCTAGTAATAAGATTGATAAATCTAAACTAGAAGCAATTTTTTCTGCCTCTTCATTTGTTTCTCCGCAAATAACAAAAATAGCGACGATTGATTTTGGTTTATCTCCTAAATAGGAAGGCTGGAATTGTTTTTGATAGGCCTCCATTACCTCGGGTCCACCGTATCCGTTAATGAACTGTGCGAATGCAAAGGAAGCACCTTGTTGTGCGGCAATCTTTGCACTCTCTCCGCTAGAGCCAAGCAACCACATGTCAGGAGATGTGGGAATTACAGGAGTAGCCTTTAAATTTGCATAATGATGGTTTTCTGGTACTTGATCATGTAAGTACATTGCAACATCTGCAATTTGCTCTGGATATTGATCAAGTGAGACCATTTTTCCTTCTTGAAGTGCGCGAGTTGCAATGGGCATACCACCAGGTGCTCTGCCGACACCAAGGTCAATACGATTTGGATAAAGCGCTTCTAAAACACGGAAATTCTCAGCAACTTTATACGGGCTATAGTGAGGTAACATAACACCACCCGAACCAACTCTCATACGCTCCGTTTTTGCTGCAATATGAGAAATAAGTATTTCTGGACTTGAACCAGCAAGGCTTACAGAATTGTGATGCTCTGATACCCAAAAGCGTGTATATCCGAGTTTTTCAACTTCTTGTGCAAGCGTAACTGTATGTGAAAAAGCTTGGGCTGCCGTACTACCATCTGAAATAGGGGATTGGTCTAATACACTTAATTTGATCATAGAATATACCTCTCAATCTTAATGTACATCCTATTATATATTTACTTACGAAAAATGCGTAATGAAATGCTCAAAATAAAAAGTGGATAAATTATATATCCACTTTTAATGTAAAAATCCTCGTTCATAATGATTCATTTCGACTACATTTAAAATATATTCGTAGTTATCAATCTCAAGTTTTATTTGTTCACGCTCTTTTTTAGATAGATGCATATTACTAAGTTTGTTGCATAGCTGTTGTTTCTTTTCTTCTAAATACTTTTTTGTAGCATTGTAGTCGTAAGTTGGTTTCATTTTTAACCACTCCTTATTTGCTGTTGCTATATTATACGAAGCGTGAAGAGATGTGAGAGCGATCTCTTATGTATTTTCAGTGAATATTCAACTTGCTCTGTTGTTATGTTTATGGAAATTTATGAATAAAATGCACTAAACGACTAATGCCCATTTGATGAAGTAAGGGGTGGAATTGTGCAGAAAGATATAATGTATAACACGGAGATGGATGAAACGTTAAAAATTATAAATAAAGGATTAAAGAAGACGACGAGTCCGAAGCAAATTATTGTAGTAGGGGCTGGCATGGCTGGATTAGTTTCGGCATCTTTATTAAAAGCTGCGGGACATGAAGTGAAGATTTTTGAGGCAAACAACCGGGTAGGTGGCCGCATAGAGACAGTTAGAATGGAAGATACCGGTTTATATTTGGATGTAGGGGCGATGAGAATTCCGTATTCGCATACATTAACGATGGCATATATAAGAAAATTTGGGCTACAGGTAGGCCCTTTTATTAATAGGAATGAGACTGATATTATTTACGTAAACGGCCGAAAAACGACATTAAAACAATATGAAAAAGAGCCAAGTATATTAAAGTATCCTGTGGAAATGAATGAAGTTGGGAAAACATCTGAGGAGCTATTATTGTTAGCGGTACAGCCTATTATAAATTTTATTAAAAAGAACCCAGAGAAAAATTGGGATGTTGTAGTAAATGATTTTGGCAGATACTCTACAGGACAATTTTTAAAGTATCACCCTTATCAATATAATACTTACTTTTCACCAGTAACAATTGAGATGATTGGCGTTTTGTTGGATTTAGAAGGTTTTTTAGAAAGGTCATTCGTTGAGACATTACGTTTTTTATACATTATGCAAGAGGAGAGCGGATTTTGTGAAATAATAGGCGGTAATGATAGATTGCCAAAATCTTTTTTACCACAATTAGAGGAAGATATTATATATAATCAAAAATTAATGAAGCTACATCAGCATGATAATGGTGTGACAGCTTTCTATCGAAACGAAGAAACGTTTGAATATAGTAGTATTACAGGGGACTTAGTTATTGTTACCATTCCGTTTTCGACAATGCGGTTTGTAGAAGTAGATCCATTTGATTCTATATCTCATGAGAAATGGAAAGCAATTCGTGAATTGCATTATATGCCAGCGACAAAAATAGGAATTCAATTTAAAAGTCGATTTTGGGAAGAACAAGGACAGTTAGGTGGCAGAATTATAACAGATTTGCCAATTCGTTACGCCTATTATCCAAGCTATGGAATTGGAGAGAAGGGACCAGCTATGATGCTAGGAAGCTATACATGGTCTTATGATGCGTTGTTATGGGATGGCTTATCAAAGGGTGACCGTATTTATTACACATTACAAAACTTAGCAACGATATTAGGTGGTCAAGTATATGATGAATTCTTATCAGGTATATCAAAAAGTTGGACGTTGGATCCATATGCACTTGGAGGGTTTGCTCTATTTCAGGCAGGTCAAGAATCAGAGTTGCAACCAGCGATTGTCAAACCAGAGGGAAGAATATTCTTTGCTGGAGACCATACAACGTTATATCACGGATGGATACAAGGGGCAATTGAATCTGGCGTTCGTGTTGCGGTAGATGTAAATGAATTAAATGTATAAAGTTCAGAAATTTCTTTACTGTATAGTTTGAGATGGATATTATTATATATAAAAGAATTATAGGGAGTGTTTACAGTGAATCCATTATTATTCGATTTTCCTTCTGAATTTTATACTGAAAGGCTATTGATTCGAATGCCGAAACCAGGTGATGGTAAAGCTGTATACGATGCCATTCAAGCTTCTATGAAAGAATTAAAACCATGGATGGTTTTTGCACAAAAAGAGCAAACAGAGGAAGAAGTAGAAGTGAGTATTAGAAAATCACATATTCAATTTTTACAGCGTGAGGACTTAAGATTACTAGTTTTTTCGAAAGAAACAGGCGAGTTTATCGCATCTAGCGGATTGCATCGCATTAATTGGGATATACCCCAATTTGAAATCGGGTATTGGATTGATTCGAGGTTTAGTGGAAAGGGCTATATGGTTGAGGCTGCAAAGGGGATAACAGATTATGCTTTTTCTGAACTGAAAGCAAACCGCGTAGAAATTCGTTGTGATTCTTTAAATAAGAAAAGTAGAGCGATCCCTGAGAAATTAGGTTTTAAATTAGAGGGTGTTTTAGAAAGTGCGAGTGTTGCAGTAGATGGAAATGGCTTAAGGGATATGTGTGTATTTGCGATGACTAGAAATACATATGAAAAAGAAGAGCTGTAGAGAAACGGCTCTTCTTTTTGTGTATTATGGTACAGGATGTCCGTTAGAGCTTTCGAAAATTGTAAACCATTGTTGACGGTCTAAGTTAACTTTTGTAGCAAGAGTGGCTGTTTTAACACGATCTAATTTACCAGAGCCGATGATTGGCAACATTTTAGCTGGATGTGCAAGTAACCAAGCATACATAACCGTATCGATACTAGAAACACCTAGCTCAGTAGCAACTTTTTGCACAGTTTCACGTACACGTACAGCACGTTCTGATTGACCAGTAAAGATTTCTCCGCCAGCAAGAGGTGACCAAATCATTGGATTGATTCGTTTTTCCTGACATAAATCAATTGTTCCCTTTTCAAAATGCTCAAGCTGCAGAGCTGATACTTCAATTTGGTTCGTAATAAGCGGGAAATCTAAGTATGAACTTAACATATTGAATTGGGAAGGTAAAAAGTTAGATACACCGAAATGACGAACTTTTCCTTCTTGTCTTAAGCGTGAGAACGCTTCTGCCACTTCATTTGGATCCATGAAAGGATCAGGACGATGGATAAGTAATACGTCAATATAATCTGTATGTAAATTTTTAAGTGAAGCTTCTGCACTTTGAATAATATGTTTTGCACTAGTGTTGTAGTGAGCAACATAACGCTCTGGAAATTTCGGTGATGGGGGAGCGATTCCACATTTTGTGATGATTTGCATGTTTTCACGTAAGGAAGGCTTTAGTTGTAATGCCTCTCCGAACAGTCCTTCACACGTATAACCGCCATAAATATCAGCATGATCAAAAGTAGTAATTCCCATATCCATACAATCTTCAATGAAAGAAAGTAATTCTTGTTTTGTCATATTCCATTCTGCTAAACGCCAAAAACCTTGAATCATACGAGAAAATTCGAGTGTTTCGGCCATTTGAACTCGTTCCATTATAAGTGCCCCCTTGATGAATGAATAATATTTTGAAAAGGCTTTCTTGCTACATATTATTATATAGTTACAGTGTCGTACATACAATAAATATGTTTTGCTACAAAAACGATTTTTTCTATATGCTATAATGTAGAAACATATAGCTATAAGGAGAGGTACAAAATGATTCCAGTAACAATATTAACTGGTTTTCTTGGATCAGGGAAAACGACATTATTAAATCGCATTTTATCAGAGAATCACGGTCAGAAATTGGCGGTGATCGTAAATGAAATCGGGCAAATTGGTATTGATAATCAGTTGATTATGAATGTTGAAGAAGAAATTATGGAAATGACAAACGGCTGTTTATGCTGTACTGTACGTGAGGATTTACTCGTTGCGTTAAAACAATTACTGGACGTAAAAGCAGAAGGGAAAATGGACTTTGATGGATTAGTAATTGAAACGACGGGTCTTGCAAATCCAGGTCCTATTATTCAAACATTCTTTTTAGATCCTGTTATTCAATCTGCATACCAAATTAATGGTGTTGTAACAGTAGTAGATAGTTATCATATACATAAACATTTTGAAAAAGGGCTAGAAGCAAAAGAACAAATTGCATTTGCTGATGTTGTATTAGTGAATAAGTTAGATTTAATTGAAGAGAGTGAAAAAGAAAATCTCTTACATGAATTGCAAGGAATAAACCCGACTGCAAAGTTAATTCAGTCGACTAATTGTGATGTGGATATTCCATCGTTACTACAAATTCAAACGTTTAAAACGAAAGATACGTTACAAATTTATCCTCATACAGAGCATAATCATTTAGAAGGTGTAAAATCGTTTGTACTACGCGAAGAGCGTCCGTTAGATTTACAAAAACTAAATGAGTGGATGTCAGCTGTCGTTCAAGAACTAGGAGAATATTTATATCGCTACAAAGGAATTTTATCGATTGATGGAGTGGATAAACGTATCGTTTTCCAAGGCGTACATACGTTATTTGCTGCTTCGTATGATAGAGAGTGGCAAGAGGGCGAAGATCGAGTAAGTGAAGTTGTTTTCATCGGAAAAGATATTAATAAAGAATGGTTCCAAGCACATTTCGAGGAGTGTGTGAAATAAGTCTGCGTTTATTGCAGGCTTATTTTTTGGACTTAACTAAGTGTTTTGTAGAAAAATACTAGATTGCCAAAAACGAAGGACTAAAAAAACCTGTTTTCACAGGTTTGTATGTTCATCTAAAAGTAACTCCATTACAACACCTACAACAGGGCCTTCATCATCAATATCGCCATTTAAACGGAAGCCAAATGACTCATATAATCCCATTGCAAGTTTGTTGTCTGGGTGTAAACTTAAATAAATTGTTTTACATTCAAATTTATTTTGTAAGAATTGAATAAGCAAGCGAAGGAAACGTTTTGCGTATCCTTTTCCTTGATATTGTTGGTCAATCATAAAGCGGTCTAACCATACGCTTTTACGTTTTTCACAATACCATCCATACATTGCATATCCTACAAGTGTTTCTCCATCATATAAACCTACTGACGTTCCGTTTCCCTCATATAATGATTCTGCTAAAGAAAACGCATTGCTTTCAATAAATTGCTGCTGGTCTTTTGTGACGTTTAAAGCAGCTACCGAACGCCAATTTTTTTCTGTTACTTCACAAATGTGAAGAGTCATAATTCCAACTCACCTTCTAAATTAATATAGCTTAAAAGCTAATATGGATAATTTTACTTGTTATTTTGGTCAAGTCAAGCAGAAACACATAAAAAAAGAAGCTGAATGTCGTATTCAGCTTCTTATCAAAAGTTGGTTAGTTAGTAGCTTCTTTCAATGTGTTTACGTTTTCTTCCATTAAAGTGAAGTAATCTTTATTATTTTTCGCATCGTCTTCAGAAATAGTAGCTAAGTGATTTAAGCGTAAAATCTTTGTACCTGTTTCTTTTTGAATAACGGATGCTACTTTTGGAGTAGAAAATGTTTCAAATAAAATATATTTTAGATTATGTTCTTTTACTGTTTTTGTAATGTCAGCAAGTTGTTTTTGAGATGGTTCATCAGAAGCTGAAATACCGGCGATAGCAATTTGTTTCAGGCCATAGCGTTGTTCCCAGTATCCATAAGCCGCATGAGAAACTAAAATATCTTTCGTTTTTGCATTCGCAACTGCTGCTTTAAATTGATCATCTAAATCAGTAAATTTTGTTTGAAGTGCTGCAAAGTTTTTTTCGAACTCTTGTTTATGGTCAGGTTGTAATGCTACAAGTGCATTTTTAATTTTTTCTGCTTGTTTCATTGCTAGAGTAGGGTCTAACCAAATGTGTGGGTCTTTATCGTGATGATGTTCATCCTCTTTATGGCCGTCTCCGTGATCATGATGCTCTTCTTCAGTAGAAGTACGTAGTTCAATACCTTTTGAAGCATTTACAATTTTAACATTTTCTTTTTGTAATGCTTTTTCCATTTTTTCAGCAAATGGTTCTAATTCAGCCCCGTTATAAACGAATAAATCGGCTTTTGCAACTTGTACTGTTTGTTTTTGACTTGGTTCAAATGTATGAGAATCTGCACCAGGTGGATAAATTGCTTCAACCGTTACATAGTCGCCACCAATTTTTTTGGCGAAATCAGCAAGAGGAAAAATAGTTGTATAAACAGTTAGCTTTCCATCTTTCTTGGCATTACCTTCTTTTGTATTTGAGCAGCCAGTAAAAATTAAAGTGAAAATAAGTAAGAATGAAAATATAGTCAATCTTTTAGGCATGAAGTTCTCCTCTTTTCTTTTTTTACGGATATATTTTCCCCAATTATAGAAGAAAAATATCATTTTAATACAAAACGGAATAATTACGTTTTAGTTTGCGAACTTAGTATAATACATCTTTTATAAAGTTGCAATAAATAATAATCATTCCGATTTGATTTTGTTATAAAGTTGTCAAATATAGGTGTGTTATTTTTGCGAATACATGCATATGTGACAACGCTGTGTTCATATATATGAAAGGAGGGTGTAGAGGGGGCTGAGTGTTTGGGTTACTTAATGGAAGCTATTTTATTGATATTAGCGGTAGTATTACCATTAGCCGTAGTCTTAATTTTTTTAAGAAGATTAATAAGTAATTTAGGAGATGCATCAACCGTAACAAAATTACGAGAGAAAGATGAGAAAAAAGAGTGAGTAAAGCACTATGCGTACGCATAGTGCTTTACTTGTGGTAAAATGAGAGAAGGAAACTCCTAAAAGTTGTATGTTACTAAAGGAGAGAAAAGTAAAATAAGAGGTATATGCATATATGAATAAGCGAACAGCGTTAGTACTTGGTGCAAGTGGTTTAGTTGGGCAAGAGATAACGCGTCTATTACTTGAATCAGATTACTACGATTCGGTTACTATTTTTGTAAGAGAACCAATGCAATGGCAACATGAAAAGTTACAGCAAAAGCAAGTAGATTATTTGGCATTAGAGGAATATAAAGAGTTCTTTGCTGTAGATGACGTATTTAGTTGTCTAGGAACAACAATCAAAAAAGCAAAAACGAAAGCTAATTTCAAAAAGGTAGATTATGAATATACGTTACGAGCGGCTTGTTTAGCTGAAAAACAAGGGGTGCAAAATTTCCTTGTTGTGTCCTCAATGGGAGCGAATCCTAAATCGTTTTTCTTTTATTCACAAGTGAAAGGAAGAATGGAAGAGGAATTGCAAAAGTTAGTAATCGGTGGTATTCACATTTTTAGGCCATCTTTATTAGTAGGAAATCGACAAGAATTTCGCTTTGGTGAAAGAATGGCGGAAAAATTATCTCGTATGATTCCTTTTATATTTAAAGGAGCCTTCAAAAAGTATAAACCAATTTCCGCTAAAGATGTGGCAAAAGGGATGTATATAACTGCATTGCGAGAAGAATCAGGTATCCACATTTATAATTCGAATGAAATTACAACGATAGAATAAATAAAACCGAGAAGAAAAGCTTCTCGGTTTTATTTATTTGTACTGATTTTCCCAGGCGCTCGCTCGTATTGATACGGTTCTTCTAATTCAAAGCCAAGTTCATTGGCGGCTATTCTTGGGAAGTAAGGATTGCGAAGTAACTCACGTCCGATAAAAATTAAATCTGCTGCGTTATTATTTAAAATTTGCTCTGCTTGTGCCCCGGTCGTAATCAATCCAACTGCACCAGTTGCAATGTTAGCATGCTCTTTAATATGTTTAGCATATTGTACTTGATACCCAGGGTAAACATCGATGCGCGCAGGTACAACAGCCCCAGAGCTACAATCGATTAAATCTACTCCTTGTTCTTTCATCCATTTTGTATATTGTACATAATCTTGAACTGTTAACCCGTCAGGATGATAATCATTTGCTGAAATACGAACAAATAGCGGTCCGTTCCAAACTTCATTTATCGATTCAATGATTTCGCGTAAGAAACGATATCGATTTTCAGGTGAACCACCATATTCATCAGTCCGCTTATTGGTAAGTGGAGAAAGAAATTCATTAATAAGATAACCGTGAGCACCGTGTATTTCAATAACGTCAAATCCAGCTTGTTTGGATCGTACTGCAGCTTGCTGAAAAGCTAATACAGTATCTTTAATTTGGTGTTTGCTCATTTCTATTGGCATTTTCATTGTTTCATTAAATGGAATGGCTGAAGGAGCTAACGCATTTGTTTCTAATTCTGCTTTTCTTCCAGCATGAGCGAGTTGAATGGCAGCTTTTGCACCATTATCGTGTATAAAAGTTGTCGCTTTATGTAAGCCTTCAATTAGACTGTCATCCCAAATGCCTAAGTCTTTATTTGAAATTCGACCTTCAGGTAACACGGCTGTTGCTTCAATCATAACTAAACCAACTTGACCAGCAGCTCTTGTTCCATAATGAATGAGATGGAAATTCGTTACTTGGCCATCCTCGTTTTTCGATGAATACATGCACATAGGTGACATAACAATCCGGTTTTTTAATGTAACGTCTTTAATTGTATAAGGTGAAAAAAGTTTGTAATTCATCCAATAGCCTCCTAGATTGAATTTTCTTACATTGTATCATTCTCGTTTTTGTTTCTCGAATAAAACGCTTATACGAAAAATTTTGTCTATTCGTGTTACAATAATGAATATGAATTGAATTGGAGGATGACATATGTACCAAGCTTATTATGAAAGTGAATTAGGCTTGCTAGAAATTACAGCGAACGATAAAGGAATTACGTCTGTTATATTTGTTGATGAGAGACAAGAAGAACATACAAATGAAATGATAGATCAATGTATAAATGAGCTCGATGAATATTTTAAGGGGAATAGAAAAGAGTTCACAGTCCCGTTGTCTCCTGAGGGAACAGCATTTCAAAAAAATGTATGGGATGCGCTCTATACGATTCCTTATGGCGTAAGTGCTTCATATTTAGATATTGCAGAGAAAGTCGGAAATACGAAAGCTGTACGAGCAATAGGAGGAGCAAATAGTCGCAATCCGATTTCAATAATCGTTCCATGTCATCGTGTAATAGGAAAGAGCGGGAAACTTGTTGGGTATGCGGGCGGTTTATGGAGGAAAGAGTGGTTATTAAAACATGAAGGTATTTTGAAATGACGTATGGATGGGAAGAGGGATTGTTTTGAAATGTATAAATTGTGGGCAACTTTGCGAGGGAAATCAGCTGAATTGTGAAAGTTGCCAGCGGACTTTGCATACTGAACAGAGTGAAGGAAGTTCGCTAATAGACAAGGAATTAGAAGTATATGTAGGGAGACAATATCCGTATTACAAAAGGAAATGGGAGCTTGAGGAAAAGCGGATTGCTAGGTGGAGCTGGAATGGTTGGGCAGCTATTTTCAATGTAGGTTGGCTCGGATATCGTAAGTATTATTTACCTGCAGCTTTATTTGTAGTGTTATTATTAGCGTGTGATGCGTTTTCTTATTATATGGGCTTCAACGTAGCATTGCCGATCATTAATATGGTGCCTCTTACGTTTCTATTACTCGTTTTTATTTTATTTGGAATGGCGATTTTTGCGAATGGATTATATTATCAATTTGCAGAAAGGCGTATATATCGAATAAAAGCAAGAGAAATTCAAGATGGATCGGTTGAAAAGTACCTCATTCGTGATAGTGGTGGAACGAGTAAAATGGGAGCAACAATTGTTACGATTTTAGCGGTTGCTAGTATTTTTATCAGCCATTTCTTTTTCCCGACTGATCGAGATATTATTCAAAAAGTTCGTACAAGCTCGCTATATGAATATCCATTCCTTTCAATTGGTGAATCGTTTGAAAATTATTTTAGAAATCCGGGTTGGGCATATTATCGTGGCACGGAAGGATTAGAATTGGTAGAGTTCCAAGGGGATAGTCCGGATATGTCGAAGAAAAAGGTTACGATCCAATTTGTTGTTGATTATAAATTGGGTGAGATTGAGCCATACTCACTTATGATTAATGGCGAATCTAAAAATGAGGAAGAATTTTTAAAGATAATGGACGAAATATTTAAAGTTCAAAATCCATTTGACATAGAGGATGGATTACAAGTAAAAGAAAAAGAAGTGGATAGTAGAGCTCTCTATCCGCTTCTTTTTTTGTATATACGAAAATAATATTTGAAATAATCTGAATCTTTTGTATAATAATATGTATTATACTGGCTTTCATTTATACATATAGATTGGGGGAAGGAACAATGAAGAGAAAGGTAACAACGATTGCTGCAGTTGCATTATCGACTAGTATATTAGTTGCGGGTTGCGGAAATGGGGAGAAGGCATCTACAACGAAGAAAGAAACAGGTAAGGGGGCAGCAGATAAGCAAGTATTAAACTTACTAGAAACAGCTGAAATTCCTTCAATGGATACGTCAAAATCAACAGACTCTGTATCATTCCGTGCCTTTGTAAATGCAATGGAAGGATTATATCGTTTAGATAAGGATAATAAACCAACTCCAGGTATGGCAAAAGACGTGAAAATTAGTGAAGATAAAAAGACATATACATTTGAATTACGTGATGCAAAATGGTCAAATGGTGATCCAGTTCGAGCGCAAGATTTTGTATATGCATGGCAACGTACATTAGATAAAGCAATGGCAGCTGAGTATGCATTTATTTTATTTGATGTAAAGAATGCACAGAAAGTAAATAAAGGAGAGTTACCGTTAGATCAATTAGGAGTGAAAGCGAAGGATGATAAAACTTTAGTAGTAGAATTAGAACAACCAGCACCATATTTCCTTGAGCTTACTTCATTCCCAACATTTTTCCCTTTAAATGAAAAATATGTGAAAGAACAAGGAGATAAATACGGATTAGAAGCAGATAAATTATTATATAATGGACCATTTACGATGAGTGAATGGAAACATGAAAGAAGTTATCAGTTAAAGAAAAACCCTAATTATTGGGATAAAGATACTGTGAAGTTAGAAGAAATTAATGTGAATATTGTGAAGGAAACAAGCACAGGAGTAAATTTATATGATAGTGATCAAGCTGATCGGGTTATTTTAACTTCTGAATTTGTTGATAAATATAAAAAGAATAAGCCAGATGAATTTAAAACGAAGTTAGATCCACGTATGTATTTCTTACGTTTTAACCAAAAAAATGCAACGTTTAAAAACCAAAAAGTTCGTGAAGCAATTGATCTAGCATATGATAAAAAAGGAATTGCAAATGTTATTTTAAATGATGGATCATTGCCAGCGTATTTCTTAGTACCTGAAAAATTTACGACAGGACCTGATGGGAAAGATTTCCGTACTGTAAATAAAAATTTCCGTGACAGTAAAGATAATGCAGCAAAAGCGAAAAAATTATGGGAAGAAGCGAAGAAAGAACTTGGTCAAGATACAATTACAGTCGAATTACTAAATGATGATAACGGTAGTCGTAAAAAAGTAGGAGACTTTATTAAAGAAGAGTTAGAGAAAAACTTACCTGGTATTAAAGTGAATTTAAAACAACAGCCATATAAGCAGAAGTTGGATTTAGAAAAGAAACTTGAATATGAATTCTCTTTATCTGCATGGAGTCCAGATTATCCAGATCCAATGACTTATATTGATATGTTTGTTACTGGAAGCTCATTTAATGAAATGGATTATTCTAATCCGAAGTATGATGAGTTAGTAGCGAAATCAAAAGGAGAACTATTAAAAGATGATAAAGCACGCTGGAATGCACTTGCAGAAGCGGAAAAAATCTTAATTGGTCAAGATGCTGCCATTTCTCCTACGTACCAACAAAGTACCGCATACTTAGAGAAACCATACGTAAAAGGTATTGCAAATCATACGTTTGGTGGGGACTTCAGTTATAAATGGGCATATATTACAAAAAAATAGTATAATAAAAGATGAGAGAATTTTCGCTCATCTTTTATTTGTATAGGAGGAATTAGAGTTGTTAAAAGGAATCAATCATCTTTGTTTTTCAGTATCTAATTTAGAAGATTCTATTACATTTTACGAAAAAGTATTGGAAGGAGAATTATTAGTTAGAGGAAGAAAACTTGCATATTTTAATATATGTGGAGTATGGATAGCGCTTAATGAAGAAATACATATTCCAAGAAATGAGATTCATCAATCTTATACACATATTGCGTTTTCTGTTGAACAGAAAGACTTTGAACGTCTACTGCAGCGATTAGAAGAAAACGATGTTCATATTTTACAAGGAAGAGAACGGGATGTAAGGGACTGTGAATCTATATATTTTGTTGATCCTGACGGCCACAAATTTGAGTTTCATTCAGGGACATTGCAAGACAGGCTTAATTATTATAGGGAAGATAAACCTCATATGACGTTTTATTAAGGGGGGCAAAGAAAGTTGCATGCGCTAGTAATTGGTGGAACAGGAATGCTAAAGAGGGTGTCTATGTGGCTTTGTGAGCAAGGGTTTCATGTTTCTATTATTGGAAGAGATGAAGTGAAATTAGAAAATGTTAAACGAGAGAGTGCTATACCAGAAAATATCACATGCCTTCCGTTAGATTATCATAATGATGACGATGTAAAGGTAGCTATTAAAAGCACAATTGAGCGGAATGGCCCAATAACATTAGTTGTCGCATGGATACACTCAAGTGCAAAAGATGCGTTATCACTTATTTGTAGAGAATTAGACTTGTCGCCTGAAACATACGAAGTTTTTCATATTTTAGGCAGTAAAGCGTCGAGAATAGCCTCACAAAAAATAGGTGGTACGCGATGTAGCTATCATAGAATAATTTTAGGTTTTATATTAGAAGATACATACGCAAGATGGCTTACTCATGAAGAAATATCGGATGGGGTAATAAAAGGAATTGAACGTAAATGTAATGAATGGATTGTAGGACGAGTAGAACCGTGGGAATTGCGGCCAACATGGTAAGGGGGAATTGAAGTGAAGACAACGGTATATGTAACAAGGCATGGTGAAACGGAATGGAATGTAGCGAAGCGAATGCAAGGACGGAAAAATTCTGCTTTAACTGAAAATGGTATACTGCAAGCTAAGCAATTAGGAGAGCGAATGAAAGATTTATCTATTCATGCAATCTATAGTAGTCCGAGTGAAAGAACCCTTCATACTGCAGAGTTAATAAAGGGAGAACGTGATATACCGATAATCGCGGATGAGCATTTCTATGAAATTAGCATGGGCATATGGGAAGGACAGACAATTGATGATATAGAAAGGCAATATCCAGACGACATACAGTTATTTTGGTATGAGCCACATCTTTTTCAGTCAACATCAGGAGAAAATTTTGAGGCTGTTCATAAAAGGGTAATTGAGGGGATGCAGATTCTTTTAGAAAAGCATAAAGGAGAAAGTATATTAATTGTCTCCCATGCGGCAGCAGCAAAATTACTTGTAGGACATTTTGCGGGTATTGAAATAGAAAATGTGTGGAATGATCCATTTATGCATAGTGCTAGTCTCAGTATAATAGAATTTGAAGATGGTAAAGGTGAAGTGAAGCAATTTGCAGATATAAGTCATTTTCAATAAAGCGGGATAAACGTAAAAAAGGCCGCAAAACGGCCTTTTTTTGTAGGCATAAAAACTAACAATTACGTTTTTTATACCAGAAGTGATCAAATTTCTTGTGTTTGCAAGATGGGAATTTATGTCCGCCTTTGCAATCATTCCATTTGTGTCCATCATCGTGACAGTCTTTACCATGATCGCATGAATCATCGCAAGAGCCACCGTGTCTATGCGGGAAGAATTCGCACTTTTTACAGAAACTTCGTTTAGTCCAGAAAAATTTCTTTTCAAAGCGTATGCATTTTGTAATGAATGTACAATGTTTTCTGCGAGTACGTTTTGTAACTAAAACGCATTCTTTTCTACGCGTCACTTTCGTAACGAACGTCCATTTTTGAACGCGTACACGAGTACATTTCGTAACAAATGTCCATTTTTTCACATGCGTACATTTTGTAACGAACGTACAATGTTTCACGCGAGTACATCTTGTTCTTGGACATTTACCCCCAGTTGTACATTTACATCCAGTTGTACAAGTATGATGAGTGAATTTATCATCATCGCATTCAAAAGTACTTGGATCTTGGTGTAAGAAATCCTCCATCCCAGCACTTTTGATTTCTTCAACCGCTTTTCTAATATCACGTTTCATAGAAATCCTCCTTATCATGTATTAAGTTGAAAAGGTATTCTTTTTCCTTAACAGGATATGTATGTAGGTATCTTTCTGAACAGGACAAGAGTGTAATTTTATATAAATAGATGATAGCGGATGTATGGACAAGGCGAGTTGCATACATTGAATGAAGAGAACTGAGAAGGGATGAGAAAACATGCTACCTTCATATGATTTTTTTATTCATCCAATGTACTTAGTGGAATTGAAAAAAGACATTTGGTCAGACAGTCCAGTACCAGCAAAATTAACTTATGGAAAAAAGAAGTATGATATTGATATCGTATACCGTGGTGCTCATATTCGTGAATTTGAGAAAAAATCTTATCATGTTATGTTTTATAAGCCTAAAAAATTTCAAGGTGCGAAAGAGATTCATTTAAATTCTGAGTTTATGGATCCGTCTCTCATACGAAATAAATTATCTTTAGACTTTTTTCATGATATTGGTGTACTTTCACCGAAATCACAACATGTGTTTATAAAAATTAATGGTCAAATTCAAGGTGTATATTTACAGTTAGAATCAGTTGACGAAAACTTTTTGAAAAATAGAGGATTACCGAGTGGTTCTATTTATTATGCGATAGATGATGATGCGAATTTTTCTTTAATGAGTGAGAGAGATAAAGATGTTAAGACCGAGCTCTTTGCGGGTTATGAATTTAAATACTCGAATGAAAATAGTGAAGAACAGCTGAGTGAATTTGTATTTCAAGCGAACGCTTTGTCGAGGGAATCTTATGAAAAAGAAATTGGGAAGTTTTTGCATGTTGATAAATATTTACGATGGTTAGCTGGCGTTATTTTTACACAAAACTTTGATGGTTTCGTTCATAACTATGCACTATATCATAATGATGAAACAAATTTATTTGAAGTAATACCGTGGGATTATGATGCGACTTGGGGGCGAGATGTACAAGGGAGACCACTTAATCATGAATATATTCGTATTCAAGGTTATAACACGTTAAGTGCAAGATTGTTAGATATACCTGTATTTAGAAAGCAATACCGAGGTATTTTGGAAGAAATATTAGAAGAACAATTTACCGTTTCATTTATGATGCCGAAAGTAGAAAGTTTGTGTGAGTCGATTCGTCCTTATTTACTACAAGATCCATATATGAAAGGAAAATTAGAAATATTTGATCAAGAAGCTGATATGATTGAGGAATATATAAATAAAAGAAGAAAGTATATACAAGATCATTTACATGAATTGGATTAATTTTGAAAGAGATTGGAACATTATCAATCTCTTTTTTTGTATAATAAAGAAGTATTGGTAGAATTGGCGTAATATATACTTAATAAAGGATGGAGATGTGGAAACATGACGGTAAAATGGATTGATTGGGTAAAACAAATACAATCTATAGCTCAAGCGGGTTTAACGTATTCTAAGGATGTGTATGATATAGAACGTTTCCAACAATTACGGGATATTTCCATTTCGATGATGTCACATTATACAAAGACAGATTGGGAAGTTGTAGAGAAGTTATTTGCAAGTGAGACAGGCTATCAAACACCTAAAGTCGATATAAGAGCAGTCGTTTTTCAAAATGAAAAGTTATTATTTGTGAAAGAAAAAAGTGATGGGAAATGGGCATTGCCAGGTGGATGGGCTGATATCGGTTATACGCCGACAGAAGTAGCAGCAAAAGAGGTTTTCGAAGAGACAGGTTATGAGGTAGATCATTTTAAGTTACTCGCTATATTTGATAAAGAAAAACATCAACCATCGCCTTCAGCAACGCATGTATATAAAATTTTTATTGGCTGTAAAATTATTGGCGGTGAAAAGAAAACTAGTATTGAAACAGATGATGTGGAGTTTTTTGGTGAAAATGAATTGCCTAATTTATCGATTGCTAGAAATACAGAAGAGCAAATTAAACAAATGTTTGCCTACATAAAAGAACCTCAGAAAGAAATAGTAATAGATTAATAATGCGTATGCCTGTGATATTGTCGGCATGAAGATATTGGCAGAATGCAACCTTTATGTAATAATGAGATGGTATGTGAAGAAAAAAGGAGATAGAAAATAAGATGTTAGCAAGCATAATAGATCAGTTATTGCAATTTTTTGCAAGTTTAGGTTACTTTGGAGTAGCGCTAGCTTTAATGATTGAAATTATCCCAAGTGAAATTGTACTTTCGTATGCTGGCTTTTTAGTCGCAGATGGTAAAATTAGCTTTGTCGGTGCAGTTATTGCTGGAACAATCGGTGGTACTTTAGCCCAAATCTTTTTATATTGGCTTGGATACTATGGTGGACGTCCAGTTGTAGAGAAATATGGGAAATATCTGCTTATTAATAAACACCATTTAGACATAGCAGAAAATTGGTTTAAGCGTTACGGAGCAGGAGTAATCTTTTCGGCACGTTTTATCCCAGTCGTACGTCATGCAATTTCTATTCCAGCAGGATTAGCTAAGATGCCATTAAAACTATTCACACTGTATACAGTAGTTGCGATTATTCCGTGGTCAATACTATTTATATATTTAGGTGAAAAGCTTGGTGGAAATTGGCGACATATTAAAGAGTATGCATCTGACTACACACATTACATAATTATAGGAGCGGTTCTCTTTGTTGCTCTATACTTCGGTTTAAAGTATTTCAAAAAGAAAAAAGCAGCGCGTTAAAGTCAATGATTTTTCATTGGCTTTTTTATTTGTTTTGGTTCTAAAAAAAAGGAGTTGTCCATAATGTGTAATAATAAAGCGTAGCGGAGGAATGTGATGAAAGGGTCACCGTTTATACGTGGAACGATATTTTTAACAATGGCAACGATGATATCTAAAATGTTAGGGTTTATATATGTTATACCATTTACAGCTATGGTCGGTACGAGTGGGTACGTTTTATACACGTATGCTTATCGTCCATATACAATTATGCTTAGCATTGCGACGATGGGACTACCACTTGCAGTTTCAAAGATGGTATCAAAATATGATCAATTAAATGATTATCATACGGTTAAGAGAGTGTTGAAAAGTGGAATTGTTTTTATGTTTATAATGGGAGTTATTTCGTGTTTTACGTTATATATGCTAGCTCCGCATTTGGCTAAACTTGTAATCGATGGAAATGATCAAACGGGGAATAGTGTAGCGGCGGTCACTACTAATATTCAAATTGTAAGTTTTGCGTTAATACTCGTACCAGTAATGAGTTTATTAAGGGGCTTTTTTCAAGGATTTCAATCGATGGGGCCTTCTGCTCTAAGTGTAGTTGTAGAGCAATTTTTTCGAGTCTTAACCATCTTGATAGGAAGCTTTGTCGTTTTATATGTTTTAAAAGCTTCTATCTCACTAGCTGTTGGTATTTCAACGTTCGGTGCTTTTATGGGAGCGATAGGTGGACTAACTGTTTTAAGTGCGTATTACATAAGGAGGAGAAAGCACTTAAAGAAAAAAGAAATGGCAAGTATACCGCAAACAACGAAATCTTTTTTTTCACTATATAAGGAGCTCTTTACATATTCAATACCATTTGTTGTGGTTGGTTTAGCAATTCCGTTGTATCAGACGATTGACACATTTACAATTAATAAATTACTTATACAAATAGGATATATGCAAGGAGAAGCGGAGAAGATTAATGCGATAATTGGACTTGTTCAGATGGTTGTACTTATCCCAGTTTCCGTTGCGACTGCTTTTAGTATGTCACTCGTACCTGAGATGACAAAAGCTTATACAGCAGGAAATGTGAAGTTACTGTACAAACATTTTACGAGGACGAATCTATTAGTAGTAGGTATTACGGTACCCGCGGCAATTGGAATGATGGTGTTAGCAAAACCAGTGTATACTCTTTTATTTGGTGCCGGAAATGATCCGGAGATGGGAAGCGTTATTTTACAGTATTACGCTCCTGCTTGTATACTATTTTCGCTTTTTACAGTAACGGCTGCAATGTTGCAAGGAATTAATCAACAACAGAAAACAGTGCTAGGGTTAGTGATTGGCATTATTGTGAAGATAGTTTTAAATATTGTATTGCTTCCGTATTTTGATTATGTAAGTTTTATTATTTCAACATACGCTGGTTATACGATTTCAGTTGGCTTTAACTTGTGGATGCTTTCTAAATATGTTATAAAGGCAACATAAGCTTTTTAAGGCAGAGAGCACTCTGTCTTTTTCTTTGTTTATCCCGCTTTAACGGGCAGTAAGATCCTCACCTCAAAATTCAGCGAAAGAAAAGAAGTTTGGTTGGGGGCGGGCTGCCCGTAAAAGCCCGATTGGTGAGGGCTGAAAATCAGTGGGGGGATGAAGCCCCCCACTGATTAAAGTTTCACTTTATAATATTTTTCTTATAAAAACGTTTTCAAAATAATTTTTCTATTGAAATTTAAACGTATGTTTCATATGCTGAGAATGGCGGTTCAAAAACTGTTATGTAAGAGAGGTAGATTCCTACATGTAAAAAGAATCGGGGTGATAGTATGTTAAATATTTATTTAACAGACCGAAACGGAAAACTACAAGAGGTTGAGGAAATGCAAAAGGGTTGCTGGATTAATGTACTTCATCCAACGGAAGAAGAAATTCAATATCTAGTACAAACTTTAAATGTGGACTTAGATTTCATTAAAGACCCTTTAGATGATGAAGAACGCTCTCGTATTGAAAAGGAAGACAATAATACTTTAATAATCGTGGATATTCCAACAGTTAGACATGATGAAGAAGGAAATTCGATTTATGACACGATTCCAATAGGTATGATTGTAATGCCAGATTGCTTTGTGACAATTTGTTTAGAAGAAAATCCAATTTTTGAACGTTTTATTAATCAACGTATTAAAGAATTTTATACGTTTAAAAAGACACGCTTTGCACTTCAGCTCTTATATACGATTTCTACTTACTATTTAAGATACTTAAAGCAAATTAACAGAAAGACAATCGATTTAGAGCATCAATTAAATCAGTCGATGAAAAATAAAGAGATTTTCACATTGCTAGGTCTTGAAAAAAGTTTAGTTTACTTTACAACATCATTGAAGGCGAATAAAATTGTAATTCAAAAATTAATGCGTAACAGTACATTTTTAAAAATGTATGAAGACGATCAAGATTTATTAGAAGATGTATTAATTGAAAATAAACAGGCTATTGAAATGGCGGAAATATATAGTCATATTCTAAGTGGAATGATGAATACTTTTAGCTCTGTTATATCGAATAATTTGAACAGTGTTATGAAACTGTTAACGTCTATTACAATCATTTTATCATTACCAACAATGGTCTCTAGTTTCTTCGGAATGAACGTAAAGGTTCCATTTGAAGGTGAGGCTCAAGGTTTTGTAATTGTACTCATAATATGTGCAACATTATCTTGCGCTTTAGCATTTGTATTTTGGAAGAAACGTTACTTTTAACGATAAGAAAGCTGCTCTAGCATAGTTGTGTAACTGCGCTAGAGCAGCTTTTTTGCTATGAAATCCCAAATTTTGAATAGAATATAACTTATAAAATGTAATGTATATGAAAGGGATGAATTCCGTATAAGTCTTGTCCAATCAATAAAATGGGGTTAAAATTACATATTGTTAATGAAAAGTTGGAGGAAATACATCATGGAATTGTTTCAATTACCGAAAGCATTCCTGCAAATGAATACAATCTTTATCTCCATATTGATCGAAGCACTTCCTTTTGTGCTCATTGGTGTATTTATTTCAGGATTCATTCAAATGTTTGTGACAGAAGATATGGTAGCAAAATGGATGCCGAAAAACCGATTTCTGTCTGTTTTAATGGCTACTTTTTTAGGGATGATGTTTCCAGGTTGTGAATGTGGAATCGTTCCGATTGTTAGGCGATTAATTGGAAAAGGGGTTCCGCCATATGCCGGGATTGCATTTATGTTAACTGGTCCAATTATTAATCCGGTCGTATTATTTGCAACATACGTTGCCTTTGGAAGTAGTATGCACATGGTATGGTATCGTTCTATTGTAGCGATTATCGTAGCAATCATTGTTGGAATTATATTATCATTTATGTTTAAAGAACATCAATTACGAGATGATCACTTCCCAGAAGTGAATCATAAGCGTCCATTACGTAAAAAAATGTGGGATGTATGTACGCATGCTGTTGAGGAATTTTTCTCGATGGGAAAATATTTAGTATTAGGTGCATTAATTGCAGCTGCAGTTCAAACGTTCGTACAAACTTCAACACTTCTTGCTATAGGACAAGGGCCGTTCTCTTCACCAGCTGTTATGATGGGACTTGCTTACATTTTATCACTTTGTTCAGAAGCAGATGCATTTATTGCTTCGTCATTCCAAAGTACATTTTCAACAGCATCACTTGTCGCGTTCCTCGTATATGGACCGATGGTGGATATTAAAAATATGTTTATGATGCTTGCGACATTTAAAACAAAATTTGTAATTGTCGTTACAGTTACAGTTACAGTTGTTGTTTATGCAAGCTCACTACTCATTTATGCGATGGGGTGGTAGGTTATGTTTCGAGCATATATATTATTAGGTTTTACAATCTTAATCGCGCAGCTTCATATTTCAGGTAATATTACGAAGTATATTAATATGAAGTATGCCTACTTATCAAAAACAGCAGCTATTATATTAGGTTTTTTAACTGTTGTTCAAATTATAATCGTTTTCCAAAAAGAACATCAAAAAGAAAGAGAACAGCATAATTGTGGTTGTGATCATAGCCATTGCGGGCATGATCATTCGAAAGATGAAAATACTTGGTGGAAAAAAGCATTTTCGTACACATTGTTTTGTTTTCCGATAGTCTCAGGTTTGTTTTTCCCGATTGCAACGTTAGATTCAGATATTGTTAAGGCAAAAGGGTTTCATTTTCCTGTTGCACAAGCAGAAAGTACAGATCCATTTATGAGAAGGCAATTTTTAAGACCTGATACGAGTATATATTACGGAAAAGAAGGATACCGTGGTGTAATGGAGAAAGGGAAGAAAGAGTTTGTAACAAAGGATAGTGTTACTTTAAATGATGAAAACTTCCTAAAAGGAATGGAGACGATTTACAATTACCCTGGTGAGTTTACTGGGAAAAAATTATCATTTAAAGGTTTTGTTTTCAAAGATGATTCTTCTAAAAAAGAACAATACTTCTTATTCCGTTTCGGTATTATACATTGTGTAGCGGATTCTGGTGTATATGGTATGTTAGTGAAAAAGCCAGAAGGTGTAGAATGGAAAAACGATGATTGGATTCAAATAGAGGGAGAAATTTCTACTGAATTTTATCAGCCGTTCCATGCGAACATTCCTGTTTTAGAAGTAACGAAATGGAATAAAGTTGAACAGCCAAAAGAACAATATGTATTTAGAGGAGCCGATTGATAACATCGGTTCTTTTTTATGGACTAAAAGTTCTGAATGTTGTTAATATTAAACGTGTAGTTCATTTAGTATAGCGATTATTGAGATATTAAGGATACATCATTAAAGGGGTGATAACAATGACAGAAGTAAAGGGGAAAACAGCCAATGAATCAAGGGTGTTCAAAACGAGCCGAGTATTTCCAACAGATTTAAATGATCATAACACGTTATTTGGTGGAAAGATATTAGCCGAGATGGATATGGTTGCTTCTATTTCAGCAACGAGGCATGCAAGAAAAGAATGTGTAACAGCCTCTATGGATTGGGTTGATTTCTTACATCCAGTTCGCTCTTCAGATTGTGTTAGTTATGAATCCTTTGTAATTTGGACGGGTAGAACGTCTATGGAAGTATTTGTGAAGGTAGTAGCGGAAGATTTAATTTCAGGTGAGAAGCGTATCGCAGCAACGTCTTTTGTTACTTTTGTTGCACTGAGTAAGGAAAATAATCCAGTTCCTGTGCCGCGAGTAATCCCTGAAACAGAAGAAGAGAAAGAATTACATCGCATTGCAGTGTTACGTGCAGAACAACGTCATATACGTAAGGCAGAGAGTAAGAAAGTAGCTACATTACTAACTTTTTGAATTGAATATTTAGTTGTTAAAAGTATTATAACAGAGCGAAATGTTCTTCATATGAAAAGCGGACACCTAAAAATAGGTGTCCGCTTTTATAGTTTTTCTATCCGCATATCATGTGACAATAACTACTTAGCAGAAGCAAGCAGCACCGACGATGATTAAGAGGATAAATAATACGACTAATAACGCGAATCCATTACCATGTGCGAAGCCCATTGTTATTTCCTCCTTTTATTTTAAGATACAACATACAATATGCAAATGAGCTATCGTTTGATATGGACATATATCATGCAATGACATATTTTCTTGAATGATATTGTATTAAAAAAGGGAAGATATAGAAATAACAGTAAGTGGAGAAAGGAAAATATCCATGAAACACTTTTTCGTTGTAATCCTTTGTGTAATAGGTGTATTCATTTGGATGAACATCGATGTGGAAATGGGGAAAAAAATGGCTAGTGAATATGAAGTAGGACAAGTTAGATTAGGTGAATTTCAACTGTATACGAACGGTGAAGAGTTATATACGAATTTATTTGAGGATATACGTAATGCGGAGAAGTACATATATATCCATTTTTATATTGTAGGTAAAGATGAAATAAGCAAAGAGTTTTTGCAGTTGCTCGAGAAAAAGGCATCTAGCGGAGTAGAAGTGAAATTGTCAGTCGATCGAATAGGTGGATATAAGCTGAAGAAAAAGGTAATTCGTCAACTACAAAGCAATGGTGTCCAGTTTACGTTTAGTAAAAAACCTAAATTGAAACATTTAGTCTATTCGTTGCATCAGCGAAATCATAGACGAATTGTTACGATAGACGGAAAAGTATCATATATCGGCGGCTTTAACATCGGAAAGGAATACCTTGGACAAGATCCGAAATTTGGCCAGTGGCGTGATTATCATGTGCGGGTTAAGGGGAATGGTGCCACGGATATGGAAAGAAAATTTGCTGCTGACTGGAAAGAAGATACGGGAGAAAAAATGCCTGTACATGAAAGTCTACCTGCAATTGGGAATGTAAAATATCAATATTTATTTTCAGATGGAAAAGGGTTATGGGAAAAATATGGAGCGTTTTTAAAGCAGGCTAAAAAGTCTTTAATTATTGCTACACCATATTTTGTACCAAGTAAAGAAATGATGAAAGAGTTAAAAGGTGCATTAAACCGCGGTGTCAATGTGAAAATTCTCGTACCATTTAAAAGTGATGCAGTATTGTTAAAACAAGCTGCCTATCCGTATTTGAGAGAGATGAACCATGCTGGAGCGGAGATCTATCAATATCGGAATGGTTTTTTTCACGGGAAAGTAACAATCATTGATGGAGAAATTGTTGATATAGGTACAGCGAATTTTGATAATAGAAGTTTTTATTTAAATTGTGAATCTAATTGTGTCGTATATGATAAAACAGTTGTTGCTGACGTATGGGATCGACTAAAAGAAGACTTCCATAAATCAAAAAGATTTTCGGAAGAAGATTTTGAGAAAATTAGTAAATGGGATTGGTTTTTAGCAAGAATAGCAAATGTTATAGCATCATATTTATAGCATATAGACAAAAAGTAGGGAGGCACTTTCATGGATTGTATGAAAGAATTGATGAGGTATAGTTATATGCTTATATATAAGGTTGGGGAGTATACAGGACAGGTAAGAGACGAAGAATTAAAGGAGCTATTACAGCATCATTTACCATATATGTTGCAAGCATATAATGAACAAGTGAACTTTCAAGAAGGAGAGAATGTACAGCATATAACTTGTGAACCAATTTCATTTCATTTTCATGAAATGGAAAAGGAAACTGATAGTAAATATACAGGTGATATGTATATTGCAACTTGTTATATTTCGCATTTGAAACGGTTAGCGTTAAAGTTTGCTCAAGTGGCAGTTGAAGTTGCAAATCCAGAATTTCGCTCGTTTTTAGAAAACTGCTTCCTGAAAATGAATCGTTATGCCTATAGTGTATGGCAATATGTCGTGAAGAAAGAGTATAAGATTAAACATGTATATGAAAATGAGAAATTTGCATAAGAGACTAAGGCGGAAAGATAGGCGCCTTAGTTTTTTACTTTTCGTAGAGAAAAATGAATATATGTACATATTTATTATCAGAAAATTTACAAACATTTACCGTTTATTTACTATTTTTCAATCTTTCCTTTAAAAATAGAGAGTAATATGGGATTGTACATATTCTATCAAAAGGAGGAAACGCAAATGAACAAATGGGTTAAATCATTAACTGCTATGGCACTTGCAAGTTCTTTATTAATGGTAGGTTGTAGTAAAGGTGAGGACAAGAAGAAAGAAGACGATACAACAACACAACAAGAGGATAAAAAGGATAAAGAAACAAGTGGAACTGAGAAGTCTACGGATTCTAAAGAAAAGAAATAATGTAATAATAGAGCTTCCTCTTTTATGTGAGGAAGCTTTTTTGTTGTAAATTGATTGAGATTATTGAAAAATAGAGAAAGAATGAAAGAGGAGGAAAACAAATGAAAGTATGTATATTGGGAGCAACAGGGCGAGTAGGTTCAAACATAATTAAATTAGCATTAAAAGATTCAGCAGAAGTGACTGCATTAGCGCGTGATTCAAGTAGGGTAGAAATAAATCATGAAAGATTACGAGTTATAGAAGGTAATGTATTAAATGAAAATGATATAAAGAAAGCGATAAAAGGAAGCGATATAGTAATTAGTGCACTTGGAACGGATCAAAATGGGACGTTAGCGAAGAGTATGCCACAAATAATAAAGAAAATGGAAGAAGAAGGAGTTCGTAAAATCATTACAATAGGAACAGCCGGTATTTTACAAGCAAGAACAAATCTAAATTTATATCGTTTTCAATCAACGGAATCAAAGAGAAAGTCGACAACAGCAGCAGAAGATCATTTAGCTGCATATAAGATACTTAGTAGTAGTAATTTATGCTGGACGGTCGTTTGTCCGACGCATTTAATTGACGGTGATGTGACAGGTATATATCGAACTGAAAAAGATGTATTACCAGAAGGAGGAGCAAAAATAACAGTTGGTGATACAGCGCAATTTACATGGAATCTGTGTAGTGAAAACAAATATGAGAATAGTCGAGTAGGTATTTCATATTAAAAAACCATCCCGAAATTGGGATGGTTAAAAGACGATATAACATACAAATATGATAATCATAATGATTTGGAGAATGGCTTTCGCTACTGTACTGCTTAAAAAACCAACTACAGTAGCAACTCCTACTAGAAAAGCGTCTTTTGGCGTTTTTTTATGCATTAATTCGGTTATAAATACCGCTAAGAACGGTATGATAATAAGTCCGAATGGTGGGAAGAAGAAAGATCCGGCAATGATCGAAATCATTCCGACACGTTCGCCCCATTTAGAACTACCGTATTTCTTCAAGAAATATCCATTTGCAATAAAATCAGCAACGAAAATGAATAGTGTGAAAATAGCTTGAATAATCCAAAAAGAAATCGTTAGTTCTCCGCCATTTATACCAAAATGGTAAATGAAATATCCAGCCCAGACAGCTAGGATGCCCGGGATAATAGGATAAATAAAAGCTAGAAATGAAATAATGAAACAGGCAATGATACAGATTGTTAAGAAAACAGTCACTTTATAACTCCTTTTGTATATCTAATTTATGTACAGCAATTTTTTTGACTTGATGTCCATCAAGTTCTAATGCCTTAAATTGAAAACCGGCATATTCGATGGAGTAGCCAGCTTCAATATTTACGTCAACTGCTTGCGATAATAGCCAGCCTCCAATTGTATCTAAGTCGCTCTCATCAATATGTAAGCCAAACATATCATTTACTTCAGAAATAAGTACTTTTCCATCTAGAACAGTAAGTTTAGGCGTACGTTTTTCAATCATGGGTGATTCATCTGCATCAAACTCATCTTGAATTTCTCCAATGATTTCTTCAAGAATATCTTCCATTGTTAAAAGTCCAGCAGTACCACCATATTCATCCATAACGATTGCCATCTGAACGCGATTCTTTTGTAGATGTACTAGTGTTTTACGAATTGGAACAGTTTCAAATACAGTTAGTACTGGATGTATGTAAGATTCAAGTGGCTTATGAATGCCTTTCGTTTGATCGTGAAATACTTCTTTCGTATTGATCATACCGATAATATCATCTTTATCTTTTTCGATGATAGGGTAGCGTGTATACTTTTCAGTTGCGACGATATCCATATTTTCTTCTAACGTATTTTCAGTAGATAAGCAAATCATTTCTGTACGAGGGACCATAATTTCTTTCGCAACTCGGTCGTCAAATTCAAAAATATTATTTACATATTTATATTCGGTTTGATTTATTTCGCCGCTTTTGAAACTTTCACCTAAAATGAGTCGTAGTTCCTCTTCAGAATGGGCAAGTTCATTTTCTTTCGCAGGTTCTAAACCGAGTAGTTTTGTGAAAAAGATAGCAGTACTATTAAGTAACCAAATGAATGGGTACATAATTTTATCAAATAAAATAAGTGGTCGTGCAAACTTAAGCGTAATCGCCTCTGCTTTTTGAATTGCGAATGACTTTGGAACTAATTCACCTAATACAACATGGAAAAATGTAATCACACTAAAAGCAATAATAAATGATAAAGTATTTGCCATTGTTCCAGTAATATTAATCTTTTCAAAGAGCGGTCGTAGTAAATGTTCCACAGTCGGTTCACCAAGCCAACCAAGCCCTAAAGAAGTAATTGTAATCCCGAGCTGACAAGCTGATAAATAAACATCTAAATTAGAAATGACACTTCTTGCAGCTAAAGCTTGTTTATTGCCTTCGTTTGCAAGCTGGTCAATTCGACTTTTTCGTACTTTTACAACAGCAAATTCTGATGCAACGAAAAAGCCGGAAATAAGGATAAGAACAAAGATGAGAAAAATATTTAATATGTCCAAGTGTATTCTCTATTCCGTCGTTTGGAATAAAGATGTCACCTCCTGCAATTATGTTATACTTTTATAATAAATCCAAATGAAAAGAATAGTCAAAGAAAAAGGGTAAATATTGGTATGTTTCTGCAATGGTTTTTGAATTTGCTGTTATTTTGTCCGCTATACAAAAGGAATAACCCTCTACTTTCAGATTCTAGAGGGTTATTTTAAATTAAGGTTTTGGAATACTTCTCGTTAAAGCGTATGATTGTTGTTTAAAGTGGTTTGTCGTCCATAGCGTTTGAAGGAATGAGAGTATACAATACGGGATATACAAAAGTAATAAGCTAATTGTAACAATAATAGGTGCATTTCCGCCGAATTGAACGATAAATTGCAATAGTCCACTTGCGTGAAAAACGCATTCCATAAAAACGAATGAAAGAATAATGGAACCTAAAATAGATTTATGATTCGAAGTAAGCGCTAAAAACAATGTATCTACAAGGAAAGAAGCTTGTTTTATTTCATATTCATTTGTATTACTTAAGAAAGGAATCCATTTTTTTATTGCTTGCATAACGATAATCATGGAAGTACTACAAACGATGATAAAAGATGAGTAGTAAGGAATCTTTATAAATTTTGTGATGTATAGGAGTAGTAATAAGACTGCGCATTGTAATAATACAGTACATAAAGAATAAGGAATCCATCTTAATAAAGAAGCGAACTTTTTAACCGATTGAGGTGCTTTAAAAAATAAATGGCCAATCCCTAAGCTGATGAAGAATCCGATTGCAAGAGTAAAGGTAAAACGAACAATCGATAAAAAATATATTTCCCACATGTAAGGGAATAACGGTGTTGATTGATTAGCAGTATGTACCATCTCATTTGCTGAGAAAAAGATAGATTCGTGCATCCAATCAATCTTTGGAATTGTCATCGAAGAAAGTTGTGCGAAGTTATGGAAAATGCTTATAAAGCCGGTGATGTATGAGTATTTATGTGTAATGAATAAAGTTGGAATAGGACTAATGATAAATATAATGAGAACACCAACGATAAATTTATATATATGTGAGCGCAATAAAGACATGTAATCACCTACTCTTTGAATATTCAGAAAATTCTTATTCTTATTTTAGCTTTTTTCGGAGTAAGTTACAATATATTTTTCTTAAAGAAGTTTAGTATTGTAGTGGATAGAATTGAATGAAACGTGAATAAATTATGACAAGAAAATGAATAATTTTCAGAAAAATAAAATAAATTATTTATTTTTTTCTGAAAATATAATATAGTTATGGCACAGAAAGTATTTTAACATAAGGAGGCTGTTTATGAGGATTAAAGGGAATTATGTGCCGAAAAGGGAAGTTTTATTTTGCTCAAGTTCAATTACAGTAGGGGAAGCGCTAGAGCATTTAAATAAAACTGGTTATCGTTGTGTACCAGTTTTAGATGAAAAAAAAGAGAAATATTTAGGGAATATATATAAAGTAGATATTTTAGAATATAAAGGTTCACTGGAAGAGAGTGTATTAAAACTATTAAACGATAAAGAAGGATATGTCAGAGAAGATTCTTCGTTCTTTAAAGTATTTTTTACAATAAAAAAATTACCTTATTTATCAGTAGTTGATGAAAAAGGAGTCTTTCTTGGGATTTTAACGCATAAAAAAGTTTTTGAGCTATTAGAAGATGCTTGGGGCGTTCATTCTAGTAAATATTCTGTCATGATTGGGACACAAGATTATAATGGGGCTATTCAAAAATTATCGACAGTATTAAAAAAATATACAGGTATCCAAAGTTTAATGACTTTTGATAATGACGCCTTATTAGTTCGTAGAATTATGTTTACATTAGGAGAAGAGTTTAACGATGGTGAATTAGAGACGTTATTGAAAGATTTAGAAGATCACGGATTTAGAGTGGTGTATGTGGAAGAGATGAAAAATCCACGTGAAGTTGAAACGATAGAATAATATGCAAAAGCCGTCTAATTATGTTGGATGGCTTTTGTTATGTTACGTGTATAAAATTATTTGAAAATAACGATAGGATAATAAGTGAGTTTGAAACAATATTTGTGCAAAAGAATAAAAAATGTAGATAATTTTGATTTTCAAAAAAGTCAATTTGAAAATATGTTTTTATTTTTCAACTAAATATGTTACTATATGTGTGATAAAAACAAAGAGGTCTGACAACTATACTCCGCGCAATACCACTCTGATGATTTAAAAATTCAAAAAAATCAAAAATCAAAAATTAATAATTAGAGTAAAAATAAGGGGACTGGAGAAATTATGGAGAAAGACACTGCTTTGTAAGGGGCATATTTTATCAGCTTGAACAGAGAGGAGGATGCATAGCATATTGTGAAAATAGAGATAAACAATGAAAAAGTGCTATGCAAATGAAAAGCATGAAGGGACGTTTAAGGCCAGGTGATACGGTAGCAATTGGTTTAATGTTATTTGCACTATTTTTAGGAGCAGGAAATTTAATTTTTCCACCAGTTTTAGGGCAACAAGCTGGAGAGAATGTTTGGGTTGCTACAATTGGATTCCTTGTAACGGGAGTCGGATTACCCCTATTAGCTGTAACAGCTGTCGCGTTTGTAGAGGGGGGCTTGAAAGCGCTATCTTCTAGAGTTCACCCTATATTTGCGTTTGTTTTCCCATTAATTAGTTATTTAGCGATTGGACCTTTTTTCGCGATTCCGCGTACGGGAGCCGTTTCATTTGAAATGGGTATGAAGCCATTTTTATCAGAGGCATTAGTTTCCGAATGGTACATGCTATTTCTTTTCACTATAATTTTCTTCGGAATAACTTGGTATTTATCTTTAAATCCATCAAAATTAGTGGATTGGTTCGGGAAATTTCTTACACCATTGTTAGTATTAATTGTTGCTGTAATTGTCGGAAAGGCAATTGTTGATCCGATTGGAGAACCAGCTGCACCGCTAGAGGCATACAAGGAAAATGCTTTCTTTGGTGGATTTATTCAAGGATATTTAACGATGGACGCAATTAGTGCGCTTGTATTTGGAATTGTAGTTGTACAAGTTATCCGCTCTAAAGGAATAAAAGAGAGTAATCAAATTGCAAAAATAACAGTAGTATCAGGTATTATCGCTGTACTTGGTTTAACGTTAATCTATTTATCACTTGCTTATCTTGGTTCAACAAGTACATCACTTGGGGTATCAGAGAATGGTGGACTTATTTTAACGAATGTTGTAAATGAGTTATATGGAACAAGTGGTAAAATTTTATTAGGACTTGTTATTGTACTTGCTTGTTTAACAACTTCTGTTGGATTAACATCAGCCTGTGCTGGCTTCTTTACAAACTTATTCCCAAAACTTTCGCATAAAACGATTGTAACAATGGTATGTGTATTTAGTTTAATTGTATCTAACCTAGGTTTAACACAATTAATCGCAGTTACTTTACCAGTGTTAATGATTATTTATCCAGTTGCAATCGTATTAATCGTACTTTCTTACTTCCATAAATGGATTGGGAAGCGTAATACCATTTATATTGGAGCTATTTTAGGTGCATTGTTAATTAGTTTCTTTAACGGTTTAGAAAGTGCGAATATTAAAATTGACGCGATTTCTAACGTACTACAAATGTTACCATTATATAAAGAAGGAATAGGATGGTTAATCCCATCATGTATTGGCGGGATCCTCGGTTTCTTCTTCTATAAATCAAATGAATCAAGTGAATTACAAAAGAAAGGTGCTTAGGCGCCTTTCTTTTTTTAAAGGGGATTTTTTTGTTTTGTCTAAGTAATAAATGAAAGGAGTGATAAAATGGCTAATTTTGAAGATTTTTTAACTTTGGATTTACGGATTGGGACTGTAACACATGCAGAGGAATTTAAAGAAGCGAGAGTTCCAGCGATTAAACTAGAAATTGATTTTGGAGAGCTTGGAATGAAGCAGTCAAGTGCTCAAATTACGAAGAGATATAACCCAGAAGATTTAATCGGTCAGCAAATCGTTGCTGTTGTAAATTTTCCCCCAAAGCGTGTAGTGGGATTTAAATCAGAAGTACTTGTTTTAGGAGGAGTACCTGAAGCGGGTGATGTCGTATTACTGCAGCCTAATATGGAATTACCAAATGGAACAAAAATTAGTTAATGTAAAGGCGGGGGAACATGGATATTGGACGCGAATACGTACAGTGTGCCATTTCGAATTTTGAAGCAACAAAGAAACAAGGGGAACGGGTGCTTTCACAATTATCATATGAACAGATTGAATGGTCTTCTCATGAAGTAACAAATAGCATAGCAATTATAATTAAGCATCTGCACGGTAATATGCGTTCTAGATGGACGGATTTTTTAACATCTGACGGTGAAAAAATAGATCGTAACCGAGATGCTGAATTTGAAGGTGGTTATTCTTCTAAGAAAGAGGTATTCGCAGCATGGAATGAAGGTTGGGAATATGTTTTTAAAACGATGAATGCACTAACGTCAGAACATTTATTGCAGACGGTATATATTCGCGGTGAAGCACATACTGTCATGCAAGCAATTGAAAGACAAATTTCTCATTATGCTTTGCATATTGGACAAATGATTTACATTGGTAAAATGTTAAAAGAAAATGAGTGGGAATGTTTAAGTATTCCTAGAGGAAAGTCTAACTTTCATTTAGAGAAAAAACGTTCAACATAATAATAGGAAAGAAACCGATATAAAATTGGAAGTAAGAAAACAAGCCAAATGATAGATGGCTCTACAGTCATAAGAATGCTACCAACAATCAGCCCATATATAATAAGAAAGAAATTAATAAGTGTATTCACAGGGATAAATCGTGAGATAAAAACTTGCTGTCGTTTAAAACAATCACTATGAAATACATAAAAGCGGAAGTACCATGTGGTAGTAATAAGATCTTTCTTTCGCGTAATTCTTTTTTTGCATGTATGACAGATGAACGGTGGTTGCATTTCATTGCGCTCCATTTTCTATATTTGTAATAATGTAGGACAAAAGTAGGTACAAAGTGTATATCCCTATATACGCTCCTGATATAAGAAAAAATGGATTTAGTAAAATCCCATGAATACTTGTCATAAAAACTAAGTCTTGTATTAAAACATCATATATATGAATAGAAATGATTGTACCGAGTACATAAAGTGCTAGATATGCTGAAATATGTAACACAACACGGATGGTAGGATGCTTAGCAAGCCAATAAAAAATAAATGATAGTACAACGGGGAGTGTTCCTATTAGTAGTTTCAATTCATTTCACCTCATTAACAATATAGCCTGAATTTAGACGGTCTATTCTCTAGAGCTTGTACATAACTTGAAATAGAGAGGTGATAGTATGAATCGAGGCTTTTTTTATGTGAAATTCACGAGTGTACGTAAGTTAGTATTATTTATTATTGCTACAGTACTGGCGACTTTTTTTCTTATTAGTATGATGGTAACTTCTATGAAAGAGACAAAGTCAACGTATTTATATAATTGGTTAAATGAGTTATCAATGAATGGTTACATGTACGTTCTTGGGAAAGAGAATCATTATTTTACACAGGAATATAGAAATTTAAATCAAGATTTTTCAATATCTTCGTTTCTCTTTTCTATGGCTACGAATATTCGTTTTAACGATGTACGCAGTTTTGTCGGCAAAGAGCTACCTGGTTTCGGTAAGTACGATACAGAAATTGTTATTGCGGGTGAAGGAACAAATTATTCTAACTTGCCTATAGAGTCGAGCGTTCCACTTGAAGAAGTAGTAAAAGAACGGACTGGAGAAGGTGGACAGGCTCAAAAGCCGGATACGAATAAAGAGAAAAAGCAACCAGCTCAAACGACAGGAAAACGACAAGTTGCATTTATTTATCATTCGCATAGCTGGGAATCTTATTTGCCATTATTGAATTTAACAAATGATCCAAATCCGAATAAAGCCACAAGTTCCGTAACGAATATTTCAATAGTCGGCGACCGATTTCGTGAACAATTAGCAAATGAAGGAATCAGAGCAACTAACGACAAGACTGATGTTGGTCAAAAGTTGATTAGTAAAGGGTTAAATAGTAATAGTTCATATAAAATGTCACGGGAAATTGTACAAGAAGCAATGGCCGGCAATAAAGAATTACAATACTTCTTTGATTTACATCGTGATAGTGCTCGGAAAAATGTCACGACAAAAATAATCGGTGATAAATCATATGCGAAGCTTGCGTTTGTAGTAGGGAAAGGTAACAAAAACTATGAAAAAAACTTGCAATTAGCAACGGCTTTACATGAGACGATTAGTAAGAAATATCCAGGCGTTAGTCGTGGTGTCATTCAAAAAGGATTCCAAACAGGAAATGGTGTCTACAATCAAGATTTGTCAGGACAAGCGATATTAATTGAAGTTGGTGGCGTAGATAATACAGAGGAAGAACTAAATCGATCGATTGATGCGCTAGCTAAAGCGTTTGGTGAATATTTCTGGCAGGCAGAAAAAGTGAATGGATAAAGTGAAACAGAAATGAATGCGAGAGTCTGAAAAAACGTGAGTGTAATGTAAAGCTTGCGTTTTTTGTAATTAATGATGCGTCACAGAATAGACATAATTTGTCGATGTTATAGTAAGATCGAAATTTGTCAAATTATACTGGGAGATTTACAAAGGGATTTTCGGGAAAGTAGAGAAAATCTTTTTACAAGGAAAGCTTTTTATTATGAAATTGGTAGGGTGATTGAAGTGATTAGGGAAATCAAAGTAGAAGATGCAGCATCATTTTTGCAATTAAGTAAGCAATTAGATGAAGAAACAAAATTTATGTTGTATGAACCAGGAGAAAGGAAATTCACAGCCGAGCAACAAGAGCAAATGATTCAGCGTTTTGTAGAAAATAAATATGCAACAATATTGGTAGCAGTTGAAGAAGAGAGAATAGTAGGGTTTATTTTAGTGAATGGAAATCATATTCAAAGAAAGAGACATGTAGCAAGTATTGTAATTGGGATTTTGCAAGAGTATAGCGGGCGAGGTATTGGGACTAGATTGTTTAAAGAGGTCGAGAAGTGGGCAAGATTACATGATGTATGGCGTTTAGAATTAACGGTAATGGCCCACAATACAAGAGCTCAGGCACTATATAAAAAAGCTGGATTTGAGAAAGAAGGTGTCAAAAGAGCTGCTCTTATTATCGATGGAGAGAACATCGATGAGTATGAAATGGCCAAATTATTAAAATAAGAGGTCGTTATATGAAAAAAAGATGGATACTACTTGGTATCGTAGCGGCGATACTCATTGTTGGAGTAGCGGGAATCAATTATAAAATGTATAAGGATAAGCAAGCGCGCGAGGTGAATGTAAATAACATATTTCCGAAAGCGAAAGAAACGATTGCGAATATGGATGGAGATATTGCGGTAATTAGTAATCCGAATTCAATGCTTGTGCTTGTGAATAAAAGTAGGCGTTTACCAGACGGGTATAGACCGCCAGATTTAGTTATTCCGAAAGTGCGCTATTCTAGTGAAGGTGATCAAGAAAAGAAAAAAATGAGGAAAGAGGCGGCCGGTGCGCTTGAGGAAATGTTTCAGCAAGCGGATAAGGAGCGTGTTTTCTTATTTGCAGTCTCTGGATTTAGATCTTTTGATCGGCAAAAAGCGTTAAATACAATGTATAAAAAACAAGATGGAGAAGCCAAAACGGCAATGTCGAGTGCAGTTCCTGGAACGAGTGAACATCAAACAGGACTAGCTATGGATATCACATCACAATCTGCTAAGTTTCAGTTAGAGACAATTTTTGGTGAAACGAAAGAAGGGCAGTGGCTTTCTGAAAATGCCCATAAATTTGGTTTTGTCATTCGATATACAAAAGAGAAAGAATCGATTACGGGCTATCGATTTGAACCATGGCACGTGAGGTATGTGGGAAATCCACAAGCTACATATTTATATGAAAATCAACTGACACTTGAAGAAGTAGCGCAGTGAACAATTGAGGGGAGAGAAGGATTATGACGGTGTTATATAAGAAGAAAGTACACGCATATGTGACAAGAGAAAAAGAAGGAGCTATGCAACTGCTTGTTTTTAAACATCGTGATACACCTGAAGCTGGTATACAAGTGCCAGGGGGAACAGTTGACGAAGGGGAAACGCTAAAAGCAGCGATTTTACGTGAAGTACAAGAAGAGTCTGGGTTACGTCATTTATGCATAGAACGATTCCTAGCTGATTACATCATACATGTGAGAGAAAAAAAGGAATATGAAAAACGCCATTTCTTTCACGTAACATTACTAACAGATGTAAAAGATCGTTGGGAACATATTGTAAGTGCCGGTGAGGAAGATGAAGGCTTAGTATTTTGCTACGAATGGATTGATATTGCGAAATACCCTGAATTAGCAGGGAAACAAGGTGAGTTTTTACATTTGTTAGATGAAGTATACGCACAGTAATAAAAGAGTCTGAAACGTAAATTCATTCGTTTCAGACTCTTTTTATTTTTCAGGAAATAAAAGGGTTTTATATTAGTGAGTTGAATTCTATTAAAGGAATTGAAGTTGTATATGCAAGGGGCGGAGAAAATGAAAAAGTAATAGAGTCATGTTATTAATAAAAGGACTTATAGAAGGAGAATGAAAATGGAGATGCAGTTCAATGCACTATTACAAAAAGAATTAACAATTTATGATATACAAGCAATGATGGAAGCTGGGCAATTAACTTCAAAAGAATTAGTTATGTATTACCTTCATAGAATCGCAAAGTATGATCAAGACGGACCGAAAATCAATTCTATTTTAGAAATCAATCCAGACGCCATCTTTATTGCTGAAGCGTTAGATTATGAAAGAAAGATTAAAGGTAAAAGAGGTCCATTACACGGTATACCGGTTTTACTTAAGGATAATATTGAAACGAATGACTCTATGCATACAAGTGCAGGTACAATTGCGCTAGAACAACATATAAGTAGTGAAGATGCATTTCTCGTTACGAAGCTGCGAGAAGCAGGAGCAGTGATAATAGGGAAAACAAATATGACAGAATTAGCAAATGCAATGTCATTTGAAATGTGGGCTGGATATAGTGCAAGAGGTGGGCAAACAATAAACCCTTACGGTACGGGTGAGGATGATATGTTTGTTGGTGGCTCAAGTACAGGATCTGCCATAGCAGTTGCTGCTAACTTTACAGTAATATCGGTTGGAACAGAAACGGATGGTTCTATTTTGAGTCCAGCTGTTCAAAACTCTGTAGTCGGTATTAAACCGACTGTTGGTTTAATTAGTCGTAGAGGTATTATTCCATTTACGTATTCGCAAGATACAGCGGGGCCATTTGCTAGAACAGTAACAGATGCTGCTATTTTGCTAGGGAGTTTAACAGGGATAGATGAGAAAGATGTAGCTACTCGTAAAAGTGAAGGGATAGCAGAACATGATTATACAAAGTATTTGGATGTTAACGGTTTAAATGGAACAAAGATTGGTGTATATAACAACGCACCAAAAGATTATTATAAATCTGGTGAGTATGATGAGAATTTGTTTAAGGAAACAATTGAAGTATTACGTAGTAAGGGTGCGACAGTAGTAGAGGATATTAATATTCCGTCTTTTCATAGAGAATGGAGCTGGGGTGTATCGCTTTATGAATTAAAGCATAGTTTAGATAACTATCTTTCGAAATTGCCTTCTACTATACCAGTGCATTCTATTTCAGAGTTAATGGAGTTTAATGAAAACATAGCAGAAAGAGCTCTGAGATATGGACAAACTAAGTTAGAAAGAAGAAAAGATTTTCCTAATACGTTAAGAAATCCACAATATTTAAATGCAAGATTAGAAGATATATATTTTTCACAAGAACAAGGCATTGATTTTGCACTGGAAAAATATAATCTTGATGCGATTCTGTTTCCTTCTTATATAGGCTCCACTATATGTGCGAAAGCAGGTTATCCGTCTATAGCAATACCTGCGGGATATATGGATAACGGGAGACCATTTGGAATTACGCTTGCAAGCACTGCTTTTCATGAGGGGACTTTAATTAAACTCGCATACGCTTTTGAACAAGCGACAAAGCATCGGAAATCTCCTAACTTATCATAAATAAATAGGGCAGGAAATCCTGTCCTATTTATTTTGTTCATTAAAGTGACATGTTTTTTTGCTTTGTCTTATCATATTTTAATAAGTTAAATGATAAACAAGCAGAGCACAATATAAGGATTGAAGCGAGAATATAGATCGTACGAACACCGAACAAATCGGTAATAATGCCAACACTCAGCATAGAAAGGCCAGAAGCTGTTGAGAGAAGAGTGCCGTGAGCTGTATACATCTTTGATAATAAAGATGGAGCGACGCTGGATTGTAAAACAGTTGTTTGAGAAATATCTCTAATTTGGTAACATGGGCCCATTAGAATGCATAGGAACAGCGCAATGAATCCGCTACTTGTTATACCATATAAAAATGTAAGAATACTAAACAGAAGAGAGCCTATCGCCATAGAGCGTATTAAATTGTTTTGAATGTATGTACTCATTTTCCACGCTAATAGACCGCCAATTAATGTCCCAACATAATAACTTGTATTAATAAATCCCCACCATTCTTCTCCTTTATGAAGGACAGTTGTTACATAAGCCATCGTAATAGCACCGATCCATATCGTCCCTGCAAAAGTTTCAATTAAGTCCATACATGTAACAGTACGGAGAGAAGGGTTTTGAAATAAGAGCTTCCAACCTTCCAATAAAGTATCACCTTTTGAAGAAGAAGGCTCTATTACTCGTTCAGTATGTATGGATCGTAAGGAAATATGTAATGCAACACATCCAAAAATCATCAATATGTTATTCATCATAAGTGTAGTAGTAGCGCCGACGAGAAGAACAATAATACTTGTAAATGAATAAGCAGCGGCTTGTGCAATTTGTGTGGAAAAGGAAAA
Organism: Bacillus paranthracis; assembly: GCF_001883995.1. GTDB lineage: Bacteria > Bacillota > Bacilli > Bacillales > Bacillaceae_G > Bacillus_A > Bacillus_A paranthracis. Next base: position 387,754 of record NZ_MACE01000049.1, on the reverse strand, counting down.
AATACTATTTACTTTTACTAATTTTTCTTTCGGTGTAAGGCGCGGAAGAATACCGTATAGTAATGGAGCGCTCCAGCCGCTACACAATGAAATGAAAAAGATGAAAATGAATAGTGTTACAATGCTTGTGGAAACGATCGGGAATAATATCATGAATAAAAATAATAGAGCAGTTTTTATCCATTGCAGTGTAAAAAGTAATGAATAAGATGAAAAACGATTCATTATAAGTGGTGCAGATGTATTTGCTATAAGATTAGTTATGACTTGTAATAATGGAAAAAGAGCAGTTAATGTAGCTGATTTCGTTGTGATATACATATGAGTTGTAATAATCATTATGTATACGATGTCAGCGAGAGTAATGCATATTTTCGATCCTAAATAGTAAGTCAATGAACGTTGTTGCAATAAGAACACCACCTTCCAAAAAAGTAATATTTCAGTAGTTAGAATAATTATAATTTGGAAATTAAATTTTCGAAAGAATTTAATTTTTTGTCACTTTTTGAAAGGGATTTTCATGTATAATGAAGAATATATTAATATAGTATTTTAATAATACTCATTGTAACAGTGAAAATGTACAATAGCTTGTAGTAAGCGCCCACGTATGAGAAAGGGCGGATAAACCATTCTTTTCTTCATATACATATAGAAAATGAGAAAGAAAGTGAGGGTTGCAAATGGCTGCTTGGGTAATTTGGTTTATAATAGCTGGTATTTTATTTATTGCGGAAATGCTGTCGATTACATTTTACATGCTTTGGCTTGGAATTGGAGCTGTTGTCGGAGGTCTTATTGCTTTGTTTGTTCCTGAAGCACTACTGTTACAAGTTGTTGCTGGTGCAATTGTAAGTTTAACATTGACTTTCTTTACGAAAAGAATATCAAAAAACTTTCGGGAAGCAAAAGGTTTTACTGATACAGTAGATATGCTTGCAGGTAAAAAAGGGATTGTTATGCAAGCGATTACAAATGAGGCGAACGGCATTGTGAAAGTGGATGGAGATACTTGGACAGCTATTGCAGATGATCCAATTGATGCCGGAGAAAAAGTTATTGTTATAAAGAGGCATAGTACTATATTACAAGTAAAAAAGGAGAGTGAATAAATATGGTAGCATTAACGTTAACGATTATTTTTGCACTAATTGTTGTTACATTTATCGCATTAACAATTAAAATTATTCCACAGCAAAAAGTTGGAGTCGTTGAAAGATTTGGTAAGTTTCAGCGGGTTATGCAGCCGGGATTAAATTTATTAATTCCGATTGTGGATCGCGTTCGCGTATATCACGACTTGCGTATTCAACAAACGAATGTACCACCGCAGAAGGTAATTACGAAAGATAATGTACAAGTGGAAATTGATACGATTATTTTCTATCAAGTCGTTGAGCCTGAACTTGCGACATATGGTATTTCGAACTATGAATACGGTGTACGTAACATTACTTCAGCAACGATGCGTCAAATCATTGGTAAAATGGAACTGGATGAAACGTTATCTGGTCGTGAAAAAATTTCAACAGAAATTCGCTTAGCACTTGATGAAGCTACAGAAAAATGGGGCGTTCGCATTGAACGTGTTGAAGTTGTCGATATTAATCCGCCGAAAGATGTGCAAGCATCAATGGAAAAACAAATGAAAGCAGAGCGTAATAAACGTGCGATCATATTAGAAGCTGAAGCTGCAAAACAAGATAAAGTCCTTCGTGCTGAAGGAGAAAAGCAAAGTAAAATCTTAATGGCTGAAGGGGATAAAGAAGCACGTATTCGAGAAGCAGAAGGTATTAAAGAAGCAAAAGAATTAGAAGCGCAAGGGGAAGCAAGAGCGATTGAGGAAATTGCAAAAGCAGAACAAAATCGAATTGAATTACTTCGCGAGGCGAATTTAGATGAACGTATACTTGCTTACAAATCATTTGAATCATTAGCTGAAGTTGCGAAAGGGCCAGCAAATAAAGTCTTTATTCCATCTAATGCAATTGAAACACTTGGTACTCTCGGGGCAATTGGTGAAATCTTTAAAGAAAAACAAGCGAAGAAACTGCCTTTAAATAATACAGAAAAAGAACAATAAGAGTGAAAAAGAGAAATGGGATGCCATTTCTCTTTTTATTTTTTATCATTTTTTAATTTATAAATTAAATGAGTAAGGGACGGGGGACCGTTCCTTACTCATTTACACTAAAAAATTTTTAAGATTTCATAATATGAAATAAAGGAGAATCTGTAAGAAATAGAATTGATATAATGATTGAAAATTCAGTCATCTGGTAAAATTTCTAAACTTTTTAGTATATTATTATTGGAAATTGGAGGGGAAAGAATGGCAATTAGAACAGGGGAACAGTATATTGAAGGGTTGCGAAAAAGAAATCCTGAAATTTGGATTGGAGGAAGAAAAGTAACGGATGTAGTAAATGAAGATGTTTTTCGTGAACCAATTATACAAATTGCGAACTTATATGATATGCAGCACAATCCAGAATATCAAGATAAGATTACTCATATATGCGAAGAGACAGGAGAAAGGGTATCAAATGCATTTTTAGTACCGAGAAATTATGATGATTTAAAAGTACGCCGCGAATTATTTGAAGTGTGGGCAAAAGCCACTTATGGTTTAATGGGTAGAACACCTGATTTTTTAAATGTAACGGTTACTTCAATGGCAAGTAATTCGTGGTTTTTTGAGAAGTTTAATCCAGAATGGGGAGCGAATATAAAAAATTATTATAAACATATAAGGGATAATGATTTGTTTTTAACACACGCAATTATTAATCCGCAAAATGATCGGAGTAAGGCCTCCCATCAACAAGAAGATGAAACAATGCATTTAGGGGTAGTAAGTGAAACAGCGGAAGGAATGTATGTTAGTGGTGCTAAAATGTTAGCGACACTGGCGCCGATTACGGATGAGGTAATAATATATTCCTATCCAAGTTTTAAGCCAGGTGATGAACGTCATGCAATTTCTTTTGCAGTTCCAATTGACGCACCAGGTCTAAGAATTCTATGTCGTGAGCCAATGCAAGATGGAAAACGATCTTTATTTGATCATCCACTCGCATCAAGGTTTGAGGAAATGGATGCATTACTAGTATTTCATAATGTGTTTATCCCGTGGGATAAAGTATTTATTTATCAAAGTGTGGAAGCTGGGAATCAATTGTATCCTAAAACCGGAATTGGTCATCAACCAGCACATCAATCTGGGGTAAGAGGGTTAGTAAAACTATCTTTTGCAGCTGAAGTAGCTATGAAATTAGCAGATTCGATTGGAGTAGATGGTTTTTTAAATGTACAAAACCAGCTAGCAGAGCTTATGCAAGATGTTGAAACGATACGTGCTCTCCTGCAAGTAGCTGAATATGAGTATGAAACGAATTCATATGGAGAAGTTATTCCTGCGAGGTTACCGCTTGATACGATACGCAGTTTATTACCTAAGATGTATCCGCGGGCTATTGAGATTATTCAAACTATAGGTGCGGGTGGATTATTAATGTCACCGACAGGTGCTGATTTTATGAACCCCGAGATTCATGATGATATGCAAAAGTATTATATCGGGCGTGAAGGAGTATCCTCTGAGGAACGGGTTCGTTTGTTTAAATTAGCATGGGACTTATGTGGTGAGGCTTTTGGACAACGGTTATTACAATATGAGCGTTATTATTCTGGAGATCCGGTGCGTAAAATGGGAATGTTTTATAATGCGTACAAAAAACAACAAACTTTTTCACTTGTGAACAATGCGTTGCAATCGAGTTCATCTGAAGGGGCCTTAAGTTAAATAAAAATGTTTGCGCTTACATTTTTGTTTGGAAAAGGAAGGAGCAATAGATAATAGAAAGAATTTTACTGTTAGGATGTAATTCTTCTTATATTTTTAACAATATCTAGAACGTGAGAACTGTAACTGGAATAGGGGAGGTATATGATTTGATCGCTTCCATCAGTAAAATTTGCAAAATTCTAAATTGTTTCACAAGTGATGAGCCTGTGCTAGGTAATTCGGAAATAGCGGAAAAGCTAAATATGAATGCAAGTACGGTTCACCATCTTGTTCGTACGTTGTGTGCAGAAGGAATGCTCATACAAGATGAGCAAAGAAAATATAGATTAGGTTGGAAATTGTTAGAGTGGGGAAATCAAGTCATGTTTCAGCAAGAGATATATAGTGGAGCGATTCCGCTTGTTGAAGAGCTAGTAAGAAATTTTAGTGGTACTGTGCATATCGGTATGTTTGACCGTGGTGATGTTGTATTTATATTGAAAGTTTCATCGAAGGAGTCCGTTCAAATTTCAACACATGTTGGATCAAGAGAACCTGCATATTGTACAAGCACAGGGAAAGTGCTGCTTTCATTTCATTCATCACCCTTAGAATATACTTCAGAAAAAGGGCTTTTACGACGAGCACCCAATACCATTACATGTGTCAAACAATTCCAAACAGAGTTACAGAAAATTCGTAAGCAAGGTTATTCAATTAGTGATAACGAAAATGAGCATGGACTGTATGGAATTGCAGCTCCTATTCGATCTTATACTGGGAGAACTATTGCGGCACTTAATATTGTTGGACCTATATCGTATATGCAAGGAAGTAACCGTGAAATCATAATTCAAAGTGTGATGAATACGGCAAATTTGATTTCAAAGGAATTTGGTTATTTGGAAATTTAACTTTAGAAGAAAAGAGATGAGTATCATTTATATACATGAGCAGTGTATACCTGAATTAACGGAATCTATTGTTTCAATTGGAGCATTTGATGGTGTGCATAAAGGTCATCAAGCCGTAATTAAAAATGCGGTTGAGAAGGCAAAAGCATTAAAGATAACAAATGTTGTGTACACATTTGATCCACCACCACGCTCATATTTTCAAGGAGCGCAAGTATTAACGACTATTGATGAGAAAGTGAAACGTATTCAAAACCTTGGTGTTGAACATGTGATTGTAATTCGGTTTGATGAGTCTTATATAACAAAAAGTGCGAGTTGCTTTATTCAAGATATAAAAAGGTTAAGCCCTGTAGAAATTTTTATTGGTCAAGATTTTAGGTTTGGAAAAAATCGTGAGGGAAATATTGAGCTACTAAGAGAACAATTCAACCTTTCTATAGTGAAAGATGTTTGCTGTGATGAAGGTGAGCGAATATCTTCAACGAGAATTAGAGATTATATCTATCATGGGGATTTGCAAAAGTCTAGTTCTTTACTCGGTTGGTCTTTTAAAACGATATAAATAAAAAGGAATTATAAGGAGGAAATAGTATGTCTAAAACATTGCAATCTTTTAATTTACTAAAATGGATTGATGAGAATAAGGAGTTATTGAAGCCACCAGTAAATAACAAAGTTATTTGGCAAGATTCAGAGTTTATCGCCATGATATTAGGTGGTCCAAATAGAAGACGTGATTTCCATGTAGATCCTTCAGATGAATTTTTCTATCAAATTAAAGGTGAATGTTATGTGGAATGTATTACAGAAGAAGGGAAGCGGGAAGTCGTCACAGTAAAAGAAGGGGATGTATTTATGCTCCCAGCTATGGTACCGCATTCACCACATCGCGTTGCTAACACATATGGGCTCGTAATTGAAAGAAAACGTAGCCAAGGAGAACTTGAGGATTTCGTTTGGTTCTGTGATGAGTGTAATCATGAAATGCATCGTGTACGCGTCCAATTAAGTGATATTGAAAAACAAGTAAAAGAAGCAATTCATAGTTTTAATTCAAATAAAGAAATTCGAGCGTGTAAAAACTGCGGTCATATTATGCCAGAGGAAGTGGAGGAATGGAAGTGCGAATAGATTTTCATACACATATTATTCCTGAAACTTTTCCAGATTTTGAAGAGAAGTTTGGTGGCGGTCGTTGGCCGATATTAAATCGGACTTGTACATGTGGTGCAAGTATTATGGTTGGAGGTAAAAATTTTCGAGACGTGACAGACCAAGTATGGTGTCCTAAGAAAAGAATTGAAGATATGGATCGTGAAGGTGTTGATATTCAAGTTCTATCACCAATCCCCGTTACATTTTCGTATTGGGCAAAACCAGAGGAAGCCGAAAGTATGGCACGTATTCAAAATGATTTTATTGCAGAAACAGTTTTAGCATATCCAAATCGTTTTGTAGGGTTAGGAACGGTTCCGATGCAAGATGGAGAAACTGCGATTCGTGAAATGGAGCGTTGTATAACGGAATTAAATTTACATGGTATTGAAATTGGTACAAACGTAAATGGAAAAAATTTAGATGACCCATCGTTTATTGAATTTTTTCGAATGGCTGAAAAATGGCAAGTTCCGATTTTTATTCATCCATGGGAAACATTAGGGCGTGATAGAATGCCACATCATAATTTTATGTATACAGTTGGGATGCCGAGTGAAACGGCACTTGCGGCAGCTACATTAGTATGGAGTGGAATAATGGAGAAGTTTCCACTGCTAAAGGTTTGTTTTGCGCATGGCGGCGGCTCTTTCCCATATATTTTGCCAAGGTTAGATCAAGGCTGGAAAGTATGGCCGCATTTACGATTGACTACGCATCCTCCTAGTTATTATGCAAAGAAATTTTATTTTGATTCTTTAAATTATGATCCTATTAATTTGAAATATATGATTGAAAGGTTTGGGCATGAAAAGATTTTCATGGGTTCAGATTATCCATTTTTATTGCGAGAAGTTGATCCGGGTAAAGTGATTGATGAAACAGCCAGTTTATCAGAGGAACAAAAAGCAGCAATGCTTGGGGGAAATGCTGCGGAATTTTTAAATATTGATATAAAAAAACGAGGTGTAGCATATGCAGAGAGTACAAACACCTGAGGATAAACTAAGTGAGTTGGGAATTACACTACCAGCTATTCGCCCGGCAGTTGGAAATTATGTTAGTTGTGTAAGAGTAGGTAACTTATTATTTACTGCTGGACAAGGTGTAGATGAGTATCACGGGAAATTAGGAAAAGATATTTCAATTGATGAAGGGTATAAAGCGGCAAGGCAATCGATGTTGAATTTGTTAAGTGTTGTGAGAAATGAACTAGGTGATTTAAATAAGGTAAAACGAATTGTAAAAATACTTGGTTTTGTAAATAGTACGGAAGACTTTATTAATCAGCCAAAAGTAATGAACGGTGCATCGGATGTATTAGTAGATATATTTGGAGAAAAGGGGAAACATGCTCGCTCAGCAGTCGGTATGGCTCAGTTACCTAATAATACAACAATTGAAATTGAGATGGTTTTAGAAATTGAGGAGTAGGAGGTAAAGAAGGTGAACAAAGAATTATTAGCGGACAAACTGAAAGTGAAAGATGCGAAATTGTTTATTGATGGACAGTATGTGGATTCTGTATGTGGTGAAACGTTTGATACGTTCAATCCAGCAACGAATAGAAAGCTTGCATCTATTGCAAAGGCAAATGAAGAGGACACCAAAAGAGCAATTGATGTGGCAGAACGTACATTTAAAAGCGGTATTTGGAGTAAAATGCCTGTGGAAGAGCGATCAAATATTTTATGCAAAATGTCGGATTTGATTATGGAAAGAGTGGATGAGCTAGCTTATATAGAAACTCTGGATGTGGGAAAGCCAATTAAAGAAAGTAAAGGATTCGATATACCACGTTCGGCTCATAATTTTCGCTTCTTTGCTGAAATGGCTAAATATATGGTGCACGAGCACTATGACAAACATAATTTTATGTCATATGCAAAGTATGCTCCTGCGGGAGTGACAAGTTTAATCATTCCTTGGAATTTGCCATTTATGCAAATGACATGGAAAGCATCAGCGGCACTTGCTTCTGGTAATACTGTAGTTGTCAAACCGGCCTCTTATACTCCATTAAGTGCAGTTATGCTTGGTGAAATTGCAAATGATGCAGGACTACCACCAGGTGTACTTAATATTATTACAGGTCCGGGAAATACTGTTGGGACAAAAATGACAACACATCCAGCTGTTAGAAGAATTTCATTTGTTGGAGAAAGTAATACAGGCAAGACAATTATGCGTAATGCATCAGAGAACTTAATACCTGTTTCATTAGAACTAGGAGGTAAATCAGCGAATATCGTATTTGAAGATGCGGATTTAGATGAAGCAGTACAAGGCTCAATTGAAGCTATTTATCGGAATCAAGGAGAAATTTGTTTAGCTGGTTCAAGATTACTAGTGCAAGAAAGTGTATATGAACAGTTTTTAGAGAAATTTGTAGAGGCTGTAAAAAGAATAAAAGTTGGAGATCCTCTTTCTGAAGAGACAGATATGGGAGCGCTTGTATCAAAATCTCATTTAGAAACAGTTAATCGTTATGTAGAAATAGGAACTTCAGAAGGGGCAAAATTAGCCTATGGTGGAAAAAGAGTAGAGAGTCTAGTAGAAGGAAACTTTTATGAACCTACTATTCTATATGATGTTGATAACAGTATGCGTGTAGCGCAGGAAGAGATATTTGGTCCAGTTCTAGTTGTTATTCCATTTAAAACGGAGGAGGATGCAATTCGCATTGCGAATGATTCCATTTATGGACTAGCTGGAGTTGTTTGGACAAATAATCTTAGACGAGCACAACGAGTGGTTTCACAAATTGATTCAGGTTTACTATGGATTAATTGCTGGTATGTCCGAGATTTACGTACGCCATTTGGCGGTTCGAAGGCAAGTGGAATTGGTAGAGAAGGTGGACGTCATAGTTTCGAATTTTATACGGAAGCTAAAACGGTAACGATGAAATTATAAGGATAATATTTTAACTTAATTACAAAGAGCCCTCATTTAATGTTTATGAAAATAAGTCGATGGGTGGGGGCTAGTTACAATGTAGTGGATTGGACATATATATAAATTTTTAAAAATGAGGTGAGAGCAATTGTTAATTAAAGAATTAGCTGATGAACTATTACAGGCTGAAGATTCACGTGTAGGAATACCTCCTTTTACTGAGAGATATGCTAATTTATCTATTGAGGATGCATATAATATTCAACTTGAAGTAGTAGAAAGAAAGTTGGAGAAAGGGCGTTATGTAATCGGAAAGAAAGTTGGACTTACGAGTGTTGCGATGCAGCAGACGCTTGGGGTAAATGAACCAGATTATGGACATTTGTTAGATGACATGAAAATAGAAAATGGAAGTACAATCTCAATAAGTTCTTTTGTAGCTCCGAAAATAGAAGCAGAAATAGGATTTGTTTTAGAGAAAGATTTAAAAGGGCCTAATATTACATATATTGATGTACTGATGGCAACGAAGTATGTTGTACCTACACTTGAAATAATTGATAGTCGTATTTCCGATTGGAAAATAAAATTGGTCGATACAGTAGCGGATAATGGCTCGTCAGCAAAAGTTGTAATTGGGAACAGATTTTCTAGCATCGATAAAGTAGATTTACGTACAACTGGAATGACACTTTATAAAAATAATAGTTTAATTGCCACGGGGGCTGGTGCTGCTGCATTAGGGCATCCTGCACAAGCTATTGCTTGGTTAGCTAATAAAATACATGAATTTAATATTGAATTAAAAGCAGGAGAGTTAATTTTACCAGGGGCGTTATCTGGTGCAGTCTCAGTGAATAGTAAAGATAGCATTCAAGCTGACTTCGGTTCACTAGGATCGGTTTCAGTTACATTCATATAGGTTAAAATGTTATGAAAAGGTGGGATAGATGTGCAGAAAGTAAAGGCGGCCATAATTGGATCAGGTAATATTGGTACGGATTTAATGTATAAATTAAGAAAAAGTGAAGTCATAGACCTCAATGCCATGATTGGAATAGATGTAGAATCGGATGGTTTAAAGAGGGCGAAAGAAGCCGGATACGAGGTTTTTGATAATGGAATACAGGCGATTATTGATAATCCCAGTTTAGCTGATATTGTATTTGATGCAACTTCAGCTAAAGCACATAGGTATCATGCGAAAACGTTAGAAGAGCTTGAAAAAATAGTAATTGACTTAACACCGGCTGCATATGGGCCATTTGTTTGTCCTGCTATTCGAAATAATAATTTTTTAGATAAGAAAAACGTTAATATGATTACGTGCGGGGGACAAGCAACAATCCCGATTGTTCATGCTATTAATGAGGTGGCGAATGTTACATATGCAGAAATCGTTGCTACAATTTCCAGTTTAAGTGCAGGTCCAGGTACAAGAGCAAATATTGATGAATTTACAATTACGACAAAGCGTGGAATTGAAGAAGTTGGTGGGGCTGATAAGGGGAAGGCGATAATTATATTAAACCCTGCAGAGCCACCTATATTAATGAGAGATACGATTTATTGTGAAGTTAAGGATATGGATGAGGTTTCTATCTATGAAGCAATTCATAAAATGGTAGAACGGGTTAGGACGTATGTTCCTGCTTACTCTTTGAAACAAGAACCAATGTTTGATGGGAATCGTGTAACTGTATTTTTAGAAGTTGAAGGAGCTGGAGATTATTTTCCTCCTTATGCCGGTAATTTAGATATTATGACAGCTGCAGCATTAAAAGTAGGTGAAGAATTTGCAACGCAAATCATTTCAGAGAAGAAAAGAGGTGTAATGAATGAGGCGAAATAGTGAAAGACCAGTCAGAATAACGGAAGTTTGTTTACGTGATGGAAGTCATGTAATGAAACATCAATTTACAGAAGAGCAAGTTCGATCTGTAACAAGGGCATTAGATGAGGCAGGTATGCATTATATCGAAGTGAGCCATGGAGATGGTTTAGGTGGCTCTACTTTACAATATGGGAAGTCATTAGTTAATGAAATGAAGCTCATTGAAGCTGCGGTAGATGAGTGTAAGAAAGCTCAAATAGCTGTCTTGTTAATTCCTGGTATTGGAACGATTCATGAATTAAAGCAAGCTGCAAATATTGGTGCGAAACTAGTTCGTGTAGCAACACATGTAACAGAAGCGGATGTTTCCGCTCAGCATATTCAATTTGCGCGTGAGTTAGGTATGGAAGTGTGCGGTTTTTTAATGATGGCACATTCTGCATCGGTTGAAAAGTTAGTAGAACAAGCAAAGCTTATGGAAAGTTATGGTGCAGAAGCAGTTTATGTAACAGATTCTGCAGGAGCTTTATTGCCTCATGAAGTACGTGAACGTATCCGTGCTTTGCGTCAATCTTTAAATATTGAAATTGGTTTCCATGGTCATAATAATCTTTCGGTTGCAGTAGCAAATACAATTACTGCAATTGAAGAAGGAGCGACACGTATTGATGGAAGTGTACGATGTCTTGGCGCAGGAGCTGGAAATGCCCAAACAGAAGTATTGCTCGCTGTTTTGGATCGTATGGGATATAAGCTAGATATAGATTTATATAAGATGATGGATGTCGCAGAGGAGATAGTTGCCCCTTTATTACCAGTACCACAAGAAATTCAAAAAAGTAGTCTAGTAATGGGATATGCAGGGGTATACTCTAGTTTTTTATTACATGCTGAAAGGGCGGCACAACGCTTTAAGGTAGACACACGTGATATTTTAATAGAACTGGGGAAAAGAAAAGTAGTTGGAGGACAAGAGGATATGATTTTAGATGTAGCTGCAGAATTAGCAAAGATAAAAATGGAGGTGTAACATATGGCTTTAGTGAAAGGGGCAGATTTAGAAATTATTGACTATTTACTTCAAGCTGAAAAGGAAAGAAAAGAAGTAGTAAAAGTAACGGATAAGCATCCTGATTTAACAGTAGAGGATGCTTATAAACTGCAAAAACGTTTAATTGAACAAAAAATGAGCGAAGGTTCTAAAAGAGTTGGTGTGAAACTTGGATTAACGAGTAAGGCAAAACAACAAATGATGGGGATTGATGAAGCGATTTACGGATATTTGTTGCATGATATGCTTGCATTCGAATGGGAGCCATTGCAATATGAAACGTTGATTCATCCGAAAGTAGAGCCAGAGATTGCTTTTTTAATAGGTGAGGATTTACAAGGAACGAATGTGACAGCTGATGATGTATTAAAGGCAACAAAATATGTTGCGCCAGCTTTAGAGGTGATTGATAGTAGATATTTGAATTTTAAATTTACATTACCTGATGTAATAGCAGATAATTGTTCCTCTTCAAAATTTTTGTTAGGAAGCAAATGGATTGATGTTAAGAATATAGATTTAGCAAATGTAGGAATGGTTATGTCAAAGAACGGTAAGATTGCTACGACTGGGACAGGAGCAGCTGTGCTGGGACATCCAGCAGAGGCAATCGCTTGGGCGGTAAATAAACTTGATTTACAAAATGAAGGATTAAAAAAAGGTGATATTGTATTAAGTGGAGCATTATCTGAAGCGATTGCATTTAAATCTGGAGATTCTATCATTGCACAATTTGATGATTTGGGAAGTGTAGCGATGTTTTGTGAATAAATAGTAAAGCGAGAGATAAAAATGCCCATTATACAAATTCAAATAATAGAAGGTAGAAAGCAAGAGCAAATTCAAAATCTAATATTTGATGTTACAGAAGTAGTCGCGAAAAACTTGGATGTAGATGTTGGACGAGTCCGTGTTTTAGTGAATGAAATCCCAAGTTCGCATTGGGGAGTAGGAGGAAAGTCTAAAGAGTGTTTAAAAGAAATTTAGTTAGTAATAAAAGCAATTTTCATTCTCTTATGAATGGGGGTTGCTTTTGTTGTTTTGAAAATTTCTAATAATATGTTAAAATTTATTCTTGGTTTTAAGGAGAAAAGGGGAGTGAAGAAACATGCAAATACTACTAATACGCCACGGAGAATCAGAAGCTGATATTTTAAACGTACATGAAGGACGAGCTGACTTTGAATTAACAGAAAAGGGAAGAGAGCAGGTGCAAAGACTTGTACAGAAAGTGAAAGCAGATTTCCCGCCAGATTTCATTTGGGCAAGTACATTAAAACGGGCTCGCGAAACAGGTGAAATGTTAGCAGAGGGAATTGGGTGTCCAATTCAATTAGAAGAGGAATTAATGGAGTTCAATAATGGAGTGCAAGCAGGTCTTTCATTTGAAGAAGCAAAGAAATATCCCGAGCCACAGTTTCTTCATGATCGATTTGAAAATGGGGAGTCATTTATTGAGTTTCGAATGAGAATAGAAGGCATCTTTTCTAAAATCGTGACAGAGAATACGTATGACCGAATTGCAATTGTTGCACATGGTGGTGTAATAAATAGTCTATTACGTGCGTTTTTCAAAATGCCCATTTCAATGGATTATTATTTTAAAATGGGAGATACGGGAATAAGCTTAATTGAAATGGATGGCGAACAAAAAACAGTACATTTCATTAATGATACGAATCATTTGGACGGGATGTAAAGATCTATGTACAAAGTAGTATTTTTTGATGTTGACGGTACGCTTTTAAGCGAAATTGATAGAAGTATGCATGAGAGCACAAAAGAAGCAATACAAAGATTAATAGAAAAAGGGATTCACGTAGTTGTTACTACAGGGAGACCATATAGCTTATGTTCGCAATTTAAAGAGCTGGGCATACATACAATTATTTCTGCAAATGGTGCACATATTAAGTGTGAGGAAACGGTTCTACATAAATCAGTACTTTCAAGTGAAATCGTTCATGATATCTCAGAGTTTGCAGAATTACATGGTCACGGTATTTCTTATTTTACCGAGGATTTTGCAATGAACGGAATAGCTTCGGATAATGAGCGTGTAATGCAAGCGCTTAGCGAGACGTTGAATTTAGAGAAGTATCCAGAAAAAAGCAGGGATTTGTCAGAAGAAATCTATTGTTTATGTCTGTATGCAGATGAAATAGAAGCTCAAAAATTTTTTGAAAGATATCCAGCACTTACGTTTGAACGTTTTCACGGTTATGTTATGAATGTGTTGGAAGATAATAAAGTATCGAAGGTAACTGCAATTCAAAAGGTATTAGAGCACCTAAACATTTGCAAATCAGAAGCCATTGCTTTTGGTGACGGTAGCAATGATATTGAGATGTTAGAGTATGTAGGATTAGGTATTGCGATGGGGAATGGCGGAGAAGAGTTAAAAACAAGAGCTGATTTCGTTACAAAGAAGGCGAGTGAAGGTGGTATTTTATTTGCCTTAGAAAAGCATTATGTCGTCTAACGTACCTTTATTGAAATAAAGGTACGTTAGGATCTTTAATGTGCTCGCATAATAAAATATGTATTTGTCCACGATGATGATAAAAGTGTGCAACAATTTCAAGTAACCATTCAAACCGAGAATAAGAAACACCCCAATAGGCAGTCATAACTGCCGCTAATTCTTCATGGGAATAGGAAAGAAATGTTTTAGAGAGAAGGTTGTATCCTTCAAGCATTATTTGTTGCATGTACGCAATTGTTTCTGGTGTATGTTCTAAATAAAAGGTACGTAACTCTTTTTCCGTACTACCATTTAAAATGAGTAAATCAGCATGGCAAATAAGAGAAAGATGTGCACACATTTCAAATAATGATCGCTTCGAGTGAATTGGTTGTATTTTTAATTCGTCTTCTTTATATCGGTTAAGCATTTGAATAGAAGTATCAACAGCAACTTTAAGTTGATGCAATGCAGATTGTACAAACATTGTAATTCTCCTCTTCTACGTATATAATAGTTTCTTGAGGGTATTATATCGTACTCAAAATTCCGAAAATTCTAGTAGTTTGACTAGCATATTGAAAAGTATTATATTGTAAAAGGTCATATGAAACGTGAAATAGAATGGAATGCAATTATTGAGTTAGGAGTTAGACCAATGAGTTTGAAATATGGAAGAGATACAATTGTTGAAGTTGACTTAAATGCAGTAAAACATAATGTAAAAGAATTTAAAAAAAGAGTGAATGATGAAAATATTGCAATGATGGCTGCTGTAAAAGCGAATGGGTATGGTCATGGGGCAGTTGAAGTTGCGAAAGCTGCTATTGAAGCAGGAATAAATCAGCTTGCAGTTGCATTTGTAGATGAAGCGATAGAGTTAAGAGAAGCAGGAATTAACGTGCCGATTTTAATTTTAGGCTATACGTCAGTAGCATCTGCGGAAGAAGCAATTCAATATGATGTAATGATGACTGTTTATAGAAGTGAAGATTTACAAGGTATAAATGAAATCGCAAACCGTCTACAAAAGAAGGCGCAGATTCAGGTGAAAATTGATACAGGAATGAGTCGCATTGGTTTACAGGAAGAAGAGGTTAAACCATTTTTAGAGGAATTAAAACGTATGGAGTATGTAGAGGTAGTAGGAATGTTTACACATTACTCTACGGCAGATGAAATCGATAAATCATATACGAATATGCAAACAAGTTTATTTGAGAAAGCTGTCAATACAGCAAAAGAATTAGGAATTCATATCCCATATATTCATAGTTCAAATAGTGCAGGATCAATGGAGCTTAGCAATACATTTCAAAATATGATTCGTGTAGGTATTGGAATTTATGGAATGTATCCTTCAAAAGAGGTAGATCATTCAGTTGTTTCTCTGCAGCCTGCGTTGTCGTTAAAATCAAAAGTAGCTCATATTAAGCATGCAAAGAAAAATCGCGGTGTAAGTTATGGGAATACGTATGTAACGACTGGTGAAGAATGGATTGCCACTATACCGATTGGTTATGCGGATGGCTATAACCGTCAGTTATCTAATAAAGGGTATGCATTAATAAATGGAGTTCGAGTACCTGTTATTGGTCGTGTTTGTATGGATCAGCTCATGTTAGACGTTTCAAAAGCAATGCCAGTACAAGTGGGAGACGAAGTAGTATTCTACGGTAAACAAGGCGAAGAAAATATTGCAGTAGAAGAAATAGCGGATATGTTAGGTACAATTAACTATGAAGTTACATGTATGTTAGACAGAAGAATTCCACGTGTATATAAAGAAAATAATGAAACGACTGCTATTGTAAATATACTAAGAAAAAACTGAATCGTTATGATTCAGTTTTTTTTATTTTTGACAAATGAAAAATGCTCTGTTTGTACCGTGTGATTGAATGTCCTTAAAACCTACGGATTCTAGCGAAGAAATTATTTCTTCATTGGAATAACAAGCTTCTTCAAAAGAAAAGTCACTTCTTGTCCAATTATTATCTATGTCATGTTGAAATAGTATAAAGTTCATGACTGCTTTTTTATTGTCATTATCATATGTAGAATCGATTGTACAAACATATTCCGTTTCTGAAATGTGAAAGGAAGCGCTCCAGTTTTCTAGAAAACCTTTTTCCATATTCATATCAAATACGAATGTACCTTCACTATGTAATATAGAATAAACATTACGAAAAACACTTTTTAATTCATCTAATTTTAAAATATGGTTTAAGCTATCGCCAGTAGAGATAACATATTGAAATTGCTCATTTATATTGAAATAGCGAGCATCATCGACGATAAAGGCTGCGTCTGGAGCGTTTTGACGTGCGTATTCAATCATTTGAGCAGAACCATCTATACCAGTTACTACAAAATGATTCTCAATTAATTTCTTAGTAAGGTGACCAGTCCCGCAGCAAAGATCTAAAATATGAGAATGTGGTGGTGCATATTGTAAAATGAGTTTTTCCAAAAGTAGATAGGAGTGTTCAGCATAATGCCCCCAATGTTTATTATAAATGGATGCGAAAATATCATAATCAGAATAAATTAGTTTTTTAGACACATGCATTCACCTCGAAATTCATTACATTATAATAATCATACTTCGCTTTCATTTCAAAACCACATTGTGTATACAATTTTAAAGCATGGTTATTTTTCGTTTCGACGTCTAATTTAATTGTTGAAACTCCTTTTGTAATAAGGGTATGTATCATGGACGTAAGAATATCTTTACCGTATCCTTTCCCTTGATAAGAAGGGTGAACGGCGAATCCTGATAGTGTAGTAGATTGGTCTTCTTTAGAAACTGTAATTGTTCCTATCACTTTTTCATCGATAAGAGCACTGTAAACTTGATGGGAAGATGAATCCATCATCTTTTGTAACCATGTAGCGGTGTTTTCTACTGAATCTCCAAACGCTTTACTAGAAATTTCAATCAGATCAAGCAGTGATTTTGAAGATGCAAGAGTAAGTTGTATAGCATTCTTCGTTCTTTTTTGCGCTTCATTTGCTTTGAACTCCATACTATATTCACTATATAAATAAGGCAGCTTCATATGTATTGCAAATGCTTTCCCAGAAGCAGACTCCCCATTCATAATAAGAAGAGCTTCGTCTGCCTCTCTTAAACGTATTTCTTTCATTGCGGTTTGTAAAAGAGTAGTACCTATATATTGTTTCCTATAGTTCGGATGAACAAAGCCTATTAACTCAAGTTTGGTAGGTCTTTCAAAGTCATACATACTTAATGCACCGACTAATTGAGTATCGTCATAGAGTAAAAAGTCATGTATCTCTTCTTTATTACGAGCAGTTAAAAAGTTTACATGTAAATCTGACCAGTAATCAATTTGATCGTGTTGCCCGCAAATATGAGCTAAATCTTTCATTTGTTGTATTTCACATTCTGTTAAAGAACACTTTTTCTGAATTTCCATTTCATAACCCCTCACCTTCGAATTTAAAAATAGGATGGGTGACTTAGCCATTTTTCTAATTCCACACTGCCCTGAACAGATAATAAACGGTACAAATATCGATAAGGACGTCTACATTCTACAAGATTAGGAATAGGCATGATGGTTTCATAACCTTGTTTAAAAGCATGAGCTTCCTTTTCTGTAAATACATATTCTAAGCCGATAAAATCAAATTCTCGGGGAGCAACTGCATAAGCTTCTGTATCTACTAAACCTGTAATAGTTGTACCATCTGATAAAAACTGAGTAGGGTCCATATCAATTAAAACGAGCGTAGATTCCTTTGGTACCGGTAAGGAAGAAAGTTGTTGTTCAAAAGTAGGAAATGCGTTACGGATGCTCGCATTATTGGAATAAAACCTATTTACAAGTTCTTTACTGACTTTTAATATGTGAGACTTACATTCTTCTAGTGGAACTTGGAAAGTACCTGATGGATTTCCTATAAACTTTGCTTGAAACGAATGAATTTCTGCTAGTCCTTTTCCAAGGCTGAATAAAATTGAATCAGATTGTCCGACAAAGGATTGCAGCGTACTTCCTGTTAGTTTTTCGACACTAACATACTTCCGGCCATTTAAAACATGTTTTTGCAAAATAGTGGGGATGGGCAAGTTAGTATGCTTTTTCAATAATTCGTGTATATGCTCTAAATGATGTACGTTCCTTGGATCGATTCCAAAAAGGTTTTTACATCCCCACCAAAAATCATTATTTGGTTCTTCAGTCATTTTTGAGGAACGAACAATAACTTCTTCAAATGCTGTTTTAACAAGAAACACATCGCTTGCATGTTCTTCATAACCTGGGTGTAAAGTTTGAATAGATAAAATAGGTGAAGCGAATAGTTGTTGTAGCATGAAATCGCTCCTTTTTCTGTCAATTCGATAAATTCATTATATAACAGAATGTGTACGAATTGGATAATGATAGGGACAACATAGAACTTAAATAAATTTACGGTG
Source organism: Bacillus paranthracis (assembly GCF_001883995.1). GTDB lineage: Bacteria > Bacillota > Bacilli > Bacillales > Bacillaceae_G > Bacillus_A > Bacillus_A paranthracis. The sequence goes on along the minus strand of NZ_MACE01000049.1, from coordinate 369,189 downwards.
AGAAATCAGTGTGAAAATTATATTTTTCTACTTTTGTGTGAATTATCAAAATAATTTTTCGGATGATAAATCTGTAAAAATACAAAATATAAATCTCATATTTTTCAGTAAATGAAGAACTAAGCACACTTTCAATAGGGGTATAAAGTAGGTTATGAAAAATATTTCTCAATAATAAAATGAAGAGAAAAATGTGAAGAAATAGAATAGATTCCTTTATAATAGTTTTAAATTAATTAATATAATTAATTATTAATAATATTAGATAGGAGAGGATATGATGGCAAACGTACTCGTAATAAATTTCCCTGGAGAAGGTCATATAAATCCGACTTTAGCTATTGTAAGTGAGTTAATTCGGCGAGGGGAGACAGTTGTTTCGTATTGTATTGAAGATTTTAGAAAGAAGATTGAAGCAACAGGTGCACAATTCCGAGAGTTTGAGAATTTTCTCTCTCAAATTAATATTATGGAGCGAGTAAATGAAGGTGGGAGTCCTTTGACGATGCTGTCTCATATGATGGAAGCATCAGAACGTATTGTTACTCAAATTGTAGAAGAAACAAAAGGGGAAAAGTACGATTATTTGATATATGATAATCATTTTCCAGTAGGACGTATTATAGCCAATGTTTTAAAATTACCTAGTGTTTCTTCTTGTACAACGTTTGCTTTTAATCAGTACATTACTTTTAACGATGAACATGAATCAAGAGAAGTAGATGAAATGAATCCATTGTATCAATCTTGTTTAGCGGGAATGGAAAAATGGAATAAGCAGTATGGAATGAAGTGTACTAGTATGTATGATATTATGAACCATCCTGGTGATATTACGATTGTGTATACTTCAAAAGAATATCAGCCGCGTTCAGATGTATTTGATGAATCATATAAGTTTGTCGGTCCATCAATTGCTACTCGAAAAGAAGTAGGTAGCTTTCCTATTGAACATTTAAAAGATGAAAAAGTGATTTTCATTTCTATGGGAACAGTTTTTAATGAACAACCTGAGCTATATGAAAAATGTTTTGAAGCTTTTAAAGATGTAGAAGAGACAGTCGTATTAGTTGTTGGTAAGAAGATAAATATAAGTCAAATTGAAAACATTCCGGATAACTTTAAGTTGTATAATTATGTGCCACAGTTAGAAGTATTACAGCATGCTGATGTATTCGTGACACACGGTGGTATGAATAGTTCGAGTGAAGCACTATATTACGGTGTCCCGTTAGTTGTAATTCCGGTAACAGGAGATCAGCCTTTAGTTGCGAAACGAGTAAATGAAGTAGGGGCTGGAATAAGGCTAAATCGTAAAGAACTCACTTCTGAATTGTTACGAGAGTCTGTAAAGAAAGTGATGAATGATGTAACGTTTAAGGAAAATAGTCGTAAAGTTGGAGAGTCACTTCGAAAGGCTGGTGGATATAAAAGGGCAGTTGATGAAATATTTAAAATGAAAATGAATTCGTACTTGAAACTTAAATAAATGTTTGAGGCACACTTACTACAATGGGTAAGTGTGTTTCAATAAAAAATTACATAAAAATCACTATAAAGGTGAAACTTTTGTGTATATAAACTGATATCTTTGTATTAGTAGAGAAATTACGTTAAAATAATACTAAGAAAATATATAAGTTTTGGGGGTAATGAATGAAGAAAGTATTTGAATACGTATTATTAACAATTGGCTCAATTATTGTAGCAGGTTCATTAGAGCTTATTTTAGCGCCTAATGGATTAGTAGATGGCGGGGTAACAGCCATTGCTATTATGGCGAATAAAGTTGCAGGATTGCCGCTTTATGGAGTGTTCTTGGGGATTAATATCCCGATTTTATTATTTACTGCAAAAGTAATGGGAAAGAAGTTCTTTATCCGTACGTCCTATGCAAATGTTGTGACAACACTCGGATTGATTTATTTGAAACCATTTCCAGCAATTACAACTTCTGAATTGTTAATTGTTCTTTATGGAGGAGTTCTATTTGGTGTTGGTGTAGGAATTGTAGTAAAAATGGGCGGAGCAATTGATGGATCAGAAATGTTAGCTGTTTGGATGAATAAACATTTTAAAGTGCCGATTAGTACATTTTTACTTGCTGTAAATGCGGTTATTTTCATCTTTGTTGCCATTTTGTTTTCAATTGAACAAGCGATGTTCTCATTAGCAATTTTCTATATTGTTACGAAGATGATTGATTTCATATTAGATGGCATTAATCAAGGAAAGAGCGTTATGATTATTTCTGGTAAAAATAAAGAAATAGGCGATCTACTTATGAAAGAATTGCAATTATCCGTTACGTATCTACATGGAGAAGGTGGTTTTTTAGGAGAACATAAGAGAATCATTTATTGTATTACAAACCGTTTCATTTATCCGAAAATGAAAGATCTCGTTCTCTCTGTAGATCCAACTGCTATTATTGAAGCTTCCTATTCAACAGAAACAACTGGTGTCAAACGTCCGGGAAGGGCAATGAGATCAGAAAAATAGTGCATAAAAATAGCTCCACGTAAGTATAACTTGCGTGGAGCTATTTTTATTTAGGGAACCACGCTTTTTTCAGTAATTTGACAACAGTTTCAATACATTCCTCTCGAATACTGCCAAAACCGAGCAATACATATGACTCCTCCCTTACATTATAAACAGAATCGTATGTGGAGAGAGGGTATAACTTAATACGTTCTTTTGCAGCTGCATGAATAAGTTCTTGTTCATTCATCCCGTTATGAACGTGAAGTACAATATGAAGCCCGGATTGTTCACCGAGTATATGCACGTTATTTCCCATTTCGCTTTTAATAGATTTAATTAAAGAAATATGTTTTCTTTTATATAATGTACGACTTCGGTTAATATGACGTTCCCAATCACCACTTTGAATAAAGGTAGCAAAGGTAAGTTGTTGCATTGTAGAAACCGTTTGTTTAAACATACCACCAAGTTCTTTATAGACTTTTAAAAGATGAGGTGGTAAAACGATATATCCCATTCGTAAAGAAGGTAAAAAAGATTTCGAGAAAGTTCCCATATAAATAACACGTTCATTTGAATCTAGCCCTTGTAAAGAAGGAATAGGTTTTCCTATATAGCGAAATTCCCCGTCGTAATCATCTTCAATAATATAACCATTACAATCATTCGCCCATTTTAATAACTCGAGTCTTCTAGATAATGGCATAATGATTCCGAGTGGAAATTGATGAGATGGAGTGACATATGCCACATTGGAACCGGATTCACGTAAAGCGGAAATATGAATCCCTTTATCGTCTAAAGGGATCGGGTGAACAGGAAGGCCACAACTTTGAATCATAGCAGGTATACGGTGAAATCCAGGATTTTCGATTCCGTATTCTTTTTTTGAACCAAGTAGTTGAAGGAGTAGCCAAAGAAGAGGCTGCGTACCTGCTCCAATAATAATTTGATCAGGTGAAGAATGTACCCCGCGAGCATGATATAAATACTTTGAAATATGTTCTCGTAGAACGAGCTCACCTTGTGGATCTTCTTTAGCAAATAATTCATTTTCATACTGAAATAAAGTTTCGTGTAACGCTCTTTTCCAGTTTGTTATGGGAAAAGCTTTTTGATCAATAAGTCCTTGACTACAATCATAATCATATTGTTCTTTTTCTTTATTGTTAGTACTGCTTGACGCAATTTGTTGTTTCTTTTGAATGACATCAATATCTACTTCCGCAACAAAAATCCCGCGTTTCGGTTTGCTTTCTACGTAACCTTCAGCTAGTAATTGTTGATAAGCGGATTCAACTGTAATACGACTCACATTAAGTTGCATAGCTAAATTTCTGTGAGAAGGAAGACGTGTACCGGCACGTAGTGATCCATGAGAGATTTCTCGTTTCATATATTCGTAAATTTGTAAGTAAATAGGTGTTTTATTTTGTAACACTAATGGGATAGTCAGATCCATTTGTAGACGCTCCTTTTTATACTGGCCTTATAAAAAAGAATAGAACTGTCACTTAAGTTAAGGGCAGTTACTTTCTATAATGATGATATAACATTTAGAAAATTTTATAAATAGTAAGGGGAGAATCATAATGAATATTAAAGAAGTAGTAACAGAAGCTGATTTACATGAAGTATTTCCCGTATTACAGCAATTACGAACAAAACTTTCAAGAGAAGAAGCAAGTTCTTTATTTCAAAAAATGAAAGAAGAAAATTATAAACTATTTTCGCTGCGTAACGAAGAGAATGAAGTTGTTAGTCTAGCTGGTGTAGCAATTTGTACGAATTTTTATAATGAGAAACATGTTTATGTATATGACCTTGTAACCGCGGAAGCTCATAGATCAAAAGGGTATGGTAATGTTCTGCTGTCATATGTAGAAAAATGGGGGAAAGAAGAAGGGGGCAGTTCTATCGTACTTACATCTGCATTTCCAAGAATTGATGCACATCGTTTTTATGAAAGAGAGGGCTTTAATAAGGTAAGTTATTCTTTTTATAAAGAGTTATAATACTAAGTAGGTTCCGTGTGTAAAAATATATGGAACCTATTTTCTTTTTCAGTTTTGAGCTAGGGATAGGTCTAGCGATATGATTTGTCGAATATTAGAAATTTAAAATGGAATCTTGAATTTAGAGAATGTTAGGGGCGTTTATACTTGGAAAAAATAAAGAAATTATCTATACCAAATGATGTAAGAGTCATCATTATTTCTGATATTCATGGAGAATTAGACCTTTTTAAGGAACTACTACATAAAGTTAATTTTCAAGATGAAGATTATTTAATTATTAATGGCGATCTTTGTGAGAAAGGAAGAAATAGTATTGGCGTCGTAAACTATGTGATGGATCTAGTAGTTAGTAAGCCAAATGTGTATGTAATAGAAGGGAATTGTGAAGTTGTAGTTGAAGCACTTGTAAATGAAAATCCTGCTTTAATAAATTATTTGTGTACGCGAAAAAATACAATTTTTAATGAATGGCTAGCGCAATTGAATATTAACGTTCATAAAGAAAGTGATATCCGTGAATTGAAAACAAAATTAATGAGCCATTTCTCAAAAGAAATAAAGTGGCTAACAGAATTACCAACAGCGATTGAAACGGAGGATTATATCTTTGTACATGCTGGCCTTGAAGATAGAGAAGATTGGAAAGAGACAGAACGAAAAAATGCGATAGCAATGCCGGAGTTTTTCAATCAATCACATAAAGCAAATAAGTATGTAGTTGTCGGTCATTGGCCTGTTGTAAACTATTCAGAGAAGGCACCATCTAACAATCCTGTTATTGATAAGGAAAAAAAGATTATTGCAATTGACGGTGGAAATACGATTAAAGAGGCAGGACAATTAAATGCATTTATCATTCAGAGGACAAGTGCAAGTGATAAGTTTTCTTATACATATGTAGACTATTTTCCAGAATATGAAGTAATAGCAGATTTTCATGCCGATGCAACAATGCAGGGCGGGGTTACCTATCCACATTATTACATAGAGCCTATGGAGAAGAAGCAAGATTACACAATATGCAGGCAAAGGGAAACGAATACATTACTTTATGTGAAAGATGAATATATTAAGCAACTTGATTCAGGTGAATACACAGTGAAAACGGATATATCTTGTGCGCAAATAAGCGTAAAAAAAGGGGATATTGTTTCTCTCATTGATGGTAGCTGCTCAGGATATGATTTAATTAAAAAAGATGGAGTAGAAGGCTGGATAGAGAAAGGGATTTTAGTTGAGATAGAAAAGACGAAAAAGAAAATATTTAGCTGAAATAGGAGGGATGTAACCTCCTATTTTTTTTAAGAAGTAGATTGCTTGCTATCTTTAATAAGTAAATAAATCGTACTCGGTAAAATGACAAGCGTCATTCCTAAAATAATTGTTAGTATAGCATAACCTCTATAAGGAGTAGAAACGATAAATGGAAGCCCCGCTAGTAAAATACCTGCTATTATCATTGAAATACTACAAATATTTGAAGCTCTTTTTTCGAGGTGCTTATCATTCCATTCCAATGAAACAGTTGATTCAGTCGTATCAATTTTGGAACTGAAATAACCTATTAATATAAATAAAAGCCCTAATCCTAAAAATATAAAATGATCAAGAGGAAGTGAAAAGCCAAGAGCGATAAGGGCAATGACAATATCGACAAAAAATAAGAATAGTAAAATAGTATTGCCGATCCAAAGGAGAAATTTCTGATTACTCGCTGCTTTAGATAAAGCTAAAAATAAAAAGAATACGAAAGAACATATAATTATATTTACGATAACAAAAGTAGCTTTATCCATTGTTGATGTAGGCGTTCCATTGAAGTCCCATTTCGTAACAATATTTGATGGTAAGAAGAAATAGAGAATAATATTTGTCGTAACAATAGTGAGAAATAAAGTAATACTAAATCGATTATTCATTGAATCACCAGCTTTCTACATGAATAATTGGTATCTTATAACAAAATTATACAATATAATAAACGATATCTGTTTTGATTTTTCAGAAAAAACATTATAATTATATATGAAATAAAGAGAAGTGTAGGAGGAAATTATGAAAAGCGTAATCATAAAAGGGGATAGAGTAACAATTCGTACAATTGAAGAATCAGATATAAAAACATTATGGAATCTCGTGTTTAAAGAAGAAAATCCAGAATGGAAAAAATGGGATGCACCGTATTTTCCGTTTTCGATGCAAGAATACTCAGCCTATAAGGAAAAGATGCAAACTCGTTTAAAAGAAGAACCGCTATCCAATTTAATTATAGAACATAACGGTCAAGTTATAGGGACGGTCGGATTTTATTGGGAGTATAAACCGACGCGTTGGTTGGAGATGGGAATTGTCATTTATAATCCGGCTTACTGGAATGGCGGTTACGGTACAGAAGCGTTAACGTTATATCGGGATTTACTATTTGAAAAGATGGAGATTGGTAGAGTAGGGCTCACGACTTGGTCTGGTAATGAACGTATGATGAAAGTAGCGGAGAAAATAGGAATGAGCTTAGAAGGTAGAATGCGAAAATGCCGTTATTATAACGGAACGTACTATGACTCTATTCGAATGGGAATGATTCGTGAAGAATGGGAAGCGTTGAAAAATTAAAATTAATTAAGGTGGATTATGAAAATGGTTCTGCCATTTCTTCTAGTATATTAGCAGAATATAATGTAAAGAGAATGGAGACATCGAGATGACATATGTAATTAGAGAAATGAAGCAAGAAGATATTCATGCTGTACAATCAGTAGCGAAAATAGCTTGGCATGATACATATGAAGGCATTATTCCGGGAGAGATTCAAGACAGTTTTTTAGACGAGGCTTATTCTGACGAAAAAATGAAATATCGTCTTGAGAATACACATTTATTCGTTGCAGAAGAAGAGGGAGAAGTAATTGGCTTTGCAAATTTTTCACCTGTTAGACTGCAAAACGAAGCAGAATTAGGCGCGATTTATTTGTTACCAGATCAACAAGGGAAAGGGATAGGAAGTGCTTTATTACAAAAAGGGTTAACGGTATTAAAAGGAATTCGGAAACTATACATTCATGTAGAAGCAGCGAATGAAAAAGGAAAACGTTTTTATAAAGCGAAAGGTTTTGCGCAATTAGAGGAATTTGAAGAAGATTTTGAAGGACATATGATGCAGACAGTAAGGATGGTTTTATACATATAAGGAGGACTAGAAGTGAAGATTTTTGATTTTAGTGAAAAAGTAGGAAAGCAAATTACAGCATTTCAATCTAATTTCATAATGTCGAAAATAGTAAACCATCAAGGGAATATACATATCGGTGCTATGCATTTAAAAGAGAATGGAATAATTGGATATCATGAAGCAGTTGTATCGCAACTGCTTCTTATTGTGGACGGAGAAGGATATGTATGCGGAGCAGATAAAGAAAAAGTGAAGGTGAAGGCGGGACAGGCTGTGTTTTGGGAGAAGGGCGAATTTCATGAGACAAGTACAGAGCATGGATTAATGGCAATTGTTATGGAAGCGGAGGATCTTGAACGAGCGATATTAATGCCTATTAAAGAGGAGAGTTGTGAAAAATGATAGAAAAGGCAAACCGGAAAGAAACGGACGAAATAATACAATATGCAGCTCAATCGCTTTTTGAAGGTACGAGAGGAAATTGTCGGTTAAATACAGAGAAAGCGATTGAAATTACAAGGCCGATTGTAGAAAAAGGAGCGTATTATTTAGTCGTTAAAGAAGAAAACAATGTAATGGGATGGATATTGATAGGGGAAAATACGGACTATTTTTCTCATGACAAACTAGGGTTTATATACGAATTGTATGTTTTTCCAGAGTACCGCGGGAAAGGGTTATCAAGAAAATTAATGGAGGCTGGTATTAAGGAATTACAAAAGAATTATTCAGAAATTCGTTTGAATGTATTTGCTGGGAATTTTGCAAAAGAGATGTACGAAGAGTTTGGTTTTGTTGAAAGACAGGTAATTATGACTTTGAAGTGAGAAAAATATTGTGAGTGGGAGGAGGGAAAGAATGAGAAAAGAAAATGAGTATATTTCGTATTTACAAAGAGTATATCCAGAATTAAAAATAAGATCCGCTTATATAAATGAAATAGGCCAAAATAATGATGTATTAATTGTAAATGATAATATAGTATTTCGGTTTCCGAAATATGAAAAAGGTATTCAGCAACTGCGAATAGAAACGCAGTTGCTAGAGAAAATAAGACCCTTCATTACGCTTCAAATTCCCAACCCGAGTTATCAAGGGTTTCAAGATGAAGTACCAGGGAAAGTATTTGCAGGATATGAAATGATTGAAGGAGACCCATTTTGGAAAAATATCTTTACGGGAATAAATGAAGAGAAACAATTACAGAAACTTGCGTGCACATTGGCGGGATTTTTAAAAGAGTTGCATGAAATTCCGTTATCTACATTTGAAGGTATTATGCAATATGATAGTGCTGATATGTATTCAGAAATAAATAGTTTATATAGTCAATTGAAAGATTATGTTTATCCATACATGAGAGAAGAGGCAAAAAAAGAAGTTTCATTATCTTTTGAAACGTATTTAAATGAAGAGAGTCATTTTAATTTTACACCCAGTCTTATTCATGGGGATTTTGGTATGACAAATATTTTATATAGTGCAACAAAACAGGATATTTCTGGAGTCATAGATTTTGGTGGTGCAAGTATTGGAGATCCTGCTTATGATTTTGCTGGGATATTAGCTGGCTATGGAGAGGGGTTTTTACAATTCTTTTCAGCTTATTATCCCAATTTGGAAGAAGTAAAGGAAAGAATATATTTTTATAAAAGTACATTTGCGCTTCAGGAAGCGTTATTTGGGGTGATTAATAATGACAAGGAAGCTTTTGAAGCTGGAATAGCACAATTTGCTTAAAAATTTGATTGGTGAGAAAGAACAGTCAGTGGAGATGGGAAAATCATGATTTAGTAAACAATTTATTGTTGAAATTAAAAATGGATAAGTTCTTAAAGATATATAAAATAAAAGGTTTTCTTTAAATTTATAGTCGCTTTATAGAGTATGCCTCAAAAATGATGAATTGGAATTATATAATATAATGTTATTATAATAAAAGAGAAAATTTGGAAAAATATCATTTTTTTGTTTAGAAATTTTTAAATTATTGATATAATCAATTTGTAGAATTGATTATTGGTTAATTTTACTATTTTTAAATTTTAAGGGGGATTTAATAATGGCAGGACAAATTCGCATGTCACCAGAGGAGCTTAAATCGAAAGCGACTCGATATGGACAAAGTGCAAATCAAATTGAGGACATTTTACGTCAATTACAAAACTTACAAAATGAATTAAGAGGAGAATGGGAAGGTCGTGCTTTCGAAGGCTTTGATCAACAGTTCAATCAATTAAAGCCAAAAGTACAAAACTTCGCACAGCTATTACAAGAAATTAATATGCAGCTTAATAAAACTGCAGAAGCTGTTGCAAGACATGACGAAGATCTTTCTCGTAATTTCGGTCTACAATAAGACAGATAAAAAAGAAATATATAATTTAGCCATGCAACTATAGGTTGTATGGCTAAATTACTTTAAAACTAGAGTAAGATACGAAGTCTTTAACTTAATAGACTCGCAGTTGCAGGAGTGATAAGTAGTGAAAAAGTTCAAGTGGAGCATCTTGTTGTTTATTATTTTAGCTCTTGTGTTATCAACAGGGATCTCCTATTTAGCGTTAAACCAAAATGTTAAAAAAGCAAATGAGAACACCACGCCCAAAATGACAGTTGCATTGGTAAATGAAGATCAAGGTACTGTATTTGAAGGGAATAAAATAGCGTTTGGAGATCAATTTGTAAAAAATGTAAATAAAAACACGAAACAAGAATGGTACGTAGTGAGTCGTGGTGTAGCAGAAAGTGGTTTGAAAAATAATAATTACAATATGATGATTGTAATACCTAACGATTTTTCAAGAAAAGCTGTTGCGATTGATTCAGAACTTCCAGAGAAATTAACATTAAATTACAAAGTAAATGCAACTGGAAATAAAGATTTGAAAGCTGAGGCAGAAAATACAGCCTCTGCTATCTTAGAGGATTTTAATAAGCAAATCATCGATGTTTATTTTGCAAGTATTATCGGTAAGTTACAAGGTGCACAAGATAATATAGGTAAAATAATTGAAAAAGGAACCGCTCAAACAACTATGTACAAAAAAGATGTACATAGTCCTTTGGCAAATTATACAAATCAATTTAAAACGGTACAAGATTACACTGGTATTTCTGTTAATAGTTTTAAAGGATTCCAAGATGTTTTAAAAGGGTTTGGTCAAGCTTTAGATGAAGGTAATAAATCTAATAATACGTATTTAGAAGGATTTAATAACTTTCAAAAAATGCAAACTGATAATAATCTGTTAGCGAATAACTTTACAAATCAATTTAATCAGTATATGAGTGATATGAATTCAGGCGATGTATTAAAGCAGTTAAGCGCATTGGAATCCGCAAATAAAATTATCGCAAATCAATTTACGCTTTCAGAGAAAGATCCTAGTATTTTAGCTGATGCTTCAGCAATACAGAAGTATTTAACAGATGTAAAAAAACAAGTGTCAGAATATGATACAGAACTTGCAGGGAAATTAGAGAGTGACATTCAAGCAACAATCCTAAAACGATTACAAAAGTCTATATCAAATGATGGACAACATGAAGTAGTTATAAATTCGTTAATGAAACAACCAGATCTTCGTATTAAACAACAAATTGAAAATTTAATTGCGAAGTTGCCTAGTTTGAACATGGAAGAAATCGTTCAAAGTGATTTGCCGGATGTAACGAAATTACAACTGAAAAACGTAATCCAATTTACGAATAAATATAATAAAGAAAATAACTTTTATTATGACCCTGTAAATAAAATATCTTTAGGGAATTCAATTAAAGAAATAAAAGAAAGCTTATCTAAAGATGGAATTATATTCAACGATACAGCGAAAGTAATTGGAATGGATTCTTCGCAAACTATGAATATAACTATTCCTAGTGGCTTTGAGTTATATGGTAGTACAGATTCACTATTAATTGATGGTGTGGACCGTACAAGTGAATTCTTGCAAAACGGAGCAGTTGCAATATCAGCACGTAATGAGGGAGATTTGAAAATTAGCCTTCATGTGAAGTTAGTAGATCCAAGTATGAATATAGATGTTTTCTCTCCAGTAACGTGGGAATGGAAATTGAATGGTAATTACGAGAAAGAAACCAGTACCGGAAAAGAAGAACCTAAAAAAGAAGAACCAAATAAAGAGAATGAAGGAACAAAAACAGAAAATAGCAAGGTAGAAAATGTAGTTAATCAAACGCAGTATGGAATCATGCCGCTAGTAAACACTGTTAAAAAGCCTATCATTCAAAAGACAGAACAGAATAATAATAACACCGGAGGAAACCCAGAAGGCGGAACGGGAACAGATAACGGAAACGGAGGAAACCCAGGAGGCGGAACGGGGACAGATAACGGAAACGGAGGAAACCCAAATCAAGGTGGTGGCTCAACAGTTATTGAACGTACAAATAATTATATTGTACATCAAAAAACTGAGAAGTTAACAGATAATACATCTAATGTATTAATTAAAGAAGCAGTCGAGACCGTTCAAAGTTATCAAGGTTTAATGAGTCTTTATCAAATGTATTATGGTATTGATTTAAGAACGAATGATGTGGGGCCTAAGCTTGAAGAGGGAAGTTTAGATGCGATTGCTACTGATCATTCATTGTACTATATGTTAAATAAGCAAAGTGTAATTGATTTAATTTCAAATCTTGTATCAGCTAGTATTACGAGTGAAGTAAAACAAGATATGATTGGTTTAAAACAAAAAATGGACTCTTACCAACAGCTCATTACTAGTGCAGATCAAAATTCAATGCTACTAGCAGAGAAATTAAATGAAACGATGCAACAAGCAACTAGTATGAATCAAAATTTAGGTGAATATTTAAAAGGTTTAGCGAAATGGCGTGAGAGTAGCTTAAAGTTAGCTGAAGAACAACAAGTATTAACGACTAATAATGCAGGTGAACAAACAGCTGTACTATCATTAGACTCTGGTATTAAATCTTTAACGATGCAAACGCAGTCATTAGTAGAGAGTTCGAAGCATAGTTTAGCGACATCAGATGATGTATATAAAACATTTGATCAAATTAATGGACAAGCAAAAGAAATTCAAGAAAGCGGAACGACAATTGTTTCAAAAGCAGATTCTTTATTAAATGATTTTACGAAGAAAATGGAAGATGACAAAGCATTCTCGAAAAACTTTACGAAGATTTTGGCAAATAGTCGTATTGGAGATCGTCAAAATGAAATGCTATATGAGTTTTTAGCTAGTCCAGTTCAGAAACAAAATGATGGGGTAATTGTAGCAGGTAATGCTTTTACACCGTACTTAATCGTATTAACTTGTTTCATTGTTGCGCTATTTACAGCATACGCAATTGCCAATCAAGAAAAGAAACGAACGCAATCAGATCATTTTGAAGAGAGATTCTCTTTAATTGATATGAATGTACCAACTACAGTAGTAGCATTTGGAATATCGATTGTGGAAGGAATCAGTATAGGAATCATTTCAGGCCGTCTTTTAAAATTCGGTCAGGATCAAAGTTTACTATGGATTGCGTTTATCACATTTATTATGATGGCGTTTGTACTAGTTTCAACATACTTACTGCGACAAATAAAAATGGTAGGAATGTTTATCTTATTAGTATTTTTAAGTATGTATCTATTTTTAACTGAAGCAGTTGGAAGTAAAGTAGATCAAATGTCTTCTGTAGGTAAAATGCGTCAATTTTCACCACTTCAATATATAGAAGGTTTTTTAAATGATTTTATTAGCGGTAAAGATACTGGAAAAGTTATTTTTATCGTATTGTTTGTAATTGCCATTATAGGATTAGCTAGTAATCTATTTGTATGGCACAAGAAATGGGAGGAAAAAGAAGTAAATGATCAAACAATGGAGCATAGTGGTTAAGTTATCATTTATTTGTTTCCTTTTACTGTTTGTCGCGCTACCGATAAGGAGCGCGGCCGACAGTTATCTTGGTGATGATGGAAAGATTCAGTTTAAAGTAGATCGCTTTGAAGATAAAGACCAAGAAAAAAATAAAAAGGAACATAAGGAAACGGAATTAGATAAAGCATCAATTGAATTATTTAATAAAGATATAGAAGAAGAAATTCAAAAAAAGAAAAAGAAAGAACAAAAAGAGATGGAATCTTTAAGAGATTCTCTTTTTATAAAACAAAAAGAGAATAATAGTGTTAAAGATACGAAAAATAGTTTGTTTAGCAGTGAATACATTGTGAGAAAAAGTGCAGATGAAGTAGCAAGTAATGAAACAATGAATGCAGAGCCAATTAGTATAACAGTAATATTATTATTTGGCGGCGGCATTATACTTATTTGTATCGGTATTTATACGGTTCTTCGTAAAAGTTGGAGGTAAAGCGATGGCAATACAAACACATATAAATGTGACAGTAGATTTTAATAAATGGAATGGAAATACATATGATTTGCGTATTCCGAATCATCAATCCATTAAATATTTATTGAAAAACTTATTAGATACGCTAAAGATTGATAATCATGAAGGTTCACATTTTGTAATGAAAGTGAAAAATAAGTCAATTGTTTTAACAGATAACGATCGTTTAATTGATCACCAAATAACAGATGGCGATATTTTACAAATTTTATAAAGAATATTTCTTACTTTTAGTTATTTGAAAATAAGTTATTACGGGTATAAAGAAAAGGAGAAGAGGATAAACATGACGGAAAAAATAATTCAAATTGATGCAATGAACTATCAATTTCAAATAGAAAAAGAAAATTGGAAATTGGAGATGACCAAATCTCAAACACGTATAAAAGACTTCCGTCAATTCGATATAATTACGGGCGTATCATCTGAATTCGTGCCATTAACGATAGAAGAAACGGATGATATGTTTACGTTTGTATTTCAAGTGGATAAAAAATTATATAAGTGGGACGATCTTAGCCGTTTTGGAAGAAATGAGAAATTAAGACTACTTCGGAATGTTGCGCAGTTTCGTAAATATTTAAATAAGCGAATCACGTTCTTTTTACATCCAGACAATATAGTTTTTAATGCGAATTTAATACCAAGTATTATACATAGAGGAATTCGAGATATTGTTCCACCAACCCCGTTATTAGAAGAGCAATTTTTAACACAATATAAGTGTTTAATTATTGCTTTATTCTCCCAAAAACATAACTTTGATGATTTGTATGCTGGGTTACTAAAAGATGCAAAAGAAACAACATTTGAACAGACCGTTGCTCAAATGGAAAGCCTAGATGCATTACTGCAGTTTCTTGATGACAGCTTTGAGAAGGAACAAACAAAAACAGAAAAAAATATGCAGTTAGTACCTAAAAAAAGCTATAAATCGTTTAAATACTTAGCTTTTTCCTTCATAGCGGCGACAGTTATTTTAGCTGCTCCTTTAATATATTTCACTTTTATAAAACTTCCTTATCAAAATAAATTATTAGAAGCAAATGCGGGTTTCATAGCAACTGATTATGACAAAGTCATTACGCAGTTAAGTGAAGAGGAATTTGAATCATTACCGATTGCATCTAAATATGAGTTAGCATTTGCATACATTACAGCTGAAAAATTAGGTGAAGATCAAAAGAAAGCGATTATGAAAAACATTAGTTTGAAAAGTGATGAAAAGTATTTGCTGTATTGGATGTATAACGGAAAAGGTAATTTTGATAAATCATTAGATTTAGCTAAAACACTTGATGATCCTCAGCTTATTATGTACGGCCTTGTTAAACAAATTGAATCATTGAAAAATAATCCGGATTTATCAGGAGAAGAGCGTGATCAAAAATTAAAAACATATGAGCAACAATTAGATGAATATAAAAAGAAATATGGCAATTCATCAAGTGATAAAAATTTGTCGGACACAGAGAAAAAAGAGTAAGCACTTGATGAGACAGTTGAAAAGGAGCAGTGAACAGGCATGGAGCAACTATTAGTATTGACTTATGGAGACAAAATATATAAGTGCACATTACATCCAAATGAGCAATCAATAGTGTCGATTGGAAAAGAGTGGACAAATGATATTACGAATCCAAGTTTAGAACAAGAAATAGAATTAACGTGGAATAATGAAGTAAATGCTTGGATGGTACAAAATCAATTAATAGAATTCAATAAGGAATTTGAGATTGGAAAAACTAAAGATGTGAGCTTGAAAATCTTTATCTCTATTATCGGCACAACTAAAGTGTTTGATATCGGAACGAAACATTCTCTTACAATTAGTCAAAACAGTTATGATGATATTTCTATTATTGGGACAAATGTAGATTTAATGCTATCTCGTGAAACGTTGTACGATTCTTTTAAAGTGAATGTATATGACGGGGATGTATTTCATAATTATACGAAGCTAAAAGATAGCGTTATGTTAGAAGCGGGAGACGTATTATATTTTGATGGTGTTTTAGTAGAAATAGGCAATGAAGACATTCAAGTACTTTCTTCAGAAGAGAACGTGAAATCTACGTTACCTATTTTAGTAGAATCAGAAACAAATTATCAAAGTGGTTATCCAGATTATCATCGTTCACCGCGTATTATTTACCGTGAACCAGAAGAGAAAATGACAATTGCAAAACCTTCAAGTATGCCGTCAAAACCGACTGAACATTTGGCAAGAATTATTGCACCTTCTCTTGTCATGATTGTCGTAACCGTATTACTTGCTATCTTTATGAAATATGGGATGTTTATTATTGCATCGATTGCGATGACATTAGTAACAATTATTGTTTCTGTCACATCATATATAAAAAATTTAAAGCAATATAAAATTGACATTGTTGAACGTGATAAAAGTTATAGAGCGTATATAAAACAAAAAACGAAAGACTTACATGCAGAAAGTGAAAAACAGCGCCATGCATTACATTATCATTATCCAAATGTTGAAGTGATACGTAATATGGCTATGCAAGTAAATCCACGTATTTATGAAAAAACAATGTTACATCATGATTTCTTAACATTTAGCGTTGGGACAGGACAAGCTAATACGAGTTTTGAAATCCAATTTAATGAAGAAGAATTTAGTCAAACGAAAGATGAGTTAATTGATATAGCGCGTGAACTAAGACAGCGTTATCTTACTTTGGAAGATGTACCTGTTGTAACAGATTTGATAAATGGACCGGTTGGCTATATTGGACAACGCTCTTTAGTGCTAGAACAATTACAATTATTAGTTGTACAAACCGCGTTATTCCATAGTTATTATGACTTGCAGTTTATTACTATTTTTCCTGAAGAGGAAAAAGAAAAATGGAATTGGATGCGCTGGTTACCACATGGAAGTGTTCGCGATATAAATGTACGTGGATTTGTATACCATGACCGTAGCCGTGATCAAGTGTTAAATAGTTTGTATCAAATATTGAAAGAACGAAAATTAAAACTAGATGAAAAAAGTTCAACGAATGAAAAAATGTACTTTGCACCGCACTATGTTGTTCTCATTACAGATGAAAAACTAATACTAGATCATGTTGTTATGGAATTCTTTAATGATGATCCAAGTCAATTAGGTGTATCACTTGTATTTGTACAAGATGTTATGCAAAGTTTACCAGAGCACGTGAAAACGGTAATTGATATAAGAGATGCAAAACAAGGGAACATCATCTTAGAACAAGGAGAGCTTGTAAACCGTCAATTTAAACTCAATCACGTACCGAAAGGGTTCAATTTAGAAGACATTTCACGAGCATTAGCACCTTTAAATCATTTGCAAAACTTAAAAAATAGTATCCCAGAAAGTGTAACATTTTTAGAGATGTACGGTGTTGAGAAAGTAAAAGAACTAAATATCACAAGTCGCTGGGAGAAAAATGCAGCGCATAAATCTTTAGCTGTACCACTTGGATTACGTGGTAAAGAAGATATCGTAAACTTAAACTTACACGAAAAAGCACACGGACCACACGGGTTAATAGCAGGTACAACAGGTTCAGGTAAATCGGAAATTATACAATCGTACATTTTATCTCTAGCAGTTAATTTCCATCCGTACGAAGTAGCCTTTTTATTAATTGACTATAAAGGTGGCGGTATGGCGAATTTATTCAAAAACTTACCGCATTTATTAGGAACAATTACGAACTTAGATGGAGCACAAAGTATGAGAGCGCTCGCATCAATTAAAGCTGAATTACAAAAAAGACAACGATTATTTGGGGAAAATGATGTAAACCATATTAATCAGTATCAAAAACTGTATAAAGAAGGCTTAGTAAGTGAACCGATGCCACATCTATTTTTAATTAGTGATGAATTCGCGGAACTGAAGTCAGAACAACCAGAGTTTATGAAAGAGTTAGTTTCAACAGCGCGTATCGGTCGTTCGCTCGGAATCCATTTAATATTAGCTACGCAAAAACCGAGTGGTGTTGTAGATGATCAAATTTGGAGTAACTCGAAATTCAAACTAGCATTAAAAGTTCAAAATACGTCAGATAGTAATGAAATTTTAAAAACACCAGATGCTGCTGAAATTACATTACCAGGACGTGCTTACTTACAAGTTGGGAATAATGAAATATATGAACTATTCCAATCAGCTTGGAGTGGAGCAGACTATGTAGAAAACAAAGAAGATAAAGAACATTTAGACGCAACGATATATGCAATAAATGATCTAGGACAATATGAAATATTAAGCGAAGACTTAAGTGGACTTGGTAGTAGTAAAGAAGTAATAAGCGTACCATCTGAACTGGATGCTGTTATTGACTACATTCACGATTACGCAGAAATAAATGAAATTGAAGCGTTAGCTAGACCGTGGTTACCACCACTTCCAGAAAGCGTATATTTACAAGACTTACATGCAATTCAGTTCAAAGAAGCATGGACGAAAGAAAAGAAACCATTACAAGCAACAGTTGGTCTACTAGATCAGCCTGAATTACAATCACAAACACCATTAACATTAGATATTAGTAAAGACGGACACGTAGCGGTATTCTCAAGCCCAGGCTACGGAAAATCAACATTCTTACAATCAGTCATTATGGATGTAGCTCGTCAGCATAGTCCGGAGCATTTGCATGTGTATTTATTAGACTTCGGAACGAACGGTTTAATGCCATTAAAACCATTACCGCATGTGGCAGACATCATTACATTAGATCAAGTTGAAAAATGCGAGAAGTTTCTTCGTCGCATAGAAGACCTATTAAAAGATAGAAAGCAATTGCTAAGTAAATATGGCGTTGCGAGTCTTGAAATGTATGAGAGAGCTAGTAAAGAAGTATTACCAACAATATTAATTACGTTAGATAACTATGATGCTGTTAGAGAAGCTGGATTTGTCGAAGACTTTGAACGCATTATTGCACAAATTGTACGTGAAGGGGCAGCGGTAGGAATTCATTTAATGCTTACGGCTACACGTCAAAATGCATTGAGAGTACAAGTAAATACAAATATTAAATTACAAATTGCTCTATATATGATAGATGAGGCGGAATCTAGAGCTATTGTAGGAAGAACAGAGTTGAAAATTGAAGAATTAGCAGGACGTGGTTTAGTTAAAATTGACGAACCAACAATCTTCCAAACAGCTTTACCGACAAGTGGAGAAGACGTACTTACTCGAATTGAAAATATACAAGCTGAAGGAAAAGAGATGGATTCCTTCTGGAATGGAGAAAGACCGAAAGCAATTCCTATGGTACCTGAAGTGCTGGAATACAAAGAGTTTATTGCATGGCCAGAAACAAGAAAAATTATTGAAGCAGGCAAACTAACATTTGGTGTAGAAACAGAAAGCGTTACACCTCTCGAATTAGATTTAACGGAAGCGTCTAATATTGTTGTAGGGGGAATCAAGAAAGATGAAGTTGAAAATGTAGTTCATCAATTCCTTCAACAGTTAGCTGAAAGTGGACACTTTGACCTAGGCTTAATCGATACAAGAACACGCAATTTCTCAAACTATAGAGAGAGCGCTGCTTTATATGTAGCTGAAAAAACAGGAATTGAGAAAACGATTAAACAAGTTACAAATGCTTACAAATCGAGAGAAGCGGCGTTTAAAGAGGAGCAGGAAGCATCAAGTGAAACAGTGAACCCGGCAGAATTTATTAAGAAATTTAAGCCGATTGTAATCGTAATTGCAGATGTAAATGATATTTTAAGTAATTTAGAAGATAGCGATATATATAGTTTAGCGGAATTAATAACAAATGGTGCATTTATGGGCATCCACTTCGTAATTGGCTGTGATGTTGATTCAATTGACAGTCGATACGACTTAGTTTCAAAAACAATAAAAACACAATCTCATGTTATTTTACTTAGAAAATCATCAGGCCAAATGGTCTTCGATGTATCTAATAAAGATTTAAGTAGTACAAAATTAAATCCATTTGAAGGGTATTTTGTTGAAAATCGTTTTGCTACTAGAATTAAAGTGCCAACTATATAAGGGGGGATTTGCATGGGGATAGCAGAATTAAATAGTCAAAAATCTGGTTTATTAAGTAGTATAAGTCATCAACAAGGGCAATTGGCTGAATTACAAATGAAATTACGAAGGGTAATAACTGCTAAGGGGAAATTTGTAAGTAATCTTGAAGCAATTAAACAAAATCAAGAGCAGTTTAAGTCTTTAGAAATAAACGAGAGTAGTTGGAAAGGGCAAAGAGCAACTACTTTTAAAGAAACATATGAACAACAAGTCATTTCGAATTTAGGGAAGTTTATCGGAGAACTGGGAAGAGTGCAAGAAGACATCGATCAAGCCATACAGCGGCTTGAAAGAGAAATCGCTGCATGTGAGTCAAGTATTGCTTCTTTAAGTAGAAGTGTTTCAATGGTTGACGCTAGTATTCAAGTAGAAGTACAGAAAGTGGGGAAATGATAAATGGGGGAAATTAAATTAAATAAAGGGGTATTTGATGCGAAAGTAAGTGATTTGAAAAGTGGTGCTAGTGATTTAGGGAAGACTAAATTTAATGGTATGCAGTTACATCGTACGAATTTAAGTAAACTGAAAAAATATTGTGAAGCGATTGAAAAACTTTCTCAGAAAGTTCAGCGATATGAGAAATTGTTAGAAAATGATATAAGTAGAGTACAAGAAATTGGAGCGAAAATGGTAGAGAAAGATGCAAAACTTGGGCAAGAACTAAAAGTTGGTATACAGCAGCACTAGAAAAACATTCTACGTAAAAATGAAATAAGGGGAGAGAAACGTGGATAAAAATATTGAATTACAAGAAGTAAACGAATTACAAAAAAGATTTCAAACAAGTGCTGACGAACTAAATCAATATTTTGAAACTTTATTAGGGAAAATAGATGATTTGAACCAACTTAATTCTTTTCAAGGGAAAGCAGCAGATGAAATAAAGAGGTATTTTTCTAGAGTACATGGTACTACGATTGCTGGATTTCAAATTGCAGCGGAAGAGCTGAAAAATGAATTTCAAAAAGCAATAGAGAGTTTTAATAGTACAGTTGATAGTGATAGTGACACAAAGATTTATGGGAACTATTTAGATAATGTAAAGAAAAAAATTAATGGATACAGCAATGAATTTGATCGCTCTAATGAAGAAGCAAAACAAACTATATCGACTATAGCAGACATTGTCCCAACTCAGTATCCATCATCTTCAGGCATATCTGAAGGAATCCAAAAAAGTCAAAAGGAAGTTAGTGATACACTAGAAAAATTAGAAACGTATAATAGTCAGCAAAATGAACTTCAACATTTTAATGAAATGTTAAGTTCATTAGACAAGGGAATGAAAGAAATACAAGCAGCCAATGGAGATTTTTCTAGTAAGATAGTCGAAAAAATTATGGCTGGTGGATGGAATGGAAACTTAATAAATGGTATTTCTGAGAGCATGACGACGTTTGATATTCGACAAAAGGGTGGTAAATTTTTGGTGGCCGCTTTTGCTCGTATGTATTATGCAAAAAAGAACTATGATTTAAGTGTTTTATTTGATTCTAATGGTCGAAAAGGAAAAGGAAAGTTTACACTATCAACACGTCAAAAAGAAGATTTAGTGGAAGTGTATAAATTACTTAAGATGGATAGCAGTGATGATAGTATATTTCGTTATATAAAAAATGGACTTAAATTGGATGGTGTAGAAAATTCGAGAATTACGAATGAACAAGTAAGAAAAGCAAGAAAAGGAATTTATAAATTACCGGAATTTCAAGATTTTCAAAAGTTCCAACAGGATTGGAGTAAAAAAGGGTTACCCACTGCAATTAAAGAAAGAGGATGGAGTTCGTTTAAAACGGAGTATGTAAAAGGGTTAAAAGATTTACATCCTGGGCAATGGAAAGAAGCGTTTAAAGAACTTGGAAATACTGGTAAGTTTTTGAAGGGAGCAGCCATATTTGGAGCGGTTGTGTCAGTTGGAAATAACATTGCTGAAGCTCAAAAAGATGGATGGCAATTACATGATGTAGCGGATATAGCAACAGATTCAGCAGTAGATATTGGAGCAACTGCCGGGGCGGCTGCAGCTGGTGCTGTAGCGGGATCGTTTTTCCTTCCGCCTATTGGAACTGTTGTAGGAGCTGGCGTTGGGGTAGTTATTACGGTAGGATTAAATACGAAAACGAGTATATTTGGGGGAGACAGTGCAATTGATGCTACTAAAAAAGGAGTAAAAAAAATAACAACAAAACTTAGGGATCTATTTTGGTAATTCGGCTACAAGAAAGGTGCAGATAGAGTATGTGGAACATAAAAGAAGAAGAGTTAGAGGAATTTAGAAAAACATGCAGAAGGCGTTTAAGTCCTGAAGGTGCGACGGGATTTATGCTAGGAACAATAATTATCGATTCATTAATGATGCTATTTATTATAGGAGCATTGGTGAAGTTTGGTTGGGGTTTTTATACTACTATGTTTGAAAAAACACTGGTTAGTATTGAACTTGTGTTGTATGGCTTGCAGATAATTTTTCTAATACTATATTCCTTTCCAAAAGCACGTTATAAATTTCAAAAGTTACAAACGCTCGTTGTATTATTATATGCATTTCAATTAGGAACAATTACATTTACAATGTTAGTTCTTCCTGGAATGACTGACTATTCAATTGATCGAATGACTTTAATTTGTGTAGGGTTATTATTTATAGGAGCAGTAATATTTCATATTGTGACAACAATTGATACGTTTAAGCAAGCAAGTGAAGGTGCGTTTAGCATGGATGAGAGGTCTCGTTCATTTTTTAGTGAAACAAAAGGAAGAATGATAAAAGGTAGCATGATATATATATCAGTTCTTCTTATAATCATTTATTTTCATAATGATTATAACTTTAATACATTAATTTTATATGTAGTAGGGACAATTTTAATGTATGCAGTGGCCATAGGTGCAGCTGAATTCCAACTTTTAGTGTACTGTAGATTCAAATTTAAATCATTTAATATGACATGGGAAGAGAATGAGAGAGAACGACAGAAATTTAGAAAATATAATAAAAAAAACAAGTCGAAAAGTAGATAATAAAAGAAATGAATTTTTGCTATAGCATAAGTTGTTAATTTATGTGTATGAAATGAGAAATTGCACGTTTCTATTCGAGTTAGAAAGAAATAAAGATTAAGGGGAGTAGATGTTGTGAAAGTTCAATATAAAGCATTATCACTATTAAATTTAATTAGTATTACTCAAGTCGTTAAAAAAGAAGATTGGTTATTACCTGCTATTGCGCTGAGAAATCAAGTTATCCGTAATGGGATTTATGCAGTAGGACCGGTTCTCTTTAAATATAAACCACTTGAAAATGAACCAGCATATGGTGAATATACATATTGTGTGCCGGTAAATGAACGTGTGGAATTAGGGGAAGATTCTGCATATGAATACATTGATGGTTTAATAATTGAAGATGCTTTAAGTGTGCGTTTTACGGATGAAGATGGTGATATTGAAGATGTGTATAAGTTAATACACGAGGTGGCAAATCAAAACCATATTAAATTAGATAGTAGTTTTTATCATGTATGCTTAGATGTATACGGCGATACTTGGTTAGATATTTACGCTCCTATTATAGAAGTAGGTGAAACCGTAAAATGATTATAGAAGGTCAAAGTATTGCATATACAAATGTTGTTTCAAAAGAATACTATATTCATTATACCTATATGAAAGATTCGATTGACGATTTTATGCTAGAAATAGAAAAAGCGAACTTAACAGCAAAAGGTCCACTATTTTATGCATTGAAAAATGTTCCTTCAGATGAAAATATGTATATTGAATTATTTATGCCGATATATGAGGATAAAGTTCCACCATTAGAAACAATGAAATTTAGAAGCTATTACTATGTAGATGACATGCTTGTGAAACGATTGACAGGAGATTATGAAACATTAACCGAGTATGCATATGCTGAGATGCTTCAGTATATGGAAGATAATGAACTTGATATGATTTCACCTATTTATCATATTTTTAGCGGTGATGAAGAGCTACAGTATGTTGAAATAAAAATTGCAGTGGATACACAATAATAATTTAGTGTACTTTTAGTTCTGGAAATATGAAAAGTAAAAACCAGATTTTAGTTTCGTTTTATAGAAGAATAATATAAAGGTATTCTTGAATTAAGAGTTCTAATTGTTGTTTTTAGTAGGAAGGAGTCTACATATGTGGCTATTTTCAAAAGAAAAAACTGTGTATTTTCAACAAGAGTGTGAGGATAAAACTGGGGAGTTAATTAAGCAGCAAATATTGGAGAAAGTATCAGTAGATGATTGCATAATAGCTGCTGAAATGATTGATGTATTGTTTATATATCCTGAACTTGCAGAAGAACTTGCAAGAGTTTTATATATGAGTAATAAAGAATTATTCCGAACGGTTGCTATGTTTGTTGGCACATTTGAAATTTTTGTACAAGTCTCAAACACAACGAAAGTTATTATCCAATGTATTCCGGTAGATGAAGAAATGGAAGAAGAAGTGTTTTCGGATATGAAAGTGATCGGTTTTAAATATAAGAAAAAGTCCACTGATGAAGAGATAGAAGAAATAGCAGAGTGGATGCTAGAATATAAAAAGATGTGTAAAAAAATAGCAGAGCACTATGAAATAGCTCAAAAAGAATCATTATTATAATGTAAGAATATCTTAGATTAATAAAACCTTCTCTTCTGGTTAGAATGAGGAGGTTTTTTATTCTAAGATCTATATGTAATTGATTGAATAATTCGACATGAAATTTTTCAGTTGGATCAATCTGAATGGGTAGTAGTTACGTTCTGCAGTTCGCTCTGTTCTTATTTTGAAAGGGAAAATTTATTCGAAAGTCAATTTGTAAAGAGGGGAAGGTGTTATTTTGAATAAAGATCGGAATGTTTCGGAAGCAGAGAAAAGTTTTTTTGAAAGGACAATAGAATCTATCTATAAAGTGTTAGAATTTATAATGAAATATACAATGATTCTAATAATAATAATGTCAATATTTGTGATAATTGCTGCTGTTTATTTTAAAATATATGAGGGGATAGGGGCGGGTGTATTCCTCTTAATCTCGTCATTATTTGCATATTTGGTATTTTTTAAGAAAAGTAAAAATGCCTAAATCAATAGCGGAAATAAAAATCCAAAGATTAACAACTATAATACGTTATTTGAAGAGGGAAAGTTTTGTATATAGCATGAATGTATAACAGCAAGAAAACCTTCTCTTTTCATTAAAATGAGAAGGTTTTTATATTTAATCTACATGATTTAAGTAAAGGTAGTTAAAGGTGGGAAACTTGGATGTGGAATATAAAAGAAGAAGATTTAGATGAATTTAAAATAACATGTAGAAATCGTTTAAGTCCTGAAGCTGCTGTAGGTTTTATGTTAGGTTCAATCATATACACCTCACTAATAATGTTAGGTGTAATTTATGGTTTGGTGAAATTTGGTTGGTCCGTATATCCTAGTTTACTAGAGGAAACAATTATTAAAATAGAGTTATGTTTGTATAGCTTACAAATCATTTTTCTTATTGTATATTTATTTCCCAAATCCCGTTTTAAATTTCAAAAGTTACAAGCTATAGTTATATTGCTATATGCACTTCAACTTGCGACTATAGGATTTGTAACAGTAGTTGTTTCGAGTATTTTCAGTTATTCAAATGATCGTGTTACATTGACTTATGTAGTCTTATTATTGTTAGGAGCCTTTATTATTCATATTTTTACAACAATTAATACCTTTAAGCAAGCTAGCGAAGGCGCATTTAGTAAGTGGAAAAATTCAGTTTCATTTTTTAGTAAGACAAAAGATTTTTTTATGATTGCTTCTATATTATATGTATTAACTCTCCTAATCTTAATTTATATTAATAATGATTATACGATGGAGCAAATAGGTTGGTATGCCGTATTGACCCTTATACTATATTCGGTAGCCATAGGTGCAGCAGAGTTCCAATTATTAGCCTATTGTAGATTTAAATTTCCATCATTTTATATTTCGTGGGAGGAACATGAAAGAGAGCGTCAGAAAAGACTAAAGCTTTATGAAGAGAAGGAAAAAAAGAAAACTAAAGAAATAAAATAAGTTTTGCGTCGAAATGGGGAAAGATGAATGCTTAAAATAAAGGAAGAAGATTTAGGTTTTTTTCAAATTACAAATAAAAACCAATTAAGTCCGGATTATATAAGAATCTTTTATGGGGGAGTTTTTGCATATACTTCTATACCAATGTTCATCATGTTTTTAGGTGTTTTGCTGAACGGTGATAAGATTTCTCTAACTCCTTTTGAAAAGATAGTTGTACAAACTGAGGTTAAGTTGTATGTTTTGGAGTTCGTTTTTTTAATATTATTCATGTCTAAAAAGATTGCTTTTAAATTACAGAAACTACAAACAATCGTAACTGTATTTTATGCTTTTCAGTTAGCGACATTACCTTTCATAGTTATGGTTGTTGAAGGAATATATGATTTTCCATGTGACAATAAAACATTGGTTTATATCGGTTTAATACTATTAGGAGCAATCTGTACCCACATTGTAGCAACGATCGATGTTTTTAGAAAAGCAAAGCATGGAGGATATAAATTAGAAGGACCGGCTGTCTCATTTTTTACTAACACGAAATTATATTTATTGATCGGAATAACGATCGGTGTAATAGTTCTACTTGTATTAATTTTTTTAAACCTTAATTATACATTTGATGAAATGGCAATTTATGTGACACAAACAATAATATTATATATATTCGCTGTAGTATCAGCAGAATTCGTCCTATTGGTGTATTGTCGCTTTAAATTTCCATCATTTAATATTACGTGGGAACAACATGAAAAGGAACGCCAAGAATTTATAGCAAATAGAAAAAGAATAAGAGAGAAAGAACAAAAGCGAAACAAAAACTGAAAAGAAAGTTATAAATGATACTCGTAAACTTATATTGAAGATAGAATGAATACATTATTCATAAATTAACTAGTAAAGGGAGGAATGTAATATCTTGAATAAAGATTCTAAAGCTGTAAAAAAAGAAAAAGGTTTATTTGAAAGTGTAATAGCACCTATTATTGTTGGGATTATATTTATCTTTTTAATTCTATATAAAGTAGCAGAGTTTCTGGGGAAGTGGCTCATTATTTTGTCAATACCGAGCTATATTGTTACTATGTTTATTTTTTTATACCAGAAAGAATATGGAGGTGTATTGGTTTGTGGAATAGGCTTAATACTAATGCTATCGCTGTATTTTGTGTTTGTTAAAAAAGTAAAAAAGGCTAGTTTAATATGAAATACTAAAAACATTTATTTACTTTCAGTTTGTCTACAAAAATAGAGTTATTACATGATTTTAGAAAAGATGGTGTAATTATATGTGGAATATAAAAGAAGAAGATTTAGATAAGTTTAGAATGACATGTCAAGGGCGTTTAAGTCCTGAAGGTGCTACGGGTTTTATGCTTGGAACAATATTTTATATTTCAATATTTATGTTTATTATTTTTGTAGGTGATTTGAATTACTACAACAATTTTTTTGATAGAACAATTGTTAAAACTGAAATTGTGTTATTTAGTATTCAAATTATATTTTTAATTATATATCTATTTCCGAAAGCATGTTTTAAATTTCAAAAGTTACAAACGCTAATCGTATTACTATATGCGTTTCAACTTGGAACGATATTATTTGTAGTTTCGATTGTTTCTGAAATGGCTGACAATTCAATTGGTAGGATGTATACCGGGCTACTAGTTGTAGGAGCAGTTATTATCCATATTGTAGCAACGCTAGATACATTTAAACAAGCAAGTGAAGGTGCATTTAGTAGTGATGAAAGATCCACCTCGTTTTTTAGTAAGACAAAAGGAGCTATGATAAAGGGGGCTATAATATATATATTCATACTACTTATTTTAATGTATTTTCAAAATGATTATTCAATTGATTTTTTTGTTATGTATGGAGTAGGAACTGTATTGATGTATGCGGTTGCAATCGGAGCGGCAGAATTCCAACTATTGGCGTATTGCAGATTCAAATTCAAGTCATTTAATATGACGTGGGAAGAGAATGAGAGAATGCGTGGGAGAATTCGAAAGCGAAATAAGAAATTCAAAACGAAAAATAAATAATATATTAATAGAATTTTAGTGTTCGAAAAATAATTGAAACGTATAGAAGGTGAAGAGCCAGGATGTGGAATATAAAAGAGGAAGATTTAGATAAGTTTAGGATGACATGTAATGATCGTTTAAGTCCTGAGGGGGCTACAGGATTTATGTTTGGAGGAATACTTTATAGTTCAATAGCCGTTTTTTCTATTATTGTATCAGGTGGTTGGGAGTACTGTATGGTTCTCCTTAATATAGGAATCGTTAAGCTAGAAGTGTTGTTATATGCTCTGCAAGTAATTTTTTTCATTCTATATTTATTTCCAAAAGCTCAATTTAAATTTCAAAAGCTACAAACACTTGTTGTATTAGTATACGCACTTCAAATGGCTACTATATTACTTACAGTTTTAGTTGTTTCTGAAATAGCTAATAATTCAATGGATCGTATTACATTGAATTATGTATGTTTGCTATATTTAGGAGCAGTAATTTTTCATATTACAACAACAATAGATACATTTAAATTGGCAAGTGAAGGTGCGTTTAGTATGGATGAAAGATCCGTATCCTTTTTTAGTAAAACAAAAGGAACTATGATGAAATTGGCTTCAATATACGCATTAATCCTTCTTATTTTGATTTATTTTCATAATGATTATGCATTTGATACTTTTATTGGATATGTAATAGGAACTGTTTTAATGTATACGATAGCCATAGGAGCAGCTGAATTTCAGCTATTAGCGTATTGCAGATTTAAATTTCCATCATTTAATAAAACGTGGGAGCAACATAAAAGAGAGACTCCAAGATATCAAAAGAAAAATAAAAAAAGTAAATCGAAACGTAGGGCATAAAGAAATTACGTATTGTAAGTTTTGATGATAAAAAAGTAATAACTTACAGGAGAGTATTTGAACTATCAAAAGCATTCGGATTATGTACGGCAATTAATGTAGTGATGATATACATAAAAGATTATCTAAATTTAGTTATACAAAAGATGAAGATACTTAAAAAAGTTACGAATGTAATGGGATTTTAGTGAATGAAAATTATTTAAACTGTATAGAAGGTGAAAAACTGAATGTGGAACATAAAAGAAGAAGATTTAGATCAATTTAGGATTACATGTAGAAATCGTTTAAGTCCTGAAGGTGCGACGGGATTTATGATGGGAACAATCATTTTTGTTTCATTATTGATGTTTTTTATTTTCGTAGCACTAGTTACAGATGGTTGGGATTACTATTCAACTTTTTTCGACAAAATAATTGTTAGTATTGAATTAGTTTTATATAGTTTACAAATAATTTTTTTAATACTATATCTATTTCCGAAAGCTCGTTATAAATTTCAAAAGTTACAAACGCTCGTTGTAATATTATATGCATTTCAATTAGGTACAATAACATTTACAGCGTTAGTTCTTCATGGAATGACTGACTATTCAATTGATCGAATGACTTTAATTTGTGTAGGGTTATTATTTATAGGAGCCGTTATCGTTCATATTGTGACAACAATTGATACGTTTAAGCAAGCAAGTGAAGGTGCGTTTAGTATGGATGAGAGGTCTCAATCATTTTTTAGTGAAACAAAAGAAAGAATGATAAAAGGTAGTATGGTATATAACTTAGCCCTTCTAATAATCATTTATTTCCATAATGATTATGACTTTGATACGTTAATTTTGTATGTAGTAGGGACAATTGTAATGCATGCAGTAGCCATCGGAGCAGCTGAATTCCAGCTCTTAGTGTACTGTAGATTCAAATTCAAGTCATTTAATATGACATGGGAAGAGAATGAGAGAATGCGTCGGAGATTTCGAAAGCGAAATACAAAATTCAAAACGAAAAGTAAGTAAGAGTGAAATAGAATTTAAGTGTATGAGAATTATTTAAACTGTATAGAAGGTGAAAAAGCTGAATGTGGAAAATAAAAGAAGAAGATTTAGATGAGTTTCGAATGACATGTAGAGTAAGATTAAGTCCTGAGGGAGCTACAGGATTTATGATGGGGGGCATACTCTTTAGTTCAATAATTATATTTTCTATCGTTTTATCAGGTGGTTGGGAGTATTGTAAGGTTCTCTTTGGAATGGGAATTGTAAAGTTTGAGCTGTTTTTATACAGTGTGCAATTCATTTTTTTAATACTATATTCGTTTCCAAAAGCTCGTTATAAATTTCAAAAATTACAAACAATTGTCGTGTTATTATACGCATTTCAATTAGGAACGATTGGGCTCACAGCTTTAATTGTTTCTGAAATAGCTAATAATTCGATTGATGTTTTGACATTGACGCTTGCAAGTTTATTATTTCTAGGAGCAGTAATTTTTCATATTGTGACAACAATTGATACGTTTAAACAAGCGAGTAAAGGTGTTTTTAGTATGGATGAGAGATCTAAATCATTTTTTAGTAATACAAAGATGAATGTACTGAAGGGAGTAATGATATACGTACCACTCCTTCTGGTTTTAATTTATTTTTGTAACGACTATGGGTTTGATGCTTTACTAATGTATGTGGTTGGGAGCATTTTAATGTACGCAGTAGCAATCGGAGCAGCTGAATTTCAGCTATTAGCATATTGCAGGTTTAAATTTCCGTCATTTAATAAAACGTGGGAGCAACATAAAAGAGAAACTCCAAGATATCAAAAGAAAAATAAAAAAAGTAAATCGAAACGTAAGGCATAAAGAAAGTGTGTATTGTAAGTTTTGATGATGAAAAAGTAATAATTTATAGGAGAGTATTTGAACTACGAAAAGAAAATTTACTTATGTAAGGTGATAAAAGTGATTAGTAGGTTATCTAATTGAAAATATAGAGTGGGTAGTGTGATGATGAAATGAACAAAAAAAGGGTTTCTAAAATGATTCCTATCATAATAGCAATCAGCCTATTACAAGCATGTAGCTTTTTTGAAGAAAAGATAGAGTATGAGCCATTTGTCAAAGCTTTGGATGAAGGTGACATGAAAAAGGTAATGTCCGCTAGTGATGATGGATATGCGTATGTGAAACAAAGAGGTATATATAGTACATATGAGCAAAAGGAAGATGGAGAGCACAGTAAAACAATCTATCAAACTTCGAAAGGCATATATAATACGAAAGATAAAAGTTTATATGGAAATACAATACAAGAAATTACCTCGGAAGTAGATAATAAAAATTATAAAGAAGAAGTTAATTATAGTACAAATATTAGTTATGAGAATGGACAGGTACAAAGTACGGATTCAAGTCTGGATGTTTCATACGTGAACTTAATTGTAGATCGTTTAAAAGGGATAGGGAAACTAAAGATGAAGCCAGGAGGTGATATAAAAAAGTTTGGTCAGCCTAGTACTGTTGGATATACATTAACTGAATCAGAGTTTCAAAATATTATTAATGATAAGTTGAAAATACAATATGATGAATATGGTGGTGGATCAATCGCATTGCATATTGATTCTAAAAATGGTTCAAAGCAGATATTGGAAGTAAGTATTGTAATAAATTATAAGAAAAGAAATGATGAAGGCAAGTTAGTAAAATACATATCACAAATACATACATCTTTTGATAGTCACCAAGGCAATAACCAAGATGCGAAACAGGAATATATTGATTTTAAAGCACAGTATAATAAGAAGCAGTAATGTTAAGGAGAGCATTTGCACGTAATGATAATAGCGATATAAGTGGAATAAATGTTTCATAAATATAGTGGAAAGAATTTGAGGATAAACGCCCCGATTACTGGAGTAAATGCAATAATTGGGGCCGTTAATCTGTCTGAATTTAGTTTGAATACATAACATGTTTTAGTTAGAGTATTGCTCCGCAAGTAGTTTTTCCATTTTCATAATAACGGTGTAAAGTTTTTGTATAATCTGCTTTTACTGCTAGGTTACAACTATTTCCGCTTATAGAGTCCCCTTATTATCGATACATCGTCCACATTCCAATGTCTTTAAATCCTAGTCGTTTATAAATTCGTCCAGCAGCTGGATTGTTATAAAATAAACAAAGTGTTCGGCCTTCTTTCGTAAAGTCTTGGATCATTTTTTGTAATATGAGTGAAGCGTAACCATTTCCGCGATAATTCGGGTGTGTACATACACCAACTACCATAGCGGATAATGAATTTTCAGCGGAAGTAGAGGCGGATGCGATGATAGCACCGTCTTTTTCAATATAATATGTGCGTCCTGTATTTGTTTTGAGAGCTTGTCTTAATATTTTCTCTGATTCATTAACAACTGGAAATTCAGCAATGTTACCTCGCAATTGCATAATTCGCTCTACATCATCTAGTGAGGCAAGTTTAATTGTTTCATGAATTGGTGTGCTAGGTAAGTTGTTGTCATTTAGACATTCACAAAAATACATTTCATTTTTGACGCCTAATTGTAGACTTGGAGCAGTTTCAAAATTTTCTACAATAGTTGACTTACCAGAGAGTTTAAGCGGCTTATATGTGGAAAGAAGTGCCTCATAATCAGTGGTAATAAATTCTTCTTTACTATAGGGTATAAATGAATCGTGGAATCGGAGTAGAATTGATTTTAATGTTCCATTCTCTTTAAATACTCCCCATAATTCTTGAAAATCTGTGTCATAACCGAAAGTTTCAATATCTCCAATAATAAACAAGTTAAGGGCTGCTTCTTCTTTTAGGTAAGCGAATACTTGTTCATGATCTTTCTTTGTTAATTTTCTTATCATAAAGAATCGACCTCTTTTTTTATTTTTCTAAATATTACAACTTAAGTTTTTTGAAATCAATATAAAATTTTATGTTTAGTTCACAAACTTTCGGAAAAACTAGGAAAGATATGACAAAGGAGGTTATGAACGGTGGATCATCCAATTCAAGGGTTAATGAAAGCAGCAATGGAAAATTTAAAAGAAATGGTCGATGTAAATACGATTGTTGGAGAGCCTGTTCAGACGGCTGACGGTGGTGTAGTGTTAACGGTTTCTAAAGTAGCGTTCGGTTTTGGAGCAGGAGGTTCTGATTTCCAAACGAATGATGGACAAAGAGCGAACGGTAACCCTGCATTTGGTGGCGGTAGCGCGGGTGGTGTTTCTATTACACCAGTAGCATTTCTTGTGGTGAATAAAGATGGAGTAAATATTCTGCATCTACAAAATGCGACACATTTAGCGGAAAAAATGATTGAATTAGCTCCACAAACAATTGATAAAATTCAATCGATGTTCCAAAAAGATGAAAAGAAAGAGGGAAATCATCATCCTCAAAACCCAGATGAAATCCTTTAAAAACGCCTGCTCACGAGCAGGTGTTTTTTCTTGTAATCACTATGTAATAAAACACATGAAATTGTAAATAGTTTTTGAAGTTTTTTCTATGTTTCTAAAATTTTTCATGTTAAAATATGCTATAGAATTGAAACATATAAAACGAAGGTGGCTAGGTGCTTTGTCTGGAGGATCTGACCAAGTAAAGAATATGATATATATTAATGGTAATCGTCGAGGTCATTGTTTTATTACATCAGGAATTACGTTTAAAGAGTTTGCAAGTAACATCCCTTCACCGCTTCATCAAGTGTTGCTTTTAAAGCATAACTTTGAATGGACAGATTTTCATTATCATACTTTATTTGAATATGTTGAGGAAGAAAATATACATAAGTTAATTCAAGCAGAGATTGATGAATTTGATGAATTTTGTTGGGTAGATTTTGATGATGCAAGCGATTTAGATGAACTAGAGCCAAAAGAAATTGCAGAGCTTTTATATTTGGCTCATAAAAAAGAACCACTTGCAAGAACGTTCTTTCCGTTATTGAAAAATAGATTTGTTTATTTTTCACATGATGACGGATGGTACAACAAAGTGTATTATCGTAGAATTGCAGACTTTGTAGGGATGTTAAGTAAAGTTATTCCTTATAAACTCGGTGCTTTCGGTAAGAAACGTTTTTCTTTCTTCCAAAAATCAAAAATTTTCCCAGCAATTTCAAAAGAAGTGATTATGGGGCTTATTCCATTAATGGAAGATGGTCTTTATATTGATCTGGCAGGGAAAATTGAGTCAAGAAGGGGTCTTGAAATTCCAGTTTATGTAGTCGGTTCGTATGAAAGTACGGATGAGGTACTAGATAATATCGATGAATTGAAAGAAGAAGCAACAGAGACTGGTTGGCTTATTTTTGATAAGAAAGAACAAGAGTGGCAATGGGTTGTAGACTAAGAAAACTTGGCGCATGCAGTCAAGTTTTCTTGTCTTTTGAAAGGAGTACAAATGAAGAAGTATTATACAATTGTGGGTATTGTAAGTATTATTCTTGTGGCAATTTTACTTATCACTTGTCCGAAAGAATCAGATTTTAAATTGTATCTAGAAGATAAGTATGCATTGAAATGTGATGAGAGTAGTTTTGAATGCACAGAAAATGTAGATGGTAAAAAAGAAAAACTAAAATTTGAAAGTACAGATGCACGAAATGGTGTATTCTTTATGACTGTAAAGCAAACATTTAAAACAGAAGCTGGTGTTACGAAAGAATATAGCGGAGTAGGAATGTTTGATACATTTCTTTTTGTTTCAGAGAAGACTTTCTAGTAATAGAAGGTCTTTTTCTTATGCTTATGTTCATATAGATGAAGTAAGACAAGCATAGGAGGGGTATTGATGAAGAACACATGTATTGTTTGTGGCGGTGAGGAGTTTTTCTCTTCTACATTATACGCACGTACGAAACAAGATTGGGCATATGCACCAAATATGTACCGTTTTGAAAAGGTGTTTATTGAGCATCGGGATGAAGAAAATTATCCAGTGTTTCAAGAAATTACAGCGAAACATTGTTGTGGATGCGGTCATATTATGTTGTATCACGAATGAACACACCAAGTATAACTTGGTGTGTTTTTTTAAAAAGCTGACAAAGCAAGCGGATAAAGTAAAGTAAATAAAACAGAAAAACTACCAAAACCAATTGCGGTATATCCAAGTGTTCTTGCTCCAAAATTGACAGCTAATAAGCCAACTAAAATCGCAAGAGAACCGAGTGTAACCGGATAAAATGCAATGGAGAAAAGCGAAAGAAATAAAGCGACATAGCCTATCATTGCACCGGTATTTGTACCTTCTATTTCATTTGCAATTTCTTTACGTTTATGTCTAATTGGAATGCCAGCTGGTGATATTTCAGCTGCATACTCTTCGTTTTTTTCACCACTTTTAAAATGATGATTTCTCTTTCTTCGCATGTACATCCCTCTCTTTCAATTGGGTGTACTTATATTATCTTTCATAAAGAGAAGAACATGAGTATGAGTTAAACCCAAGTAAAGCAAAAATTGGAGAATAAAGATTCCTTTATTAGCATGTACATTTCCTAATGAAGATAAAACAGGAATTTTGGAAAATGATGTAGAATGAAATGAGTGATAAAGCGTGAAGGTAGGGGAATGTATGACGAAATTTAATTGGCATGAATCAGCAGAGAAGAAATGGGATAGTAGTGCAGAGTTTTGGAATCAAAATAGTCAGGAGATGTGGGATAGTGGGAGTAGGAGTACGATTATTCCATTTTTTGAACAATATGTGAAGAAAGAAGCCAAGGTGCTTGACGTTGGTTGTGGAGATGGATACGGTACATATAAATTAAGTCGCGCGGGCTATAAAGCAGTTGGAGTAGATTTATCAGAAGTGATGATTCAAAAAGGTAAGGAGCGCGGAGAGGGACCGGATTTATCCTTTATAAAAGGAGATCTTTCTTCCTTACCGTTCGAAAATGAACAATTTGAAGCAATTATGGCAATTAATTCTTTAGAATGGACCGAGGAGCCATTACGAGCATTAAATGAGATAAAGCGTGTTCTAAAAAGTGATGGGTATGCATGTATTGCAATTTTAGGGCCGACAGCAAAGCCAAGAGAGAACAGTTATCCTCGTTTATACGGCAAAGACGTTGTTTGTAATACGATGATGCCTTGGGAATTTGAACAGTTAGCGAAAGAACAAGGTTTTGAAGTTGTAGATGGAATCGGTGTATATAAGCGCGGAGTAAATGAGAAGATGTTAGGTCAACTTCCTATAGAGTTACAACAATCGTTAACATTCTTATGGGTATTTATGTTAAAAAACGTATAAAGAAATGAAAGAATTTTTAGGAGGTAAATAAGTGCAGAAAATACAAAAAACTGATACAATATCATCAGAACCAATTAAAGGGGGACTAGGGTATATGACAACTACTACAACAGTTAAATCCGACATTGAAATCGCACAAGAAGCAAGTATGAAGAAGATTCAAGAAATTGCAGCTGAATTAAATATTTTAGAAGATGAATTAGAGCCATACGGTCATTATAAAGGTAAGTTATCTCTTGATATTTTTAAGCGCTTACAGAATGAGAAAGACGGTAAAGTTGTTTTAGTAACAGCGATTAACCCAACTCCAGCTGGAGAAGGTAAATCAACAGTAACAGTTGGTTTAGGTCAAGCTTTTAATAAAATTGGTAAGAAAACAGTAATTGCACTTCGCGAACCATCTCTTGGACCAACGATGGGGCTAAAAGGCGGAGCAGCAGGTGGTGGTTTTTCACAGGTTGTACCAATGGAAGACATTAACCTTCACTTTACTGGAGATATCCATGCGATCACAACTGCTAATAACGCGTTAGCGGCGTTTATTGATAATCATATCCAACAAGGAAATACACTTGGAATTGATACGCGTAAAATCGTTTGGAAACGTTGTGTTGACTTAAATGATCGTGCCCTTCGTAACGTAGTAATTGGTCTTGGTGGACCGGTTCAAGGTGTACCACGTGAAGACGGTTTTGATATTACAGTAGCATCTGAAATTATGGCCGTATTCTGCCTTGCAACAGATATTCAAGATTTAAAAGCACGTCTATCACGCATCGTAGTTGCTTATAATTTTGCAAATCAACCTGTAACAGTTAAAGATTTAGGGGTAGAAGGTGCGTTAACATTATTATTAAAAGATGCATTAAAGCCAAACTTAGTGCAAACGTTAGAAAATACACCAGCTATCATTCACGGCGGACCATTTGCGAATATCGCTCACGGTTGTAACAGTGTTATCGCTACTACAATGGCAGCAAAATTAGGTGATTATGTTATTACAGAAGCTGGATTTGGTGCAGATTTAGGTGCTGAGAAGTTTTTAGATATTAAAGCTCGTGCAGCTGGCATTAAACCAGAAGCAGTTGTTATTGTTGCGACGATTCGTGCGCTTAAAATGCATGGTGGCGTAGCAAAAGATCAATTAAAAGAAGAAAATGTAGATGCATTAGCAAAAGGTATGGAGAACTTACAGAAGCACGTTGAAACAATTCAAAGCTTCGGTGTGCCTTTCGTAATTGCAATTAATAAATTCATTACAGATACAGATGCAGAAGTTGCATACTTACAAGAATGGTGTAATGAGCGTGGCTATGCGGTATCCTTAACAGAAGTTTGGGAGAAAGGTGGCCAAGGCGGAGTTGACCTTGCTGAAAAAGTGTTAAAAGAAATTGAAAAAGGTGAAAACAACTACGCACCACTTTAT
Source organism: Bacillus paranthracis (assembly GCF_001883995.1). GTDB lineage: Bacteria > Bacillota > Bacilli > Bacillales > Bacillaceae_G > Bacillus_A > Bacillus_A paranthracis. The sequence continues at coordinate 331,357 of NZ_MACE01000049.1, read as the reverse complement.
GAATTAGAATTACCATTAGAAGAGAAAATTCGTACAATTGCTCAAAAAGTGTACGGCGCAAAAGATATTGAATTTGCTCCGAAAGCACGTAAACAATTAGCTCAATATGAAGGCGAAGGTTGGAGTAACCTACCAATTTGTATGGCGAAAACACAATACTCTCTTTCTGACGATGCAACGAAATTAGGTCGTCCATCTGACTTTATCGTTACAATTCGTGAGCTAAAACCATCTATTGGTGCAGGCTTTATCGTTGCGTTAACAGGAACAATGTTAACAATGCCAGGCCTTCCAAAACAACCAGCAGCACTACAAATGGATGTAAATGAAGATGGAAAAGCAGTAGGTTTATTCTAAAAGGTTGTAATTCATCTCGTTTATCTGTAAACTATATATACATCAAGTGGCGCCTTTCCATCGAAAGGCGCCTGTTTTTTGGAGGAAATTATGTTTGATCCAACTGCTTTTGATAATTTAAAAGTAATCGTAGAAGGCGCTGTTTATGATTTTGATTTACATGGAGATATTCTTGTAACTGATCGAAAAGATATGATGGACCTTGCTTCATTAAGTCGTATATATCATATTTCATTTCAATTAACAGAACCATTCGAACCGTTAGTAGAAGCAACATTTTCACTATCTGTAGATGCAAAGAACTTGTCTGGTGAAATATTAGAAGTACCACAATTTACACCAGGTTGTGAAATGAAATTAGCATTTTCATTCCCGATAGAAAAACCAGAAGTGATGTGCGAAGAAATTGAAACTTTCATGCATTCTATATGGGGAAAAGAAAGAATGATTACGCAAAAACTTTCATACGAATATAATAAGCAAGCGATTTCATATCATAATAAGGTAGAGGTTCTATTTCAAAAAGCGATTACAGAAGACCATGTTGATGATTTAATAGCTGTTATTTCACACATGATAGAAACGGTGCGAACAATACAACATTTTCTTCAAAAATAGAGATAAAGGAGAAAAACAAATGATAAAAGATATGCAACCATTTTTACAACAAGCTTGGGAGAAGGCTGGTTTTAAAGAGTTAACTGAAATTCAAAAACAAGCGATTCCAACTATTTTAGAAGGACAAGACGTTATAGCTGAATCTCCAACTGGAACAGGAAAAACATTAGCGTACTTATTACCCCTTTTACATAAAATTAATCCTGAAGTAAAACAGCCACAAGTTGTTGTTTTAGCACCAACACGTGAACTTGTCATGCAAATTCATGAAGAGGTTCAAAAGTTTACAGCAGGAACTGAAATTTCAGGTGCATCTTTAATTGGTGGTGCAGATATTAAGCGCCAAGTAGAAAAATTAAAGAAACACCCAAGAGTGATTGTCGGTTCACCGGGACGTATTTTAGAATTAATTCGTATGAAAAAGCTAAAAATGCATGAAGTGAAAACAATTGTATTTGATGAGTTTGATCAAATTGTAAAACAAAAGATGATGGGCGCTGTACAAGATGTAATTAAATCTACGATGCGCGATCGTCAATTAGTATTCTTCTCGGCTACAATGACAAAAGCTGCAGAAGATGCGGCACGTGACTTAGCAGTTGAACCACAATTAGTACGTGTAACACGAGCAGAGTCAAAAAGCTTAGTTGAGCATACGTATATCATTTGTGAGCGACGCGAGAAAAATGATTACGTAAGAAGAATTATGCATATGGGCGATGTAAAAGCAGTTGCTTTCTTAAACGACCCATTCCGTTTAGACGAAATTACAGAGAAATTGAAATTCCGTAAAATGAAAGCAGCGGCTCTTCATGCAGAAGCAAGTAAACAAGAGCGTGAAGCGACGATGCGTGCTTTCCGCGGAGGAAAATTAGAAATTTTACTTGCTACTGATATTGCAGCACGCGGTATCGATATTGATGATTTAACACATGTAATTCACTTGGAATTACCAGACACAGTAGACCAATATATTCACCGCTCTGGACGTACTGGACGTATGGGTAAAGAAGGAACTGTTGTATCTCTTGTAACACCGCAAGAAGAGCGTAAATTACTACAATTTGCGAAAAAACTAGGTATCGTATTTACGAAGCAAGAAATGTTCAAAGGATCATTTGTAGAAACAAAACCGAAAGCACCAAAGAAAAAGAAACCAGCATTTACTGGGAAGAAAAAGCCTAGATAAATGATGAGGAAGGCGTAACTATTTGTAGTTACGTCTTTTTTGTTTGTAATTAAGTGATAAAGGGTTAAGGTTAGGGGCTAACATAGTGACAGCCCATATTGGGAAAATTCCAGATGATGAAAATAGTGAGTACTATGATAAAATGATACGTGTTTGTAATAAAATAGGAGACTTAGCGTTCAGATTTGGAGGATTCTTCGCCATTGAGACGGGATCTGAAAAAGCGATAGTGTTAAAGCGGTTTTTAGAAAATATAAATTCAAAAGGATTAGCGATTAACTTTGATCCAGCAAATTTAATTAGTGATGTAAATGAAAATCCGGTAGAAGGTTTGTTGCTATTAAAAGATTATATAGTACAAACTCATATTAAAGATTGTACAAAAGTGAAAAGCGATAGTTCAAGTAAGTATATTGAAGTCGCAGCAGGGAATGGTGAAGTAGATTTCGATATATTCTTCAAGGTATTAGATAAAATTGGATTCGAAGGATATAACATGATTGAAAGAAATGATTATTTTGATGAATTGGATGGGATGAGTCAGTCGATAAATTTTGCAAAGAAGTACATACCAACTCAAAAGGAATAACGATAGTACCTGTAGAAAGCTACATAGAATATAAAAACAATTAGGGGGAAATGTAATGATTCATAAAGTAGGACAAATTATGTTATATGTAAATAATCAAGATGAGGCAGTCAATTTTTGGACGGAAAAGGTAGGGTTTCATGTAGTAGCAGAGGAAGATAACAAACAAGGAATGAGATGGATTGAAATCGCTCCGAAAAGCGGTGCTGAAACGAGCATTATACTACATAATAAAGAAGTGATTTCTAAAATGAGCCCAGAATTGAATCTTGGTACACCATCTTTAATGTTCTTCTCAGAAAATCTTGATCAATTATATACAGATTTAACAAATAAAAATGTTACTGTTGGAGAAATGGTAACTATGCCTTCTGGTAAAGTGTTTAACTTTGCTGATAGTGAAGGGAATTATTTTGCGGTTATGGAAAAGAACCGATAATAATATTGTTATGTGAAAATCCCCCCTCAAATATATTGAGGGGGATTACATATTTGAAGTGGATTTTTCATTAGAGAGTTGATTAATATAAAATACGCCTTTTTCAATAGCTGTCTCAATATAACCAATGATTTGATTAAACGTAAACACCTGTAAGTCTTTATGCAAATGTTGCTCTGGATACAACATATCTTCAAAAAGATATTTTCGAAATTCTAAAACATTTTCTTTAGAAATCTCTTCAATATTGACAATGTGAGCATCTTGATTGAGAAGCGAGAAGAGCTGTTGTTCTTTATCGTAATGATGAAGCAACTTTGCATTTAACAATTTAAAATCGTTATAGTACAGGGGTGCGATCGTCTCGTCATTTTCTATTCTATTTTTTAGCCAAGGTAGAAAAAATCCACTTAGCCAATTATCATCGGCAATGAGGTGAGTGTAATAGCCTAAGAGAAAAGGGGAATCCATTTGAGCTTTATATTTTTGAAAAAAAGAATTAAAAGCTATCCTTCTCGTATAATTTTTCGTTGTGCCAGCGTAAAAGTGTGAAGTTCCTTTTTCTTCTGCTGAATGAACCGCATCAGGGGCTACACCTCCGAGTATGAAAGAAGTTTTATCTTGAATACATAGTTTTTCGGCAATACCGTTAGCGATAATAGCATGCATAATTCGTGATCCCATGAATGACACCTCGGTTTCAAGTATTCATTTCAGGAGGAGGACTGAACAGTTAGTATTACTTTCCCTGTACTTTTTCTACTTTCGACCCATTCATGTGCTTTCCCTGCATCTTGAAGTGGAAAAGATTTCGTAGCCTTGATTTGCAAACGTCCGTCACGCAAATAACGGAAAACTTCATTTGCAGTTTCTTGGAGTAGTTCAGGACGTTTTTTTCGTGTAGTTCCAAAGCTAAAACCGAGTATAGAGCGGCAACTTGCATGTAAATCTTTCGTTTGGAAATTGCCAATTTCACCACTTGCATTACCAAAATGAATGAGGCGGCCGTAATAAGCAAGACATTTTAAACTTCTTTCCGAAACCGTTCCAGAAATAGAGTCTAAAATTACATCAACCCCTTCACCATTTGTCAGCTCATTGACTTTCTCTACAAAATCTTCATCTTGATGACCAATTACATAATCAGCACCGGCATCTAAAGCAATTTCTTTTTTTGTTTCACTTCCGACAGTACCTATAACTGTTCCAGCCCCTAATAGTTTTGCAAGTTGAATAGCAGTAGTGCCAATTCCACCAGCCGCCGCATGAATGAGTACAGATTCACCTTGTTGAAGCCTTGCTACATTTGCGAGTAAATTATAGCTTGTGAAAGATACGATAGGGCATGCTGCTGCAATTTGAAAATCGACTTCATCAGGTAATGTGAAAGTAAGATTTTCATTTGCAACAACATATTCAGCGTAAGACCCATTTTGAGGGAAAGCAATGACACGTTGTCCAGGATAAATATTTTTCACATGAGAACCGACACGTTCTACAATACCAGCGGCATCTATCCCTAGAATAAAAGGTAGCGCTTTATTTCCTTTTTTGCCATAACGTGATTTAATATCAGCGAAATTTACACTCGTAGCAACAACACGAATTAAAACTTGATCTTCTGAAATAGCCGGTATATCTACATCTGTATATTTCATCACTTCAGGTCCTCCGAACGACGTTACAACGATAGCTTTCATCATATATCCTCCTAAATTTGACTATATAAATCATTTTAAGTCTTCATTAGAAATTGGAAAATTATATAATTATTATGCAAGGTTATAAGCGAAGCTTATGAACGTATTGAATCATTATATTAATTTATATAAAATTTTCTAGAAAAATCGAACGAAATATAAATTACTTGCCAATATATTGTGTAAGACAAAGGAGGGCTGGAATATGAAGGGTGAAATAGATGACACACATTTAATCCAATTAACTTTATCGGGCAATAAAGAAACGTATAGCGAATTGTATGATAAAACAATCCAAGAAGTATATAAGACAGCACATTTTTTAATAGATGATAAAGCAGATGTAGATGATGTCGTTCAAGAAATATACATACAGCTATATGAATCGCTTCGTAAGTATGATAGCGAGAAGCCATTTCGTCCTTGGCTAATTGGACTTGCAATTAAACAAATTCATTCTTATAGAAGAAAGAGGTGGATGCGACTACGAATTATAAAAAAAGCAGAAGAGCAAAGAAAACCAGTACAAATTGATTTTTCTAGCGATGTTGTAAGTAAAATATCAAACCAAAAATTAATCGAACTTATTCATAAATTACCGTATAAATTGAAACAAGTTATTATCTTAAGATACTTACACGATTACTCTCAAGAAGAAGTAGCACAAATATTACATATTCCAATTGGTACTGTGAAATCTAGAATTCACGCAGCATTAAAAAAACTACGTCAAAAAGAGCAAATAGAAGAAATCTTTTTAGGAGAGGTAGGGAATGTGAAATGAGTTTAGATTGTAGAGTTAGAGAATCTATACAAGAAGAAGCGAAGGGGATTGTTGCCCCGCCGGAGTTGAAAGAAAAAGTAATCGTTCAAATAAAAATGAATCAAGGGGGGCGTAAGAGGAAGAAACGCCTTATCGCAGGAGTACTTGCAGCGGCTTTTTTAATCCCGACGACTGGTTTTGCGTATCAATCTATTATGGCAGATGGTATATACGGATCTTTTGAGAATTTAAAAAAGCATGCTGGAACGATGACATTAGAGGCGTACATGCGTTTTAGTGCAAAGTTATCAGAAGCGAAAGATGAAATGGGTACGAAAGAATATGAAGTGTTTACAAAAGAACTAAAGAAATTAACGAATGCAAAGCTTGCGTACGGAGATTCGAACGGTAATATTGATTATGATGCATTATCATCAGAAAAAAGAGAAGAAATGAAAAAGGTAAGTATGGGCCTTCAACCATACTTTGATAAATTAAATGGTCATAAATCAAGTAAAGAAGTATTAACGCAAGAAGAGTTTGATCGCTATATGGAAGCTTTAATGACACATGAAATCGTACGAGTGAAGACAAAATCAACCGGTGCAATAAAAGTAGAAGAAGTACCTGAGGCATATAAAGAAAGATTTATGAAAGCAGAGCAGTTTATGGAGTATGTGGATGAACTGGTTAAATAGAAAGGGAGAACCTGTGAAAACTCAGGTTCTCCTTGTTTAGTTAAGAAATATAATGTTCGCATGTATTTTGGGTGAGGAGTATATTTTTAAAAATAAGATATATCTGGATCAGCTGTATGGCTTTGCTGTGGGAATAAAAATCTTTCAAAATATGGTGAGGATTGTCCTTGTAATCGTAGTTGTTTTTCAATTTCAACTGCAAAACGGCGAGCATCTTCTGCAGTGCGCTTCCCGGTAACAATATCATACATTAAGTTTAAAGCCATAAAGTTAGCAGCTTCTAGGTCACATTTAGCAGTTGCTTCACCAGCAGTACGATCTAAATATAAACTACCATCAAATTTCGTTAATTCATCTAAAAGTTGTATAGGTGCTTTAAAATCAATCGTTTGTGCTAAATAGTCAAGATGAGGTGTTGGAAAGTTATGAGGAACTGGGTCGAGGTAAACCACAGTGCGCTTCCATGGTCCATTATTGTGCCAAATTATCATTCTAGTACTGGCGTCACTGGGTAAACCATATTTATTAATTAAAGCGTAAACTGTTTTTTCTGATCTCCACTCCAATTATTTAAAATTTGATCTAAAACAGGATGGACTCCAGTTTGTTGTCGATAATGGTCATTAAATCCATAAGTCATTACAATCCCCTCCTAAATATATAGTAAGTAAAGCATTCCATTTTTATTATATGATAAGTGTTTGTATTTAAAAGTAACTAAGAGTTTTTTTGTTATTTTATGAATGTAGCAGCGAGAAACAAGGGAGCGCAGAATCATTCTTCATTTTTGCTATTCACAGGATCCTTTTGTATAAAACAATCTAAAAGGGAATAACCAGCTATTAAACTAATTATCGTAACAAAAGTTGTATTTATAAGAATAATATTAGCTAAATAAGGTAGGTACGCACCAACTGGTGAAAAGAGTAGAGCTGGAGAAAAGGAAATGAATAGTGTAGGCACAGTAATGGTGATAAATTTATCCGGTTGAAAGCGCCAGTTTTGTTTACTTGTTTCACGATTAATAGATTGAAGGAATCGTAATAAAATGCCGACTATAAGAGGGAAGAGTGTAAAGTAGAATAATCTTGGATAAACGTTAAAATTTACTTGTGCGTCTGTATCTAAATAAAATTGAATTTTCACTCCGACAAATAATAATAAGACGATAAATAATGTAAAGCAGAGGTATAGCATCACTTTTTGCATTATATTCCACCATCCTTTACTCAAAATATATTCAAAAAAAGAAGAGATATACAATAACTACTGTTGTATATCTCTTCTTTTACAGTTATTTAATAGTGGTGTTTGCTTTTTCTTGCTTCGTGAAATAATCTATAATGCCCATCGCACTAATTTCTATATCTAGATGTAAAATGTTATAAACGGAATGATCTGATGGAACGTTTAACTTTGTAAGGTGAGAAGAGACCTTATCTATTAATACAGTTTGCAAAGCTTTAGTAGCTTCATCGAAATCATTATATTTTTCAAAGACCTCTTTACCAGTATGAACGAAAATAGGTAACCAATGTTCTAGTTGCTTATATACTTCTGTAACATTGGATGATGCGCCGTAATGGCCGAAATAAATAGTATCTACATTCATACTTTGAATATGATTTTTAGAAGCAATCATCGCATCTGGTTGGAATTGTGAAGGGGACGTTGATGGTAAATACAGTTCTACACCAAGGTCTGCGAGTTCTCTATAATAAATTCCAATTGTATCGCCAGTAAAAATGCCGTTTGTTAATGAATCGTGAATGCTAATATGGTGCTTTGCATGTCCCGGTGTATCATAAAATGTAAGGATGCGGTCTTCTGCAATTTGTAACGTATCACCATGTTGTACAATATGAACACGTTCTTCTTCAATTGGAAGAATTGGATCAAAAAGTTTATCGAAATCTTCTTTGTACACAGCTTTTGCACCTAAAATGAGTTTTGTTGGGTCAATCATATGACGAGCACCGCGAGAATGCACATATAAAGTAGCATTTGGACATTTTTCCATCATTAAACCAGCAGCACCGGCGTGATCTAAATGAACATGTGTAACGATAATGTTTTTAACTTCGTTTAAATCAATATGTAATTGTTGTAAGCCGTCTAAAATATACGGAAGAGAAGGGGCTGCACAAGTTTCAATTAAAGTAATATCATCACCTAATAAAACGTACGTACCAGTTCGTTCATTATGTTGTAAATCAAAATCATCAATCAGATATAGGTGAGAAGATAATTGTTCTACTTTTTTCATCTTTACCACTCCTTATATACGGTATGTAACTATTATACGCTAAAAATACAAAAAGGCAGAAAACGAAAGTTTCGTCTTCTGCCTTTTTGTAATGTTCTTATTGTCTTTGTTGTTTATTAATAGACATAACGAATAGTCCAACAATGCCGCCAACTAATGGAAGCATAATCTCTCCCGCTAAATTAAAGTAGGAGCTTAAAAATAAACCATTTACATCGATTACCCAGCCAATCACATACAATAACATCATATATAGTACGAAATAAAACTCGCGATTTGAAATCGTTTCATGTTGTGCAGTTTTCATATTGAACACCATCCTTTTCTATAATAATAGAATATAAACTGTCACATTTTGTTCACAATTCAATTGTAAAACTTTCCATCATAAAAGTCTAGTAATTTGTGTCGAATTTTCGAACGAAAATAAAGCGCTTTCAATTGTAGAGAGAAATACGTAATAAGAGCTGTAAATTCACGAATGTAGTATAGTATAAACATGGAATGATAGTGAAGAGAGGGGTAAGGACAATGACAGTTTATGATTTTTCAGCTAAAACAATTACAGGTGAAGAAAAATCGTTAAAAGATTACGAAGGAAAAGCACTTCTTATTGTAAATGTAGCTAGTAAATGTGGGTTTACACCGCAATATAAAGGATTACAAGAAGTATATGATAAATATAAAGAACAAGGGCTAGAAATACTCGGTTTCCCTTGTAACCAATTCGGAGGGCAAGAACCAGGAACAGAAGCAGATATTACTAGTTTTTGTGAATTAAACTACGGTGTAAACTTCCCAATGTTTGCAAAAATTGATGTAAAAGGTGATAAGGCTCATCCTCTGTATACATACATGACAGAACAAGCACCAGGTTTACTCGGTATGAAAGCAGTAAAATGGAACTTTACAAAATTTCTAATTGGAAAAGACGGAAAAGTAGTAGGGCGTTTTGCACCGCAAACGAAGCCGGTGGATTTAGAGGTTGAGATTGAGAAGGTACTTGGCGAATAACTAGGAGTTTCACTTTATTAAAAAATGCCTCAAAGAACTATTTTGTTCTTTGAGGCATTTTATTTACATTCACATTGTCAATATTAAATCGCTGAATGGAAGTCATTTGATTTAGGTGGAGAAGCAGCTTTTTTCATAAGCACTTCCCATAAGTGTACGGATTTTTTCCATTCTGCTGCGGCTTGTCCTTTTTGATATATAGCATTCTCATAACTGAAAGTAAGTTGTTGCATATCGGCCGAGTTGTAAAGTGTATCAACATGGAGAGCATATTCTCGGAATGTTTGACTCTCATCTCGTCGTATACCAATTCGCGCAAATTGTTTTAGGAGAGAATCGTAAGCTTTTGTATAAACGGCATCATCTTTTCGATATTTATAGAAATGAATGATAAAAAGCGTAATCCATTTCATTCTAGTGATGAATAGAAGGTATCCTATAATACTAATCGGTATTGTAGAGAGGAATACGTACCACCAAGAAAATCCATTTTTAGAATTTGGAATCTTTTTAGTAGAAGCTTCTTCTGTATCTTCTATTAAACTTTTGAGCTTTGCTTCATTGTTTCGTTGTTGTATTGGTTCGTTATTAGAATTATATACTTCGTTATTTTGTAAAGTAGGAGCAGGAGTATTATTTATAAAATTATAGGGATTCGTAAATCCTTTTGTTGGTTCAAATGGAATCCATCCGTATCCAGGGAAGTATACTTCGACCCAAGAGTGTGCGTTATCGTTCGCGATTTTATAAACATCCTCACCTTCAGCACCCACAAGCGTATTATCAAGAGTTCCTTCTGTATAACCTTTTACCCAGCGAGCGGGAATTCCAGCAGAACGAAGTAACACGATCATAGATGTCGAGAAATTATTACAGTAGCCACTTTTTGTATCGAAAAGAAATTGATCTACATAATCTTGGTTTTGGGCAGGGAATGAGACATTCGTTGTTTCATATATAAAAGAATGGTCGGTGAAATAGTTTTCAATAGCTAATACTTTATCGTATCGGGTGTCTTTATCCTTTGTTAGACTTACAGCTAAGTCTCTTACTCGCTGCGGTAATGATTTGGGAAGTTGCGTGTACTTTGTCATGAAATAAGGATTTGTTTCTTGACCTTCATTCGTTTTTACAGCTTTCAAGTTTTCTATGGAAAACTCCGGGACCTCATATGTTACTTTATATGAATGTAAAGTAGTGGAAGAGTCTCCGTCCATCGTATAGATTTTTTCTGAAAATGGGTCAACGCTGTATGATACATCGGAAGAAGCCTCAACTGATATTAATCCTGCTGGATAGGTAAGGTGAGGATACCTTTTTTGCATGGTGATTGTTGCCTTAGTTGTCTCTGTTTTTGTATTTTGTTCGTACCAACTTACGACGTCGTTATTATTTTTAAAAGTAACCTTTTTTTGCTTTTCAGAAACTTCCCAGCCTTTTCCTGTATAAAAATCTTTCGTTTCTACTCTCCAATATTGTTTGTTTTGCGTTTGTGCTGTGAAAACAATTGTAGGATCTGCCGTAAAAGGACCGCCTAATTTTGAGTCATCTAAACCATAGCCAATTTTAGAAACTTCTTGTTTTTTACTTACTTCGGATGTGTTGAATTGTAAAAAATCCATTGGGTTTGGCCATTGAGGGCCAAATTTTGGAGCAAAGTATGCGATGGTTGCTGACAATACAATAAATATTGTAATAGGTCTAAGTAATTTTGAGATTTCTCTAGCATAATTTTGTAAGTGTTCACTCTCTTTTATTCGTTCTATGCGAAGAAGACTAAGCATAAAAAAGCCGATGACAACAGTACGAATAATAGCGTAGTTTGCATTGTATAAATGTAAGTTATGAAAAATTGTGATATAAATAATAGTCAATATAAGAAATAACAATCCACGCTTTTTATGAATCAACCAAAAAGAGATGAAAGCACTCAAAAACCAAAATGATAGAAAAAATAAAACGGTTGGAAAAACTGGAGAAATATCTAGCAAATTCCCCTGGAATAACAGGGAGGAATTTCGAGAAATATCAGTAAAAAATTTCGTTAGCCAAGATGGATTTATAAAAATATTTTTATAATATAGGAGATGAATGATGAATAAAATTGTCACGATCTTTATCGGAATCTGCCACTTTGTTTGAAAAAAAGAGAGTGTGAAGCAAATTCCTATAAATATTACAAAAATATCTAATCTACCTACGTTTGTAATACCTAAAAGGGGTCGTATCCATTCTAGTAAAAGTAGAAATGCGCATGCATGCATGAAGAATCTGCTCATATCCCATTTGTATTTTGTTTGTAATGTTGTCATTTGCTCACCTCAAAAAACACGTTTGTATATCGGTTTTCATAAACCACATTTACAAATATTTTTCGTTTTTGTAGAGTTTCTAAAACACTGAGTTCTCGATGTGAGAGTTGATTCGGTTTTTCTTTCACGACCAAAACTAGTAATTTTCTATTTTGTATAGCGGCATAGTCAGCTGCCTTTTGAATATCGGGAGAAAGATCGCTTGTCACGAGTATAATTGTTACGGGCTCATAAACTTTTCTTAATTCCATTTCTACACTCCGGGAGAGCGGGAATACACTGTCCGCTTGTACTTTCGCTAAATGACAAAAGATTTGCTGCAACTGACTATCTCCATTGTCTAAAGGGAAAAAAGTTCGTTCTTTTCCGACAGACACAAATGACGCTGGTGAATTTTGCTTCAATACAGCCCTGACAATAGAGGCAGTAAATGTGACGACTGATTCGAATAGAGGAGACTCAGTTCTGTCTATGAATATCATAATATTATGGCTGCGCTGTTGTTCAAACTCTTTCGTCATAATGTTGTTTGTTCTTGCAGTTGCTTTCCAATCAATCCATGAAAAGCGGTCACCAGGTTTATAGTCTCTCACACCGACAGAAATGGTAGAGTCTTTTGTGAAATTTATATTTGCTGAGAGCGCTCCTTGCTCGAAATGGTTTTCCAATTGCTGATACGTTATATCTACATACTGAGGATAGACTAAAAATGTATCCGGAACTGAAAAAGTTACTTCTTTCTCCATCATACCGAATAGATCACCAGTTTTGACGCGTATGCTTGAAAAAGTGTGTTCTCCTCTAGGGATTGTGTCAATTGCATATTGAAACGAAAAATTTCGTTTTAATCCTGGAAAGAGTATTGTTTTATTCATCTTTGTTTGTCTACAACTTGTAAGGTGTGGTGGCAGTTCATCTTCTATAACTAAATAAAGTAAGGGGAAAGGAAATTTTCTTTTTATTGTAATCGTGCTTACAAATCGTTCTCCTGCTACATAATCGTTTTGATTTGTTATTCTTTTTACTTCAGCACCCCGTAAAGCGTAGAAGGGGAATAATAGTGAATAAAGGCCAATAGGAACCATACTGTAAAATAAAAACCAACTTACAAATCCTCCTTGAAGCATAGCGTACACAAATGTTAACACTAGGCATAAAGGGATTAGTAATAACTTCAAAACGTGATATAGTGCTCGTAGCATGCGTTTCATCAAAGGTTCATCTTCCTTTGAGTCGGCACAGTAGTTCGCGCAACGATTTTTGAAATAACTTGTTCCCCTGTTATTCCTTCAAATTTTGCTTCCATTTTTAGAATGAGTCTGTGAGCTAACACGTAAGGAGCTAAAAATTTAACATCGTCTGGAATAACATAATTTCTGCCATGGATGAATGCATAAGCTTGTGAAGCTTTCATTAAAGCAATCGAGCCACGTGGACTTGCACCTAGTTGTATAGAACTATAAGAGCGAGTTTGACTAACAAGCTTTACAATGTAATGCTTGATTGCTTTGTCCATGCTTATTTCCCGTGCGCTTTGTTGCAAATAAAGTAATTCTTCTATTGTAGTAATAGCTTGTAAAAGGGAGAGGGGATTTGTTTTTTCCATCCGGTTTAAAACTTCAAATTCTTCTTCTGGTGAAGGATATCCCATTTTTAGCTTCAATAAGAAACGATCGAGCTGGGCTTCTGGTAAAGGATATGTTCCCTCATATTCGACTGGATTTTGTGTAGCCATTACAAAGAATGGTTTTGGTAACGGTCTTGTCATACCATCTATTGTAATATTGCCTTCTTCCATACTTTCAAGTAAGGCAGATTGTGTTTTGGGAGATGTACGATTAATTTCATCAGCAAGTATAAAATTCCCCATGATTGGTCCAGGCTTGAACTCGAATTGGAGCTCTTTCGGATTGTAAATAGAAACACCTGTTACATCTGACGGTAGTAAATCAGGTGTGAATTGAATTCGCTTGTAATCAGCATCAATAGATTTAGAAAGAGCGCGTACTAACATTGTTTTCCCAACGCCAGGAACATCTTCTAATAGTACATGACCTTCAGCTAAGAGAGCTGTCAAAGCTAAAATCGTTTCTTTTCTTTTTCCGACCATTATTTTTTCAATATTGTTCATTATTTTTTCTATAATGGGATGTAATGAATCAAGTTGGTGCATCGTAATCCTCCTAATGTTATTATCGTTTTCTAATCTATTTAGTGGAAAATAGAACGTACCTCTCTATGTGCGAGTATAAAACTATTACCTTTAATTCTAAGAATATTCAGATTATTTATTCTGATTACATCTAGTATAATTGTTTCAGTAACTAAGGGCAATATGGTAAATAATGATTTCTCTTTTTATGTGAAATATATCTTGATATAGAATAGTATCGTCGGTAAAAGTAGAAGAGGGGAAGGAAAGATTGACCTCAATGAGCAAAATAAATAGCGTAGGAAACCCTACGCGTATAGTTTGGAACATATATTAATACCCCTTGTGAATAAAAAATAAAGTCGACTTCACATGAAGAGACCAGCTATTTAAATTATTACACTCCTTTATTTTGTATCTTTCTTATATTCTTTTCGTTTATTTAACCAAATATGAATTAATTCTACCAATTCCATTGTTTCAATCTCACAATATTCTCCTTTACCATCTTCGGCTAAATTGTCTAATATAGTAGTTGTGTCGTTCTGAATTTCTAAACCGCAAATGTTGCCATTTACTACCACATAATTTTTTTCTCCGTTTAAAATACTATGTATTTCTTCTAAAATCCAATCTCCAAAAGCTGCAACTTCAATTCCTAAAAAAGTTTCAACAAGTTTAATTTCTTTAGGAAGTCTCATAACTAAATCGCCACTGTTAAGCACTTCAAAACTATATGGATATTTCATGACTATTTTCCTCCTTTTACTTCTCTATTAATCTCATAAGCTCTATTAAGGTAATAAATTCTTATACTATCATCACTATTTTCCTACTTAAATTATAGTAAAAGTAGATTATTATTAAACTTATCTATCCAATATTTCTCTGATGTAGGTATGAATTCAGTGAAATCTTCATATGTACCACTCCAATCTTTGGGTACATAGTTTTCGTATGATGCCGGTTCTGGAAACATTGAATATAGTATTTTATTATCAAAGTTAATTAATAAGATTGGACTAAAATCTAATAGATCTTCTCCTGCATTTTTCCTTTTAATATTTTCAAGTAGTAAATAATTTAATTCTTCTTTAGTTGTTTTATATTGATTAATCCTTACTAAAAATACTTCTACATTTTCATGATCTAATACTTTTATTCCATTTCTTTCTTCCGCTTCGTCATTATCTTCAATGCTTATACCTAAATTTTTATATGCATTATCTAATTTATTATAATCTAAAAACCATAGTTCTTTATCTGTTACATACCATCTAAACTCATTTTTATATATGACGGCTACGATAATGTTTTCTGCATAAAGCGGTTCTAATTTCATAATATACTCCTTGTATTATTATCTTAAAATCCTGCCATTCTTGGTGTATTCTTCTATGGATTCAATCTAAGTTGCTGACAATTCATATGGATTTTCTGGCGTTTTTTGTTCAACTATTTTCAGGATAGTTGCCCTTGATATGGTGGATTTAAAGTATTGTATTTTCATTTATTACCTCATCTAACGATTTAGGTATACCAAATTTAACTACTCCCAAATTACTTCCTCTATTATATAAGAAATTTTTTGGAAGCTCATTATTATCTGTACTTCATCTTAAATTTTGATAGAAGCAAGGAAGTAATTTAACAGTCAGTGAAGGATGTGAGCCCTCCACAATGATTAGATTTTCACTTTTTTATATTTTTTCCGGAATTTTTGACAATCTCTTGAACTGTGCGAAATGTCACATCTGTATTTTACAACCTCTCTTATAGTAAGGGTATGTAAGAGAGACGTATTAAAGGAGTGAACAGTATGAAGAAGAAACCTTCAGCACTAATGAGACGTTTAAAATATTTTTCACCAATAGATCGTTATAACGATAATCATACACAAGAAACATATGAAGATCGTGAATGGGAAAATGTGTACAGAAAGCGTTGGCAGCATGATAAAGTAATTCGTTCTACACATGGCGTGAACTGTACTGGTTCATGTAGTTGGAACATTTATGTGAAAGATGGAATTGTAACTTGGGAAGGACAGGAGCTTAACTATCCAACAACAGGTCCAGATATGCCTGACTTTGAACCACGAGGATGTCCACGTGGAGCGAGTTTTTCTTGGTACATTTATAGTCCACTTCGTGTGAAATATCCGTATGTACGTGGTGTTCTTTGGAGTATGTGGCAAGAGGAATTACAAAATAATGAGTCACCATTAGATGCTTGGAAAAGCATTGTGGAAAACCCTGAAAAAGCACGCAAGTATAAGCAGGCACGTGGTAAAGGGGGATTCGTTCGTGCGAATTGGGATGAAGTGTTACAACTCGTTTCAGCTTCATTATTATATACAGTAATGAAATACGGTCCAGACCGAAATGTTGGCTTTTCACCAATTCCAGCTATGTCGATGTTAAGTCATGCTGCAGGCAGCCGCTTTATGCAACTTATGGGTGGACCGATGCTTAGTTTCTATGATTGGTACGCAGATTTACCACCAGCTTCTCCGCAAATTTGGGGTGATCAAACAGATGTACCAGAAAGTAGTGACTGGTATAACTCTGGTTACATTATGACATGGGGTTCAAATGTACCGATGACAAGAACACCAGATGCACACTTTTTAGCGGAGGTTCGATATAAAGGAACGAAAGTCGTTTCTGTCAGTCCTGATTTCGCTGAGTCAACAAAGTTTGCAGATGATTGGATTAGTGTGAAACAAGGTACAGACGGTGCACTTGCGATGGCAATGGGGCATGTGATCTTACAAGAATTTTACGTAGATAATCAAGTGGAATACTTCACAAAGTATGCGAAGCAATATACTGATTTTCCTTTCTTCGTTACATTGAAACAAAAAGGAGACCAATTCGTTGCGGATCGATTCTTAAATGCTTCTGATATTGGACGCGAAACAAAGTTAGGAGAATGGAAACCTGTACTTTGGAATGAAAATACGAACGATTTTGCAACACCTCACGGCACAATGGGGTCACGTTGGGATAACGAAAAGAAATGGAATTTACGTTTAGAAGATGAAGAAACAGGCGAAAAGATTGATCCACGTCTTTCTTTACTTGGAATGGAAGATTATGTTGGAACTGTACAAATTCCGTACTTCTCTGATGATGGAAACAAAGTATTAGAACGTACAATTCCAGTGAAAAAGGTTATGACAGAAGAGGGCGAAGTGTTCGTTACTACTGTATATGACTTAACGTTAGCAAATTACGGTGTGAACCGAGGGCTTGGTGGACAAGAGCCGAAAGACTTCAATGATGACGTGCCGTTTACACCTGCATGGCAAGAGAAAATGACAGGAGTAAAACGTGAGCTTATTATTCAAATCGCTCGTGAGTTCGCACAAAATGCTGTTGATACGAATGGTCGCTCAATGATTATTGTCGGGGCTGGTATTAACCATTGGTTTAACTCTGATACAATTTATCGCGCCGTTTTAAATCTTGTACTTCTCGTTGGAGCACAAGGTGTAAACGGCGGTGGCTGGGCGCATTACGTTGGGCAAGAAAAATTACGACCAGCAGAAGGATGGCAAACAATCGCAATGGCAAAAGATTGGCAAGGGCCACCGAAATTACAAAACGGTACATCTTTCTTCTATTTCGTAACAGATCAATGGCGCTATGAAGATACACCAGTGGGACATTTAGCATCACCAGTCGAAGGCAACTCTCGTTATCAACATCACGGTGATTACAACGTATTAGCGGCGCGACTTGGCTGGTTACCTTCTTATCCGACATTTGAGAAAAATGGAATTGAACTATATAAAGAAGCTGTTGCTGCTGGTGCAACAACACAAGAAGAAATCGGAAAATATGTTGCACAAAAATTAAAAGAAAAAGAACTAAAATTTGCGATTGAAGATCCAGATAACAAAAATAACTTCCCGCGCAACTTATTCGTTTGGCGTGCAAACTTAATTTCAAGTTCTGGTAAAGGACACGAATATTTCTTAAAACATTTATTAGGTACAACGAACGGATTAATGAATGATGATAGTGATTCATTACGACCAGAAGAAATGAAATGGCATGAAGAAGCGCCAGAAGGGAAGCTTGATTTGCTTATTAATTTAGATTTCCGTATGGCTGGAACAGCGCTTTATTCTGATATCGTCTTACCGGCTTCAACTTGGTATGAAAAACACGATTTAAGCAGTACAGATATGCATCCATTTGTACATCCATTTAATCCGGCAATCGGTTCGCCATGGGAAGCACGTTCTGACTGGGATATTTTCACTTCACTTTCTAAAGCTGTGTCAGATTTAGCAGAGAAAATTGATCTTGAACCAATGAAAGAAGTTGTTGCAACACCACTTCTTCATGATACACCGCAAGAATTAGCACAACCACTTGGTAAGATTAAAGATTGGAGCAAAGGTGAGTGTGAACCAATACCAGGTAAAACGATGCCGCAAATTCATGTTGTCGAAAGGGATTATAAAACGATTTATGACAAAATGACAGCACTTGGACCAAATGCCGGGAAACAACCGATTGGTACGAAAGGAATTTCTTGGTCGGCAGAAAAAGAGTATGAGAAATTAAAAAGCCGATTAGGAGTTGTTCGAACAGATTCTATTGCGAAAGGTTGTCCAGACATAAAAGAAGCAATCAATGCTGCTGAAGCGGTATTAACGCTTTCTTCTACAACAAATGGTCATATGGCTGTAAAAGCATGGGAAGCACTTGAAAAACAAACAGATTTAAAATTACGTGATTTAGCAGAAGAACGTGAAGAAGAATGCTTCACATTTGAACAAATTACAGCGCAGCCAAAAACAGTAATTACTTCTCCAGCCTTTACAGGTTCTGAAAAAGGTGGGCGCCGTTACTCACCATTTACAACAAATGTAGAACGTCTCATCCCTTGGAGAACAATCACTGGACGACAATCTTTCTATTTAGATCATGACATGATGAAAGAATTTGGTGAAACGATGGCAACATTTAAACCAATTCTGCAACATAAACCGTTCCGTAAATCACGACCTGAAGTAGAAGGGAAAGAGATTACACTAAACTATTTAACACCGCATAATAAGTGGTCCATTCATAGTATGTACTTTGATTCATTACCGATGTTAACGCTATTTAGAGGTGGTCCAACTGTTTGGATGAATAAAGAAGATGCTGAAGAAGCTGGTGTTGCAGATAATGATTGGATTGAGTGCTTTAACCGTAACGGTGTTGTTGTAGCACGTGCAGTTGTAACGCACCGTATACCGAGAGGAATGGCGTTTATGCACCATGCGCAAGATCGCCACATTAACGTACCTGGAACGAAATTAACAAGTAATCGCGGGGGAACGCATAATAGTCCAACTCGAATTCACGTAAAACCGACACATATGATTGGTGGATACGGTCAATTAAGTTATGGATTTAACTATTATGGTCCAACTGGGAACCAGCGCGATTTAAACGTTGTAATTCGCAAACTGAAGGAGGTAGATTGGCTTGAAGATTAAAGCACAAGTCGGAATGGTAATGAACCTAGATAAATGCATCGGCTGCCATACTTGTAGCGTAACGTGCAAAAACACCTGGACAAATCGTCCGGGTGCTGAATATATGTATTTCAATAACGTAGAAACGAAACCTGGCATTGGTTATCCGAAGCAATGGGAAGATCAGGAGAAATATAAAGGTGGCTGGGAATTGAAAAATGGTGAAATTCAGCTGAAATCCGGTTCGAAAATGAAGCGCCTTATGAATATTTTCCACAATCCAGATCAACCAACAATTGATGATTACTTTGAACCGTGGAAC
The DNA here is from genome assembly GCF_001883995.1 of Bacillus paranthracis. GTDB lineage: Bacteria > Bacillota > Bacilli > Bacillales > Bacillaceae_G > Bacillus_A > Bacillus_A paranthracis. The sequence continues at coordinate 311,456 of NZ_MACE01000049.1, read as the reverse complement.
TATGATTATGAAACGTTAACAAATAGTCCGCAGCGTAAGCATCAGCCAGTTGCTCGTCCGAAATCAGCAATTACAGGCGAATTTATCGACAAAATTGAATGGGGTCCAAACTGGGAAGATGATTTAGCTGGTGGACATATAACAGGATTACAAGATCCGAACGTAAAGAAAATGGAAGAAGAAATTAAAACCGATTTTGAAAATGTCTTTATGATGTATTTACCACGCATATGCGAACATTGTATGAATCCATCTTGCGTATCGTCTTGTCCATCTGGTGCGATGTATAAACGGGAAGAAGATGGGATTGTTCTTGTGGATCAAAACGCATGTCGTGCATGGAGATTCTGCGTATCGTCTTGCCCATATAAAAAAGTGTACTTTAATTGGCAAACGAATAAAGCGGAAAAATGTACAATGTGTTTCCCACGTATTGAAGCTGGTATGCCAACAATTTGTTCGGAAACATGTGTAGGACGTATCAGATATATTGGGGTAATGCTATATGACGCTGACAAAGTAAAAGAAGCGGCTTCTGTTGAGAATGAAAAAGATTTATATGAATCTCAGCTTACTGTTTTCCTAGATCCAAATGATCCTGAAGTAGCAGCTGAAGCGAAAAAACAAGGCATTCCTGAAGAGTGGATTAAAGCGGCACAACAGTCACCAATCTATAAAATGATTATCGATTGGAAAATTGCTCTACCACTTCACCCAGAGTATCGTACAATGCCAATGGTTTGGTATATCCCACCGCTTAGCCCAATTATGAATATGGTGGAAGGGAAAGGTAGTAACTGGCAAGCAGAAGAGATTTTCCCTGCTATCGATAATATGCGTATTCCAATTCAATATTTAGCGAATCTACTCACTGCAGGAGATGAATCACACATTCGACTTACATTGAAAAAAATGGCTGTTATGCGAACGCATATGAGAGCACTGCAAATTAATAAAGAACCAAATGAAGCTGTATTAAAAGAACTTGGTTTAACGAAACAGGATGTAGAAGATATGTATCGTCTTCTTGCCATTGCAAAATATAAAGATCGCTTCGTCATCCCGACATCTCACCGTGAACAAGTGGCAGATTTATATAGCGAACAAGGAAGCTGTGGTTTATCATTCACAGGTGGTCCAGGCTCTTGTATGACAATTTCTTAAATAAAGGGGCAGAAAATTATGAGACAAAGTTTACAAACTGCTTTTTCATGTTCTTCATTCCTTCTCTCTTACCCGGAACTTGGGTGGAGAGAAGCTTTAACTGAATTACTAGAAGAGATTGAAGCGATTGAACAAGAAGACGTTAAAGCATCACTTACAACATTTATAAAACAAGCACTACATAAAACGAACGATCAACTTATTGATAGTTACGTATATACATTTGATTTTGGTAAGAAGACAAATATGTATTTAACGTATATGAACACCGGTGAACAAAGAGAAAGAGGTATTGAATTACTAGAGTTAAAACAGCACTATAAAAAATCTGGTTTTGAAGTAACAGATAAAGAACTACCTGATTACTTACCGCTATTACTCGAGTTTTTTGCAAATGCAAATGAGCAAGACAGTGAACCAATTATGAGTAAATACAAGGAGAATATACAAGCATTACACGTTCAGTTAAAAGAAGCAGATAGTATGTATGAACCAATTCTTTCGGCTGTTTTACTTGCTATCGATACATGGGGTGTACAGACAAATTAGAAAGGAGAGTTGTCAAAATGATGGATCAATTTCTATGGGTATTGTTTCCCTATATCATTTTTGCAATCTTTATCGGTGGACATATTTTCAGATACAACTATGATCAATTTGGTTGGACATCAAAATCTAGTGAACTATTAGAAAAGAAAATGCTCCGAATCGGAAGTATATTATTCCACTTTGGGATTATGTTCGTAATTGGCGGGCATGTTATGGGGATTTTAATTCCAGAAGCTGTATACCGTTCCATAGGTATTTCTGAGCATATGTATCATGTAGTAGCAATTAGTTTTGGGCTTCCAGCAGGGGTTGCTTCAATCATCGGTTTAATTATATTAACGTACCGCCGCGTAACGGTAAAACGTATCATTGCAACGAGTACAAAGGGAGATTATATTGCGCTTATTCTATTACTTATCGTAATGCTAGCAGGACTTTCTTCAACGTTTTTAAATATCGACTCAAAAGGATTTGATTATCGTACAACGATCGGTCCATGGTTCCGAAGCCTCTTCGTTTTTCAACCGAAAGTTGATTATATGAAGGAAGTACCTGTATGGTTTAAAATTCATATTCTTGCGGGAATGGGGCTTTTCGCAGTATGGCCATTTACTAGACTGGTACACGTATTTAGTGCCCCAATTAAATATGTAAGCCGTAGCTATGTAATTTACAGAAGACGTATTCCAAATGAATTGAAAAAATAAATTAGTTTTATATGTTTCGTAATTTATAAGGAAAGCCGAGATCTAATTGGAGACCTCGGCTTTCCTTATAGGTATAAGTACCTAAATAAGACGCTAATCAATACTACAAACAGAAGCAGAACAATCTTCACAAGCAATTTCACATTTTAAAAATTGTAAATCGTGTATTGTAATCTTTCCTTTATGAATAGAAATTGTACCTTGCTTTTTTAATTCATTTAACATTCGATTTACACTTTCACGTGAAGTTGCACAGAAATTAGCAAGTTCTTGATTCGTTAACGGTAAATCGATGAGAATACCATTTTCCTTTAAAACACCATAACTATTTGTCATTCGTATGAGAGTAGAATATAAGGCACCTTTTTTGCCGTGTAATACTAAATCTCGGAACTTCGTTTGCATTCTTCTTAAATGTTCACTAATCCATTTCATAAATTCAAATACAAGAGCTGGTTTTTGGAGTAATTCTTTTTCTAACGCTTCACGCTTTATAACGCCTACTTCAACATCTTCAAGGCATTTTGAATTTAATAAATACTTCGCATTATCCGTGAACAATGTTAATTCTCCAATAATGTCGTATGCCGAACAAATTCGAAGTGTTAGTTCTTGTCCGTCAGCACTAAGTTTACTAATTTGTACTTTTCCTGAGTGGATGATATAGAGTTCGGTTGCCTCCATACCTTCTTGAAAAATAAAACTACCTTTTTTTATCTGCATTTTATATTCAACAGATGCAAGTAATTCTTTTAAATCTTGAGATAATGTCATACTGTTTGCCACAGCAATCACCTTTCTTCTTATAAGCAATACATTTCCTATTTTGAGTGTAAATATGATGAAAATGCAAGAGCTATTTTAAAAATAATGTAAAATTTCAATGACCGTAAGGAGTATGGCCTGAAGATGTGAACAAAATGCGAACGGATTTGTGAAAAGTTTTTGAATGGGGAAAGTGATGTGAGAAAAGTCACATTGAATATGTAGCTTCTTTTTTATAATAAAGGCAAATAAAAAAATGAAAGCTTACTAAGGATTGCAGCAGAAAAGAAGGGATATAGATGCACGAGAACATGAAAGATTCTTTAAAGCGACCACTTCAAGATTTACGCATTTCAGTTATTGATCGTTGTAATTTTAGGTGCACATATTGTATGCCTGCTGAAGTGTTCGGACCTGATTATGCTTTTTTACAGGAAGAGTGTTTATTAACGTTTGATGAAATAGAAAGGTTAGCGAGATTATTTATAAGTATGGGAGTTAATAAAATTAGGCTTACTGGCGGTGAACCTTTATTGCGTAAAGACTTACCGAAGTTAATTGGAAGACTTGCAAAGCTAGAAGGCTTAAAAGATATTGGGCTCACAACAAACGGAATTCATTTAGCAAAACAAGCTAAGGCGCTAAAAGAAGCAGGATTAAAGCGTGTAAATATTAGTTTAGATGCAATAGAGGATTGTGTCTTCCAAAAAATTAATGGAAGACATGTAAGTACGAAACCTGTACTGAAAGGAATTGAAGCAGCGAAGGAAGCTGGATTAGAAGTAAAGGTAAATATGGTCGTAAAAAAAGGGATGAATGATAGTCAAATTCTTCCTATGGCTCAGTATTTTAAAGAACAAGAAATACAGTTACGTTTCATTGAGTTTATGGATGTAGGCAGTACGAACGGATGGAACTTTGAACAAGTCGTTACGAAGGAACAATTAATAGAGAAAATTAATCGTGTATATCCAATTGAACCTGTTAAACCTCGTTACTTTGGAGAAGTTGCGAAATTGTATCGATATGTAGGAAGCGATGCCGAAGTTGGATTTATTACTTCAGTATCTGAGTCATTTTGTTCTTCTTGTACGAGAGCCCGTATTTCGGCAGACGGCAAGTTTTATACGTGCTTATTTGGAGAAAAAGGAACGGATTTACGATCGCTTCTTCGAGAAAATATTTCTGATGCATCACTATTAAAAATTTTACAACATACATGGCGATATAGAACAGATCGATATTCAGATGAAAGAACGGCGGAAAGTACAAATAAACGTCAAAAAGTTGAGATGTCTTACATTGGTGGATAGCGAAAGGAGGATTCCTTATGCAAGAGCGATATTCAAGACAAGTATTGTTTTCTGGAATAGGTGAAATGGGACAAAGGAAAATAAGGGAAAAGCATGTGCTCTTAATTGGTGCGGGGGCGCTAGGAGCTGCAAATGCAGAAGCGCTCGTTCGGATGGGAATTGGGAAATTGACAATTGCCGATCGTGACTATGTCGAATGGAGTAATTTACAACGGCAACAGTTATATACAGAAGAAGATGCAAAACAATGCAAACCAAAAGCAATTGCAGCGGCAGAACATGTAAGAAGGATTAATTCTGAGGTGGAAATTGTACCAGTTGTAACGGATGTCACAATGAAAGAAATGGAAGAGTTAACGAAAGAAGTGGATCTCATATTAGATGCGACTGACAACTTTGATACGCGTCTACTTATAAATGATATTTCACAAAAAGAAAATATACCTTGGATATACGGTGGATGCATTGGAAGTTACGGTGTAACGTACACAATTCTTCCAGGAAAAACACCATGTTTTCGCTGCTTAATGGATCATCCGATGGGCGGTGCAACATGTGATACAGCGGGAATTATTCAGCCAGCTGTACAGATGGTTGTTGCTCACCAAGTGACAGAAACAATGAAAATATTGGTGGATGATTTCGAGACGCTACGAGGAACAATGTTATCATTTGATATTTGGAACAATCAATTTCTCTCATTAAAAGTAAATAAACAGAAAAAAAGTACATGTCCATCTTGCGGAAATACACGTACGTACCCAAGTTTAACATTTGAATCACAGGTGAAAACGGAGGTGCTATGCGGACGGAATACAGTTCAAATCCGTCCAGGAATAAAGAGAGCTCTAAATTTAAACGAAATTAAAAAAAGATTACAAAAAATTGTACATGTCCAAAAAACGCCGTACTTACTATCATTTCTAATTGATGAATATCGTTTCGTTTTATTTACAGACGGTAGGGCATTTGTTCATGGGACAAATGATGTGAAAATAGGAAAACGATTGTACGCAAAATATATAGGATGAACAGAAAGAAAGTTTCTCCTTATTAAAACGAGGTGAAAAAGAATGTTAGCAAAACGTATACCAATTCCAGTGGCGGAAGCAGTTGCACGAGTAATGAAATATGCTTATCAAGGTGAAACAGAAGAGGTTTCTCTTATAGAAAGTTACGGAAGAACGCTTGGAGAAGATGTTATTGCAGATCATGATGTCCCGCATTTTGATCGCTCTCCGTACGACGGATTTGCGATTAGAGCGGAAGATACAAAAGAAGCAAGTAGCAGTAATCCCATTCAGTTTGAAGTGATTGGTGAAATTGGAGCAGGGGTTGTTTTTACAGAAGAAGTGAAAGCATTTCAAGCTGTCCGTATTATGACAGGGGCCGCAATTCCGAGAGGGTGTAATGCGGTTGTTATGTTAGAACTAACGGAAGGATTTGAAAAAAACGAAAAGACTTATATGACATTAAAACGCTGTTTCGCAGCCGGTGATAACATTTCTTTTAAAGGTGAAGATGTAAAACAAAATACTATCCTTGTGAAAGAAGGGACTGTTATTAATCCTGGAGTTGCAGCACTTCTTGCTACGTTTGGTTATAGTTCCGTACATGTTGTAAAACGGCCGATTATTGGAATAGTAACGACGGGTAGCGAACTGCTTGAAGTACATGAACAATTAAAGCCAGGGAAGATTCGAAATAGTAACTCCTATATGATAGCAGCGCAAATTGAACGAGCGGGCGGAGTTGTACGGTATTATGGACAATTCGTTGACGATTTTGAGACGTGTTATAACAATGTAAAAAAGGCGATAAAAGAAGTTGATATTTTAATTACGACTGGTGGCGTTTCAGTAGGAGACTATGACTATTTGCCTGCTATTTATGAGAGATTACAAGCTAATGTACTTTTTAACAAAATAGCGATGCGACCAGGAAGTGTGACAACTGTAGCTGAGGTAGAAGGAAAACTACTATTTGGTTTATCTGGTAATCCTTCAGCTTGTTATGTCGGTTGTGAATTATATGTTAGACCAGTCATTGGAACATACTTGCATAGAAAAGATTCGCACGTATTTCGTGCAGAGGCAATTTTACAAAAAGACTTTCCGAAAGCAAATCCGTTTACTCGATTTGTAAGAGGGAGAGTAGAAATTGTAGATGATCAATTGCAAGTTACACCAGTTGGTTTAGATAAATCTAGCGCAATTTCTTCACTTGCAGAAGCGAATGCATTTATTGTTTTGCCAGGGGGAACGAGAGGATTTAAAGCTGGAATTACTGTTTCGGTACTGTTATTAGAATTAACCAGCGGAAGTGAATGGCCATGGAAAGAATCGCTTCGTTCATACAAATAATAGAAAAATAGGTTGCTAATTTATACAAAGATAAGAGGTGCGAAATGACACATACGTATTATGAAGTAATTGATACACCTATATCAATTGAAGAAGTGACAAACAAAGTAATTCGGCGTGAGTGTGGTGCGATTACTACTTTTATTGGCACTGTTAGAGAATTTACGAAAGGCCGACGTACGCTTTATTTAGAGTATGTAGCTTATAAGACGATGGCGGAGAAACAGCTTGAGAGAATTGGTACCGAAGTAGGGGAGAAATGGCCTGGAACATATGTGGCAATTACACATCGCATTGGTACATTACAAATTTCTGATTTGGCTGTTGTCGTTGCTGTTGCTACACCGCATCGGAAAGCTGCTTATGAGGCGAATGAATATATTATGGAACGTATAAAACAAATTATTCCGATATGGAAAAAAGAGTTTTGGGAAGATAGTGAGTCGTGGATAGGCGATCAGTTAGAGAAAACAGCATATGGTAATGGCGAGCCTGGAAAGGAGATGAGAATTTGATTGAAGTACTATTATTTGCACATTTACAAGAAGAAGTAAGTAAGCCAGCATTACACATAGATTGTGAAAATATTACAGTCGCGAAGCTGAAGGAAGTTCTGATTAAGGAATATAATGTAGCAATTTCAAACGAGATTATGGTCGCGATAAATGAAGAATACGCAAATGAGGATGACATTATTCAAACTGGTGATGTCGTAGCAATGATTCCGCCAGTAAGTGGTGGTTGATTCTTTTCAGCCTAATCATGTAAGAACGTGATTAGGCTGGAGGGAATGAATATAACTACGTATACATAGGAGGGAACAGGATGAAAAGTCCTAATTTTCAATTAAGTTTACAAACTTCTAATCTAATTATCGGTTTTATGGTGTGGGTTATTTTATCATCATTGATGCCCTATATTAAAGTGGATATTCCATTAACTGCGGGACAAATTTCTATGGTAACAGCAGTACCCGTTATTTTAGGTTCTGTTCTTCGCATTCCAATTGGTTATTGGACCAATCGTTTCGGAGCAAGAAAATTATTCTTTATTAGTTTTATTCTATTATTATTTCCTGTTTTTTATATTAGTGTTGCCAATTCTATGATGGATTTAATTATTGGTGGATTATTTGTAGGAATCGGTGGTGCTGTATTCTCTGTAGGAGTAACTTCTTTACCAAAATACTTTCCAAAAGAGAGTCACGGTTTTGTAAATGGTATTTACGGTGTCGGTAACGCTGGAACAGCAATTACTTCATTTTTAGCGCCTGTTATCGCAACTTCAGTTGGCTGGAGAACGACAGTACAATGTTATTTAATTTTACTTGCAGCGTTTGCACTTATGAACTTTTTATTAGGTGATCGTAAAGAGAAAAAAGTGAATACACCACTAATGGAACAAATAAAAGGTGTATATAAAAATGAGAAACTTTGGTTTTTATGTATCTTTTACTTTTTAACTTTCGGATCATTTGTTGCATTTACAGTATATTTACCAAACTTTTTAGTATCTCATTTCGGATTAGAGAAAGTAGATGCAGGTATACGTACAGCCGGATTCATCGTACTCGCAACAATTATGCGTCCGATTGGTGGTTGGCTCGGTGATAAGTTTAATCCATTTAAAATATTAATCTTCGTATTTATCGGTTTAACACTTTCAGGTATTATTTTATCATTTATGCCTAGCATGAACGTATATACATTTGGTTGCCTACTTGTCGCATTTTGCGCAGGTATCGGTAATGGTACAATCTTCAAACTCGTTCCAATGTATTTCTCTGAACAAGCTGGTATTGTAAACGGACTCGTTTCAGCTTTAGGCGGACTAGGAGGATTCTTCCCGCCTCTAATTTTAACATTACTATTCCAACTAACAGGTCATTATGCAATAGGATTTATGGCGTTATCAGAAGTCGCACTTGCTTGTTTAATTATTACAGTCTGGATGTATAGTCAAGAAAAGCTGTTAGTGATGTTAAAGAATCATTAATAAAGAAAAAGAGCCGTCCCAAAGTATTTTGGGGTGGTTCTTTTCGTAATATAATAGGCTTCGCTATATTCTTTAGGACCAGATTCTTTAGTAAGGCTAATAGATATTGTGAAATAGTACACTTAAACTAAAAAATACAGTTTAGGTCGATAAGATAAAATTATAAATTTCTATAAATAATCCATAATTTTCTTTATGGATCATATTTGTTATGTTAAAGAAAAGAGAGGGGAGGGAAATGAAATGAGTGTTTTTTCTGATTATTGAGAACTAATGGTGTTTTCCGATGAATTAAATGTGGTCCATATGTAGTAAAGTGTTTAATCCAACTAAAATATATGTAGAATGAGGTTGTAAATGTTTGTTTTTATTATATTAGACGTAATATTACCGATATTAATATTGATGCTAATTGGTGCAATCTTACAAAGAAAGTTTCAATTTGACTTAAAGCAACTATCTACACTTATTACGTATTGCTTGATGCCTGCGGCTGTATTTGTGAATATATATGATATTCGTATAGAAATAGATTTGTTGCTCCAGATAATATACTATTTAATGCTTTACAGTCTAAGTCTGATCATAGTAAGTCATTTTATTTCAAAAATATTAAAGTTAGAAAAAGGGGAAAGTGCAGCTCTAAAAAATAGCATTTCGTTAATGAATTCCGGTAATTATGGATTACCAGTAAGTCAATTGATTTTTAGTCACAATCCAGTGGGGGTTTCCATTCAGATTTTCATTGTTATTTTCCAGAATCTTTTAACCTATTCATATGGAATATATAACTTACTATCAGCAACAAAAACAATCGGAGGTATTATTCAATCATTTCTAAGACTGCCTGTATTTCATGCGCTCGTATTAGGGATTCTCTTTCAATCTTTTACAATTCAATTACCTAATTCTATCTTGCTACCTCTTAATCAGCTTGCGAATGGTTTTGTTGCAATAGCACTCATATTGCTAGGGGCGCAATTATCCAACATTAAGCTTAAATTTTTCCATCGAGTCATAACATGGGCTTTAATTGGAAGGTTACTGATGGGACCATTAGTAGCACTTACCATGATCTACCTACTAAACATTGATGGTATTGTTGCACAATCATTATTTATTGCAAGTTCTTTTCCTACTTCAAGAAATACAGCAACCATTGCTATGGAGTATCAAATAGAGCCTGAACTACATGCGCAAATCGTTTTATTTTCAACACTTTTTAGTATTGTTACAGTAACTGTCGTTATTTATTTGTCATATATTTTGTTTTGAATTTACATGCAAAAACGAATAGATTTGAGGTGGCGAGTGATGGAAGGGAATCGATATGAGAAAAAGCAGTCTTTCATATATTAGGTGTCGTTTACAATTGTATCGTGTCTGAGAATTAAGCGGCTTAATTCAAAAAAGGAAACTCATTAAGGTTTATTTCGTATACAAATCTTTAAAGCATTTACATATAGACTTGCGAAAAAAGACGCAATCTCGCTTATAATTAAGATTACATGAGCTTAGGATGATAGCGATGGGGCGGGAGTGTCAAGTAAGAATTTTATCTTTATTGATTTTATGAGGTTTTTCCTCATAATTGTATTTAAGGGAGATGATTCTAAAATGAGTAAACAGAATATTAGTACAACTATTTCAGGAGATTTGATTGTTACCCATCTAATTGGCCAGATTAAAACAGAGGATGTGTATGAATGGTTTAATGGCTTTGAGCAGATTTGTCAGCAATTTATTTCTGAGGGGCGGAAATACAAATTGTTGGTGGATAGAAAAGGATACACGCCAAATCATTTTTCTGTTCAAAAAGTATGGAAAGAGAAGTTCTTCAATGAAACTATTTTGAATCATAGCAAGGCAATTGCATTTCTTCTTGAAGAAGGAGAGATACTGAAGTATTTGCAACAATCCAATACAAAAGAATCCGTAGAGTTTTTTGACGATTATGAACAAGCGCTAAATTGGTTGAATGAATATCCAATATAAAAACTGAATAGAAAGAGTTGCTCGTAATGTTGCACTTGTCATGAAATTTACTTGCTTACAAGTTGCAAACACCATTCATTTTCTTCGTAGATTGCTTATGGAATAAAAGAACGGAACTACAACAAAAAGAACAAACGTCCCCTAACAAACGTTTGTCCAAAGGTAATTACGATTTTAACTAAGAAATAGACTACAATTTATGTGTACGAGAAATCTTTTTTATAAGTTTAGGCAATATAGATGTTAGTTCTTGCTTCAAACGCTTCGTAAACGATGGATCTTTACCTGAAGTTGAAATAGTGACAACATATTCATCATGTCGAATGACGCCAGGTGTGTGAAAAGATGATTCTGTACCATCACTTACAACGTTAACCCACTGAAAATCGTGGGCGGCCTGCTTGACCATCATATTTACAGCATGTTGATTTGTAGCTGCATAAATAAGGTGAGCATCTTTAATATCATCATTACTAAAAGTTTTTTGCTTCCAAGTAATAAAAGGAAGTTCCTTCATCTCCTCGCAAATTTCTGGGCTGATAACGGTGACAAAAGCGCCTGTATTTTTTAATCCAGACGCTTTTCGATATGCAATTTTACCTCCACCAATGATAACGACCACTTTATTTTGCAGATTAAACATAAGGGGGTACATGTTATACATATATGCATTCCTCCATTCGTTCTAACAATGTTAATTTCATATATGTATCAAACTGTAGGCAATTACAAGTCGTCACGTGATCGTATTTTTTTGTATACAACTTAATTTTTTGAAGCAATAATCCGGTAAAGAGAAGGTAGGGCATGACATATACATGGGATGCAGTTGATGTTATTGTCTTTAGCTCAGCAGTAAAAGAGGGCGTTCCTTTCGTTAAAAAGGAGCACGATACTGGTATACTGAGTTTTTGTTCGACAGCTACTCCAATTTGCTGTAACTCATGTATGGGCTGGGGGTCACTACTACCTCTTCCTACGAGTAAAATACTACTATTTTGCATTGGCATAGCTTCACGTATTCTTTTCACTACAAGTTCAACCATATGCGGATGCGTACTAAAAGGTGGTACAACTGAAAATGTTATATGTGGATATTGCTTTTGCATTTGTTCTATCTCAAAAGGAATATCACATTTATAGTGAGCTGCTGCAAATAATAAAACAGGTACAATCATTATTTCAGTTGCTCCCTCTAGTATCGTTTCTGTAACTGCATCCGAAATGGTAGGTGTCGTTAGTTCTAGAAAAGCTATTTTTTGAATTCTTTCGTTACGTTCTTTCATAACAGATTGAATAAAGTGAATGAATTGTTCGTTCCCTTCTTGTAACCGGCTCCCGTGTCCAACATATACAATTCCTTTCATTGTCTTACCATATCTTTCTTCATAAGAGTTTCTTGTAATTGATGATCTACGTTATGAAACCCGACTTTATTTGCATAGTGTAAAGTTGGAACGTCGGTATACGAGAATGGGAGAGTAACAATATCGATAAAGCCAAGACGTTTTACTTCTGCTAGAAACGTATCAATAGAAGCGCGTCCTTCAAATACAATGCTATCCCATAAGAATTCAGAAAGCATACGAGAATGGACTTCATCGAAACGATGATCAATTGTATACTCATGAGTCATCATATAGGAGCCGGCACCAATTTTCTCTTGAATAAATGCAATCCGATTAATATTTCTGCCTAAATAAACAGTTGTATCGGAAGAGAACTTTGCTTCTTTACTTAGTAGGCCATATTGCATAAGTTTTTCTTGAGTGGCAACGTTCATGTGTTGCAGCTCTGCCTGTAAGGAACGAATATCTTTCTGGTACTTACTACATGATTGCATCAAAATTTCTACACTTTCAGCTGAACAAAAAACAAGGCGATCAACGTTAAAAATTTCATTGATTTGTTCAAGGGTTAATGTATATTCTTCCTTTTTGAAAGTTGGAATTTGATATATTTCTGCACCAGCTTCTTGTAACCTTTGCTTCATTACACTTGTTTTATTTGTTGCGGATGTAAATAAAACTTTTTTACCATGTAATGGTTTACGTTCTTTCCAAGCGATTTGATTACGTAAGGAAACGACATCACCAACAATTGTCATAGAAGGGTTAGAAATATTTTCATTTTTGACGATAGAAACAATGGTAGATAGTGTCCCTGTGACAACGCGCTGTTTACCAGTTGTACCCCATTCAATGACTGCTACTGGTGTATCTTCTTTCTTTCCTGCTTGTCGTAAGTTTTCGCAAATTGTAGGTAAGTTTTTTATACCCATGTAGTAGGCAATCGTATCGCTATTGTGAGATGAATTATATTTTCCATGATCGGTTAAAGGACCTTTTGCATGTCCGGTTAGTAAAGTAACGCTATTACTGTAGTTACGGTGGGTAAGGGGGATACCCGCATAGCTACTAGCGGCGATGCTAGATGTAATGCCTGGTACAATTTCATATGGAATATTTGCTGCTGCTAAAGTTTCTGCTTCTTCACCAACACGGCCAAAAATAGATGGATCTCCGCCTTTTAATCGGACAACAATTTTTCCCTCTTTTGCAAATTGAAGAAGGTGTGCGTTAATCATTTCTTGTCGCATAATATGATTCTTTGGCATTTTTCCGCAATACATAAGTTCACATGTTTGTTTTGTATAGCTAAGAAAGAAAGGGTTTAGTAAACGGTCATATAAAACAATATCTGCACGTTTTAAACACTCTATCGCTTTCTTTGTAATAAGCCCTTCATCACCTGGTCCTGCACCAACTAAATATACATATCCGTTCATATAATTGCACCTCATCTAGTTTTATTTAAAAGGAAGCCAGGGGGGAGGCTTCCTTTTGTAAATTACATATATATATAAATGTCACCATCAATGACTTCTACTTCGTACGTTTGAATACAACCGTCATCAGGTTTTTGAACTTCACCTGTTAGTAATGAAATCTTCCAATCATGCAGTGGACAAAAGACGAATTCACCAGATACAATTCCTTCGGCTAACGGTCCGTTTTTATGAGGACAACGATTTTCTACAGCTCGAATATCGCCATTTGAAAGGCGGAATAGGGCGATAGACATACCTTTCATTTGGACCTCTTTACCGATTTGAATAGGAAGATCTTCTGCACGCATAACTTTTAATTTATCTTTCGTTTGTATCATATAGATCACAGCTCCTTATTTCACAGTTTCTACTTCATACATCGCTTTTAATGATTTCGTTTCTAGTGCTTGTCCCCAAGCTTCTTTATATGTGCCACGGGCCGTTTGGAAACGTTCATTTAACTTAGTGACCATATTTGCATCTTGCAGTATTTCTTTTATGTGATCGAAGCCTAATCGTTCTGTCCAGTAGGCAGTACGCTCTCCGTAAATACCAGTTTCACGATAATATTGCATGTAAGCTGTAGCGATGTGAAGAACATCATCTTCAGTAGGGACAATCATTACAAAATCAGCTTCACGTACTTCTGTACCACCATTTCCACCAATATAAAGTTGGTATCCATTTTCGACACAAACAACGCCAAAATCTTTCGTAAGTACTTCCGCACAGTTACGCGGACAGCCCGTTACACCCATCTTCATTTTATGAGGTGTATCTACCATTTCTAATGATTGTTCAAGGAGCATACCAAGTCCTAATGAATCTTTCGTACCGAAACGGCAGAAACGAGAGCCAACACATGATTTTACATTACGAAGAGATTTTGAATACGCATATCCAGAAGTCATATTTAAGTCAGCCCATACGTTAGGTAAATCTTGTTTCTTAACACCGTATAAGCCAATTCGACTTGCACCGGTAATTTTCACAAGTGGAACATCATACTTTTTCGCAACTTCAGCAATTTTCATTAAATCATCTGCTGTTGTAACGCCTCCGTACATACGTGGAATAACAGAGAATGTACCATCGTGCTGGATGTTACCATTCATTCTTTCATTAACGAAACGGGAGGCTTTATCATCTTCATATTCTTCTGGAATCGCCATACGTAAATAGTAGTTCAAAGCAGGACGACATTTTGAACAGCCATCTTCATGTACAAAACCAAGAACATTTCGTACTTCTTTTGGTGATTTTAAGCCTTTTTCATGAATTGCCGCTACGACTTCATCACGTGATAAAGGTGTACATCCGCACATACCAGCAGACTGGGCTGAGGCATCAAAAGCATCTCCGAGTGTATGAGATAAAACTTGTTCTACAAGCGGACGACATTTACCACAAGACCCTGCGGCTTTCGTACAGCCTTTAACTTCTTCAAAAGTCGTTAAATCTTGTTCTAAAATGGCATGAACGATTGTTCCTTTCGTAACACCATTACATCCACAAATCGTGTCATCTGCACTCATTGTAGCAACATCAAGTTCACTTTCTTCACCAGCTTTGTGAAGAATGGACGCTGGTGTATATTCTTGTATATCTTCTTCTTTCTTTAACATGCTAAAGAGGCGTGTACCATCAGCTGTGTCACCATATAAAACGATACCAACGACTTTATTGTCACGAATTAATACTTTTTTATAGGAACGTTTGCATTCATTAAAGATGGATATTGCTTTCGTTTGATCATCTTCATAAATTTGGCCTGCAGAGAATAAATCACAACCAGCAACTTTTAATTGCGTACCGACGATACTGCCCGAATATCCATCAGTTTGTAAATTTGTTATATGTTTCGCTAATATTGCACCTTGTTCATAAAGAGGGGCAACAAGTCCATATGCGATACCGTCATGTTCTGCACATTCGCCAACTGCATAAATGGACTCATCATTTGTTAGCATATAGTCATTGACTACAATGCCGCGATTGACAATTAAACCAGCATCTCTTGCTATTTGCGTATTTGGTCGGATACCGACAGCCATTACGATTAAATCACAATCTACAACTTCACCATCTTCAAATTGAATGCCCTCAACATGGTTTGTACCAAGAATTTTTACAGTTTTCTTTTCCATTAAAAACTTCATGCCTTGTGCTTCTAAATCTTCACGCAGTAGAGAAGCTGCTTTCGTATCTAGTTGTTGCTCCATTAAGCTAGGCATTAAATGAACAACATGTACGTCCATTCCTAAGTCAATAAGACCTCTTGCTGCTTCTAAACCAAGTAATCCACCACCAATGACAACGGCCTTTTTCTTTTCTTTAGCAGTATCCATCATAAACTGTGTATCTTCAATAGTTCGAAAACCTGTTACACCAGGAAGAGTGGAACCTTCAACCGGTAAAATAAAAGCACTAGAACCTGTTGCAATAATAAGCTTGTCATATGTAAGAGTACGATTCTTTTCTGTAATAATAACTTTTTCTTCTCGGTCAATACTTTGAACTCTTTCATTTGTATACAAAGTTATTTCGTTTTCTTCATACCAACTGTATTCATTCATAATGATATCTTGTATATTTGTTTTACCTTGTAAAACATGAGAGAGCATAATGCGATTATAGTTTGGGTGTGGTTCATCTCCAAAAATAGTAATCTCATATGAATCACAATCATGTTTTAATATTTCTTCCATACAACGTATGCCAGCCATACCATTTCCGATCATAACTAAACGTTTTTTCATTTTCGTTTCCCCTTTTTATGTGAAATGTTGAACAAAGGATTATATTTTTATTATAGAAAATCAAGAAAGGGGGAGATGTGATATTTATCACATTTTTATAATGATTCACAAATTGTTAAAATTCTGATTTATGTGAGGGTGATGTGGATAGGTTTCGCAAAATGAAAAAGCAGGACATCAGTATGTATACTCATGTCCTGCACTTTATTTACGCTCTCGTAATGGCACGTGGAAATAAAATATTATTTTCTACATGAATGTGCTCAAATAAATCAGACTCTAACGCTTCAAGGCGATTGTAAACAAGTCGATAAGTGCCGCAAGCTCCTTCTGGAGGAGTAAAGTCATGTGTAACTTTACGAAGCTCTTTAATAATGTTGCCAGCGTGGTTATGTTCATTTTCTAGTTCATCTACTACTTTACGTAACTTTGCATAGTTTTCATCAGTTGGATTTTTTTCAAATTCTAAAATTAATGGGAAATCTTCTGTTTCTTCTTTAATTAAATGCTGTTCTAATTCCATTTTAAGTTCATGAAATAGCTTATGAATTTTAGCTAAATGCGGCTGATTTGCTCCATGAACACGTAATACTTTCGTCACATAAGGACTTAACTGTGGTAACTCTTCATTTAAATAACGATGATGCTTATGAATTACATAATCAATCAATTCACGATAAGAAGCATTTTTCCAATCAATTTCAGATTCATTTAATCGTTTCGTATTATGATAAAGCGTATTTAACTCTGTAATTACTTCAGTAGCTGATAAATTTCTTTCATGAATTGCATCAATAAGTGGCTTATTACCGCCACAACAAAAATCTATTCTATAGGATTTAAAAAGATCACTAGCTTTCGGAAACTGTGTAACAATCTCACCGACAATAGAAGTTTCAGTAAATGTATGTTCCATATGAATGCCTCCATAAAGTTTAAATGTAATATCTAAATTAAGAATAGCGATAAATGAAAAACAACGTGGTGATTGAAATCACTTATTATGTGTCTGATTTGAGAATAATAGGATTATTCTTCAACAGAGGACATTATAGAAAAGATGGCGAAGAATTTTGGGATAGGAAGTATATCTTTTATAGGAGGTTTTTATGGAATATGTTTATCATATGGTACCAGAAGAACTAAAAGGAGAATATTTAATCCCATTAAATGAATTGAAAAGGGTATATCCAAATTTATATCGTGAGTATATACAAAAATATAAAGATCATACTCAAAGAGAGAACTTATTAACACGTAAAATACCAAAACTAGAATGTTTATGGAATGATGTCGTGCATTTTTTACCACTGCATCCTTATGAGATTTATAAAGTATTGTTGGAAATAGGAGTAAACATTCATACAAATAAATTGTTTTATAAAATTCCTATTAGCGCACTGAAGGGTCAGTGTATGGCAATATACAAGTACTCAAAGCACAATTGGGGTGGAGCAAATAGCGAATTAAAAGAATGTGAAATAGAATTCATCAATTTTAATGAATATAAAGAATTAAAGCAATTAAATACCTGCACCAAAGAATATTATAGAGATGAATACAAAAATGGTAGAAGATTTGGGATGTTTCACTTAATTCCACATGTTCTTGTCAAAGGGAAAGTGGAGGTGAAAAATATTGAAATCATTAATTGGAGTATTGCTCCAGTTAATGGTTAATAGTACAAGTATTTAAAAAATAAGATGCCATTTTGAATTGATATAGGGCTTAAAAGAATGGAAGAGTAATTAGATCTTATACGTAATAATAAAAAAGAAGCTTACTAGAAGCTTCTTTTTTATTGCTATTTTTCACATGCGACTCCATCGCCATCACGATCAAGATGTGAGGCATAACCTGGTTGTCCTTTATATAGGGGAGCTTTCCCAGCAGCTCTAACTGCGGCACAATTTTTGTAATATGCACTACTAGTATTTCCTGAAGCAGGTTGTGTTTGAGTTTGCTGTGTTTTTTGCTCTTCTTGTTGTTTACGAGCTTGTTCATCAGCCTGGCGTTTTTGCTCTTCTTGTTGTTTACGAGCTTGTTCATCAGCCTGGCGTTTTTGCTCTTCTTGTTGTTTACGAGCTTGTTCATCAGCCTGGCGTTTTTGTTCCTCTTGTTGTTTACGAGTTTGTTCATCAGCAAGACGTTTTTGTTCTTCTTGTTGTTTACGAGCTTGTTCATCAGCCTGGCGTTTTTCATCCTCTTGCTTACGAGCTTGTTCCTCGGCTTGACGCTTCTCATCTTCTTGCTTTTGAGCTTTTTCGTCTGCTTCCTTTTTTTCTAGTTCTTTTTTGTCGCTATCTTTTTGTTCTGTAGTGTTAGAAGCAACTTTTTTACTAGTTGCTGTCGTTTTTTCAGAAGTAGGATTTGAAATACTTGATAACGCACCAAAAATAACAAATAAAATAGCAGTGATAATAAATTGTTTTTTTGCTACACCTGTCTTTTTAATTACAGATAAGATTGCTAGTACAAGGAAGAAAATAAATAAAATGAAACTTAAAATAGTAAAAAATTCGATGACTGGATGTTCTGAATTTGTTGAGCCAGTTACCATCAATATAATCGAAATCATAAAAAGAATAACAGTAGGACGACCATACTGTGTTGCTTTTCCATTTTTCTTGAAAAATGAAATAATACATAAGATTAAAAGAATAAAAGCAATAAAAAATAAAGCTGCACCAATATTACTCAAAATTGCCATTTTTATACCTCCATTTGTAAGATTTTCATTATTGATTATATAGGAACTTACTGGATATTACACGATTTATATAAATTTAGAAAATTAATATTTTTAATAGACTTATAAACATTTATTTTGTATATAAGGAAAAATAGATATATTTCCTATTACGTTTTTAAAGAGAATTCATAAAGTATAGTATATCGATTGAAAGGAGGAGATTTGAATGGAATTTCAATTGTTAGTGAATTGTGTGTTACAAGAAGGTAATGCTTACTTTCTAGTAACGAAGGTAGACGATGTAATTACTTTGAAAGTACCGATTACAGCGGGAGTAGCAGGTTTATTCTTAGCTTTCGGTGTACCAAGATGTTCTTAATTTAAATCTCTGCAGTAGAAAGAGGAGGACAAGCCTCTTTCTACTATTACATAATAATTTTATGTAAACTAAAATTATATTTTATTAATAGCACATTTAAAATGGACATGCATATACTATAATGTTTTTTAAGTTATGAAAATTAAAGAGGTGCTATTATATATGAAAAGAAGGACATTTGATATTCCAGTTACATTGCGAAGAGAGTGGTTTTTAATAGAATTAGCCCATTTAACGAAGAAATATGGAATTGAAATTGCAACTAGCAAGATGGAAGCTGCACCGTTTTTAAGAGATCAAGTTACGGAATCAAAAATAGGGTCAGGGCTCCAATACGATAAATATGATGATGAGTATATCATTGAAAATTAAAGGATAAGAGCAAAACAAATTTCTTTATAACAAAATATAAAATAAAGCAGATTCTAAATATGGAATCTGCTTTATTATGAAATACTTTTAGTCAACTAACCTCTTTCTAGTGTTTTTCCTACATATTTCACTTGCGTTATTCCAAAAGATTCACGAAGAATGCGAGCATAATCTTTTAATTCTATTGGACGTTTATTTTTGGTGCCTTTAAAGGTTTCTGTATAATTTTTATTTGTTAATGATATGTGACCATAATTAGTTAATTTACAAGTGATAGCTCCCTTATTAAAAGGAGATTCTTTATGTTCTACAATGATTTTCTGGATATTATTAACCTTTTTCTCATCTATTGGATTTAAAGTGAAGGCATAGCCTATTTTCCATTCATCTGAAGGTTCAGATTGCAAGAAATTTGTAGATTCCCCGTTAGCTCCTTTTCTCATTTCTAAAATGTGTGTACCTTTTCGGGTAATTCGTTTGCGAATTCGATATTCACCCGTTTGAGAAGAGATGACTTTTCCGTTAAAAGGGACTGGATGTAAAGGTAGATGAGAGGCAAAACCGGCGTCTATAACATAATCTTTATTATTATGATGTAATATGATAATGACATGACCATCATCGGGTTTCCATTTATTATCATAAAGGTCATAAACAGTACCAGCTACTTTATATACTTGAAATCCACAATCCATTAAAAAGTAATACAATAAGGAGTTTAATTCATAACAAAGACCGCCTCGTTTTTGAATAAGTAACTTTTCTATTAAGTTATTTTTTGAGATGTTTTTAATAGTACCAGCCATAATATCGAGATTTTCATAGGGGAGAATCAATCCCATTTTTAAGAGAATTGCATCTAAATCATCAAATGTTATTTCTTTTGCAGGAATTTTTAATCGTTTAAAAAACTCCTTTTGTAAATCGGTCATCATAAAGCATTCTCCTTTCTTTTTACAGAATTTTCTTCTGCTCACCAATAGGTTAGTACTTCTAAAAGTTTAATTCAAGTCTGCGAAAATTATCATAATATATGTTTCTGGAAATATTAGTATCTATTCATAAAATTCAGTTTAATATTTAATGATAGGAAAGTCTTACAATATTAGCTTCTATTTTGTTTAGTTTGTATTTAATTAAATAAAAGCACATATATTCATTAACTTTTTTTATAACTAGCTGATAATAAAGTGTTTTTTTACTAAAGTTTTTTCAAGATTTGTATGCTTTATATAAACAATAATAATTGGGGGATATTAGATTCAGTAAAGTTAACAATTGTTGAGAAACTTTTTTGTAGCGTTCACTCAAAAGGAAGAGATAGAAACAAAGAGAATAACGTGTGTTAAGGAAGAAGGGGGACTAGTAATCTCTTAAGAATAGGGACAGGGTCTTGTTTAAGTACAAAGATTATCTAGTATTAAGAGAGAAGATAAAAAATATTACAACGAGCACCTTCTTTCAAAAAATGTGGGGGGAGTAACATGCGATTGATGAGAAGATGTGTTGCCTTACTAATTGTATTTTTTATCATGGTTCCAATGATTAGCACAAATGTGCGAGCAGAAGTTGTAAAAGAGCTTAAAACAGGCTTTCCAGATCAAGAAGTCTTTACACCTGGAGAATGGTTTTTAGGTCAAAAACCTGCTAATTATGATGAAAGTAAGCCTCCAATTCTCTTTGTGCAAGGAAGGAATGGGAATGCTGATAGTTGGTATGGAAAGACAGTATATCACGATATGAATGATATGTATGACTATGCTTTGAAAGCAGGCTATCAAACAGTATTTATACAATTATATGATGCTGCTGGGAAAGGGTCAGCTAGTCAGTGGGATAACGGAAAATTGTTAGCACAAAAATTAGAAGAAATATATAATCATTTCGGTAAAAAAGTTAATATTGTAGCACATAGTAAAGGTGGTATCGATACACAAGCTGCATTAGTAGAATATGGGGCAAATCGATTTGTCGGAAATGTTATTACACTTGCGACGCCACATCATGGATCAAACTTAGCGGATTTATCATATAGTTGGTGGGCAGGATGGCTTGCTTCTATATTAGGTCAAAAAGATGATGGTACGTATTCATTACAAATGGGCGAAATGGCAAAATTTCGTTCAACGATTGATAATAATCCAGCAGCTAAATTAAACCGTTATTATACAGTTACTGGGACTAGCTGGGGCCCTGTATTTTCGGCGTTATCAATGGGTGGATTATATTTGTCATCATACGGTTCAAATGATGGACTAGTAAATGAGTGGAGTGCTAAGCTGCCGTATGGAACGCATTTATTTACAGATTCTAGATTTGATCATGATAATATACGAAAAGGATCTGCTGTGTTCTCACGAATTGAACCGTATTTACGTACAGCAAATGTACCGGTTCCAGCTTTAGTAGCATCCAGCACTAGTTCAAATGAAAATATAGAACAATTAAATACAACTTCAAATCAAAGCATTTTAGGAGGGGAATTGCCACAAAATCAGTGGATAGAGCAAACTGTTGCGGTTGATAAAAAGGCAGAAGGAATTGTTTCTATATTAACTGCTTCGTCGGATGTAGAAGTACAAATGATATCACCAAAAGGAAAAGTGTATACAAATAAGGATAGTGTTATAACTACTGGTGAAGATGAATCTTTCTTTGGTGGCGCGACAATTAAAACATTTAAATTTGATAAAATGGATGTAGGAGAATGGAAAGTTAAAATGATGGCGAAGCAGTCGAAAGATGCATATTTAGTTGTAAGCGATTACAAGAATAGCGCACCATTTGTTCTTCAAATGCCTACAAAAGTAAAAGCAAATAAATCTGAGTATAAACTGAAAAAATCACCTGTGGCACCTGAAATGAAAGGAAATCTTTCCATAACAGTAAGAGTCGTGAATAAAGAAGGGAAACTAGTCTCTGAATATAATGAATTACAAAATGTGAATAACAATACATTTACTGGTGCTTTGAAGGACATAAAGCAACCAGGAGTATATAACGTTACGATGGATATAAAAGGGATGAATAAAGAAGGACAACCATATAATCGTACAATCGTTAAGTCGGTTTATGTGGAGAAATAAGAAAGAATGAGAAAAAAGTACCGAACTTTTGTAGTAGTAAAGTTCGGTGCTTTTTCATGTTTATTAGATTAACAAAAAGGTACAAAGGGAATTTTTGAAGGCACAAAGGTTAAGTATTTGGTAGCGAATTCTTGAAATGTAGCAGGAATGCTTTTTAAATTGTAATTGCACCTGCAAAAGTAAAACGAGTATCTTCAGTTACAATGATGTGATTGTTTAAGTGAATTTATATCTTTTAAATATTTGTATATATAAGGTTTGGAGTCGTTGACCTTTATTTACGTAGCACGGCAGGAAGAAGAGAAAAAGTATCGAATGAATGTACATATGTAGTATTGTTTGCTTTTGGTGTGAATAGTAGTTAAAGATACGTTGAAATATTTTATACGGTAACAAAAGAGTAATTAAATAATAGAGGGAGCAACTTACATGGAAAATATATTAAAAGTATCTTCAAAATCAAGCCCCAATTCAGTCGCAGGTGCAATAGCAGGTGTACTAAGAACAAGTGGAAATGTAGAAATTCAAGCGATTGGAGCGGGTTCATTAAACCAAGCGATTAAAGCAATTGCAATCGCAAGAGGATTTGTTGCTCCAGGTGGTATTGACTTAGCCTTTGTTCCAGCATTTCAAGAGGTTACTATTAATGATCAAGAAAGAACGGCGATTAAATTGATTATAGGTCCTAGGAAGAAAAGGTCTTAAAAGAAAGTGTTGATATGAATCATTTGAAAAGGTTGATAGATAAAGTAATAAAAAGACCACTCTCATTTTGAAGTGGTCTTTTGTATTTTCGTATTTCATATTGTGGATACGCCCCACATACTGAATTCGTAGTGATATTCAGTGCGCTCAATAACGATCCCGAATTCTAAATCATCCCCAACTAATACAAAATCTGCATATCCAGTTAGAAATTTTGATATGGTTGATAACTCTTCTAAATTCTCAAATACTTCACCAATGTTCAGTTTAACTGCTTCAATTTTACCACCCTTAGAGAAAAAGAGCCTCCCTTGATCAACTGGAAATTTAATGGTTTTAGCTGTTTCTTTTAACAGTACTATTGATAGTCTTCTGTTTTCTTCATAATTAGTGCTACCAAAGTTTTTTATGTTTGAAGTTTGTGTTAGCGTGTTAAATAAGTCTTTACAAAATAAATCATTAGATTTTGGATCCATAAATGAGTCCATAGAAACTGTAACAATATTAGAAAGTTCGTCTACGAGTTCTTTTCTACTACCAGTTCTTTTTGCTTTCATTTTTAGAATTTCAATTCGGCTTTTATTCATATTACTCAAAAATTTTCACACCTTTACTCACGTAGTGGATGAATAAAACCACTTACTTCGACAAAGTAATAATAACATATGGGAGTAATCTTGGTGGGAATTAGAAAAGAAAATCTTGTTGAAATGACAGCTGAAATTGATTAAGAAATAAACGGAATATATATTGTTGAAAATGGTCAGGTTCAGCTAATAGAACCACCCAAAAGTGGATTTGGTGAACAATCATTTGTATATCAAAGTGGAAAAGTAATTCGGATAGAAGAGCGGAAGACAAGATTAATTTAATACTATTTTAGAAAAGATATAACGTGAAAAATAAAAAGTGCCACAAATGTTTGTACAGCAGACATTTGTGGCACTTTTATCTTTTTATATAGCATAAAACTAAAACTGCTCATTCTTCTCCCAAGATTCCACAATATAATGTGCAATCGTTGGATTAAAGCCTTTCCCAACTAAAAACATAATGGCAGCAACTTCTGTTAAAGCGTGTTTATGTGATGTATGTTTTGCTTCATTTAAACCGTAATCTACCCAAGGTTTTACGAAATCTAGTACAGGTTTCTTTAAAGGTAAGAACTGTGTACCGACAACTTGTTGAATCTGTTGTTGCGTTGGTTCTGTAATTGGTCCAGGTGGTAAAATTTGAGGCTGTGTAATATCCAGTGTTGGTCCAGGCGGTAAAATTTGTGGTTGTGTAATATCTAATGTTGGCGGTTTAGGTGGTGAGACACGTGCATCGTAGTTTGGTTGATACATTTGTTGTTGTACTTGAGTTTGTTGTGGCTGAGTTGGGTATGGGTTTTGTTGAAACTGTTGTTCTTGAGTTTGTGCTGCTACATATGGATTTTGTTGAAATTGTTGTTCTTGAGTTTGCGGTGCTACATATGGATTTTGTTGAAATTGTTGCTCTTGAGTTTGTGGTACTGCATATGGATTTTGAGGATATTCGTAACTTGGACGTGTGTCATATGGATTTTGTTGAAATTGTTGTTCTTGAGTTTGTGGCGCTGCATATGGATTTTGTTCATATTGTTGCTCTTGTTCTTCATATTGTTCTGTATATCTTTGTTCTTGTTCTTGCACCTGAGGGTAAAATGGTTGTTGTGGGTAAGGCGGTTGATTATTATAGAACATATTTATTCCTCCTTCATGATGATGCCTACCACCTAGTGTATGGGCGGACAAGAAAATATGTGATGAAAAAATGCGGGCGTGTTACAATAAGTAACTGGGTGAAGATAAAATGACAAAACAAGAAAAGATAGAAAAAACAATTACTTTTGTAAAACATATTTTAGAAAAAGATGCGAGTGGGCATGATTGGTATCATATTGAGCGTGTACATAAACTGGCGATTTCTTTATCTGAGCAAGAAGGAGGAAATCGTTTTATAATTGAAATGGCAGCATTACTTCACGATGTGGCGGATGAGAAGTTAAATGAAAGTGAAGAAGCAGGAATGAAAAAAGTTTCTGATTGGTTAGAAGAGTTACATGTTGAAGAAGAGGAAAGTAAGCATGTTCTTCATATTATCGCCAATATGTCTTATAAAGGTGGTCATGGCGGTAAAGTGGAGTCAATTGAAGGGAAGATTGTTCAAGATGCAGATCGCTTAGACGCTCTTGGTGCAATTGGAATAGCTCGCACATTTGCTTATGGCGGGGCGAAAGGGAGACTAATGTATGATCCAACTATTCCTTCTCGTGAAGTGATGACGAAAGATGAATATAGAAAAAATAATGACCCATCTTTAAATCATTTTTATGAAAAACTTTTAAAACTAAAAGACTTAATGAATACGAATGCAGCAAAACAAGAGGCTGAAGTTCGTCATCGTTATATGGAACAGTTTATTGAACAATTTATGAAAGAGTGGAATGCACAAATATGAAAATGTTAACTGTGGAAAACTTATCAAAATCATATGGAGAGAAACCGTTATTTGATGGATTATCATTTAGTATTGCAGAAGGACAACGTGCCGGAATTATCGGTGTAAATGGTACTGGTAAATCAACGTTGTTAAAAATTATTGCAGGGGCAGAAATTCCTGACACAGGTGATATGACTCATTCGCGTGGGTATACAATTAGTTATTTATCACAGCAACCAGAGTTTGATGAACAATTAACAGTATTAGAACAAGTCTTCCATGGTGATACACCTTTAATTCGTCTTCTTCGTGATTATGAAAAGGCGCTATTACATATCGAAAAAGATCCAAGTAATGAAAAGGTACAAGAACAATTATTTGCAGTGCAACAACGTATGGACGCAATGAGTGCGTGGGAAGCAAATGCGAATGCAAAATCGTTATTAACGAAACTAGGAATTACGGATTTCACAGCAACTGTTGGAAATTTATCTGGTGGGCAGAAAAAACGTATTGCGATGGCGCAGTGTTTTATTGAAACACCGGATCTATTAATTTTAGATGAGCCTACGAACCATCTTGACCATGAGACAGTTGAGTGGTTAGAGGAATATTTAGCAAGGTACACAGGTGCGGTATTACTTGTAACCCATGATCGTTATTTCTTAGATCGTGTGACGAATCGTATTTTCGAATTAGACAATGGAAAACTGTATAGTTATGAAGGGAATTACAGTACGTTTTTAGAAGCGAAAGCACTTCGTGAAGAACAAGAACTTGCACAAGAATCAAAACGTCAAAACTTATATCGGCGTGAACTAGCGTGGATTCGCCGTGGTGCAAAAGCTCGTTCGACAAAGCAAAAGGCACGTATTCAACGATTTGAAGAGTTAAAAGGTCAAGAAGGTCCAGCTGCAAAACAGTCAGTTGATATTGCGCTTAGCGGTAGTCGCCTTGGGAAAAAAGTACTTGAGTTAAAAGATGTAACGAAAAAATTTGGCGATAAAACAGTATTAAACAACTTCAATCATATCGTGAAACCAGGCGATCGTATCGGAATTATTGGAGCGAATGGAAGCGGGAAATCTTCGCTATTAAATATGCTTGCAGGTAAAATATCTCCTGATAGTGGTGAAATTGAAGTTGGGCAAACAGTAAAAATCGCTTACTATACGCAAGAAAATGAAGAAATGAATTTAAATCAACGTATGATTGAATACATTAAAGAAATCGCGGAAGTCATTCATACGACAGACGGAAAAGTAATTGGTGCATCTCAAATGTTAGAACGTTTCTTATTCCCACCACATTCACATGGTACACCGCTTGGCAAATTATCTGGCGGTGAAAGAAGACGTTTATACTTATTACGTATATTAATGGGAGAACCGAACGTACTATTACTCGATGAGCCTACGAATGATCTAGATACACAAACATTAACTGTATTAGAAGATTATTTAGAAGATTTCCCGGGTGTCGTTTTAACTGTATCGCATGATCGTTACTTCTTAGATAAAGTAGTAGATGAATTGTTCATCTTTACGGGAGAAGGAGAAGTACGTGAATTTTTAGGTAGCTATACTGATTACTTAGAAATGGAAAAAACGAGAGAACTTATTGAGAAAGCGGAAGTGCAGAAAGAGAAAAAAGTAGTGGAAGAAGCACCGAAACAACAACGTAAGCGTAAACTTTCATATAACGAGCAGCGCGAATGGGAAACTATTGAAGATACAATTGCGGAACTTGAAGAAAAGCTAGAATCAATTGGAGAAGAGCTTGCGAATGTTGGTTCTGATTTTACGAAAGCGCAAGAATTGTCTGAAGCACAGCAGAAAACAGAAGAAGAGCTAGAAAAAACGATGGAAAGATGGAGTGAACTATCGGACATTGTTGAAGGATTAAAATAAAAACAAGCTGCATATATTGAAAAGTAAAGAGAAAAACTTTACACTATTGGTAGAACCTATTTTAGGAGGGAAAAAATGAGAACATCTAATCCAATGTTGAAAAAAGAGGCATTCCGTAAAGAAGGAGCAAGTGCTTCTGCGATGACTATTGGCGGAACAGTAGGCAAAACGTTTATTATGCTTATCTTGCTACTTGCAACGTCTGTCTATTCATACATACAGATGATAGAGGGTACGATGAAGATGCCAGTATTAATTGGCGCTTTAATCGTTGCGGCAATCATCGCATTTGCGTCTATGTTCTTCCCGCGTATTTCACCTTTTGGTGCACCAATCTATGCGGCGGTAGAAGGGGTTGTATTAGGTAGTATTTCAGCTGTTTATACAATGAAGTTTGGCGATTCTATCGTTTTAAATGCTGTATTACTAACAATCTCAATTCTATTTGCAATGTTAGTGTTATATGCAACACGCGTAGTAAAGGTAACGGATAAATTCCGTACAGGCGTGATGGCAGCGACACTTGGAATTATGGTTATGTACTTAGTCGTATTTCTATTAAACATGTTTGGTGTAACAGTTCCGTACATTCACCAAGGCGGTACAATCGGTATTATTATTAGTGCAGTTGTTATCGTGGTTGCTGCATTAAACTTATTACTAGATTTCGATTTAATCGAAAATGGTGTACGTAGTCAAGCTCCGAAATATATGGAGTGGTACACTGCAATGGGACTAATGCTTACATTAGTTTGGTTATACTTAGAAATTCTTCGTTTCGTTTCTTACTTTACGAAAAATGACTAATAAAAAATCCTGCATGAAAAATGCAGGATTTTTTTATTTTCAAAGATAAATTGATGATGTGGTATAATATGGGATGTTGGTAACTTTAAATTGAAGGGGATGGAATATGATGAAAGAGAAGAAAGGGATTATGAAAAAACTATTTTCTAAAAGTTTTTTCATAGAACTAGATGATGCTTTAACGTATCCATCGGGAGAAGTTATTACTTCAGCTATTGAAAGTTATGCAGCTGAATGTAATGAACAACTTAAATTTGAGAGTAAAGTAAAACCGATAACTTTTTATTTAGAAGAAGTATTGTATCGTGCGGAAATAAAGATGGCCCGTGGAGGATATTACATTTCATGCAGTGAAGTATAAATTTTGAAACCTTACATGTTTAAAATATGTGAGGTTTCTTTTTTTCTTTTATAGCATAAAAAATAATCTTTTTTACTTTAAAATATATTATTTTACGCTTTTTACCCTTCATACATTTTTATTTACAATGAAGAAAAATATGTGAGGTGGTATAACTTATGATGAATCGAGTTGTATTAATCGGTAGATTGACAAAGGAGCCAGAATTATACTACACAAAGCAAGGCGTCGCGTATGCACGAGCATGTGTTGCGGTGAATAGAGGATTTCGAAATAGTTTAGGTGAACAACAAGTAGACTTTATTAATTGTGTCGTATGGCGAAAATCGGCTGAGAATGTAACTGAATATTGTAAGAAGGGCTCACTTGTTGGGATTACAGGGCGTATTCAGACGAGTAATTACGATGATGAACAAGGCAAGAGAATATATAGAACTGAAGTTGTGATTGAGAGTATAACCTTTTTGGAGAGAAGGCGGGAGGGGGCATCGTAATAAGAGGGTCTAGTAACATAGCCCTCTATCACTTTTGATTAATACCTTCCCAAACAACATCTAATTGTTGATTGAGAATATTTTTCGCATTGATTTCATTTCCATGTAGTAGCGAATGCGACATTAGTGTATAAAAATAAGTGCTCATAACAGTAGAAGTGATAATATTTATATCCCATTGACTGTTTAATTTTCCTGCCTCTTTCGCTTCTGTAATAATTGAAGACAAACCTTCTTGTAGCTGTTGTATACTTTTTAATTCATTTTCTACTAAGTAGTTTGACTTTATAATCTCAAAGACGGCATGCTTCATTAAATCACCATGTCCAGTAAATCGATCCAGTAAATCGCCTAAAACAAGTTTGATTCTTTCTTTTGGATGTTCCACATTTTCGTAAGTTTTTAAACTTTCATTCCATAGCTCAATTTGAGAATCACCTAAAAATAATAATATGTTTTCCTTTTTCGGAAAGTAGTTGAAGAAAGTGCCCTTCGCTATCCCACATGCAGTAGTAATATCTTGAACCGTTACATTTTCGTACCCGCGTTCTTGAAAGAGCTGTACTGCTTTTAGGAATATAAGTTCCTTTAACTCTTTTTTTCTCGTTTCTCTAAGCATTTTATCTACTCCTAACAAAAACAATTATATCTGTTTAAGAGATAATCTCAAATAGAATCTTACGTCATAATTCTGTTTATAGTTTTCATTATAGTTACATGTTATAAATGAAAACTATATAGTTCATGTGTTTGCTTTTCAGAAACCCATTTTGGCATACGTTTCATTACTTCGTTTCTTACTATAGTTAAAGGTTTACTTTCTATTTGTGCCATTTTTCCAACTTTCCATGCAGTATTTGAGATTTTTTCAATTCTATCTCGTCGTTTTTGTTCGTATTCTAAAAATGCTTGACGATAATGAGCATTATTTTTAATGCATTCAGCCAGAATAATCGCATCTTCAATTGCTTGGCAAGCACCTTGGCCTAAATTCGGAGTAAGTGCATGGGCAGCATCCCCAATGAATACGATGCGTTTGTCAAAAAACTGTTTCATTGGAGTGATGTCTATAATATCACGATGAATCATATGAACGTCCGATGCATTATGCAAAATAGATGGTATGGGATTGTGGTAAGATTTGAAATGATTATATAAATCTGCTGTTGTGTAAGCTTTGTATTTTGGATCTCTAGCTTTCGCGTTTATGAGCGCATACCAGTATACTTCGTTGTTGGGAAGAGGGACGATACCAAATCTACCGTTCGCTCCCCAAGTTTCAATAAAGTCATTTGTTAAAGAAAGATTATTAGTAGGAGTTACGCCGCGCCAACACGTATATCCTGCATAACGATAATTATCCCTTTGTGTTACTTGTTTTCGAACGACAGAATGAATACCATCGGCAGCAATCAGTATATTGCCAAATGCTTCACTACCATCTTGAAATACTATTTTTAAGGCGTCTTCCTCATTTCGTTCTATTTTTACACATTCTTTTCCCCATTCGACAGTATCTTCTTTTAGTTCAGAAAGTAGCAATTGATGTAAATCTTTTCTATGAATAGAGTACATTTTAGGATAACAAGCTGGGATAATCAATTTATTGAAAATAGTTCCTTTTTCGGATACAAGTTTAAAGCCGTTACTTTCGTTGCCGAATTTTTTTATTCTCTCAGAAATTCCGTATGGCTCAAGTGCTTGCATTGCATTTGGAGCAATGATAATACCCGCACCAGCAACAGTAGGCTCATTGTTTTTATCATATACTTTTACTTCTATTCCTATTTTTTGTAAGGAAATTGCTGCGCAAAGTCCAGCAATACCGCCACCAATAATTATGACATTGTTCATTTGTTATCACTCCACCTTTAAATGACTTTGTTCATAAAATGACCACGGTCAATTTATGAGTTAAGGTTAATCCCTTTTTATGTAATTGTCAATTACACTTTTAACTATAGTTATGGAATGATTAGGTGAAAATAGAATGAATGAAACTTTCCAGCAATGTAGAAAAGTAAATAGTAAAATTAAGCATCCGAGTAGGAGTATAGCGTGATAACATGTTACAATACAGCTAAGAACATGCAATAAAGGAGAGTTATTTACGTGAAGATTAAAGCAATTGAACCGACGCCAAGTCCAAATACAATGAAAGTTATTTTGAATGAAGTATTACCATCAGGAGCACGTAATAATTATACAAATGAAAATAAAGAACAAGCACCAATGCAAGTGCAAGAAATTTTGAAAATTGAAGGCATTAAAGGTGTATATCATGTAGCCGACTTTTTAGCGGTGGAGCGAAATGCAAAGTATGACTGGAAAGTGTTATTACAACAAGTTCGTGCTGTTTTTGGCGAAGAAGTAGTGGAAGAAAGTGAAGAACAACAACTTGCTCATTTTGGGGAAGTGAAAGTGTTTGTTCAAATGTTCTTTACAATTCCAATGCAAGTAAAGTTAACAGATGGAACGACGGAAGAACGTGTTGGTTTACCTGACCGTTTTAAAGAATCAATTATGAAAGTGCAAATGTCTGCACCAAACGTTGTAAAAGAACGTAAATGGGTGGAACAAAGTACACGTTACGGTAATTTTGAAGAAATCGGGAAAGAAGTAGTAGAAGAGATTGTTGCTGCTTATCCGGAAGAACGTGTAAATGAAACGGTTAAAGAATTATTAAATCAGGCAGGTGCTGTTGAAGTAACGATTCAAAAGCGTGAGCCATATAAAGTAACAGAAGAGATGATGAAAGATGCTGACTGGAAAAAACGTTTTGCAGCTTTAGAACAAATGGATCCTACTGAAGAAGATATTCCAGTGTTGAAGATGGCGTTAGATGATGAAAAAGTTTCGATTCGCCGTTTAGCAACAGCATATTTAGGTATGGTAAAAGGTGATGAAGTATTACCGTTATTATATAAAGCCTTATTAGATCGCTCTGTAAGCGTTCGTCGTACTGCAGGAGATTGTTTATCAGATGTAGGTGATCCGGCGGCGATGTTCGTTATGATTAAATCTCTGAAAGATCCAAGTAAATTAGTACGCTGGCGTGCAGCGATGTTCTTATTTGAACTAGGAGATGAAAGTGCAATTCCAGCATTAAAAGCAGCGCAGGATGATCCAGAGTTTGAAGTAGCAATGCAAGCACGTCTAGCGTTAGAGCGTATTGAAGGCGGAGAGGAAGCAAAAGGTTCTGTATGGAAACAAATGACGGAGTCTCGTAAAGGAGAATAATGTATGATTGTTTTCTATGATAGTTGGTGTCCGATGTGTACGGCGGTTGCAGAACGTACGAAGAAATTAGATAAAAAGGGTAAGGTGAAATTTGTTTCATTTCGAGATGAAGATGTAGTTGAGAAGTATGAACTTTCTCAAGAACTACAAAGTAAGATGGAACAAAGATTGTATATTTTTAAAAATAATAAGTGGTATGACGGCATTCATAGCATATATGTATTAGCAAAGGTCGTTCCATCTTATTGGTTTGCCGTACCTTTTATAAAGCTATCTATCGTACTTGGTTTTGGAAGTAAAGTATACGATTATATCGCTAACAATAGAAAACTTGTCCCAGTTGGACATTGCCGCGAAGGGATTTGTGAAATCCCTACAAAAAAATGAAATCATCGTTATCTTTCTTTTGCACCTATTAATAGAGCGTGATATGATGAATTTGGAATGAAAGTTGAAGGAGAGATTACAAGATGTCAAATGCTTATGAAGAATACATGCGCCAAATGGTAATCCCAATGCGCCAAGAGTTAGTGCGTTCTGGGTTTGAAGAGTTAACTACAGAAGAAGCTGTAACAGAATTTATGGAAAACGTAACAGGTACAACTTTAGTAGTTGTAAACTCTGTTTGTGGTTGTGCAGCTGGTTTAGCACGTCCATCAGCAGGTCAAGCGGTTGTTCGTGCTGAAAAACAACCTGATCATCTTGTAACTGTATTCGCAGGTCAAGATAAAGATGCTACTGCAAAAATGCGTGAATACTTCGGAGAAATTCCTCCGTCTTCACCATCTATGGCATTGTTAAAAGGAAAAGAAGTTGTTCACTTCATTCACCGTCATGAAATTGAAGGTGCAACTATGGACGAAATTATTACGAATTTAGAACAAGCTTTCGAAAAGAATTGCTAAAGAAGGGGGAGAGTAAATCTCCCTCTTTTCTTTATATAGAGGTGAAAAAATGATAGTAACAACAGCAGGAAGAACGAACAAAGAAATGACAGCTTATGCAAACAGGGTAGCAGCAGAATTAAATGCTTCTTTCGTTAAACGTAATGACATACCAGTACATAAGCTGCATGAACAGTATGAACAAGATGTACTTGTCGTAGGGAAGAACCGATTAGCTATTTATCCAAAAGGTACGGAAGAATCGTTTTTCTTTCATCCGAACTCAGCGATGTTTCGTGTGAAAAGGTTAATGCGCGGAGAACATGATCCGTTTGTACAAGCCACGCAATTAGAGAGAGGAATGACAGTGTTAGATTGTACGCTCGGGATGGCATCAGATAGTATTGTAGCTAGTTATATTGTTGGTGAAAGCGGAAAAGTAACAGGACTTGAAGGCAATGAGTATATGGCTTATATTATGGAAAATGGTTTGAAAACATGGTCTTCATCTGTTTCTGAAATTGATGAAGCAATGCAACGAATTGATGTAAAGCAAACGGAGCACTTCGCATTTTTAAAACAATGTGAAGATAATAGCTATGACATCGTTTATCTCGATCCGATGTTTGAAGAAACTGTCATAGAATCTGACGGAATTAAAGGATTAAAACATTTCGCTTTGTATCATGATATTACTGATGAAACAATTGCGGAGGCGAAGCGAGTGGCGAGAAAGCGTGTCGTATTAAAAGATCATTTCCGTAGTTCTAGATTTGAAAAACACAATTTTCACGTATACAAAAGAAAAAGTGCTAAGTTTCACTTTGGTGTAATTGACCCTTGCTAATTGTTTGAAAAGATGTATAATAAGCAATAATTAATTAAATATACTGTCTGTGATGAAGAGAGTAGTCTTTTTTAGAAGGAAAGCGAGCTAGGGATGGTGTGAGCCTAGTGCGGAAGAAAAAGATGAAGCGCACTTCGGAGATGCTTCTTGAACGAATAGTAGAGTAAGCCGAGGCCCCCTGTCCTCGTTATAAACGGGAAAGTGGTTCGTAATGAACAACAAGGGTGGTACCACGGGTTCAAACTCGTCTCTTTTTTAGAGACGAGTTTTTTGTATTTTAAAAATGAAGGAGGTTGTAGCATGGATTATAAAAAGCAGTTTGCAGAAAGTTTATCTAATATTTTTACGAATGAATTAACGCAACAGCAAATTTTAGATTTAATTGAAACACCGAAACAAGATGAATTCGGAGATGCAGCGTTCCCATGCTTTTCATTAGCAAAGCAATATAAAAAAGCACCGGCTATTATTGCAAAGGAAGTTGCACAGAAATTAAGTGATCCGTTTTTTGCGAAAGTAGAGGCTGTTGGTCCTTACGTAAATGTCTTTTTTAATCGTGAAACGGTAAGTGATACAGTATTAAAAACGATTTTAGCGGAGAAAGAAGAGTACGGTCACAATCATTTTGGATATGAAAAAACGGTCGTTATCGATTATTCCTCTCCTAATATCGCAAAGCCATTTTCAATGGGGCATTTACGCTCTACAATGATAGGAAATTCATTGAAACATATCGCTGAAAAATGTGGCTATGAAGTTGTAGGAATTAATTATATTGGAGACTGGGGAACACAGTTTGGAAAGTTAATTACAGCTTATAAAAAATGGGGAAATGAAGCAGTAGTGAAAGAGGATCCAATACGTGAATTATTTAAGTTATATGTTCAATTTCATGAAGAGGTAAAAGACGACGAAGAATTAGAAGAAGAAGGACGCGCTTGGTTTAAGAAATTAGAAGAAGGTGATGAAGAAGCTGTTGAGCTTTGGAATTGGTTCCGCCACGAATCCTTAAAAGAATTTTCTCGTATTTATGAACTTCTCGGTGTGGAATTTACTAATTTTCAAGGAGAAGCTTTTTATAATAATTTAATGGAAGACTTTATTGGGATTTTAGAGGAACATGATTTACTTGAAGAGTCAGAAGGCGCATTAGTCGTTAATTTAGAAGAAGAGGGAATGCCACCTTGCTTAATTAGAAAATCAGATGGTGCGACGATTTATGCAACGCGTGACTTAACAGCAGCACTATATCGTCAAAACACATTTGGTTTTGATAAAGCGTTATACGTAGTTGGCCCGGAACAAAGTTTACACTTCAATCAATTTTTCACTGTATTAAAAAAGTTGGGCTACACTTGGGTTGACGGCATGGAACATGTACCGTTTGGGTTCATTTTAAAAGATGGTAAGAAAATGTCGACACGTAAAGGAAGAGTTATTTTACTAGAAGAAGTACTTGAGGAAGCAATCGAACTTGCAAAACAAAATATTGAAGAGAAAAATCCGAATTTAAAACAGAAAGAAGAAGTAGCAAAGCAAGTCGGCGCTGGCGCAGTTATCTTCCACGATTTAAAAAATGAGCGTATGCATAATATTGAATTCTCATTAGAAAATATGCTGAAATTTGAAGGGGAAACAGGCCCATATGTACAATACACACATGCACGTGCTTGCTCTATTTTAAGAAAAGAAAGCGTAGAATTTGAAACGTGTACGTTTGCATTAAAAGATGATCATAGCTGGAGCGTTGTAAAATTACTTAATAAATTCCCACAAGTAATTGAAATAGCCTTCAACAAAAATGAACCATCGGTTATTTCGAAATACGTATTAGATGTAGCGCAATCGTTTAATAAATATTACGGGAATGTGCGTATATTAGAAGAGAGTGAAGAGAAAGACAGTAGACTGGCATTAGTGTATGCTGTGACGGTTGTATTAAAAGAGGGATTACGTTTACTTGGGGTGGAGGCACCTGAGGAGATGTAACATAGTAATAAACTGACAAACTGGGTTTAGTATATAAACCTGGTTTGTTTTTTATTTGGATATATAATTAATTTTCAAAATCAATTAAAATCTTTTTAGAGAGGAGGATTTATATTGATTCGAAATATGATTTTACAAATTCCTTGTCATAGAAGATCAGATAGAAGTTTTCTTAAACTACAAAAATACATACCTTTATGTGCGCGTTGTACAGGCATGCTTATCGGTATATTAATGTTTCCAATTTATTTTTATATAACACTTTCATTTCTTTTTGCAATTATACTATCATTTTCTGCTCAAATTCCGTTACTTATTGATGGATTTACCCAAAAGTGGAAATGGAGAAGTAGCACAAATTTACTAAGAGTAACTACTGGTGTATTAAGCGGTAATGGTATGGGGTTATTTATTTCATCAAGTGTTATTTGGATATTATCTTAAGGTATATAGTAACGGAGGTATTTACATAGATGTTCTGGATTTACTTAATTCTAATTTTTATTTCAGGTGGAAGTGGAATTGGTTTTATGATTCAAAATAAGTATACAGAAGCAATAATAGCTTTTACTATTTGTATACTATTGATTGGGCTACTGTATTATTATCTTAAGAGAAACAAAAGAAAGAGAAAAGCAGATTGTGGCGATTTAGATTGTACGGATTGTTTTGATTGTGATTGTACTTGTTAAATTTTTCTTCCAAATAAAAAGCTAGTGTATTTGTTAATAACACACTAGCTTTTTGCTTTGAAATTTTAAGAAAAGTGTAGGAATACGACTATTATATAGAGAACTTTAGTTTTGTATATAAAAGGAGGCGTTAGACGTTGGAAACGTATGATTGGAACAGTAAACTAACTTATTTAAAAAATACAAGAGATTTATATTACAATGACGATTATGTAAGCTTTTTAGTAAATACAGTTTGGAAGATTAAAAAGCCCGTACATATCGTTGATTTCGGTTGTGGATATGGTTATTTAGGCTTAGTATTAATGCCATTACTTCCAAAAGGTTCAAAGTATACAGGCATTGATAGCGGGGGAACATTACTTGCTGAAGCGAGAGAATTGTTTCGTTTACTTCCGTATGAGTCACAATTTCTTGAAGGAGATGCTACAGAAATTGAACTGAACGATAAATACGATATAGCAATCTGTCATGCTTTCTTATTACATATGACTACTCCAGAAACAATACTACAAAAAATGATACATTCAGTTAAAAAGGGCGGAAAAATAATCTGTTTTGAACCACATTGGATATCAAATA
The DNA here is from genome assembly GCF_001883995.1 of Bacillus paranthracis. Taxonomy (GTDB): domain Bacteria; phylum Bacillota; class Bacilli; order Bacillales; family Bacillaceae_G; genus Bacillus_A; species Bacillus_A paranthracis. The sequence continues at coordinate 273,513 of NZ_MACE01000049.1, read as the reverse complement.
TGTCTTCATACTTTTTAGATGGGGAGAATCAATCGGAATTTATTAGGTTAGGCACTTTGCAGAAGTTATTTGAAAGTGACACACAGAGAAGCGGAAAAGATGGAAATATTGGTATGAAAATACCGATATATTTAAGTGAATTAGGCGTGGAAAATATTGAATGTAGAGTAAGTGATAAAGTGAACTTTTTAGATTCTAATATGCACCATCATGGTAAAGCGAAGTTGTATCATTCATTAAAGGAAGAGGGGATTGCGGGGAATCCAGGTGATAAACAGCAATTTATAGGACGTTTAATAGACAGAGGATTAACATATGATGATGCGCTAGCTCAATATGAAGCTGAACTACGATTTTTTAAAGCATTTCATATACATTCTTCATTAGTGTACGCTCCGAATATGAAAATTACATTTGGTGAAATAGTATGTTAATAGGTAGTAATACGATGAAACATGTCGCTGAATGTCGATAAGTCGATATTCGGCATATAATCGCTGATATATTTTAAGAATCGGTCGATATATTTTGAAAATCGCCGATAAAATGAAAGAATCGCTGATATATTTTAAGAATCGGTCGATATATTTTGAAAATCGTCGATAAAATGAAAGAATCGCTGATATATTTGAATTATCGCCGATATAATTTCATGTAATGATTTCAGCTATATAAAAATAAGATCCACATGTTACGTTATTCCATATAATCAAACAAAATACAGAGAAAAACAATCATTTTGACTATATTTTGTTATAAATTTGAATAATATTAAATAATACTATCCATTATAGGAGATTTTAGTTGAATACATACAATATGATGTGTAAAATCTAAGCAAGCAGCAGTATAAATAAATATTCGAGGTGAATACATGCTAGATTTTAAGCAGTTAGATGCTTGTTTGAAAGACAAGAGATTTATAGATGGATTACAGGAAATAAATAATGAAATTTCATATATAAAAGAAAAGAATACTTTATCTTATGTGAAGAATTGGCTTGCTAATATTCCTTCACATAAGGAGTTTGATATATTAATACGTCTTACTGATGAAGGGCTTATGCACCAATACAGTTCATTCCTCATTCGCTACGCCTATAAAAAATTCCCAAATATGAGAACGCTCTCTTTATATTGTGATGAGTTAATTGATGAGCGGAAAATTCTTGAAGCAGAACAGTTGCTAAAAGGCGTTTTAAAAGAGAGCAATAAAGAAGAAATAGATGCCGATTTTTTAGCGAAAACATATTTTACGTTAGTAAGATGTCTTTTAGAAATGAAACGAAATGAAGAAGCGCTAATCTATATGCAAAAAGCAGAGGAGTACAGTGAACGTGCCGTGTTTGATAAATGGGGATACGTCTATATGCATACAGGTGAATGGGAGAAAGCAGAAGAACAATTTATAGCTGGTATGCAGCATAAAGATTGTGAAGAGTTATCTACCTATTTATTATCACAGTTATATGCGAATAAAGGAGAACAAAAACGTGCATTGCAGCTAATTGATGATGCAATTGTAAAGTTCCCACAAGTACCATATTTTCATTTTGAAAAGATAAAATATGTATTAGATTTAGGGAAGTACGAAGATATGTTATCAGTAATAGATAACATAAATAAACAGCTTCCTTATCATGCGTATAAAGCTTATTTCGTACATTTACGAGCAGAAGCACTGTACAAAATGAATAAACTTGTAGATTTACAACAGTTATTAAAAGAAGAAAAAAGTTTAAAAGGGTCTTTATATCATAATTTAGAAAAAAATCCAGATGGAAAAAAGGTTCACCTGCCGATCGTTCCCATTGTACAAAAGGATAATTATTGTGTGCCGACAAGTTTAGAAATGATGTTGCAATTATGGGGAGAAAAACGTACACAAGATGAAATAGCGGAGTTTATTTTTGATATGACAGGATCGAAGTTTTCAGATACTGTTTCTTATTTAGACGAATTAGGTTATGAATATCGTTATTTTAAAGGTAATGAAGAGAATTATAAGAGACTGATTGATGGAGGAATTCCTGTTTTATTAAGTATAGATATTGAGCATGCTTCACATGTACAAGTACTAGCTGGGTATGATGATACATTGCAGGCCTTTTATGTTCAAGATCCGAACTTTATAGAGCCAGTTATTGTGGAATATAGTAAGTTACAAGAAAAATATCGTTATACAGGTTGTTTAGCAATTACGTTTGTTCCGCAAGAAAAGAAGGAACTACTATCATTTTTAAATGAAGAAGAACATCATTATTTTAAATCTATTTTTTCTTTAACAGATCATTTGGATGAACAAGATAAAGAGGGGATTCATGACTTAGTACAGTTTTTAAAAGGGACGAGTGATAATCCGAATACGTGGTTATATACAGTTAAGCATTTAGATGTTGAAGTAGATAAAGAATTTATTTTATATTGTATAGAAAAGTTAATGGAGAAATTTCCTAACTCAGATTTTGTTAAATTACATGGTGCACAGTGCTTTATTCGCCTGGAAGAGTTAGAAAAAGCTGGGCACATGCTTGCGAGTGTTGAGAAGAAAAATAATCGTGCTTTATATCATTTCATAAACGGAAGATATGCTTTTGAGCAGGAGAGTTATATAGAAGCGATTTCAAGTTTTCGTTCCTCATTACAATTAGACGCAGATCAGCCGATTGCTTGGAGTTTCCTTGCGTTATCCTATATGTATATCGATCAATCTGATAAGGCATTGCAGTTTTCTCAAGTTGCTTTAGAACGTAGTCCAGAAAGATTTACTTTAACGAATCACGGGTTAATATTAATAGATTTAGAAAGATATGAAGAAGCGTATGAAATCTTTAACGACCTGTTAAGAGAGTATAAAAATGAGGCACATGTATGGTATGAGCGAGCGAGATGTGCGCATCATTTAGGGAAATTACATTTAGCGATAAAAGGGCTTCAAGTAGCGATTCATTTGGATAGTAATGCACCTTACATTTATACGAAACTTGCAGAAATATACGAATCTGATCTGAAGGATGAAGAAAGTACGAAAGAAATTTTATTAAAAGGTATTGAGAATTGTGATGATAAGGCACCTCTATATGTAAAACTGGGTGACTATCATTTTCAAAATGATAGCCTGGAAGAAGCAGAATCGTTGTATACTCGTGCTTTAGAAGAAAATCATGATGATGTTTATTCTCACTTCGGACTTACGCAAGTTTATATGGCAAGAGAACAATATAAGGAAGCAAAAGAATATATTCTTGGTATTGGAAAACAAATTGAAAAGAGCCAAGATTTTCTTATGAATGCGGGAATGGTTTTATGGGATGCTGAAGTTGAACTTGGTGGAAGTGAAGAAGGGTTTAAAGTAGCATTGTCTAAGTTAGAGAGTGGTATAAAGCAGAGCGAATATAATGTAGCAAGCGCGTTAGATGAATATGTGAATCGAATTAAAGGAACGGTATTTGTGCAGCGAGGTATAGCATTCTTAAGAACGTTACAAAAAGAAAGAAATGAAGTAAGTGAATATGGTTGTTATACAGGTATTTTATATGAATCTATCGGACAATATGGCCAAGCGATGAAAAGATATAAAAGGGCGATAGAACAAAAGGAAACGGCATTACCGTATTACCGAATTGGTGAAACACTTATGGCATTAGGACAATTGACGGAAGCAAAACAGGCATATGAAACATGTTTAGAGCTTGATGGGAATTTTGTCGGTGTACATTTACAGCTTGCGGAAATATATGAAAAAGAAGAAAATCGTTCTAAGGAACAAAGTCATATGGTTCAGGCGATGAAAGAAGAGCCGCTGCATATTAATATGGAATATTTGGCGCAGCTTTCAGTAGAAATGAATCTTCAGAAAGAGTTGCTGACTGAACTAGAACAATTAGTGGACGAAGTGCCTGAAATATGGCGATTAGATGCGATTGCATATGTGTATGGAGCGATGGATGAAATAGATAAAGAACAAGCACAGATTGAAGAGGCACTACGATTAGATAGTGAGCATACAGAAGTTTTATATCATTATGCAAAAGTATTAGTGAAAAATAGAAATGCAAAAGCAATTGAAATTGCAATGAAGGTTATACAAAAAGATGTAAATAATGAACGTATATTTGATGTATATGTAAAAGCGATAGAACAACATAAGAAATGGTCTAACATACGAGATTTTCTTCACATATTAAAAGTAAAAAAGGCAGAAAGAAGTATGGCGTTTATGTACGCTGCATCTGCAGTTACAGAAAGATGGATTGAACGTCAACAAAATGAACAGCCGAAGAAATCCATATTTACGAGAGCTCTTTATCGTATGAAAAACCGTGCGAAAGAAATTTCGATTATTACTACAATCATTGATTTATATGAAATTTCGTTACAGTTAAATCCGAAAAATAGTATGGCAGCGCAGCGATTTGCGCTATTTTATGAGAATGTAGAGATGAATAGAGAAGCAATAGAGATTCTGCACACGTCACTAGAAAATAAATGGGATTATGAAGTAGCGAAGCAACTTGTAAATCTTTTCGTTGAGTGCGAGGAAGAAGGTATGTTAAGAGATGCTATGGAATTAACGAAGCAAATGGTTCGAGAGTTACCAGATGATTACGATACTCTTCTTCTTCAGGCACAAGTATTCTTTAAAGCAGGAGAAGAAAGAAAAGCAGAAAAGATTACTTTACAATTAACGGAGCAAACACCATTTGTAAGTAGAGCATTTCTTGCTTTAGGAGAAATATATCAAAGTCAAGAGAGGTTTGAAGAGGCAATTCACGTATTAGAAAATGCTTCTATCCATCATCCGAATGAAACAGCAATTCTTCTTTCTTTAGCATCTTCATATCATGGTGCTGGCCAAACGATAAAGGCAGAAAAAATAACAAATGAAGTAATAACAATGGATGCGAGTGATTTGTTAGCGAGATACGATCGTGCTTGTTATTTAGCACAGTTAAACAGGAATGAAGAGGCGAAGGAAGAGCTTGAAATTGTACTTCGTGAGGATGAGTTGGGATTTTTCGCTGAACTTATCGAGGATGATGAAAATTTAGCAGCACTGCGAGAATTTGAAAAGTAATTGTATAAGAATAGTGAAAAAAGGGCATAATTAAATATATATTTCGAATTAGTTGACAATTGATTGCCAAATGGCATAAAATAGCTTTTAACAAAGTATACAAATCTGAAGACGAGAAAGAGTAAAATAGTGTACTGTTCCCCAGAGAGCCGGTATGTTGCTGAAAGCCGGTGTGCAGACGTTATTTGAAAATCATCTCCGAGGAGCCGAGGCTGAAAATGAGTAAGCTCGGACGGATGTCTACCGTTACAAAGAACACGTATGATAGTACGTTGCTAAGTGCTATTAGTGAAGAGCTAATAGAATTAGGGTGGTATCGCGGGTAAACCCGTCCCTATTTTATAGGGACGGGTTTTTTGTGTGCTTTAAAACATTCAAAAGGAGTGATTGTAGATGAAGAAAGTAGATGTAAAAGAGTCAGCTGTAGGGAGAGAAACACGTATTCGTAAACAGTGGAACGAGCAGAGCATTTTCGAACAATCAATTCAGAATCGAGAAGGCGCACAATCTTTTGTGTTTTATGAAGGACCACCAACGGCGAACGGACTACCGCATGTAGGTCATGCACTTGGACGAACAATTAAAGATGTAGTAGCAAGATATAAAACGATGGCTGGTTATAAAGTATTAAGAAAAGCGGGATGGGATACGCACGGCTTACCTGTAGAATTAGGTGTTGAGAAGCAACTCGGTATTTCTGGTAAACATGAAATCGAAGAGTATGGAATTGAACCATTTATTAAGAAGTGTAAAGAGAGTGTATTCACATATGAGAAACAGTGGCGTGAATTCACTGAAAGTATCGGTTATTGGGTAGATATGGATGATCCATACGTTACGTTAGAGAATCCATATATCGAAAGTGTATGGCATATTTTAGGGACGATTCATGAAAAAGGATTATTGTATAAAGGGCATAGAGTTTCACCATATTGCCCAAGTTGTCAAACTTCACTAAGTTCACATGAGGTTGCCCAAGGGTATAAAACAGTAAAAGATTTAAGTGCAACAGTTAAGTTTAAAGTGAAAGATAGTGACAATGAATACTTCCTAGGTTGGACGACAACACCTTGGACACTTCCAGCAAATGTTGCACTCGCTGTACATCCAAATATGGAATACGTGAAAGCGAAACAAGAAGGTCATGTATACATTGTTGCGAAAGAACGTGTACGAGATGTATTAAAAGAAAACTATGAAGTATTATCTGTTCATAAAGGAGAAGAATTATTAAATACTTGTTATACAGCACCGTTTCCGATGAAAGAAGTTACAAATGGGTACCGCGTTATCGGAGCAGATTTTGTAACGGCAGATAGTGGTACAGGACTCGTTCATATTGCTCCAGCATATGGAGAGGACGATTATAGAGTCGTTCAAAGTGAAGGGTTGTCATTCTTACATGTTGTAGATGAGAAAGGAGAGTATACAGAAGCAGTACCATTTTTGAAAGGTAAATTTGTAAAAGATTGTGACGTAGATATCGTTCGTTATTTAGCGAAGGAGGGTTTACTTTATCATAAAGAAAAGTATGAGCATAGTTACCCACATTGTTGGCGCTGTGATTCACCACTTCTTTATTATGCAGGTGAAAGTTGGTTAATCCGAACGACTGCAATTAAAGATACATTTTTACAAAACAACGATACTGTTACTTGGTATCCAGATCATATGAAACATGGAAGATTTGGTAAGTTTTTAGAAAACATGGTGGACTGGAATATTAGCCGAAATAGATATTGGGGAACACCATTAAACGTATGGGAATGTGAAAGTTGCGATCATCAATTCGCACCGAAAAGCATTGCTGATTTAAGAAAGCATAGTACGAAAGAAACACCTGAAGATTTAGAATTGCACAAGCCGTATGTAGATGAAGTGCAAGTTAACTGCGAAAAATGCGGAAGTGCGATGAATCGTACACCAGAAGTAATTGATGTTTGGTTTGATAGTGGTTCGATGCCATTTGCGCAATATCATTATCCGTTTGAAAATAAAGAGTTATTTGAAGAACAGTTTCCAGCAGATGTAATTGCAGAAGGAATTGATCAAACACGCGGCTGGTTTTATAGTTTATTAGCTGTATCAGCACTATATACTGGAAAAGTACCGTATAAACGAGTGCTATCACTAGGGCATGTTCTAGACGAGGAAGGACAGAAAATGTCTAAAAGTAAAGGGAATGCACTAGATCCAGTTGATTTAGTAGAGAAGTTTGGTGCTGATGCTTTAAGATGGGCTTTACTCGTTGACAGTGCTCCGTGGAATGCGAAGCGTTTTTCTGAAAGAACAGTTTTAGAAGCAAAATCTAAATTTGTAGATACATTAGTCAATGTGTATAGCTTCTACGTTTTATATGCAAATTTAGATGAGTATAATCCGAACGAAACGTATGACGTAAAGCGGACGAAATTGGATGAATGGGTATTATCAAGATTGCATAGCACAACGAAAAAAGTGAGAACTGCACTTGATGATTATCAATTTACGAATGCAGCTCGTGAAATCGCGGCGCTTGTAGATGAAGTAAGTAATTGGTACGTAAGGCGATCACGTAATCGTTTCTGGGAATCTGGTATGAATGCTGAAAAAGCAGCTGCGTATGAGACACTTCACGAAGTGCTTGTGACAATTAGTAAATTAATCGCACCGTTTACACCGTTTGTCGCTGAAGATATTCATTTGAATTTAACTGGAAGTAGCGTTCATTTAGAGGATTATCCAGTTGTAAATGAATCACTACTTCAGCCGAAATTAGAAGCGGAAATGGATGCAGTTTTACAAGTTGTTGAACTTGGAAGAAGTAATCGTAATCAACATTCTTTAAAAGTAAAACAGCCGTTAGCGGAACTTGTATTACTTGAGCATAATGAAAATGATATGGATTGGGAATCTTATCGTGATATCGTTATGGATGAGTTAAATGTGAAGGCGTTCCATGTTGAACTCGATGAAACGAAATACACGTCCTATCAATTAAAGCTGAACTTTAAAACGGCTGGGCCGAAGTTCGGTAAAAATGTGAATGCAGTAAATGGCTGGCTAAAACAATTATCACAAGACGAGGTACAAAACTTTGTTTCTACAGAAAGAGCAGTTTACGAAGTAGCATCAGGAGAAGAAATAGTTGTAACGACTGAAGATGTATTAGTAGAGAAAGTTGCGAAATCTGGATTCTCTAATACAACTAACGGACAATATTCAGTAATGTTAGATACGAATGTAACGGAAGAATTGCTACAAGAAGGGGTAGCACGTGAATTCATTCGCGCCGTTCAAGAATATCGTAAGCAGTTGAATTTACCTGTTAATTTACGAGTAGATGTAATTCTTGATACAGAGGAAGAACTACAGCAAACGTTAACGAATCATAAAGAGTTGTTGGAAGAAAACTTACTCGTTAAACAATTTACATTTGGTCACTTAACGAATGAAGATGATGAACTATCTTTAGGTGAGACGAAAGTTCGTATTAAATTAAGCGCGACTAAGTAAAGAAAAGGAAGTTGGAATCATTCCAACTTCCTTTTTTGTATGATAGATATTTATCCGGCTAATTTTTTCATAATCGATTCGATAGGACCTCAAGAAAATTTCTTTCTAAAGTATTGTTTGCGCTTTACACATAAATATTGAGAAATTTTCACGCCTCCTGAATGGAAAGGTAATAGAATTGTTCATAGAGAATTACTCGTAGATTCAATTTTTATCCCCCCATTTTGTGGGGAATGATTGCCTAGTGGTAATGGGATAAGGTTGAGCTACTTTATTAGGGGGAGTGGTTCTATGTTTAATAAAAAAATGGTGGCAATGGCAATGACTGTGCCGTTAGTAATGGGGACAATTTCTACAGTTTCGGCATTGGAAAAACAACAGCAAGTAAAGCTAGAAGCTTATTCGCCTCAGAAAAAAGCAACAGAATATTTAAAAGAAAATGCTGCGCAGTATGGATTAAAAGCAGACCTTTCAGACTTGCAATATATTTCTACAACAGAAACGTCAGTAGCTTCATATGTTAGGTTCCAACAAGTTGTGAATGGTGCGCCTGTATTTTCAAAACAAATTACAGTTACTCTTAACGGTGAGGGAAAAGGAGTACTTGCTGTTTCTGATTATCAATCTGTTAAAGGTGTGAAGGAAGTTACAACAAAAATTAGTGAAAAAGATGCAATACAAAAATCAATGGCGTATGTTGGAGAAGTAAGTGAACAAAACTTATGGGCTCCTACAGAGAAAGAATTTGGATATATTGTTGAAGAAGGAATTGCTCGTCCAGTATATAAAGTTGTAGTCCATTCTAATAATCCATTTGGTGCATGGGAAACATTTGTTGATGCAGAAAATGGAAAGTTAATTAAAAAGGTTGATATAAACCGTAAAGCAGAAGGATCAGGAAAAGTATTTTTACCCAATCCAGTTGTATCTAGCGGTAGTAAAGTAGGTTTAAAAGATAACAATGATGCAGATTCAACAGCATTAACGAACCAATTAAAGACTGTTACGTTAAAAGGTTTAGATGGGACAGGATTTTTAATTGGAGAGTATGTAACGATTTCTTCAAAAGCAAAAACGAAATCTACAAACTTACAATTTAACTATACACGTGCAAATGATAGCTTTGAAGATGTGATGTCGTATTATCATATCGATACTTTACAACGTTATATTCAAAGTCTAGGTTTTAAAAATATTAATAATCGCTCTATTAAAGTGAATGTAAATGGAACGACGGCGGACAACTCGTTTTATTCTCCGACAACGAAAGCTTTAACATTTGGTACTGGTGGAGTAGATGATGCAGAAGATGCTGGTATTATCGCACATGAATATGGACATTCAATTCAAGATAACCAAGTTCCTGGCTTCGGTAGTTCTGCAGAAGGTGGAGCGATGGGAGAAGGATTTGGTGATTTCTTAGGTGCTACGTATGAAGATGCAGTATCAACAACAGGCTACGGAAAAGCATGTGTTGGAGAATGGGATGCGACTGCTTATTCTAGTTCAGATCCAACGTGCTTACGCCGATTAGATAATAATAAAGTGTATCCGAAAGATATTACGAATGAAGTACATGATGATGGAGAAATTTGGGCTCAAGGACAATATGAGATGGCGCAAGCATTTGGTCGTGATGTAGCAACGAAAATTATTTTACAATCGCACTGGTCGTTAACACCAAACTCTAAATTCAGTGATGGAGCGAAAGCAATTAAGCAAGCAGATGCTCTTTTATATGGCGGACAACATGCCGCTGATATCGATCGTATTTGGGCAGCGAGAGGAATTAGTACGAATTAATATAAAAAGTCGTGGCATGTATAAGCCACGACTTTTTAATTTGCCTTAGAACTGGTACTAGTAAAGTAAGCTATATGAATGATAATGTGAATTTATTCGCATTTCATTTATTTTTTTTCGTCTTTAAAAACAAAATGCTCTTTAAATTTTCTAGACTCCACTTTTTGACCATTTCGCATGGAGCGGAAAGGGTGTTCTTGCCATGTAATAATAACATCAACTTCATCTGCTTTTGTAGCAACAGGTAAATTAGCGTGTTCAAATCCAGTTTTTCCACTTGCTAAACGACTTTCCTTGAGAGAGAAGAGTTCATATTTCGTTTTTGTTTTTGGTTCGTTGCGGAATACTTCGACTTGTACGTTATATACTTCACTGTTTCCAACATTTTTTACTGAAAATTGATAAGTTTGGAATTCATCTTTTTTAGCTTGAAGCTTTTTTTTGTTTACTTTTTTCGGTTCAGCAATATTCACTTGCCATTGATCAGAGTTTTGAGAGATTGGTAAAGATTTTGGTGAATAGGCGTATGTTTCGTTTACTACAATTAGGCAAAACAATAGGAGAAAGAAACTAATCGCTTTTTGCATATACACACCTCGCTATAAAATTTTTATTAATATGTGTAAATAAAACAGTAAGTATGTAATTTAATGGAAAAAGATGATGCTTTGATTCAAATGAATTTGAAAAAACTTGAAGAAGTAATAGATGGAGAAGGGTTATACGAATCATTTCATCATTTAGAAATACATGGTGTCTGTATAGATTCCAAAAACATGAAAGAAGGAAATTTATTTGTTCCAATCATTAGGATGAAAGATGGGCATGAGTATGTGAAAGAAGCAATGGATAATGGAGCTGTCGCTTCCTTGTGGAAAAAGTCTTACGGTACTCCGCCAAAAGGGATTCCAATTATATTTGTGGATGACACTTTGTTTGCTTTGCAACAATTGGCACAATTTTATCGAAGAGAGATAAATGTAAAAGTAATAGGAATTACAGGTAGTAATGGCAAGACTACGGTAAAAGATATAATAGGAAGCATTTTAAGTTCAACTTATAGAGTGCATAAAACAAAAGGTAATTTTAATAGTCAAATCGGTTTGCCGTTAACAATTTTAGAAATGGAACGAAATACTGAGTTCTTAATACTTGAAATGGGAATGAGTGAAAAAGGACAAATTCGAAATTTATCACGAATCGCACAGCCAGATGTAGCGATTATTACAATGATTGGACAGTCACATCTAGAGACGCTTGGATCAAGAGAAGAGATTGCGAAGGCTAAATTTGAAATTGTAGACGGATTACATGACGATGGACTGTTCTTATATAATGGTGATGAGCCATTACTTTCTCAACATATTAATACGCTAGGTATAGAAAGTAAGTCGTTTGGTGGAAAGTATACAAATGATTTGTTTCCAACGAACGTACAATTAGATGAATATGGTGTTCATTTTAAATTAAATCATTCAAAAATACAGTACGATGTTCCCTTACATGGAAAACATAATATTTTTAATACGATTGTCGGAATCGCTGTAGGTCAATTTTACAAAGTCTCTACAGAAAAAATACAAGAAGCATTGCAGCAAATAAATATTACACAAATGCGCTTTCAGTTTTTAACCGCTAAAACAGGTTTTACGATTATTAACGATGCATGGAATGCCAATCCTTCCTCCATGAAGGCTGCAATTGAAACGTTACAGAAGTTAAATGCCTATAAGAAAAAAATGATAGTGATTGGGGATATGTTGGAGTTAGGCAAGAAAGCTGAAACATATCATAGAGAAATTGGTAAAATGTTAAATGAGGATAGTATTCAATATGTATTTACGTATGGAGAGTTAGCCAAAATTGTAGCGGAAGAAGCAAGAAAGAACTATCATGCAGGAAAAGTACAATCATTTGATAATAAAGCCGAGATAGCAGAGGAAGTATTAAAAGTAGTAACGAAAAAAGATGTTGTTTTATTGAAAGGTTCACGCGGAATGGCTTTAGAGGAAATTGTACAAAAGTGGATGTGAAAAATTAAAATATATTTAAAAGTGCTTGCATTTTATAGTACGAAGAGATAGAATACTCTGTAAATATAAAAAGTGATGATCAGGAAAAGTACATGATGCAAAGGTCTACAGAGAGCAATCGGTTGCTGAGAAGATTGCGATACCGCATGATGGAAAGACACCTGTGAGTGTTGCTTTGAACGTGATAATTAGTAAAAGCAAACGGTACCTACCGTTATCAGGACTAAGATGGTCATTATGACAATTTGGGTGGTACCGCGGAAAAATCCGTCCCTATTTATAGGGGCGGATTTTTGTATTCTTTTAAGGGAGGTGAGTGACCGTGGATGATGACGATGACAACAACAATATCGTAAATAACTATAAAATTACCGGAGGGAAAAATAATGGAGTCAATAATGAAGCGTTCACTCACAAAAGAATGTACAAAGCAAGGCGGAAAAGTTGTATTACTTCAAGGGTGGGTAAAAAAGATTCGTCATCTTGGAAATGTTAGTTTTTTATTATTACGGGACAGAACAGGGGTAATTCAATGTGTATTAGAAAATGAATTAGCTGGATATAAAGTTGATGTAGAAAGTGTCGTCCATGTAATCGGCGAGATAGTCGAAACAACGAAAACAGAATTGGGTGTTGAATTACTTGCGCATGAAGTGAAAGTAATAAACGGTGCAGAACCACTTCCATTTGAAATAAATAAAAAGAAGTTACAAGTTGGCTTAGATCAACTACTGAATGAACGGGTATTATCATTAAGACATGAGCGAACCGCTGCTATATTTAAAGTGAAATCTACGCTCGTCCAGAGCTTTAGTGAATTCCTTATAGAAAACGATTTCACACGTATATTTACTCCAAAAATTGTTTCGCAAGGGGCAGAAGGAGGAGCAAATGTTTTTAAGCTTCCATACTTCCAAAAAGAAGCGTATTTAGCTCAATCACCACAGTTTTACAAGCAAATGATGGTAGCGGGAGGATTAGAACGTGTTTTTGAAATTGCACCTGTATATAGAGCGGAACATCACAATTCTTCCCGTCATTTAAATGAATATATATCGTTAGACGTAGAGATTGGCTTTATAAATGATTTTCATGAAGTGATGCAATTAGAAACGGATGTATTACGATATATGTTTCAACAAGTAGCAAAAAACTGTGAGAAAGAACTACAACTATTACAAATAGAAGTACCTGTCATTACAGAAATACCGAAAATCACATTGTTAGAAGCGCAAGAAATTTTGAAAAGTAAGTATCGGAAAGAATCGCCAATTGGGGATTTAGATACAGAAGGTGAGAAGTTACTAGGGAAATATGTGAAGGAAACATATAAGAGTGAGTTTGTTTTCATTACACATTATCCGAAAGAAGCGAGACCGATGTATACGATGCCGAATAAAGAGAATCCAGCTATAACTGATTCGTTCGACTTACTATATAAAGGATTAGAAATAACATCAGGAGCACAGCGAATTCATAATTATGAAATGTTACTCGCTTCGTTTAACGAAAAAGGATTACATCCCGATAAATTTCAATCGTATTTAAATACATTTCGATACGGTTGTCCCCCGCACGGTGGTTTTGGAATTGGGTTAGAGAGAGTTGTATATAAATTTTTAGAATTATCGAATGTGAGAGAAGCGAGTGCTTTTCCAAGGGACTGTACAAGGCTTATCCCTTAATAATAGGGGAAGGAATTCCGCATTTTCTCATTAAAATTTAATATATCCCTTGACAGTTACAAATATAACCGATATACTTCATATTAATTTCAAAAGAAAATATATTCTAAATATTTAAATGTGTTGAATAGGAGTAGTAAGGTCGTATATTTGTACAGAGAGCTATGGGTTGGTGTGACATAGTCAAATGACATCCTGAACTCGCCTAGGAGCAGTAAGGTGGAACGGAATCACATTCTTAGTAAATCTTAACGGTTAACCTTCGATATTAGGTTTGTAATCAAACGATTACTACTAAGGTGGATTCATAATGGAATCAATAAGGGTGGTACCGCGTTAAGTAAATGGCTTAGCGTCTCTTTATATAGAGACGTTGAGCCATTTTTTTATTTTATGGAAATAGAAATGGAGGGTTTATTCGGATTGGTCTATAAAATTTAATTATTTATATAAAATGATTTTATTAGGAGGAAAATGAGATGAAACAGACGGAGCAATGGACTTCGAAATTAGGTTTTATAATGGCAGCAGCAGGATCGGCAATTGGACTTGGCGCAATATGGAAGTTTCCTTATATCGCTGGGAAAAGCGGGGGAGGAGCATTCTTTTTAATCTTTATATTATTTACTGTATTAATTGGATTACCACTACTTATAGCTGAATTTATGATTGGACGTAGTACGCAGAAACAAGCAGTTGGCGCATTTAAAAGTATTGCACCAAATACAGGGTGGCACTGGATTGGACGCCTTGGCGTCGGAACGTGTTTTATACTACTTTCGTTTTATAGTGTTGTAGGTGGATGGGTGTTAATTTATTTATTCAGAGGAGTAACGGGACAACTTATTACTCCAGGACAAAATTACGGTTCATTATTTACTGAAACAATTGGAAATCCTGTTTGGGCAATTATGGGACATTTCGCTTTTATGTTCATTACGATTTGGGTCGTATCAAAAGGTGTACAAAACGGAATTGAAAAAGCAAGTAAATATATGTTGCCAGCGTTGTTCGTTTTATTTGTCGCTCTTATTATTCGTTCATTAACACTTGATAATGCAATGAAAGGTGTGAAGTTTTTCTTACAACCAGACTTCTCAAAGATTACTTCAGAAAGTATTTTGTTCGCAATGGGGCAATCTTTCTTTGCGATTAGTATCGGGATATCGATTATGGTCACGTATAGTTCCTATTTAAATAAAAAAGAAAGTTTACCAAAATCAGCAATAACAATTGTTGGATTGAATTTATTTGTTTCATTATTTGCAGGACTCGCAATTTTTCCGGCCGTGTTTTCATTAGGAATGGAGCCAACAGAAGGGCCTGGATTACTATTTATCGTATTACCATCAGTATTTAGTCAAATTCCGTTCGGTGGGTTTTTCTTAACAGTATTCCTTGCACTATTTACATTTGCGACATTAACATCGGCATTTTCACTATTAGAGACAGTTGTTTCAGCAGTAGCAAATGGCGAACAAGAAAGAAGAACAAAGTTATCATGGATGATCGGTTTCTGCATTTTCTTAGTAGGTATACCATCAGCGTTATCATTTGGAGTATGGAGTGATATTACGATTTTCGGAAAAAATATTTTTGATGCAGTAGACTTCTTATCTAGTAATATATTAATGCCACTTGGTGCACTATTCATTAGTATTTTCGTTTCATTTAAAATGGAAAAAAAGGTATTAGAAGCAGAGTTTTTTGTAGGTGGAAATTATGGAAAGAAAGTATTTACTTGTTGGGCGTTTTTACTTCGATTTGTAGCACCACTCGCAATCATTATCGTCTTTTTAAATGTAATAGGGATTATTTAACAGTTGATGTTATAATATTCAGTAAAAAAAGAAGGTGATGATCATAAAGGCGAATTTGATAGAAGCAGGGAAATACATGCATATTAGAGGAAAAAAGCTATACGTTGAAACGCATGGAAACCCTAAAAATAAACCAGTTCTATACTTGCATGGTGGACCAGGAGAAAGTTGTTACGATTTTTCATTTCATCAAGCGGAACGTTTAAAAGATTCTTTATATGTAATTATGATAGATCAAAGAGGTGTTTGTCGCTCAGAAGAAATTACTGAGGAC
Source organism: Bacillus paranthracis (assembly GCF_001883995.1). Classification (GTDB taxonomy): domain Bacteria; phylum Bacillota; class Bacilli; order Bacillales; family Bacillaceae_G; genus Bacillus_A; species Bacillus_A paranthracis. Next base: position 257,326 of record NZ_MACE01000049.1, on the reverse strand, counting down.
GAAGATTTTGGATTAAAAGATTTAATTGAAGACTGTGAGGAATTAAAAAAAGTATTACAAATTGAGAAGTGGTCTGTAATTGGACATTCTTTCGGTGGATATGTAGCATTGTTATATGCGTCGATATATCCAAGTTCAATAGAGAAAATAATATTTGAAGGGCCAACTTTCGATTTTGCATTAACAAGTAGAGCTTTATTACAAAAGACAGCGGACTTATTAAAAAAATATGGAAAAGAAGAAGTAGCAAAAGCGTGTTTATTTTATTCATCTAGCAATGCTTGTTCAGAAGAGTTGTTAGAAGCTTATATAAGATTAAGTGATGAATTAGAAGAAAAAAGAATGGAGATTTACAATAATAAGGAAGATGAGACAGATGAGAGTTTATATAGTGATGAAGAGTGGGAAGAATTTTCAAATCGCTCCAAAATTCACTTTGATAGATTAAAATTAGAGGGAGCATGTCATACGTCATTATTATCTAAAATAAAAGATGTACAGAATCCAATGTTATTAATAGTAGGAAAATATGATGTTGTAACGTGTGAAAAACAAATTGAAATATTTAATAAAGATGCCCGAAACGGCAAGTATATCGTATTTGAAGAAAGTGGTCATTCACCTCATTATGAGGAAGCAAATAGGTTTGCAGAAACAGTCATACATTTTTTGAAATGAAGAAAAGGGTGCTTCTCTAAATAAGAAGCATCCTTTCTAAATTTCTGGATATGTGATTGTAATGCTAGGCCACTTACTTTGCCAGTTCTTTTTAATAACTCTGTTTTTGTACATATGTATACGCTCTTTCGATTCCAGAAAATGAGCTGTTGGTCTCACTTGTAAGGAAAGAACATCTTCAATGCCGCACGGAGCTGTTAATATAACATTGTTTTTTTCGTCTAATGTAACCCCTAAAGACGTTGCTGTTTCAGGGAATTTAGAAATAGCATCAACAGAAGAAGAATACGGTGGCATATTATTTACTACGTGCATACGAGCTTGATTCTTTACAGACCAAGGGATAGTAGCATCCATATTCATTAATTTCGTTTCTAATGATTGTTCGTATATCTCATCTTTATGTAGACTATCATAATAAATCACATCAACATCAGGCATAGTCGTTTTAGCTTCATAGTTATGTAAAGTATCCCAAATTTTAGAACGAACAAACCCGGCACAAATCCACCAATCAGGTAATTCTAGTGATTTTGCTAATTGTAATACGTCCATCATCCATTCGTCGTTTTCTATTAAGCGAATGATATGTTGCTCTGTTTGGATATTCATTGATATATTCACCTTTCTAGTAAATTAATGTATTAGTTCAATAATCCATAAAATCCAGTAAGCACCTGGTACAAATAGTAGTTGTGCTAATAATGTACCGAAAAGTCTAGAAATCATTAGCCAACCGTACATTTTACTCATAGACTCAGCACCATTCTCTGATTGTAAAGCACGTTCTGTTAAAAGAGCGATGCGTGGATCGAGTAGTACGGTTAATAAAATTGTAGCAAAACCATTTACAAGACCAGAAGCTGTACTTGCGTTTGTTGCATAATCTGGATTTAGAAATGAAGCGTAAAGGGCAGAAAGAACACCTGCTGTATAAATGGCAGTAGCAAACATATTAATAAGCATAATACGTTTTGGAATACCACCAATGCGTAGTCTATGAATCATTTCTAACTTTGGAAAGCGTACATATTTTTTTGTGTACTTTAACTTTTGAATGTTATTCGTCTTCATCATTCGAATGAATGAACCATCTGTTTCAAAATTTTGAATGACGTATCCAAATAGTTTTGTCAAAGTTGGATACAGTATAATCGCAAGTAATGTACCGATAGAAGCAGATAATAGAACGAGACGTATAATATGCTCTAAATCAATAGAAGAATCTAGTTTTGCTTCATCGACAATACCACCGATTAAAAAGGCTTGTAGTAAGTTAGATGTTCTAGAAATAAGCAGTACCATTCCTACGACGGATAAGGCAACGGCAATCTTTTTTAAACGTACACCAGCTAATCGAATACTATAAGAGCTAGTTTCAACCGCATGGATAATAATTGTGAAAGCCATTATAAAAATTAACGTAATTGACATTTGTTTCACCAGTTTCTATTAAAATAATTGTAACTTTTTCACTTTACCATATGTATCTTTTTTTGTAACTGAAAGTATGTGACATAGGAAAAGTAATTTTTCAGAAAAAAAGATAATGATAGTATTATAATAGAAGGGAAAGAGGGGAGATCTGTTATAGGTTACTTATAAAGTAAAATGAGTGGGGGATTGAAACGTGTACACAACATATTTATTTGATTTAGATGGAACATTGACGGATCCGAAAGAAGGGATTGTCAATTCAGTATTGTATGCATTAAAAAAGGTTGGCATTGAAGAATTACATATAAGCGAGTTAGATTCATTTATTGGTCCACCCATCCAGCAATCATTTGTAGAGAGATATAATATGAATGAAGGAGAAGTTGAACGAGCTGTTTTTTATTTCAGAGAATATTTAAAGCAACGTGGATTGTTGGAGAATAATGTTTACGAGGGTATTCCAAATCTTTTAAAACAATTAAAAGATACTGGAAATCGTTTATTTATAGCAACTTCAAAGCCTACTATATTTGCTGAACAAGTTGTAGAGTATTTTCAACTAACAAATTATTTCGAAGGTATCATTGGAAGTAATTTAGATGGTACAAGAATAAAAAAAGAAGAAATCATTGCTCATATTTTACAAACAAATGAAGAACTTAATAAAGAAGAAATTGTTATGATTGGAGATAGAAAGCACGATATAATCGGCGCGAATCATAATGAAATTGCATCGATTGGCGTTTTATATGGCTATGGTAGTGAAATGGAATTGACTGAAGTTGGTGCGACTCATATCGTAAATGATGTAAAAGAACTACATCATTTTTGTTTAGAAAATAGTTTGATAAAGAAGTAAATATAGAGACTAATAATCCCTTTATAACGTATGATGATGAAATCGTTTTTTGTTTAAAGGGATTTTTCATATGTAATCGAATACTTATAATTAGACATTTTTAGCATGAAAAATTTGTATGAATAAGAGGAGGGATGTCAGAATCAAAAGATTAGTAGTAGAAGTTTATCAATAAAAGTTTGAATCTTCTGTTAAAGGAGGGGTATAATTGGAGCTAGTTATTATATTATTAGCACTTAGTTTACTTATGTTTGTAGCTTATAGAGGCTTTTCTGTTATTTTATTTGCACCGATTTTTGCTTTATTTGCAGTGTTTTTGACAGAGCCTAGTTTTGTATTACCTTTCTTTTCGAATATTTTTATGGAGAAAATGGTAGGTTTTATTAAACTATATTTTCCTGTATTTTTACTTGGAGCAATATTTGGGAAAGTAGTAGAAATGTCAGGAATTGCGGACTCAATTGCAAAGACAATTATAGAGTTAGTTGGTGAAAAACGTACGATATTAGCAATTGTATTAATGGGGGCTATTTTAACATATAGCGGTGTTAGTGTGTATGTAGTAGTGTTTGCTGTATATCCATTCGCAGCAAAGCTGTTTCGACAAGCGAATATTCCAAAACGTTTAATCCCTGGAACGATTGTTCTTGGAGCAGTCACGTTTACGATGGATGCGCTACCTGGATCACCACAAATTCAAAACGTAATACCTACAACGTTTTTTAAAACAGACATTTATGCTGCGCCGGTACTTGGTATTGTAGGAGCAATTTTTGTACTTACGTTAGGTTTACTATATTTAGAGAGTAGACGTAAGAAGGCGAAAGCAGCTGGAGAAGGATATTTTGGTTTTAACGATGGGAATACGGAAATGGCAGCTTCTTTACAAGTAGAACAAAAAGATATGCCGTTACTGAAAAGCCTTGAAATTACAAGAGCACAGCAAGTAATTGCTTTTATACCACTTGTTTTAGTAGGTGTAATGAATAAAGTTTTTACTATCATGATACCGAAGTGGTATCCGAATGGTTTTGATTTTTCTACAATTGGTATGAAAGCATTTGGAAAAGTAGAATTAAGTGCAGTAGTTGGAATTTGGTCGGTAGAATTGGCACTTATAATAGGTATTGTAACAACGTTATTATTATATTGGAAACAAGTCGTAACAGGATTTCAAGCTGGATTGAATACAAGTATTGGCGGAGCGTTACTTGCGACAATGAATACAGGAGCTGAGTTTGGTTTTGGTGGTGTCATCGCCGCACTTCCAGGTTTTGCAATCATGAGAGATGGCATTTCTGCCACATTCACAAACCCTCTCGTGAATGGAGCAGTCACGACGAATATTTTAGCCGGTATTACAGGCTCTGCATCAGGAGGAATGGGAATCGTTTTAAGTGCAATGGGAGATAAGTTTATTGCAGCGGCTCATCAATTTGATATTCCGTTAGAAGTAATGCATCGTATCGTATCAATGGCATCAGGAGGAATGGATACACTACCACATAACGGGGCTATTATTACTATTCTTACAGTAACAGGATTAACTCATAAACAGTCATATAAAGATATTTTTGCAATTACAGTTTTGAAAACGCTTGCTGTATTTTTAGTTATCACGTTCTATACTTTAACAGGGATTTATTAAATAGATATTTTATAGACGAAAACATGAATTAGGGAAAGAAGAGGTGGAGTAGTTGCAAGAAGTTGCTGAATTTCGTATGCCGAAGTCTGTATTATATGGAAGAAATTCGCTTGAAAAACTGGGGGAACAATCCAAGAAATTCGGGAAAAGAGCGTTTATAGTTACGGATACAATTATGGAGAATTTAGGATATGTTGAGAGTTGTATACAACAATTAAATACAAAAGGTATTACCGTTATTACATATAATAAGGTAAATGCTGAGCCTACAAATATACACGTGTTAGAGGCGTTAACTATTTGTAAAGAAGAAAAGTGTGATTTTATTATCGGTCTTGGTGGTGGAAGTTGTATTGATGCAGCAAAAGCAGTTGCGGTGTTATATACAAATGGCGGAGAAGTAGAAGATTATGTCCAAAAGGATATGGAAATAGACAATGATCCGCTACCGCTCATTGCAATTCCAACAACTTCGGGTACTGGGTCAGAAGTAACAAGTGTAGCAGTAATTACGAATAAACGAACAGATGTAAAAATGATGATGAAGCATCCGAGTTTTACCCCGCAAGTAGCGATTATTGATCCGATTTTAACACGTTCTGTACCACCTCATATTACAGCAGCAACAGGGATCGATGCATTATGTCATGCAGTCGAAGCATATATTTCTAAAGTTTCACAATCACTTACAGATGTACTCGCTCTTTCAGCAATTGAAAGTATTATGAAATATTTACGTATTGCTTATGAAGATGGGGAGAATATGGAGGCAAGAGAAGCGATGATGATTGCTTCCTTACAAGCTGGAATTGCATTTTCAAACGTATCTGTTACGTTAGTTCATGGAATGTCGAGGCCAGTTGGGGCATTATTTCATGTACCACACGGTATATCAAATGCAATACTATTACCTACAGTTTTAGAATATACAAAAGGTAGTGCGGTAAAAAGATTAGCGGAAATCGGCCGCTGTTTAAATAAAGATTTGTATTCCTATTGTGATGAAGAAGTAGCCGACTACACGCTGGGGGAAATAAAAAAACTTTGTTTTGATCTTCGTATTCCAAATTTAAAAGAATACGGAATTGGTGAAGTTGAATTTGAAAAAGCTATTTCTAAAATGGCGTCAGATGCAATTGAAAGTGGAAGTCCAGCAAATAACCCACGTGTGCCATCATATGATGAAATTAAACAGTTGTATCGAGAATGTTTTCATTATCGATATGAAGATTCTATAAAAACATTAGGTGATTAATTTCAGAATATTCTTATAAAATTTCCTTGGAAATAGTTAAAGCAAGACTTTATATATCAAACGTAAAGTCTTGTTTTATTATGTATAATATACATAATAAAATTTCGGAATTATCTTGAATAAATAGTATAAGGTGGGTGTGGGTTTAATGAAAACGATAGGTCTTATTGGTGGTATGAGTTGGGAATCAACTGCTGAATATTATCGAATCATAAATGAAGAAATAAAAAGTAGATTAGGTGGGTTACATTCAGCTAAATGTTTAATTAATAGTGTAGACTTTGAAGAGATTGAAGGATTCCAGTCTAGCGGTGATTGGGATAGTGCAGGAGAAATTCTAGGGAATGCAGCATATTCATTACAAATGGGAGGCGCAGACTTTATTATTATTTGCACAAATACAATGCATAAAGTAATTGAGAAAATAAAGGAGAATATTCATATTCCAGTTTTACATATCGCAGATGCAACTGCGAAAGAAATGAAAAGAAAAGGTATTCAAACTGTTGGTTTACTTGGAACAAAATATACAATGGAGCAAGATTTCTATAAATCACGTATTAAAGAGAATGATATAAAAGTCATAGTGCCATTAGAAAAAAATAGAGAAAAAATAAACGAAGTCATATATACAGAATTATGTTTAGGAAAAATCGTATCTCAATCCAGAGAGTATTATAAAACAGTTATAGAAGATTTAGTGCAAAAAGGCGCACAGGGTATCATTTTAGGATGTACAGAAATAGGATTATTAATAAAGCAGGAAGACGTATCCATTCCAATATTCGATACGACTTATATACATGCAGTTGAAGCAGTTAATTTCGCTGTAGGAAATAGATTATAATTATATTATGTAACCTAATTTGTATATGTGGAAAACATTCAGAAAATATTTTATAATGTAAGTGGTTACATGTAAGGGGGAATGCGTATGTTTTCAGTTCAACCAATCGCATTTGTACATAATGAAAGAAAGGAAATAAAAGACGATGAGTGGGGAGAAGTAAAATCCTATATTACTTTAACGGAAATGTATACAGAAGAAAGTATACAAGGGATTGAAGATTTTTCTCATATTGAAGTAGTTTTTTATTTTCACAAAGTAACTGATGAACAAATTCAATATGTTGCTAGACATCCTAGAAATAATCATGATTATCCTAAAGTAGGGATTTTTGCACAGCGCGGGAAAAATCGTCCGAATCGTATAGGAGCAACCATTGTAAAGGTAATGAAAAGAGAAGGTAAATCAATTATTGTTGAGGGGTTAGATGCTATTGATGGTACCTCTATATTGGATATAAAGCCGATAATGAAAGAGTTTATGCCGAAAGAAGAAATCGTACAGCCTAAATGGGCCACGGATATAATGAGACAGTATTGGAAGGGGAATGGAGTAAAATGAGAATATATGAGGCAACAATTGCAGATTTAGATGGACTAGCATCAGTTTTTAATAACTATCGTATGTTTTATAGACAAGATTCCGATTTAGAAGGAGCAAAAGTATTTTTACGAAATCGAATCGAGAAAAAAGAATCAGTTATTTTCGTGGCAGTTGAAGACGGGGAATATATTGGATTCACGCAATTATATCCATCATTTTCTTCTATTTCGATGAAAGAATTATGGATTTTAAATGATTTATTTGTGCAAGCTGCTAAGCGCGGAGCAGGAACAGGAAAAAAATTATTAGAAGCTGCGAAAGAATTTGCCTTAGAAAATGGTGCAAAAGGTGTAAAATTACAAACGGAGATTGATAATTTATCAGCGCAGCGATTATACGCTGAAAATGGTTATTTGAGAGATAATCGTTATTTCCATTATGAATTGACGTTTTAAAAAATATTAGGTGAAAAGAGGCGCTTTCATTTTGAAGGCGTCTCTTTTCATTTGCATTATAGTTGACTTAAAAGCCAATTTGTCGCATCTTCAAAGTTTTCTGCAATGTAGTTTGGTTCAATATGTGCCCACTTGTCTCGGTACGTATGTAAAGCGTCGTATCCAGCGCCTGTTCGTACTAAAATCGTTGACGCATTCACTTTTGCTCCTGCAACGATATCAGTCCAGCGATCACCAATTACAGCACATTGTGTTAAATCAAGCCCGTGTCTTTCAGCTGCTTGTAGAAGCATGCCTGTATTTGGTTTACGACATTCGCAACCATCACCGTGTTTATGAGGACATACATAAATATCATCAAAACCGAAGCCTTCTAATTCTTGTACAAAATCGGTTACAGTTGCTATCCCGTCAGCGATACCTGGCTGGTTTGTAAAAGAGAAAATTTTTATATGATTAGCTTTTAGTTTTTGCAAGGATGTTTTTGTAAAAGGAAATAATGTAAATGATCCTGGGTAATGTATTGTAGTATCGCCACCAATTGTACCGTCACGGTCAATGAAAATTGCTTGAAAGTTTGTCATAGTTATAGTCCTTTCCGTTAAAAAGTAGTTTAAAAATATTTTACAAATCGGTAACCATTTACTTCATATCCTAATTTTTTGTAAAAAGGATGAGCCTCTACTCTTTTTGTTCCACTAACTAGCCATGTGCCAATGCAATTATGCTTCTTTGCTAATTGCTCTGCATAATCCATTAATACTTGCCCAATGCCTTTTCGTCGTATTGTAGAATCAACGCTAATAATTGAAATTTCCCCATAACGAGTTACATCTTCTAAATTTTCACGTATACGAAACCCAAGTAATCCAAATATAGTTTCTTCTTCCTCATAAACATATAAAAAATCAAAAGGACTCATTTGTACGAATTGCAATCGGTTGTTCATATCTTCATAGGAAATAGAGGAACCTTTTAATTCTTTCGTCAAAGAGCAAAGCGCATCTATATCGTCTATCGTCGCTTCACGAATTTGAAAAGACATATTATCCACTCCAATAAAATGTAATCAAACATTTATTATTCTGTTAAAAAATATTTTTTCCTGCTAGGAAAGTAAATATTTTATAATGATATATAAATAGTTATATATTATTCTTTTCCTTGTTTGTATTGGAAATGGAAAGAAGGGGAATGTATGTTAGAAGTAAATATCCGTTCTGCTGGATATGAAATAGGTGAAAAAACAATTCATGATATCGCTTTTTCTATTGAAAAAGGTGAATTAGTTGCTCTTATTGGTGCAAATGGTGCCGGGAAAAGTACGACGATTAAAACGATACTCGGGTTACTTGTAAATGTGGATGGTGAAATATCATTTGGCGAGAAGAAAAATCCGTATGCATATGTGCCAGAACACCCGACATATTATGATTATTTGACGCTTTGGGAACATATTGAATTATTAATGGCAGCTCGCGAGAACGAAGCCGGAAGCTGGGAACGGAAAGCTGAAGAGTTATTACATATGTTTCGAATGGATAAGCATAAACATGAGTATTTATCAAAGTTTTCTAAAGGTATGAAACAAAAATCGATGCTTATATTAGCGTTTTTAACAGAACCAGATTTTTATATCATTGACGAACCTTTTATTGGACTAGATCCAGTAGCTACGAAAGAGTTTTTAAGTTATTTATATAAAGAAAAAGAACGCGGGGCAGGAATTTTACTTTGTACGCACGTATTAGATACAGCTGAAAGAATTTGCGAAAGATTTTTACTCATCTCTCAAGGTACATTAGTCGCAGATGGCCATTTAGAGGCAATTCAAACGTTAGCAGAAATGCCAGGAAGTTCATTATTAGATTGTTTTGATGTAATCGTAAGGCGTGAACAGCATGATTAAAAAACAATTTTATAAAAGATTACGCCATGAACTGGGGCGCAAATGGAAGTCCATACGTTCTATAACTGATTGGACGGTTGCGCTATATATTATTATTCCGGCACTTATATTTATGGGAATTTATTATCGTTCACTATGGATGGAAGAACTAGCGATAGGAGAGACGGTTTTTTTCGGATTAGGCCTACTCGCATTTTATGTGATTACATATGCAAGAGGAGTTCGCTCATTTTTTGAGCAAGCGGATAGTTTATTTTTAATTTCGTATCCTGTTCACATGAAAAAGTTAATCCAGTATGGCATGACATATACGTTTATTCGAATAGCAATAACGAATGTAGTAGTTGTTGTTGCGATGTTACCAGTGTTGATGAAAAGTATTGGAGTGACGAAGATACAAGTCGTATTATTTTGGCTATTCTTTACTATATTTCGATTTTTGTTGGCGTTATTAACGAGATTTATTCATGTACGTGTGGGGAAACGATGGCTACTATGGATTATAAAAAATGTAATATTTTCTATAAGTCTATCCTTTTTTGGATTGAGTTTGTTTCTTATTTATAAAAATCCATTGTATTCTATACTAAGTATCGGTCTAGCAGTGTTTCTAATTATCATATTGATAAAAGAAAAATTAAATTATAAAAATTGCTTTTTTAAAGAAGTTGAGAGAGAAAAAGAAGAAAGTATGCGCTGGACGAGTGGGATTATGCAAGTTGGTGGTCATGCAGCTAAACCGAGTAGTTCGAATAAAAAGCCGTGGATGTTTCCGCGTTCTAAAAAGTTTTTAGGAAAGAAAACGGATTATCGTATTGTTGAATCCTTTTTAAAAGAATTTTTCCGTACAAGTAGTGCACGAATATTTTATATTCAAATTGTATGTATAAGCATTGTCAGTATTATTATGAGTCCGAAATGGATTGCCGCTATTATTCTTGCATTTGCTTTATTTGCAATTTCCCGCTATGCACGCGATTATTGGACTGAGTTTGCGAAAAAAATGTTTCTTCATTTATATTGTGATGAAGGAAAATTACTATTGTTAAGATGGAGGGCAGATGGCTATTTATTACTTCCAGTAATACTTTTATATGGAATAGTTATACTTTCTCATTTTTATTTATTACCAGCTTTAATTGCTGGAGTCATTTTTATAGTATGGATTGGTTGGATAGTATTCTTACCATAGAAAAAAGAGCCGAAAAATGGCTCTTTTTTCTAATCCGTAACACATTGATAAATAAAATATACTAAAACGAGTATGCTTGCGGCGGAATACATGGCATCTAAAGTCATCGGAGCTCCTCCTCATTATTGTTGTATTTTTATTGTATGAAATCTTACAATTTCATATTCAAGTGAAAAATATGTGAACGTTAACAAAATTGTAAAGTGCAAAAATTACAATCATTTTGTATAATAGAGAAAACAACCGTTATATAAAATATAATGAGTGAAAGGGGAGGAAACATACATGCCAAATTGGTTTAGAAAAACCTTAGTCGCATTAATTACCGTATTTACATTTGGTTTAGTGACGCCTCCTTCCATATTGCTTGATAATGCCAAAGCTGCGGACAAGCCTACGAGCACAGCTGGGCAACAAAATTTGGAGAGTACGTCCTATACATATGAAGAAACGAATGACAGGTTAACCACCGATACTTTTATTACTTATGCAATGCAAGAAGCAGAGAAACAGTCGATGCAAAAGTTTGGTACTAAAATTGGTCCAGTAATTGAAGATGAGTTTAAAGATGTAATATTACCGAAGATTGAAGAGGCAATTGCTGAACTAGCAAATGATGTACCGGAAGATTCGTTACAATCATTAGCGATTTCTCAAAAACCAGCTGGTGGAAATAATGAAAAGATTTTTCACGTTTACGATACGAAAACAGGAAATGACTTATTGCGTTTCCACGTAAGAAGAGATCATCCACCGCAAGATGGGTATTATTTTAATTTCCACTATCACCGTTTTGATGATGGGTACTCCGGACATCATGAGTTGGGAAATATTTATTGGAATACGAATGTGCCGCCAAAATGGCTTTCTTAAAAAGAACAAGAGAAATCTTGTTCTTTTTTTATGTTTATAGAAGGGTAAGACGACTATGTTGTTGAATAAAATAGGTTTAGAAAAAGAAGTAAAGGGAGTAGGACAATGCAAAAATATATTGTTTTTGACTTTGATGGCACATTAGTAGATTCACAAAATATATTTGTACCAATTTATAATCAACTTGCTGAAAAGAACGGATATAAAACGGTAAGGGAAGAAGAAATTGAGTATTTACGTAAATTAACGATGCCAGAAAGATGTAAACAACTTGATGTACCGCTGTATAAACTACCAATATTAGCGCTGGAGTTTTATAAATTGTATCAACCTGCCATAAAAGATCTTATTTTGTTCCATGGGATGAAGGAAGTATTAGATGAACTACATAAAAAAGGTTACGGAATTGCAGTCATATCATCCAACTCAGAAGAGCATATTCGTGCGTTTTTACACAATAATGGTATAGAAAATATACAAGAAGTGTATTGTTCTAAAAATTTGTTCGGTAAAGATAAAATGATTAAAAGGTTTTTAAAATCGAAAAAGATAACGGAGAAAGATATGTTATACGTCGGTGATGAACAGAGAGATGTAGCGGCTTGTAAAAAGGCAGGGGTGAATGTAATTTGGGTATCTTGGGGATATGATGTCATTGAAACAGTGAAAAAAGATGCACCAGATTATATGGTCAATACACCTATGGAAATTGTACAAGTAGTACAAGGGGCGTATTCTTAATATGAATACACTTCGAGCAGGTATTCATCATATTGAATTTTGGGTAGCGAATTTAGAGGAGTCCATTTCTTTTTATGATATGTTATTTTCTATAATTGGCTGGAGAAAGTTAAATGAAGTAGCATATAGCACAGGAGAAAGTGAAATATATTTTAAAGAAGTAGATGAAGAAATCGTAAGAACTTTAGGACCAAGACATATTTGTTACCAAGCTATTAATAGAAAAGTAGTTGATGAGGTAGCAGAATTTCTTTCTAGCACGAAAATAAAGATAATACGTGGTCCGATGGAAATGAATCATTATTCGGGAGGGTACTATACGATTGATTTTTATGATCCGAATGGGTTTATTATAGAAGTGGCTTACACACCAAATGTAGAAATGTAAGGAGGAATATACATGAAAACAATTACAACATGGCAAAACAATATACAAATAGTAAAAGATGCAACGAATATTGCAGAAATTTCTAAAGGTTTTTCACCGGATAAGAAATATATAGTTACGACAAATGATGAGGAAAAATATTTGTTACGGATTGGCGATATACAAGAGTATGAAAGAAGAAAAATAGAGTTTCAAATTTTAAATGAAATGGAAAAACGTAACATACAGGCACAAAAGCCGATTGAAATAGGTATATTGGAAGATGAAAGTGTATGCTATAGTATTTTTTCATATTTAGAAGGGGAAGATGCAAAGAAGCTATTGCCCACGTATTCACCAAAAGAACAATATGAAATTGGTATAGAGGCAGGAAAAGATTTAGCAAAAATGCATACATATGAAGCTCCTAAGGATTTACTTCCATGGTATGAAAGAGCAATGAAAAAACATCGAAAATATGTAGAGGCATATAAAACATGCGGAATAAAAATAAAAAATGATGATAAAATCATACAGTTTATCGATGAAAATGAAATGTATTTACAAAACCGCCCAAATCGATTTCAACACGATGATTTTCATTTAGAAAATATAATTGTGCGAGATGGGAAATATGTAGGTGTTGTTGATTTTAATGGCTATGATTGGGGCGACCCACTTCATGATTTCGTAAAAATCGCACTATTTGCACGAGACATTAGTATCCCATATGCGATTGGGCAAATTACTGGATATTATAACGGAAGAATACCTGAGGAGTTCTGGAAATTATATGCAGTGTACGTTGGCATGACAGTTTTCTCTTCAGTTGTCTGGACATTACGAGCAGCACCGCATATGTTAGATGATACGTTAGAACGTCTTACTATAGTTTTAGAGGATCATAAAGACTTTGAGCTATTAAAGCCAATTTGGTTTCAACCAGAAAAAATTGATATGAAAAATAAAAGGTAGGTGTGATTCACATCTACCTTTATTTTTTACCATTCTTCGTTTTGAAGTAGTTGCAATGCTAATTTTAAATCCACATCTTCTTGTATATGTTCCGGAGTCCACGGGATATGTATATGTGGTTGTATACCAATTCCGGACATTCCTTCACCTTTATCTATAATGGAAAGTCGTGAAGTAGGGTAGTAAAGAGCGAATGTATCAGCCCATTCCATTACTGCTAAATTAGAATAATCATTTACACCAGCAGTAGGACGACCTATTACTTTTACTTTCAATGATTTTTTTGCAACTTCTACAAAAGAATCGCCAGAACTCCCGCATGTAACATCTGTTAATATAACTACTCTACTAGGTGATTTTCGTCCGTGTATTTTTAATGATTGAAGTTCTTTTGGTAACCCAGAGGTATCAAATGTAACGAATCCTTTTTTATAATTCTTTTTTAAATCTTGAATAAACATATTAGTGAATAATTTGGAAAGTTCGTCTAAAGAATCATAATCTTCCATTTCTTTCATACGTAAATGAAAGTTCCGTTCTGTATGATTTAATTGCATTGTATCAGAAGAATCGAAAAGAGAAATCTCTTTGTCTTCAAATAAGTAAGGAAGTAGGTTGAAAAATGCATCATCACTTCCGCCACGATTTAATCGCACATCAATAATTAAGTTTGGAAAAGAATTAAGCTCATTTTTGTGTGAGTCTAATAGTTTATTAATAGCTTCAATATTTGCAAAATCCGTCAAAGTAATTAAGAGTGTATCTTTATTATACTGTTTCAATGAATAAATAGGCGTGTATTCGCTTTGTTTATACTTTTGTAAAGTTATGGTTTTAGTTAATCCATTTTCATCTATAAGTTTACAATTTGATGATTTTAATAAAACATAATCCCATTTTTCACGTTCATATGTATTCTCATTTAAATACTTCTTATATTTTATTAATAGCTCAGGGACTTTCATATTATCTAATGCTAGAATAGACTGTCCTTTTTTCACTCTTATTTCTTGAGGAGTGGATGTAATATATAGGCGGTCTTCGTATCTTTTTACTTGAAAGCCAACACCGTTAAGCGTTTGGTTGTTAGAGATCATTTTGAAAAACATATGATTATCTTTAAAGTCTAATAAGTAATCACGTACAATCTCAGTAAATTGTACTGGTGTTAGTTCTCCTTGTTTCTCTAGTTTCTCGATTGTCTGTAAATAAGTAGTAGGATCGTCCCATCCTTTCTTATCTATACAACCTGAATAATCGTGATGAGTAATCGAAACAATTTCTTTAAAAATTTCTATGTACACAGCTTTTCCTCCTGGTAATTCGAATAGTTAAATAAAAGGATTCTTTATTCAATGCTTAAAATCCTTTATTTGGATGGGGATTGTAATGAAAAATAGAGGGACGTGTTATCATCCCTCTATTAAAACTTTATTTAATTTTCTTAAATGCAAGAGGCTGAGTACTTAGCGTAGCTGGTACATGTAACTGAAGGGAAGGGAATTCACCGTTCACACTCATTTCATATGCAAATAATAGATTCATCTTCATTTGGAATAAATCAACTTTTGCAGAAAAGATGTCGTAATGATGATGTGTTAATTGAATGTCCATCTCCATAAATTGTACAAATAACGAATCATCTCGCTTGTATACTTGTAATGTTCCGTATGCCGGATGTTCGAAAGTACCAGTATAATCCTCTAATTTATGAGAAGGTGTAGTTCCTTTAATTTGTTCTGGAATGGATTCAGTTGCTTCTTTTATCATTTCCTTCATTTTTTCAGTATCTTCTACAGCACGTTTATGCCAATCAATGGATTCTAATTCAAGTAGTTCGTCATAAATTTGATTAGCGAGATAAGTAGGAAGTAATGTTCCTCCAGCATTCGTTAAAATGACAAGGCCTATGTTTTCTGTTGGTATGAAAGAAACAAGCGCTGAAAATCCATCAATATTACCACCATGATGAATCACCTTATTACCACGATAAGCGCTAATAAACCAACCAAGGCCGTAACTATTTAATGGGGATTCAGGAAGTGATAAAACCGGTTGGTCTGGAATGGAATTGTGTGGTGTATACATTTGTTGTAATAATTCAGAGGAGATTAATTCATGATCTCCAAATTTTCCTTCATTTAAGTGGAGAAGTACCCAATTTGCCATATCTTTAATTGTAGAATTGATACAACCAGCAGCGCCAACGGTATCAATGTTGCGGAATGGAACTTCTTTTATTTCCCCATCATTTTCAATGTAAGGTAAAGCATAGTCTTCTGTCGTTTGTGAATCGGTAACAGAGAAGTTTGTATGTCTCATATTTAAAGGTTCTAAAATATGTTCTGTAGCGTATTGCTCCCACGTTTGATTTGTGATGTTCTCTACAATATAGCTAATTGTCGCATACATTAAGTTGTTATATAGAAATGAAGTCCGAAACGGTGCATCAAGTGGTAAATGTTTTATTTTTTCAACGAGATCTTTTCGAGATAAGGAAGAGCTATACCAAAGAGCCTCATGGCGGCTTACGCCAGTTCGATGAGAAGCTAAATCTCGTCCGGTAACTTGTGAGCTAGCAAGTAGTTCAGATAAAGAGAAGTTTGGTATATAAGACTGGACAGGAGCATCCCAATTAAACTTTTTTTGCTGTGCTAACAAACTTAATGAAAGTGTGCCAAAAGCTTTCGTTGAGGAACCGATTGCGAACAAAGTACGCGGTGTAACAGGGGCTTTTGTCTCTAAATTACGATAGCCGAAACCTTCTGAAATAATCATTTCACCGTCTTTTATAACAGCTACAGCAGCTCCCGGAACGTTTAAATCCTTCATCATTTTTTCAACCGTTGTTTGTAAAGAAGTCATAACAGGCGTTTCAATTTTAGACATACTTCTAACCTCCAAATATAAATTTTGTTCTACCGCACTATACTTTCGGTAATAGAAAATGAAAACCTTTTTAAATATGGAAAGTTAATAATTTTGTAAGGATGAATAAAATTATTATTTATTTAGAATTTTACTTTTATTATAATTAATTTAAATTAAGATTTAGAAAAGAGGGTGAAGAAGTGTGCTAACAATAAAAAAATTGCTCTGTGATAATAAAAATAATCCGATAGGTATAGATTCGAAAGTTGTTAAAATTAGTTGGCAAATCGAGTCGAGTAAACGAAATGTAAAACAACTTGCGTATCAATTGCAGGTTGCGAAGGATAAAGGGTTTCAAACTATAGTATTCGATTCACAGAAGGTAGAAACAGATCAAAGTTTATATATACCAATTAATTCGTTTTCATATAGTACGGAAACACGCTATTTTTACCGAGTGAAGGTATGGGATAATTACGGAGAAGAATCACCTTGGTCAGAAGTAGCATTTTGGGAGACTGGATTACAAGGGCAAAACTGGAGCGGAAAATGGATTGCTGCGAAAAAAGAACGCACGCAAGTTATGTCTTTTCATAAAAGCTTTTCTATTAAAAAATTAGTTAAAAAAGCACGTTTATATATGACTAGTTTAGGATTATACGAGGCTTCTATAAATGGAGAGCGTATTGGAGATTGTTATTTTACCCCTGGATGGACAAGTTATGATAAAAGGATATTGTATCAAACATATGATATAACGCATGTATTAAAGATTGGGTATAATGATATTTCTACTCTGGTAGGTAACGGCTGGTATAAAGGGCCGATTACTATGCAGCATGTACGTAATTATTACGGGAAAAGACGTGCGATAATTGCTCAAATACATATCACGTATGAAGATGGAACGAAAGAAAAAATTGTAACAGATGAAACATGGAAAGTAACTCCAAGCCCTATTTTGTATTCGGAAATTTATGAAGGAGAAGTTTATGACGCTAGGCTAGAAGAAAGTGAACAAGTGCTAGAAGATGGTGAAGTAATTGAGCATTCCAAACAAATAATTGTTGCACAGGAAAATGAAGCGATTCGTAAAGTGAAAATTATAAAACCAATCGCTATTTCAAAACTACCCAATCATGAATGGCTTATTGATATGGGGCAAAATATGGTAGGTTGGGTTCGGTTTAAAGTCCGTCATGTTTATACTGGACAAAAGATAGAATTGCATCATGCTGAAATATTAAATAAAGACGGTTGCTTTTATACTGGGAATCTCCGAAAGGCAAAACAAAAAATAGTGTATATAGCAAAAGGAGAAGAGGAGGAAACGTTTGAACCTCATTTTACTTATCAAGGCTTTAGATATGTGAAAATAAGTGGATTAACCCAGCCCCCTCAAATAGCAGATTTTGAAGGGTGTGTATTACATACAGATATGGAAAAAGCAACAGCATTTGAAACGTCTAATCCATTAATCAATCAACTTCATCATAATGTGGAGTGGTCTCAAAGAGGGAACTTCTTTGATGTGCCAACAGATTGTCCGCAGCGAGATGATCGACTTGGATGGACAGGAGATGCACAAATGTTTATTGGGACAGCTACGCAAATTATGAATGTGCAATTGTTCTTTAAAAAATGGCTCCAAGATTTATCATTAGATCAAAATGTGAATGGAGCTGTGCCATTAGTTATTCCAGATGCATTTGGGAAAAGAGCGGATTTTGATTTACATACTTCTGGCGGTTGGGGCGATGCAGCAATTATTTGTCCATGGGTTCACTATTTACATTACGGAGATGTATCCATTTTAAAAGAGCAATATAACAGTATGAAGAAGTATATAGATTACATACGTTCACAAGGTGAAAATGAGTATTTATGGGATACAGGCTATCATTTAGGGGATTGGCTCGCATTAGATACGAAACCTGATGTATATGAAGGCGGAACAGACAAGCATTTTATTGCGACAGCTTATTACGCGTATTCTACATCGCTTTTACGAAAGGTTGCTGAGATTTTAGGTGAAAATACAGATGCTAAGTTTTATGCTGAGCTACATGGAAATATTGTTCAAGCGTTTCAAAATGAATTTGTTACACCGAATGGTAGGTTAATTTCAAATACCCAAACAGCCCACATATTAGTACTTCTTTTTGAACTAGTGAAAGATAATGTGAAGGAGAAAGTATTTAATCGATTAATTGAGCTTTTAAAAGCAAATAAAAATCATTTAACAACAGGTTTTATAGGAACACCGTATTTAAATTTAATATTAAGCAAGTTTAACCGTCATGACCTTGCTTGTAAGCTTCTATTTCATGAAGATTATCCATCATGGTTATACCAAGTGAAACGAGGTGCCACAACGATTTGGGAACATTGGGATGGTGTGAAAGAGGATGGAACCCTTTGGAATGATAGTATGAATTCGTACAATCATTACGCATATGGTTCTATCGTTGAATGGATATACCGATATATTATTGGATTAGAAGTGGATGAAACAAAACCAGCATATAAACATTTTTATATTCAGCCTCATTTTAATTCTAATCTAGATTGGGTTTGTATTAAGCGTGAAACAGCATATGGGGAAATTAAAATTGATTGGCGTGTAGAACATGGACAAGCAGTATTAAACGTTGATGTGCCAACAAATACATCTGCTACATTACGAATAGTGGAAGATGATTGGAGGTCAAGTGATATGCCTGAAATGAAATTAGGTTCAGGCGCATATGAATTTAGATTTTGTAAGAACATACAGAAGTAGAATTTTGTTAAGTATAGAAATGTTTTTTTATAAATTTAGTTTGTTCAATCTGTTAGCATTAAATTTATGATAAAATCCATATAGACTAGAGATTTGAAAGAAGGTTTTTCTACATATGAAACATGCTGAAAATGAATACTTAAATTTATGCCGCCATGTAATGGAGCATGGTACGAAGAAAGAAGACCGTACAGGGACAGGCACTGTATCTGTATTTGGATATCAAATGCGTTTTGATCTAAGTAAAGGTTTTCCTTTATTAACAACAAAGAGAGTGCCGTTTCGACTTGTAGCAAGTGAGCTACTTTGGTTTATGAAAGGTGATACAAATATTCGTTATTTATTGCAGCATAATAACAACATTTGGAATGAATGGGCATTTAAGAGTTGGGTAGAAAGTGACGAGTATACGGGTCCTGACATGACTGATTTCGGTCTTCGCTCACAACAAGATGAGGAATTTAAAGTTCAGTACGATGAGCAAATGGAATTGTTTAAAAAGAACGTTTTAGAAGATGATGATTTCTCAAATAAATATGGTTATTTAGGAGACGTATACGGTAAGCAGTGGCGTGCTTGGAAAACGACAGCTGGTGAGACACTCGATCAATTAAAAGATGTAATTGAAATGATTAAGAAAACACCAGATTCGCGTCGCCTAATTGTTTCTGCGTGGAATCCTGAAGATGTACCAAGTATGGCATTACCGCCTTGTCATACGTTATTCCAATTTTATGTAGCAGATGGCAAACTTTCTTGTCAGCTATATCAAAGAAGTGGTGACATATTCCTTGGAATTCCATTTAACATTGCAAGTTACTCGTTACTAACACATTTAATTGCACATGAATGTGGACTTGAAGTAGGAGAATTCGTTCATACAATTGGAGATGCACACATTTATACGAATCATTTTGAACAAGTAGAAAAGCAATTGGCACGTGAACCACGTCCATTCCCGAAACTTATATTAAATCCAGATGTGAAATCTGTGTTCGATTTTGAAATGGAAGATTTAACAATTGAAGGATATGATCCACACCCAGCAATTAAAGCACCGGTTGCAGTGTAATTGTAGAGGAGATGAAAAGATGATAGTTTCATTTATGGTCGCAATGGACGAGAATAGAGTAATTGGTAAAGATAATAATTTACCTTGGCGCTTACCGAGTGAATTACAATATGTAAAGAAAACAACGATGGGTCATCCGCTTATTATGGGAAGAAAGAACTATGAAGCGATTGGTAGACCACTGCCTGGAAGACGTAATATTATTGTAACTCGCAATGAAGGGTATCATGTTGAAGGATGTGAAGTAGCACATTCTGTAGAAGAAGTATTTGAGCTATGCAAAAATGAAGAAGAGATCTTTATTTTTGGCGGAGCACAAATTTATGATCTCTTTTTACCTTATGTAGACAAGTTATATATAACAAAAATCCATCATGCATTTGAAGGAGATACATTCTTCCCAGAAATGGATATGACAAATTGGAAAGAAGTTTTTGTTGAAAAAGGTTTAACGGATGAAAAAAATCCGTATACGTACTATTATCATGTATATGAAAAGCAACAATAATAATAAGGATTGATGTGAATATTCGCATCAATCTTTTTATTTATATCCATCAATATAGGTTTATAGATGAGATTCGATAGTGCTATAATGAAAGGTAGCATGTGAAAATGCTAAAATTTTCAAGAGTATTAAGAGAGAAAGAGGAGGAGAATCGATTGAGAAAGATATGGGGGATTCTTTTTCTTTGCTTAACATTCATGTTAGTCGGATGTGGTAAAGAAGAAAAACCACAAGAAGCATTTGATACATATGCAAAAGCATGGAATAAACAAAAATTTGCAGAAATGTATGATCAATTATCAGAAAAGGCAAAAAAAGATATTTCAAAGAAAGAGTTCACTGAGAAATATGAAAAAATTTATTCTGGCATTGAAGTGAAAAATTTAAAAGTAGAAGCAGGAGAAGTAAAAGAAGATAAAAAAGATGAAGGTCCTGTTCCTTTTAAAGTAAGCATGGATACTGTTGGTGGTAAAATCAATTTTGCCCATGAAGCAAAAATGGTGAAAGAAAAGGATGGAGATAAAGAATCTTGGAAAATAGATTGGACTCCTGATTTTATATTCCCAGGTATGACGAAAGATAGTAAAGTGCGTATGCAAACGACAGAGCCGAAGCGCGGAGAAATATATGACCGTAACGGTAAATATCTTGCGGTAAATGGTAAAGCTTCTGAAATCGGATTGATTCCTGAAAAATTAGGGGATACAGCTCCGCAAACGAAAGAAACGGTAGCGAAGTTACTAAATATGTCTGTCGAAGAAATTGATCAAAAACTAGCAGCTAAATGGGTAAAACCAAATTACCTTGTACCAATTGGAATATTGCCTGAAGGAGCAACACAAAATACGTACATAGATTTACCTGGTGTTGCAACAAAACCAGTAAATGTTCGCTCATATCCATTAGGAGAAGAAGCCGCACATCTTACTGGCTATATTGGAAAAGTGAATGCTGAAGATTTAAAAACGTTACAAAAGAAAGGTTATCAAGCAGATGATCCAGTAGGTAAAGCTGGTTTAGAGCAAGTACTGGAAGAAAAGCTACGCGGTAAAAAAGGTGGTCGTGTCTTCGTAGAAGATGCACAAGGAAAAGAAATTAAAAATTTAGCAAAAACAGATGCTGTTGATGGAGAAAATGTAACTTTAACGATTGACAGTGCAGTTCAAAGCGAAATTTATAATGAAATGAAAAATGAGGTAGGATCAAGTGCAGCAATTAATCCAAAGACTGGAGAAACACTTGCACTTGTGAGCACACCAGCTTATAACCCAAATACCCTTACAAGAGGGGCGTCAAAAGCGCAACGTGATGCGGTAAATAATGATCCGAAAAAACCGATGACGAATCGATTTACACAATTATCAGTTCCAGGTTCTGTATTTAAGCCTATTACAGCAGCAATTGGTCTTGAAACGAAAACGATTGATCCAAAAGAAGAGTTAAAAATTGAAGGATTGAAATGGACAAAAGATTCTTCTTGGGGTAATTATTATGTAACGCGTGTAAAAGATGCAAATCCGATTGATTTTGATAAGGCGATGAAATACTCGGATAATATTTATTTCGCACAAGAAGCTTTGAAGATCGGGAAAGACAAATTTATGAGTGAAGCGAAAAAATTCGGATTCGATGAGAAATTACCAATTGAATATGGATTCCCAGCTTCTAAAATCGCAAATGATAGTATTAAAAATGATATTCAAATGGCAGACACAGGTTATGGACAAGGACAAGTATTAATGACGCCACTCCATCTAGCATTAACGTACGCACCAATTGTTAATGATGGAAACATACCTTCTCCATATATTATTAAAACAGATAAGCAACCAAAAGTTTGGAAAGAGAATGTAATTTCAAAAGGCAATCAGGATATATTAAAAACTGCTATGACGAAAGTAATTAATGATCCAGATGGTACTGGGAAAATTGCTAAAATTGATGGCATGACTCTTGCTGGAAAAACAGGTACAGCGGAATTAAAAGTATCAAAAGAGGCTGAAGGAAAAGAACTAGGCTGGTTCGCTGCATTTGATTTAAATTCACCAGATATGGTTATTACTATGATGATTGAAGATGTAAAAGGTAGAGGCGGAAGTAATATTCCAGCTGAAAAAGTAAAACATGTATTTCAAAAATAATATGTAATAAAAGGTTAGCTCTATAATTTGTAGAGCTAGCCTTTTTCTATGAAAGAATTCTTAATATCTATATACTGAATTTTAAGGAAACAAAATAAATCATTAACTTACGAAAAAAAAGTAGCTATTTTTTATTGACATCGAATGAAACTTTTTGTATTATACTTACATAAGGTAAGTTATTTACTTTCAAATTATAAATCTCAAATTAAAGATAAAATGTAGAAAAGGGAGAGAATACAATGACAAAAGTACTATTTATTACAGCAAATCCAAATTCAGCAGAAGGTTCTTTCGGAATGGCAGTAGGGGAAGCATTCATCGAAGCTTATAAAAACGAACATCCACAAGATGAAGTTGTAACAATTGATTTATTCAATACTACAGTACCGGCAATCGATGCAGATGTATTCGCTGCTTGGGGTAAATTTGCAGCAGGTGAAGGATTTGAAGCTTTAACTGAAGCTCAACAACAAAAAGTTGCAGCAATGAACACAAACTTAGAAACATTTATGAATGCAGATCGTTATGTATTTGTAACTCCAATGTGGAACTTTAGCTACCCACCAGTAGTAAAAGCATACTTAGACAACGTAGCAATCGCAGGTAAAACATTCAAATATACTGAAAATGGTCCAGTTGGCTTATTAGAAGGTAAAAAAGCACTTCACATTCAAGCAACAGGTGGCGTATATTCTGAAGGAGCATACGCAGCTGTAGACTTCGGACGCAATCACTTAAAAACTGTATTAGGATTTGTCGGTGTAAATGATACTGAATATATTGCAGTTGAAGGTATGAATGCAAACCCTGAAAAAGCACAAGAAATTAAAGAAGCAGCAATTGCTAATGCTCGTGAATTAGCAAAACGTTTCTAATATATCATACTTAAAAATGTCCAAACACTTGTTGTTTGGACATTTTTTCTTCTTTTTCCTTCGTTTGTCTAGTATAATGAAGGTCGGAATGATAATAGGTGGGGGTTCTGTATGATTCAAACGTTTTTTAAAATCTTTTATTTAATTTTAATCGTAATTGCGATTACACCGAGAATGTGGCGTCTTAAAAGACAAGTAAATACGATGTCGCCACAAGAAAAAGATAATGCTGTGTACAAAACGACAAATTGGTTTGGTAAGAAAATGGTACGTGTAGCTGGAGGAACAGTAGAAGTTAAAGGACTTGAAAATGTTCCGAAAGACAAGCCGGTACTAGTTGTAAGTAATCACCAGAGTAATATGGATATCCCTGTTTTACTAGGTTATTTAAATAAACCAATTGGCTTCGTTTCAAAGGCAGAGATTAAAAAGTTCCCAGTTGTACCAACTTGGATGGAACTTATGAATTGTGTATTTATGGATCGTAGCAATCGCCGCCAGTCACTTCAAGCGATTAAAGATGGGATTGAACTATTGAAGAATGGACATTCTATCGTAATTTTCCCTGAAGGAACGAGAAGTAAGGGTGGGGAAGTTGGAGAGTTTAAGGCTGGTAGTTTTCATCTTGCTGTAAAATCTGGTGTAGCAATCTTACCTGTAACATTAGATGGGACATATAAAATGTTTGAAGCAAATGGAAATCGTATGAAGCGAGCTCGTGCAACAGTAACAATTTCTAAGCCGATTACACCTGAAGAGTATGCGACTATGGATATTAAAGAGTTAACGAAGTATACACAGGATGTTATCGCATCACAATTACATAAGTAATAAAAAAGGTTTCAGCTTACATTAAGCTGAAACCTTTTTTATTATGCTGTAGGTAAGACGTAAAAGAGTACGCAGAAGAACATCATCGCACTACCACCTAATACGAAAAGATGCCAAATGGCATGGTTGAAAGGTAACTTTTCCCAAAGGAAGAATATAGCTCCTACAGAATATAAAATTCCACCTGCTAAAAGTAGTGAAAAACCATGTCCAGTTAGATTTTCATAAAGTGGTTTAATAGCAACGATTATGAGCCATCCCATTATGATATAACATAGCGTCGATGCCTTAATAAAGCGACGTACAAAGAAAATTTTGAAGATGATACCTCCGATTGCAAGGGTCCATATAATAGCAAGTAATGTCCATCCTAATGGGCCGCGGAGTGTAATAAGTAGAAAAGGAGTATACGTGCCAGCAATCAATAAGTAAATGGCTGAATGATCTAAAATAGTAAATATTTTTTCTACTTTAGGATGATGAATGCTATGTAGCAACGTTGAAAATAAGTACAGTAAGAACATACTTACACCATAAACAGTAAATGCAACTACAGCTGATGCGGTACCATGCTTAGAAGCATGAATAATCAATATGATTAAGGCAGGGATGCTTAAAATGGCACCGATACCATGTGTTATTGCATTTGCAATTTCTTCTTTTACAAATTGGGTCATTCGTGTCATTTTTTCAGTCATAATGCCAATCCTTTCTACTATTATAAAATAATATGTCATTTCCCTTACCATATCATACACAAGAGCAATAGAAAATGAAATTTGTATAATTGATTATATTTTTGAATTTTTTTGACAAAAGGTAATGGTTTTGTTGACGTTTTCAAACTTTTTTGACAAAATAAAATTATGCAATAGTAGGACAAGGAATCTACTAATAAAGGGGATGGAGAAATGTTTTCAAATATTGGCTTTCCAGGATTAATTTTAATTTTAGTAGCTGTACTTATTTTATTTGGGCCGAAAAAATTGCCGGAAATCGGAAAGGCTTTAGGGGAAACGTTAAAAGAATTTAAAAAATCAACGAAAGAATTGACTGATGATGCATTTCAAGAGAAGGAAAAGAAAGAAAAAATGTAATGAATTTTCTTCGAAATGGATAAATAAAGTGTGGTGAACGAGATGGAAGATCGGGAAATGAGTGTAGTAGAACATATAGTTGAGCTTCGCAAACGAGTAATATATACCGTGTTATCCTTTGTACTATTTTTAATTGTTGGGTTTACTTTTACGAAGGATATTTATTTTTGGCTTGTAAAAGACTTACCAATGAAATTAACTGTTCTCGGTCCAAGTGATGTATTGTGGATTTTTTTCTCGATTGCTACAGTATTTGCTATCGTTTGTACAATTCCTTTTGCTGCTATACAAATTTGGTTATTTGTAAAACCGGGTTTACATCCAAATGAACAAAAGATGACGTTAATGTATATACCGGTATTGTCTATATTATTTATTGCAGGTTTATGCTTTGGATATTTCGTTGTAATGCCGTTTTTATTTCATTTTTTAACTACGATAGGTAATGAAATGTTTAATACGATGTTTACGACAGAAAAGTATTTTCATTTTGTTCTTAATTTAACAGTTCCATTTGCTGTAATTTTTGAATTGCCAGTAGTAGTAATGTTTTTAACGAGTATTGGACTATTGACGGCGGAATTTCTAATAAAAATAAGAAGGTATGCTTACGTAGCATTGATTATCATTGCATCGTGTATATCACCGCCAGATTTTTTATCACATAGTTTAGTTGCGGTACCGCTTATTTGTATTTATGAAATTAGTATCGCTTTATCAAAGATTGTGAGTAAGCGAAAAAAGAAAAGAGAAGAAGAAATTCAGTCGAAAAGTGCCTCGTTATAAAGGCACTTTTTTTATTTATTTGTTATACTCTAGTTATAAACGTATACAATATAGAGAAGAAAAAAATTATAGAATCTCCAAAATTTAGACAAACTTTGCGATTTTATAAGTTTATACTGAATATATTAAGCAATATACGGATAACGAGTCCTTATCTTATTAGGAATTTAGGGTGGGGGATGGATTAGGTGAAGATGAATAGAGTATAAATCTTCTAACCATAAGGACTACAGAGATTGTCTAAGGATACTTTTGTATTCATGGGAGTCGCCACTTTAAACAACGTGTTACAGCGTAAAGTAGAAGAAGTTCAAAAATCCAATGAAAAAGAGGATTGATATTGTGATTACGAAAAGTTTTTATTTCACTCATTCAACAGGGGAGTGTATTAAAATATTTGAAATCCCTGTCCTACAAGCGCAGCATCCATTATCGTTTCTAATACAGTCTCGTCTTCAATTATTTATTGCAAAAATTCAAAAACAAAAGCACCCAAGATTTTCGTATTCTTTCCGTGAATATTTACAAAATTGTTTGAAGTGGAATGATTATTTAAATGTATATAAAACAAATACTCTTGAAAAAAATGCATGATATAGAGTGGGGACAGGGTTAAGAGCTCTGTCTTTTTCATTTTAGATATAAAAATATAATTAATTTAATGAAATTTCGTTTCAAATTGTTGAAAGCAATGGGAATACTAGTATAATAACAAGGAGAGCGTATTGGAAAGGGAAGAATATAATATGCAAAAAATTAAAATTGTAACAGATTCAACGGCAGATTTATCACAAGAGGTAATTGAGAAGTATGACATCCATGTTCTACCATTATCAATCTCTGTAAATGGACAAACATATTTAGATCGCGTTGATCTACAACCAGATGAATTTATTGAAGAAATGATTAAATCAGAGGAACTACCAAAAACATCACAACCAGCAATGGGTACATTTGTAGAAATGTATGACAAGTTAGGGGAAGATGGAAGTGAAGTACTTTCCATTCATATGACAAGTGGAATGAGTGGTACTGTGGCAACTGCAAATAGTGCTGCATCAATGACCGACACAAAAGTAACAGTTGTTGATTCGCAATTTATTACACATGCTTTAGCATATCAAGTAGTTGAAGCTGCGAAAATGGCAAATGAAGGACGCTCACTAGAAGAAATTTTAAAACGTGTAGATGAAGTAAGGAAGAATACTCGATTATATGTAGTAGTAGATACATTAGAAAACTTAGTGAAGGGTGGGCGTATCGGTAAAGGAAAAGCGTTTATCGGTTCGCTACTTAATATAAAGCCAATTGCTAGCCTTGAAGATGGTGTTTATAACCCTGTAACGAAAGTGCGTAGCCAAGGTCAAATTGTAAAAACGTTAGCTAAGTTATTTGAGGAAGATACAGCTGGAAAAGTTGTAAAAGCTGTGGCAATTCCGCATGCGAAAGCAATTCCTTTAGCTGAAAATGTAAAAGCGGCTGTTGAAAAAGTAAGTGGATTTGCTAAATCAGAAATTTTCTTTACAACGCCTATTATTAGTACTCATACAGGTCCGGGTGCAATTGGATTTATGTATTTAGCAGAGTAATAAAAAAGCTACTTGAAATTTATTTCAAGTAGCTTTTTTATGTGAATAGAAAGTAAGAAATAAGAAGGGCTATACAGGCACTCCCGCTAATGATATAGCGAGTCTGTAAATATTCATTCATAAAAAACACCCTTTATGATTTTCTATATTATATGTTGAATATAGAAAATCAGTAGTTACGTTACACATGTAATGTTTCAATTTTTTCATTCACTTTCTTATAATGTGTTTCGCTATTATAAATGAAAGTTTGACCTAAAAAGAGTACATGCAGTTGTTCCCATGGTAACATACGTAAATTCCAATTATTTCGAAGCCTTGTTATTGCCTCGCGAGGTGTTTCATCAGCGAGTGCAAAAGCTCCGTAATGCATTGGTATAAAGTGTGTAGCATTTAAATCTAAATAAGCTTGCACTGCTTCTTCAGGTGAAACGTGAGATATTTTCATAAACCATTCTGGTTCATAAGCTCCAATTGGCATAAGGGCAATATCAATTGAAAAGCGTTTGCCAATTTCTTTGAAACCTTGGAAATAGCCACTGTCTCCACAAAAATAAATGGTTTCCTCCACATTGTCATTTTTAATAATCCATCCACCCCAGTGAGATGTGTTCATATCAAATAATGATCTTCTCGTCCAGTGCTGAGCAGGTACGAAGTGAAAGGAAACATCATCAATAGTCGTACTTTCCCACCATTTATACTCTTCTACATTATTGAATTTTTTACGAGTAAATAATTTTTTTAGCCCAATGGGTACTAAGTATAATACGTCATCATTAAGTTGGCGAAGTGTTGAAAAATCTAAATGATCATAATGACCATGTGAAATGAGGACAATATCAATTTTAGGTAGTTCTTGTATAGAAAGACCAGGTTCAGTAAGTCTTGAGACTAGCTTCAATTTATTGGCCCATACTGGATCCGTTAGTATATTAAGTCCATTCGTTTGGATAAGAAAAGTAGAATGCCCAATCCATGTGACAGTCGTTTTTTCAATATTACTTTGCAAAAATGCACTTTGTTTAACGGGTGATTGTTCTACTAAGAAAGAAAAATCTTTTTTGTTTTGCTTTCGTTCTTTACGCCAGCGTATAAAAGAGCGAATTGATTTTTTTGTACTCACATTATCCATATTTTCATAGCGCTTTGCCATGAACATCACCTCATTTAAAATCGTTGTAATTGTATTGTACCGAAATGTTGTTAAGGAATACAGTGTATAACATGGATGAATGTTTAAATAATTGTAAAAAAACAGGAAGGTGCATTTACAAAAATAACAATAGAATTAGTTTTGCGACGATTATTTAGAGAAATAATAGTAAAAAAATTATTTTGTCTAGTAATTCGCTTGAAATAAAGAAGTAACATACGTAAATTCGTACGATTTCGTGAACAAATGTAGTAAACAATTTTCTCGTAGTGTTAACTTTTGTTATGATAAACATAACCTATTTAAATTTAGGATAGAGAAAAGAGGTTTATAAATGAAGCGTTATCAAAAAGTAATTGGTCTTATGGTTGTATTTTGTCTCTTTGTACTTGCTGGATGTAGTGGATCAGGTTCAAAGCTTCGTAAACCATTGAATTGGGATTTAGAAACTTTCCAATTTACAAATCAAGATGGAAAGCCATTTGGTACAAAAGATTTAAAAGGGAAAGTTTGGGTTGCAGATTTTATGTTCACAAACTGTCAAACAGTTTGTCCGCCAATGACTGCTAATATGGCGAAATTGCAGAAAATGGCAAAGGAAGAGAAATTAGATGTTCAGTTTGTATCATTTAGCGTAGATCCTGACCTTGATAAGCCAGAAAACTTGAAAGCTTTCATTCAAAAGTTTACAGAAGATACAAGTAACTGGAACCTGTTAACAGGTTATTCGTTAGAAGATATTACAAAGTTTTCAAAAGATAATTTCCAATCACTTGTAGATAAACCTGAAAATGGTCAAGTGATACATGGTACGTCATTTTATTTAATTGATCAAAACGGAAAAGTAATGAAAAAGTACAGTGGCATTAGTAATACGCCGTATGAGGACATTATACGTGATATGAAGCGATTAGCAGAATAAAAAGAAGGGTGCAGATTAAAGCACCCTTCTTTTTTACATTAATCTATGGATAAAATGTCATGTTGCTGTGGAAGTTTTGGAGCCCGAATTTCTAACACGCCATTTTGATACGAAGCTTTTGCTGCTTTTTTATTAATGGAGTACGGTAATTTAATTAATCTGGATGCTTCTGAAATAGAACGTTCTCGGCGATAATAGTTATGAGAA
Source organism: Bacillus paranthracis (assembly GCF_001883995.1). GTDB lineage: Bacteria > Bacillota > Bacilli > Bacillales > Bacillaceae_G > Bacillus_A > Bacillus_A paranthracis. Next base: position 226,707 of record NZ_MACE01000049.1, on the reverse strand, counting down.
GTTTCTTCTTCAGCCTCTTCAAGTATCTCTTCTTTTACAGAGACTTTTAAGTATTCACTTTGTATTTCAATTTGAATTTGTTCTTTTTGTATACCTGGTAGTTCAGCTGTAACAACGAGTTCTTCACCAACTTCATATAAATCTACAGGGAATGTTAATAAACGATTTCCTTTTTGGAAAAAATGATTTAAATCAGCAATTACATTGCGAAGTGGTGTTTGCTCGAAGAAATCATCAATTTGCTTTAAATAATTGCGAACCGGTGGGCGAGAAGAGTCTTTTTTTTCTTCACTCATGGTATTCCCTCCTAGAAATCAATTTGCAATATCATATGACAAAAGCGGAGAAAGGTGATTGCCTAATTTTCATGTTTTCATAAAAAATTGTTAAAAATGTGAAATGGAGTGATTTTTTTATAGTTTTTGGTCGCCATATTCAGTTGATTATGCTAGTATAAATAGGGTTGATATAGTAGTATAGAGACAGAATGAAAACTGAAAGAGGGTAAGAAGTATGTGTGGTTTTGTAGGATGTTTATGTGAAAACCCTAGAGAGTTTTCAGAAACAGAAAAACATCAATTTGAAAATATGAACACGATGATTTTCCACCGTGGTCCAGATGACGAAGGATATTTTCGTGATGAGCATGTACAATTTGGCTTCCGCCGTTTAAGTATCATTGACTTAGAGGCAGGACATCAGCCGCTAACTTATGAAAATGATCGATATGTAATTATTTTTAATGGTGAAATTTACAACTATGTAGAATTACGTGAAATGTTACTTGAAAAAGGTGCAACGTTTGCAACGCAATCTGATACAGAAGTTATCATTGCATTGTATGCACATATGAAAGAAAAATGTGTAGACTACCTTCGTGGTATGTTTGCATTTATGATTTGGGATCGTGAAGAAAAGAAACTTTTCGGTGCACGTGACCACTTCGGTATTAAACCTTTATACATCGCACAACAAGGTGATACTACATTCTTCGCATCTGAGAAGAAAAGTATTATGCATGTGATGGAAGATAAAGGCGTTAACCCAACGTCATTACAACATTACTTTACGTACCAATATGGTCCAGAGCCAGAAACATTAACAATTGATGTTAATAAAATCGAACCTGGTCATTATTTCGTAAAAGAAATCGGTAAAGAGATGGAAATCCATCGCTACTGGAAACCTTATTTCAATGCTTCAAGTGCAACGAAAGAGGAGCATATCCAAGCAATTCGTGATGTGTTATATGATTCAGTAAAAGTGCATATGCGCAGTGATGTACCAGTAGGTTCATTCTTATCTGGTGGTATCGATTCATCTATCATCGCTTCTATCGCAAGAGAAATGAATCCAAATCTTTTAACATTCTCTGTTGGTTTTGAGCAACGTGGTTTCAGTGAAGTTGATGTTGCGAAAGAAACTGCTGAGAAATTAGGTGTTAAAAACCATAACGTATTCATTTCAGCGAAAGAGTTTATGGATGAGTTCCCAAAAATCATTTGGCATATGGATGATCCTTTAGCAGATCCAGCAGCTGTACCGTTGTACTTCGTTGCAAAAGAAGCACGTAAGCATGTAACAGTTGTTCTTTCAGGCGAAGGTGCAGACGAGCTATTTGGTGGTTATAACATTTATCGTGAGCCAAACTCACTGAAAATGTTCTCTTACATTCCTAGCCCAGGTAAGAGCGTTCTAAAAGCACTAAGTGGTGCTCTTAAAGAAGGCTTTAAAGGAAAGAGCTTCCTAGAGCGTGGATGTACGCCAATTGAAGAGCGTTACTATGGAAACGCGAAAATCTTCCGTGAAGAAGAGAAAGCTGAATTAATGAAGTATTACAATGAAAGTGTTAACTATATGGATATCACGAAACCATTGTATAACGAAATTAAAGATTATGATGATGTAAGCAAAATGCAATACATTGACATGTTCACTTGGTTACGCGGTGACATTTTATTAAAAGCTGATAAAATGACAATGGCGAACTCATTAGAACTTCGCGTACCGTTCTTAGATAAAGAAGTATTCGATGTTGCATCTAAAATTCCAACTGAATTTAAGATTGCTAACGGAACTACGAAAGCTATTTTACGTGAAGCAGCACGCGGAATCGTTCCAGATCACGTATTAGATCGTAAAAAACTTGGATTCCCAGTACCAATTCGTCACTGGTTAAAAGACGAAATGCATGATTGGGCTATCAATATTATAAACGAGAGTAAAACAGAGCATTTAATCGACAAACAGTATGTATTAAACTTACTGGAAGCACATTGTGCAGATAAAGGCGATTATAGCCGTAAAATTTGGACTGTACTTGCGTTTATGGTATGGCATCAAATTTATGTTGAGCATAAATACGATACGAATAAGTTCCACGAAGAAACGAAACGTGCGTATAGCTTAGTTTAATTAGAAAAACCTTAAGATCGCATATGGTCTTAAGGTTTTTTTCATAAATAGGACGTATTATTGATACAATAATAGTAAAAGGATGGACAACATATGATTACGTTTGAAAAAGTAACTGTAGAAAATGAAAGCGTTGTTAAAGAAATGTTTTACTCACATAGTTTAAGTGAGAAACAGGTACAGTATTGTGTGAAAGTCGATGATACATATATTGGTGTAATAGATTATCGTGTTCAAGGGGAGACTGCGGTTTTATCTCAGTTAATTATTCACTCTGATTATCAAAGTTACGGTTATGGGACAAATACGTATTTTACATTTGAAATGATGATGAAAGAAAGAAATGTGAAAGAGATAAAGGTATTACAAACGGAATTAACAGAACAAGCGAAATCTTTCATAGAGAGCTTTGGATTTAATGTGGAAGACGGAATATATGTGAAGAAAATATAACGATGAGTAGTTATGCGGGATAAATATAAGGCAGGTGGGTGTATGACGATGACTTCTGGTCTTGTATTAATTGGAGGATGTTTTTTAGTAGCGGAGCTAAGCCATATGCTTATTCGAAAAAGAATGAATAAGAAGAGAAAGCCATATGAATTACAATATGCCCCAGTGTTTTTCCTTTTGTTTTGTATGCTACTTACATTACAAAACATAACGAACTTTCCACCGCTGTTAAATATTTTTTTGAAGTTTGGTTTGCTGTATAGTACCACTGGAATAGCCCTTTTATTTCTTTTATTTTGCATACGTTATATTCACTATCAATCGTATATATTTATTTTAAATTGGTTAAAACAAAATGATAGAAACCGCCTTACATAAGGCGGTTTTTTAATTTGTAATTGTAATGGCTTTGTATATAAAACTCAAAATTCCATTGAAATTTATAAAAATGATTAGAGGATTTAACATATTATCTGTTTTTAGTATGTGGTACTATATATTCTTAATCTGTAACGTAAGTGGGTGTATAAATTGGAAATGTTAATCAACTAGTTTGTCTCGCTTTAATGGGCAGTAAGACCCACACCTCAAAATTCAACGAAAGCAAAGAAGTTAGATGGGGATTGGGCTGCCCATAAAAGTCCGATTGGTTAGGGCTGATTAAAGTTTCACTTTATATGAAGTGCTAAAAAATAGCAGAATTAAATTTTAGGGAGGTATCGTGTTTGTATGTTTAATATTGATATGTTATTTCTTGAATGGATGATCAGTCTGGAGGGAAGTGTACTTACAGCACTTTTTAAACTTGTATCTATTATTGCAAATGAAACATTATATTTAATTGTTATTTCAATTTCGTATTGGTGCGTTTCTAAAAGAAAAGCATTTCATATGATTGTTATGCTTTGTTTCTCTGGATATATAGGGATAGTGATAAAAGAATTTATGAAAATTCCGCGACCGTATACATACGACGGAATTCAATCTTTATATGAAAAATCAGCTGCAAGTTATTCTTTCCCAAGTACACACGTGCAGTTAGCAACAACGTTTTGGGGTTCATTTATGATTTTATGTAAAAAGAGAATCATTTGGATGATTGGTATTGTTTTTATTATATTAGTTTCTATTTCTCGTCTATATTTACGTGTACATTGGCTCAGTGATATAATAGGTGCCGTTTTATTTAGTGTCATAGTTGTTTATTTATATACGAAGGTAACAATGGGATTAAGTGATAGGAAATTTATATTGTTACAACGAATTATATTGGCTGTTTCACTCATTATGTATGTTATGACAAGCCAAGTAGATAATCTTAAATTACTAGGAGTTTTGACAGGTTCTACGATTGGTATCATGTTAGAGAATCATTTTATTAATATGAATGAAAGTAATGATTTTAAAATGCAAGTGGTAAAAACAGTATTGGGTCTTAGTATTTTGTTAGTGGTACAGCTCCTATTAAAAAAAGTCATACCTGATATGTATTATTTACGTTATGTATTGACTGGATTTACAATTACTTTCTTATGTCCATTTATGTTTCACATGTTACGAATAAAAAATGTGAGTAGCAAATAAATATAAAAATAGTTTGAATAAAAATGAGGTCTAAATTATATATATTGAAAAAGTTTTCTGATATATCTATTGACAATGTATGAGATATACATTAATCTTTAAGATGTAAATGATAATCAATTTCAACTAGGAGGACTTATGACACGCACTAAAAATATACTTATATTTTGCGTTATGCTACTAACGATCATAATCGCAGGGTGTAGTAAAGAAGAGAAGAAAGAAAATGAGACATCAGCTAAAGCAAAAGATTCGTATACGATAAAACATGCAATGGGCGAAACGACAGTAAATGGTACGCCAAAAAGAGTTGTTGTTTTAACAAATGAGGGCGCTGAGGCACTTTTATCTGTTGGAGTAACGCCGGTTGGAACGACGAAACCACGAGCTGGTGATGAATGGTATCCTCATTTAGCGAAAGGGTTAAAAAATACGAAAGTAGTAGGAACTGAGCGTGACATTAATTTAGAAGCAGTAATGAAGCTTCAGCCGGATTTAATTATCGGAAATAAAATGCGTCACGAAAAAATATACGAACAATTAAAAGAAATCGCGCCAACAGTATATGCTGAAACATTACGCGGTGATTGGAAAGAAAACTTTACACTTTATACGAAAGCTGTAAATAAAGAAAGAGAAGGGCAAAATGCTCTTAATGATTATAAAAAGCGTATTGCAGGAATAAAAGAAAAATTAGGTGATAAAGTTAACTCTAAAGTTTCTATTATTCGTTTCGTCCCTGGTGACGTTCGTATTTATCAAAAAAATTCATTCTCAGGTGTTGTATTAAATGATATTGGATTTAAACGACCACCATTACAAGATAAAGATGAATTTGCAATTAAAGGAATTACAAAAGAGCAAATTCCAAATATGGACGGGGATTATTTATTCTATTTCACATCTGATAAAGACGCGGATAAGAATAATGAAGGAAATACATTAGCAAAAGAATGGACAGAAGATCCACTCTTTAAACAACTGCAGGCTTCTAAAGAGAATAAAGTATTCCAAGTAGATGAAGTGATTTGGAATACAGCAGGTGGTATTGTAGCTGCAAATCTTATGTTAGATGATATTGAAAAATATTTTCTGAAGTAAATAAAAATTGCATCACTTTAAATAGGTGATGCAATTTTTATTTTGTTAAAATACAGAAAATTCCTTTTTTTGATCGTGCATAAGTTGTACAATTAAAACAATCATGAAATAAAGGAGTGGGAATAAATGAAAGCTACTCATAAAGATTGGATTTTATTTAACGGAAGAATTGTAAATACGAAGGAAGAACAGCCGATGATTCCATTAGAGGAGAGAGGCTTTCAATTTGGTGATGGTATATACGAGGTATTCAGACTATATGATGGGAAGCCACATTTATTAGATTTACATTTAGAACGATTCTTTCATTCTATGGAAGAAATAAAATTAATTCCACCGTTTACTAAGGAAGAGTTAATGGAAGAGTTATATCAAATGATTGAAAAAAATAAATTTCAGGAAGATGGGAATGTATATTTGCAAATATCAAGAGGGGTTCAAGCACGTAATCATGTATATGAGTCAAATATGCAACCAACATATTTTGCAAACATTGTTTCTTTTCCACGACCAATTGCTTCTATGGAACGAGGAATAAAAGTTACTGTAGAAGAGGATATACGCTGGAAGTTCTGTCATATAAAATCCTTAAACCTGCTACCTAATATTATGATTAAAAATAAAATAAACGAACAAGGCTATCAAGAAGCGATATTAGTACGAGATGGAATTGTAACGGAAGGGTGTCATTCAAATTTCTTTATGGTGAAAAATAATAAATTGATTACACATCCGGCTGACAATTTCATTCTACACGGCATTACACGTCACTATGTTATTACATTAGCGAAAGAGTTACATATTGAAGTAGAAGAAAGAGAATTTCCACTTCAAGAAGTGTATGAGGCCGATGAATGCTTCTTCACAGCGACGCCACTTGAAATATTCCCAGTCGTTCAAATTGGTGACGAGCAGTTCGGGAACGGCGAAAGAGGACCGATTACAAAGAAACTCCAAGTTGCATATGAAGAAAGTATTCGTTTGTTTAAAGTTACGAACTAATATTGAAGAAAAAAGCTGGTATTACTCCAGCTTTTTTTCATGATATAATTCAAGGATAGGACAAGATTTGAAAACGCTGTAAAAAGGGGATTTAATGTATGAATTATGAAGATTTTAAAGAAGTAATTCACGGTAGACGAAGTGTTAGAAAGTTCACAGAACAAGAAGTATCCACTAGTGATATAAAAGAAATTATTGATTGTGCTCGTTATGCACCGAGTGATACGAACTCACAAACTTGGGAGTTCTTGGTCATTATGAACCGAGAGAAAATTAAAGAAATTGAACAAATGACATGGGATGCATTACATAAACTTGCGGCAAAAGCGGCAGAAACCGGAGAAGAGAAAGCAGGGAAATTACTTACACGTTCTTTTGGACCATATGCAACAGCTTTCTCGGAGGCACCAGTATTAATCGTATGTTTGGCAACGCCATATGAATCAAAGTTTCGTGAAAAGATATTTGATCCGATTGCTTTTGTTCCAGATTCAGTTTGGGAAGAAGAAGGAATTAAGAGCAGCTGTTTAGCGGCCCAAAACTTAATGTTGGCTGCACATGCGAAGGGGCTTGGTACATGCCCAATGACAGGACCGGTATTATTAGCTCAAGATGAACTACGACAATATTTACAAATTGAGCCTGAAAAACAAATAAATATGGTTATTTCACTCGGTTTTCCGAAGGATAAGCCGAAGAAACTTCCAAGAAAAGAAGTGGATGAGATTACAACATTTGTTTTTTAAAGCCGAAAATAAAAAGACATTGAATGAAACAATGTCTTTTTATTTTGGATAGGTATGTAATTAATCCATTAGGCTAAAATGATAGATAAGAGGGAATTACTATTTATTTCATAAAAAAAATTAATGTTCTATTAAGGAAAGTATGATACATTAATCGTGAGCAAGATTCTAGTTGTTCATGAAAGTGTTGAAAGTAGTCTTAAAATTTAAAAGTTATTTTTGTATAATAAATTATAATGAAATGACAGGGGGGATGAATTTTGAAAAAATTCATAATCACTGGATTGTCTGTATTGTTATTAGTTGGTTGCGGTGCTCCAAAGGAAAAAGAGGGTACACAATCAAAGCCTGAAGAACAAGTCGTAAACGCAAGTAATGAGAATATAGTTGTATTTCCGGAAGGCGTAATGCCAATTGGAGAAGGAAAAGTGAAAGTTATTACTCCAGATGGTACTTCTGACAATGGCAATATACCAACCGTATTCATCAAAAAGGATACTTTAATTCAACACGTGGAATTAGAGCTTTCTAATTTTCAAAATGATAAAGAAACATTCGTATTTGTAGATCAAGTATTTGCAGATAAACATCAAGTAACTAGTACAACACAGACAACAGTACAATTAAAAGAAAAGGCGCTTGAAACAGGTAGTCATACGATTACTGCAGTTCAGTATGAAAACAATGACCCGAAAGGAAAGGTTATTAGTTTTAATCAAGCGACATTTGAGACAAAACCTGCGTCTTAATAAGGATAAAAAGTACATTACTCAAAAAAGTAGTGTGCTTTTTTGTTTGGACTAGAATGTACAATAGTGAATCACTTGTTTCGTTTTCTAATACAATTAAATAGAAAGAAATCACTTGTTACTACTATGATAGAAAAAAGGTTGAAGATGTGAATCGGTGTATTTATATCGTCTTGATTAGTATGAGGATGGCAGTAATTTGGTTTATGATACAAGAGGTTATACAAGTTACGCTCAAGGATCAAATTCATGACTTATTAAAAGGAGCTATTTGTTTTACCATTGTTTCTCTATTATATGATAAACTCGGACTAAGGTAAGTTTCAGAAGAAAAATGTAGGTATTTTATTTGAAATGTCGAATAGTACATACGATGTCGTAATAACGAATTTTCTATTGTTTACTGTGAAACAGGAGAAGGAGAGATAGTAATGAAACGAGCTCTTATAAATATTGATTATACATATGATTTTGTAGCTGAGAAAGGTGCTTTAACATGCGGAAAACCAGGACAAGAAATTGAGAAGGAAATTGTCCATTTAACGAAGCAATATATTGAAAATGGAGATTACGTAGTCTTTGCAATCGATAAACATGAAGAAAACGATGTATATCATCCAGAATCAAAGTTATTCCCGCCTCATAACATAGCCGGTACAAATGGAAGAGAATTATTTGGTGAATTACAAGATGTGTATGAAACATATAAAAATGCAGAGAATGTATATTATATGGATAAAACACGATATAGTGCATTTACAGGAACAGACCTAGAGATGAAGTTACGAGAAAGAGGAATAGAAGAAGTTCATCTTGTAGGTGTTTGCACTGATATTTGTGTTCTTCATACAGCGGTAGATGCTTATAATAAAGGATTTAAAATTGTAGTGTATGAAAAGGCGGTTGCATCTTTCAATGCGCAAGGGCATGAATATGCACTTGGACATTTTAAATCTTGTTTAAACGCAGAAGTGAAGTGAAAAAAGAGACCTTTAAAAAGGTCTCTTTTTTACGTTTAAATAGAAACGACATTTTGCTCGATTAGTTTTTTTATGAACGGGCTTATTTTTTCTGGTAACGCATTTATATCAAAAAATTGTACATGTAATGATTCAATTCCATCAGCTTTTAACGTACCGCCTGTAATGTCTTTACAAAGGTAGGCAATAGTTATAGGGTAAAATTCATCACCGTTCGGTAATTTTACAAAAAATTCTTTTCCAGAAAATACGCTAATTAATTGTAAGGTTCCTATTTCAATCCCTGTTTCTTCGAGCACTTCTCGTCTCCCAGCTTCTTCTGTTGATTCACCAAGTTCAACGAATCCACCAGGAACACCCCAAATACCATTTTGCCTTTGCTGAAGTAATATTTGTCCTTGTTCATTGAAAACAGCTACAGCAACTCCTGCTAGATTGAGTGGTCTTGATCCGACAACTTTTCTAAGTTCTTCAATATATCCCATTGTATGTAACCTCCGTAAGAAAAAATAAAAGCAAATAAACTATTCGTTATTATGTAAATATATTCCTCTTTATAAGGGGAGAGATGACATATAACTTATTTGTGTTATTTGGTAAAATATACATCAAAAAAGGTCAAATAAAATCTTTGACCTTTTTTGACCAAATGCTATAATAAAGACAGAAAGAGATAATCTTTCATTCATAAACAATAAGGAGGAAAAAATATGCGTAATTTATTTCCAGAAATAACAAAACGTCAAAATGGTATTTTTGATTTTGGGCCTTCTTTATTAGAGGGGATGACAGATGCTTTCTTTAAACCGATGAACATGGATACTTTTAAAGTAGATGTTCATGAACAATCTGATAAATATACAGTGAAAGCAGATTTACCAGGTTTTCAAAAAGAAAACATTCAAGTTGAATTTGAACAAGATGTATTAACGATTCAAGCAACTAATCATAATGAAGTAGAAGAAAAAAATGAGAATGGCATATATATTCGTAAAGAACGTTCTATAGGTTCTGTAACTCGACGCTTTAATTTTAAACAAGTTGAGGAAGAAAATGTTAAAGCAAATTATAAAGATGGCGTACTGACAATTGAATTGCCAAAATTGAAAGAAGAAAAAAGTAGTAAGACAACAATTAATATCGAATAAAAGAGCTGATAAATTCAGCTCTTTTTTTACGTAGTTAATGAATAAATGAGTTGAAATCATAATGAGACGAATAAAGTTTCAACGTATAAAAAAATTTCAAGATTTGCTCCCCCTTAGGTTATTAAAAAGGGTATATTTAAAGGGAAAGGAAAAGAACATCTAGACATACTATATAAACTGAATTAGTAATAAAGTCAAAATACATAGTAAGGGTAGTGGCATTTTAGATTAGGATAATAGATTTTCCTAGAATAAACTGAGACGATTATGAATTTTTTAATTAGTAAGGAAGTGGTTAGATGAGTTTATTAACGTATACTGAAGAATTTTTTAATTATGTAAGGGAGTTTTTGCTTTTAAGATTTTTACTATTTGCTTTCGTTCTAATCATTATTTCTTTTGTAATAAACCGCATTATTGATTGGTTTTTTAGGAAATCAAGCTTTTTTGATGAAGAGGTAGAGCAAACGATTCAAAGTGTGATTCGATCTATTTTTAGATATATCATTATCATCAGTCTAATTATATATTTAATTAGTCAATTTGTAGATATAAAAAGTATCATTGCAGGTGCAGGGATAGCAGGGGTTGTTATCGGTTTTGCTGCACAACAGATGCTGAAAGATGTTATATTAGGCTTTGCGAGATTAGCGGACAAAGAGTTTCGTGTTGGCGATTTTGTTACTTTTAACGGAACAAACTCAGGAACAATTGAGGAAATTAGTATTCGTTTTATGCAAATTCGTGAATGGTCAGGAAAACTCCTTACCATACCACATGGAGAGATTAGAACGATACAAAATTTTAATAAAGGCTGGATGCGTGTAATTGAACGGATTACAGTAAGTTATCAGGAAAATCCTACAAGAGTTAAGGAATTGTTAGAAGAAGTTTGTGTGAATTGTAATGAAAAATTGGCTCCAAGTCTTTATAAAGTAGAGGATGAAGCTGTTGAACCATTTAAATATGTTGGTGTTACAGATTTAAACCCGAATCTGAAATACGTTGGATATGAATTTTGTATTACAGGTTTAATAAAACCGGAAGATTATTTTGAAACTTCTAGACAAGTAAGATTTGAATTAATGTCTATGTTCCATAAGAATCAAGTGCAAATGCCAGCAGCAAATATGGTTGTTACTACTGAAAGTTTACAGCATAGACAAGGTGGACAATCTTTATCGGACAGCTAAAGTAGAATAGTTTGGTAACGGAAGTGCTGCTTTCAACATTGGATAGAAAAATAATAATAAAATGATTGATATAAAAAAGAGCTGAAGGAATTCAGTTCTTTTTAATTTGTAGAATTTAGAAATTTCTTAATGTTATAATGATAGATGGTGATGAAAATGAACTTTGAAGAAAAAGAGATGCATCGTTTAGAAGCATTAAAAGAAATTGCTGAATTATTAAATGAAGCAACGGACTTACAAGACATGTTAGAAAAAGTGTTACATACATTGTTACAAGTTATGAATTTACAAACAGGCTGGATCTTTTTTATTGATGAAAGTGGAAAACACCGTATGCTTGTAGATCAAAACTTACCGCCAGCTCTTACGTGGCAAGAGAAGAAGCCGATGTGTGAAGGAGACTGCTGGTGTGTAGAGCGTTTTGTAAATGGAAGATTAGAAAAAGCGACTAATATTATTGAATGTAAGCGAATTGAGGATGCAATTGAATGTAACTGGGGGGAGACCGAAGATGTTACGCATCATGCGACAATTCCATTAAGGTCTGGATCGGAGAAATTCGGTCTATTAAATGTGGCTGCGCCTCAAAAAACACATTTTTCAGAGGAAGAATTGGCATTATTAGAATCAATTGCATTTCAAATAGGAACGACAATCCAACGTATTCAGTTAGTAGAGAAAGAACGTAAATATGTAGTAGTAGCTGAAAGAAATCGACTTGCACGTGATTTACATGATTCAGTAAAACAATTGTTATTTTCTATTATGCTAACCGCAAAAGGTACTTTAAATATGACACAAGATAGAGACTTGCAAGAGATGTTGAGCTATATTGGAGAATTATCACAAGAAGCATTACAAGAGATGACACTTTTGATTTGGCAATTAAGACCGGAGGGATTAGAGAAAGGTTTAGCAGAAGCAATTCAAAATTATGGAAAGTTGTTAGGGATTCATGTGGAAGTTCGAATTGATGGAATGGTTTCAATTGGAGATGAAATAGAAGAAGTTTTATGGCGTATTAGTCAAGAAGCAATACATAATTGTAAAAAACATGCTTCGTGTGAAAAGGTAAATGTTCTTTTAAAAATAGAAGATAACCAGTTGTATTTTTACATAGAGGATAACGGAATAGGATTTATACAAGATCAAGTAAGAGATTCGGCACTCGGTTTAAAAAGTATGAAGGAGCGTATTCAGTTAATGAACGGATCGTTTCAAATAAAAACGGAGCTGAAAAAGGGTACAAAAATAGAAATTCAATTACCGGTTTGAAGGGGAGAAGAAGGTTGAAGATTAAACTACTACTAGTTGAGGATCATCATATCGTTCGAAGAGGACTTGTATTCTTTTTGAAAACGAGAGAAGAATTTGAAATTGTTGGGGAAGCAGGAAATGGTGAAGAGGCATTCACATTCGTCCGAACGGAAAGACCAGATGTAGTGTTAATGGATCTATCAATGCCAAAGATGGATGGTATTGAAGCAACAAAACGAATAAAACAATATGATGAAACAATAAAGATACTCATATTAAGCAGTTTTTCAGAGCAAGATTATGTTTTACCAGCACTAGAAGCTGGAGCAGATGGATATCAATTAAAAGAAGTACAACCTGAACAACTTGTAGCTTCTATTGTTGCAGTACACCAAGGAAATGCGAATTTTCATCCGAAAATAACACCAGCACTATTAGGACGGTCAGCAGTCAAGAAAGAAAAAGAAAATCCTTTTTCCATGTTAACAAAAAGAGAGAAAGAGGTACTTCGTGAAATTGCGAAAGGGCGAAGTAATAAGGAAATTGCAGCAGAGCTTCATATTACAGAACAAACTGTGAAAACACATGTTTCAAATATTTTAGCTAAATTGGAAGTAGATGATCGTACGCAAGCTGCGCTGTACGCAGTGAAACACGGCGAGAAATAATAAGTATGAATAATTGTGTCACTTATTATGAAAGGATACATAGGAACAATTAAAAATTTATAGTAATGCTGAATAAAGTTTTTTCTTCTTTCAATAATTAGGTACAATAAAGTGAAACTTTAATCAGTGGAGGGTCTATCCCCACTGATTATTAGTCCACACCAATTGGTTTTTTACGGGATAAAGCTACGATGGAAGGGGAAGATATGCTATGCCTGAAACGAGAAGTGGGATTGGAAGATTCAGGCTTCGTTAAACGGTTTGTCACCGAAATTGCGAAGTATTGCCGAACATATTTTGAAACATCCGCAAGATGTTGTACATAAACCTATTACTGAATTAGCAGAAGTTACGAATAGTTCTGAAGCTACGATATTCCGCTTATGTAAACACCTTGGTTTGCAAGGATTTCAAGATTACATTAGCTCGTGAAATTGTACATACACCGATGCAAAATATTCATGAAGAAGTATCAGTAGAAGATAGTATGGTAACAGTTGCTAAAAAAGTTTTTCATTCGCATATTACAGGACTGCAAGATACATTGCATTTGTTAAATGATACGGCATTAGAGCAAGCTGTCAAAGTCTTACAAGAAGCAAGTCGTATTGAGTTTTACGGAAATGGTGGCTCTGGTATTATTGCGATGGATGCGTATCATAAGTTTATGAGAACAGGTATTTCATGTATCGCTCATACGGATTCGCATTTTCAAATTATGGGAGCAGGTTTGCTCTCGAAAAATTCAGTTGTTATCGGCATTTCTCATTCTGGTAGCAATAAAGGGTTACTTGAAGCATTAGAAATAGCGAGAGCAAGAGGAGCTAAAATTATTGCGATTACGAGCTATCAGAAATCGGCATTAAGTCAACTTGCTGATATAACGCTCTATACTTCAACACGTGAGACAGAATTCCGCACAGAAGCAAGTTCATCACGGTTAGCACAGTTAAGCTTATTAGATACTTTGTATGTAGGATTGTCGCTGCAACGACAAGAGGAAACACTAAAAAATTTACAAAGTATACGTGAAACGATTTCAATGAAAAGAATATAAGAAAAGCTCTTCAAATGAAGAGCTTTTTTTATTGGCGAATAGTTTACTGATTTATTTTCTTGTAGAAATATGCGACTTACTTATAGTTAGTGAGAGACTCTCATATTTTAAAAATATAAAATAAAAACCAATTTATGCAATAATTCAAATATTGTTCATAAATTCACAAAATGTTTATGAAGTGTCATGTTATGATGAACATGTAATGATGATTGAACACTTACATTAGGCGTAATGATTAGCCAAACTAGTGAAGACAGAAGTTATGAGATGAACTCATGAAAAATTCTAAAACACTAAAGGGGAGATCACATATGAAAGCAGTAGTAGTTAATAAAAATAGTAAAGCAAACATTGAAGTTATTGAAAAGGAATTACGTCCGTTACACTCAGGTGAAGCACTAGTAGATGTAGAGTATTGTGGGGTTTGTCATACTGATTTACACGTTGCGAATCATGATTTTGGAAACACAGATGGCCGTATTCTTGGTCATGAGGGTATAGGTATTGTGACGAAGATTGCTGATGATGTTACTTCACTAAAGGTGGGAGACCGTGTAAGTATTGCATGGATGTTCCAATCTTGTGGGCGTTGCGAATATTGCGTAACAGGTAGGGAAACATTTTGCCGTGACGTTAAGAATGCTGGTTATTCAGTAGATGGTGGTATGGCTGAACAATGTATTGTGACAGCTGATTATGCGGTGAAAGTACCAGAAGGATTAGATCCAGCTCAAGCATCATCAATTACATGTGCGGGTGTAACTACATATAAAGCTATAAAAGTATCAAATATTAAACCTGGCCAACCTATAGTCATTTATGGTTGTGGTGGATTAGGTAACCTAGCTATTCAATATGCTAAAAACGTATTTGGTGCAAAGGTAATTGCAGTAGATATTAATGACGATAAATTAGCCTTAGCAAAAGAGGTTGGAGCTGATATGACAATCAATCCAATTTCTCAAGGTCCTGCTGATAAGATTGTTCAAGATGAGTTTGGTGGTGCTTATGCTGCTGTAGTAACAGCTGTTTCAAAAGTAGCATTCAACTCTGCAGTTGATGCAGTACGTGCTTGTGGTAAAGTCGTTGCAGTAGGTTTACCGGTAGAAACGATGGATTTAAACATTCCGCGACTTGTACTAGATGGAATTGAAGTAGTTGGCTCTCTAGTCGGTACTCGCAAGGATCTAGAAGAGGCATTTATGTTCGGTGCAGAAGGAAAAGTAGTGCCTGTTGTTCAAACTTGTTCTCTAGATAAAGTACAAAATGTATTCGAAGAAATGGAACAAGGTCGAATTCAAGGACGTATGGTAATCGATTTTAAACAGCATAATTGTGATTGTAAATAATTCACTTTAAATATAAAAAGTATGAGTCTAACAAAGTACATGTAAAAAAGTTAGACTGCATAAAAAGATGATCCCTGTATGCAATAGGGATCATCTTTTTTATATTCTACTAATATCAATGCCAATTCATACTTGATTAATGAGACAGGATTAAAGGTTCACTTTATTTACAAACGAAAAGGAATCTTTATTTTTAACAAATTTTTTATGATCAGGAACGGTTTGAATTGCTACAGTTTGCGAATCTCTTGCTTTCAGTGCATCTTGAATCCCGAGTGTCATAAGCTTAATAAATAGAATCGTAATAAAGAATGAAGCGAGAGTATAAAAAATGATCCACCATGAAAGATTCATTTCATTACGATTTAAGCCAATAAGGCCTGCCCAATCATTAGATAGAGAAACAGGTCTGAGCACTCCGTCATACAGTTCACGCATTTGTATCCCACCAATTACAATGTTAAGCAACGCTAAATGGATAACGAGTATGAGTGTTTGGACGATATGTTCCATAAATAATACAAATAAGCGGTCAAGTAATAAGACTCGTAAGTGTTTTTTCATAATATGAAAACGGCTAGCACCCAATAATTGTGAACTTAAAATGTAATCTCGTTTCATAAATTCATCAACCTCTGAGGATATATATAAAGAAAGTGTAGGCAGAGCAACGAAAATAAGTACGAGTACTTGATAAAACGTAAATGAAATATTTGGATCTAACCCATCAGCATTTGATGTGATTACAATATTAACGGGCGTGATGAGTATGAATGCGATAAATAGAGTTGGAATATAATAAAAAACTTCTGAGCATGCTTGGAAAAATCTCTTGAATTTTGGAGCATATAAACTTAAGAGAATTCCTATACATGTTCCGCATAAAATTCGAAAGAAGCTAATTGCCACGGCTAATAAAATAGTAAATTTTGCTCCTTCTATAATTTGTAAGAAAACAGACTCTCCAAAACGATCAGATCCAAAAGGCGGAATTAACGATGGCGGAAAGGGGGCCTTTCCAAGTAATTCGTTATTGTCATTGTAAAGTAACTGAGGAGGTTTTGGGATGTTATCTTTAAAGAACCAACTATAAATAAAACTGGCTGAAATAAGTATAAATAAATAAGTAAAGCCGATTAAAAAGCGTTTTGATTTCCAAATAGATTTCATAATGCTACTCCTTTCAAGTGCTTTTGCCATCTATTCATCATGAATGAGATTATTTGAAAAATAGTATAAAACGGTAAGATAATCATAACCAGTATGATAAATGCAGCTGGAGGTGAAATAAACGCCTTATTAAATAAGAATTGAATAATGCCTTCCATATTAAAAACAAATTCTAAAATGAATAAATTAGAAAGTAAGAAAACAAAAATCGTTTTTAAATGGTGGAAGAAGTGGATAGATATATTTTTGAATAAATGAATGCATAGTATATAACTTGATGAAAGGCCTTTTCCATAGGCAACCTCTACATAATCTTTTCCATGTTCTTCTTTTATGTATAACACCATCATTCGAAACATTTGTAATGTAGGTAAGACTGCTAAAGATACAATTGGGAGTAAATAAGCTCGATTTTCATTAAAAGAAATAATGGTGAAAGGAGCTTCCCCGAATTTTCTAAGTACCCATATGAAAAATATTTGCAAACAAATCATCATCATCATATCAGGGACAGCTTCTAATATGAACACAATTCGGTTTATCCATTTTTTTATATAATCTTTTGCTAAAAAATAAAAAAATGCCATGCTAGATGAAAAAAAGAGCGCAAGCAAAAAGGCTAAAAATAAAATAGTAAATGAATATAGATAAGGCTCTAAAACAGTTGGAAATAATGGTGTTGTTTTTAAATGACCATACTTGGGGTCTGATCCTATAACCAACAATGATTCAGGGGAGAAAACCTGTTTTAACATAGTAACGATCTGGTCAAAAAAATAAATTGGTTGAAAGGTAAATCCATTTTGAGTGATAAATAAATAAGGTAAATTTAATAATAGTAAAAGTGATAAAAGAATTGATGAAAGCTTAATTGTGAATTGAGATATTTTATGTAACATTAAATCCCTCCGACATCTTTTTACAACATTATACAATAAATTCCGGTATGTTTTTATATTTTTCTGAAAAATAAGAAATTAATTAAGTTTTATAATTATAATACGGAATATACTTACATAAGGAAATCTCTATATTGAGGACCGGATTTCTATGTCCATCAAGAGAAATTCCCAATATTCCCATTTTCGAAGCATTTACTTTACTTCAATTGATTGGCATTTGGTGTTATTCCAATGTTACCAAGTTAATAGAACTAAGTTTTCTTAAAACAAAAACCACCGAAATATAGAAGTGGTTTGGAACGTAAGGAATTTGTAAGGAAGGAGTAAGAAAAAAGAGATTTTCAATGTGTATGATCAAAATATAGAGAAGAACGGGAGGGGGAGTAGTTACTATCTATTTATATAAAAACAAATTAATTAATAAAACGCTATGGAAGAAAAGAAGAAATTATAGAAGTTAACAGATATCTGAAGAAGAGGGATTAATCATTTATTAGGTCAGAGAGTTGTTTGAAGAAATAATTGGTCTATAGATGATTGCAAATTCAGTGTTGACCCTTATCATGGGGAGAGTTGATAGCTGTGTGGTTAGACCTATCAATCATTAATACAATTTAAATAGAGGAGAGGAATGCTTTATGAAAACACGCAGTAAAATTATATGTGGAAGTCTAGCATTATTAATAGCTGGGAATTCCCTGTTATACATAACACCAGCCTCAATTGTAAAAGCAGAATCGTCGCAAAATGTATCTAGTTCTTTACAAACAAGTACGCAAAGCGATCGTACTTCCGTTAAGAAAGCAATGCGAGATGCACTACAACTTGGATACCCAGGAATACTCGCTCAAATTTCTAAGGGTGGTAAAACTTGGAGTTATACCGCTGGGGTAGCAGATGTGAGAACTAAGAAACCAATGAAAGCAGATTTTCGCTTTCGTATTGGCAGTGTGACGAAAACGTTCATTGCAACAGTGCTACTGCAATTATCTGGAGAGAACCGTTTGAATCTAGATGACTCCATTGAAAAATGGTTGCCTGGTGTCATTCAAGGAAACGGATATGATGGTAACCAGATTACAATCCGGCAAATATTGAATCATACAAGTGGTATTGCTGACTATATAAATTCAAAAGACTTCGATATTACGGATATAAAAAAATCGTATACGGCTGAAGAATTTGTAAAGATGGGGATTTCTCTTCCCCCAGACTTTGCCCCGGGAAAGGGTTGGTCTTATTCAAACACAGGATACGTATTACTGGGGATCCTTATTGAAAAAGTAACTGGCAACAGCTATGCGGAAGAGGTTGAAAATCGGATTATTGAACCGCTTGATTTGTCAAATACATTCCTACCTGGTAATTCAAGCGTGATTCCAGGCACTAAGCATGCCCGTGGCTATTTCCAACTAGACGGAGCAAGTGAGCTAAAAGACGTTACATATATGAACCCAGGTAGCTCGGATGGAGATATAATTTCTACTGCTGACGATTTAAATAAATTCTTCTCTTACTTACTTAGTGGTAAATTACTGAAGGAACAGCAACTAAAACAAATGCTTACTACAGTTCCTACAGATAGAGAAGGAGCGGGATATGGTCTTGGAATCGTTGAATTTAAGCTTCCGAACGGTGTCTCGGTATGGGGACACAGAGGTAGCGTTCTAGGGTTTTCCACTTTTGTTGGTGGAACACTTGGAGGCAAGCATACATTGGCCGTCAATTTGAACAGCTTTAACTTTAGTAATCCTGATCCTTTTAAAAGTATTTTACTTGCTGAATTTAGGAAGTAGGCAAAAAGGCGAAATGGATAAGTTTTGTCATAGGTTTATAGTTTAAAATATATCATTTTGGTGCAAAAAACAACTTGCTCTAAAAAAATTTAATAATCGTAATTAAGTATAAAAGAACGCTATCGTTTTAAGTAAATATTTCAGGAGGGTTTTATGAAAAAGAAAATGATTACTGCACTTGGTGTTTCTGCTATAATACTGACTAATTTTGTAGGAAGTACTTATGCAGACTCTAAAACAGGAGTTTCTGTTACAGCTCCCTACAATAAAAATCAAATAGCGGAATGGTTAGAAATGCACGCGAAGCCTTTAAAAACAACAAATCCAAATACACCTTTTAATGATTTAAAACCATTTAAGAATATGGTGGGTTCAGCTTCAATTGTAGGTTTAGGTGAAGCTACACATGGGGCTCATGAAGTTTTTACGATGAAAAACCGTATTGTAAATTATTTAGTATCTGAAAAGGGTTTTACCAACCTAGTTTTAGAAGAGGGGTGGGACAGAGCTTTAGAACTTGATCGATATGTTCTTACTGGTAAGGGAAATCCAAGCCAGCATCTATCACCTGTATTTAAGACGAAAGAAATGTTAGATTTACTTGATTGGATTCGGCAATATAATGCTAATCCAAAACATAAATCTAAAGTGCGTATCATCGGGATGGACATTCAATCAGTAAACGAGAATGTTTATAATAATATAATAGAATATGTTAAAAGAACCAATTCAAAACTTGTGCCGAGGATAGAAGAGAAGATAAAAGGTCTTATTCCTGTAACAAAGGATATGAATACTTTTGAAAGCCTTACGAAAGAAGAAAAAGAAAAGTATATTTCAGATGCTAAACAAATTAGTGCTTTATTAGAGGAAAATAAAAGTTATTTAAATGGGAAATCTAAAGAGTTCGCATGGATAAAACAAAATGCTCGTATTATTGAACAGTTTACTACAATGTTAACGTCACCTCCTGATAAACCATCTGATTTATATTTGAAACATGATATCGCAATGTATGAAAATGCAAAGTGGACTGAAGAACATTTAGGAAAAACTATTGTATGGGGGCATAATGGCCACGTTTCGAAAACAAATATGCTTCCTTTTGTATACCCTAAAGTAGCTGGGCAGTATTTAGCAGAGTATTACGGAAAACGGTACGTATCTATTGGAACATCAGTTTATGAAGGACAATACAATGTCAAGAATAGCGATGGTGAATTTGGCCCAAATGGAATATTAAAATCGGATGATCCAAACAGTTATAACTACATCTTTGGACAAGTTAAAAGAGATCAATTTTTTATTGATTTACGTAAGGCAAACGGTGTGACAAAAACTTGGTTGAACGAACAACATCCAATTTTCGCTGGAGTAACTACCGAAGGGCCTGATATACCAAAAACAGTTGATATATCATTAGGTAAAGCGTTTGATATACTTGTTCAAATTCAAAAAGTGAGTCCATCTCAACTACATCAATAAATTTAGAATAATGTACCTTAATGAAGTGTAGTGTTAAGTGTCAATAGAGTTGTTTGAATATGTCAGTTAGGTTATTTTCATTAAAGGATTATTAAATGGAATAAATGTTTTCAAATTAGAGACGATGTGGGATAGAAGCACAGTATCATCAAGTTAACAAAATAAAATTCTACCTAAAATGAAAAAAACGCTATTCTTTCTATAGAATCATAGGAAAGGATGGCGTTTTTTGATCTAATCTATTACTACAATTTGGTCAAGGAATTTAAACATTTTTATCTCCTAATACCTTACGAAATATTACTAAAATGTAGGTCTTGTACAACGAACAACATACCCATTAAGCTAAAAAAATAGTTACCGAAAAACTAGAAAAAAAGTGTGTTACAAAACGAATATGATGCAATTTTACCGGACGGAAAAGCTACATAGAGTATGTAAATGAAACGGAATGAGGGGATTTATTTTTTTGTTATGAAAAAATTTTATATACTAATTCATGTAAACGGTTTACTAAATCGTATTTTGCTAGAAATGAAGGGAAGATTCGCATGGAAACAAGGGGGAGAGTAATCGGGATTGATATCGGTACCACAAGTGCAAAAATGGTTGTGTTCACAGAAAAAGGAAAAGTCATTGCATCACATGCAATCGATTACCCAATTATTCAACCGAATGTAGGATGGGCTGAGCAAGATCCTGATGTAATATGTGCCGCTGTATATAAAAGTGTAAGCGTTTCCGTAGAAAAGGTAATGTATTACCAGAAGATATTTCTTCAATCGGTATTAGTACAGCTATGCACGCATTAATTGTAGTAGATGAAAACGGTGCGCCGTTAACGCGCTCTATTATTTGGGCAGATAATCGCAGTACGAAACAAGCGGAAGATTTATTACAACATATGAATGGGCATGATATTTATAGACGAACGGATCCGTTATCCGTGGTTGGTTAATGGACTTAACTGAAAAATCATTTGCAGAAGGTCCGAAACTAGATGGCATTAAAGGTGTAATGAACTCTTCAGGAGAAGGAAAATGGACTGTTGAAACGGAACTTGAACTGCAAGCTGCAGCACCAGTTATCGCTATGTCATTATTTATGCGCTATCGTTCTCAGGAAGATGATACATTCCATGGAAAAGTAGTTTCAGCATTACGTAATCAGTTCGGTGGGCATGAAGTTGTGAAAAAATAGAGGATGATTTTTGAAAAGAAACTTGTGCATAAGCGCAAGTTTCTTTTTTATAGTTTAAGAAATTACTAATTTAAAAATACCAATCAATCATCGTTTTTTTGTCACAAATGACAGCTTCAACGTTCATTGATTGAATAATATATTCTATATTTTCTTCTTTAGCTAATAATAAGGTTGTAAAGGAATCGAATATACTCATAAACGCATACTCATTGTCTTCGCTAGTAATAATTAACTCATTATTGCTAATGTCCCAAATATCTAATGGAGTAGTATTATCTACTTCTAATAATCCGTTTGTATCAAGAATTGGTTCAGAGAAATATAAATTTTTTGCACCTTTAGAACCGAGGAGTTTAAGTAATTTATGTAATAAAAATATAGACGTATAATCTTCTGTTGGATAATAAAGATCTTCTTTTAAGTTTGAATGTAGTTTTTCAGCTAAATCCTCTCTTTTATATTCTTCTGTAAAAGCACCAATGGAAGTCAACATGGCCATTGCTAATTCTGCGTATGAATGTAATCCACTATAAGACATCATTTCCTTCCAAGAAACGGATTTCCCATTATGAATGATTTCTTCAGCGCTAGGATAGATGTGCTCATATAGTTTTTTTCTCACAGACTTTTCCCATTCTAAAGGCATTTGGACAAAAGGGTGTAGCAATATAGCTGCAGATTTAAAGGTGCTTGGTAGTTGTTCTAAAATTGGTGATTTGTCATCTAGCCAAATGTAATCCAACAAAATATAACCTCCTCTTAGACTTTGAAATGTACGGATTCCCGCATTATGTTTTTTGTATTGGTTGTATTAAGTATAAAGCGCTGCATGAAATATGTCCCAACATAAAAATAAGAATAAATAAAATGAAGTTTTCATAAATAGTAAAAGAATGATTATGTCATCAGTGTAGCTAAGAAATGATGTTACATATGGAGAGAGCGTGTTAAAAAAATATGAGGTGGTTAAATGGGAAATGAGCAAGTGAAGAATGTAGGGGAAGAAAAAAAGTTATGTCTTTGTATGATTGTTAAAAACGAGTCTAGAATTATGGAAAGATGTTTAAATGCTACGAAATCAATTGTAGATTTTGTTTCTATTTGTGATACTGGATCAACTGATCATACGCCTGAAATTATTGAAAATTGGTGTAAGGAAAATGAGATACCTGGGACGGTTCATCATGAGCCGTTTAAAAACTTTGGTTATAACAGAAGCTTAGCTGTTTCGTTAGCGCAAAAAACATACCCAGAAGCAGATTATTTATTAATATTAGATGCGGATATGATTTTAGAGGTTGATCCGAATTTCGATAAAACGAGCTTAACGGAAGACCATTATCTTACATTACAATATGATATTCATATTAAGTATTGGCTTACACGGCTTTTAAAAGCGTCTTTACCATGGAAATCAGTCGGTGTTACTCATGAGTATTGGGATATAGATCGTTCCAAAGTTGGAGAGGATTACAATACGAGAGTAGCTAGACTGGAGACGCTTGTCGTTAATGACCCTGGTGATGGTGGGAGTAAAGCGGATAAATTTGAAAGAGATGAGAGGCTGTTGTTACAAGGGCTGAGTGATCCAGAAACTACGCCAGATTTGCATATAAGATATTTATTTTATTTAGCCCAAACGTATTTTCATTTAAGTCAATTTGAAGATTCGATTAAATGGTATAAAAAACGAGTGGAAGCAGGGGGATGGGTTGAAGAGGTATTTTATTCGTTATTGCGAATAGGATTTTGTTATGAACAATTAGCAACTCGTTCAGCAAATAAACAACTTGAAGTAACAGAAGTGGATGAAAAAGAAAATGCTAAGAAACAAGAAGAGCAATATACAGCATTAGCTGTTCTTTATTTTCAAAAAGCGTGGGAATATAGACCAACTAGGGCTGAGCCATTATATCAACTTGCAAGAATGTATCGATTAAAATCTCAAAATAATATTGCTTTGATGTATGCCCTGCAAGGGAAGGAAATTCCTTTTCCGAAAAATGATCTTCTATTTGTAGATTATCATGTGTATGATTACTTATTTGACTATGAGATTTCTATAAATGCTTTTTATATACCACATAAAAAGCATTTAGGTGCAGTGTCACAAAAATTTTTGGAATCGAAAAAAGATGAGTTACCGTTGCATATAGCAAATATGGTAGAAAGTAATGCGAAATTTTATTAAATACAATTTCGGTTAAAGGAGTAGTGGAGTAATAATGGAATTAATACGATGGGCGCTAGAACTAGGAGAATCTGTGCATGGAAATACGTATGAAGAATTGTTGCCACTACTAGATTATTATTATGATCGTGATCATTTAAAAGCGTATTGTATCGCAAATCTTCTGTTAAACATGGACGTATCAGATGAACATCAGCAAAGAATTGAATTAAGAAGGTGCATTGCTGCTTATTATGCTGGACTATATAAAGTAGCAAAAAAACATGCAAAGGATATTTTACTGAAATATCCGGATGTAAATTTATATAAGAATAATTTAAGGCTAATGGAAGCTTATTTGAATAAAGAATATGATTATTGTTTGTTTATATGCCCAAAGACGTATGGTAGTTTTATAGATGTTGCGCGAGCTTTGAAATGGCGATTGGAGCAAGAGGGAAATACAGCAATCATATCAGAAACAATACTCGAAAATGTGGGGAATACAATTGTTTTTGGAGCGCATACATATGCACATAGCCCACATCTCCTTCCGAAAAATGCAATTATTTATAATTTAGAACAGCTATATGAAGGAAGCCCTTATGCGCATCCTCTTTATTTAATGTTATTAAAAGATAAGGAAATTTGGGATTATAGTAAACAAAATATAGAATGGTTAAAACAAAGAGGAGTAGGAAAAGAAATAAAACATGTAGGCATGAACTATGCACCAACTTTAGAAATAAAAAAAGATGCATTTGATGAAGAATTAATTGAAGACATTGATATACTGTTTATAGGTGCTCTTAACCCAAGGCGGCAAGCTATATTGGATCAATTAAAAGTCGTTGCCCCGAATTTAAATATTGTTTTTAAAAATAATGCATGGGGAATTGTTAGAAATGAGTTAATTGCCAGGTCTAAAATTATATTAAATATCCACTTTTACTTATCTGGTATTCTTGAAACTCCTCGAGTTTCTTATGCAGTGGCAAATAAGAAATTTATTATTTCGGAAAATAGCAACCCAGAGGACGAAATAGATTGGCCGGGTATTGTATTTACTCCGTATGAAAAAATAATTGAAAACGTAATGAAATATATAGAATTATCAGAAGAACGGAAAAGATTAGCGGAAAAAGCATATAACCATTTTAAAGCAAATGAAAGTTTAGGTACATTGAGCATGAGAGATGAAACAAAGTAATTGTACGAAACTCATACGAAAGTATGAGTTCTTTTTTGTTTATCATACTATTTTATGAAACAAGTTAACTCTTTATATTGTGTTTTGTGTAGAAATTTCTGATAATATATAAGTAGAAATTGAAAACAAAGGGGAGAAATAATCATGAAACTAGTTGTTATTAACGGTACACCAAGAAAATTTGGTAGAACTCGCGTGGTGGCAAAATATATTGCGGATCAATTTGAAGGGGAATTATATGATTTAGCAATTGAGGAGTTACCTTTATACAATGGAGAAGAGTCACAACGTGATTTAGAGGCAGTGAAAAAATTAAAAACGTTAGTGAAAGCTGCGGATGGGGTTGTATTATGTACACCAGAATATCATAATGCGATGAGCGGTGCGCTGAAAAACTCTTTAGATTACTTAAGTAGTAATGAATTTATTCATAAACCAGTTGCGTTGTTAGCGGTTGCTGGTGGCGGTAAAGGTGGAATAAATGCATTAAACAGCATGCGAACGGTCGCTAGAGGTGTTTATGCAAATGCAATTCCAAAACAAGTTGTTCTTGATGGATTACATGTGCAAGATGGTGAACTTGGGGAAGATGCAAAACCATTAATTCATGATGTAGTTAAAGAATTGAAAGCATATATGAGCGTATATAAAGAGGTGAAAAAGCAACTAGGAGTTGAGTGATATGTCATCTCTTTATAAAGATTCACGCTTGTATTTCATTCTAGGGGCCAATAGTCTATCAGCTATTGGTTCCGGTATTGTAATGATAACGATTCCATGGTTGTTAATTAAAGAGAGTGGAGGAGAGACAACGTTTGGTTATGTTTCCATCATCTCAACACTGATTATGTTTTTGTTAACTCCGTTTATCGGGCAAAGTATTGATCGTTTTTCAAGAAAATCTTTATTATTATGTAATGAAGGTATTGGGATAGCCGTAATCGGAATAATGGTTATATGGGGATTTGCTGGGCAATCCTATCATTCTATTCATTATATTCTTATTTATATAGCGGGCTCTTTTTACTATCTATTATTTTATCCTACAATTTTTGCGTTCAACCAAGAAATTTTTCAAGCAGAACATTATAAAAGTTTAAGTGGAACGATGGAAATACAAGGACAGTTAACACAAGTTATTTCAGGAGCAGCCGCGAGCTTTCTAATTGAAGTTGTGTCTTTGAAGTGGATATTGTTAGTAGATATGTTAACTTTTGTAGGAGCATTTTTGCTGTTTTTATGTATACCGTATGTCAAGAAAAAAGAGATTAAAAAGAAAATAACATTTAAGAAGCAATTGTTCGAAGGAATTCACTTTATGAAAAAACGTCCTAAGCTCTTTTGGTTCTTACTTGCTACTTATATGCCGTTTATAGGTGTCATGATGGCAAATTATTTAATACCAGTTTATATTTCGGATATACTTAAAGCTAATGCCTCTGTATACGCGATAGAGGGAATGATGTACGGTGTTGGAGCTGTTGTTGCAGGAATCTGTATTCCACTCATAATGAAATATGTCAAAACAGAAGTTTCAATCGTTATGACGATGTGCATTTATGTAATTTCAATTACCGCAATGATTATTGAACCTTCCGTAATGTTGTTATATGGACTAGCGATTTTTCATGCGATTGGAAATGCGGGGACAAGAGTGGCGAGAAATGTATTGATGATGGAGGAAATCCCAAACGAAGTAATGGGACGTGTTGACAGCTTATTTCGATTAATTGGTACAGGAATAAGAATTGTATTATTAATGCTGTTTACAGCTGGTGTATCTAAAGCTGGGGTAATGCTCCCGTTTTACGTACTTAGCTGTATATTGATTCTATCATTAGGAATTGCTCTTTATTATGTATATTCACAACGTAAAGTAGGGACGAAAGTTTTTAATAAATCAATCGTTTAAAAAACACTTCTGCCTTCCAATCTTTTTTTATATAATAAAAAGAAAGGGAGTGCAAACATATATATGAACAAATGGATATTACTTATAATCTTATTATTACCACCACTATACATTCTTTATATGACCTTTCGAATGAAGAAAGTTGCTCGTGAAAAGCTGAGCCATCACTCTCCGTACGTTCTTATATTAGGTGCAAAGTTATTTGGAGATAGACCGTCTTTATCTCTTCAAAACCGTTTGGATGTAGCATTGGAATATTTAGTTTCTCATCCTGAAGCGAAAGTAATTGTTTCAGGTGGTCAAGGAGAAGATGAAGATATACCGGAAGCTCATAGTATGAGGAACTATTTAATGGTACATGGTATAGATGAGAGTCGTATTTTAATAGAAGATCAATCTACAAATACGTATGAGAATTTAAAGTTTAGTATAGATTTATATGATGTGAAACATGCGGTAGTTGTAAGCAATACGTATCATTTATATAGAACGAAAATAATTGCAAAGCGTTTAGGCATGAGGATGGAGGCACTAGCTGCTGAAACGCCAATGCGCTCTAAGAGAAAAATGTATGTGCGTGAATACGCCGCTATAATGAAAACAATATTGTTAGACCGTTAGAGCTCAAATGTGAGCTCTTTTTTTGTTGAATAATGCGTATCATTTGAAATGAATTCCATATTCCATCAAAATAAAGGAAACAACGATAAAGGAGTTGTATTTGTGATTCAGTTTAATCAAGTGTCAAAATCATATGAAGATGGCACAAAAGCAGTGGATTCATTGCATTTAGAAATTAAAAAGGGAGAATTTTTTGTTCTCATTGGTCCGAGTGGTTGCGGGAAAACAACGACAATGAAAATGATTAATCGTTTAATTGAAACGACAGAAGGCTCAATTTTAATCGATGGAAAAGATATTCAAGAATACAATATTAATGAATTACGATGGGATATAGGGTACGTGTTGCAGCAAATCGCTTTGTTCCCTCATATGACAATTGCTGAAAATGTTGCAGTTGTTCCTGAAATGAGAAAGTGGAGCAAAG
This sequence comes from Bacillus paranthracis, assembly GCF_001883995.1. GTDB lineage: Bacteria > Bacillota > Bacilli > Bacillales > Bacillaceae_G > Bacillus_A > Bacillus_A paranthracis. The sequence continues at coordinate 198,106 of NZ_MACE01000049.1, read as the reverse complement.
AAAAAATAAAAGCTCGTGTCGATGAGTTGCTCCAGATGGTCGGGCTAGATCCAGACGTATATCGCGATCGCATGCCTGATGAATTATCAGGAGGACAAAAACAACGTGTAGGTGTCGTGCGGGCATTAGCCGCAAACCCGAAAATCGTTCTTATGGATGAACCATTTAGTGCGCTAGATCCATTAAGTAGAGAACAGCTTCAGAAGGATATCGTACAATTGCAAAAGAAGATTCAAAAAACAATTGTATTCGTAACACATGATATGCAAGAAGCATTATCACTTGGAGATCGCATTTGTGTTATGAAAGAAGGAAAAGTTGTTCAATTAGATACGCCAGAAGGAATTATACATAACCCGAAAAATGAATTTGTAGAAGAATTCATTGGAAATCGTGGAAGACCTTGGTATGAGGGGAAAAGTATTGAAGATGTATTGCCACATGATGAAAGTATGCGGATAGAAGGGGAGGCACTATCATTACATTCTTCTTTACAAGAAGCATTAGTTCGCCTGCGAGCTGATGAAGTCGTTCCAGTTGAAGAAAATGGTCGATATGTTGGAGCTTTAACAAGTCGTCATATTGTCAATTATATCGTTGAACAAATGAAGGAAAGAGGCTAAACAGTGACTGATTTTATACAGACGTTCCAAGAACGAAAAATAGAATTACTAACTGCATTAAGTGAGCATTTACAAATATCGCTTATTTCATTATTTTTTGCAGTAATTATTGCGGTACCGCTTGGCATTTTATTAACGAGAAAAGAGCGAATGGCTGAATTTATAATAGGAACTTCTGCAGTAATGCAGACAGTGCCATCACTTGCATTGCTCGGACTATTAATTCCGTTAGTAGGAATCGGAAAACTTCCAGCGATTATCGCATTAGTTGTGTATGCACTATTACCTATTTTACGCAATACATATACAGGAATACGGGAGTTAGATGAATCTTTAATTGAAGCAGCGAAAGCTATGGGGATGAATAGCTGGAGAAGACTGTGGAAGGTAGAGCTTCCTCTTGCGTTACCAATTATTATGGCCGGTATTCGTACGGCAATGGTATTAATTGTTGGAACGGCTACATTAGCAGCTCTTATAGGTGCTGGTGGGCTTGGTAAACTCATATTGCTTGGTATCGATCGGAATGATCATGCGCTTATCATTTTAGGGGCCGTACCAGCCGCGTTACTTGCTTTATTCTTTGATGTAGTACTTCGGGTGCTTGAGAGTCCAAAACGTTCGTCTAAGCGTGTTATATTGACGATATGTATTGTTTGTATAATGGTTGCTTCTCCATTTCTTTGGAATACCGAAAAGAAAGATATTGTTATTGCGGGCAAACTTGGATCAGAACCTGAAATTTTAATTCAAATGTATAAGCAGCTTATTGAACAAGATACCGATTTACATGTACAATTAAAACCAGGTCTTGGAAAAACATCATTTGTATTCGAAGCGTTGAAATCAGGGGAAGTAGATATATACCCTGAGTTTTCGGGAACAGCTTTATCTACATTCGTGAAAGAAGAGCCAAAAAGTACAAATCGGGATGAAGTATATGAGCAGGCTCGCGTTGGAATGGAAAAGAAATATAGTATGGTTATGTTGAAACCAATGGAGTATAACAATACATATGCACTAGCTATGCCGAAAAAAATAGCAGATCAAAAGAATATAAGTACAATTTCTGATTTAGGAAATATTGCACAGGATGCTAAAGTAGGGTTCACATTAGAATTTGCTGATCGTGAAGATGGTTATAAAGGAATGCAAAAATTATATAACTATAAGTTCTCGAATGTTAAAACGATGGAGCCGAAGCTGCGTTATAGCGCAATTGAATCTGGAGATGTTAACGTAATCGATGCATATTCAACAGATAGTGAATTGGAACAGTACGGACTTAAAGTGTTAAAAGATGATAAAGGGTTATTCCCACCATATCAAGGTGCACCGTTATTAAGAAAAGAGACATTACAAAAATATCCTGAACTTGAAAAAGTATTAAATAAATTATCTGGAAAAATTACAGATGAAGAAATGCGAAAAATGAATTATGAAGTAAATGTGAATGGTAAAAGTAGTGAAGAAGTCGCAAAACAATTTTTACAAAAAGAGAATTTACTTCGTTAAATTTACAAAAAATATACAAATTCATATGTATGAAATGACCGTTCATTATAAAATGAACGGTTTTTTTGTGCATACTTATACATTTTTTCAAAAAAGTATTCCATTTTTCTTCATTTTCTTTTAGAATAAGTAATGTTTTCCTGAAAAAATATAAGAGAAGCGTCTATTAGAGAAAAAGGTGACTTTAATAGTTGAACGAACATAACACCTAGAATGACAGATGGGGTGGTACAAATAGAAAAGAAGTTAGGATTTTTTCCATTAATTGCATTAGTAGTCGGAACAATGGTTGGTGGCGGTGTTTTTAGTTTACCGCATGATTTAGCAGTAGGAGCAAATAGCGGCTCTATCATAATTGGCTGGTGTATTACAGCGATGGGAATGATTCCACTCGCGCTCGTATATCAAACGTTAGCAAGAAAGAAACCAGAGCTTGAGGGCGGGATTTATAGTTATGCACGTGCTGGTTTCGGTGAATATATCGGATTTAACAGTGCTTGGGGATACTGGTTAGCAGGAATTTTAGGAAACGTTGCAACAATCATGTTACTGTTTAGTACATTAGGTTATTTCTTCCCCATTTTTAAAGGTGGAAATAGTGTTGCGTCTATCGTAGGAGCATCACTTTTATTATGGACACTTCATTTTCTAATTTTATTTGGCATTCGTGAGGCATCTATTATGAATGTGATTGCAACAATAGGGAAATTGGTACCAATCGTATTATTTATTGTTGTAATGGTAACAGCGTTTCGCTGGGATACATTTACACATGATTTTTGGGGAGAAGGAACTATTTCAGTTTCCTCTATACTTGGTCAAGTGAAGAATACAATGCTTGTAACTCTTTGGGTTTTCATCGGGGTTGAAGGAGCGGTAGTATTATCTGGAAGAGCGAAAAATAGTCGAGACGTCGGTAAAGCGACAGTATTAGGACTTATTTTAGTAATGTCTATTTATATTTTAATTTCTGTCTTGTCAATGGGAGCGATGACAAGAGGAGAACTTTCTGTTTTAGAAACGCCGTCAATGGGACATGTATTAGAACATGTTGTTGGGACGTGGGGCGCAGTAGCGATTAACATCGGGTTAGTTGCTTCACTTGTAGGTACATTAATAGGTTGGTTTTTACTTGTTTCTGAAATTTCCCATGTAGCAGGAAAAGATGGCGTGTTTCCGAAAGTCTTTACGAAAACAAATAAAAAACAAACACCGCATATGGCATTATGGATCTCAAATGGCGTTGCCCAAGTTATATTTATAATCGTTCTGTTTTCAGAGTCAACATATCAAATTATGTATTTCATAGCGTCAACATCAATTTTAGTACCATATTTATTATCAGCGTTATTCCAATTCAAATTAGTGATTACAAATGAACTAAAAGATGCAAAAGTGAAAAATGGTTCGCTAGCTTTAATTGCTTCACTTTACTCTATATGGCTTATTTATGCAGCTGGTTTGAAGAATTTATTGCTCGTTTCAATCGTATACGGAATTGGGATCATTGTTTATGTGTACGCAAGAAAAGAAAAAGGAAATCGTTGTTTTACTCGTATAGAGAGATATGTAATGTGGGCAATTGTCGTAGCAGCTGTTACATCTCTTTATATGTTATTGACTGGAAATATAAAAATGTAAAAGTCCTTTTCATTTAAAGGGCTTTTTTCTTTGTCTATAGAATATTTAATACATAAGATATTCAGGAGGGATGAAAATGGAAGGAAAAGAACAGTTGAACAGAATTGTTGATTTAGCGAGTGAAGTAAGGAAAGTGTTAGTGCAAGAATCTTTTTTTAATCATCATCCTGAACTGCGAGGAGTGATTGAAAATTTAGCGAGTGCGGTAGAGAATTTGGCGGAATTACAGCAACATAAAGATGAAAACGCTGAAGATCGTTTACGATATGTACTTGCTAAAATGAAAATTGCTCATAATGCCATCTTACAAGAGAAAAACGCATTTCCATCTCATTAATATACGATTTCATTTTGAACCTGGCGGATAACGTCAGGTTTTTTGTTTCTAGTTTTGCGTTTCTTTCATACACTAAGAATAGTATGAAAAAAGAAGGTGACGAAGGTGAAATTACATAAAGCTCTTCAGCCAAGTTTTATAAAACGAATGTACTATATGAGGTTTATTGGGAAGTTTACAAAAGCAGAGAGTGAGAAGAGTGGAGAGAATTTCTTTGTACAATGCCTATCGCCAATACCATTCACATTGCAAGAGCAATTGAAAAATGAACCATATGTATTTGAAGGTTTATGTAGCAATAAAAAGAATGAAAAAGTCTTTTCGGAATTAAAGAAAAGAAAACTAGAAAAGCAATTGATTATGTTTCGTCTCTATTATGAAAGAGGACATATATACGTGGAGTTAATTTGTACAGAAGAAGCGCGAGAAATAGCAAACGGTTATAAAATGATTCCAGTACCTAAAGTTTCCGATTATAAAAAGGGAGAGTCTTTAGAAAGAAAACTTAGTAACGGTTATTTGTCATTTCTAATGCCAAAATATCCGAAAGACTTTGAGCCCCCTGAGTTATTGTGGCATGAGGGAAGGTTATATGGAAATATATCTTTAAAGTCATCGTCAATTAGTTCAATCGCATATTTTGAACAGCAGCGGGAATGTAAGTATATAGAACTTAATGACTGGATGAAGTATGTAGAAATAGCGGTAGAAGATCAATTATATTTTGTAAGCAATCATGTGTATGAGCAATTAAAAAAACGAATAACTGAAGAAGGTAAGCTTGTAGAGGTAGAGGAAATAAAAGTGCAAAAGGATGAATGGGAATGGGATGAGCGTGAATCCGTCTTTTTACAGTATGTGAAAAGTTTTATACGTAATAAAGGGCTATATTTGGATGAAACAGATATTTATAACTTTCATATAAGTACAAAAACAAATATGTTGACGATTCTGGGGGGGATACCAGGTGCTGGAAAATCCCGTTTTGTGCAAGCTTATGCAGAAGCACTTGGATTACAATACGGGGAAGAATTGGTTTGGATCCCGATTTCACCATCATATCAAGAACCACATGATTTACTTGGTTACCTTCATCCAAATGGTACTTTTATTGAAAGTGAAACAAAATTAGTTAGGGCGTTAATGAAGGCAAAAGAAAATCAAAATCAGCTGTATATAATCGTTTTTGATGAAATGAATATGTCACATATTGAGCATTGGTTTACTCCATTTCTATCTGTTCTTCAACTTGAAAAACAAAATCGTATTTTAAATTTATATGAAGGTGTGCAAGAAAAAGAAAATTCAATTCCGCCAACAATTGAAATTGGAGAAAATATTATATTTGTTGGTACTGTGAATTTTGATGAAACAACGAAGGAGCTCTCAGATCGATTATTAGATCGGACGAATGTAATAACTTTACGAAAGATTCCGTTTTGTGAGATGTGTATGGAGCAAGAGAAAGTTGTATTACAACCACCTCTGAAAGTAACTGCAGGAGAATTTCGCATAAATTGGGTCAGGAATAAAACGATGATTGAGGTGTTTTCTGAAGAAGAGTTAGAGCTATTAGATAAGTTACATGGTGTATTGTCATCACACGATACGTCAAAGGGAATTTCTTTTCGATGTGCAAATGCAATTGCTACTTATTTGCAAAATATACCGTTCCAAAATAATCATTCTTATATGATTAGTAGAGAGGAAGGATTTGATTTACAAATAAAGCAACGTGTATTGACGAAAATAAGAGGGACTGAAATGATGGTTGGGTCTTTACTTTCAGAGGAAGTAAAAAGGGGGGCAACATTAGTACCTCTTTTGCAATCTCCACTTGCAAACAGAGTATCTACATTTGAACACTCTTTAGCATATATAAGAGAAAAGCGTAGAGAACTGGAGTTGTATGGTTATGCAAAATGATGGGCGATACGAAACAGAAATCGTTGATACGAAAGAAACGCTTCCTTTTGTATTAAAGTTAATTATTGGAACGGAGTCAAAAGGAGAATATATTTTATTAAATCGTCTTTGTACCTCTGCAACAGCATTAGTTCAATGTATTTATAAAGTGCAAGAATTAAAACCAATTAGATTGCAATACCATTATGAAAATCCAATGAATATTACTTTTATATGGAATAAAGTCTATGAGGGACAGAAAAATATAAAAGAGACAAAATATGAAATAAATGAAAAAAAACAAAAGGTATTAATATATGAACATGGAAAAACGGAATTCTTTTATCCATGGCGTTGTGGTTTATATCATTTTGAGGTGAATATAGAAAATCGAACGTATTATGGCGCTTTTCAAGTCGTTCCAAAAAATTTTTTTGATGATCAATTTGAAATGATTCAAAACTATGTGAAGTCAATTTTAAATGAGTTGATTTTAGATAGAGGTTATTATAAAAAGACTTTCTCTGCACTTAGCGATATTGAAGATTCTTCTTATCTAGTGTTACTTAGAAAGTTGCCGCAAAAAATGAAAAAGATAAAGCAAATTTTTAAGAAAATAGAATCGAGTTCAAAATTTATACATGAATATAAATGGGAAGAAAAGGAGCGAAAAGTAACGAGGAAAGGAGCGGTAGTGGCGGAAAGAAAACCGTACGCAAAATATTATAATCGTAAGTTTATCGAACAAAAAAATAGTATAGAAAATGCATTTCTTAAATTTAAAGCGATGCAATTTTATCTTTATTTACTTGAAGCCGAAAGTTTTTTGCGTCAAACAATTGAAATATTAGAAAGAGAAAAAAAGAAGAAATCAGAAGAATTTCAAGCTGTAAAAACGATTATACAAACAATTGAGCGTAATGGATCAGTGACCGATAGAGAGAAACAAAAATATAAAAATATACATTTACTAAAAGAGGCGGATTTACGAAAAAGTTCTATGAAGATACAAGAATATAAAATTTTAGCACATTTCGTACATGATAGTGTACAATACTTTCAAACTTTAATGCATTCTCCATTTTGGAGAGAAGTTTCTGAAACGGGTAGAATGAACGCACATAATTTACCGATACCACATCAACAATTACTACAGCATTTAGATTTACTCCCACAATATACAGATCAATCTCCATCTTTATTATTTGTTTATAAACCAACTTTTTTAGTGTATGAATATTACGCTTTTTTTATCGTTATTTCCATGTTAGAGCAGATTGGTTTTGAAGCTAGAAATTCCATTCGTGAACAAATACAAGAACATTTTTATGTAGATGGATTACAAGATGGAACGACAGTAGTTTTACATCGAGATGATATGAAAGTCCATGTCGCATTTAATGATTTAATTGAAACACATCCTCTTATTGCATTAAGTAAAGGGAGTAATTTTTATAATGGAGAAGATACGAAGAAGCCAGATATTCGCTTAGACTGTTATGTAAAGGGGGAAGAGAAATACGTCTATCAATCTTCTATTATTATTGAAGTGAAGTATAGCCCAATGTACAATATTTTTCAGCACGTTGGGAATACGAAAGCAACTGAGCAAATGTATAAGTACTGGTCTATAAAATTTGTAGAAGAACAGGATGGAAAGCGAGTCTATCATCGAAGGGCCATTTATGAAGTCATTTGTGTATATCCAGGAAGTCATATGCATAGTAAAAAAATTGAGTCTGGTTGTGGTATTTTCTTACAATTATATCCATATAAAACAAAGCAAGGGGAAGAGAAATTAGCTGGAAAATATGGAATGGTACAAATTTTTGAGAAGTGGTTAAAAAGCATGAAGAAGTAAAAGAAATCCTTTTTTATAAAGGATTTCTTTAGATTAAGAAGAATTATATGCAGTAGGGGAGACGGCTTCATACGATATGAATTTGCAAGTAATATAAATATATTGTGAGAAGGATGGTACATGAGGGATAAGAGATGATTATGATGGAATTTAATTCGTTTTGCAGAATATAATAAGTCATAAATATTTTTAGTTGCATACGAAGATTTGTTCTTATATGATAGATAGTGAAAGCGTTATCAAAAACAGAGCGGCGATGGGAAAGGCGGGGAAATATGTTCCAGCGTGTTCAAACAAAGGAAGAACATTTTTGGTTCGAGCAACTATGGGGAGATTTTTGTGAAGAAAGAAACTTAATGTTCGTAGAACGTAATTTAAATCCATCACGATTTTTATTAATAGAAGATGAACATCATATCGGTACAGTAGAATGTATGAAGTATACGGTACCAGAACAATCAAATTCTGAGTTTTTCTATCCGTTTTCTAAAAATGATTTAGTGAAAGATTTGCAAAATGTATATGAAATAGGCAAGTTAAGTATTGCGAAAACGTCTCGTGGGAGAGGACACTTCAAAAGACTAACAGCTATTTTATTTATGCATGCATTAGAAACAAAAGCAGAATGGTATATCGCAGCGGTTACAAAAAGAATGTATATGTATTTATTAACACTCGGTTTCCCAATTGAACCGATAGATAAGCCATTTCAATTTCATGATACTTTACAAGGTGTACCAGTACGAATTCATGCCCGAAAAGGGGCTACGCATTTGTATTCTTTAAAAGAATTTCGAGATGTAATTCAAGGAAATGCCCATGCACAGGCATTAATCGCAGAATACAGTAAGAATATTATGTTAACCAAATAAAACGAAATGAATATGTATAATAAAGAGAATGCGATTTTAAAATGAAATTATTCTTCATGAAAAAGACCCTTATTATTTTAATAAGGGTCTAAAAATTATAATCCAAATATACTAAAAATCATTTTACGGCGCTTCGGTTTCTTTTCACGTTCATATATTGGCTTTGTATCGGGAGTAATATAGATTGGTTCTTCTTTCTTGAGGGTAGCTTCTAGTTTTTGAATTCGCTCTAACATTTCCTCCATTTCACGGCGATGTTGTAAAAGTTGGTACGTAACAACATCATTTGCCTTATCTTGCATTTGTTCTTCCATTCGATCTAGTCTTCTCGTAATTGTGTTTAATTGAGCGGTTAATTGCTCAAAATCATGTGATGATATGTTTTGAACAATTGTATTTACTTGAGTTTTCAATTCTTCAACATCATTTGATGATGTTTTTTGAGTAGGGTGAGTGTTTTGGGACTTCTCTATTTGTGAAAGATGGTATTCTAACATTTGGTCTAAATCATCTTGTGTAAAAATAAAGTGACCATATTTATTTTTTTCTATAGTAAGATTTAATTGTTGTGCAATCCGTACAACAGCCTTTGGGCTAACACCTAATTTTTTTGCGATAAATGGTGTTTTATATTCCAAAATAATCCCTCCTCTATATATCCTGTTGAATGATTTCGATCTATGAAGTAAGTTCCCTTCCAGTGTGACAAAAGAAGTGTGGAATCGGCAAAGAAAGTGTTTTTTCACGAAATGAAGCTAGGAAGAATATATCGTGAATATAAAAGTTTTTATCTTGAAATTTAGAATCATTTGACTGAGGGAAATGAATTAGATTATCATAATGATAAATATCTTTTTTATGTATGCATATAATATATAAAAAGGTGGTTGCTAATGTAGAATTTTGTTAGAGTATTAGAATGCTTACTTCACTTGAATAAAATTAAGTAGGAGGTGGCTTCCTTGCTTACAATGTAAGTAAGGAAAAGTATTTGGACATATATAGTATAAGTATAGTGATTGTTTTAATTGCCTTAACGGCATTTTTCGTTGCAGCAGAATTTGCAATTGTTAAAGTGCGAAGTTCAAGAATTGACTATTTAATTGCAGAAGGAAATAATCGCGCAACATCTGTCAAAACAGTCATTACAAACTTAGACGAATATTTATCTGCTTGTCAGCTAGGAATAACAGTTACAGCACTGGGAATTGGGTGGTTCGGTAAACCTGCGTTAAAGCAAATGTTTGACACATTTTTTGTGAATTTGAACATTTCTACTCAACTAGCAGATATTTTTGCTGTAATTTTAGTGTTTTTGTTTATTACATTTTTGCATGTTGTAATAGGGGAATTGGCTCCAAAAACATTTGCGATTCAAAAAGCTGAACAGGTGAGTTTATTTGTTGCTAAACCGTTAACTTTCTTTTATCGTATGGCGTTTCCATTTATTTGGCTATTAAATGGATCAGCCCGAATAATTACGAAGTTGCTAGGGCTGAAACCACCGAAAGGGCACGATGAAGTTCATTCAGAAGAAGAATTACGGTTATTAGTTTCAGAAAGTTACAAAAATGGAGAGATTAATCAGTCTGAATATAAATATGTAAATAAAATCTTTGAATTTGATGATCGTATAGCAAAAGAGATAATGGTACCCCGAACTGAGATGCATATTATAAGTAAAGAAATGCCTGCTGAAGAAGCGTTGCAAAAAATGTCTCGGGAAAAATATACGAGATATCCAGTTGTTGATGGCGACAAAGATCACGTAATAGGCTTTGTGAATTTTAAAGATATTTTCACAGATTTTGTGCAGCATAATGCGGTTAGTAATAAGAAAGTAGAGCAATATATTAGGCCGATTATTTTAGTTATCGACTCTATCCCAATACACGACTTATTTTTAAAAATGCAAAAAGAAAGAACACATATTGCTATATTGATAGATGAATATGGTGGTACGTCTGGACTTGTTACTGTTGAAGACATTTTAGAAGAAATAGTTGGAGATATTCAAGATGAGTTTGATACAGATGAACAGCCAGAAATTCAACAAGTTAGTGAAACGAAAACAATACTAGAGGGAAAAGTACTTGTTAGTGAAGTAAATACGTTATTAGGTTTAACGATTGATGATAATGGTGTTGACACAATAGGTGGATGGATTTTAACGAAGAATATAGAAATTGCCGAAGAGGATTTCATTGAAATCGAAAATTATAAGTTTTGCGTAAAAGAATTAGATGGACACTATATAAAGAGACTAGAAGTTACAAAAACTGTAGAATCAATTGTTATTTTAGAAGATGAAAAACAAATTTCATTACAAGAACAAATTAGTTCGTAGACTCTGCTAGATGGCAGAGTTTTTTTTGAGCATAATGTTTTTGGCAGAATAAGGGCTATGTTACAATGAAATAAGTCAGACCTTTCACTAGGTGAAGTATTGTTGTATACATATATTTGAAAGGGGAAGAATTATGAAAAAGCATTTATATATAAATGGAGATTGGAAGTCTGTAAACACGTATAAACCATTATACGCACCATACTCTGAAGAAACATTAGCGGAAATTGCGCAAGGAACGGAAGAAGATGTAAAAGAGGCTGTTACTGCCGCAAAAAATGCAATGAAAGAAATGAATACATTATCTGCATATGATCGAGCGACTATTTTAGAGAAAGTCGCACAAAAAATGGATGAAAGAAGAGAAGAATTTGCAGAAATTATTGCAAAAGAGGCTGCAAAACCAATACGTGCTGCAAGGGGGGAAGTAGATCGTACCGTTCAGACATACAAATTTGCAGCTGAAGAAGCGAAGCGTATATACGGTGAGACACTGCCACTTGATGCGGCACCTGGTGCAGATGGGCGTATTGCATACACAATACGAAAACCGATTGGGGTTATAGGAGCTATTACACCATTTAATTTTCCATTAAATTTAGTGGCACATAAAGTGGGCCCCGCAATTGCTGCTGGAAATACAGTTGTATTAAAACCAGCTGATCAAACGCCTCTATCATCTTATGCATTAGTTGAACTATTTGAAGAAGCAGGATTGCCAAAAGGGGCTTTAAATATTGTTTCTGGTCCTGGTTCAACTGTAGGCGAAGCAATAGTTACAAATGATGATGTTGCTTCCATTACTTTTACGGGAAGTCCGAAAGTTGGACTTGGAATTAAGGCAAAGGCTGGGTTAAAGCGAGTTACGTTAGAACTAGGATCGAATGCCGCTGTTATTATTGATGAAGATGTTGAATTAACAGATGAATTAATTGAACGAGTAAAATGGGGAGCATTTGTTAATAATGGACAAGTTTGTATTTCGGTACAACGCGTTTTTGTACATGAAGAGAGACTGGATGAATTTTTATCTAAGTTACAGAAAGCGATGGAAACAGTTGTTGTTGGTGATCCGTTGCTTGAGGAAACGGATGTATCAGCTTTAATTTCGAAAAAAGATGTCGAGCGTATCGATAACTGGGTGCAAGAAGCAGTTAAAGAAGGAGCGAACGTTTTATATGGTGGTAACAAACGTGATGAAAGGATTTTTGAACCAACTGTATTAACGAATGTTCCAGAGCATGTATCTGTACAGTGCCAAGAAGTGTTCGGTCCACTTATGACAGTAAATACATTTAAAGAATTTGATGAGGCTATAGAGCAAGTAAATCATTCACGTTACGGTCTGCAGGCAGGTGTATTTACAAATAATTTGTTTAAAGCTATGCGTGCAATTGATGAGCTTGAAGTTGGTGGTGTCATGATAAATGATATTCCAACGTTCAGAGTAGACCATATGCCTTACGGGGGTGTGAAAGAAAGTGGTACGGGGCGTGAAGGAATTAAATATGCAATCGAAGAAATGACAGAAATGAAATTAGTGTGTATTAAAAAATAAAGGAACTAGAACTTAAACATCGAAAAAAAACGAGTAGGAAATGTTTACGATTCCATACTCGTTTTTTTGTTTATTTGACGTTTCTTAGAATGATTTCATTTAATCAAGTGTACCTTTTACTTCATTTCTTGTTTGAAAATAGCATCTTCTACATAAATTTGTTCTTTGTCGACAGCAGTGCTATGAGATAATACTAAACCGATTGGTGTTTCTGTACCTTTATTTTGAACAATTGTAAAAGGAACATTTTTTTCGTTCGCTAATTTAATGTATTTTGATAAATGTGGGTAAGCAATGCCACCATTTAGGAATATTTGTAATGATTGAGAAGAGCGCATGCTACTAGCTACTTCAGAATATACATTACTTTGCATTACTTGACCGATAGTTAAAGCGATTTCTACACGCTCACGTAATGTAGTTAAATACATATTACGTTCTTCTGGTTTGTTTTGCTTTTGGCCGTAAATGCCTTCTTGGAGATAATCTTCCACATTTTTATTTACCATATTTTTCACACCTTTCCTTTTCTATTGTACGAAAGAATGAAGCAGGATGCAAAAAAAGTCGCATCGAATATAAAAAATTTGAATGAAAGGAAGGAAAATGGAATGTAACAATCTAAACAATTAATAAAGTTATAAAAATTTTATCAACACATATTAACAAAATGTGACAATAATCTATTAACGAATCATGTTTTTTGTGTTAATATTCAAAATATAAAGGGTGTTCGTCGCATGGAAATGGAGGAATGGAGGTTTTTCCAATCGATAAGGATATTAAAGAAGTATTTTGTTCGCACTTGAAAAACAACAGGCACCAATTCGTTGAGAACTGGAAAAACAAAATGATAATTTCCGATAAAGATCCATTTAGACTAGAAGCAGTTCAAAATGGAGAGGATTTATTAGAGTTTATTATTGAACTTACTATGGAAGAAAAAGATATAAATTATCTTCAGCCATTATGCGAGAAAATTGCTATTGAACGTGCAGGAGCAGATGCGAATATAGGTGATTTTGTTTATAATGCAAATGTAGGAAGAAATGAGCTTTTCGAAGCGATGTGTGAATTAGATGTTAGTGCACGTGAATTGAAACCAATTATGGCCCAAATACATACTTGTTTTGACAAATTAATTTATTACACTGTTTTAAAATACTCGGAAATTATATCAAGAAATTTAGAGGAAAAACAGCAATATATTAACGAAACACATAAAGAAAGGCTGACGATTTTAGGGCAAATGTCAGCTAGTTTTGTACATGAATTTCGTAATCCACTTACTTCCATTATGGGGTTTGTCAAATTATTAAAGGCAGACCATCCTAGTTTATCGTATTTAGATATTATTTCTCATGAATTAGACCAATTAAATTTTCGCATTTCGCAATTTTTACTCGTATCGAAAAAAGAAATGTGGACTGAATCTGAACGGTTTTGGCTAAATGATTTGTTTCAAGACATTATACAGTTCTTATATCCAAGTTTGGTCAATGCAAATGTTTCTATTGAAAAGAATTTGCCATATCCAATTCCGCTTACTGGTTATCGGAGTGAAGTGAGACAAGTATTTTTAAATATATTAATGAACTCAATTGACGCTCTTGAATCAATGAAAGAAGAACGAAAAATTATCATTGATGTATTTGAAGAAGATCAATCGATTCGGATTGTAATAAAAAATAACGGGCCAATGATTCCAGCTGAAAATGTAGAAACGATTTTTGAACCATTTGTAACTACTAAAAAGTTAGGAACTGGTATTGGGTTATTTGTATGTAAACAAATTGTAGAAAAGCATAACGGGTCCATCATGTGTCGTTCAGATAATGATTGGACAGAATTTCAAATTGCATTTCAAAAATAAACAGTCTACACCAAATGAATGGTGTAGACTGTTTTAATTCGTAAGTATAACGGCTTCTAATTTAGGATCTTTCGTTGAATAACCTAAAATTGAAATTGTATAAATAATGTTCGGTTCGACTTTAAAATCCGGTATAGTTAGTAAGACACTTTGATGATCTGCGAGTGAAACTTCTATATCCGCTGTACCAGGGCTAACTTCTAAAAAATCTGTTATTTGTTTAAAGAGTACATTTTCAAATAAATGATCGCCAGCTTTTAAACTTACATTTACAACAGGGGTATCAGGAGAAAAGTGTGCAAAGCGTATTTTTGCCTGGCCTGCTGGTAAATGAGTATTATCAAGCATAGGTTGTAATTGTAGATGATTATCACTATTTATTGCGGCAAAAGTATAAGTGTGATTTCCCATTATTGGTACTAAAGCTGAAAAGATGGGCGTTTCATTTCCAACAGGAACGATATCTATTCGGTACTTACCTTGTACTAATGTTAAATAAGGACTAAATTGTTTAAATGAAATATTTTTAATTACCTTTTGCCCGTTTACTAAAATGTCAACGGCAGGTGTATTTGAAGCAGAGTGAAAAAATCTTATGTGCGATGGTAAAGCAGCTTCTTGTGAATTTCTTTTTTCGTATGCCTGTACAAGATTCGTAAGCGCATCATAATATTTCATATATAGTTCTACATATTTTTTTGGATTATGAAATTGATAGTAACGAGCGAGCTGTTCGTAACGTGCAGCTTCTTGTCCATATTTTTCGATTTCAGATTGAGACATGAACATTCCTCCTTTGTCATCATTAAAACTATATGCTTAGCAAGAATGAGGTTATGCGAAAAAATTTTTTTTAAAGGGGAAAGGTTGAAAATTAATAATAAGTATTTTTTAAGGATAAGATAAGTTTAGGTGAACGAGAGTTATAATTTTCTAGAGGATACAAAAATATATCATCCATATTGGCAGAGGAAGTGTGTATTTCGAAATGAAAAATTTGAGAGCATAACACGTGACATGTCGAAACCATGTCCTGAAACCCTTAGGAAACTAGGGATTTTTTTAATTATGGGCAAATACACATACAAAGTAATAATTGTCCTACATAAATTATAAAGGAAAGGTAGTTTGAAATTAAGGAAAGGAATGAAACCTTGGGATGGGGATATCCCGCAAGGAATTGTAAATGGAGTTATGGACGGTTTTGTGCTTTATACTGTAGGATGAATTGTGATTTTGTAATACTATTGTTTCTATTTATGTTAGCAAGTGACGGTATTAACTGATAAAAGAGCGTCGTGCCGAACTGATTAATGTGGTTAATCGGTTCTTTTTTTATTGTATAAAACGGATGGAGTTGTATGTGAAATATTGATTTCTTTAAAATAATTGCTATGCATTTAGTAGGATTAATTGTCGAGTTTTGTTTAAAAATATGCAATATAAAGTAGGAGAACAGGAAGGAGTTTAAAGGGAGTTTCGTCGAAGTTTACACAATGTCGGCATTTGAGGGAAGCTGACATTATGTTAGAAAAACATTTAGTGAAGCGTTAACTTTATATAAGGGAGGGTTATTTGAGCGTATAGATAAGGGTTGGTCTTTAAAACAAGTTCTGAATTTTCTGTTTTTAAAATTGGTATTTAGCACTCATTTGTATATTTTATAATAGTTTTTTGATAAATTCACTGCTTTCGCAGAGGGTTCTTTTTTATGAAAGAAACGTCAATTTTCTTCATATATATATACAAATTGGAGAAATGGGGGAGCGCTATGCGCGATTACTTAATTAAACCACTTGTTGGTCAGCCGTATCCAATGATTTCACATGGAAAAGGTGTCTATTTGTATGATCAAAACGGAAATAAATATTTTGATGGCTCGTCAGGAGCAAT
The DNA here is from genome assembly GCF_001883995.1 of Bacillus paranthracis. Taxonomy (GTDB): domain Bacteria; phylum Bacillota; class Bacilli; order Bacillales; family Bacillaceae_G; genus Bacillus_A; species Bacillus_A paranthracis. The sequence continues at coordinate 181,681 of NZ_MACE01000049.1, read as the reverse complement.
TACGGCAGGTATTGGGCATGGCGTAAAGGAGATTGCGGACGTTATCAAAAAGCAAGCAGAGGAGATTGCTTTCGTTTATAGATCACAGTTTACGAGTGAACCAGCTGAAAAATTAGCGAAGAAATTAAGCGATTTAAGTGTAGGAGATTTGAACTGGAGCTTTTTTGTGAATAGTGGTACGGAAGCAAATGAAACAGCTATGAAAATTGCAATTCAACATTTTCAAGAGCGAGGTATTCAAGGGAAACATAAAATTTTGTCACGATGGATGAGTTATCACGGTATTACGATGGGAGCCTTATCAATGTCTGGGCATCCACTGCGTAGACAACGTTTCGTGTCAATTTTAGAAGATTATCCAACTATTCCAGCTCCATATTGTTTTAGATGTCCGGTACAAAAGGTATATCCAACTTGTCAGCTTGCTTGTGCGACTGAACTAGAAAGATCAATTGAAAGGATTGGGGCAGAACATATTGCGGCTTTTATTGCTGAACCGATTATTGGAGCAGCTGGAGGTGCAGTCGTTCCGCCGAAAGAATATTATAAAGTTATTAAAGACATTTGTAGTCATTACGATATTTTATTTATTGCTGATGAAGTAATGACTGGGCTTGGGCGTACTGGTGCATGGTTTGCGATGGAGCATTGGGGTGTAGAACCGGATATTATGACCCTTGGTAAAGGTTTAGGAGCTGGATACACACCGATGGCAGCGACGGTTGTAAGTGACCGTGTTATGGAGCCAATTTTACGAGGATCGCGTTCTGTTATGAGTGGACATACGTTAAGTGCAAATCCATTATCTGCAGCAACAGCTCTAGCTGTTATTGAATATATGGAGAAACATAATCTACCTGAAAAAACAGCGGAAAAGGGAGAGTATTTAATAAAAGGATTACAGAAAGTTCAGCAACAATCGACAATCATTGCTGATGTGCGTGGAAAAGGATTGCTGATTGGAGTAGAATTGCAACCGTTTACAAAAGCGTCGGAACTTATTTCGGTTGCAGCTAAAAATGGTCTTCTTTTATACCAAGCTGTTTCAGGGCAAGCAGGAAAAGAAGATAGCGCACTGCTTGTAGCACCGCCAATGACAACTACATATTCCGAGTTAGATGAATTACTTTCAATTTTTGCAAAAAGTGTTGAAGAAATGATGCAAAAAGGAGGGCATAGTATCGCATGACAACTATTACGAATACATTCAGTAAATTAAAAGAGATAGAGGAGGTAATTTCTTTATTCCACGATGATATGACATTAATGTTTGGGGGATTTGGGGGGATTGGCTCCCCTCCATCTTTAATACAGGCCATTTTAGAAAAAGGAGTTACAAATTTAAATTTAATTGGAAATGATACAGGATTTCCTGATGTAGGAATCGGTCGTCTCGTTACGAATGAAAGAGTAAAATCATTAATTACTTCTCATATTGGATCAAATCCAAATGCAGGAAGACAGCTAAACGAAGGAAGGTTACAAATTGAGTTTTCTCCTCAAGGAACATTAGCAGAGCGTATTCGCGCTGGTGGTGTAGGACTTGGTGGCGTATTAGTTGATGTAGGTGTTGATACGATTGTAGAAGAGGGAAAACGTACTGTTGAAATGAATGGTAAAACATATTTAGTTGAAACAGCATTAACTGCTGAGGTTGCGATTGTATATGCGAAAAAGGCAGATTCGTTCGGCAACCTTGTGTTTGATAAGAGCGCTCGTAACATGAACCCTCACGTTGCTATGGCCGGGGATATAACGATTGTAGAAGCAGAAGAAATCGTTCCACTGGGAAGTTTAGATCCAGAAGAAATTGTTGTCCCAGGAGTATTTGTAAATTATATCGTACCGTCGGAAGGAGTGAATTGGAAATGGGTATGGGCGTAGAAGTGAGAGATAAGATTGCTAGACGTGCAGCGAAAGAAATACAAAATGGTATGATTGTAAATTTAGGAATTGGTATACCATCGCTTGTACCGAATCATTTGCCTGACGATATAAACGTTATGTTTCATGCAGAAAATGGAATTGTAGGTATGGGACCTACACCAAGCAAAGGAAATGAAGACGAAAATTTATGTAACGCAGCAGGTTTGCCAACTTCTCTTATTACAGGAGCAAGTTATTTTGATAGTTGCACAGCGTTTGGGATGATTCGAAAAGGTTTACTAGATATAACGATTCTTGGTTCATTACAAGTAAGCGAGAATGGTGATTTAGCAAACTGGATTGTTCCAGGAAAACGTGTTCCAGGTATTGGAGGAGCAATGGATTTAGCTCAAAAAGCGAAGCGGGTCGTTGTTGTGATGAATCATGTCGATAAATACGGAAATGCAAAAATTGTTTCGGAGTGTACATTACCATTAACTTCAAAAAAATGCGTAGATTTAATTATTACGGATATGGCAGTAATGGAAGTAACGCAGGATGGACTTATTTTACAAGAATTGATGAGCCCATACACAGTGGAAGATATAAAACAACATACAGAAGCGGATTTTAAAATTGGCTCTAACTTACTAGTAATTGAATGAGGGGAGATATAATATATGGAGCAATTAAAAAAACAAGTTTGTGATTATATTGAGAGTCATGAAGAAGAAAGCGTAAAATTTTTAAAACGATTAATTCAAGAAAAGAGCGTATCTGGTGATGAAAGTGGTGCGCAGGCAATTGTGATTGAAAAATTACGTGAGCTAGGTTTAGATCTTGATATATGGGAGCCATCATTTTCTAAAATGAAAGATCATCCTTATTTTGTATCACCGCGTACAAGTTTTTCAGATAGCCCGAACATTGTGGCAACCCTTAAAGGAAGCGGCGACGGGAAATCTATGATATTAAATGGGCATATTGATGTCGTACCAGAAGGAGATGTGAATCAGTGGGACTATCATCCTTATAGTGGTGAGAAAATAGGAAATCGTATATATGGTCGTGGAACGACAGATATGAAGGGCGGCAATGTCGCATTAATACTTGCGATGGAAGCAATTATTGAATCTCGTATTGAATTAAAAGGAGATATTTATTTTCAAAGTGTAATAGAAGAAGAAAGCGGCGGAGCAGGAACATTAGCAACTATATTACGAGGATATAAAGCAGATGGTGTTATTATTCCGGAGCCAACAAATATGAAGTTTTTCCCGAAACAACAAGGATCCATGTGGTTTCGTCTACATGTGAAAGGGAAAGCAGCACACGGTGGGACGCGTTATGAAGGAGTAAGTGCAATTGAAAAAAGTATGTTTGTTATAGATCATTTGAGAAAGTTGGAAGAGAAGAGAAATGACCGAATTACAGATCCATTATTTAAAGGAATCCCGATCCCAATTCCAATTAATATTGGGAAAATTGAAGGCGGTAGCTGGCCAAGTTCTGTTCCTGATTCGTTAATTTTAGAAGGAAGATGCGGTATTGCGCCGAATGAGACTATAGAGGCAGCAAAAGAAGAGTTCGAGAATTGGATCGCTGAATTAAATGATGTGGACAATTGGTTTGTTGAAAATCCTGTAGAAGTGGAATGGTTTGGAGCAAGATGGGTTCCAGGTGAACTAGAAGAAAATCATGAGTTAATTACAACGCTTGAACATAACTTTGTTGAAATCGAAGGGAACAAACCGATTATTGAAGCATCACCGTGGGGGACTGATGGAGGTTTATTTACACAAATCGCAGGTGTACCAACGATAGTATTTGGCCCAGGAGAAACGAAAGTAGCGCATTATCCAAACGAATATATAGAAGTTGATAAAATGATAGCTGCCGCGAAAATTATTGCATGTACATTACTAGATTGGTGTGAGGTGAAAAAATGAAATACTATGAATCTTTTAGAGAACAGACAAATGGCTATACAGTAGAAGGCGTGTTGGACTATTTTAATAAACGTATTCGAGTAGACCACTACACAGGAAATATTGAGAGAATCATCCAAACAATTGACGAATTAGCAGAGAAACATTCTTTCACTAAATGTATTGTTAAAGGAAAGGGAGAGCATGTTTCAACATGGCTCTCTTTCGGTTTTTTATTAGAAGCAACAATACCACATTATTTTCAAGGTCACGATGCATACTTCTTCGTGAAATTTAATAATGATGAAAGACGAAATAGTATTCATTGGGCTGAGGAAGATACCATTTTAAGCGGTGTAAAAGCAAAAGAAGTAAAGGAAAAAATAGTTCCGGAAAAATTCCTATTAAGAAAAGCGACAGAAGAGGACGCAGAAGAATTAGCAGCTGTCTTTGGAGAAGTGTTTGAAGTGTATCCAACTCCTTTAAACGAAGCGAGTTATGTAAAACAAACGATGAAAGAAGACGATACAATTTACTATGTGTATGAATTCGAGGGGAAAATAATTAGTACAGCGTCTGCAGAAATGAATATAAAAGAAGGAAATGCAGAATTAACGAATTGTGCGACCTTACCCGAATATCGTAAACATGGGTTTATGAAAAGTTTATTAATTAAGTTAGAAGAAGAACTTCAAGAAAAATCGATTTTCTGTTCTTATACAATTGCTCGATCGCTTTCTTTCGGAATGAATGCAGCCTTTCATCAGTTAGGCTATACGTATACAGGAAGATTGGCGAACAATTGCTACATTTTTGATAAGCTAGAAGATATGAATATATGGGTAAAAGATTTGTCTAAATAGTACGTTATAAAAATAGAACGGAATCGTCATGCTTATAATCGCACATAGGTATGCCGGAAATTCGGCATAGTATTTGCTGGATTTTCGGCAAGAGGGGGGATGACATTGCTAGCAGTTTCGACACAAGAAGTCATTGAGGCGATTTTGGGCAGTATTGATGAGGCTATACACGCAGTAGATGAAAATGGTATTACAATTTTCTATAATACTGTAGCTGCAAAACACGATGGATCAAAAATTGAAAAAGTGTTAGGTAAACATTTGTTAGAAGCGTTTCCTTCTTTATCTAGGGAAACAAGTACGTTGATGAAAGTATTAGATACAAAAAAGCCAATCGTTCATCAAGTGCAGCATTATCAAAACTTAAATGGGGAAGACATTTGTACAGTAAATACGACGTTACCTATTTTCATAGATGGAAATATTGCTGGAGCTGTTGAAATTGCAAAAGATTATTCCACAGTACAAAAACTTACCGATACAATAGTCGATTTGCAGTCGAAAATAAAGCGGTCATCTAGAAAAAAAGCGGTCAAAAAGGATGTTGCATTTGAGACGATCGTGACGAATGATGCTCGGTTTAAACAGACGAAAGAATTAGCACAAAAAGTAGCCCCAACTGATGCGAATGTTTTAATATATGGGGAAACAGGAACAGGGAAAGAATTATTTGTACAAGCGATTCATGAAGCCTCTAAGCGGAAGAACAAGCCGTTTATTGCACAAAACTGTGCAGCTTTGCCAGAGTCTCTATTAGAAAGTTTATTGTTTGGAACGACGAAAGGTAGTTATACGGGGGCAATTGAACGAGCGGGATTATTTGAACTTGTAGATGGAGGGACATTGTTTTTAGATGAACTGAATTCAATGCCACTCGATTTACAAGCGAAAATGCTACGTGTATTAGAAGATGGTGTTATTCGTCGTATTGGTGATAATAAGACGAGAAAAGTAGATGTTCGCGTTATTACCGCAATGAATCAGCCACCAGAAATATGTTTAAAAGAGAATAAAATTCGCACTGATTTATACTATCGATTAAATGTCTTTTCATTATATATTCCGCCGCTCCGTGAAAGAACGGAGGATGTATTATTGTTAGCGTCTTATTTTTTGAAAGAATATAATAAAAGTTATAAAAAAGGTGTACTTCAAATGGATAAGGAAGCGAAAGAAAGACTACAAGCTTACCAATGGCCTGGAAATGTTCGAGAGTTAAAACATACGATTGAACATGCTGTCATTATTGCAGAAGGGAATACATTAACAGCCAATTGTTTACCGGGTACATTTCGGAAAGAGAGTTTTCCAAAGAAGAAGGGCATATTGCCTCTTAGAGAAGCACTTCATCAAACGGAAAAAAAATTAATAGATCAAGCGTTAATTGAAACAGAAGGGAATATATTACAGGCTGCAAAAATGTTAGGTATCCCTCGTCAGACGCTTCAATATAAACTGAGTAAGTACGACAAAACCGCCGAATAATTGGCGGTTTTTGTGTGTTTGCACCAATAAAAGAGCGTTTACATATATAAAAAGTAATGAATATGATAGTATGTATGGATTTCATACAGTGCTTAAAAATATTTTTTTCGCTTATATAATAGGGTTATCCGTACGTTTACTTATCAATAAAGTAAAGTTGGCATAACTATTGCTTATATAAAGGATGAGCGTATAAAAAGGGGGAATAGCAATGTTACATGATGTATACAAACCAAATCGTCACTGGAAGGATATCGAATTATGGAAAGATGTTACTGAAGAGCAATGGAATGATTGGGTTTGGCAATTAACGAATACGATCAAAACGTTAGATGACTTAAAGAAAGTGATTAACTTAACACCTGATGAAGAAGAGGGCGTTAAAATTTCAACGAAAACGATCCCGTTAAATATTACACCGTACTATGCTTGGTTAATGAATCCTGATGACCCACGCTGTCCGATTCGGATGCAATCTGTACCGATCTCGGAAGAGTTATATAAAACAAAATATGATTTAGAAGATCCGCTTCATGAAGATGAAGATTCACCAGTTCCAGGGTTAACACATCGTTATCCTGACCGCGTACTATTCTTAGTAACGAATCAATGTTCTATGTATTGTCGTTACTGTACACGCCGTCGTTTTAGTGGACAAATTGGAATGGGTGTGCCGAAGAAACAATTAGATGATGCAATTGCTTACATTCGTGAAACACCACAAGTACGAGATGTATTAATCTCTGGTGGTGATGGTCTTCTTATTAACGATAAAATTTTAGAATATGTATTAAAAAATTTACGAGAGATTCCGCATGTTGAGATTATTCGTATCGGAACGAGAGCGCCGGTAGTATTCCCGCAGCGTATTACAGAAAACTTATGTAACATTATTAAAAAATATCATCCAGTATGGTTAAATACACATTTCAATACATCTATTGAAATTACTGAAGAATCGAAAAAAGCATGTGAAATGTTAGCGAATGCTGGTGTTCCAGTCGGAAACCAAGCAGTAATTTTAGCTGGTATTAATGACAGTGTTCCAATTATGAAAAAACTAATGCATGACTTAGTAAAAATCCGTGTACGTCCATATTATATTTATCAATGTGACTTATCTGAAGGTATTGGTCATTTCCGTGCACCAGTTTCTAAAGGTCTTGAAATTATTGAAGGTTTACGCGGACATACGTCTGGTTATGCAGTACCAACATTCGTTGTTGATGCACCAGGAGGAGGCGGTAAAATTGCGCTTCAACCAAACTATTTAATCTCGCAAAGTGCAGATAAAGTTGTACTTCGTAACTTTGAAGGTGTTATTACAACGTATCCAGAGCCAGAAAGCTACATTCCAGGAAGAGCAGAAGGGTACTTTAAAGAAATTTATCCAAACTACGAAGAAAAACGTTCAGATGTTGGTATCGCAGGCCTTATGAGTGATAAGAAATTTAATCTTGTTCCAGACGATTTACAGCGTATGAACCGTCGTAAAGACTATGAGGATAATGAAACGCATGCAACATTAAAAGATAAACGTGATAAGCGCGACCAATTGAAAGATAAAAAATATCAAGCACAAATGGCTAAATTAGAAGAAAACGACAAAAAAACTGAGGGTGATGCAGTATGAATTGTATGTGGTGTGACAGTACAGAAGCAAAAGAAAGCTTAAATACTGTATATTGGGAATTGCCAGATGGTACGAAAGCCATTGAAATCCAAGAGACACCATGCATTTCTTGTTCCTCATGTGGTATGGACTATCAATCAGATCAAACAGTGAAAGAAATAGAAGATCAATTGTTTCTAATTTATACGAAAGACTTACCAAAACAACTAACATATGAAGAATTAATGGGAAGACCACGTCTATTAAAAAGAAATTATTTCGACTTTTAACCAGCTTTTATGCTGGTTTTTTTCTTTTTTGCCTTGTATAATGTACCCAAGCTAGAAAGGTAGGGAATATTTTTGAAAAAGACATTTTACCACTATATGATGAAGCATCGTGCAGCTTTATTTAGTAATGAAATATCGAATTTAGCAGAGGCAATGTATGATGATTTAAGTTTTCCGAAGCAATCTGAAGATTACGATGAAATTAGTTCATACTTAGAGCTAAGTGGAATGCTAGAAAGTATGTCTATATTTGATGAAGCGTGGGATTTATACATACAAGATAGATAAAAACTATATGAACTTTTTTCGACATGAAGCTAGTCTATTTGCTAGCTTTTTTTACGTTGTAAATAAATTTTCATATGGTGATATTTTTTATTGAAAAAATTTATGAATATACGCTTCTGTGATAAGCGTTTTTATGTAGGTTGCATATACTGTTATCAAAATCACGACGTCAAAAAAAGGAGAGATATAGATGGCAAGGAAAAAGCAACCTAAATATAACGTAGGGGACATAGTCGTGATTACGCTATATGGAACCGTTGGTAAAATCACAAATATGAAGGTTTTAGATGGAGTTTACGTATACGAAGTCAATAATCACGATGGATTTTACGTAGAGCAAACATTGCAGCACGTTACAGAGCAAGATATGAAAAAAGGTGAAACTGAGTGGATTGAATTAAACTATAATTTCACATTTGGTGATCTCGTGCAAGTAACAGGATATGATAAAGATGTTTTCCGTATTGTTGGTTTTCGTACAGAAGTATGGAGATATAAAAATGATGCATGGGAAGATACAATATATGAACTGTCACGAATTACGGATGGTGAATGGTTAGAAGCGGATGAGTCAGATTTAACGTTACTTGCCAATGCTCAAACGGCAAATGCAATTTTGAAGAAAATGAAACAAGATAAAGCAGGTATGAATAAATTAGATTTAGGAAAATTAAAGTCAATTAACAACTCAAAAAAAGTGAGTGTTAAGACAAATCGTCAAGAAATCATTGATGGATTACTTGATATTTATAACGATTACCAATTGTTATTTGATACATTTAAAGATGAAGAATACAAAATTGTTATGGATGTTGTTCATAATTATTTAGTTAAATTGACAGAGAAAAAATAGTTAACTAGAAAGAGAGAATGAATTGAACAACAACATATGCAGTATAAGGTATGCCTACAATTATTAAAAAAATAAAAAGCCATTTAATAAGAGAGTCTGCCCATTGATCTTCATGCATGAACTCTTCTTTTGTTTGTCCTACTTCTTGCTTTACCTCGTATTGATATTCCATAATTATATCCCCCTTTTTGATAGCTTGTACTACCATCGTATGCACCTTGTCCAAAGGATATGACCTATAAAAAAGAAAAACTATTTTTCTAATCTCATATACATATTTTTGAGATTTTTTCATAAAACAGAAATAAAGGAGTGATGCTCATGAAGGAAATTGAAGTCGTAATTGATACGGAAGAGATTGCGGAGTTTTTTTATGAGCAACTAATTGAAAGAGGATACGTCCCAAAACGAGAAGAAATTGAAGATCTCGCAGATATTACATTCGAGTATTTATTAGAGAAATGTATGATTGATGAAGTGTTTGATGAAGAGGATGAGTGAAAGTAACGACGGGCTTAACTCGTCGTTTTTTACTCTTTACAAACTTGTCACAAATGTAGCCAGCAATACTTGGTATAATTAAAAGAAAATTTTACTCAAGAGGTGAAGGGATGTTCAAAAAAATTATTGATTCTTTATTAGGAAAGAAAAAATATCGTTCGTATTCTAGTAGTGATTATCGCCATAGAGGTCGCTCTTATTCAAGTAGCGATTATAAACGACGCTCATCTGGTTATGGGCATCATCATTATAAAAGAAAACGTAAAAGCCGTAGCTTCTTTTCAAGTAGTTGATGAAATGGCGTCGTATACTAGCTTTATTTGATAGACCACTGCGAAAAAATACAATTGTTGTAGAACGTTATAAAATTGAATCAGTAATTGGAATGGGTAGTTATGGGGTTACATATGTCGTTAATGATTTACAAATAAATAGATATAAAGTCTTAAAACAATTAAGACAAAGTAAACAAAGATATGAGTCTGGTAGAAAATCATTTGAACAAGAGAAAATGATTTTACAAACATTAAATCATCATGCAATTCCTAGTTTATATGATCATTTCGTATGGGAGAAAAAAAGCTTTTTTGTGATGGAATATATGCCTGGTAAAAATTTTGAAGATTATATTTTCTTAGATGGACATGTATATACAGAACGTGAGGTTTTAAAAATTTTATATGAAATATTAGAAATTGTATCAGTGTTTCATAGTAAAGGTATTATTCACCGAGATTTACGCATTCCAAACATATTAATGAAAGAAAACCAAATTAGTATTATTGATTTTGGATTGGCGAAATTGAAAGGTGAGGGTGATGAACGAGCTACAACGTATGAAGGTGAACAAGCTTTGATGCGAGAAGTTCACTTTCGTAGCGATTTTTATGCGCTTGGTCATTTCTCATTATTTTTATTATATGCAGGCTATGAATCTAATGAAAAACATGAAAAACCATGGTATGACGAATTAACTTTGGAAAATTACAACCGTGAAATGCTGATGCGTATGTTACAAATAAAAACGCCGTACTATGAGAATGTACAAGATTTAAAAAAAGATGTAGCTTTTGCTTTAGAAAGGATGGAGGATCCATGTTTCAAAAGTTTTTAGCAAGCGTTGGTATCGGTAATGCAAAAGTAGATACAGTTCTTGAAAAAGATGAGTATATTGTTGGTGAAGAGATATACGGAAAGGTTCATATAACTGGAGGTTCCATTAGCCAACAAATTGAAAGCATTTACTTAACGCTATCAACATCGTATGTACGAGAAGTAGATGATAAAAAAGTAACAACAACATATGATTTAGAGCGAGTTCGTTTAACAGAACCTTTTTCTGTTGAGCCGAATGAAAAAAGAGAAATTCCATTTTCATTTAAAATGCCAGTTGAAACACCGCTTACTCTTGGAATGAAAACAGTTTGGGTTCACACAGGCCTTGATATTAAACGTAGTATAGATCCAAGTGATCGTGATTACATTCAAGTGTTGCCAAATGCACTATTAAATAGTGTGTTAGAAAGTGTGAATCAATTAGGTTTTAAAGCGCGTCATATAGAATGTGAAGAATTACCGTATCGATTACGTAAGCAAGTTCCATTTGCACAAGAATTTGAGTTTGTTCCTGTTTCCGGACAGTATTATGGGAAATTAGATGAACTAGAATTATTAATTTTACCAAGTGCTTACGATCGCCTAGAGATTATTATGGAAGTAGACAGAAAATCTCGTGGATTAGCAGGTTTATTTGCAGAAGCACTTGATCTTGATGAGAAAGTGATGCGCTTTACAGTAACGAATGAAGATATTCCAATGATGAAAGAAACAATTAACAATTATATTTTTTAATAAACTATGCATAAAAAAGAAATGGAGAGGAAAACTAAAACAACCGCTCCATTTTTTTGCATAGTGAGGTTATGTATGTGAAACGATATCGACATTTATACTTGTTAAGTTTTACGCTACTCATTTGTTTTGTCGTATTATCACTTTCGTATCATACCGCTTGTATTGAGAAATTTGACAATATAGTCGCGCATTTTATTCGAAGTTTTCGAAACGATTATTTGACAGCCTACTTTACTTGGGTGTCTTTTATCGGTTCCAAAAGAATATATTTTCCGTTACTCATTATTCTTGTAATGTATTTTCTCGTTAGAAAAAAGTTGCTTAGTGCATTACTTCTAACAATTAATTATTATGGATCTCGTTATTTAAACAGTATGCTTAAACTATGGTACGAGCGAGCAAGACCTGATGTGTCGCAGCTTGTTACTGCAACTGGATATAGTTTCCCGAGCGGTCATACGATGAATGCTACTGCTTTTTTAGGATTTATTGCATACGTCACGATTACAGAAGAACGTATTACATTGCATAAAAAATTGTTGATTATTTTTATAGCGAGCTTTGTTGTATTATCTATTTCAGTTAGCCGAATATATCTTGGCGTTCACTATCCATCTGACATATTAGCAGGATGGGCAGCTGGCGGTAGCTGGCTCGTTTTATGTGTTATATTTCATAAAACGTTCATTAAAAAAGAACCTATGTCATAATAGGTTCTTTTTCCATTGGCTCAACATGAATGTGCGCATGATAAATGCCAAACTTTTTCCGAAGCATAGCCTCGATGTTGTCAGTAATACAATGACTTTCTCCAACATCCATACGAGCATCTACCTCGATTGTAATATCAACGTACGTTTGATTCCCGTACATACGCGCTCTAATATCTACGATGTTTTCCACGCCACCAATATGTTCAATTGCATCAGCATACTCTTCCATCTTATTTGGATCGATTCCATCCGTTAACATATGAGAAGCTTCTACGAAAATTTCCCATGCAGTTTTACAAATAATAAGACCGACAATTAAAGCGGCAATAGGATCTAAAATAGGCATTTGGAACTGTGAACCGACAATGCCTACTACTGTACCGATACTTACGAGGGCATCTGATAAATTATCCTTTGCAGCTGCTTCTAATGATTTACTTCTTGTTCGTGCTGCAATCTTTTTCGTATACAAATACACACAGTACATAACGACAGCAGAAAATAAAGCTACCCATGCAGCAAGTACATTAGGTGCTGCTTGTTTCGGATTTAAAAAAGATTGAATGGCACTAATAACAACTTCTAATCCGACCGTTGCCATAATAAAAGAAGCAACAAGTGATGCAATTTGTTCTGCACGCGAATGCCCATATGGATGATCTGGATCACGAGGTTTCCGAGAGATTTTTAGACCAATTAATATCGCTAAAGAAGCACCGATATCGGTTAAGTTATTTAAACCGTCAGCACGTAATGCGCTAGAGAGGGTAATATAACTGATGATGATTTTCATAGAGGATAAAAATATGTAGGCCAAAATGCTGACAATAGCACCTTTATCAGCTTCTTTATGAGAAAGAGTATCCATTTTAATCACTCACCTTTCTACAAGGAATTTCTTTCTATAAATAGAGTATCAAACGAAAGTCGTGTGGGTCTATACAAACATTGTTGACGTTTTATAGCTTTTTAAGAAGTGGATAACAAAGTTTCGTGAAGGAAAAATATGTTGTAAAGTGCAAAGTTAGGGTATGCAAGCGATTTAGATCTATGTATAACCGGGGAAGGAGAAGGGAGTACAAATATGTACACTTCTGACAGCTGATTTGGAAAAAATAAAAAACCCTCTAGAAAATATTTTTCAGAGGGTTTTCATCTTAGTATGCTTCTAAAAACTCAGTAACTTGCTCTTCAGTTTTTGCGTTAGCACTATGTAAGTGGCCTAGCTTCTCCCCATTTTGATATACAAGTAAACTTGGAATACCCATTACTTGATACTCTTCAGCGATATTTGGGAACTCATCTTTATTAATAGAATACCATTCAAACTTATTGAACTCTTCCATCACATCTCCGATAAAGTTGTCCATACGCACGCAATCTGGGCACCATGTAGTAAAGAACTTAACAACTACTGGCTCCTCGCTTGCGATGATGTCTTTGAATTCCTTGTCAGACTTGATTTCTCTCATGTTTTTTGCTCCTCTCAATGTCACACGGATAAGCTAGTATTTTTATGCAAAATCCGTAATTGCAAACATTTTGCAAACATTAGTGTTTTTGAAATAGATTGTTTGCAAAATCTTCGACTGCTTTTTCTTGTAGGCCTGGTACGACATGTGAGTAGGTGTCCAATGTGATACCTACTTTTTTATGTCCTAATCGTTCACTTACAATTTTCGGGTGAATACCCTGTTTTAACATTAATGTTGCATGGGTATGCCGTAGATCGTGGAAACGAATATCAGGAACCCCACATTTCTTTATAAGCTTTTTCCAGAGCTGTGTCAAACTTCTGAAATTGCAGGGGTTACCATTATAGGTTGGGCAAACTAAATCAAAATTATTATATCCATCTCCACACCGTTCTTTTTCTTCGTTTATCTTCTGAAGATGTTCTTGAAGAGCTAGTAAAGTGATTTCAGGCAGAACAATTAATCTTTTTCCTGAAGATGTTTTAGGTTCATGAAATTCTTTAGTGATATGAGAGAGGGAACGGTTAACTGATAGAGTTCTTCTCTCAAAATCAATATCCTTCCATTGGAGCCCTAAGATTTCACCTTTACGCATTCCACATGTAATTGCAAGAAGGTAAGCAATATAATAACGACTTTCTTTTGCGTTCTCTAAAAAAAGAAGAACTTCTTCTTCGGTCCATGTATTAACCGTTCTTGCATCAGCACCGGCAGTAGGAGGGCTAATGACATCAGCAACATTCTTTTTTACAATTTCATGGCGTACAGCGTAAGATAATGCAGTTCGTACGATTTGATGAATGCTACGAACTGTGACAGGTTTCATAGTTTCGGATAAATCACCATAGAACTTTTCAAGATCCACACCTTTTAATTTTTGCATTGGAATGTTTCCGAGTTTTGGTATAATATGATTGTTAATATGTTTTCGATAGTTGTAGTACGTGGTTTCTCGTAAATTTATCTTCCTGGCTTCAAGGTATTGAAGGAAAAATTCACGTACTCTCATTTTTGTGGGCTCAATATATGAGCCTTCTTCTATTTCTACGATTCTTTTAGCCATGTCAGCTTGCGCTTCTTTTTTTGTTTTGTACCCAGAAAACCATTTCTGTCTTCGTTTCCCTGTCTCTGGATCAGGCCCGATATCAATAATTATTGACCACTTTGTTCCTCTTTTTCGAATATGTCCCTTCACTGTATACACTCCTTCATCTCAAATTGATTCATGTTGTGTAATCTAGTTGTAATTTTGCTGCTATGAAAATTACATAGTTGGACATATCAGCGATGGATACATTTTACCATATATGAACAAATTCAGTTATAGGATATGATTGTCAGTAGATGTTAAATAATAGTAGAATATTAATAGATTTAGATAAAGTGGGGAGGAGAGATTATGGGAGTAATAATAACTAATAGAAGCGAATTAATCGGAAGGACAAGTGAAATAATTGGTTTTAAATCAGGATTAGGTTTGAATCGAGATGAATTTGCAGAAATTATACCTCATAAATTTTACGATCTTTGGTTTGGAGAAGACGATGCAATGATAAGATTTAGATCGGAAGTATACGAAGAGTTAATTAGTCACTTGTTATATGAAGTGGGGAATACTGCAACTCCTAGTCATGTATCTCCTACAATATTACTTTCTAAGAAGTATCGGGATAATCCTGACACTGCAAAGATGTATTTAGATTTAATGCAATTATTTATAAAATTTCAGCAGAATGCAATTCAAGCCGCAAGGGTATTACAAAAAAAAGAAATTAATCCGACGATTTTTATAGAGACCGCTAAAAAGAAATATGGAATAGTGGGGAGATATATAGCGCTAGAGATAATAGAAGCTATTAATTTGAGATTACACAAAAGTCCATGGGGAATAAGTAGAAAAGTTAATTGGAAAGATACAGCGGAACTGACAGAACTATTTAAAAGTGAATCGCTTGAAACACCACATGGAAAGTTTATTGATCAAAGATATATAGATTATTTAAGCCATAATTTTGATTCAATAGGAGAAATTCATTGGCGAAAATTCGAAGCATTAACATGTGAGTTTTTTGAGAAACAAGGATATTATGTTGAAATAGGTGAGGGAAGAAATGATGATGGAATAGATGCACGTATTTGGTTAAAGGAAAATGATAAGTCGGGACCGGCAACTATTCTAGTTCAATGCAAAAGATATAAGTCGAAAATTGAAAAAATGGTAGTAAAATCTCTTTGGGCAGATGTGTTAGCGTATGGGGCTGAATCCGGTCTTATTGTAACCACTAGTTCCCTTGCACCAGGCGCTGAAACTGTATGTACGGCAAGAAATTATCAAATCACTGAAGCAAATAGAGAGACATTAAAAAATTGGATTAATGTTATGAGGACTCCATATACAGGTGTATTTTTAGCTGAATAGATTTTATACATAAAAGGAGGTGGAAAACATGGGAGTACTCATGAAGTACTTTGGTGGTCATAGGGTAACTGATCCAGGTGGTGGTGGCTGGGATTACAAAGATGAACCTGGTACAGGTTGGAAAATAACTTTCGATCCAGGTACAGGTATATAAGGAAAGGGGTTAATAAAATGAAGAGTTACACAAAAGATCCAGGTGGATGGAACTACACTCAAAAGAACAGTGAAGTCGGACCGGGTGGTG
Organism: Bacillus paranthracis; assembly: GCF_001883995.1. Taxonomy (GTDB): domain Bacteria; phylum Bacillota; class Bacilli; order Bacillales; family Bacillaceae_G; genus Bacillus_A; species Bacillus_A paranthracis. Next base: position 165,290 of record NZ_MACE01000049.1, on the reverse strand, counting down.
GTGCAGGATATACAGACCCGGGGACGGGTGTGTAATATTTGTGCTTGGTATTACGAAAAAACTTTCTCAATAATTTTTTGTAATTAAAGAGAACTAATGTTCTGTTTTATGGTAAAATAAAGAAAAGTAAAAGACCTCACGTTATGTGAAGTCTTTTACATCGTTTTTGAGGAAACGGGCATAACGCATCAAATTTCTCGTAATTTCATTTTGTTGTTCTACTGTTAAATTCGTTAAGATATCTGATAAAGAAGTATATAAATATCCGATCTGATCCGTCGGTGCATAAGTACGTCTTTCATCAGTTAAACCTAACAAGAAGTCAGTAGACACATCAAAGAAATTTGCATATTGCACAAGAGTGTCAAAGTCAGGTGCCGATATAGCATTTTCATGTGAATTTACTCGACTGCGAGATAGGGTCATTTTATCCGCTAATTGTTGCTGTGTTAAACCACGTTCCTCACGTAGTAATTTTATATTTGTAGCAAAATAAGATAATGTATCCATACAAAAAATTATAGGTAAATTCTTCATTATCCACTATAATTGATTGTAATAAACTCAAAAAATAAACAAAATGTTATAAATCTTATCAATTGGTTGAGAAAATATTTCTCAACCTTGTTGTACAATCGTTGCACTAAAAATTCCAAATCTTGTGATAAACTGATTTTAAAGTAAAAGTATGAACAAAAAAGACCCATAGCGCAGCAAAAGTAGTGTGCAGCCACTCTTATGCTGTTCCCTAATGTGGATAGGGAAAACTCTTGCCATGAGTCAGCCCAAGTATAACATAATAATTAAAATGAAATCCTCTATGGTACAGTTTTTCTATTGAGAAAATTCGGGAAGGTGTCTCGCGTTCAAGGAGGCTTTAGTATGAATAAGGTAATAGGTTTTGCAGGTATTGTTTCAAGTGAAGATTTGAATTCAGTAAAATTGTCAAAAATAACAAATTTATCGCAGTCGAATTTATGGAAAACGTTGAATGGAAAAGTACCTATGACTTTTACAAAACTTATGAAAATCTTGGGTGGACTTGATTCTGAAGAAAAGAAAATGGAAGTAGTTCAGGAGTTTTTGAACAGTACCGATAAAGAATCGGATATAAGACTTGCTATGTATTATTTATATTTAGCAGGTTACACAGAACTACTTAGTATTCTTGTTGGAAAAGAGTATAAACAATCAGTAACAAATAATTATAGAGAGATTTTTCGTGTTTGCTTAGATAGACAAACTCATTCTTTAAGATCAGGGGAATTCCTTAAAGAAATAGAAGTGTTACGTACAAAGGTCAATTTAAATAAGCCAGGGGTAAACATACTAGTGAATACCTTAAGTATTTATGGTTATTTTGATTTAGGAGCATACAATGTTTTAACAGTATTACAAGGGATGATACAAGAAAAAATTAATGATATGCCAAAAGGTTTAGAAAAAACGTTAAATGAGGTAGAGTTAAACATAATATGTTCATATGCATATTTAATGCAAGATGAAGTGAATATGGCTAGAGATTTATTGCAAAAAGTTTTAGACGAAGAAGGAGTTCCGCGTTTATTAAAAGCTACAGCATTAAGCATATTTGCTGAAAGTTACATTTTCTGTGATCCTGATAAAGCATTGTATTATTTTGAGCTTTCACTTATAGAATTGAAGAAAATAAAAAATAACAAATCATTACTTAAAAGAAAATTAGTGGAAAATACTAGCTCTTTTTGTTGTATTATTCATAATATTCCTGTAAAATCAGAATATATACATCATGACGCTGAAAGGGCGTTAAAGTATATACGTCAGAATAAGAATAGTGAAGCTTCAGCAATATTACATCAGATTGCTAATCGTACTGCAATTCAAGATTTTTATCTATCGATAGCGACAAATGATGAGGAATTGCGTAGGAAAGCATATCATCGATTCTTAAAAGACGGCAATTTATTTTACATAAAAATCTTTGATATCTTAAAGTGAGGGACAATGAGTATGAAAAAAATAGTAGCTAGTTTAGTTATTGCATGTACACTTGCATTATCAGTGTTATCTGTTGGTTCGGTATCAACTAAAGATAATAAAGCCGCTGAAAAAGTAAAAGAAGTACAAATAATGAAAATGGACCCAGGAACTTTAGGATAATAAATAATTTTAAATGCCATTGCATCTAAGGATGCGATGGCATTTCGTACGTTTAAGGAGTTATTCATTTTCTGCATTTTGGCATTTTTGAATAATTTAGGGTGATGGGGGAAGAAGAGTGGAGCGTATGGTAGAGAGTACATTATGGGAAATGTTAAAGTTGGAAGTTTTAACGAATGATGAAGAAAAGAAAAAGGAAGTGGAGACTATTAAAAGTATAGTTAGAAAAGAAAAAAATGATTGTTAGCCCAAATGCTGACAATCATTTTTTATTAGGGCCCACAGCAGCCTTCATCATATCCAATAACATATTTTGCTTTTCTTTTGGCATTTTTTCTAACACATCAATAAGTTCATTGAATTCTTTTCTTAATTCAGTATACTGAACAGCATTTAACTCTGGATCGTCAGATCTTCCTAATAAGAAATCAGCCGATACATTCAAAACATCTGAAATTACAACTAGAAGTTCATTAGAAGGAGAACTATAACCAGTCTCATAATTAGAAATAGTAGTTTTATTCATTTTAACGTCTGCATTCATTTTTTCTTTAATTTTTAATGCTAATCCATCTTGAGTTAAGCCACGTTTCTTTCTAGTTTCTTTTATCCTCTGTCCCAAAATAGTCACAAAATCACCCCGTTAATATATATTCACCAAAGTAGTCGGAAATAATTTACTAAATAAAAGTACAATTAAATTGTACTTTGTTTATAGTACTTTTGCATTAGTTTTTTCAATGGTTTTGTTTTAGTTTTTATATTTATGAATAAAAGTACAAAAAACTCAAATAATATTGTTGACAATCCAAAATTATTGGATATATAATAAACACAAGAAGTCCAAGAAAGTTGGATTTTAGGAGGTGTCATCGTGGGAAAGAAACGTCATAATTTAATCAATGCTCGCAAACGTAAAAAATTAACTCAGGAAGCATTAGGAGCGCAGATAAACAAAAAGAAAACCGTAATAAGTAATTGGGAAACAGGTTATGCGACCCCTACATTAGGTGATGCATTACAGTTGGCTCAAGTATTAGAGGAAGATGTTTTTATTCTTTTTTTAGGAAATGAAGTCCAATAATCTCAAACTTTATGTAGGAGAGTACAAAGAATACACATTTAACATAAATTTCGAAGGGAGCAAAACAAAATGACCATTGAAGAACAAATTCAACAAGCGGTAACAAAAGCAATTCAGCCATTAATGGAACTTCTTCAAAGTCAACAGTCGCAAGTTGTTAATCACAAACCCGTACTTACTTTAGAAGAAGCGATGGAGATTCTAGGAGTCGGAAAGAACAGAATGTATGAAATTGTTAAAACAGACGGATTCCCAGCATTTAGAGAAGGGAAACGATGGATGATCATTACTCATAAATTTTATGAGTGGATGGAAAAGCAAGCTGAAAAAATCGTTTAGGAGGGATTTAGTGGAAGCTATGTTGGTTGAAAGTACATTCAGCCTTTTAGTTACAGCGGTGGTTATCGTGTCATTCATGGGTGGCGTAGCGCTATTTGATACATTCGAAAAGCTAATCAACGAGAACGAACAACTGAAGCAAGAAAATCAGCAATTAAGGAAGGTGAAAAGAATATGAGCATTACAGCACCAGTTCTACAAAAGGACTTACAAAAGAAACAAACTTTAGATTCATTTTTAAAACATTGCGAACAGAAGCAAATTGAAGCACTAAGAACACATGATGAAAAGTTATTACGTGAGTGGGTAAAGGAAGCACGCCTGGCAAGAAGAGAACTTGCAGCACTGTATCGAGCGAAAGAGAAGCACGATGTAGAACGTGAAAGAGATCGTAAAAACATTCTAAAGGTGATTAAGCGATTAAAAAGTCAGGGGATTAACGCTGATTTGGTAGAAAGAGCGCATTACATAACTCTTTGCGAGGGGGTGAGTTAGATGCTAGAAAATCCAATGTCGATGCACAACGGTTACGGTAAAGCTGATCCACAAGATCAAATGATTGACCATCCAATCGAGGATGCATTAGGAAATGAAATTCTACCAGGTGATGAATTTTTGATAGCACCAGATGGTGAAGTGGTTTTAAGAAATAACATTATGGATTACATGATTACACAGCTTGGATTTGAGAAGAAAACCGCAGGGGAATAAAAAAGAACCCACAGGCATGGGTTCCCTTTAAAAAGATAAGTTAGAGCTAGTATATCACAGAAAGCGAGTGAATAGAACATGCAAGCAAAAGTATTGGTAAATACACTCAACATGGACCACAATCAGTGGTTGCAAGCACGTACACAAGGTATTGGTGGCTCAGATGTTTCTGCAATTGCAGGTTTAAATAAATGGAAATCAGCGGTTCAAGTGTTCCTTGAAAAAACACAAGCGATTGAAAAAGAGGATATACAAAGTGAAGCGGCATACTTCGGTAACGTTTTGGAAGAAGTAGTTGCAAAAGAATTTGCAAAACGTACAGATTTAAAAGTTCAACGTAGAAACGCAATTCTTCAGCATCCTGAATATCCGTGGATGTTAGCGAATGTAGACCGCTTGATTGTTGGTGAGAAAATTGGTCTTGAATGCAAAACAGCATCGGAATATTTAAAAAAAGAGTGGGAAGATGAAGAAGTTCCAGCAGCTTATCTCTTACAGTGTCAACATTATATGGCTGTAACTGGCTATGAAGCATGGTGGATTGCGGTTTTGATTGGTGGTAACAAGTTTGTTCATAAAAAAATCGAACGCGATGAGGAATTGATACAGTACCTTATCGATATTGAAAAAGACTTTTGGCTCAACAACGTTGAGAAGAACGAGCCACCGATGTTTGACGGTTCGGATGCATCAACAGAATTACTTAAACATTTGTATCCAGAATCCATTACAGATAGCTTTGTAAGTTTAGGCAAGCAAGAAGAACTTCTCATTGAAGCTCGTGATCAAGTGGATAGAGAGATTAAAGTGCTGCAAGAGCAAAAGGCAGAGTACGAAAACAAAATCAAAGCAAAGCTTGGTACAAGTGAAGCTGGTGGAACTGAGAACTACAAAGTTTTTTGGAAGTCATACATTACAAATCGTTTTGATAGCAAGCGATTTAAAGTAGATCACCCTGATTTGTATGAGCAATATGTTAAAGAATCTATTTCAAGAAAATTCACGGTTAAATAAGGGAGGAAATAAATAATGGCAACTAACAAAGATGTAAAAAATCAATTAGCAAATCGTAAGGCAAGCGCACCAGTAACACCTGAACAAACAGTAGAAGCGTATATGAAGAAAATGGCTCCACGTTTTGCGGAAGTGTTACCAAAGCACATGAGCATGGATCGTATGAGCCGAATTGCTTTAACAACGATTCGAACAAATCCAAAGCTACTTGAATGCAAAGTACCATCGCTTATGGGAGCTGTTATGCAAGCCGTACAATTAGGACTTGAGCCTGGATTGCTGGGTCATTGCTACATCTTACCGTATAAGAGTGAAGCTACTTTCATTATCGGATATAAAGGCATGATTGATTTAGCAAGACGTTCTGGCCACATTCAAAGCATTTATGCACATGCGGTGTATGAAAATGATGAGTTTGAATACGAGCTAGGTTTACACCCACAACTGAAGCACAAACCGTCATTTGGTGATCGTGGTGAATTTATTGGAGCGTATGCAGTCGCACATTTTAAAGATGGTGGGCATCAAATGGAATTTATGACAAAGAGTGAAATTGAAAAACGTAGAGGGCGTTCAGCTTCAGCCAATTCTAATTATAGCCCGTGGAAAACAGATTATGAGGAAATGGCAAAGAAAACAGTGGTTCGTTACATGTTTAAATACTTACCAATTAGCATTGAAGTGCAGTCACAAGCGCAGCATGACGAAGTGGTACGCAAGGATATCACAGAGGAACCAGAATTCATTGAAGCTGATCCGATTGAAGTTGATCAATCAGCTGAAGTGAATGGACAAGCAGAATTCGTGATTGAAGGTGAATAACAAGTCAAAGGTGCTACTCTCTCGCAAATTGTGGGAGAGGGCACAATCAAAAGATGATTTGAAACAGTCGATTGCACGTTATATACAAACTGGTTATCCAGGTTATCGGATAGAGAAAGTCATTAAGGAAAATGAGTGTTACATCGCGATTTGCACAAGGGGGTCATAAGATGGGCATCTTTCGAGTTAAGAAGGATACAAATTACTCGGTGATACACAACACGCCTTTACGTGATGAAAATCTGAGTTGGCGAGCAAAAGGATTATTAGCATACATGCTATCTTTGCCAGATGATTGGACTTTTCATGCAACAGAGCTAAGTCAACATGCCAAAGATAGCGAAAAAATAACCACAAGTACTCTCAAAGAATTAAAGGCTGCAGGATATTTGAAACGTTATCCAGTTCAAGATCCAGAGACAGGAAAAATATCACATTGGGAAACTGCTGTTTATGAAGTGCCAACCATAGATAAGGAAAACCACCCTATGGAAAAACCACCTAGTGGTAAAACCAGTGACTGGAAAACCACCCGTATGGAAAACCACTCGGTGGAAAAAGGCCAACTACTAAATACTAATGATTTACTAAGTACTGATATACCAAGTACTAATCTAACTAATGATGATGTAGATAAGCATCCTTTAATAGATGAAGAATTTCAAAAAAGTTACAACTACCTTTTACAGAACAACATTCCATTAAGTGAAACGGCAATGCAGGATCTTGGAGAGTTCAGTGATGTATTAGGAAGTCAAATCATTATGGAAGCTGTCGATAGAGCAGTGGATCAGAACGCAAAGCGATGGAAATACATTAGCGGTATTTTATTTAACTGGCAAAAAAGCAACGTGAAAACATTGGCAGATGTAATCAAGCTTGATGAGGATTATAAAAATCAAAGAGGTGGTGTAGAAAATGCAACACGTAGGGGACGCGTTGGCAAAGGTTTTAGTACGGGCAGAAGCTATGAGGAAGAAAATACAAGCCGAGAACGCAACATGCCAAGCTTCATTAAACGAGTATAGATGTGTAAAGTGTCAGGATTCAGAAGTAGTTTTTTACGAAGAAGTAAATCAGTTTGGTATGCGAGTATCTATGCAAAAAGATTGTGAGTGCAAAGCGCAACGAGTAATGGAACGCAGATTGAAAAACGCGATGATTCCAGAAGAATTTACAGATGCTCGTTTTGATTCGTACAAAAGAGAAACAGAAGAACAAAAGCTTTTGTATAGCACAATGGGTAAATACCTACAGAACTTTAATGAAATTAAGGAAACAAAACAAAATAGCCTGGGATTCATCGCAACATTTGGAGAGTTACGAATTAAGCAATTAGAGCCAGCAAAGCGAGCGCAAGCCAAAAGAGAACATAACAGTTTCGGACTTGGTAAAACACATCTTCAAGTAGCTGCAGCAAAGTATCTCATGAAACGAGGGCATAGCGTACTGCTTATATCAGACGGAACTTTCATGGATGATCTCATTGCAGCCAAGATGATGAATGATGATAAGAAAGAATTTAACCGATTGTTAAACCACGCAAAACAAGTAGAGGTCCTCATCTGGGATGACTTAGGGAAGTCAAAATGGTCAGAAGCGAAGGAGAACCTCTACTATCAAATTATTGATTATCGGTATCGACATAATTTACCGATTTTATACAGCTCGAATGAAGATGATGAAACATTACCTGAAAAGATTGGTTATGCAGCAAAGAGCCGTTTGTTCGGCATGAGTAAACATTATTTAATCGCTGTAGAAGGCGATGATTATCGTGAGAAGGAGTGAAGAAAATGTGCATGACATGCAGTAACACTGGTGTAGTTCATAAAGAAATTTATCCAGGGATGATAACGATTGAAGGGTGTAATTGTGAGGTAGCAAAGCAGCAGGAAGCTTCATACCAAGAACATTGGGATGCTTGGATAAAAAAATTTGAAGGATGGAAAAGGGGGTTACTGCATGGGCAGCGTGTCGGTTGAGAAAAAGCGTGAGTTTGTTAAGTGGTTTTTGAACAATTTTCAATGTAAGTGGCGTGAAAGTGTATGGACTTTAAATTACTTAATGAGCCACGATCAGTTATTGCAGCAAGTTCATTTCGTTGAAAATGCAAGAGGAAATTATTCAAGAGCTATATTCATTTCAACAACATGTGTGGAAACGAAGCCTTTTGTTTTCTACCGGAATGGTTTAGTGGGTACTGATCCAGATAAAGCATTTCAACATATCCGACATAACCGTGATGAAGATATCTTTATTGAATTAAACTTTGCTGATAAATATAAGCACCCTCAATTCATTGAGATATTGGAAGGTGAAACATCTGATGAAACAGAGCTACCTTTTACCGAACGCTTGGAATTAGCCCAGGTAGTTAATGATTTAGAGAAACTCGCTAAAGCACAACTCATTGATCATGCATTAGACACAAGAAATGAAGAATTGTTCCGTAAATTGATTGCAAATTAAGGGGGAGATGAAGGGATGGCTGTCCTTTACAAATATAAATTAACCACCATTTTCGAACATTGGCCGAATGAAGAATATGTAGTAGCGGAAACCGAAGGAAAGGCAAGATTCTTGTATTGGCAAAAGTTTAGAACAAGATTTCTAACAATGCCAATGGTTGAATTCATGAAGTTTGTAAAGTGCGAGAACGAAGGTGTTTTTGACATCAAGAGGATGTACAGTGCAGAACAGGCATTTAAGAAAATGCAAAACTATCGCAACCTACACTTTGCTTACATGGGTATGCGAGTAAACGTAGCTGGCATGTGGGGTACGATCGTTGGGAACTGGAAAACTAATCTGTTCGTTTTGTTCGATGGAGAAATTGAGAAGCACAATTGCCATCCTTTTTGGGAAATTGCTTACTACGATGACGAGGGTAATGTGGTTCGAAGTTACCAGAAGGGAGAGTATGCGATATGAATGAGCCAAACGGCAAATTGTCCAATATTGAATTCGAAATGATACTGGACGATTTTAAAAATCAATTACCTCTACAAATTAAGTATCACGGCGAGCTTGCAAAATTATATAAAGCGAGATTTGATGCGTTGGTAAAGGAAGGATTCACGCAAGAACAGGCACTTGATATTGTTGCTGCTCGTGGGATTAGCTAATAAATGTTAAAGGGGATGGATGGAATGACAGACTTTCAAAATGGCGTTTACGAAATCACTTTACTGATCAGCGAAACGAAAGGGGAAAGAAAATAATGAACATCGCAAAATTACGTGGACTACAAAGGATACTTGATAATCGGATTATTAAACAGCATGGTCTGGAAGGTCAAAACTTAGTTTGTAATTTAATCCTGGCTTTACAAGTAGAAATTGCTGAATTAGCAAATGAAACACGTTGTTTTAAACATTGGAGTAATAAAGGATCAAGTGAAAGAGAAACCATTCTGACAGAGTTTGTGGATGGATTACATTTTATTTTAAGTATCAGTAATCAGTTGGATATCACAATAGAATTTCGTTGCGAAGATGAAACAGAAAAAATGATTGTCAATACATTTAATAAGCTGTTTTATTACGTAGGAGAAATGTGGGATACAGCACACAATTATCCAGACAGTAAATTGCAATTAGCGGATGACGTTGAAATAATTTTTAACTTGTTTATGGAATTAGGAACAAAGCACCTGGGCTTTACTCATGAAGATATAGAGCAAGCATACCTGGAAAAGAACAAAGTAAATCATCAACGTCAGGATGATGGATATTGAGTAAGTACAATAATAAGAAAGTTAAAATAGATGGCCATGTTTTTGATAGTAAGGCAGAATCGGATTATTACACGGGTTTAAAAGTTCGCAAAGCTGCAGGTGAAATTTTAAATCTTGAATTACAACCGAGATTCACTTTACAACCAGCGTTTATAAAGAACGGCAAAAAATATCAAGCAATTACATATAGTGCAGACTTCATGGTTTATTTGCCAAATGGTGATGTGGAAGTCGTTGATATAAAGGGAATGGTAACGGAAACGTTCGCGGTAAAGCGAAAACTGTTTGAGTATAAATATCCACACTTACAACTCATTCTTTTAAAGCATGTTATCAAGTATGGCGGATTTATCACATTGGATGAGTACGACAAGTTAAAACGTGAAGAGAAAAAAATAAAAAAGGCTAAATAAAGGGAGCGAATTATATGTCATATATCGAATTTAAACCAACTTTAAAGAAAGTAAATCTAAAAGCAGATGGTAAGAAAGAAATTGTGTTAGAGGTATCGGATTCATCGTTAAAAGGGAAATTAGATGCTTTATCTGATTTGATAGATACAAAAGTTTTAATTGCATTGGAGTCTATGCAAGTTAGCTTTAACGTAACAATTAACACGAAAACAAACGAGCCTGTAACGCAGTATGAAGTTGATGAGAAAGGGATTGTGCAAGAAGTAAAACCATCATTCGAACAGTTAGAAGCTGATTTTGATATCCCTGAAGAAAAGATTCAAACTCGTGAAGAGAAAGAACAAGCGGATCGTGAAATTGTTGACGAGTTCATTACAAGTGGTTTAGCACCAAGCTTTGACGGAATGCCAAATAAGATGCCTGAAATCGTGAAACGCCGTCTTGAAGGTGAGTCTTACTTGAAGCTTGCGAATGAACTTAATATGTCATCAGGCCAAATTATTGAAGTGATTGATGAGTACCGTAAGCGTGTCGCTCCATTAGCGATTAAGTGGTACGAGTGGAAAGAAAATCAACCTGATGTAGTTGAACAGCCAAAGGCAGAAGAGAAACCGAAGGAAGAAACAGAGACAGAAGAACCTGTTGTATCGGAAGAAGAACAGGTGCAAGAACAAGATTTGCAATCTTCTGAGGAATCTGAAGGAACTGATGAGGAAAAGCCATTTGATGAAAAATTAGAAGACTAATAAAAGTAGGTTGGTAGTATGACAAATTCGTTATACTACCTGCCTTTCAATCTCATATGGGGTGATGGGTTGAATAAAGCGGAGAAGAGTCAGGTCCGAATCGACATTATAAATATGCAAGAGAATCATTGTGAGGGTTGTACGAAATATCCAGCAGTATTTACGAATTCATCTAAATTAGTGGGTTGGTGTCAAAAGAATTGTGAGATTGGTCAAAGACTAAAAAAGTTAGGCGAAAGTCTACTTGAGGGGAGAACGGAACACATGGCTGAACAAAAAAACTGGGATCATATTTGTACAACAGCTGAAAAGTTACGTAAGGCAGATAAAAAGAAATGGACTTGGGGAAATATCGCTGAACACTTGGGGGTAAATGAAAAGACTTTGTATCATCACATTTCTAAAAGACGGGAAGAAAAAGGAGCACCTAATAAACGCGTAGGTGCATCAAATATACCTCAGAATACAAAACCATCACCACGACATCAAAACAACGAAAAAACGAAATCTGAACCACCAAAATTAAATTCTGTAGTAGCTAATCATATCGAAAAAGCAGAAACGTTAGATGCTTCCTGGAAAGGACAATTAAATACAATCCTTGATGAAAAAGATGCACTTCAAAAAGAGTTAAGCGAAGTATCAAAAATGTATGAGGGGTTGAAAGAGCTAAAAGAAAAACTAGCAAAAGATTTCATTGCAGAAACGCAAGCTCGACTGGAAGCGGAAGATGCACTCAAACTCATGCAAGATCAGCTACAGTCTCGTGATGAGGATTACAACACGTTACTAAATGAATTTAATGCAATTACTGAAAAGAATCATGAATTGGAACATGATCTACGAAAAATGCATATCAATGTGCGCGCTGCAGAAGAAACGGCCGCGAAAGAACGTGAGCATCGACTTGAGTTACAAGGTAGATCACAAGCGCTCGGAATTGCGCTCAAGGCAGTCTTATAGGTGAGCGGTATGAAACTGACAAAAGAAGAAAGAACTCAAATCACATACCAAATTGGCGATATTATCGAGCAGAAATGCAGACGTTGTTATTATAATCGCTCATGCAATGAAAGCTTTAGTGTTAATGAGTGTAAAGTATGTCCGACTGGCGAAACATTACGTCAGTTGGGCAGATACCTGGATACACAGCCTAAAAAGAATGGTGGACCAAGAAAGAGAATTCCAGTGGGATTAACGCCTGAAATCGTAAGAGGGTTAAATCAAAAGGGAATTCCAGATAAGGAAATCAGCATTATGTATGATCGTAGCTTTACCTATGTTGGAAAGCTTAAAAAGAAGTGGGAAAGTGAAGGGAAATGGAAAGGGCCAACTGATATGAGAGAAATCAAAAGGGGTGGAGCGAATGCCTGAAGTAGTTGATATAAAAGCCATGTCGGATGATGAATTTGTAAAAAAATATAAAAAGCTAGTTTACAAGTTTGTATGGAGAAAGTACGGAGCAGTTTTAGAATCGATAAAAACTACTACTGGTTTAGATGCAGAGGATTTAATTCAAAGTGGCATGATTGGGTTGCTTAAAGCAAGAAGAGACTTTAACCCTGCATATGGGTGTGAGTTTTCCACTTTAGCAATTCCTAAAATGCATGGAGAAACTACCAAAGCAATTATAAATAATCAAAAAGTTAAGGTAACAAGTGAGATATTCCACTTGAAAAGTAAAATCATTAGAAAAAAATTAACAGAAGAAAAACCAGAGGTCATTAGTCAACAATTAGGCGTATCTGTTGAGGCTGTAGAAGAAGCTTTGCAATATCAACAAATTCCAAGTTCTATAAATGAATTAGCATTTTCAACAGGGAGTGGTGATACCGATTTAACACTTGAACAGATGCTAATTGATGAACGCTCAACGAATGAGAATGAGAAAGTTGAACATGCAATAATAGTTGGTTCTTTTGTTCAGACATTACCAGATCGAGAAATGATTGTATGGGATATGTATTCAAATCATATGTCGCAAGAAATTATCGGGAAGAAAGTTGGAGTTAGTCAAACTCAAATTAGTCGCATATTAAAACGAATCAAGGGGAGAGCTGCAGCTTTTGGGAAAGAGCAAGGGGTTGCAAAGTAGTATCCAATTTGAATTTTGTATAAAAATTAAAGAAGCCTATACTACGATATCGTATAGGCCGAGGGACTAAAATTAATCTGTTATTAATTTCGAATAGATATTTAAATTGATAAGCTTCCCAGCTGAGATTTCGCTTTTTCTTAGAGTCCCTTCAAAAGTGAATTGTAATTTTTGTAATACTTTTATCGAGTTCACATTTTCAGGTTCAACTTTTGCTTCGACACGATTTAGTTTCAAATGTGTAAAAGCATAATCTAATAGGGCAGAAATCGCTTCAGGGGCATATCCCTTGCCCCAAAAGGATTTCGAAATATCATAGCCAATTTCTGTTTTTGAGTTTTCGAAATCTAAGGAATTATAACCGCATGAACCGATGATTTGGTTAGATTCTTTTTCAATAATAGTAAAACGCATAGCTTTATTATTTTGAGCCAGTTCATTGAGGAAATGAATCATATCTTTCGCTTGGTTTTCATCAGTGAAATTACTTATATTCATGAATTTTGTAACGTCAGGATCAGACCATATTCTAAATAAGCTTAATGAATCTGATTCTTTCATTTGTCTTAAATGCAATCTTTGTGTGTGTAGTTCTGTAATCAATACTTTTACCTCCATTATGTTGTTGTGATAGGTAGATTAAAAATATTGATATCTGCGCATAATTCAGTCCCTTCTGGATTAGTTAACTTTTATTATACAGAAAATTACTAAATTGAACAAAAGTGTTATTTTAAAGCAAAAGGCAGTTAGGACTCCCTAGCTGCCGTGGACTTCAAATTATATGCGTTATGTAGTTTAGATTAATATTCTATATAAAGTGATTGTAACTGCCATTAGAATTAAAAATTCGAATAAAATCATAGAATATTTTTTCTCGGGTTTTTGAAATTCTTTAATTAAGCCAAATATTGCGCCTATACCAAAGATAATATATAGACAAATTACTATGGTTTCTATCATTTTTAACACTCCTAATTAATGGTTAATTTTATTATACAGTTATTAATTTGAATGTTAAGAAACTCTAAAGAGAATTAAGGTGAATTTAAACAAAATAGTTATTTGAATTAAAAAGAGCACCGTTGGAGAGTGCGGTACTCTTAGATCAAGAACTATAACAGGGATTAAGGATAGAATATTGTATACCAAATTGATAGTAATGCAAGCCATCCAATTGTAAGGGCTATGTATTTTAAAATTTTCATGAATGCTCCTTTTAAATATAGGGTGCACCAAGCTAGAGAATGTTATTAATTTTTAAACAAAATTCTTATTTGATAACAAATAAAAAGAGCGCTGATCGAGAGCGCTCCTTATGCCTCATTATAACGAAAGTGACGAGCTCACGTTATACAGAAAGGTAGTAGTATTGTATGTCAAAGTATGAGATCGGTTAATGGATTTAAATAAAATTAAAAAAATAAAAAAGAGGACCTAGTAAACTAGGACCACAATCGAAGTATCATCTTTAAAGTGAAAGTAAAAAGATTGATATGAGATGATTTTAACATAAATCATTAAATTAAGAAATAAAGATGTTTATAAAAACTTTATTTAAAAATTAAAGAGTGGTTTTTAAGGGGCTCTATGACTAAGAGTTATTTTAAATTTTTTATAGTTTTGAAGTATTTAAGCAATAATTTTGTTTAAGACTAAGATATTTTCTCATTAGTAATATCGATTTGCTTCAGTAGACATGGCAATCGCTTTTGTTTCATGAACTGTACCATAGGGATGCTCTGGAGGTGCATATATAGAGTAAATTTTAAGTGGTTTATTCCCCATATTAATTACATTATGCCATTTTCCAGCAGGTATCATAATGGCATAGTCATCATAGACCATTTCTTGAAAATCTAATTTATCTTTGGTATCACCCATTTGAACGAGTCCTTGACCCTCTTCAATACGTATGAATTGATCGGTTGTAGGGTGTACTTCTAAACCTATGTCATCACCAACATTAATACTCATTAAAGTTACTTGTAAGTTTTTTCCTGTCCAGATAGCGGTTCGGTAAGTATTGTTTTGTTTGGTGGCTTGATTAATATTCAATACAAATGGTCTAGTTCCATAATCTGTTAATCTGAAATTTTCACAATAAGGATAGCGGTTGTGGTCCAAAGCATTATTGTTGTAACTGTAATAATAAGGATTCCAAGCGTAAATCCAATTATTGTTATTCCAGATGCTATCCATTGAGCTTTGACATTGATAATAACGTGGATGATATTGCATATTCAAGCTCCTCTCATGATTTTATCATTTCCTGTTTATCCTATGCTGTTGTCTATTTATAGGAATACAGAATAATAGGAAATGGGCAGTAATAAAAAATACAAACAAACTTTATTATTTTTCCTAGGAAAAATAAAAGTAACAAGTTAATAAAGGATGTACTATTTGGAATGAAAAACTTAATAAAATCGTTATTTAAATAAAAGAAACCCCGTTTATCAACGGGATTTCTAAGGGTAATTGTCAAGTAATGACGTACTCGACTAAATAACCATATCATGAATTTTTTGGTAACAATACTGGTAAATGTGTCCAAATGAATGAGAGCATCATTTTCAACAAAAACGCTATTTGGGAAGGAAGGAGAATGAACAGTGAAGGTAAAGGAGTACGTCGTTTATAAAGGTGAATCATTCGTATGCGTCGGGACCATACTGCAATGCGCTCAACATATGGGCGTACGTCCTGAAACCGTTAAATTTTATAAGAGACCAGCATATAAAAGGCGAGTAGCAGAACGAAAAAATGCTAGAAATTATATAACTGTTACGGAACTTGAGGAAGATTAATATAAAAATTTCATTTTGTAGAAAAGGGGATGGAGGGAAGTGAGAGCTGAACATGAAAAGTCACAATCCATATACAGATATCCTGATGGTGGAGTGATAAGGTTGGAATACAAAAAAAGAGGTAAAGGTTTAGGCTATGCAAAGCATCCGCGATACAGATTGTATTATAAAGGGAAAAGAAAAATGATTGGAAGCTCAAGCTTATTCACTATTCAAGATGCAATCCGTATTGGAAAAACAAAGAAATACGAAATTGATAATTCGATAGAATAATCTTTTGATAAGAAAGCAGATTGAACGGAGGGGAACCGTATCATATGAATCAACCTTCTAGATATGTAAATGAAAAGGAAATACGGCCTTTCGTGATAGAAGAGTTACGAGATTACCGTGTGCTGAAAGTGAAATTTAAAAATATTCAAGAACGAACGGAATTTGGAGTGGAATTAATGTTTCCAGAACTTAGAAAGAGTACACAGGATGAAATAAGGTACAGACAATTAAAAAGGGCGTTTGAAGAAGCGCTTGATGAAGACGAGCAAAGGGTGCTGGAAGCGAAATATATGAGTGGTAAAGAGTTGAATAATGATTACCTGGCAACAATCTTAGGTATGAAACCAGGTAAATTTTATCGGAAAAGAAAAACGGGAATTATTAACTTCGCAAAGGCATTAAACATGATTTAAAACTGCATATGGAAGTTTTAGGGTACCATTCAGGGCAGTATTTTGGGCAGTGAATTGGGTACCTTTTTACATTGGAATCAACGGTACGATATTCCTACAGTTAATTGTTCTTTGAAAAGAGCATAATGTGGGGATAACGTATCTATGCGCTCATAACCAATGATCATAGCCCCTTTATCAAAACGTTACCGGAGAACGGGCATGGGCGGTAAGAATCCGCAAAAAGGACGGAAAGACCAATTACATTTATATATTCAGCCGCGGTGCATTTGTATCGTGGCTTAGTTATTTTATAAAGAAAAAAGCCCAATACGGGGCTAGATACTTTTCTTCATGCCACATTTACGGCATTCTCTTAAATAGATGAAATTTTTAACGGAACTTTTGAATGCGGTATTTCCGCAATTATCACAGCGACCGCTGATTTTGTCAGGATGTTCTGTGTATGTGTATATCTTGCTTAAATCGTACTTTTGTTCAGGTTGTTTATTCTCCATTCGTTTCACCTACATATCAATCTGAATTAAGACAGCTTAAATATAATAACACGAAGCATTCACATAATGGATGTTTTTATTTTACAAAGCGATTAGCATAAGGAGTGAACTCATAGAAGTATAAAAATTTGAACGCGAGGTGGCAGGTGAGATGTAGATGGCGAGACAGCGTAGTCCAGACCGTGATAAAGCATTCGAAATATACAAAGCAAGTAATGGTGAGAAGCCACTTGTTGAGATCGCGAGGGAATTAAACTTAAAGCCATCTCAAATAAGAAAGTGGAAATCACAAGACAAATGGGATGAACAATTAAAAGGTAACGTTACTATTGCGAAAAGGAGCGTTACTAATGTTAAAAATCCCAAGACAAAAGCCAAGTTGAAAAAGATGCTAGATGATGAAGAGCTGAATGAACAAGAACGGCTCTTTTGTTTGTATTACGTAAAGTATTTTAACGGTACGCAAGCTGCATTGAAAGCTGGCTATGCCAAGAGTAGCGCACATGTTACGAGTAGTCGGTTACTTAGAAGAGAACGTGTAGCATCGTACATTCGAGAGATCAAAGGTGAAATGGTCGAGAATGTTTTTGTTGAAGCGATGGACGTATTGAATGAATACATTAAGATTGCTTTTGCTGATATTACGAATTACGTAACCTTTGGCCAAAGAGAAGTAGAAGTTATGGGCCCGTTTGGACCTGTAAAAGATGAAGACGGAAAACCAGTCATGAGAACCATTAATTACGTTGATTTTAATGAATCGGACATGGTTGATGGCTCTATCATCGCCGAAGTGAAAAAGGGCAAAGAGGGCGTATCTATCAAGCTTGCTGACAAGATGAGAGCACTTGATAAATTGGCGATGTACTTCGATTTAGTGCCTGATAACTTCAAACGAAAAATTGAAGAAGAACGTCATCGTATGCAAAAAGAAATGTATGATGCTCAGATAAAGAAAGCTAATGCTGAAACTGAAGCGTTAACTGGTAAAGGAAAGAATGAGCCAATCGAGATTAAAATCACCAGAAAGAGTGAGCGATCATGATTGTTGAAAAAGAAGTGAATCCACGTTTTGAAGACTTTCTGTTTGATTGGAATCATAAAAATTACTTTCTTGTTGGCGGTTACGGTTCATCAAAAAGCTATCATGTTGCACTGAAAATCGTTTTAAAGCTATTGGAAGAGAAGCGCAAATGTCTTGTAATACGTGAAGTATACGAGACAATTAAAGAGAGCTGCTTTGCTCTTTTGGTAGATATCATTGAAGATTTAGGACTTTCCGATACAATCAGAGTCACTGAATCACCAATGAAAATCAAATTCCCAAACGGAAGTACAATCATTTTCCGTGGTATGGACAAACCCGCGAAATTAAAGTCTGTTCATAATGTATCAATGGTTTGGCTGGAAGAAGCATCAGAAATCAAGTATGAGGGCTTTAAAGAAGTAAAGAAACGTATGCGTCATCCATCATTAAAACTACACATGATTCTCTCAACAAATCCTGTTAGCATCGATAATTGGGTTTATTTGCATTTCTTTAAAGATGAAGTGAATGAGCGAACGGTATTAGATGATGAGGAACTATACGAGAAGCATACAGTTGTTGTGAAAGATACGTATTACCACCACAGTACAGCGGATGATAATTTATTCTTGCCACAATCGTACATCGATGAATTGGATGAAACAAAAGAGTATGATCCGGACCTGCACCGTGTTGCAAGATACGGAAAGTTTGGTGTCAACGGTGTCAAGGTATTACCGCAGTTCGAAATGATGGAAGCTGAAAAGATGGATGAAATCATTAAGAACCAGCGCAAATTGATGCTACGAGTTGGAATGGACTTCGGTTTTGAAACATCATTTAACGCGGTGGTACGTATGGCAATTGACCATGAGAAGAAGTATCTCTACTTGTATTGGGAGTATTACAAGAATAAGCAGACTGATCCGCAAACTGCAAAAGATTTAATTGAATTTAAAGAGTCAGGTGAACACATTAAAGCAGATAGTGCAGAGCCGAAAACCATCGCTTACTTTAGACAAAAAGGATTTGAAATGAGTGGAGCCAAGAAGTTCCAAGGCTCACGATTAGCGAATACCAAGAAAGTAAAGCGATTCAAGAAAATAATCTGCTCCACTGCTTGCCCAAATATAAGGCGAGAACTCAAAAATTTAACATACAAAAAAGATAGCAACGGAAATATCATCTTGGATGAATTTAATATAGATCCACATACTTTTTCAGCTATCTGGTATGGCTTAGATGGATATGAAGTATCCGACTTGAAAGAGCTGAGTCATGCGAGTGCATTTGAACGTGTATTCTAGGAGGTGCGCTATGTTTGAACGCTTAAAAGAGTGGTTCCGCACCCTTTTTAAACGAAAAGGAGGTGTGAGTGTGAAGGAGAATTATACAGAAAAGCTCAAGCAGAAGGATTGGGAATTGCTGAATGAGATATTAAAAGAGCACGATAAACTTTTACTGGATGTAGAGAAAAGACAGAAGGTATTTGATGGTGACTTTGATATTTTAGAAAGAAAACCAAAACGGACAGACGATCCGAATCATCGAATTGTGGTCAATTACTCCAAGCTTATTTGTGGTATGCCAGCTTCTTATATGCTAGGGAAACCAGTAAGTTACGATGTACCTGATACAGTCATTGAAAAAGGCGCGAGCAAAGAACTGGTTGAACAATTTAGGGACGAATTAAAGTATGTGCTAGAAGAAAATGATGACCATGCAGTTGATTATTTAAATACGAAACGCGGATTGATTGCAGGTGCTGCGACAGTCCTTTTTTATTTTGATGAAATGGGTGAGGTTAAGTATAAATCGTATCCAATTAATGAATGCTTCCCGGTGTTTGATTATAAGGGCGACATGCTTGCTGTTATTCATCGTTATAAAACAAAGGTTGGCGATGAGGAAATTGAGCATGTAGAAGTATATGATGATGCAACCGTAACGTATTTAATCAATGAGAATGGCACGTTTAAATTAAATGGAGATTACCAAATCAATCCAATGCCACATTCAATCCCGATTGTACCTGCTGCGTATTTTCAAAATGGAGAATTCGCGAAACCGAGAGGTGGGATGGTGCAGTATGGTCCAAGTAATTTATCGGATGATATCATTTCACAACTTGAGGAATTAGCAAGGTTGATTTCGGACAACTCAAATCGATTAGATGTATTTTGCGACCCGTATTTACTGTTTAAAGGGGTTAAAGTTGACCCGGAAGAAGGAATTAAAATGCGTAAAGCCCGTGCAATTAGTATAAAAGGAGAACCGGGAGAACAAGCCGATGCTTCCTATCTAATCGCTGATATGAAGAACGAACCGATTGAATGGCAAGCAAAAACCATTATCGATTCTATTTTTGAAACTTCACAACTACCTAAAATTTATAGGCAAGAAGCATTAGGGAATTTAACTGGTGTAGCAATTGAGCAGCTATACGCTCCACTTGATTTACAAGTGAATGAGAAGGAAATATACCTGCTACGATACATCAGACGAAAATTTATGATTATTACTTTAATGCTCAATGCACAGAAATTAATTGAGAGTGGTCATAAGAACCCTGCAGAAGTGTTAAAAGAAACATTGAATCCACGAAATGAAAATGATGATTTATACAGTTACAAGTGGATCTGGTGGGAAATCCATCGTAATAAACCGCAAAATGTGAAAGAAATTATTGAGATGCTTAACAAATTAGAAGGTCGGTTGTCACAATTTACTCTACTTCAGCAGAATCCACTTGTTGAGGATGTTCAAGAAGAACAAAAACGATTGGATAAAGAAGCAGCAGAAAGTAAAACCGTTGACTTAAAAAATATTGATGGTCATATCGCAAACCGTGATAAACGTATGCAGAAGAGCGATAAAACGGACGATGAGCTATGAATCATGAAGAATTAAAAAAGCTGCAGGAAATGGCAATAGAACAGCAGAGAAAGCTCATTCGTTTTAAGGATGAGCGTATTCGTGTGCTGCTTGAAGTGTATGCAGAGTTTCTGCAAGACATAAATAAAGAGCTTTCTTATTTATATACACGTACAAGCTTAGGCTCACCAGAAGATAAATGGGATTGGGACGAAATCAGAAGAGGAAAAGATTTAGAAGCAATCCTAAGGCAGATGGAAATGAGTATTGATCGTATAAACGAAGAAGCAACAGGCATAATTACCAACTCTATAAAAACTGTAGGTGTTGTTGATTATGCATTTGCTTCTTATATTGCTGCTGCTCATATACAAGGATACATTATTGTTCCGCCGGTCATACCAGAACGTGCTATTAAGATATTGGTAGAGAAGGATTGGGGGCACGGCCACTTCTCAGATAACTTGTGGGGGCGAACAGAAAACTTTAAAGAGCATTTGCGTACAACATTAGTAAATTCTATGCAACGTGGTGAGAGTTTCCGTACGACTACAGTTAAGTTACAGAAGCGAATCGGTCAAGAAGCGTATAAGAGTGAGAGACTAGTACGTTCTGAAATTATTACAGCTAGTAATGAAGCGAAGAAAGAATACATGACTGATTTTGATAAGCGTAGTGAAGAAATGGGCATGGATTTACTCAAAGCTATGAAGGTACTTGAAACACTAGATAACAGAGTGTGTAAGGCATGTAGCGCGATGGATGGTAGAGAGTTTTCTGTAGAAGAAGCGAAAAGCGTTCCAGCTACAGGTCATCCGAATTGCAGAAGAACATTTGTAGCAGTAATAAGAGGGTTTAATAATGCAAACCGTCAACGTGCTGCAAGAAGTATGAGTACTGGTAAAACGTACCGTACTGATGCCAAGAGCTTTGAAGAATATGCAAAAGAACAAAATCTAGATTCTGCTGCTAGTTATAGTAAGCAGTACAAGAAACAGGAGAGTGAAGAATAGTGAAATTGCATGAAAAAGTAAAACCAACATTTAGATTACGTTTAGGAAACTTCCAATATTTTTCGGACCCGAATCCGCCAGCTGATCCACCACAAGACCCACCACCAACAGATCCGCCGAATGATCCACCTGTGACATATACGCAGGAGCAACTGGATACGCAGCTTACTGATGCTAAGAAAGCAGCAGAAACGCAAGCAAAAGCGGATTTATATAAGAAATTGGGTGTAGAGTCATTTAAAGATTTACAAGATAGATTAGGTGCTGCAAAAACGAAAGAAGAAGCAGATGCAGTATTACGTACTTCAAACGAAACTCTTACTTCAGAAAACAATAGTTTGAAGACAGAACTTGCATTTGTAAAAGCTGCTACATCTTATAAACCGCATGATGCAGATATTCTTTTTGCTACAGTAAAGCCGTTATTACAAGCTGATCCAGATAGTGGCGAGATTACGAATATGAAAGAAGTACTCGAACAAGTGAAAACAGATAAACCATTCTTATTTATGAGCGAGGAAGCAGCGCCAGGCGGTCAAGGAGGTGGTGGACAACAAAGACCAGGAAGCACTGCACCAGGGGGTGGAAATCCACCTGCATCGAAAACAGACTACGATAAAGGTGCAGAATTAGCGAAGAGACGTAGTCAAAAAAATTAAGGAGTGAAGCAAATTGAATCTATATCCTCGAAGTGAAACGATTGTAGCAGGAAAAGAAATTTTACGTGATATTGTTGGTGCTAAAAAGATTACAGTTACATTAGACCATACTGCTTTTACACCAGGTGTTGTTCCTGCTGGTACATCATTAATTTTTGATGCAACATCAAAGAAAACGCGTCCTTTTGATAAAACAACGGATGCAGAAGCTACAGGACAAGTTTCTCTATTGTTACGTGATATCCGTATTGGAGAGAACGATGTGCAAGGAGTAGGACTTGTTGGTGGTTATGTGAATGAAGCGAAATGCCCTGCAATTACTGCAGAGTTTAAAGCAAAAGCAAAAATGCTTGATATTCGATAAGGAGAGTGAAACTGAATGGGAACATTTTTACAATTAGATGAATTTAAACGAGAAACATTAATTGGTTATGTTGAAGCATTAGAAATTCCATTTACATCAACAACATTAAAATTTTTACCACGTGACAAACAAATTTTCTCGTTAGATTTCGGAATGGATATCTTCGAAAAACATAACGTAGTAGCAGCAAACTTAAATGAATTTGGCACTCCTGCTCCATTGCGTGATAAACAAGGACTAGCACGAGTATTTGGTGAAGTTGCTAAAATGAACCATAAATACCGCTTTGACGAAAGAGATGCATTAACAATTATGAATCCTCGTCATGATAAAGAGCGTCAACAAATAATTGATAAAGCCTTTGATCATATCGACAATCTTAAAATGGGTGTTGAAGAAACAGAAGAGTACCTACGTACATCCATTTTGTACAAAGGTAAAATTGATTACAATATTGATGGATTTACAATTGAACTACCATTTAATGTTCCAAAAGCAGTGAAAGTATCAACAAAATGGAGCGACCATGAAAATTCTAATCCAGTTAAGGATTTAATCGATATGATGGAGAAATTCAAAAAGGCGAATGCTGGACGTTTACCACAAGAACTCCATATGTCCTATACTTCTTACTTTGATATGTTGCAGTCTAAGGCGATTGTCGCTCAAATTAAAGGAATTGCAGGTGGTGTAGTAACACCGGATGAATTAGCAGTATACCTAAAAAACTGGAAAATCCCACCGATTGTAATGAATGATTTAGAAATCACGTTTGAAAATGGAAAGACAGAACGTTACTTACCTGAAAATCGTATTGTCTTCTTAGGTATTGATGGTAAGAAGTCGCTTGGTTCTACTGTAGAAGGTCCTACGAAAGCGAAAAAAGGACAACCAGGCGTTTACGTGAAAACATGGGAAGAAGATAATACAGGTGATGAATTCGTTGAAATCGGTAAAGCTGCATTCCCTGAGTTAAATTATCCTTCAGGCGTAATGCAAATCGATGTGTGATGAAGAGCTTAATTGCAGCAGATGAAGCGAAAAGCTTGTTTGCTGAACTAAATAATGTGAGTGACTTGGAAGCCGCATTGTTACGAGCTTCTATTTTTGTGCGCTCAAAAGTGAAGAAAATAGATGAGCAAGTCCCTGATGATATCAAACTTGCTGTCTGTTATCTTGTGAAAGACGAGAAAGAACCGCAGCAGGTGAAAAGTATTGAGCGTTCTGATTACAAAGAAACATTCGCTGACAAAGGTACATCCTATCGTGACCTTGCAATGGTTCTACTTGAGCCATACATGCAAACAGGGAACGAATCAGGGGTGTTTTTCTTTTGAGTAGATATGAATCGATACTATTTCACCGCATGACTGTTTCTCGTGTTGTTTCTGATGAGAGCGAGTACGACAGTAAGCAAGACTTAAAAGAAGTCGCTACTGATCTTCCCTGTGCTCTCGTAAAGAAAAATCAAAGCAAAGTGAATGAAGTATTAGGTAGAGTCGAAATTGACAATGTAGTCTTCATTCACACGCTTTACCCTGATGTAAAAGCAGGAGACACAATTGAGGTATACGACCCAAAGACAAAATATGTTTTAGGTCGTTATATCGCTTCTCATCCATATCCAGTATTTGATCGAGAAGGCATTCATCATTTTGAGATTGACCTGAAAGGTGAGGTAACAGTATGAGTGGTGGTATGGAAGGTGGATTTGTTCTTGAGGGGTTCGATGAATGGATGCACCAAATGAAAAGCGTAATTCAAAGTAGGTTACCTAAAATGCTCGAATTGTGGGCCGAAGCACTTGCTCTACAATTAATGTCAATGGTGGCAGAGAAAACGCCAGTTGACCAAGGGGCGCTACGAAATTCATTTCTTTCTGCTGGTGCAGGTGTAAATGGTGATGGTTCTGTTTTCTTGAAAGTTGGTATGGGAGAAGGAGTTGAAATAATTGTTGGTTCAAACTTATTCTATGCTGAGTATGTAGAAGCAGGGCATCGTACAAGACATAGTGGAATGAGCCGAGAAACCGCTAAACAAGCAGGGAAATGGGTAGAAGGTGCTCATATGTTAGAAGACTCTTGGCATGAATTCGAGCCAGAAGCATTGCGATGGCTTGAGGATAGAGTGGGAGAGGTTATGAATGAACTTGGTTTCGTGTGATTTAACTAGTGTACTAAAATTCATTCAAGATACCACTGGAGTAAAAGGATATACAACAAGAAGGAGGCAGGAAGCAACGCCTCCTTTTTTCTATCTGCAAACACCAGTAGGTAAACCGTACCAAGACTCAGTTGGGTTTCACAGATATCGTCCGCTGATCCACGGTACATTGTTCCTGGATAAAGATACACCAGAAACACAAGCGCTGCAATTTCAAGCGAAGTTGCAAGATGCACTTATACGATGTCGATATGATATACCGCTAGTTGATGAAAAGTACAAACCAACAAACGCTCGTTTAGAAGATGTTGAGTTTGAAATGCAAGAAACTGATGTTGATGTATGGACGTTTAGCGTAAAAGGAGAACGATTCGTTGAGCTTGTTGAGCATCATGAAATCCTGCGTAAAGTTCATAACAATGTCAGGTTAATAGAAAAGAAATGAGGTGGCTGGAATGGCAAGTAAAGAAGTGGAAGTAAAACAAACTGCTTCAGCTGTTCGTTATCCAGTAGCAGAAGTAATTGAACAATCGGATACATTGTTTGGTGTTCCTAGTTATACCGCAGCAGCTGCTCTACAAGGTATCGATGAAATAGATTTAGAGACTGCGGAAAAGAAAGTAAAAGCATTATTAAAGAGAGAGGTGAAGTAGTACCATGCCAAAAGCATTTAAAGAAGGTAGAAATGAAATCGAATCAGGTGTTTACTCCTTTACTGAGCTTGTTGTCAAAGGTGCAGTTAATAAAAATGCACGTGGCGTCCTGATTATGCCAATTAAGGCTGATTGGGGTAAAGAAAATACAGTAGTAGATTTAGATTCTTTAGAAGAAGCTAAGGCGAATTTCGTTGGCCAAACTGCTCATTTGTTAGAACTTGCTTTTAAAGCACCTATTCAAAAATTAAAAGCAGTACGCCTTGCTACAAAAGATGCTAAGAAAGCTTCCTTGGATCTGCAAGCGATTAAAATTGAAGCTCTTTACACAGGAGCACGTGGAAATAACTTTAAAGTAACAATTCGCCCAAAAATCGGTGATGAAACTGCTAAACAATTGATTCTAGTAGAAAACAATATAGAGCTTGAGAGAATTACGTTCACTGCAATTGATGAGTTAGTATCGAAAACGAAAGATAGCTTGTATATAACTGTTACAAAGGTAGATGGGTTGAAAACAATTGAAGATATTAACAATGTCCCTCTTACTGGTGGAGTAAGTGGTGAAGCAGTAAAAGTAGAAGATTACGTTAATTTCTTCGCTCTAGCAAAAGATGAGGATTTCAATGGAATCTGTCTTGATGGTGTACAAGATAAAGCAGTGAAAACAATGCTGACTCAATTTGTACAATCAAGCCGTATTACTGGAAAGTTAATTGTAGGTAATACAGGTGGAGAAGAAGCAAAAGAAATTGATTATTATGCTGTTACAAATAACATTCAAAAGGCAAGTATTTATGACAAACAGTACACGGCTGAAGAAGTAGCAGTATATGCAGCAGCTGCTTTAATTTCATGCCCACTGAATGAGAGTATGACGCAAAAAGAGACACCTTTCACTTCAGTAGAAAAATTATCTGTAACTGAAACGAAACGTAGATTGTCAGAGGGTAATTTACTATTCTTCCAAGAAGGCAACACAGTTCGCTTTAATACCGCAGTTAATACCATGACGACAATTAGAAATATGGATGAGGCAGTTGGTATTTCGAAAGAAGCAGATGAACGCGCCGCAATCCGTACACTACAAAAGGTAAAAGTAGTAGCAGCGATTGATTATATTACAAGTGCAGAAGAAAAAGTGTTTAATCGCTTTATGTCAAAAGCGAATACACAACCGCGTAGAATTGCAGCTGCACAAGCGATTAAAGATGAATTATTAGAACCATTGGCAGTACAGGAAGTAATCGAATTAGGTTCATTCAACTGCTACGAAGATCCACGTCATACAGAAAATCAAGGCAAGGTAGTTTACAAGGATGAAGCGTTCTTCATTACTGAATACCTTGTCATTGATGCGATTGAAAAAGTATACAACAAAAATAAGGTGTCCTAAGGAGGTCTGCTAAATGTCAATGTACGATAACAGTTTACCTACTGTAAATCCTCGTAATATCGTTCGTGGTAAATACGGAGCGGTTTATGACGATTTAGGAGAGCAGTGGGCAGAAGTAACAGAGTTTGAAGGTAAAATTAAATTTGATAAAAAGAAAATTGAACGTGCAAATGCATTTTTAGACGGTAACCGTATTATGGGTGGTTCTGCTACTGGGAAAATGAAAATGTATCATACTGCTAAGGCAAAAGAATTAGCGATGCGTATTCTAAAGAATCCTGATCAGACATTTACCCTTGTAGGGGATTACCACGATCCAGATGAAAATGCAGAAAGTGCAAACATGAAAGTTGCTTTTAAAGGCGTTAGCTTTGATGAGGTAACTTTATTAGGATTTAAAGTAAAAGATTTAGTTGATGATGATTTTCCGTTTACATTTGATGACTATGAAATTCTTAGCTAAAGAGAGGGACACCCTCTCTTTTTCTTATTCACATAAAATAACGTGTTAAAAACACTAGGAGGAATACTTATTATGACAGAATTACAGAAAAAACAATTTGCAAGCTTAGAAGATTTATTTGGAGTAGATACAAATGATCGTGTGCGTGGAGAAATCAAAGTTCAAACTATTGATGGGAAGTATTTTGTACTACCAATGAAATCTATCGACGCAGAAGAAGAACAAAAAATCCGCAAGTCTTCTACAAAGACTATTCCTCAAGGTAAAGGGAAACCAGCTTTAGAAAAAATGGATGAATCTAAATATAACTCTCTTATGATCGCAGCTGCTACTGATGAAACTAGAACAAATATTAACTGGAAATCACCTGAATTAGCAAAAAAAGTCGGATCACCTGTGCCAAACCCTGAATTTATCGTACCTAAATTCTTGTCACTAGGTGGAATTGTAAAAGCAACACAATACATTGTTGAATTATCTGGTTTAGGTCAAGATTCAATGGAAGATGAGATTGATGCGGTAAAAAACTAATTAAAACCGACCCAATGGCTTCATGGGCCCACAGGCTTTTTCAAACAAAAAATATTGATCCAGAAGACTTTTTTCTTATGAAACGTGAGAAGAAAGTCTTTTTTATTGCGTCCTGTTTGTATCAAGACGAAATAGATGAAAAAGCTGCCGAGGCCCAAGAATGAAGGGCGGTGACTTATGGGTGAAAGACAAGTAACAGGTAAGATTAGTTTAGTAGATGCGATGTCCGCTCCATTACGTCAAATGACGCAGCACATGGAACAAACGTCACGAGCAGCAAGGGAATTAGATAACGCATTACGGTTTCAAGGAACAAATGTTGTACCATTGCATCAGGCAACACAAAGTACATCTCAGTTAGATCATAACGTTGTACAGTTAACAAACCATTTACACCAATCAGCGCAGGGTACCACGCAGTTTGGTAATAATCTGCATCATCTTAATACTGATTTAAGTCAGTCTACACAGCGAGTAAATCAACTTGAACATGAAATGCAGCAATTACGTCAAGAGTTCCAACAATCCGCACAGCAAGTAAATCAGTTAGAACAACACTTGCAAACGATGGAAAGGGACTTACAGCAGTCGTCGCAACGAATTAATCATTTGGAGACTCAGGTTGAACAATTGACCAGGGAAATGCAGCAAGCGACCCAGCAGATTAACCAAATGAACTCAGCGCTAAATCAAAATGCTACAAGTGCACAACATGCAGGTAATAGTATGGCTGCATTACGTGATAGATTTGGTGGAGTGAGCGAGAGACAAGCTACAATGCTCAATGGATTAGATCGAGCCAGCGGTGCTTTATTTTCTACAGGTGCAGCTGCTTCAATTGCTGGTGGAGCTATTGCGGTTGGGCTAGGTTCAGCAGTAAATACCGCCGCCGATTTTGAGCAACAAATGGCTAAAGTAGGCGCAATTTCTGGTGCGACAGGAAATCAGATAGGCAGTTTGACAGAAACCGCTAAAGAATTAGGCGCATCGACTACCAAATCAGCTAGTGAAGTTGCGGTAGGTATGCAAAACCTAGCCGCTTCAGGCTTCGAGGTGAACGATATAATCGGTGCGATGCCTGGTATTATCGCTGCTTCCGAAGCCTCACAGGAAGATATGGCAATGACATCTGAAACAGTCGCTGCAGCTTTAAATGCATTTGGTATGGAAGCGAAAGAGTCCTCTCATATAGCGGATGTACTTTCTCAATCTGCCAACCAATCAGCAGCTGGTATTTTGGACATGCAATACAGCTTCAAATATGCTGCACCAGTTGCGAAAATGCTTGGTATATCGCTAGAAGAATTATCTGCAGCTACTGGTATTATGGCTAAACAAAATTGGTCGGTTACTGAGAAATCAGTGGCATAAAACAGTGAGAGAATTCGGTGGAAATCTAAGGGTAATAATGGTATATGAGGTATAATAGAATCATCAATTTTAGAAAGAGGATTTCTATTATGCGGAGAATATCTGATGAAGAATTTATTGATCGTGTGAAAACTGTTCAAGGTGATTCGTTTGAAATAATAGGGAAATACGTGAATAGAAGAACAAAAATAGAAGTGAAACATAAGTGTGGATTCGTTTATTATACTCTTCCTGAAACATTAACGAACGGTTACGGTTGTCCTAAATGCTCTGGGAATTTAAAGAAGACAACAGCTTTCTTTAAAAAAGAAGTTTTTGAATTAGTTGGAAGTGAGTACGAGGTATTAGGTGATTACACTACAACTCACGGGAAAATTGAATTCAAACATAATATTTGTGGTCAAATTTTTCCTATGATGGCTAAGGCATTTGTTATCCAAAACCAAAGATGTCCGAATTGTAAGAAAGAGTTATTAAGTAAAAAATTCAAAAAAACAAATGTAGATTTTAAGAAAGAAGTTTTTGACATTGTTGGTGACGAATATGAATCCTTAGAAGTGTATCAGGGAAAAGGTGAGAAAATTAAATTCATTCATCATAAATGTGGAAATGAATTTAAAATGAGACCAAATCAGTTCTTATCTCATAATTGTCGATGCCCTTTTTGTTATCACTCAAAAGGTGAAGATACAATTTTTAAATACCTTAAAGAAAAAGGACTCAAATTTAAAACGCAATTCAAGATAAAAGAGTGTAAGAATAAACGGCCACTTCCTTTTGATTTTGCTATTTTTAATGTTGATAGTAACGAAATCATTTGTTTAATAGAATTTGATGGAAGACAACATTTCGAACCGGTTTTCGGATTAGAAACATTTAAAAAAACTAAAATGAATGATTCTATCAAAAATCAATTTTGTAAAAACAAAGGGATTTCATTAATACGTATACCTTATACAGTTAATAGTATCGAACACGAATTAGATAAATTATTCAGCCATTATGCCTAAGATAATACCGAGCCGAGCCTATGTGGAAACGCTAGGAAGGTGTAGAGACTAGATAAAGTATCCTACGTAAAAACACTCTGATTGAGTGTTTTTTTATATGGAAAAATATCCACGAGAACTCACCACCTTAACGTATTAAGACGAAGGTGAAGATATAGTCCGAACTTGCGGGAAACCGTAAGAAGTGATGGATAAAGAGCCGTCATGTTAACAATTTGGATTCTGGTATCAAAGGTGAACAAGCAGGTACATCATTACGTGCTTCTTTACTACGTTTGTCTGATCCGCCTAAATCTGCTAGGACCGCACTTGCTGATTTAGGTATTACCATTCAAGACTCGTCAGGTAAAATGCTTCCTTTTCATGATATTATCGGTCAGGTCGGTAACGCGACAAAGGATATGGGGAATGCTCAAAAAGCAGCTGCGTTATCTTCTATTTTCGGTACAGAAGCAGTATCAGGAATGCTTGCGGTAGTTGAAGCAGGTCCAGATAAATTACAAAAGCTTACGAAAGGCTTACAAGATTCTGGTGGAGCGGCCGCGGATACAGCGAAGAAAATGCAAGATAACTTAAACGGATCGCTTAACCAGTTATCCGGTTCTTTTGAAACGCTGCAAATTTCAATGGGGAATGCGCTGATACCAGTAATCCGAGTAATTGCTGATGGATTAGGCATGTTAATTGATGCGTTTAATGCTTTACCAGGACCTGTACAAACAGTCTTAACAGTAATACTTGCTCTTACAGGGGTGTTTCTCTTATTAGCAGGTCCAGTACTTTTAATACTTGGTTTCTTGCCGGGAATAATTGAAGGATTTGCACTTTTAGCTGGTGCAATGGGAATGACTTCTGGAGCATTGTTAGGGGTAATGGGAACTGCTTTAAGTATAATTGGAGTAGTCGCCGCTATAGGTATTGGAATCGCTTTTCTATGGTCGCAATGCGAAACCTTTAGGAATATAGTTTACGCTGCGTTTGATGGCGTGAAGGCTGCATTTGACTCCTTATTGGCGAAGGTCAACCAAATAAAAGGAGTATTAACAACAGCTTGGTCAGGAATTAAGGCAATCTTTTCTGGTAACGAAGGTAAGGGAGTCTCTATTCTAACTAGTTTAGGAATGGGTCCTGAAGCCATGAGACCACTTGTTACAATGACAACTGGTGTGAGAAATGCTGTAAATCAAATTAAACAACAAATTTCTACCTTAGGAAGCTTCTTTAAGGGAATGGGTGCGTTGTTTAGTGGAAATACCGGAAAAGGTGTATCTATACTAAGTTCCATCGGGTTATCCCCACAGACGATCCGTAGTGCTATTACAATTATAAACGGGGTAAAAGGAGCAATAACTCAAGGTATGGCCGGAATCATGTCGACGGTACGTAATATTGGTTCTGGTATGACTCGTTTTTGGTCACAACATGGCCAACAAATAGTGCGTTATGCATCGGCAGCCTACAACGGACTGAAAACAGTCGTAGGTACGGTACTAAATGGAGTCGGTTCCGTTGTTCGTAGTGTACTAACCGGAGTAGCTAGTTTTTGGAACGCTCACGGCACACAAATAATGCAGTATGCGTCCATGGCGTGGCGCGGAATTTGGACGACAATTTCCACAATTCTCAGCGTAATAGGTTCGATAATAAGAACGGTGCTATCAGCATTAGCTCAATTTTGGAGTGCTCATGGTTCGCAAATTATGTCGATTGTAAGTACGGCATTTTCTACAATAAGTGCGATTGTAGGAAATGTTCTATCATTTATGTCCGGACTTTTCCAAGCGGTAATGCCGATTGTGTCTGGCGTAACTGAAATTGCGTTCGATTTAATAAAAGCGGCAGTTAAAATTGGTGGTAGCGTAATTGAGGGCGTTGTTAAAGTTGTATCAAATCTATTCAATGGAGAATGGAAAGCTGCATTTGATGCTGCTTGTCAAATAGCCGTTGATATATGGAATATCATTGTAGATACGTTTAAAGGGATCGACTTATTCCAAATTGGTAAAGACATCATCAATGGTTTGATTGATGGTATTTCCTCTATGGCTTCAGCTGCTTGGGATGCAGTAGGCAACATTGCAGGTGGTATTAAAGATGCTGTAACTGGATTCTTTGATATACACAGTCCATCTCGTTTAATGATCGAGCTTGGTGGATTTATCACCGAGGGTCTTGGACTTGGTATGGAAAAAAACACAGATATGGCTGTTAATTCAGCGGTAAATGTTTCTGAAAAGACACATGCACCGTTTGCTATGGCTGCTAAAAATGAAGAGCAGAACGTTCCATTTGCTACAGAAGTAAAAGGAACTTCTTATAAGTCAAATACAAATCAAACAACAAATGCGAGCAGTACAAAAAAAGAGTTCCATATTCATATTTCTGGCGGTACTGCTAAAGACATGAATGAAAATGAAGATACATTTACAGAAGTTGCGGAGAAGGTAATAAATTATCTAGCTGATAAACTAGATGATGCATCTACAGGAAAAACAAAAGTTAATTTAGGAGTGATGGAGTCATGATATTTCTCCTTACAAAATGGGCAAAATACACCTTTCCCCACACTCCTAAAGGGGTCGGGCCAAAAGGTGGCGACGCCAAAATAGAAGAAGTAAACACATTGGGACAAGGAGTTGTTCCTTTTTTTGATGGGAAGGAACTGGAGGAGGTTACATTTACCTCCTTTTTTTCTTTTAATAAAATTTCTGGCGAAGAAGCAAGACAAGATCCACTTTCATCAGTTCGTTTCCTTTCTGGTTTAAAAGATTCCGGGGAAGTCGTGCTATTAAACATTCCGGATATCAATTATAAGAGGGAAATGATAGTGAAGAACTTTGAATACTGGAAAGATGCACCTGGTTATATCGAATTTAATATCACTTTTAAAGAGTATCGTGAAATTAAACTTGGGTTTAAAGATGGGGCAGGAAACATTAGAAGACCACCTTCAAATGATTTAAACAAATACGCTTTAACCGATGGTAAAGTGACTGGTACGCATATGTTAGCAGTTCGTGATGCACCGTCACAAAGCAGTAAAATTATTGGGACATTGAAACAGGGAGCGAGTGTAACCTTCGCTAGAAACAGTAAGACACAATCCGGATGGATATACATTCAATCTGGAAATCTACATGGTTATGCTGCTGCAAATTACATTAGATAGGAGGAAGAATGATGTTAGAAGTTATTATTGGGAACATGGTAGTAACGGACGCTATCGTTCCTCCTATCAAATTAGATGATGATTATCAGTCAGGACCAGTAAAAGCGGAAATGACTTTGATTTATAAAAAAGAATTAGATGAAATTGACGGGAAACCAATACAAATAATCGTTAATGGAATCACTTGGTTTGCTGGAGTAGTGAGAGCGTACAAAAATGCAAAGAGTCGTAATATTGACGTTACTGCTTATGACCATCTTTTTAATTTAGTTAAGTCTAGTGATGAATTTGTATTTCAAAACCGTACAGCGAGCCAGATGATACGTTCTATATTGAGCAAATACAACTATCCAATTAAAGAATTAGTAGAAATTAATACGATATTCCCGCTTATGTACTTAGATAGTAATAGTGCTCAAAGTGTATTTGAAATGCTGATTGTTATTTTATATGAAAGTAAAAAGGTAACGGGTAAGAAGTATTGGATTCGATTTGAACCTGAGGGGCTGAGGGTATTCGAGTGGAAACCTGCAAAATTCATCCCAGTATTAGGTTCAGGATTAACAAACGTTGAAAAGACTGTATCTGGTGAGGAAGTAAAGAATAGAATCGCTGTTGTAAACAAAGAGAAAAACATATTTGTGTTTAGAGAAGATGGTGGATCTATTAGAAAATACGGCCCTCTTTCTACAATTGAGGACTTCAGTGGAGAAACAGAAGCAGCTGCAATTAGTTATGCAGATAGTTTGCTTAGAACAAGAACTTTACCGGAAGTTTCACGACAAATCGAACATGTACACAGCATAGAAGAACCGCGAATATGGTCGGGGGACTTTATTTATTTAGAGGACCCAACAAGTACTATTTTAGGTGGATACTATGTGAAAAAAGCTGCTTATCAAATCTATAAAAATAGAGTTGCTTTTAGTGCGGATATTGCTCATTCAGCTGCTTTACCAGATAAAGAGTATGTTCCACCGCAACAAAATGATGAAGGGTAGGTGAGAAGGTGGAAAAGCGAGGAATTGAACGTATTTTACACCATATGCAAGGACCAGATATAACGGATGATTCTTTTTCTTTAGGGAAAATCATCACAGCCGAACCGCACGTTACAATCCAAATACACGGATCCGATAAAGCTTTACCGAGTGCATTTTTTATTATGCCAAATGTGAAGTTTTCTAGAGGAGAAACAGTTTTAATACAACGTATATCTGGAGCAGGTGCTACGGATCGGCAATTTGTAGTAAAGCCACTCAATGAAATGGTATCGCTATGCCGTTATACTGGTTCGGAATATGTATCGATAACAGATGAAAAAGTACGCTATCCTGCTTCCAAAACATTTTGTCCATGGAATCTTAACCCTGGAACGAATGTGATGTTGCTTCCTAATCGCTTCCCTTCATCAAATTCTTTATGGGTGGTGATTAATACGTATGCAATTTCCTAAATTACCGCGAATTGAATGGGAACTCCCTGAAGTTAATAATTTTGAAAGCGAAGAGGTTGTCGGGTATATGACGCCTCTTTTTGATTTTTCAAAAGGTGAATTTGTTACGGATGCGAGTGGAGCAGTCGCTCTAGATGATGGGCAAAGAGGAATAGCAAACCTTATCGAGAAAATTCATCGCGCCCCAAGAGGTGCCTATCGAGTCTATACAGACGATTACGGCTCTGAGGTACGTAACGTATTACTAGATAGTGAACTTGGTGAAAAGGGGCGTATTTTACGGGTAAAAGAAGCAATAAGAGATTCCTTGATTTATGACGAGAGAATTATAGATGTAAGTGAAATAGAAATTACAAAAGGCGAAAAAGATGCTTATATAGCTTCCTATACCGTCTATACAATATACGGTGACGTTCCGGTAAGAAGGGAAGTGAAAGTATGACAGCTCCTGCGTGGTGGAATGAAACGGAACAAGAAATTTTTAATCGTGCATTAAATCAAGTAGATAAACGATGGGACAAGCGAGAAGGCGGCTTTATTTATGATGTTTTAAAGCCTTTATCAATTGTTCGTTCGGAACAGCGTGAAGAATTTAAGAAATGGTATCACACAAGGTTCGCTCAATATGCTACTGGTGATGATTTGGATGCAGTTGTAGAATCGAGGACCCCTTTAAAACGCTATCCTGCTAAAAAAGCAAAGGGGAAAGTCACTGTTTCAGGGAATGAGGGCACAAAGCTAGCTAAAGGCTCTGTGTATGTTGCGGTTCGATATGACTTAGATAATAAGATTATCGAATATACACAATTAGCAGATGCGGTTATTGGCCCGAATGGTAATACAATAGTTGAAATTGAAGCTGTAATTCCTGGTTTAATCGGAAATACTTCCGAAAACACAATTGAATTAATTGAAGCAGTATTTGGCGTCTCAAATGTTACGAATGTAGAGAAAATCACTGGTGGAGAAGAGAAAGAAAACGATGAGGATTTACGATCACGCTATTTTACATGGCTGCGTGAATCTTCTAACTCTGGAAATATCGGTGATTACATTCGCTGGTCACTTAGTGTGCCGGATGTAGGTGGTGTATTAGTTTTTCCTGTTGCAAAAGGCAAAGGTACGGTTCAATTATCCGTATGTAATACAAGCTTCTCTCCTGCTTCACCAGAATTGGTGAAAAAGGTACAGGATTATATTGCTCCTTCTAACGAAATGGGCGAAGGACAGGCACCGATTGGCGCTTCTGTATCTGTTGTTGCAGCTATCCCAGTAAAAGTGAATCTAGCTGTATATGTTTCTTCAAAACAAGAAGCAGAAGCTTTAAAGCAACAGTTAATTGAAGGTATAAATGAATACTTTAAATTTACCAATCGCCTGTATTGGCGTGAGAATGCTCGTAAACAATCCATATTAAAAGAGCCTTATCAAATTAGTTATTTAAAAGTAGGTTCTGTGGCAGTAGACGTAATGCAACTTATTCGAGTAAACAGGCTATTAATGAACGGTGAGCAGAAAGATGTCACCATTCAATCTGGTCAAATTGCAGTACTTGGAGATGTGATTTTCTATGAAGGAACGTGATGCATTAGTAGAAGCGTTTCTCAATGATTCCATGAAGGAGTACCGAGATTCGGATTTATTTGTGAATCTCATGCAGATTAGTGCGGAAACTGCCATTGAAGAAAATCAGGAATTTGAAGATGTACGTTTGCAGTTTGATATCGATACAGCTACTTGGTCCATTGACGATTGGGAATTTGAATTTGGTATACAGATTGATAGTAGAAAACCGTTAGAACAACGAAAATCAGTTGTGAAAAGTAAAATGCGAAGTACTGGTTCCACAAGGCTAATGCTGATTAAGAAAGTAGCAGAGTCATTTGAGTATGGCGAAGTGGATGTAAAGCAAGATATACCAAATTACACTGTCACAATTACATTTGCGAGTAAATTTGGTATTCCGCCTAATATTGATGACATCCAATTAGCTTTAAGAGAAATCATTCCTGCTCATTTAGATGTGAAATTTGTATTCACATATCTAACATGGGATGAACTTGAAAGCTACAAGTATACGTGGGATCAATTAGATGCTCTTAAACTAACTTGGGATCAACTAGAAACGTATAGAAAGGTGTGAGAATGTGCCTAGCTTAACAAATCGGTTAAAACTTGCATTGCCACTTGGCAATGAATATGTAAATAGAGCAGCTTTAAATAAAATATTTGAAGACATCGATAGATTGGTAATGCTGCAGTGTGATTTTGATACAGCGAAAAAAGAAATTGATGACAACTTAGCAAAAAAGGTTGCTAAATCAGGCGACACCATGACAGGTAATCTTACCTTAGACGGCTCTGCAGGGGAGAGAGCTTTGTCCTTTAAAGTAGGTACAGGAGCAAGTGACTTAATCGCTATGAGAAACGTACTAGCTACGAACACGTTCTCTTTAAGAGATTACCGTTTAGGAATGGATATATGGTCTTGGAAGGATAATGTCTTTACTTTACATGCTCAAAATACAAACCTCCTAAAGAAAACAGGAGATAATATGAGTGGATCGTTAACGATGAATAGCAACATTAACATGAATTTCCCGGCAGCGACAAAAGCACGTTCTATAAGATGGCAACAAGATAACGCGGACTATATATCAATGGGTACGAACAACGCGGGCGAATTCGTGGTATACGATCAAGCGAACGCAAAAAGTATTTTTGTTTACTACCCAACAACCAATACATTCAATCTCAACGCGGGTATTACGAATTTAGTTAAATCAACAGGAGATACCATAACAGGTCTTATAACTACTACAGATAATATCAGGTTTAAAGCAGGTGGAGAACGAAACATAACTTGGAGAGACGGAAACGATACAGAGTATGTTAAGCTATACGCCAACAGTGGCGGTAATCGTCTAGGGTTATGGTCTACAAAGAACAACAAAGCCGTTTGGGAATACCATGGAGATAATGACATCTTTAATGTCACTGCTGATACGAATCTCCTAAAGAAAACAGGGGACACCATGTCAGCAGATTTAAACTTTGATGTATCTTCATCTACAAAAGCACTCAAATCTACAAAAGACGGTGTTAGACAAATAGGATTCTACTTTGACCCTAATGGTGATGTAGGGTTGTATAACTGGGCAGATACCAAGGGAGTATATAAATACTTCAGAGATAGAAACACTTTAGAAATTTTATGCGAGACAAACGTGTTAAAGAAATCAGGAGACACTGCTACAGGAGAAATGACTTTCAGACACAATATTCAGCAGCAATCTTCTGATGGCAAGAATGGTATAGTTTCTGTAATAAATTTAAGTCAAACAAAATGGGCAGTCGGACCACGGGTAGATGGGGCAGTTGATTGGTCTAAAGAGCTGTCTATGTCCTTAGTGACTGGTGAAGTGAGTGTAGCAGGTTTAAAAGTAAAAGGCGAGAGAGCTTTAACTATAAGTGATGCAGAAGAAAAAACTCCATCTCGAAGTGGAAAAGATGAGAATGGTATTTTCACAACTTACGAGGAAACGCAAGAAGACGGAAAGCTTTGGAAACGTTCTGTTCTATCTAGTCCTGATGCAGATGGAAATTACCTTGTTCGTACCGTTACTTATTATAAAGATGGAGTAGCATACAAAACAAAAATATTTGATTTAAAATACGATGAAGACGGTGATTTTGTAAAGGCGGTGCCACGATGAGTTTCTTAGAAGAACATGGTATTGGTGGGGCAAACCTTGGATTGGTACGAGCAGTAAAAGTATTTGTCCAAAACACTGAGCCAACAACAAAAGATAAAGGTACAGTATGGATTAAGTCTGCTACACCAGCGACCAAAACTGTATTCCGAGAATATGGATTGGAGCCACCAAAAGTGGAGGGAACGTTGTGGATCAGTCTTTACGATATTGACATTAAATTCATGTTAGAACGAGCGCTTAAAGTGTTCTCAAACAAAAAAGAAATTAACATCGAGTATTCAAGAGAGAATTTCATTAGTTCAATGGATTCTAGCAAAATCAATGTCTTAAAAAACAAGTTTATGCAAGTCTACTCGTTGCTTGGTACATCCCGTATTTACAAAAACGGGAAATGGGAATGGTTAATCGGCCAATATTGG
Organism: Bacillus paranthracis; assembly: GCF_001883995.1. Taxonomy (GTDB): domain Bacteria; phylum Bacillota; class Bacilli; order Bacillales; family Bacillaceae_G; genus Bacillus_A; species Bacillus_A paranthracis. The sequence continues at coordinate 125,908 of NZ_MACE01000049.1, read as the reverse complement.
GATGGTGTAAGTTGGCGAAGCTTTAGCAATTTAGAGCTTAGCGTATACATTGGAACAACCGATAAAATGGTTAAAAAGATTGCACCAGATACAGGGAAAGAAGTTTGGTCTGTCAATAACCATATTGGTGCTGTTAACGATGTAGTAGTTGATAAAAATGGATATATCTACAGCGCTTCTGGAGCACCGAACGTAGCGGCCACTATAGGTGAAATTAAAAAGATATCCCCTACAGGACAAGTAATATGGTCTAAAAGTTACAGTAGGAGTATTCAACGATTAGCAGTAGATAAAGATGGATACATTTATGCATTTAATGATATTAGGCAGTTATTGAGGTTTACTCCTGATGGAGAAAGAATTTGGGAAATTAACCAAACGGATTTCTTGGAGGATATCATTGTAGACGTAACCGGAAATGTATATATCAGTTATTCTTCTGGTGGTAGTCAAATCAAAAAGGTTTCCCCTGGCGGAAAAGATATTTGGAATTACTCTTTTGCTTCAAATAAAGCCCCCAATCTATCTATAGATAGTCAAGGGTTTATTTATACATTTATGAATACAGCCGGTAATCAAATAGCTACATTTAAAAAGATTGATCCAAATGGTAAAGAGGTAGCTACAGCTGCTACCAATGTAGTAGCGATTTTACGCACTACTCTTGATCAATATAAAAATTTATATGCACTTCATACCGATGGAGCGGGTTTATCTAGTCAGCTCGTCAAAATGGGGACAGATTTAAAAGTTACTTGGTCTGTACCAGGTGATATAAAAGATATTACTGTTGATAAAACAGGAAATGTCTTTGCAGCTTTCAAAGATTCAATTAAGAAAATTTCATCTGCTGGACAAATCGTGTGGACTTACCCGATTACAGTTGATTCTGTAAAAACATTAGTTGTAGATCAAAGTCCGTATGGAGCATTCCCGTTTTTATGGGAGTAAGGAGTGAAGTGAATGCAAGCATTTATTGCAAATGAAAAAGGGCTAGTTGTAAGTAGGCATCTAATGCCATTAGATGAATTAAACGGATTCGCAAAAAACGCACAAGATGCCATTAAACAAGGTTGGATTTTATATAATGGCGAAATACCAAGTGACAAAATCGAAGGGAATCGAATCGGCCGTGTTTACTACAATAAGCAGGAGAATTCTTTTTATTACGAGTGGGAAGTTATCCAAGTGGATGATTCTAACGCAGACGCATTAATAGTACTTAAAAAACAACAGGAATTAATGCAACAAGCATTAGATGAAATTATTATTAACAGCCCAGATAAGGAAGAATTGAAGGCGTTAAATGAGCAACAAGTGTTGATGCAAAAGGCTTTAGATGAATTAATCATTGCAAGCATTTAATAAAAAGGAGCGGATGTAGAATGGCTGAATACATGGCGCAAAGAGTGATTGACGAAGTGTTTACGTATACATTTATTATCGTAAAGATGAAGACTTACAAAGATAGAATCGATAAATACCTAACCGACAATGGAAGAGCAGATTTAATTACGGATAGCGCACAATAGTGGGCTTTTTTATTTTGAAAAAAAGGAGCTGAACTAATGCAAGAAATTCAAGAGTTAAAGCAAGAGATCCAACAAATTAAATTAGACCAGAAAGATATGCAGCGTGATATTCGTAATCTAGAAACACGTACTACAGTCAATGAGAAGGACATTGTAAATATAAATAAGCTTCTTGATAAAATCAGCGCCAATACCACTTGGATTCTGCGAATTATTATAGGGGCAATTGTAGCTGGTTTATTGGGATTACTAATGAAGGGTGGCATGTAATATGTCAAAAGAGAATATAAAAAAACGATTCCGCAACTGGCGTACCTGGGTTGCGGTTTTTTCATTGGTTGGATTTTTATTTACGAAAATCGGAATGCCTGAAGCAAAGAACTTTCTTGAAGAATTGCTCCCCTATGTATTTACAGTAGGTGTCTCACTTGGTATTTGGACAGATCATGAAGAAAAAGGAGCAGATGCTGAATGAAAAAATCAATCAAACTAGCTACCTCTGTATTTATGACTCTATTGCTCCTGTTAAGTTTTGCTACAGGAGCTTTTGCTGATAGAACGCTTATTATTCCTGATTTACCAAAGCAGTCATACCGCTATGGCGTAGGTGCTTATGAAGGCGTTGTGGCGCATAGTACAGCAACTCCAGAGGCTCCGGCTATTAATATTCAAAAATACGAATCTCGTACATGGCGCTCAGCATTTGTACATTACGCAGTTGATTGGAACGAAACAATCCAAATTGCTGATACGAAATACATTGCTTATGGTGCAGGACCAGGAGCTAATAAACGATTTGTTCACGTAGAATTATGCGAAACAAGAGATTATGAGAAATTTAAACGCAGCTATGATAAATACGTTAAGTTATTAGCTAAAATCTTACGTGACCGCGGAATATCAGTAGAAAAAGGATTGTGGACTCACTACGATGTGACGAAATATCTTGGTGGTACAGATCATGAAGACCCACTTGATTACTTAAAGTCTCATGGTGTTTCAGAAGCTCAATTCCGCGCTGATGTGCAACGAGCATACAATAACTCTAACGTGGAAGTTTCCGTGCCAGAGAAACCATCTAAACCAGCGGAGGTTCCAACAGCTGTAACAGATGGTATTGCTTATATTGAAGGTTACAACGTTAACTTACGTAAAGGACCTGGTACAAGCTATTCTAAGATTCGTCAGTTAAACAAACCAGAAGCTTATGTTGTATGGGCTGAAAAAGATAGTTGGTTAAACCTTGGCGGTGAGCAATGGATTAAAAATGATCCATCTTACGTGAAGTTTAGTAAGAAAAGCACAGTGGATTCTTCTATTGTAGGTAAACGCGTTGTTTCTAAAGTTAATAACCTGCGATTCTACGATGCTCCATCTTGGCAAGATAAAGATGTTGCTGGTTCTGTAGATGCAGGTTTAGGTTTTACAATTGACGCAAAAACAAACGTAAATGGATCCCCGCAATATAAAGTGCACAATAGTAAAGGTAAAACGTATTATATTACTGCAAGTGAAGCCTATGTGTATGTGAAACAAAAATAAAAGCCGTCATTTGACGGCTTTTTTTATTTATTTTGTATTAAACAGGATCAGTTGGACGAAACGGATCACCTGGGGTAAACTGCCCATTCAACACCGTATTCCCTTGCTGAATCACACCTGCGAAGCTAATACCCCATGTGTTTATGGTAACTGGCGAGAGAGGGTCGGTCGGAAGGGTAGGATCAGTCGGCCTAATCGGATCTACCGGTTTCGTCACCCGAACTACGTAAATCGGCTCTTGCGGTATTGTTGGTTCTTGTGGTGCAAACACCCTTATGCTAAACAACTGCCGTGGTGGAATCGTAAATGTAACTGGTCCAACAAAGGGAGTTACTCCTTCAGGCTCACAATAGATACATCCTCCATTGCGCGTAGTAACATCTGAACCACCGTTACCATTTCCGTTATCATCATCGTTAATTAATTCCCCACAAAGGTATCCATAAGAAGGGTATACATCACCATCACAAGTATCTTGGTAATTCTGCACCGCTATAGTTACAGTTTGTGGCTCGTCTGTTTGATTAAGTGCAGAAACTTGAATGAAATCAGTGTCTGCATTACGGAATAGAGGGCCGGATGTATACGTTTGATAGCGAGGTTCACAATGACAATCACAGTCGCATTTTTTATGTTTTTTCCGATAGCACTTATGTGAACCGTCGTAATAATAGTTTGACATATTAAGCACGTACCTCCTTTTTAGTACATGCTATGCGAAGAGTAGGAGGGAAGCTTGGACAATAGAGTATAGTTGTTTAAGACATAAATAGAAAAGACCATCCCATTTTGAAGTGCACCCCAAAACTATAAAGTATAGCCCAACAACGGAGAACAAATATAATTATATCTTTAAAATTGTTGATATAATGATATGATAATGCAAAGTATATTTAGCAATAAATTAGGGGGAGTGTTAAATGCAAACACCATCAGGTGAATCTATGCAGTATATAATTGATAGTATATTGGATTACATAAAAAGGGATAAAACAAGTTATGCCATTTTGTTAAATGGGAAATGGGGGAGTGGGAAAACATATTTCTGGGAAAATGTATTAAAAGAAAAAATAGAGAAAAAAACTATTTATGTGTCATTATATGGTATTAACAGTACAGAAGAAATCAGTAAAAGGATTGCCTTAGGTAGATGGGGAAATGTTCAGAAACTTAATGAGAGTAAATGGGGCGGGAGAATGACGGAGTTAGCAAAAGCTACTTTTGGAATTCTGAAAAGCGTTGAAATACCGTTTGTTAAAGAAATGCCATTACCTAAAATAGATTTTGACCAGTTTTTTGATTATACCAATACCGTGTTGTGTTTTGATGATTTAGAAAGAGCAAACATTGATGTTAATGAAATATTAGGCTATATAAATAACTTTGTGGAACATGACGGTATAAAGGTTATTTTGATTGCTAATGAAAATGAAATAGAAGCAAAATTAAATGATAAAAATGCTGAACTTAAGATGTTAACAACTTGTTTTTATACGGATATGAAAGGGGAGTTCGATCAGAAAAGCGCCTCTGATTCAGAACCAAAACAGATACCTATAAATGATTTAATTACACGTAATTTAAAAGACTTATTTCAAAAGAAGAACGAATATAAAAGGATAAAAGAAAAGCTTATAGGTAAAACATTAACACTTCAATTAGATGAAAAAGTTCTTATAGAAAATATAGTAGTTCAAACATCAAATGAAAAACAGGATCTACAAAAGTTTCTTGAGGATAATTTAACTATAATTGAAGATACATACAGGGAAAGTAATAGTAAGAATATTAGGGTTTTAAAACAAGCACTTGAAGATTTTGAATTAATTTATCAACATTGTAAAGAAGATGGTTATGAGATAAATATGATGCTTCAATCGATATTAAAATTTGTATTGGCAGCTTCATTTGCAATAAAAACCAATATGCCAAACAATGAAGAACTAGAAGAGATTATTTCACATGATGATTTTATTACGAGCATGGGTCTATCTGGTATATTAGGTACAAAAGGAAAGAAATTCATAGAGCAATTTCGATGGAAATATTATAATGGTCAAAGTACATCCTATCAAAGGAAATTTTTTAAATTTGCTGAAGTACTAATAAGGAAGGGGATATTTAACAAAGAGTTATTTAATGAAGAGATGGATAGTTTTAAATTAGAACTAGAAGGAATCAAAAGTAAAGACCCACATGAAGACTTTATTAAAGGCTCATTTTGGAATTTATCTGATAATGAATTTTGGCAAAGCGAAAAAACTACGTACAATAAATTAGTAAATGGAGAATTGCATTTCGCTTTGTATTTTAGTGCGTACAAAATGTATGACTATTTTACAAGAGAAAAAATAATCTCTAAAAATATTATGGATATAAAACAGGAATTAATGGAGGGTTTAAAAAAAGCTGCAGAAAACGGAGAATATACTGAATTTAACTATTTTATGTTTTATGTGGAAGAAGATAGGGATGACATACATCTTGCTGAATTTAAAGACAAGATAATTGAGATAAATAATGGTTTGAAAGTGAAAAAAGAAAAAATACAGGTACAGTTGTTATTAGAATTAATGCGAACTGATTTTCATAAATTTTTCATGAAGATGAAAGAATATTATTTGTATAATCCGTTTTTTGCTTATTGTGATCCAGAAGAAATGTATGCCAATATAATCGATTTATCAGCAGAAGATATTAATACTGTTAGATTTTTAATAGAACAAAGAATGAAATTAGTTGATGATAATCATAATAGTAATCTACAAATGGAATTACCAAATTTAAGGATAATAAAGTGTAGATTGAATGATGAAATTAGTTCACGAGAAATGACACCTAGATTAGTCTTATTAATGAAATTAGTAGATGAAATTAAAGGATTTGAAAATAAGGTAAATCGTATAAATAGTATCAGTCAATCAACTTGATAATGTAATAAAATAAAAACCGGCTCATATGAGTCGGTTTTATTTCTTATCTATAGCAGGATGTTGCCAATAATCCTTCGCAATTTTAGGGACATTATCGGTTAAGAAATTATCAAAGTTGATTTTATCTAATGTAGCCCGATCAAAGGTTAATTTCATAATAGTATCATTTTTCTTGTTGCCGTATACATCTACCATTGGGTATTTATAGAAGAATGCTATTTCACTTATTTCTTTTTCTTTAGTAAAATCTTTTAGCATGTCTTTGGTATCCATCCACATGCCTTTTTTCGTCATGTTATTGGTTAAGTTTTCTTTGCCTTCGGCAGTAATTAATACAATTTTATCATCAGGGTCTTCAGTGCCTAAATTATCATTTATTTGAACAGATTCAACTTTCTTTTCACCGAATTTTTTACTTACCACTTTTTTTACTTTTTCCTCAAGTGATTCTTCTTTTTTCTCTACAGGTGGAGCGGTGGTTGTAACTTCTTTCTCTTGCTTTTTTTTCTCTTCGGCAGCTTTTTCTTTTTCCTCTTTTTGAACCTTTTCGATTGCTTCTTTTCTTTCTTTCTCTTTTTGCTTTTCAATATCAGCTGATGCGGTTTGAGAAGATGTATTTTCTTTTGCTGTATTTCCGTTACCTGTAACTAAATTAAAGATGGTTCCAAAAAACATAAAGTAAAAGAAACAAGCAACAACCATCTTCCATGCTTTTCCCGAACGGAATCCAAGTATTTTTTTATACCATTTTCTTCGTAAAGATGTGACTGTCAAATGTGTTTGAGTACGGAAAAGGGATTCAATTTGTTTCCCATTCTCTACAGGGATAAAAACAAATGGAGATCTCGTTCCAGTATCAAAATTAAAAACTGTTTTTAGAGCATAGTGGTCTGCCGTTACATGCTGATAGTCATTAAGTATGTAGGTATTAAGTGTTGATATTTTTTGTTTTGATTTATCATATTTAAAAATTTCAATTTGTTTATTAGTTACCGCAGCATAGCCTGTTCCGATTTTTGGATAGTTGCATGATGAAATAATTGGAATCGTATCATATTGTTCTTTATAAAGCTTTTCTACAGCTTGTTTAGCTAGTGTATCTACACTTGTTTTTTTCTTTTTGTCGCTCATTGTTTGCATCCCCTTGTATAGTATTATGTTTATTCCGTTAATTAAGTATAGCAAATACTTATCCGATATTTTACAAAAAGTTTATCGATAAAAAGATTTATGTAAGAAAAAAGCCAACTCTTTAAAAGAGCTAGCTTCATGAATTCATCATATGAATGAGCTTATCGCCATCAATTAACTCAATATTTTTATTCGCAGCATATTGCCGTGCGTTCGTATTGAAGTTGCTCAATGTAACGAAATACCCTCCAACAGCATCAGCATCCACGATAGCGCTATGAAGCTTCTGAATAAACGGCCTGCCAATGGAGTTTTTCGTATAGCGCTTTACCTCAACAAATTTCATTTCGTTATCTTTATAAAGGATAATGTCTTTTCCGCCATCGTTAGAACCAGAAGTAACCTGGACTGTATAACCAAGAGAACGGAAGACGTCAGCTACAAAATATTCAAATTCCCTCGGATCCATTACTTCTAAATTACTACGAGTTGCAGTTCTTTTGATTCGCTCGGTTCTAATTTCTTCAGGTGTTACGTGTGGACTTCTCATTATATAACCGACGAGAAAAACAATTCCAAGCAATGCTATTGCCCAAATCATGCAATTCACCTCAGTATGAGTATGTCCAGCCGATATTTATTTAATCTTCTAAGGTCCAGATTTCCTCGATTGGTTTACCAAGCTCTTTGCAAATTAAATACGCTGTATCGAAGCGAGGTTTAGTACGATTACGAACAATGGCACTTAGAGTGGAGTCGTCAACTCCGATACGTTTTGCAAAGTCGCTTTGCTTAATATCTAATTCAGCAAAAATGATTTTAAGTCTACATTTAAAATTCATATACACTCACCTCTAGAAATTATTTTCTATACAGAAAAATAAAGTCCTTTATAAAAAGTACAAGCTAACCAGAAAAAAGTTGTGGTGGACGTGCAAAAATGATTTTCCAGGTCATATACCTATATCAAGACCACGAGGAATACCAAGTGGAATCAAGGACACCAAGAGGGGAGAGGGCGCAAATGCGTTGGCAATATTCACATTTAAATGAAACGCCTTACCTGTATCCATCAAAAGAATTAAGAAGTATGTATAAGGATTCAAGTGGTAAAAAAGAAATAAATACAATTGTGGACCATATGGAAAGACATGAGGTTTTTAATAATCGTGAGTACAAAGGCTATTACCGTTTATCAAAAGATATTATGGATGATTTATATGAAGATGAGGATGAAGTGCTTGATTGGGGAGATGTCATTAATGAGTATCAACCGGTTATGACACCGAAGGGATTACAACTCATTCGAAAAGAGGGATTCAAATGACAATCGTTGGTGAAGCAGTAGTGGTATGGACGGCAACTGGCTTGTCAGTGATTACGATGAAGGTCGCAGAAAAAATGGGGCAGAGTGTTCCACATTGGCTTCCACGAATGACCATGTACTCAACGCTCACAGGCTCGTTCTTGTATCTTCTACGTTATGTTCTTTTCGCGTTTCTATAAGGGAATACCAACCTGGAATTGTAGGACTTTTACAGGTCGTTAACATATAGCACGTACGGGAGTCTTCCAAAAATAAGGGATATATACCCTTATAAAGGGTATATGGGGAGTGGAGAAAATGATTGAATTATTACTCGTTCCGATTGCAGGTTTGACTGTGGCATTATTCGGTGAAAAGTTCGAAAGTAAAAATGATGATAAGAAAAAAATACAGGTGTTTTTTGAGGTAGCTGGTATTGCGATTAAAAGAAATAATGAAGAAAAATTACAATATCCAAAATTCCAAATACAAATCGATGATGATCGTAGCACGACTTATGTATATACTTTACCGTTAGGCATGCCGAGTAAAATTATACAGAAGGTTGAGGATGTAGTTTCAGAAGGGTTAAATAAGCCAGTACGCATTGAGTACGATAATTATAAATTGAATATCCGTGTATTCCATCGGGAAATACCGGAGGAGTGGTATTGGTCAACTGAATTAGTGAAGAAAGGGAAATGGCGCGTGCCAATGGGGCAGAGCTTGGAAAAACTTATTTATCATGATTTTGATAAAACACCACATATGACCTTAGGTGGATTAACAAGAATGGGAAAGACGGTCTTCTTGAAAAATGTCGTTACCTCTCTTATTACAGCACAGCCTAACCACACGCATCTGTATATTATCGATTTGAAAGGTGGATTAGAGTTCGGTCCATATAAAAATTTGCAGCAAGTAGAACAGGTGGCTGAAACGCCTGTGCAAGCATTCGTAGTATTGGAAAACATTTTAAAGAAGATGGAAGAGAAATTGAAATACATGAAAGAAAACAGATACACGAATGTCGTGGAAACAAAAGAGAAAGAACGGTTCTTTGTAATCGTAGATGAAGGTGCTGAATTATGCCCAGATAGAAGCATGAAGGAACAGCATAGAAAATTATTAGGATTATGCCAACAAAGACTCTCCTATATTGCGCGCATAGGTGGGGCACTTGGTTTCAGACTTATCTTTTGTACACAGTACCCAACTGGAGATACATTACCGCGTCAAGTAAAACAAAATGCAGATGCAAAATTAGGCTTTCGTTTACCGACAAAAACTGCATCCGAAGTAGTAATTGATGAACCTGGATTAGAATCGATACAGAGTATTCCAGGGCGTGCGATTTTTAAAACAGATCGGCTCACTGAAATTCAAGTTCCTTATATTAGCGATGAAATGATGTGGAAGCATCTAAAAAAATATGAGGTGAAAAAGCATGAACATCCAGAGCCACATGAAAATCAACCGTCAGATGGCGATACTTGCGACGATTAGAAAGCTTCAGTTTGCAACAAGAAGGCATTTGATGAGTGTGCACGATATGGGTGGTATTCGAAATGCAAACCGTATTATGGGAGATTTAAAAACATACGTGAGTAAAACGATGCAAGGGAAAGAATACGTGTATTATCTCAATAAAGAAGGGCATGCCATGTTCGGTGATGATGGCAAGGTTGTATCGAGAGGAAAACTAGCTCATGCATTATTACGGAATGAAGCGTGGTTACACTTGTTTTGTCCAGACGATTGGCAGATTGAAACGGATATACGTTATATAAAGAATAAAGAGAAAAAGAAAATTGTACCGGATGTGAAGTTTCGCGATGAAGAAGGAATACTCCATGCAGTTGAAGTAGATCGCTCACAGAAAATGAAAGTGAATGAAGAGAAGATAAAAAAATACGAAGAACTTACGCAAATTTATAAACAGAAACATAACGGGAAAGTGCCAGTGATTCATTTTTTTACAGTGACGAAATATAGAGAAAAGAAACTAGAAGAGTTAGCTACTAAATATGATGTGTTTGCGAGGGTGTATGTAATTGAAGAAATATAAAAAAGTGCTAACAAGTTTGCAAACCAAACTGCAAACCAAACTGCAAACAAAAATGCAAACTAAACGAATACTTCTTAGTAATGGCAAGAGGGAAATGGTCGCTGATATGCCCTCTAAACCCCTATATATTAACGCTTATTAACGTTGCATAATCATACATAATTCGTACTACTTCACCCGCACGCAATCTGGGCACCATGTAGTAAAGAACTTAACAACTACTGGCTCCTCGCTTGCGATGATGTCTTTAAATTCCTGTTCAGATTTGATTTCTTTCATGTTAGTTTCTCCTTTTTCACTATCAATATTTTTGGTTATTTAGTTGGTGTATTTGCTGTGAAAGGAAAACTTATAACGAGAACCTTTCTTTTCGGAAAATTCGTTAGCAAATTGATCCACCGCAGTTTCTTGAAGTCCTGGTACATATGAGTAGATATCCAGTGTGATTCTACTTCTTATGTCCTAGTCTTATATGCATCTTAAATCTAGAAATGAATATTAGGAACCTCACTTTTCTTTATAAGCTTTTTCGTGAGCTGTGTCAAACTTCTGAAATTGTAAGGCTACTATTTATTAATAAGGTAAATTGTATTCATGATAGCCATTGCTATAAAGTTCTTTTCCACATATATTTTTATGAGGTGTTGTGAGAGAAGAGATTAAGTGGCGTTAGCGGAGTTCCAGCAACAATTACACCTAAATAAAGTAATGCAGGTAAAAGAAGCAAGGCTAACAAGAAGGGAAATTGCGGCACTGTATAGAGTGAAAGAAAAACATGATATGGAGCGAGAAAGGAATCGTAAGAACATGTTAGGAAGTATTTAGCGGTAGAAGTCAGGGGGAATGTAGATGTGATAGAAAGACAGTATTACATTATTTTTTCAAAGGGGGTAACTAGGATGTTGAAATGGGTAAAGAAATTAATTTTTTAAAATGCCCACCCTGCATTGTTTGTGAGAAACAAGAAGGTGAGCTTCCATTAAACGAAATGAATGTAGTTTGTGAAAAATGTTCCTAAATTACGCATGAACAAGACATATAAAGAGATTCCTACACCCTTTATATCTTATTCCATAAATAACAAAGCTGGTGAGCTTCTGATTCAAGAGCTATTACATGATCATTATTAATAGAGTTATTCGTATACATTTTGTTCTTTTGAATATTAAGGACCGTATAATTCACATTGTTATGTTCATTCGAAAATGTTGATTCGTTTAATAATGTTAATGTTGAGTTGATGTTATATTTATCAATTCGCTCTTTTTTTCCTTTGAAAAACAGTTTAATAAGATGTGGCTCATCATTAATGAGCAAACCAAGTTCAGGTGATGAGCGGACGATTAAATTATGTGATAACCAATGTGATTTACCTGGATCAAACCAAGAGACGTCTTTGTTTTTAATAAATTTTTTATACTGCTTTATAACATCAATGTAGTTTTGCTTTTTCTTCTGGTCAACAGTTTGTACTAATGTTTCAAAACAGTCAAAAGCTAGTTTGTTTTTATGAAATTTAATAACAGTTTCTCGTAATTGTTTCCAGTAATCAAAAACTGGGTGATATTCAGGTTGAGATTTAAAATTCTTTACAAAATTTGTTTTAGCTGCACTACTTTTCAGTGTAAAGTCTAAAAATTGTGTAAGTCCTACCTTAATTTCCGCCATGTTACACCCCCTTTCCGAACATTACTAATTCGATAGTGGAAAGGGAAATCCTGCATTTTGAAGGCGGTGAACGAGATGCTAGATGATGAAGAGTTGACGGAACAAGAACGGCTCTTTTGTTTGTATTATGTGAAATACTTTAAAGGGAAACAAGCTGTACGGAAAGTTAGGTATGTAAAGAGAAGCACGCATAGTACGAGTAGTCGATTACTTAGAAGAGAACGTATAGCATTTCAGGTCAGAGAGCTTAAAGCAAAAATGGTTGAAACTATATTTTGGGAAGTAATGAGTGGGTTAAATGAGTAAATCAAGATTGCTTTTACTAATACGAAAAAAGGTCCTGTTGTTTCCAACAGGACCTTTCCTAAAATGGCAAAGAGTAACTCTTACCTTACTCTTCTCGTATATAATACATGAAAAAGATAGATGTGTATACAACAAGAAATTCCAATATAATTATTCGGATATAGTGTTTAAAAATAAAAGGGGGGAATTTCAAATAAGGAATTAAATTACAAACGCTGATTTATCAGGTGATACAAATGAATTTCTATCAAATTGTAGTTAATAAAGTGATATTGAGATAATAAGATATGTAATTTTGCATACCGGATTGTAAAAGCGAACAAGGGTATAAATGATCTAAATAATACGGAAGTTGAGGGAGAGTAATACTAAAATTTTATTTGTGTTTTTACTGTAATAAATTCATTTGAATAGAAGTGAAAAATAGAGGTTTGCCTTAGTCATTTATGAAAGTCAAGAATATTTATAACCATAGGAGTAAATACACAGGTCCGATTTTTGTAATGATGGAGGGAATTGTTGTGGACATAACTCAAAGTATGGCACGAATAGTGGTTAATGGGAAAGATCTTCCGTTTCGTTCAGTTAGTACTTCTGTATGGAATCAAGGGCCTGTAAATGATTTAATTGTTTCAACAAACGAAAGAGTCGAGGATTTTTATCAATTTATGTGGTCGCAAGTACCAGTAATGCTTGCGATGTATTTTCTTCAAGGGGCAGACTTAATGAGGTTTGCTAGAATTACTGGGATTAATCAAAATGTAACGGGAGAATATATTTATCATTTCTCTTGGGGATAAAATGAATGTAAAGTAGCGTAACAGCTACTTTTTTAATTTGTAAAGGAATTTAATGAGGTTAAGAAAATAAGATTAGAGCGTGATATAGATAATTTGTGACTGTTTTTAAACTCATAAATATAATTAGTTGCTTCTTTTAACACAAGGGAGCGATTGATAGACTAGCTTAAAAAATAAGATTGTAACTATCTTTTAAAATAATAAATGTTAATTTTTACTTTTTTGGATGAACTATTTTTATATAAAAATCATATAATATGTTGCGGGACAAGCAAACAGCTTATAAACTATTGAATACTCAATGAGATTACCTTTTGTATATCTTCGTATTTACTGATCCAGATGTTCTTTTTTATCGAACAAAACGCCCATTATGATAGGAGGTTAATAATGGGGATGACATTAGAGGAATTAGAAAAGTGTTATATTAAAGCCTTAATTGAGGGAGCAGAGTACGTAGCTGTTCAGATTGAAATAGATGGATTTCATAGTGAGGAAGTAATTATTAACGACAAATATAATATAGATTCTGAATTAAAGTATTATAAGAAAACATACAATGAAAATTTAGAACATAGATGGACCCCAGGGATTCGTATTATAGGTTTTGCATATGGCTATTCGTTCTCAGAAATTCTACATGAATTAGGGTTGCTAGTGAAGTAATGATAAAACAAATCACAATTATTGTACGTGATGCCGTGATTTTAATGGCGTCTTTTTTTGTTGTGAAGGAAAGGTAAAAATAAAAAAGAGGGCTTAAGCCCTCTTTTTATAAATGCCTAACTTTTATGCACAGATTGGAATTCCTAATGCTATTAAAGTCAATGCTACTTGAAGAGAAAGTTCTAATCTAGCAATTTCGATTCCAGCAACTGATACCACTAAAAGAGGTTGTCCATTAACGAACAAAACACAACTTTCCATATTTACACCTCCCTTCTAGTAATCTACTACAATATATGAATTAAATTTAAATAACGTTATAGTTAAATTAATGAATTTTATAAAATTGATAAATTAATCTATCATATAAAATGAATTTTTATTGGTCTAACAACTGCTTCTTTATCACCTTATATAAAGGGTATGAATATATTAGTAGTATATAAAAGCATAGGAGTGATAGATATGTTTTTTGCAAAGCTACGTGGTAGAAATGAAGTTCCACCAGTAGAAACAGACGCTCGAGGGGAGGCTTTCTTTAAATTAAGCCAGGACGAGCTTAGCCTAAAATTTAAGTTGGATTTATTTGATATAGAGGATGTAGTAGTTGCCCATCTGCATATTGGAGCAAAAGGAACTAATGGTCCTGTTGTAGCTTTTTTATTTGGACCTATAACAAATCCGGTTTCAATAGAGTGTGCAACGCTTACGGGAATAATTACTCAAGAAGATTTGGTTGGGCCGTTAGCGGGTCAAACATTAGCTACTCTTGTAAATGAAATCATATCTGGAAACATTTATATTAATGTTCATACAGTACAACATCCTAATGGTGAAATTCGTGGACAATTGAATTATTGCTAAGAAATTATAGTAGTGAAAAATAAAGCATCCGTTTAGGGTGCTTTTATTTTGTGGAGGATGTATAGATAGATAATTTACCTTTAATAATCTTAAAAATTCATTTGTATAGTTTTGAAGGTAATCGAATGGAATTAGAAATAGTGAATTTTTTACCTTTTTAGTTTGTAAAATAATTATCGAAAACTTGTAAATGAAATGCCCCTCCGAAAATTAAATTAGTATTAGGAGATAAACTTTGTAAATGAAATATGAAAGGGTAAGAGAGAATAGAAATTTTTAAACCTAATCAAAGCTAATAGACTAACTTTCAGCACCCACTGAAATAAAGAATCATAACATAATTTGTAATAACTTATATGAAAGTGAGCTGAAAAAAATGTTTTATTCGTATTTTTATTCTCAAGCGGGTATGCGACCAGCATATGGTACATCAATAACGTTTAGCGGAGCACAAAGTACAGTTCAAGCTGTTCAACAAGCGTTACAAATGCAACAACAAATGCAAATGCAACAACAAGGTATCCAGCCGTATTATTCATCCATGGAGTATTTTTATCCAGTGCATCAAATCACACCGTATGGAAGTTCTTTTCTTACGATTCCATATGGAACTGTCTTCAATCTATAAGCTGAAAATTTTATGAATAGGAGCAGGAATCCCAAACCGATTATTAACCTAACCATTACCAATTGGATATATACGGGAAACCCAGCTCCCACCTACCTTTATCACAGATGCCGAATTTTGAGGTATCCGCAAATAGCGGAAATAATTGAGGGGGGTGAGTGTATATGTAAGCGTCAAATAGTTCCATCTACAATTTGTAAATAGCTGATGAGATAATCTTTGTACATACTCTACAAGTTGTTTTTGGGTAAGAAAATATCGTCGATCGAAGAAAGAATGAGAATTATCTTATCATGAAAAATGATGGATAGCGGCACTATATGAAAAGATACATGAACATTTACTAACGCGAACCAGGACGAGAGGTAGCAACGAAATCCTATCTGTGGTTATATCGTACAGGAAGATTGTCCTATGACTATCAATTTACAAGAGCAGGAGAACATCCGGACCGTTTTTCCCCATTTTGAAGTATATTTATAGCCATAACATCTTATGTTTTGTTTATAATTGTAAATAGTTATTGAAATGTATGAATATTTTTTATGAATAAAAAGGAAAAATAATGCAACTTTTTAATTTGTTTATTCGTGTTATATATGAAAGGAGGAGGGGGATGGAGATTGAAGAAATATATAAAGTTTATATAAACGATGTGTACCGGTATTTATTTTCCCTTTCTCGTAGCCATCATGTAGCGGAGGACTTGATGCAGGAGACTTTTTATCGGGCGTTTCTTTATCTAGAAGACTATGAAAACCAAAAGGTGAAATCATGGCTTTTTAAAGTGGCATATCATACCTTTATTGATTTTGTTAGGAAAGAGAAAAAAGTAGCTTTTGTAGGAACGGAGGAATTAGAAACAATTCAAGCAGGTGAATCTACAGAAGAGTATGTAGTCGCAAAAAATAGTTATGAAAAATTAATTCAGATTATTCATACTTTACCAGTGGTAGAGGCGCAAGCTATTTTATTATGTGACGTACATCAATTAACGTACGAAGAGGGTGCTTCTGTATTAGATTTAAAGTTAAACACGTATAAAAGTCACATGTTTCGCGGGAGAAAGAGATTAAAAGAATTGTTAAAGGAGGAAAAGAGTCAAAATGACAAATGATAAACCTCATTCTGAACAAGATGATTATAAAGAATTGTTACAAGAAGCTCTTCATCAAAGGCCGGATGCACTTTCTAATGGAAAACAGGAGCAAGTGATGAAAATAGGGAAAAAAAGAGCGCGTATTACGAATGTTTTAATTGTATTTACTTTTTTATTACTTATTCAACCTATATTATATATATCTACTCTCGCATACTATGTATTTGCACCTACAAACGCAATGGAGATACGGAATGTAGTAAATCAAACATTAAGTGTAACAGAACCAAATGTATTTTTGAAAGATAGGGACATGGAGCAAACATTGTTACCGCTTAGTTTACAATTGCATTTTGAGTTGTATAAAAGGGTAGGGAAGAAAGATATTCGAATAGGGGAAGAGAAAACAGATTATATATTTAGTAGAGCAACGAAAGTTAGCCGTGAATATACAACAGATGAAAAAATTCCGGAAGTCCCATATATAGATAACGAGGTATTGTCTCATCCTAATAATTATAATTCATCCTATAATAGTAGTGAAGAAGCGCAAGTATTAAAGGGTCTTCCGCAAGAATCTGTTGTAGAAGCATTTATATCTTTTAGAGAATTGTTGAGTGTACAAGAGGTAACGAATATGTTTCCCACTATTGATATCGTCTGGTATGCCGTTAATACAGGGTTAGAGGAGAAGCAAACGAATGACGAGGGTATGTATGTTGCTCCGATTGGCTTTCCAGCAGATATGATTTCAAGACCAAGTGGTGCTTTTGTGAGTGATTCACCTCATGAGGAACAATTTATTGATGTGTTAAAGTCATTACAAAAGCATGAAAATTTAGCAGTGAAGCTATCTAGAGCGAAAGTATTAGAGTTGTCAAAGCGTATTTCTTTCCTTGAAAAAAATGGGGTAAAAACATATGGGGCAGTTGTAACAGGACCTAAAGCAGAAGTTGAAAAATTAATGAGCCACGAAAAAGTTAGAAAATTGAAAGTAGGTGAAGTGAGGTTATGGAATTGGCATTCTTAAAAAAAAGAAAGAATCATATTTATATACAGGAAACGTGGATGGGGACTATTTCATTAATTATTGCCTTTCTGGCGTTATTATATTTGAACATTATATTGCTTATACAAGAAACATTTATAGGTAAAGGTTTTCTGCAAATAGTTGGTATTGGATTGGTATGCTCAGTCATAGGAATGATCACAAAAAGAAAAAGTCGGAAATATGCATTGTGGGCATGTAGTTTATATCTTTTTATGCTATTGTTTTCTATATTTGGATTTATGTTAGGTTGGATGATAAGCTTTGGACCATAAAAATGTGTGAAAGGACGAATGTAAGTTCGTTCTTTTTTATGCATAAAAAGTAAAATAGAAAGGAAAGGGATTTATCAAATTTGAATAGAGATCACTATACTACTAGGTTGTTTTGTTATTGAAATGTCTTCCGCTTACGTGTATATAAATAGGCGACAAGTATAGGGGGAAAACAATAGTTCGTCCAAACATTGTGAATCTCTTTTACATAATATGGAGTAATAAGCATGAAAGGGGAACGAGTATGTCTTGCTATTACTACTGTAAGTATTGTAAAGAATATAAAAAGAAACAGCATAACTGTTGTAAGAACAATAGTAAGTGTAATGACAACAGGGATAGTCTTGTTAGGGCATCAGCATTTAGAGCTAGAAATACTGTGGATCAAAATGTTCCTGCTAATACTTTTGTGAAAGTGTTATTCCAAAATGAACAATTTGATTTAGCGAATGAGTATAATCCAGAAACATCTATTTTTATACCGAAGACTAAAGGAGTATATTCTTTTATTGGAACGATTGGTTTCTTTCCTAACGATCCAAGTTTAAATTATAGAGCACGGGTAGAAATTCGTGTGAATGGCAATGCAGCAATTGCTATAGATAATGACTTTTTTGGTCCAATAGGTTTTGGAAATGTAGTAAGTGTTTCGACGATTATTCAATTGCATGAAGGAGATCGAGTTGAGGTTTATGCACAAAGTAGCATAGACGGAGTTTTAAGTACTTCGGAAGACGGCTCACATTTTGAAGCAGCAAGATTCCCTTCTCCAATTAAATAACGAAGAGAATAAAATACTTTTCAGTAGGTCTAGTTAATCCCCTGTACCGAATGGTGGGGGATTATTATTGTTTATTTAAAATATACAAGTGAATCGATTAAATATAGTTTGTTTCATGAAAATTTCACATGCTAAAGATGTAATGATGAAAGGTGAATTTTAAAAATTATTTTTTACAGTTTTGATGTTGAAAGGGCTATCTTATTTTAAGTATTAAATCTTCTGCAGGTAATAAAAAGAGTAAGTAACAAGGTTTTAAAAGTTCTTTGGCGTTACATTTGCTAGTTGCCTAACGGTATAAAAAGACATCTTAATTTATGTCTGTATAATTAAAGGCTTTTTCATTACTATATAGAAATTACATATTTAACATCGGTTTGTGCAGGTATTACTATTGTATGGAAAGGAATAACATGAAGGCAAGTACACTATATAAAAATAAAATAAATCTTAAGATGAGTAGTATGGGATGCAACTTGAACATATTTGACCTCCTTGAGTATATAAAGAATTTTAATACATCTTTGGTGAATTTAGAAGGAAAATATATTAGATGAATGGTGCTTGAATGGATATACGAATTTAATAGAGTAGTGAATGTCTAATAAATAAAGAAGTATTATGGGGGACACCTTGACTAGATTATTTATAAAGGGCAGGTCGATTTACCCGACGTGAAATATAAAAGTGATTAGATTTATATGTACAGAATAAGGGATAAATAAAAAAAGAGCATACATAAAAAGTACGCTCTAAAGAAAGATAGGTTTTATGAGTGGATAATCTCCATACGATAATATATGTTCGGTCGATGTAAATGTGTGAAAAATCAATAAATTGTCAATGAAATATCATGAAATGAGTAATTTTAGTCTATTAATAAGGTTTTGTAGTTAACCAAATTGTAAGGATTTTGTATAGAATGGATTAACAACTCGATAATAATCGTACTTCAGTTTCATATTTCGTATAGTTTGGATATTGTGTAATAGTTTGACATTTAGGTGTGGAAAGTTGATTAATTATAGAAATATTTGTAATTACTTCGTTACAAGGACCGAAAAATGTAACTTTTAATTTTGAATTTGGTGGGACTTTGAAAACAATAGGTTTTTTCTCCATGAAATCAGCTCCTATGATGCAGTATTATCGTATACTGCGTTTTTTGTTTAGATTATAAAGGCATATTAGTATAATATGAATCTTTAGTTGATAATGATATAAAGTTCACTACTATGCAGAGCCTGAATGTATAAATTATTAAGGGAATATTAATGAATCAAAATTTTTACATGTGTGGGCAGAGCGAAAAATGCGGTACATATTGGATAAAATAATTGGATACTAGAAGAGCATGTAACTATAGGTAGTTACATGTGTTATGAATACGTAAAGAGTCCCTTTACTGATACATAGTTTATTCAAATGAAATGAATTACATCTAGAAAACACATTGTATACACAACAACACTGTATAGTTATTCTTATATAATAATAAAAGTGAGGTATTTTGAATTGAAAAAGAAAAAGCTATTTTTAGGAACAATTATTTCATGCGTAGTACTGGCATTATCCGCATGTGGCTCCTCAGACAACGTAGTAACATCAAAAGTAGGAAATGTTACAGAGAAAGAGTTAAGTAAAGAATTAAGACAAAAATATGGGGAAAGTACTTTATACCAAATGGTGTTAAGTAAGGCGTTGCTCGATAAATATAAAGTTTCAGATAAGGAAGCAAAAAAGAAAGTAGAAGAAGCAAAAGATAAAATGGGTGAGAACTTTAAAGCGACTTTAGAACAACTTGGATTGAAAAATGAAGATGAATTAAAAGAAAAAATGAAGCCAGAAATTGCATTTGAGAAAGCGATTAAAGCGACTGTTACAGAAAAAGATGTAAAAGATAACTATAAACCAGAAATGAAGGTAAGTCACATTTTAGTAAAAGATGAAAAGACTGCTAAAGAAGTGAAAGAGAAAGTAAATAACGGAGAAGATTTTGCGGCTTTAGCGAAGCAATACTCAGAGGATACTGGTTCAAAAGAACAGGGCGGGGAAATAACTGGTTTTGCTCCAGGGCAAACAGTAAAAGAATTTGAGGAAGCTGCATATAAATTAGATGCAGGACAAGTAAGTGAACCAGTAAAAACAACTTACGGTTACCATATTATTAAAGTGACAGATAAAAAAGAATTAAAGCCATTTGATGAAGTAAAAGATTCAATTCGTAAAGATATAGAACAGCAAAGACTACAAGACACGACAGGTAAATGGAAACAACAAGTAGTCAATGAATTATTGAAAGATGCTGATATTAAGGTGAATGATAAAGAGTTTAAAAATACATTTGAATTTCTAGAAAAGAAATAATGACTGTAATTAGAAAAGGGAACCTTTAAAGGTTCCCTTTTCTAGTTAGTGTGTGAGTTATAAATAGATAGTAAGACAATACAATATTACATATAAATATTAAGAATTACAATGGAAATTTATGTAATTATTTTGAAGTAGGTTAATCATCACTTCATAGAATGTTGATATTATAATGTTTTGTTTCATCTCATTAAATATAAAACGAATTAATTAATTTTAGCCCATTATTTGTAGGCAGTAAGATTTGCGTAAGCTAATTATTAGTCAGGAATGAACAAAGCTTGAGTGGATTAAAGTTTCACTTTATAGAAGTGGATAAACATAATTTGCAGAATGAAACATACAATAAGATTGAAATATATTGACGTTAAATGAAGTGAAAAGCAGAGCATTCTATTAAGATGGATGTTCTTTTTCGTATGAAATTTTAAGGTGAAGAATGAATTATTGGATAGATAAATAAATGATGTAGGGGGAGAAAATGTGAAAGTAATTTTTCAAAGAGAAGACGGAGGGGAAATTTTTGAATCGTATGATGAAGATATAAATAACTTATTAGCAATTTTAAAAGAAACGAAAGGGATTAAGATCGGGATGGTTGACTATGAAGTATTAAAATACGAATTAGAGTATTTTCGGAACCCCAAAAAAGCAGTAACAGAGAGGGAATTACATATAATAGTACAACCAAAATATATTTAGTAATTAGAGTGAATTATTAATGAATAGTTTTATGTAGTATGTACGAAAAGAGAGTGTTTAAATTGCTCTCTTTTCATAGAAATTCATAAGGAACGAGTTTTGATTCTTTATAAATCTCATAGATTTTTTGAATTTAGGCAGGGATTTTATATTTGGGTAGATAAATGTTCATATAAGTTATTTTTATGTGAATATTGGAGGAGTAAAGATGAGTTTAGCAAGTTATATAGGGTGTAATGTAGAAATTCCATTAACGGATCCAGATTCTAATGATGTAATTGTTTTTGCGCCATGTTTTTCAGATGAAAGTATGCTTGAAATTGTACAAGAGTTTCAATTTCAAACAAGTTATACATATGAAGTTTCAACGAGTTGGGGCATTGAACTTGTTGAGTGGCAAACTGAAAGGGAGAAGAAAAAAGCTAATAGCTTTATGCACGATTATGGAAGGTTATTTAAATGATGGGGACTATTTTGAATTATTCAGTTGTTGGGTTGGTAATGAAGATAAGGAACGATTGGGAGAATTAAAATTAAAAATAAATCATTTTAATATAGATGAGATTCGTATTCCAGAAAGAACACTTGTCAGGATAGAAAAATAAATATAGAAATATAGGTGATTAGAAAAAACGACTTCTCTTTAAGTGAAGTCGTTTTTTAGTTGATACGTGAACTTCCTATTAAATGGGAAAAAGGATCATTTGATGAAGAAAAAATAAATTCCTTCTCGAAAGAACGTAGGTTCGTGTATAATTAGAACGAATGTTCTTGTATGTGTAGATAGTATACGATTTAGAAATAAAGTGAAAATGTAATTAGTGGGTGTTCATCATCCACTAATTACATTTTCACCAATCGGCTGTTTACGGGAAGTTGATCTTCGACTTACTTTCCTTGTATGTCTTGAGTTTTGAGGTGGGAGATTTCTTACCTGTTCATGCGGGGGAAATATGAGCCGAGCAATTATTAAAGAATAATCGAAGCGCAATATGTTTGAAATAGAATGGATAAATAATCGAGGAGATAGAGAAATGAATGATGTAAAGATGCAAAGAGCAAAAAGAGAATGGGTTCCATTTACAGTAATGTCGGAACAGTTATTAAGTATGCGAAAGGTTATTGGGGAGAAATTTAAAGTACAAAAACCATTTTTAACAAAAGAAGCAAAAGAGGGAATTTCTGATAAATTATTAATGTCATTATTGTCTGAGAAAGAAATATTGGTGACATATTTTGAAGATGGATACATACTTACAAGCTACATGACAGTTGTACATATAAATCCGCTAAAGCGCATTGTAATGTGTACTGACGCGTTTTATAAAACTTACGTATTTAATACCACGGATATTATTGAAATAGCGTAAAGTAAGCTATGTTAGATGTGAAACAGAAAAAATGAAACGGAAAAGCAGCTAGCTTCATACTAGCTGCTAAGCCCCAGGGAAAGGGAGAAAAAGATAGGGTACTCCAAAAATCAACAATAGCTGTATAACAGCCTGATTATAGTATGGACAAATTAAAAATTCTTAAACAGAACGATGAAAAAATAGGGTTAAGCTGTACCGACTTGGTTTTGATCCGCAAGGTCAGAATCAAACGTATTAGTCGCACTCACACCATTAAAAGTATTAACAACAAAACCAACGTTGGAAGCACCAGATCCATTATAAGCCTTCGTGTTTTCTTTTGGAGAAACGTTATAGAAATCACCTAAATTAAATGAACCGTTACTATTTTGTACAACTAAATTCCCTACAACTGAGGGCATAGTTCTCACCCACTTTACAATCATTTGTTAACACTACTATATGGTCTTATAGTCCAAAGGGTTCATCTAACGAAAATTGCGGAATAATAAAAGGTTTGAAGTGTAGCTTAATCCTATAATAAAAGTGTGTTACACTGAATGTAAGGTTACGTAATTAAAAATGGAAATTGTATAATTATCATATATGAAAACAAAGGAGGCAAAATGTAATGAATAATGTTATAAAAAAAGTAGATTTAACAGATGCAAAGTCAAGTAATCTTGTTGCACTTATTTATAGCAATGAAGTTATATTGGTGGAAGAAGCATTTTGTCCAAAGGAAATAAAATTAAAGTTTAATGAAATTGCAATTTTATCGGCTATTAAAACAGCGCATATAATGAAAGTATCCATTAGAAAAGAGCTTGACGCGTTTTTTCATGACACGGGTGTTTTATTGGTGAAGCATAGTGCTGAGTATGGAAACAGTCAATCTATCACTATGCATTTTGAACAATTTAAAAAGTTACAACATGAGATTGAGTATTTAAGTAAAAGTATGTAATAAGGCAAGAGGAAGATTCTTTCATAGAGGTGAACAGTTCTATGTTGAAAAAATGGTTTGAAAAATTTTTAGACGAATCTCACTGTAAACATAAATATAGTTTTATTAAGATGTAGGATATGGTAGAACAGTTATTAGTGGGTAATAAAAATATCGGAAATGTAAAAGTTACTGGTTTTTATAGTGTATGGAGAGAGAAAAATACAAAACAAGGAGTTTTCAAGAGATGATGTATTTGTTGGCAATTCTTCTTCCACCTGTAGCCGTATTATTTTGCGGAAAACCATTTCAAGCAGTAATTAATTTCATATTAACATTAATATTTTGGGTTCCAGGTGTTATTCATGCGATATTAGTTGTACATGATAAAAAAGCAGATCGGCGTTTAAAAAAACAAATTCAAGCATATGATGAAATAAATAAAAAGAACAGAAGATAGCTGAGTTGTGAAATGATTTAAAAAAGAAAGGGGGACTACCTCCTTTCTTTTTTCATTCTAGTTAAGTTTAAATTTTAGTGTAGCGGTAAGAATTTTTAATATAAGTATTGTGATAATTCGTTTTAGAGTGTGCGTTTAATAAACCGGTGTAAATGTTTTCAGGAACGTTAAAGAAATCATACATTCCATTCTTTAATTGAATGCGTAAAATCATAGAAAAAGGATTATATCCAACAGCAACTATAGTTTTGGAAATCACGGGAGATAACTCCATCATTACGCAACTCCTCACTTTTCATTTTTAATAATATCTTATAGATGTTGAGGTTGTGATGTTGAAATCTTTATAATTAAAGAGGTATTATACTTATATGCAATATATTAAATGTTCGTTATACGTAATTATAAGGAAGTTCACACGAAGTACATATCGTTGTGCTATTTTTATTTCACCTTTGATTTATAAATAAGAAAATATTGACCATTTGAAAAAAAGGTATATTATTTATACGAGGTATTAAAAATTCACTTTTTACATTCTATGCTTAAAGGGGCAGCATTATTAGAAAAATAGAAGTGAAAATACTTTGTGTAACAAGCATTCTAAAATTTATAATCTGTGAATTAGGAAAATATTGAATGCTCCAGGTCGATATACTTTCTTAATTTAATTCATTTTAGAAAGTGACCTCAATATTTTTAAGTAAATCAACGGGAGAATTGAAAGGCAGGAGAAAGTAACATGTCAGAAAATTATCGTTCTCGAGAGGAGCGACGACAAGTTAAAAAGAAAAAACAGCCAGCTTCTAAAACACAAAAACCAAAAGGTAAAACATCGTTCTTTCGCAAGTTTTTAATTACTTGTTTATTACTTGGTATTGTTGGTTTAGTGGGGGGAGTTGCTACCTTTTTTGTAATGATTAAGGATGCACCAAAACTTGAGAAAGCAAAACTTGTTAATCCGTTATCCTCAAAAATTTATGATAAAAATGGCGATTTGGTATATGAATACGGGAAAGAAAAGCGGACGAATGTTACGTATGATCAAATTCCTAAATTAGTAGAAAATGCATTTTTAGCAACAGAGGATGCACGTTTTTACGAGCATAGCGGAGTAGACTTTAAAGGTACTGCCCGTGCTGTTTTGGTGAGTCTTAAAGGAGATTACGGTTCACAAGGTGGAAGTACAATAACGCAACAGGTTATTAAAAATTACTTCTTATCGATGGAAAAAACATCAAAACGTAAAGTTCAGGAAATATATTTAGCGTATAAACTAGAACAACAATATTCAAAACATGAAATTTTAGAAATGTATTTAAATAAAATTAACTTAGGTAATCGTTCATATGGTATCGCAACAGCAGCACAAAACTATTATGGTAAAGAATTGAAGGAGTTAACATTACCAGAAGTTGCGATGCTTGCAGGTTTACCGAAAGCACCGAATAACTATGATCCAACGAAAAAAGAAAATGTTCAAAGGGCAACAGAAAGAAGAAATGTTGTACTAAAATTAATGAATCGACATGGATATATAACAAAACAGGAAATGGAAGAAGCATCAAAAGTTGACGTAGAAAAGGGACTCAAGCCTGCAACTCAACTTCAAGCAATGCCATACCCTGCATTTATGGATGCAGTTGTGAAAGAAGTAGAAAAAGAATTGCCCGATGCTAATATTGGCTCTGATGGTTTAGAAATTCATACAACTTTGGATCCAAAAGCACAGAAATTAGCTGACAATATTTTAAATACAAATATTATTAATTATCCAAATGATAAATTCCAAGGTGCTTTCACATTTATGGATACGAAAACAGGAGAAGTTCGTGCTATAGGTAGTGGGCGCGGTGAAAATAAAGCCGTATTTAAAGGGCATAATATGGCCATTGAATTAGATCGTGCAGCTGGTTCGACGATGAAGCCAATCTTTGATTACGGTCCTGCAATTGAATACTTAAAATGGGCTACGTATCATCAAATTGATGATTCTCCATTTAAATATTCAACTGGACAAGAACTTCGAAATGCAGACAGAAGTCATTTAGGTCCAATTACTATGCGTGAGGCGTTAAAAATGTCACGTAACGTTCCAGCAGTTAAAACTGCAAAAGAAGTAGGACTTAATAAATCAAAGGAATTCTCTGAGAAATTAGGTATTACATTTAAAAAAGCGCCAACAGAATCTACAGCTATTGGTACAAACGAAGTATCACCAACTGAAATAGCGGGTGCTTATGCGACATTTGGTAATGGTGGTAAGTATGCAAAACCGCATTTTGTTACGAAAGTAGTTTATCCAGACGGAAAGTCACAAAGTTTTGGACAAAAACCAAAACAAGTTATAGCTGACTCTACAGCATATATGATTACTGATATGCTGCGCTCAGTAGTGATATCAGGTACTGGTACAGCGGCAAATATTAGTTCTTTAGATGTTGCTGGTAAAACGGGTACAACAAACTATGATTCAAAACAATTAGCGAAATTTAACATTCCAGAAAGTGCAACTCGTGATAGTTGGTTTGCAGGTTATACACCGCAGTATACGATGGCAGTATGGACTGGATATATGAAAGATGGTAAAGACGAGTATATTAGTAGTAAAAATACGAAAATTGCACAACTGATCTTTAAAGAAATGATGAGTGAAATGGCTACGGATAAATCACGCTTTAAAATGCCAAGTAGTGTAATTCAAGAAGGCAGTGAGTTACGTATAAAAGGTGAAAAACGTGATTCTTCTCCAAATACGAGCGTACCGGATACAACGGAAAAACCAAAACAAGATCAACAGCAAAAAACTGAAGAAGAGAAAAAGCAAGAAGAATTAAAAAAACAAGAAGAACTTAAAAAACAAGAAGAAGAAAAGAAACAAGAGGAACTGAAGAAGCAGGAAGAACAAAAGAAACTAGAAGAGCAAAAGAAACAAGAAGAAGAAAAGAAACAAAATGAACAAAATAATGGGAATGGTCAAGGAACGACCCCTCCAGCAAATAACGGGGGAGGCCAAGGAAATACAACCCCTCCAGCAAATAACGGAGGAGGTCAAGGAAATACAACCCCTCCAGCAAATAACGGAGGAGGTCAAGGAAATACAACCCCTCCAGCAAATAATGGAGGAGGCCAAGGAAATACAACTCCACCAGCGACCACACAACCAGAAACTGGCGGTAATGCAGGAGAGGCCCCTGCTAATAATGGACAATAAGAAAATTTTATGAAAATTATTAAAAAGCACTTAAGATTTGTAGACATTACAATCTTAAGTGCTTTTTTCTTTTAAATGCAGTAGCTATGAGACAATGTATTTTAAATATTAAAAGTACCATAGAAATTTTGAAAATAAATTGAAGGAAAATGATAAAAAACTTGAGATTGAGGTAACGGAGGATAACTGTGGTTTTGAAAGGTGGTACTACTTGGATGTGCGCCATGATGCCAAAATGAGGGGGTAATTTGACCGGGAATTTGATAGTGTTGCCAAGTTGCGGGAAGTTCAATACCGACATCGGAACTAGCTGTATGAACGGCGGGAACGTGTATCCCAGGAGTCGAAGGAACTACGGCAGTTACTCTTGATGATACCCACATAAAAATATTCACTCCTAAGTTGCAATAATAAAGTAGTATATTCTTTTCACACATATAAAGGTACAGTTAGATAGGACTTTAGGCTAAAACATACGTATAAAGTTGTAAGACCAATTTAAAATGATGATGGACCATTTATTATAAAAAGATACGTCTATTTACGGAAGGCAAAGGCACGAAGAAAATGTAAAATGGAGGTGTTAATTGCAATAACATACGTGTTTATGGAGGAATTTTAATGGAACGATTATGGACGAAATCATTTATTCAAATGACTTTCGCAATGTTATTTTTATTTACAGCATTTTATTTACTTGTTCCAACACTCCCGCTCTTTATTAAAGAGATAGGTGGCAATGAATCACAAGTTGGACTCATGATGGGAATGTTTACAATAGCGGCAGTTGTAATACGACCGATTATTGGAGGGATGTTGGATCAATATGGTAGAAGATCCTTCATTATTTTCGGACTCATCTTTTTTGGGTTAACGATGTACTCTTATCATTTAGCGACGACTATTGTCCTTTTGGCTGTTTTACGTGTTATTCACGGAGTAACATGGGCTGTTTCTACAACAGCTGTTGGAACAGCGATAACTGATATTATTCCAGATTCTCGACGTGGTGAAGGTATGGGGTGGTATGGAATGGCTATGACGATTGCAATGGCAATCGGTCCAATGATTGGATTATCGGTTGTACAAAATTATTCATTTCACGGCCTATTCTTGTTAGCAACTCTTTTATCCTTTATGGCAGTCCTATTATCGTTAATGGCGAAAATGCCATTCACACCACAAAAAGAAAAAGGGAAAATGCAACTGTTTGAAAAATCTGTTCTATCCATTACGATAGTTGTATTCTTTTTATCATTTGCATATGGAGGGATTACGACGTTTTTACCGCTATTTGCATCGTCAATTGATGTGAATCCTGGGACATTCTTTCTTGTATATGCAATTGCTTTAACGATTGTAAGGCCAATTTCAGGAAAACTATTAGATAAGTATGGAGAAGTATTTATCATACTTCCGGCACTATGCATTACTATTATTGCAATAGTTGTATTAACGATTTCAAATGATTTAATAGGTGTAGTTATCGCAGCTACATTATATGGTGTTGGATTCGGTTCAGCACAGCCAGCATTGCAAGCGGCAATGCTTACAATTGTCGATCCGAGTAAAAGAGGAGTTGCGAACGCTTCATTTTTTACAGCGTTTGATTTAGGAATCGGGTTAGGTGCTATTTTACTTGGAGTTGTTTCACAAATGTTTGGTTATCGTATTTTATTTTCAGGGAGTGCAATTTCAGCATTAATAGCCTTAATTATTTTCGTCTTCTTTGTAAAACAACGATTAGGAAAAAAGAGTTTGCATAAACTGGGGGGGAATAAAGATGAGAATTTCAATTGATCGTAAAGCTCTACAATGGTTCGAGGAAGAATTACGTATAAAGCACGGTGAATCTGTACGTTTTACTGTAAGGTACGGAGGGAATAGTTCAATTCAGCCTGGTTATTCTTTAGGGATTGTTGCAGAGAAACCAGATGGGAAAATCGTGTCAGTTGAGAAAGAAGGCATTTTATTTTTTGTAGATGTTGATGATCTTTGGTACTTTCAAAATTATGATTTAGTTGTAAGTTATCATGAGGAAATAGAAGAAATTCAATTTAATTACGTAAAATAATAACTTTATTAAAAATAAATAAATTTTATATGGAAATTATATTTAGAGAATAGTGAAATAAATATAATGCAAAAAACGGGCTGTATATGAATACAGCTCGTTTTTTTATTTAGTAAAAGAAATTGTAAAGTAGGTATATATTTAACTGGATTATATGAATTAACTTTATATTTTGTTTTAAAGATAAATAAGGAGAAGTCTGTCCTTTCTTTATAAAATATGAAAATTATTTTTAAAAAATTGTATTGTTACATCGGTAAAAGTGTAGGAAACTTATCATTATAAAATAAATTGAAATCTTCTAAAAACTCTGATACATTGAAATAGAAATGTAGTTTCGCAATATTGTAAAGGCTTACAGTTATGTGCACGAAGATCTATTAGGATTGGAGGAAATAATGATGAAAGCTGAAGAAAAATTTTCCCCGGGATTAGATGGTGTAGTGGCAGCGGAGACGAAGATTTCGTTTCTTGACACAGTGAAAGGTGAAATTGTAATTCAAGGGTATGATTTAATCGAACTCTCAAAAACAAAAGAGTACTTAGACATTGTGCACCTTTTATTGGAAGAACATCTACCGAATGCAGATGAAAAAGCAACACTTGAAAAGAAATTAAAAGAAGAATACGCGGTACCAGAAGGTGTATTCAACGTACTGAAGGCATTACCGAAAGAAACGCACCCTATGGATGGATTGCGTACAGGTGTGTCCGCATTAGCTGGTTACGATAATGATATTGAAAACCGCTCGTTAGAAGTAAACAAAAGCCGCGGATACAAATTATTGAGTAAAGTACCAAACATAGTAGCGAATAGCTATCATATTTTAAATAATGAAGAGCCAATTGAGCCACTTAAGGAATTATCATATAGCGCGAATTTCTTCTATATGTTAACAGGTAAAAAACCAACTGAACTTGAGGAGAAGATCTTTGATCGTTCCCTTGTTTTATATAGTGAACATGAAATGCCAAACTCTACATTTACAGCGCGCGTTATTGCATCTACGCAATCCGACTTATATGGTGCTTTAACAGGTGCGGTTGCATCTTTAAAAGGTAGCTTACATGGCGGTGCGAACGAAGCGGTTATGTACATGCTTTTAGAAGCTGGTAATGTTGAAAAGTTTGAAGAGTTATTACAGAAGAAACTATATAACAAAGAAAAAATTATGGGCTTTGGACACCGTGTATATATGAAGAAGATGGACCCAAGAGCACTGATGATGAAGGAAGCTTTAAAACAGTTATGTGATGTAAAAAGTGATTATACACTATATGAAATGTGTGAAGCTGGAGAGAAGATTATGGAGAAGGAAAAAGGAATTTATCCAAACCTTGATTATTATGCAGCTCCAGTATATTGGATGCTTGGTATTCCAATTCAACTATACACGCCAATCTTCTTTAGCTCTAGAACAGTAGGACTATGTGCGCACGTTATTGAGCAACATGCGAACAATCGTTTGTTCCGTCCACGTGTAAATTATATTGGCGAGCGACATGTGCTTAGTAAATAAGAACAACTGGGGAGTTGTTAGCACCGCCCGCCAGATGGGTGTTTGACCGACACCCATCATTAATAATAACGAATTTTCGACAGAAAGGGAAGGATAGCATGATTAAAACAAATGAAATTAAACAAAAAGATGCATTATTAGAAGAGATTACGGATTATGTATTAAATAAAGAGGTAACAAGTGCAGAAGCATTCAGTACTGCTCGTTACGTATTACTTGATACACTTGGATGCGGAATTTTAGCATTACAATATCCAGAATGTACGAAATTATTAGGACCAGTTGTACCAGGAACAATCGTGCCAAATGGTACACGTGTACCAGGTACGTCATATGTACTTGATCCAGTGAAAGGTGCATTTAATATCGGCTGTATGATCCGTTGGTTAGACTATAACGATACTTGGCTTGCAGCAGAGTGGGGACATCCATCTGATAACTTAGGCGGAATTTTAGCTGTGGCAGATTATATTAGCCGTGTTCGTATTTCAGAAGGAAAAGAACCGTTAAAAGTACGTGAAGTATTAGAAATGATGATTAAAGCACATGAAATTCAAGGTGTACTTGCTTTAGAAAACAGCTTAAACCGCGTTGGCCTTGACCACGTATTATATGTAAAAGTAGCAACAACTGCTGTAGTTGCGAAAATGCTTGGCGGAACACGTGAAGAAATCTTTAATGCATTATCACATGCATGGATTGATAATTCTAGTCTTCGTACATATCGTCATGCTCCAAATACGGGATCACGTAAATCATGGGCAGCAGGTGATGCAACGAGCCGCGGTGTTCATCTTGCAATGACTGCTCTAAAAGGTGAAATGGGTTACCCTACAGCATTATCTGCACCAGGATGGGGATTCCAAGATGTATTATTCAATAAACAAGAATTAAAATTAGCAAGACCATTAGATTCTTATGTAATGGAAAATGTATTATTTAAAGTTTCATATCCAGCAGAATTCCATGCACAAACAGCTGCAGAATGTGCTGTGAAATTACATCCAGAAATTAAAGGGAAATTAGATGAGATTGACCGTATTACAATTACAACGCACGAATCAGCAATTCGTATTATTGATAAAGAAGGTCCATTAAATAACCCAGCGGATCGTGATCATTGCTTACAATACATTACGGCAATTGGTTTATTAAAAGGGGATATCGTTGCGGATGATTATGAGGATGCAGTAGCAAATGATCCACGTGTAGATGAATTACGTAATAAGATGGTTGTTGTTGAAAATAAACAGTACAGTTTAGATTACCTTGACCCGAACAAGCGCTCAATCGCCAACGCTGTTCAAGTTCATTTCAAAGATGGAACTGTAACAGAAAATGTGGAATGTGAATATCCACTTGGTCACCGTTTCCGTAGAGACGAAGCAATTCCAAAAGTTGTTCAAAAATTCACTGCAAATATGGCAGGTCATTATTCTAGTAAGCAACAAGAACAAATTCATGAAGCTTGTTTAAATGAAGAGAAACTAGAAAATATGAATGTAAATGAATTTGTAGATCTATTCTTAATTTAATAATAGGGGGAATCTAGAATGGCTTGGGTTGTGGATAAACAGTCAACACAAGAAGAGCTTGCGAATCGCTTCCGAGCTTTAGTAGAAGCAAATGAAATTTTACAGATTCCAGGTGCTCATGATGCAATGGCAGCTCTTGTTGCGAAAAATACAGGTTTTTCAGCTCTTTATTTATCGGGAGCTGCTTATACTGCAAGTAAAGGGCTACCGGATTTAGGAATCGTAACGTCTACTGAAGTAGCAGAGAGAGCAAGAGATTTAGTAAGAGCTACAAATTTACCTGTTCTTGTTGACATTGATACAGGGTTTGGTGGTGTATTAAATGTAGCGAGAACTGCTGTAGAAATGGTGGAAGCGAAAGTAGCAGCTGTCCAAATTGAAGATCAGCAATTACCAAAGAAATGTGGCCATTTAAATGGTAAGAAACTCGTTACGACAGAAGAATTAGTTCAAAAAATTAAAGCGATTAAAGAAGTTGCACCGAGCTTATATATTGTAGCGCGCACAGATGCTCGTGGTGTAGAAGGATTAGATGAAGCAATTGAAAGAGCGAATGCATATGTAAAAGCAGGTGCAGACGCAATTTTCCCAGAAGCGCTACAATCAGAAGAGGAATTCCGTCTATTTAATAGCAAGGTAAATGCACCTTTATTAGCGAATATGACTGAATTCGGAAAAACACCGTATTATAGTGCAGAGGAATTTGCGAATATGGGCTTCCAAATGGTTATTTATCCTGTAACTTCACTTCGCGTAGCAGCGAAAGCGTATGAGAATGTGTTTACTTTAATTAAGGAAACTGGTTCTCAAAAAGATGCACTTTCTAATATGCAAACGAGAAGTGAGTTATATGAAACAATTTCATATCATGACTTTGAAGAACTAGATACTGGAATTGCAAAAACAGTATTATCAGAGGATCAATAGATAAAACAACTAAGGCGATGAGAATACATCTTTAGCAAGACAAACTGCTTGATGTGAAAATTCATCGCCTTCTGTTTTCAAAAATAAGATATTCCACTCATCGTAGACGAGCATATGTAGTAGCAAGTAAGGCCGAAATGATAGGGGGATTCAGATGGAGAAAACGAAGTTACCGTGGGATGAATTTTTTTCACTTAATAAAGATGTGAATCATGCTTTCTTTACGCCAGAAGATTTTTCAGGAGACGAAGATTTAATCGCAAAAACGACTGAACAATTCGTTAAACAAGAAATTGTTCCACAAATGGAGAATATTGAACAACATAACTATAAAGTTTCTCGTCAATTGTTTGAGAAAGCTGGAGAACTTGGATTATTAAGTATCGAGGTTCCAGATGAATATGGCGGATTTGAATTAGGAAAGGCAGTTTCAGGGCTTGTAGCAGAAAAAATGGGATACGCTGGTGCATTTAGCGTTTCATTTAATATACACGCAGGTGTAGGTACATTGCCTTACATATATTACGGAACGAAAGAACAAAAAGAAAAATATTTGCCGAAAATTGCATCAGGAGAATGGATTGGGGCTTATGCTTTAACTGAACCAAATGCTGGTTCTGATGCTTTAAGTGCAAAAACGAGTGCAGTATTAAATGAAGATGGTACTGCTTGGAAGTTAAATG
The DNA here is from genome assembly GCF_001883995.1 of Bacillus paranthracis. Lineage (GTDB taxonomy): Bacteria > Bacillota > Bacilli > Bacillales > Bacillaceae_G > Bacillus_A > Bacillus_A paranthracis. The sequence goes on along the minus strand of NZ_MACE01000049.1, from coordinate 91,478 downwards.
GTGAGAAGCAATGGATTACAAATGCTCATATGGCAGATGTATACGTTGTTTTTGCGAAGACAAATAAAGGAATGACAGCGTTTATTGTCGAAAGAACATGTGAAGGGGTATCTATTGGGCTAGAAGAAAAGAAAATGGGGATTAAAGGTTCTTCAACGGCTACCCTTATTTTAGAAGATGTTGTCATACCTGCTGAAAATGTTTTAGGGGAAGTTGGGAAAGGGCATCACGTAGCTCTTAATATTCTTAACTTTGCTAGATTAAAACTTGCCTTTGGAAATATTGGAACAGCAAAGCAAGCAATTGGATTGTCCGTTCAATACGGAAAAGAACGTAAACAGTTTCAAACGGAATTAGTAGACTTTACGATGATTCAAGAGAAAATTGCAAATATGATCATTGCTACATATGGAGCAGAAAGTGCAGCGTATCGTACAGCAGGTGTAATTGATGAAGCAATTCATGAGAGCGATGAAGATCTTATGAAGAAAATGTCTCAATTTGCAATTGAATGTGCACTGAATAAAGTAAATGCTTCTGAAACACTTGGTCATATCGTAGATGAAGCTGTACAAATTCATGGTGGTTACGGTTATATGCAAGAGTATGAAGTAGAACGATTATACCGTGATGCTAGAATTAGTCGTATTTTTGAAGGGACGAACGAAATTAATAGATTAACAGTTGCCAAAATGTTAATGAAGCAAATGGAACAAATTGAAGATACTGAAATAGAGATTGATGTAGAAAATGTCGAAAGAAACCATCGTTACATTTTATTAGCGAAAAAATTGTTGAAACAATCTTTGAAAACGCTCTCTAAAACTCCAGGTTTAAAAATTGATCAAGAGCAAGAATATTCACGTGTATTATCAAATATGTTAACGGACGTGTACGTCATGGAATCAGCATTTTTACGTACGAGTAAAGCAATTAGTAAAAATGGTGCAGAAAAAGAGCGTACGAAACAAATGATAACTGACGTTATTTGTGAAGAAGGCTATCGCAAAGTAGAAGAATCAGCGATTTCTATACTTTCCGCGGCTATTACAGAAGAACAAGATAGACACGTGATTTTAACTGAAATTCGTCAATTATTAGTGCCTTTATACACGAACGTATTTACAAAAAAGAGAGAAATTGCGAAAGCTATTATAAATCGCGGAAAGTATATTGTGTAAATAGGAGGAAAGCGATATGAAAAAGATTGGTTTTATCGGTTTAGGTAACATGGGTCTTCCGATGTCTAAAAATTTAGTTAAATCAAGTTACACAGTATATGGTGTGGATTTAAATAAAAATGCTGAAGCTTCTTTTGAAAAAGAAGGCGGAATTATCGGCTTATCAATTTCAAAACTAGCAGAAACATGCGATGTAATTTTTACAAGTTTACCTTCACCTCGCGCTGTTGAAGCGGTATATTTTGGCGAAGAAGGATTATTTGAAAATAGTCACTCGAATGTAGTTTTAATTGATACAAGTACTGTATCTCCACAGTTAAACAAACAGTTAGAGGAAGCTGCAAAGGAAAAGAAAGTAGACTTTTTAGCAGCACCTGTTAGTGGTGGGGTAATTGGAGCTGAAAACCGTACATTAACATTTATGGTTGGTGGATCAAAAAAGGTATATGAAAAGACGGAATCTATCATGGGTGTATTAGGTGCGAACATTTTCCATGTTAGTGAGCAAATTGATAGTGGGACAACAGTTAAATTAATTAATAACCTATTAATTGGTTTTTATACAGCTGGTGTGAGTGAAGCTTTAACATTAGCGAAAAAGAACAATATGGATTTAGATAAAATGTTTGATATTTTAAATGTAAGCTATGGTCAAAGTAGAATTTATGAGCGCAATTATAAAAGTTTTATTGCATCAGAAAACTACGAGCCAGGTTTTACTGTAAATTTATTAAAGAAAGATTTAGGGTTTGCAGTAGATTTAGCGAAAGAAAGTGAGCTTCACTTACCAGTAAGCGAAATGCTATTAAACGTATATGAAGAAGCAAGTGAAGCTGGGTATGGTGAAAACGATATGGCTGCTTTATATAAGAAAGTTAGTGAACAATTAATTTCTAATCAAAAATAATAGACTTATAAACATCATAAAAAAGGAGAGAATATAATGATTACAACTGAAATTAAACGAGTAAAAAATCATATTAATGGTGAGTGGGTAGAATCTACTGGTACAGAAGTAGAAGCAGTTCCAAATCCGGCGACTGGAAAAATTATCGCTTACGTTCCGCTATCTCCGAAAGAAGATGTTGAAAAAGCTGTTGAAGCGGCAAAAGCAGCATACGAAACATGGTCTAAAGTACCAGTTCCGAATCGTTCAAGACAATTGTATAAATATTTACAGCTTTTACAAGAAAACAAAGAAGAACTTGCAAAAATCATTACGCTAGAAAATGGTAAAACATTAACGGATGCAACTGGTGAAGTACAACGTGGTATTGAAGCAGTAGAACTTGCAACATCTACTCCAAATTTAATGATGGGACAAGCACTTCCGAATATTGCAAGCGGCATTGATGGATCAATTTGGCGCTACCCAATTGGAGTTGTTGCTGGAATTACGCCGTTTAACTTCCCGATGATGATTCCATTATGGATGTTCCCGCTTGCAATTGCTTGTGGTAATACATTCGTATTAAAAACATCTGAAAGAACGCCACTTTTAGCAGAGCGACTTGTAGAGTTATTCTATGAAGCTGGCTTCCCGAAAGGCGTATTAAATTTAGTGCAAGGCGGAAAAGATGTTGTAAATAGCATTTTAGAAAATAAAGATATTCAAGCTGTTTCGTTCGTTGGATCTGAGCCGGTAGCTCGTTACGTATATGAAACAGGTACGAAACATGGGAAACGTGTACAAGCGTTAGCTGGTGCGAAAAACCATGCGATTGTTATGCCAGATTGCAATCTTGAGAAAACGGTACAAGGTGTAATTGGATCTGCATTTGCAAGTAGTGGAGAGCGCTGCATGGCATGTTCAGTAGTAGCAGTAGTTGATGAAATTGCAGATGAGTTCATCGACGTACTAGTAGCAGAGACGAAGAAGTTAAAAGTAGGTGACGGTTTCCACGAAGATAATTATGTTGGACCATTAATTCGTGAGTCTCATAAAGAACGCGTATTGGGCTATATTAACAGCGGTGTAGCAGATGGAGCTACTTTATTAGTAGATGGCCGTAAAATTAAGGAAGAAGTTGGAGAAGGTTACTTTGTAGGTGCGACAATCTTTGACGGTGTAAATCAAGAAATGAAAATTTGGCAAGATGAGATTTTTGCTCCAGTATTAAGCATTGTACGTGTTAAAGATTTAGAAGAAGGTATTAAACTAACAAATCAATCTAAATTTGCAAATGGTGCGGTTATTTATACATCAAGCGGTAAACATGCACAAACGTTCCGTGATAACATCGATGCGGGCATGATCGGTGTAAACGTAAACGTTCCAGCACCAATGGCATTCTTCGCATTCGCAGGAAATAAAGCTTCATTCTTTGGTGATTTAGGTACAAATGGTACAGATGGCGTTCAATTCTATACACGTAAAAAAGTTGTAACTGAGCGCTGGTTTTAATATAAAGTAGACAGCCAAATCAGTTGTTAAAAGAAAACCACCACTATTCATAGTGGTGGTTTTCTTCTTGTTAATTGCTTTTTTCAAAAGCGAGTTTAATACCAAAACCAATTAAGACAATTCCCGTTAACCCTTGAATATAACGTTGTGTCTTCGGTTTTTTCATAAAAGCACTAATTTTATCAATTAAAAATATATAAAAAGCGAACCAAATAACTGTTAAAACTAGGTAAGTAAGGCCCATTATAAGAAGTTGGATAAACGTATTATGATTTGGATTTAAAAATTGCGGTAAAAATGTTAAAAAGAAGACTGCGATTTTAGGGTTTAATAAATTTGTAAGAAACCCTTGGCGAAAGCAAGAAGTATTCTCGTTTGCGTTATTCAAAGATATATCGTTCGTATTGACGCCTTCTTTATTTCTTACTGCTAAAAGGGCTTTAATACCAATATAAATTAAATATAGAGCTCCAACGTACTTGAAAATAGAAAATAAAAGAGCTGACTTTACAATAAGTGCGGAAAGTCCGATTACTGCTGCTAAAGTATGAATCAATAGTGCAACACATGTACCGAACACTGTTTTCACCCCGCCTACCTTACCAGCAACTAATGTGTTTTTCGTAGCCATTGCAGTATCAGGACCAGGTAAAATAATAAGACAAATAGACATAATGATGAAAAGAAAATAATTTTCAATCATAGTCGCTCCTCCTTCTTTTATTTTTAGAATATTTAATTAAAAATAGTGTAGCACATAATTCGGTTTAATAAAATTAAATTTTATTAAAATTTATTAAATAGGAAAAAGGCTATATAGGCGTGTAATTATACGACTATATAGCCCCAATTTAATCCCGTATGAAAGGGCGATTGCTTCTACTAATAATAAGAGGGAGATAAACCCTACTTATTAAATTCTCACTTTACGCATTAAGTAAGTTAAAGAACCGGTTTACATCTTCTTCTGAAACATCACTTAACTGCTTATATTTATAATTTGGATTTTGGTCTTTATCAACGACAACAGATCGTACTCCTTCAAAGAAATCTTCATGTCTCATGAAGTTTTTAGCAAGTACAAGGTCAGTAGCGAAACATTCTTCAACGGACTTATTTTGTCCATCAATAAACTGTTTTAATGTTACTTTTAGTGAAATAGGAGATTTTGATAATAACGTTTCTTTCGCTTTTAAAGCAAAGGAACTTTGATCTTTCCCTAATGAATGAATAATTTCTTCAATTGTATCGAATGCAAAATGTGAATTAATTTCTTCTAATGAAGGAGCAAGCTCGCTTTCTAATGTTGGAGCAGTTGCGAATGTACGAATGACTTCTTTTAAATGAGTATGTACATCATCTTCTTTAGACCAATTTACACTTTCCAGTTCAGTAAGGAAATTTGGTAATGAATCAGATGCAATAAAATAATCAGCAGCGTTTATAAATAATACGTCAGAAGCTTTTAAAATAGATGCTGTTAAAGCGACATAGCGGCCGGCATACCCTGGAGCTTTATTTAAGAAATAAGCAGCACCGACGTCTGGGAAGAAGCCAATATTCATCTCTGGCATTGCCCATTTCGTACGCTCAGTTACAATTCTGTATTTCGCACCATTTGTAAGACCGACACCACCACCCATTACAATTCCATCTAAACAAGCGATAATCGGTTTTTTATATTGATAAATATATGTATCAATTTCATACTCTTCTTCAAAGAAACGTTCCGCATGCTGCAATGCAGCTTCATTTGAACGTGCTTCATAAAGAGTTTTAATGTCGCCACCTGCACAAAAACCTTTTGTGCCAGCTCCTTTTAATACGATAAGCGCAATTCGCTCATCATGTTCCCACTCTTTCAGTTTTTGCCCAATTGGTTGCAACATGTCATAAGATAAAGAATTAAGTGCTTTTGGGCGGTTTAAAGTAATTGATGCAACGCCGTTTTCGCTAACAGAAAATAAAACGTGTTCAGTCATAATTCATCCTCCCTTACATATCTTCTTATTCTTAATTCTTTATACGTACTGAAATGTCCTTTATAAATTTTGTCTAAAGTTGGCGGTATATGTTAATTTATCCACTGCATATTTTGACGAGTTATATTTGCAGGATTTTGGAGGTTGAAAATGAATATTACAACATTACTGTAATTGTAATTATTTGAAGTTACCATGATAAACACGCTATTATATATGTGTAAATTGTACATAATCACTTCGAAAAGAGTATTTGAAGTGATTATAATGAAAGAAAAATTGCTTTTCATTAGAAATAGAGAAAGGAGAAATCGGAATGCCAGTACCTTTACTATTGTCGGTGATTATTTTGTCTTCTTTAATGATAGGGATAACGCAATATTTTCATCATACAGATACGACAGAGGAAGTGAAGGATAAAGTACGACTTGTATTTCCGATTTTTATCATATCTATTTCTTTTTGCATTTTATTAAATAAAGATGGGTACATTGTTGCAGTATTTTCATTTTTTGTAGCGATTGTTTTCATTACAGTTTTATATTATGTAATGAAAGAATTTATCCAAAAATAAAGATGTCATATGAGACATTTTTATTTTTGGAAAGAATAAAATTTCACATACCGTATTATATGTGAAATTAAAAAAACATATCGCAATAGAAAAGTATGTACTTTACCGTGTATTTACTTGTCAATCTTGCATAGCCAATATACTATTAATAGTGTAGAGATTAGAAAAAGGGGTTGTATCTATCATGAAATTTGAGATGCACACAAAAATTATTTCAAATGAAAAAGAAGTAAGATTACATATAGAAGAAAACATATTTCAATTAAAATTGGATGGTTATCACTTATTTACAGTTCAAGAAATATTACCTTTATATAAATCAAATGAAGAAAGAATCGGTAGTGCAATGATACAAAAGTTAGAATGGGAGAACGGAAAAACTACAATAAACTATCAACTTGTATCACTAAATTCAGTAAATTAAAAGGAGCAGGAAACCATGAAGTTATTTCATACAGCCGATTGGCATTTAGGAAAGCTTGTTCATGGCGTGTATATGACTGAAGATCAAAAGATTGTATTAGATCAGTTTGTACAAGCTGTTGAAGAAGAAAAACCAGATGCCGTAATTATTGCAGGGGATTTATATGACCGAGCAATTCCACCTACGGAAGCAGTAGACTTATTAAATGATGTGCTGCAAAAAATAGTGATTGATTTACAAACACCAGTTATTGCAGTCGCAGGAAACCATGATAGTCCAGATCGTATTCATTTTGGAAGTAGTTTAATGAAGAAACAAGGATTATTTATTGTGGGGCAATTTCAATTTCCATATGAGCCAATTATATTAAATGATGAATATGGGGAGGTTCACTTCCATCTCATTCCTTATGCGGATCCAAGCATAGTGAGACATGTATTGAAAAACGAAGACGTACGTTCTCATGATGATGCGATGCGTATTTTTATGAATGAGCTTTCTGAAACGATGGATAAAGAAGCTAGACATGTATTTGTTGGTCATGCATTTGTAACTTCTGCGGGCGAAGCGGAAGAGAATACAAGTGATGCTGAACGACCGCTTTCAATTGGTGGTGCTGAATACGTGAATAGTCATTATTTTGATAAGTTTCATTACACAGCGCTTGGACATTTACATCAAGCGCATTTTGTACGTAATGAGACAATTCGATATTCAGGTTCTCCACTTGCATATTCTATTTCTGAAGAAAAACATAAAAAAGGATATTATATTGTGGAATTGGACGAGCAAGGTGAAGTAACAATTGAAAAAAGGTTACTTACACCACGCCGTAAAATGCGAACAGTAGAAGCGAAAATAGATGAATTGTTACAACATCCAGTAAGTGAAGATTACGTGTTTGTAAAATTATTAGATGAAAATCCTGTCTTGCAGCCAATGGAAAAAATACGCTCTGTTTATCCAAATGCAATGCATGTTGAAAGAGCCATTCAAAGACGAGAGTTCACTGAGTCAAATGAAGTAACTGTTTCAAGACATAAAATGGATGATTTATCATTATTAAAGGCTTTTTATAAAGAAATGAAAGGCTTAGATTTATCAGAAGAGAAAGAACGTCTATTTGTAGAAGTATTACAAACAGTGCAAGAACGGGAAGGTGAACGAGGATGAGACCGATTCAGCTTATTATGACGGCATTTGGCCCATATAAACAGAAAGAAGTAATTGATTTTGACGATTTGGGAGAGCATCGTATTTTCGCCATTTCTGGAAACACGGGCGCCGGAAAGACAACGATTTTTGATGCGATTTGTTATGTTTTATATGGTGAGGCAAGCGGAGAAGAACGAAGTGATACGAGCATGCTCCGCAGTCAATTTGCTGATGATAATGTGTATACAAGCGTAGAATTAACCTTTCAGTTAAAAGGGAAACGTTATGAAATAAAACGACAACTGGGACATAAAAAACAAGGGAACAAGACGATTACGGGACATGCAGTAGAATTATATGAAGTAATTGATGAAGAGAAGATTCCGGCTGTTGATCGTTTCCATGTAACGGATGTAAATAAAAAAGTAGAAGATTTAATTGGTTTAAGTAAACATCAATTTAGCCAAATTGTTATGTTACCGCAAGGGGAATTCCGAAAACTATTAACATCTGAGACAGAAAACAAAGAAGAGATTTTGCGTCGTATTTTTAAAACAGATCGTTATAAGTTAATGCGTGAGTTACTTGACCAAAAACGAAAACAATGGAAAGACGTCTTACAAGAAAAACAGAAAGAGCGAGAGTTATATTTCCGTAATGTTTTTAAATTACCAATTCGTGATGGAGCATTATTAGAGACATTAGTGGAACAAGACCATGTAAATACGCATCAAGTAGTAGAGGCATTAGAACAAGAGACAGCTGCGTATAAGGCAGAGGTGGAGCAATTACAAGTAGAACAAGATATTCAAACGAAGCAATTAAAGGATGCTGAAACACGTTTTCATGCAGCGAAGTCTGTAAATGAGAAATTTATAGATTTACAACAAAAGAATGAGAAATATAATACTTTACAAGAAAAACGTTCAGTAATTGAAATGAAAGAAATATCTTTTAAGCTTGCGGAACAAACGAAGCGCTTATTACCATTTGAACAGTGGTACGAAGAAGCAATGCAAAATGAGCAGAAAGCTGAAAGTTTGTTAAAACAAATTATCGCTAAAAAAGAAAATATAATGAATAATTTTGAACTTGCTCAGGAGAAATATGAAGCAGTAAAGAATAAAGAACCTGAGAGAGAAAATGCAAAAAAACTTGTTCAAAGATTAGAAGAGTTACAACCGATTATTGCATCATTAGCTGAGAAACAGTTGAATTTACAAAATGCAGAAATTCAACTAGGAAAATTAAAAGAAAGTATGCAAAACTTAGATCGACAATTAGAAGAGAATACAAATCAAAAACAGCTAATGTCTGGTGAATTACAGCAATTAGAGCGAGCGCTTGAACGATATGTAGATAAAGTAGAAGAACTAACGAATATGCGAGAAGATGCAAAAGTTTTAAAGCAAGCATATGACGTATGGCAAGAAAAACAAAAATTCGAGCAAGAAAAAGAAACTGCATTTATTAAGATGCAAGAGAAAGTTCGTGCATATGAGAATATGGAACGTCGCTGGTTAAGTGAACAAGCTGGTATATTAGCTCTTCATCTACATGATGGTGAATCTTGTCCAGTATGTGGCAGCACGAACCATCCGAAAAAAGCTTCAGAGCAAAGTGATGCCATCAATGAAAAAGAGTTAAATGATTTAAGAGAGAAGAAGAACATTGCTGAAAAATTACATGTGCAAGTAGAGGAGAAATGGAATTTCTATCATCTTCAATATGAACAAGTAATAGAAGAGGTTAAGAAGCGAGGTTATCGCTCAGAAGAATTAGCTGAAACATATAGTGCGCTTGTTCAAAAAGGAAAACAATTAGCAACTGAAGTGAATACGTTAAAAGCAAGTGAAGAAACGCGTAAGCAAACAGCTGTGAAAATAAAAAGCATAGAAGAAAAAGTAGATGCACTTCAGAAACAAAAACATGAGGTAGAAACAGAACAGCACCGTATAGAAATGGATTGTATGCAGCTTCGTACGTCATATGAACATGATAAGAAAAACATTCCTGAAAACTTACAAACAGTCCAAGCTTGGAAAGTCCAGTTTGACCAAGCTATGCATGAGCTCAAATTAATGGAGGACGAATGGAAGAAAGTGCAGGAGGCGTATCAACATTGGCAAAATGAAAATATACGTATTCAAGCAGAACAGGAAGGTGCTTCTAATCAATTTGAAAGTGCAAAATCGAAGAAAGAAGAGACTTTCACGCGCTTTATGAAAGAGCTTGAACAGAGTGGATTTACAGATCAAATTACGTATAAAGAAGCGAAATTAAGTGATGCCGAGATGGATATGTTACAAAAAGAAATTCAAAGCTATTATTCATCTCTTGAAGTACTTGCAAAACAAATTGAAGAGTTACAGGGTGAATTAAAAGATAAAGAGTATATGGATATTACAGCGTTAGGTGAACATATAAAAGATCTAGAAATTAACCTTGATATCATTAAAGAAAAACGTCAACGTGCGCAAAATGCGGTAACATATATTTCTGATTTACATGAAAATATTAGACGTATTGATGAGCAAATTCATGAGGAAGAAAAAGCTTTCCAAGAACTTGTTGACTTATATGAAGTAATGAAAGGTGATAACGAAAGCCGTATATCATTTGAACGTTACATCTTAATTGAGTATTTAGAACAAATTGTTCAAATTGCAAACGAACGATTACGTAAATTATCAAATGGACAATTTTATTTAAAACGAAGTGAACGAGTTGAAAAGAGAAATCGTCAAAGTGGATTAGGGTTAGATGTATACGACGCATATACTGGCCAAACACGCGATGTAAAAACATTATCTGGCGGCGAGAAATTCAATGCCTCACTTTGCTTAGCGCTCGGCATGGCAGACGTCATTCAAGCGTATGAAGGCGGTATTTCAATCGAAACGATGTTTATCGACGAAGGATTCGGTTCATTAGATGAGGAGTCATTAACGAAAGCAGTAGATGCATTAATTGACTTACAAAAATCAGGCCGATTTATCGGTGTCATTTCACATGTTCAAGAGCTGAAAAACGCAATGCCAGCTGTATTAGAAGTAACGAAGCAGAAGGATGGGTGTAGTCAGACACGGTTTGTGGTGAAGTAAGTTCAATTGTAATTCATATTATTTGCGATTCTTTAGTATAGAACTTTTGATAAAATAAAGGGGCTGTCTCATAAGTCTCTTTCGAAGTAAGATCACATGAAATCGAAAAGGCAGAAATGTTATAAAATCAACATTTCTGCCTTTCACTTTTTATACGATTTTGGCTAAAAAGCATCTTTTGGGACAGCCTCTTTATTTGTTATTCAAAATTAGATAATTCACCTATGAGTTATCTGTAGAAGACGGCGTATTTTCCAAACGATTATAAGCTTTAAAAGCCGAAATTGCCGAGATAACACCGCCTACTAAAAATAAAGCCGATCCACCGACCAAAATGATACGACTGACATATGTTTCGCGCGCTTCTTCAACTTCTTCTTGTAACATTGTAGGCATTTGAATTCCCCCTAAATAACATTTATTTTGTAGATAGTATATACAAACGCCTAAAATATGTTAAAATCACTGGATAGTGTTAGGAGGAAATATGTAGTTAGATGTGAATTATTTGAAAAATCTTCATTACAAATTTATGCGAACTTCACATAGAGCACATATTAACATTGTATTATGTATATGTACCAAATAAATAAAGTGAATGTAAGTTCTGTTTTCAAAAATTTAAAATCCTTTTATTTCTATATGAAAGTTTTAATCGAGGGTTTTAAAAATTTTGGAAATAGATCTTATAAAAATGGAATTCATATAAAAGGGGAATGTCTTATGACAACATATACGAGTGAAATGAAAAAAACTTTAGTTTCAGAAGAAGATGTAGATATTTTAAAAATTATGGCGCATCCAATCCGACTGCAAATTGTAAATGAATTAAGTACAAGAAAAACTTGTAATGTAACACAATTAACAGAGTTACTGAACATCCCGCAATCTACTGTTTCACAACATTTATCAAAAATGAAGGGTAAAGTGTTACGAGCAGAGAGAAGAGGTTTAGAAATTTATTATCATATTAACAATTTAAAAGCGAGTAAGATTGTTAATGTTTTAGGGTATATAAACTAGTGAAATATTTTTATATAAAATAGCCCCTGCTGTTTAGCAGGGGCTATTTTGGGTTGTTTTATGTATTTGCATTTAAAACTTTATAGTTTTTATGATTTACAATTGTTCGATCAAATTCAAAAGTACCACCGCTTACATTTGTAATTTCAACTAAGACCGATTCAGTATAAAGTTTTAATACAGATCCTGTAATCTTTAAATTGTTTCGTTGAAAAAGTATAGTATCCCCTACGTTTGCTTTCATAGTACCTCCTCATTAAAGACAGAAATATTTTTTATTATATATATTAAACCACGTATAAGTATATTAGTGAATATTTAGTTTTATTTATCAAAAAAATATTTGTAGTCTATGTGTGCAGAATTAAAAGAAGTTTTAACAAGACGTATTAAAAATGCTTTCATTATGATGGAATTTGTAGAGCCAATTATTACATTTGAAGAAACAATTATAAATGTATAAAGAAAGTCAGGCTTATGAATTAATTTAATAAAACCGTCTCTTTAATGTTTATTAAAGAGACGGTTTTATTGTTTTACTATTGAAAAAAGGATTCAAAAACATATGTAAATTTAACTTATACAAAACAATATGAACAACTATTACGTATTTAAAAAACATTTTTTTGTATTTCATCCTTCGTTTTCTGTAACTGATTCCATGTTTTTGACGCCCTGCCTTGTAAGTGCTTACATAACTGAAAACATCTTATACAATGAAGGTGTTAAATCAAAAGAGATGACCAAAATGAACATAAAAAAACAAGACTTAGCGAAAAGCATTGAAATAGAAAGAGGAGGCGGAAAGGTATGAAAAAATCAAAGGTTAATCCATGGCTTGTTGTCCTTGGTACAGTAATAGTTCAAATGGGACTTGGAACGATATATACATGGAGTTTATTCAATCAGCCTTTAGTTAGTAAATACGGTTGGAGTCTTAACGCGGTTGCGATAACTTTCTCAATTACTAGTCTTTCCTTAGCATTTTCAACTTTATTTGCAAGTAAATTGCAAGAAAAATGGGGACTTCGTAAACTTATTATGATAGCTGGACTAGCATTAGGACTAGGATTAGTACTTAGTTCACAAGCTTCTTCGTTAATATTGCTTTATATACTAGCAGGAGTTGTTGTAGGTTACGCAGATGGTACAGCTTATATTACTTCACTATCTAATTTAATTAAGTGGTTCCCTGAACGTAAAGGTTTAATCTCTGGTATATCTGTAGCTGCATATGGTACAGGTAGCTTAATTTTCAAATATATAAATGCAAAGTTAATCGATTCCGTTGGTGTATCGCAAGCGTTTATATATTGGGGTTTAATTGTTACAGCTATGATTGTCCTTGGAGCTTGTTTAATCCATCAAGCTGCTGATCAAGGTGCAGTTCAGGAAACAAACACTCATGAATATACAATGAAAGAAATGTTAGGCACAAAACAAGTATACTTATTATTCATCATGTTATTTACATCATGTATGAGTGGCTTATACTTAATTGGTATGGTAAAAGACATTGGTGTTCAACTTGTAGGGCTTAGTGCAGCGACAGCAGCTAATGCGGTGGCTATGGTTGCAATATTTAACACATTAGGTCGTATTATTCTAGGACCGTTATCAGATAAAATTGGTCGTTTAAAAATCGTTACGGGTACTTTTGTGGTTATGGCGAGTTCGGTATTAGTTCTAAGTTTCGTAGATTTGAATTACGGTATCTACTTCGTATGTGTAGCAAGTGTAGCGTTTTGTTTTGGTGGAAATATTACTATTTTCCCAGCTATTGTTGGTGATTTCTTCGGTATGAAAAACCATAGTAAGAATTACGGAATTGTGTATCAAGGATTTGGATTTGGAGCGCTTGCAGGTTCCTTTATCGGTGCACTTCTAGGTGGATTCAAACCAACCTTTATGGTGATTGGCGTACTATGTGTCGTGTCATTCATTATCGCAATTTTAATTCGAGCACCTAAACAGAAAAAAGAACAAGAAGAAGCGTATCGCAGCGTAGCATAAGTATATAAATCTTCTATAACACTATAGTTACGAAAAAGCATCCTGTTAAATAGGGTGCTTTTTTGAGTTATTTTAACAAGGTTAAATTACTTTTTATTTTTTTTGATATAAAAGTGAGTGAAATATCCGTTTGGATTATATTGGAATATAATAAATCGATGCATCGTATTCGAAATATGTATTAAATCTTAAATAATAAAGAAAATATGAATTGATGTTTGCAAGATATATTTTCAGACAAATATTGAGAAAATAAATGCTCGACTTTTTGTTAAGGCTTTGTAACTGAAGAGACCTTCAGTTTATCATCTTCAATTTTTACAAAGAGGAGTAAGAATTAAAGTATTAATGTAAGTGTTTATTAATACTTTTAGATGTAATTGTATTGAAAAGCACTAAAGTTTTTATCTGAAAAATAAAAATAGGTTGACAAGTTTATTGAGAAAGATTATCATTTCGGTGTAAGAACATTAAATGAAAAACATTATCAATGAATAATATTTTAATGAAAAGTACACTTGACCAATTAGTTTAGTAAGTGTATTATTTTTTACATCAATAATGATAATCATTATCATTATTTATTTAATTAGATTGATTTTTAAATGAAAGGATAGAGGAAATGAACTTAGGGGAATTTGATGGGAAAACTGTTTTAGTAACAGGTGCAGCTCAAGGTATAGGTAGTGTTGTTGCTAAAATGTTTTTAGAAAGAGGAGCTACAGTTATTGCGGTTGATCAAAATGAAGAGGGATTAAACGAACTCTTAAATGAAATACATTTGAAAACGTTTTGCTTAGATGTGAGTGATAGTACCGCAGTTGAACAGATGGTAAATGATATTGAAAATGAAATAGCTCCAATAGATATATTAGTAAATGTTGCAGGGGTTTTACGTATGGGAGCGATTCACTCGTTAAGTGATGAAGATTGGAATAAAACGTTTTCTGTAAATTCTACAGGAGTTTTCTATATGTCCCGAGCAGTAAGTAAACATATGATGCAAAGAAAGTCAGGGGCAATTGTTACAGTTGGTTCAAATGCAGCAAATACGCCGAGAATGGAGATGGCTGCATATGCTGCATCAAAAGCTGCTACGACGATGTTTATGAAATGTTTAGGATTAGAACTTGCAGCGTATAACATTCGCTGTAACGTAGTTTCTCCAGGTTCTACTGAAACTGAAATGCAAAGGTTACTATGGGCTGATGAGAATGGAGAAAAAAATATAATTGCTGGTTCTCAAAGTACATATAGACTCGGTATACCGTTACAAAAAATTGCACAGCCTTCAGAAATTGCTGAAGCAGTATTGTTTTTAGCTTCAGATAAAGCTAGTCATATTACAATGCATAATTTATGTGTTGATGGCGGAGCTACATTAGGCGTTTAATAAAAAATTCAGGGGGTTACTATACAATGAAGGAATTTACGGCTGTAAAGGAACTGTCAGAAAAATTACTAGAAGATTATAAGACTGAATCTTCATTCTTTTTCGCTTCACCAACTCGAACGATATTAGCAGAAGGAGAGTTTACTACAGTAAAGCATCATGAAATTGAAAGTTTCCCAGAACTTGTACAAGCAGTATTATGTAATGCAAAACAAGCCGGAAATCTGAATCCTATCGTTGTCGGTGCTTTGCCATTTGATCGTAGAAAAGAAGTCCAACTTATCGTACCAGAATATAGTAGGACTTCTGAACGATTACAATTGGATACAACAAATCAGCTTGAAACAAATGAGAACTTAACATTCGAAATGACGCCAATGCCAGCGCCTGAAGTGTATATGAATGGTGTGAAGCAAGGAATTGCAAAAATAAAGGGCGGGGATTTAAAAAAAATCGTTCTATCCAGATCGTTAGATGTTAATTCTTCCGAAAAGATTGATAAGCAAAAACTTCTTCGAGAATTAGCAGCGCATAATAAGCATGGATATACATTTGCTGTGAATGTATCGAAAGATGAAAATGAGAGTAGTAAGACGTTAATTGGAGCGAGCCCTGAATTACTCGTCTCACGTAATGGTATGCAAGTTATTTCTAATCCGTTAGCTGGTTCAAGGCCACGTAGTGAGGATTCAGCTGAAGATAAGAGAAGAGCAGAGGAATTACTTTCTTCTCCAAAAGATTTACATGAACATGCGGTAGTAGTAGAAGCAGTTGCTGCAGCGCTTCGTCCGTACTGTCATACATTACATGTTCCGGAAAAGCCATCCGTTATTCATAGTGAAGCGATGTGGCATTTATCTACTGAAGTGAAAGGTGAACTAAAGGATCCGAATACTACTTCTTTGGAATTAGCAATTGCTCTTCATCCGACGCCAGCAGTTTGCGGCACACCGATGGAAGAAGCGAGAGAGGCGATTCAAAAAATTGAGCCATTTGACCGTGAATTCTTTACAGGAATGCTAGGGTGGAGTGATTTAAATGGAGACGGTGAATGGATTGTTACAATTCGTTGTGCTGAAGTACAAGAAAATACACTCCGTTTATATGCAGGAGCGGGCGTTGTTGCTGAGTCAAAACCAGAAGATGAATTAGCAGAAACATCAGCTAAGTTCCAAACAATGTTGAAAGCATTAGGATTAAATGATAGTTCACTTAATGAAAAGTAGGGGGCAGAAAGAATGCTAACAGGTTATACAAAATGGCCAAAAGAATTTGCTGATCGTTATCGAGAGGAAGGGTGTTGGCTTGGGGAAACATTTGGCGGGATGTTAAGAGAGCGAGCTGAAAAATATGGCGATCAAATTGCAGTTGTAAGTGGTAATACGCATATTACGTATAGTGAGTTTGATAAAAAAGTAGATCGATTAGCTTCAGGGCTACTGAATTTAGGAATAAAGCAAGAGGATCGAGTTGTAATCCAGCTACCTAACGTTATTGAGTTTTTCGAAGTATGTTTTGCGCTATTTCGAATTGGGGCACTTCCTGTTTTTGCATTACCTTCACATCGAAGCAGTGAAATTAGTTATTTTTGTGAGTTTGGTGAGGCGAGTGCTTACGTTATTTCAGATAAAGCTCTCGGTTTTGATTATCGAAAACTAGCAAGAGAAGTGAAAGAGAAAGTGCCAACTTTACAACATGTAATTGTAGTGGGAGAAGAAGAAGAATTTGTGAACATAAGTGATTTATATATAGATCCCGTTCCATTACCAGAAGTTCAGCCAAGTGATGTTGCGTTTCTCCAATTATCAGGGGGGACAACAGGACTTTCTAAATTAATTCCTCGAACGCATGATGATTATATTTATAGTTTACGTGTTAGCGCTGAAATTTGTAATTTAAGTGCAAAGAGTGTCTATATGGCCGTTCTTCCAGTAGCACATAATTACCCGATGAGCTCTCCTGGTACATTTGGAACTTTCTATGCGGGTGGAAAAGTAGTGCTGGCAACTGGAGGTAGTCCAGATGAGGCATTTGCACTTATTGAAAAAGAAAAAGTTACGATTACTGCTCTCGTACCACCATTAGCAATGATATGGCTTGATGCTGCATCTTCACGTAATAACGATTTATCGAGTCTAGAAGTGATTCAAGTAGGTGGCGCGAAATTTAGTGCTGAAGTTGCAAAACGTATACGCCCTACATTTGGATGTACATTACAGCAAGTATTCGGTATGGCGGAAGGATTAGTGAACTATACAAGATTAGATGATCCGGAAGAAATTATTATTCATACACAAGGTAGACCAATGTCTGCAATCGATGAAGTACGAGTTGTTGATGAAAATGACAACGATGTAAAACCTGGCGAAGTAGGTAGTTTATTAACAAGAGGGCCATATACAATTCGTGGTTATTATAAAGCAGAAGAGCATAATGCACAATCGTTTACAAAGGATGGATTTTATCGCACAGGAGATCTTGTGAAAGTAAATGAACAAGGTTACATCATTGTAGAAGGAAGAGATAAAGATCAAATTAATCGTGGTGGTGAAAAAGTTGCCGCGGAAGAAGTTGAAAATCATCTATTAGCACATGTTGCAGTACATGATGTAGCGATTGTATCTATGCCTGACGATTATTTAGGAGAACGTACTTGTGCATTTGTTATAGCTCGCGGACAAGCTCCGGCAGTAAGTGAATTAAAAAAATTTTTAAGAGAGCGTGGTATAGCAGCTTATAAGATTCCAGATCGAATTGAATTTATTGAATCATTCCCGCAAACAGGCGTTGGAAAGGTAAGCAAAAAAGAACTACGTAAAGTCATTGCTGAAAAACTTATTACAGTAAAACAATAATAAAAACCGGAAGGAAGTGATTAGATGGCTATCCCATCTATTTCAGTATATAAAATGCCAATTGAATCAGAACTACCAAAAAATAAAGTGGATTGGAAACCAGATCCGAAACGTGCGGTTCTTCTAATCCATGACATGCAAGAATATTTTCTTGATGCATATAGCGATAAAGAGTCACCGAAAGTAGAACTCATTTCAAATATTAAGGTGATAAGAGAAAAATGTAAGGAACTTGGTATACCAGTTGTTTATACAGCGCAACCGGGTGGACAAACACTAGAACAACGAGGGTTATTACAAGATTTTTGGGGGGACGGTATTCCTGCTGGACCAGATAAAAAGAAAATTGTCGATGAACTTACTCCTGATGAGGATGATATATTCTTAACAAAATGGAGATATAGTGCATTTAAAAAGACAAATCTATTAGAAATTTTAAACGAACAAGGAAGAGATCAACTCATTATTTGCGGTATTTATGCGCATATTGGCTGCCTTTTAACAGCTTGTGAAGCATTTATGGATGGAATTCAGCCGTTCTTTGTAGCGGATGCAGTTGCTGATTTTTCACTAGAACATCATAAACAAGCGTTGGAGTATGCGTCAAATAGATGTGCAGTAACGACATCAACTAACAGTTTGTTAACAGAGTTACAAGGTTTAAAAGATGATGATGAAATCACTTTACAAAAAGTACATGAACTAGTTGCACAATTACTTCGTGAACCAGTAGAGAGTGTTGGGACTGATGAAGATTTATTAAATAGAGGACTTGATTCGGTCAGAATTATGAGTTTAGTAGAGAAGTGGCGTCGCGAAGGAAAGGAGATTACTTTTGCGGATTTAGCAGAGAACCCAACGGTTGTTGATTGGCATCGCTTATTATCTCTGCAAACAGAACGTGTACTTTAATATAGACTACATAATAAAGGGGTAGTGAAGAATGCCTAATAGTCAAAAGGTTCGTCATTCGTTATCATCTGCGCAGTCTGGTATGTGGTTTGCGCAAAAATTAGATCCACTTAATCCAATTTATAATACTGGGGAATATGTAGAAATAAACGGAAATATTCATCAAGACATTTTTGAATTAGCTGTACGTAAAGTTGTAATGGAAGCAGAAGCACTTCATGTTCGCTTCGAAGAGGATGAAATTGGCCCATGGCAAGTTATTGAAGAATCACAGTTTCATATGCATTTTATTGACGTTCGTAAAGAAGAAAATCCTGAAGAGGCTGCTAAAGCATGGATGAAAAATGATTTATCTATGCCAGTCGATTTGAAAAAAGATACTTTATTTACTGAAGCACTTATTCAAGTTGAAAATAATCGTTTCTTTTGGTATCAGCGCATCCATCACATTGTGATGGATGGCTATGGATTTTCACTTCTTAGCCAAAAGGTAGCGAATGAGTATACATCACTTATAGAAGAAAAAAACAAGAATGAAAAGCCATTTGGTTCTCTTGCAAAAGTTGTGCAAGAAGATATGGAGTATCGTGAGTCTAAACAATTTCAGGAAGATCGTGCTTTTTGGTTAGAAAAATTTGCGGATGAACCAGAAGTTGTAAGTTTGGCAGAACGAGCACCGAGAACATCGAATGGATTTTTACGTGAAACAGCTTATTTATCTAGTTCTAGTACGAAAACTTTACTAGAAAATATCAATATTTCGTTAACAAGTTGGCCGGAATTCATTGTCGCTGTAACAAGTATTTATATGCATAAATTAACAGGTGAAAATGATATTGTTTTAGGTTTACCGATGATGGGGCGTCTAGGTTCTGCATCTATTCATACACCGAGTATGGTAATGAATTTAGTACCACTTCGTCTTACTGTAACCCCAAATATAACTCTCGTAGAATTATTACAGCAAGTTTCTAAAGAAATCCGAGACGTACGTCGCCATCATAAATACCGTCATGAGGAATTAAGAAGAGACTTAAAGTTATTAGGTGAAAATCAAAGGTTATTTGGACCGTTAGTGAATGTTATGCCTTTTGATTACGGGCTTAACTTTGGTGGGAATCGTGGTATTACACATAATTTATCAGCAGGACCTGTCGATGATTTATCAATAAATGTATATAAACGTTTTGATCAAAATGAGCTAATGATTCATTTTGATGCGAATCCGGAAGTATATAATGGTGCGGAGCTAGCATTGCATAAAGAAAGATTTATGCAATTATTAGAATTAATGATAAATGCTTATCAAAAAGACGAGTCGATTGGAAAAATAAATATTACTCTTCCTGAAGAAAATCATAAAGTTTTATTGGAATGGAATGAAACGAAGGAAGACGATGAGTTAATCAGTCTACCTATATCATTTGAAAAACAAGTGCAAAAAACTCCAAATAAACTAGCGATTACTTGTGATGGTGTAAACTTTACGTATAAAGAGCTAAATGAACGAGCGAATGAACTAGCACATTATTTAGTAGAAGAAGGAATAAGACCAAATCAGTTTGTAGCTTTAGTATTTCCAAGATCAATAGAAATGGTAACTAGTATGCTAGCAGTTTTAAAGGCTGGTGCAGCGTATTTACCAATAGATCCAGAATACCCAGCTGAGCGAATAAATTATATAGTAAATGATGCAAAACCAGTTTGTATCATAACACATTCATCTGTTTCATCTAAGTTAGTTATAGAAAATGATATGAAAAAAATTGTATTAGATGACGAAGAAACGAAACTAGCATTACATACATATTCTCGTATGAATATAGAATGTAAGAATGATGTATCACTTTTAAACCCAGCCTATACAATATATACTTCAGGCTCAACGGGTAACCCAAAAGGTGTAATTGTTCCTATGAAAGCTTTAAGTAACTTTTTATTGGCCATGGACGATATGTTGTCATTACATGAAAATGATCATTTATTAGCAGTTACAACATTTGCGTTTGATATTTCTGCTCTAGAAATTTATTTACCTCTTATTAGTGGTGCAAGTTTAACAATTGCGCAAAAGGAAGACATTCAAGAGCCTTCTGCATTAACGACACTTTTACAGGAAGAAAGAGTGACCATTATGCAGGCTACACCGACGCTTTGGCAGGCGTTAGTAACTGATTATCCAGAGAAGCTACAAGGGCTAAACATACTAGTTGGTGGTGAAGCTCTTCCAGCGCATTTAGCAAATAAATTAAAAGAATTAGGTTGTTCATTAACTAATTTATATGGACCAACTGAAACGACTATTTGGTCTACTGTCATGAACATCGATGAAAGGGAAAGTGGTATACCTCCTATTGGAAAGCCAATTTGGAATACAGACGTGTATGTATTAGATGCAGGTTTACAACCAGTACCACCTGGAGTAATTGGTGAATTGTATATTGCAGGGGAAGGGCTTGCAAGCGGATATTTAGGAAAACCGGAGTTAACAGCTGAACGGTTTGTTGCAAATCCTTATGGAAAACCAGGGCAGCGCATGTACCGTACAGGTGATCTAGTAAAATGGCGCAGTGATGGTGTTTTAGAGTACATGAACCGCGCAGATCATCAAATTAAAATTCGTGGTTTCCGAATTGAATTAGCTGAAATTGAAATGGTATTACAACGCCATGAAAATATTAAGCAAGCAGTGGTTATGGTACAAGAAGATCGTCCAAATGATAAACGAATCATTGCGTATATTGTTGCCGAAGAGAAGGAAACGATTCATCTTTCAGAAATTCGTTCTTATGTTTCAGAAAGTTTAGCGAATTATATGGTGCCATCAGCATTTGTATTGCTAGAAGAATTACCATTAACGCCAAATGGAAAGGTTGATAGAAAGAAATTACCTGCTCCTGATTTTAATGGCATGAACAATGAGAGAGTTGCTAGAAATCCGAAAGAAGAAATATTATGTCATTTATTTGCAGAAGTACTTGGTGTTTCTCGCATTAGCATTGATGATAATTTCTTTGAAATGGGTGGACATTCGCTTCTTGCATCGCGTTTAATGGCAAGAATTCGTGAAACGTTAAGTGTCGAATTAGGAATTGGAAAACTATTTGAATCGCCAACTGTTGCTGAATTAGTGAAACAATTGGATCGAGCAAAAACTGCAAGACCAGCGATTAAGAAAGTAAGTAGGCCAAATGAAGTTCCACTTTCATTTGCACAGCGTAGATTATGGTTCTTACATTGTTTAGAAGGTCCAAGTCCTACTTATAATATTCCGTTAGTCATTCGTTTGTCTGGAAAGTTGAACGAGGGAGCATTACAACGTGCCTTTTATGATGTAGTCGAGAAACATGAAACACTTAGAACAATTTTCCCTAACGTATTAGGTAGTTCCTACCAGGAAATTTTACATATGGAAAACTTAAATCTTGAAATGATTATAACAAATACATGTAAAAATGAATTAGAAAGTGTACTTGCGGAGGCTGTAAGATATAGCTTTAACCTCGATGTTGAACCAGCAGTTCGTTTGCAACTATTTACAGTGAATGAAAACGAACATGTATTACTAATTCTATTGCATCATATTGTAGGGGATGGCTGGTCGTTACAACCGTTGACGAGAGATTTTACAGCGGCGTATAAAGCGCGATGTCAAGGGAACAAAGTACAGCTGGAGACACTTCCAGTTCAATACGCAGATTATGCACTTTGGCAACAGCAATTGTTAGGGGATGAAACTACACAAGAAAGTCTCATTTCAACACAATTAGATTTTTGGAAGAAAGAGTTAAAGGGATTACCAGATCAATTGGAGTTACCTACAGATTATCAGCGTCCAATGGAAACGAGTTACAGAGGAGAAACAATTCATTTTCATATAGATGCAGGTATGCATAGTAGGTTAGTAGAGCTCGCACGGAAAAACGGAGTTAGTTTGTTTATGGTATTACAAGCAGGACTAAGTGCGCTATTTACAAGATTAGGTGCAGGCACTGATATACCAATTGGAAGTCCGATTGCTGGAAGAAATGATGATGTACTTTCAGATATTGTTGGTTTATTTGTAAATACATTAGTGTTACGTACAAATACTTCAGGAGATCCAAGTTTTAAAGAATTATTAAATAGAGTGAAGCAGGCAAATCTTGCAGCTTATGAAAATCAAGATGTTCCATTTGAACGACTCGTTGAAGTGTTAAACCCGGTGCGTACTCGAAATAGTCATCCGCTATTTCAAGTTATGTTAGCTTTCCAAAATACGCCAGAAGCAATCTTTGATGTCCCGGATATAGAAACGAGCCTTGAAATTCAAAGTGTTGGCTCTGCGAAGTTTGATTTAACATTTGAAATTAGTGAGAGTCACGGGGTTGATGGTACTCCGGACGGTTTACATGGTTTACTAGAGTTTAGTACCGATTTATATAAACATGAAACGGTTCAAAAACTAATAGAACGATTCATTTTGTTATTAGATGATGCGGCGACAAATCCAGATCAATCCATTGGCAGATTAGAAATATTAACTTTAGCAGAGAAAAATACAGTGTTAGAAAAGTGGAATGGTGGTTTTCAAATTGCACCAGAAATGACATTGCCACAATTATTTGAAAAGCAGGTTCATATTAATCCAAATGCTATTGCTGTCGTCTTTGAAAATAAGAAATTAACTTATGAAGAGTTAAATAGAAAAGCAAATAAAATAGCTCGATTCCTAATAGCAAAAGGAATTGGTCCTGATCAACTCGTTGCTTTAGCGATGCCAAGATCATTAAACATGGTTGTAAGCTTATTAGCTGTTCTTAAAGCTGGTGCTGGATACCTTCCGTTAGATCCAGATTACCCAGCAGACCGTATTTCTTTTATGCTACACGATGCGAAACCATCATGTGTTTTAACGAATTCAGAAGTGGAAATTGAATGTAATGAGGCACTAAAAGTTTTAGTTGATAATGTAAAAGTAATAGAAGAAATTGAGAAACATAGTGAAGACAATATTGATGAAATGGAGCGCGTGAAGCCATTAACTCCATCACATATTGCTTACGTTATTTATACATCAGGTTCAACAGGTAGACCGAAAGGCGTTATGATACCTCATCAAAATGTAGTAAGACTTTTAGGAGCAACTGATCATTGGTTCCAGTTTGATGGAAACGATGTGTGGACGATGTTCCATTCATATGCTTTTGATTTCTCGGTTTGGGAAATTTGGGGACCTTTATTATACGGAGGGCGCTTAGTTGTAGTTCCACATACTGTAAGTCGCTCGCCGAAAGAATTTTTACAGCTTCTTGTTAAAGAAAAGGTAACTGTTTTAAACCAAACTCCATCAGCGTTCTATCAATTGATGCAAGCAGATCGTGAAAATAAAGAGATTGGCCAACAATTATCTTTACGATATGTTGTTTTTGGAGGTGAAGCACTTGAGCTAAGTCGATTAGAAGATTGGTATAGTCGACATCCTCATAACGCGCCGAAGCTTATTAATATGTACGGTATTACTGAGACGACAGTACATGTTAGTTATATTGAGCTAGATGAGAGTACCGTTTCTTTACGAGCAAATAGTTTAATTGGGTGCAGTATACCTGATCTTAAAGTATACGTATTAGATCATTATTTACAACCAGTGCCACCTGGAGTAGTTGGAGAAATGTATGTTGCAGGTGCAGGGCTTGCTCGTGGATATTTAGGAAGGGCAGGTTTAACTGCAGAACGTTTTATTGCAGATCCATTTGGCAAGCCAGGTACAAGAATGTATCGTACTGGAGACTTAGCACGTTGGCGTCAAGATGGGACGCTAGATTATATAGGACGTGCAGATCATCAAATAAAAATTCGTGGATTCCGAATTGAATTAGGAGAAATAGAAGCGGTCATAATGAAACATCCTACAGTTGAGCAAGTAGCAGTTATTGTACGGGAAGATCAACCAGGGGATAAACGATTAGTTTCTTATATCGTCGCATCAAATAATGAAGCGATTGATACGAATGAAATGCGTCAGTTTGCTAGTGGTAGTTTACCAGATTATATGGTTCCATACGCTTTTGTAGTAGTAAATGAGTTCCCTTTAACTCCGAACGGTAAGTTAGATAGAAAGGCATTGCCAGCTCCAGAATTTATCGTATCATCTTCTAGTCGTGGACCAAGAACACCGCAAGAAGAAATGTTATGTGACTTGTTTACAGAAGTGCTAAGTGTACCTCAAATTGGAATTGATGACGGATTCTTTGATTTAGGTGGTCATTCACTCCTTGCAGTGCAGCTTATGAGCCGTATTAAAGAAGCACTTGGGATCGAATTAAATATCGGAACTTTATTTGCAGCACCTACTGTCGCAGGCCTTGCTGAAAGACTTGAAGTGGGAAATGGACAAAGTGCACTCGATGTGTTGCTTCCGTTACGAGCAAGTGGAAACCAATTGCCACTATTTTGTGTACACCCAGCAGGTGGATTAAGTTGGTGCTATGCAGGACTTATGAAATCTTTAGGAACAGATTATCCAATCTACGGTGTACAAGCACGTGGTATCGCTAAAAATGAAGAACTTCCAAAAAGTTTAGAGGAAATGGCAGCGGATTATTTAAAACACGTCCGTGAAGTACAGCCTCACGGACCATATCGTTTACTCGGTTGGTCGCTCGGAGGAAATGTTGTGCATGCAATGGCAGCGCAACTACAAAATGAAGGGGAAGAAGTAGAATTACTCGTTATGCTAGATTCTTATCCTGGTCACTTCCTACCGAATACGGAAGCGCCTACTGAAGAGGAAGCGTTAATCGCATTACTTGCTTTAGGCGGATATGACCCAGATAACATGGATGGTAAACCACTTACGATGGAAAGTGCAGTTGAAATCCTTCGTACAGATGGAAGTGCATTAGCAAGTCTTGAAGAAGAGACTATATTGAACTTGAAAGAAACATATGTAAATTCGGTAGGATTATTAGGGAGATACGTACCGAAAGTTTATAATGGAGATATTTTATTATTTAGATCTACTGTTATACCAGACTGGTTTGATCCTATTTCTCCAAATACATGGCTAAATTATTTAGATGGGAAAATTGTGCAGCATGATATTGACTGTAGACATAAAGATCTATGTCAGCCAGGTCCACTTACGGAAATTGGACAAGTATTAGCGAAATATTTGCAGAATAAGAAAGGGGTAAGGAGAGTATGACGAATCCATTTGAAAATGATAATTACACATATAAAGTATTAATAAATGAGGAGGGCCAGTATTCTCTCTGGCCTGTCTTTCTTGATGTACCTATTGGGTGGAATGTCGTACATGAAGAAGCTAGCAGGCACGATTGCTTACAATATGTTGAAAATATCTGGACAGATTTGAATCCAAAAAGTAATCAAGCTGGTGAAAAAATAGTAGTAGGAAAACGATAATGAAAGCAAAAATAAATCCAAAAGTAGTTGTAAGCATCGTATATATAACAGCGATGTTTATGGCTGCCATGGACGCAACGATTGTAAATGTAGCACTGCAAACGATAAGTAAGGAACTGCAAGTGCCACCATCTGCGATGGGGACAGTTAATGTTGGATATTTAGTTAGCTTAGCTGTTTTCCTTCCGATTTCTGGTTGGTTAGGAGATCGATTCGGTACGAAAAGAGTATTTCTAGCTGCTCTTTTCGTATTTACAACCGCATCTGCGTTATGTGGGATAGCGAACGATATTACATCCTTGAATATTTTTCGTATTATTCAAGGTGCTGGTGGGGGGCTTTTAACACCAGTTGGGATGGCGATGTTATTCCGAACATTTTCACCAGAGGAAAGGCCGAAAATTTCTCGGTTTATTGTGTTGCCAATTGCTGTCGCACCGGCAGTAGGACCAATTATTGGTGGCTTTTTTGTAGATCAAATGTCTTGGCGCTGGGCATTTTATATTAATCTACCATTTGGAATTGTTGCATTGCTATTTGGACTTCTATTTTTAGCAGAGCATGTTGAAAAATCAGCTGGTCGCTTTGATTCTCTCGGCTTTATTTTATCAGCACCAGGATTTGCGATGCTCATATATGCACTCAGCCAGGGACCGTCAAAAGGGTGGATTTCTCCAGAAATTATGAGTACTGGGATAGCTGGGGTTGTATTCATTACATTGTTTATAATCGTAGAACTGAAAGTAAAGCAACCGATGTTAGATTTACGCTTATTAAAAGAACCAGTCTTTAGAAAGATGAGCCTTATTTCATTATTTTCATCAGCTGGTTTACTAGGAATGTTATTTGTTTTTCCGCTTATGTATCAAAATGTAATAGGAGCATCCGCACTGGAATCAGGTCTTACTACATTCCCAGAGGCCATTGGATTAATGATATCGTCACAGATTGTGCCATGGTCATATAAGAAATTAGGAGCTCGTAAGGTAATTTCTATAGGGGTAATTTGTACGGCGATTATCTTTATTTTATTAAGTTTTGTAAATCACGATACGAACCCTTGGCAAATACGGGTATTATTGTTTGGCATAGGTATTTTCTTAGGCCAATCAGTTGGAGCAGTTCAATTTTCTGCATTTAACAATATAACGCCGCCTTCTATGGGGAGAGCAACTACTATATTTAATGTGCAAAATCGATTAGGTTCAGCGATAGGAGTTGCTGTTTTAGCTAGTATACTAGCCGGTTTTGGAAATAGCAGTGTACAACATAATACTCATTCAGATTTATTGCCATATCAAGCAGCATTAATTGGATCAGCAATATTTTTACTCGTAGCATTACTATTTTCTTTACGTATTTCTGATAAAGAGGTAATGTCAAAAAAGAAGAAAAAACCGTTACCTGTATTACAAAAAGAGAAAGAAGTTGTAAATGAATAAGTTTGAAAATGGTCTTTTGAAATAAAATGATATTGGTATTTAGAAGGAGAGAGTTTACATGATAGAAAGTAAAGTTGTAGATTCTATACCGATTTTGAATGAGAATGATTGTCAAATATGGTGGGGAAGAATTTCGGATTTACAATCATGGCATTACAATTTACTAAATGATGTTGAACGAGAGAAAGCAAATTCATATCATCATTCGGCAGATCGTGCTCGTTTTATAATCGGTTGTGTAATTAGTAGATTAGTTCTAGGTAAAATACTTTCTATGTCACCAGTTCAAGTGCCAATTGATAGGCTGTGCCCAGTATGTAAGTTACAACATGGTAGACCACAATTACCAGAGGGGATGCCGCAGTTATCGGTTTCACATTCGGGTGAGTGGGTTGTAGTTGCATTTACAAAGTCTGCACCTGTAGGCGTTGATGTTGAACAAATGAATCCAGATGTTGATGTTATGAAAATGGTAGAAGGCGTATTAACCGACATTGAAATAGCGCAAGTTATGAAGTTGCCTAATGAACAAAAAATAGAAGGTTTTTTAACATATTGGACTAGAAAGGAAGCTGTGCTCAAAGCGACAGGTGAAGGTCTAATGATTCCACCAGTGGATATTACTATATCAGCTCCAAATGATCCTCCAAACTTGTTAGTTTTTCAGGATAGACAAGAGTTAGTAGAAAATACAGTGATGAGAGATTTAAGGCCAAGTATAGATTATATAGCTTCAATTGCAATATGTAGTAAAGAAGTCACCGAAATCATACAGCTGGATGCAGTAGCGCTTTTAAATTATAAATAAGTTTAATAAAATATTTTATAGAAGAGGTGTTCCTCATGCTAGTAGCGAAAAATAGAACAAATGAATCCACTTATAATGTACAAGCAATTAAAAATATTTTATTTTCTGGAGATACATCATCTATTCATGCTTTAGAAAAGTTATTGAATGATACAGTTCAGTTTGATGTTCTAGAACAAGAGGTGCTGGATAGACAGTATATCCCGAAAGAAGCAAAGAGTTTCTTTGATAAAAACGGAACATTTCTTTACCGTGTATCCAATATTAGTTATAAAGGGAAAGTATTATCTGAAAATCTCATTTTTGCGGATACCTCGTTTTTACCAAATACAATAAAGAGGGAGCTAGAGAGTGGAAACATTCCAGTTGAAAAACTTATAGAAAAGATGGAAGTAAGAAGGAACGTATTATATGAAGGATATCAGCCTTCTGGGAATATTATTGAATTATTTGATGGATGCTCTGTTTCGGCGCATGTGTATCCAACAAGAAAATATCAAATTGTAAGTAACTGCAGATGCATATTTTATATTTGCGAGGTGTATCATGCAGAAAATATAAAGCAATTACTAAATTAAAACAAGAAACCAGCCTATAAAATGGCTGGTTTCTTGTTTATTTCACAGCTTCTTTTAACTCTTTACCTGCTTTAAATGCAGGAACTTTACCAGCAGCGATTTGAATTTCTTCGCCGGTTTGTGGATTACGTCCTGTACGAGCAGATCTTTCACGCACTTCAAAAGTTCCAAAGCCGATTAATTGAACTTTATCGCCAGACTGTAATGCAGTAGCAATTGTGTCAAATACAGATTGTACAGCTGCAGAAGCATCCTTTTGAGAAATATCAGCTGATTGTGCGACATTTTTAATTAATTCTGTTTTGTTCATGTTTTCACCTCATAAAAAAATTTTTTGGAATGAATGATTTAGTATAATAGATAGTAAAGATAAAGCTATTTATATTGTTAGAAAGAATGCTATATAGTTATGTTAATTTCGTTGCAGGAAACTGAATCCCTGCTAATAATTAGGGATTAATTAAGAAATGATGCATAGAAAACGCTATAATATGAGGATGAGGGGGAGTATACGGATGATTTTTCGTGAAAAGGATGAGAAAGAAAGTACATTAATTCGTCAACATGATCATGGTTTTTTAGCTGGAGAGATTGCAAAGCATATAAAAGAAGATTTTTTTGAAGATGACACATATTTAAAAGAGACAATTGATGCAATATATGAGCATGATAGAGGATGGATAGAACTTGATAAAGTACCAATTTTAAATGATGCTAAAAATATCCCATATACATTTATGGATTGTCCAAGTTCATTACGTTTTGTCTTTTATACGATTGGTTTGAATGAAATTGAAGATTCCAATCCATACGGAGCATTACTTTGTAGTAAGCATTTTTTATCATTTCCATTAAATGAGGAAGATGAAGAGATGATGTCATTTTATACAGGGGAACTGGAACGACAAAAAAGAATATTGACGACGCTAACAAAAGAACAATTTGCGATGTTCGATAAACATTATAGATTATTAAAGTTTTGCGATGAACTTTCTTTATATGTCTGTATGAATAAACCGGGTGTAGAAAAGGAAGAGGAAATTGATTTGTTTAAAGATGGTTTTGAAGGAACAGAAATGTTTAATAGTAAGGAGGAGAAACCTATACAAGCTGAATGGGTGGACAAGGAAACAATTCGGATTACACCGTTTCCATTTCAAACGGAATTTCATACGTATGTAAAATATAAAACTATAAATAAACAAGAAATTGAAGAAAAAGGAATTGCAAAAGCTGATAGAGAATCAGAAATAAAGAAACAAACTATTCGTTTCATACAATAAGGAGGCGATTTCGATTGAAAGAGTACATGTTAAAACAAGTGGATTACCATGCTTGGGCTAATCTACGATTATTCAATCGACTAAAAGAATTACCAAACTATGAGACGATTTTTACTGAACAGATGCAGAGTGTATTTCCATCAATCAAGGATACGTTTGCCCATATTTATATTACAGATCAAGTGTGGTTACACATATTGCATGGTAAAAGTATGAATGAAGCAATACAAGGCCGAGAAGATTTACGAAAACAAATGGAAAACAAATCGTTACATGAATTAGAAAAAATGTTTGAAAATATGGCAGATCAATATAAAGACTTTTTAAGTACAATACAAGATGTGAATGCTGTATTTGTTATCGAGAATCCGTATGTAGGAAAATTAGAAACTTCAATTTTAGAGTTAGTACAACATGTTGTAAATCATGGTACATATCATAGAGGAAATATAACAGCGATGATTCGTCAACTTGGTCATTCGTCGACAATGATGGATTTTGTTCTGTATTTACATATGGTTAAAAAGCAGGGAGAGTAATATAGTTTATAAGAAGGAGAGGCTTTAGTTGTAGAAGTCTCTCCTTCTATTTTATTCCGCATGAATGGTAGATCAACTGATTAAAGTTTTACTTTATTTCTTAAGAAGCTTTATTTTCTTGTAATTGCTTCGCATATTGTACAGCTTTATATGCATTGACTCTACCGTTTTTCCAGTACGTACCTGTACCAGTAATTTTATCAGAAGTTGACTCAATAATTTGGCGAATTTGTGTATTGCTATATCCTTGATTTGCTAAAAGAGCAGCAACTCCTGCGACATGAGGTGTTGCCATAGATGTACCACTTAATGATTGATACGTGCTTCCTTTATAAGTAGAATATATATTTGAACCTGGTGCTGCAACATCAACCCAGCTACCATAAGTAGAAAATGAAGATTTCTTATCTAATTGGTCTGTAGAAGCAACTGCAATTACTTCGCTGTAATAAGCAGGGTAATTAGCTTTTGTATTTCCAGCATTTCCAGCAGCTGCAACTATAACAGAGCCTTTATTCCATGCATATTGAACGGCCTGTTGTAATGCAGTACCACCATTTGGAGCTCCTAAACTTAAACTAATTACTTTTGCACCCGAATCAGCAGCTTCTCGAATACCTTGCGCTACAGCATCGAGAGTACCACTTCCTTGATTATCTAATACGCGAACAGCATAAATGGAAGTTTGTGGGGCAACACCAGCAATTCCGACGCTGTTATTCGTAAGTGCTCCAGTAATTCCAGCGCAATGTGTACCATGACCATTCCCATCATCAGATGTATTGTCGTTATCAACATAATCATGCCCGTAAATTACTTTCGAAGCCAAATCAGGGTGTGAGCCTTGAACTCCTGTATCAATAATGGCTACTTTTACACCAGGATCACTTCGTTGGCTATCCCAAGCTTGTGGAGCTTGAATTTTTTGTAATCCATATTGATTTTTAAAATATGGGTCGTTTGGAGTCCAAAAGGCGTGAACGTAATAATTCGGTTCTGCATATTCCACATCTGGATTATTTTTATAACTCTTTATTTTTTCTTTTACAGTACCTTTTGAAAATTGAACGACTTCAAAACCTAACTTATCATCTTTAGATAAGACATTAGCTCCGACAGATTTATGAAAAGATTGCACATTACTTAAAGATGCATTTTGCTTGAACTTAACGATTAATTGGTTAGGAACGTAATCAGTAGATGATGTTTCAGCGCTTGAAGTAT
This sequence comes from Bacillus paranthracis, assembly GCF_001883995.1. GTDB lineage: Bacteria > Bacillota > Bacilli > Bacillales > Bacillaceae_G > Bacillus_A > Bacillus_A paranthracis. The sequence goes on along the minus strand of NZ_MACE01000049.1, from coordinate 59,174 downwards.
TCGTGTTAAAGAAGAAACCACCAATAATAAAAGACAAAACAGATAGGAAAACAATGATTTTGTTTTTCAAAAGATTTTTCCTCCCTTTTCTTGGATGAGTTTTTCAGCGACACTTTAATGTCGCATTCCTTTTCAACTATATAGTTAGACCATACGATTTATGACATTTATGTGAAAAACTTTTGGAGGAATAAAAAGGAGTAAACATTGATATAAATATATTTTTAATGATAGTAATAAAGTAAAAGAGGGGATGAAAAAAGGAATGCTCATCATGTATGAGTCATTCCTTTTTTCATAGATTAACTTGCCTGTTTTTTATTATTTTCTTTCAATTTCTCTGCTTGTAAAAAGCGATTCGTTTCAGCAACAACAATACCACTTAACCCAATAAGACCAATTAAGTTTGGAATCGCCATAAGTCCATTTGCAATATCCGCAAATGTCCATACGATGCCTAATTTTAAATTCGCACCAATAGCAATCATGACAATAAAGATTGCTTTATAATATTTAACAGCACTTTCTCCAAATAAATAAGCCACGCATTTCTCACCGTAATACGACCAGCCTAAAATAGTAGAGTAGGCGAATAAAATAATTGCGATACCAAGAATCATACTACCAGCAGTACCGAATACAGATTGAAACGCAAGTGTTGTAGCTTCAACCCCAGTTTTACCAGACTTCCATGCACCTGTAGTAATTAATACTAGCCCTGTAATTGTACATACAATAAATGTATCTAGAAAAGTACCAGTCATTGAAACTAAAGCTTGCTTTGCAGGGGAATCAGTTTTTGCAGCCGCCGCGGCAATAGGGGCACTCCCTAAACCAGCTTCGTTCGCAAATACGCCGCGCGCCATTCCAATTTGAATAGCTGATGCAACTGTTGCACCGATAAAACCACCAGCAGCTGCAGTACCATTAAACGCACCAGAAAAAATAAGTGAAAATGCTTCAGGAATTTGATCGTAGTGATAGAAAATAATGATAAGACCAGCAATGATATAAAAGAAAGCTTTAATAGGAACAACATATCCTGTTACTTTCCCGATTTTTTTTACACCGCCTAAAATAACGATAGCGATTAAAAATGACATTACTATACCAGTTAAAGCAGGAGGGAAAGAGAAATTAATTCGCATTGCCTCTGCAACTGAATTAGATTGCACCATATTACCGATACCGAAAGAAGCAGTTGTACCGAATATAGCAAATAAAACTGCAAGCCATTTCTTACCTAAACCACGTTCTAAATAGTACATTGGCCCACCCGAATATTCACCATTTTCATTACTAACACGGTACTTCACCGCAAGAATTGCTTCGGCATATTTTGTTGCCATACCGAATAAAGCAGTAATCCACATCCAAAAGATTGCACCAGGCCCACCAATCGTCACAGCGGTTGCAACACCAGCTATATTTCCCATACCAATCGTTGCCGCCATAGCTGTCATAAGTGCTTGGAAGTGGCTAATATCTCCAGAGGAAGATGTATCTTCTGATTTTTTAAAAGCTAGTTTGTGAGCGTATAATAGTTTACTAAACTGTAAACCTTTTAAACGCACTGTGAGAATAATACCAGTACCAACGAGTAACAACAACGTTGGTAATCCCCACACATAGTGATTGATTTGTTCTAATACTTTACTTACTGTCTCCATCTTTATTCTCCTTTTTTAGAAAAAATAAAAACCACTTCAAGTAAATGAAATGGTCTCTGGAGAAACAAGGGATAGAAAAATAAACCGATACAAATCGGCATTTTCTTTCGCTTGTCTCTGTCCTTTTACCTGAGAGATTATCCGCTATAGTAGCGGATTTGCTCCTTCGGTGCTCGTTTTCCTCCGCGCTATTTAAAGCGGGAGGGAGTCTCTCCAGAGATTCGTCCCCATGCAGTTCTACTTGTAAACAAGACCTGAGAGTTTCAAAGTCGGTTAACAACTTTTTGCCCCGTCGGTAGATCAATAGACCTTCTCCTGAATGGTTCATCCGAATTATAAAATTAATAACCTATACGAATTGAATGTGTATAGAATCAATAAAAACATTATAGATATACAATTAATGAAATGCAATCATTTTTTATTTTAAAATAGTAAAGAATTCTATTTTTTCGAAAGTCCTAATTTCTCTTCAACTTCAGTTAAAGTAGATAAAGCGATGACAATATGTTGATCTGCAAGCCCTAAAGCATGTTTCGTATTTTCAATTGTTGCACTGTTTGGAGTAGAGTTACTATCTCCGTCTATAATTAAATCTGCTGCGTTTTTCATAAATTTAGAAGCAGCTTTAAACTCAGTTGTGAAATAAACTAGTTGTTCTTGTATTTGTACTTCCGATATATTTTCTTTAATTTTCAAAGTGTCTATTTCATTCATAATGTTTTCATATTGTTTGGAAACAGCATTCATTGTAACTAATAGTTTATTTCGATCTACTGAATCTCCAGTCGTATTAATCTCTTCCCAGGCAGGCAACCAATCTTTTTCGATGATGTCATTATAATTAGTAGTCAATTCATCGATTTTAGGTTGTAATTTAGTTTTGAAAATTTTTGTATCCACTGTTTCTACAGTTGCTTTTTCATTGTTATTTTTCACATTAGTAACATAGAAAATCGTACCGAAAATGATGAAAATAGAAATAATAACTGACAATTTAGTAAAAAGTAATTTCTGCAATATGTAACGCCTCCAAAATTTAAAAACTTATAATTATAATATATAACAATAATGTTGTTTAAAGTAGAGAAAATTAAGTTGGAAAGTATATAAATTATTTATTTTATATACGTAAATAATTAAAGTTGGTAAAATAATGAAAGTTATATACGAGAAAAGAGGGTTTTTAGTGAAAATGAATAGAAGAAAACTAGTTTCAAGTATTTCAATGGCTATGTTATTAGTTGGTTTAATTGCATTCATATTTATGAATAAAGAATCTAAAATTAAAGGTTTTCCAGTACCAATGTCAGCAATTCATATTAACGATGATAATGAAGAGGACTATCAATATATAAGTGTAATGCCTATTACAAAGGCAAATGGATGGGAGAACTTAGGAGAAAACGGGCATACTGTTAGTTTTAAAAAAGGTGAGCGGAAAGTAACAGTATTACATTATCCGGGAGAACTTACGTATTATATATTTGAGCAAAAGATGAATAGGGGAGATAAGCTAAAATTGTAATTCGTTAAGGATTACATATTCTTTTATTCTGAATGATTTGAAATGAAATCAAATAAATGTTTTGATGGATTTAGTGATAAATATAATTAGTTCTATATATGTATAAAGAGTAATTAGATGATTATAAAAATATTATGTAAACAAATGGTTGTAAGAGTAAGATAAATTATATCATAAGGGGGAATTAAAAATGTTACTAAAAACAATCTACTGTAAGGTGGAAGAAGAGAAAAAGGAATTGTTTTCAAAAGCACAAGAACAATGGCGTGATATACAGCATCTAGATGGTTTTCATGGACAATTTGGTGGATGGCATGAAGATGAGGCATGCGTATTTACTTTATGGGAAGATAGAAGTGCATATCAAACATTTATGAATGGTGCTCACGATAAAATTTATATAAATAGTAATCAAGAAGATACGTTTCTTTCATGTGAAATTGAACTATTTCAAACGTTGTATGATATAGCAGAAGTGCCTTTGAAAGACGTTGTTACAGAAGGATCCTTCGTAAGGGTAGCTGTATGTGATGTAAAGGAAGAAAAAGAAAAGCAATTTTTACATAAACAAGAAACAATTTGGAATAAAGGAATGAAAAATATAAAAGGGATGCTAGGTGGGGTAGTTGGGAAGTCTTTACAAAATGAAAATCGTTACATCGTGTTAACTTATTGGAAAGATGGAATGGCGCATCAAAATTATGTAGAAGAGATTTTCCCTGAGTTGTATAAACTAGCTAATATTCATGAAGATATAGAAGATATAAGAGGTAAACAAGCTATATGTAAGGAAGAATGGCTTGTATATTAAGCACAGAAAAAGTGCATAAATGAATGTATAATAAAGATAATTTCTTATAAACAAGAAATTAATAGAAGACGTTATATACCCTTTCATGTTAATATATTTAAGTTATAATAGGAGGCTTACCCTTTTGTATTGTACGGTAGAAGCAGTGTGAGCTTGAAATTTTTTTAGAAAAGGATGTGCCTAATTTGCGTATCAATAAATTTATTAGTGAAGCTGGAAAAGCGTCTCGACGCGGAGCAGATAAATTAATTAATGAGAGAAGAGTAATTATTAACGGTAAGGTTGCAAAAATTGGTGACCAAGTGAATCCAGGTGATGATGTACGCGTAAATGGAGAGCAACTTCGTATTGCTCGAGATCATGTATATATCGCTTTAAATAAACCAGTAGGTATTACATGTACGAGTGAAAAATCAGTAAAAGGTAATATTATCGATTTAGTGAATCACCCTTTACGAATTAGCCATATTGGACGTCTTGATAAAGACTCAGATGGTTTAATTTTGTTAACGAATGATGGTGATATTGTTAATGAAATTTTACGTGCTGAAAACAAACATGAGAAAGAATATATCGTTTCAGTAGATAAGCCAATTACACCTGATTTCTTAGAAAAAATGGCAGCGGGTGTTAAAATTCTAGGTACAAAAACACTTCCTTGTGAGATCACACAGTTATCAAAATATGAGTTCAAAATTATTTTAACGCAAGGGTTGAATCGTCAAATTCGTCGTATGTGTGAAGCTTTAGGTTATCAAGTATACACGTTAAAACGTACGAGAATTATGAATATTGAATTAAATAATTTACCAGTTGGACAGTGGAGAGATTTAACGAAGAAAGAGAAACGCCGTCTATTTGCAGACTTAAATTACGAACCACAAGAGTGGTAAAATTGAGAAGGAGAAACCAAAAACATTTTTTGGTTTCTTTTTTTATTAAATAAAAAATCTTTTCCAAACACTTGCAAAAATAAAATGAATAAGATATAGTAAATAACAATTAATGGATGTATTAAAAAAAGCAAAGAAAAGGACACGAGTTATTTTCCCCGGTTATACAGAGAAGGAAGGAAAGCTGAGAACTTCCTAACGCAGAAAAATAACTTACCACCTTAGAGCTGCACTAGGGAAACGAAGTATCTAGTGCCGTGTAAGCGACGTTATCGCAAAAGAAGCCATTATGTTTTTTGTGATGGGAATCTGGGTGGAACCACGGATATAAGCATATTCGTCCCTATTTTAGGGATGAATATGCTTTTTTGCATTCAATTTCATAATAAGCGAAGAAAAGGACACGAGTTATTTTCCCCGGTTATACAGAGAAGGAAGGAAAGCTGAGAACTTCCTAACGCAGAAAAATAACTTACCACCTTAGAGCTGCACTGGGGAAATGAAGTATCTAGTGCCGTGTAAACGACGTTACCGTAAATGAAGCCATTATGTTTTTTATGATGGGAATCTGGGTGAAACCACGGGTATAAGCACGCTCGTCCCTATTGTAGGGATGAGTGTGCTTTTTATTATGAAATGGAGAGATGAAAAATGAAAGAACAAATGATTGAAATTAAATTTCCAGATGGTAGTGTGAAAGAATTTGTAAAAGGAATTACTTTAGAAGAAATTGCTGGATCTATTAGCAGTAGTTTAAAAAAGAAAGCAGTCGCAGGGAAAGTAAATGATGGGTTATATGATTTACGCCGTAATATTGAAGAAAATGCGGAAGTAGAAATCGTTACTATAGATTCAGATGAAGGTGTAGAAATTGCAAGACACTCTGCGGCACATATTTTAGCGCAAGCTATAAAAAGAATTTATGGTAATGTAAACCTTGGTGTAGGACCGGTAATTGAAAATGGATTTTATTATGATATGGACCTTCCAAGTAGTGTAAACGTAGAAGATTTACGGGAAATTGAAAAAGAAATGAAAAAGATCATAAATGAAAATATAAAGATAGAACGAGTTGAGGTTTCTCGAGAAGAAGCAGCTAAACTGTTTCAAGAAATGAACGATCGCTTGAAATTAGAACTTTTAGAAGCAATTCCTAGTGAGGAAAGTGTAACACTATATAAGCAAGGTGAATTTGTAGATTTATGTAGAGGACCACATTTACCATCTACAGGTTATTTGAAAGCCTTTCAATTAACTCACGTTTCCGGTGCATATTGGCGAGGAGATAGTAACAATCAAGTGCTTCAGCGCATATATGGTGTTGCATTCTCTTCCCAGAAAGAATTAGAAGAGTATTTACATTTCGTTGAAGAAGCAGCAAAAAGAAATCATCGTAAATTAGGGAGTGAGCTTGAGTTATTTATGTTTTCTGAAGAGGCTCCGGGAATGCCGTTTTATTTACCGAAAGGTCAAATTATTCGTAATGAATTAGAAGCTTTTTTAAGAGAAATTCAAAAAGAATATAATTATCAAGAAGTACGCACTCCATTCATGATGAACCAAGAAGTATGGGAAAGATCAGGGCACTGGGGACATTATAAAGATAATATGTATTTCTCAGAAGTGGATAATAAAAGTTTTGCATTAAAACCGATGAACTGCCCAGGTCATATGTTAATGTTCAAAAATAAATTGCATTCTTATCGCGAATTACCGATTCGTATGTGTGAGTTTGGTCAAGTACATCGCCATGAATTTAGTGGGGCGTTAAACGGATTATTAAGAGTACGTACTTTCTGCCAAGATGATGCACATTTATTTGTAACTCCAGAACAAATTGAAGATGAAATCAAATCTGTAATGGCGCAAATCGATTATGTATATAAAACTTTTGGATTTGAATATGAAGTAGAACTTTCTACTCGTCCAGAAGATTCAATGGGTGATGATAAGTTGTGGGAACAAGCAGAAGCGGCGTTAGCAAATGTATTACATTCATTGAATTGTAAATATAGACTAAATGAAGGTGACGGTGCATTTTACGGACCGAAAATTGACTTCCATATTAAAGATGCTTTAAATAGAAGTCATCAGTGCGGAACAATCCAGCTAGATTTCCAAATGCCCGAAAAGTTTGACTTAAATTATATAGATGAGAAGAATGAAAAGAGAAGACCAGTTGTCATTCATAGAGCAGTATTAGGATCTTTAGACCGATTTTTAGCAATATTAATTGAGCACTTTGGTGGTGCATTCCCGGCATGGGTGGCACCAGTTCAAGTGAAAGTCATTCCAGTTTCGAATGCAGTCCATGTACAATACGCAGATGAGATTGCGGATAAATTAGCACAAGCTGGTGTTCGTGTCGAACGAGATGTACGAGATGAAAAATTAGGATATAAAATTAGAGAAGCACAAATGCAAAAAATTCCTTATGTACTTGTTATTGGGGATAAGGAAATGGAGAACGGAGCTGTAAATGTACGTAAATATGGGGAAGAAAAATCAGAAGTTGTTGAACTAAATGGATTTGTGGAAAGTATGAAAGAGGAAATAAATAATCGGAAATAGAGTTTAAAGAGAAAACACACCAATTCATAATGGTGTGTTTTCTTTTTTACCTTACAAAAATGTAAGGTAAATGTAAGCGAAATCGAAGGAACGAGTTGTAGAAAGATGAGAATATGAAGTAGGAAATAGGTTCATGTTATCTGTATAACCTTTTTAGTTTGAAGAATTAAAAAATTCTTAAGAATTTACATGAGAAAAAGATAAGAAATGTGTGAGAAATTAAATTTATACAAAAGGGATGGAGTGAAAGAGATGTCAACAAATGTAGTTACTGTAGAAAGTGTAGAAAAAACGTATGGGAAAAGAAATGAGAATCAGTCAAAAGCATTAAGGGGTGTGTCATTAAGTATTAAAGAAGGGGAATTTGTAGGGATTATGGGTCCTTCTGGATCTGGAAAGACGACTTTACTGAATGTGATTAGTACATTGGATCAAGCGACAGGTGGCAGTGTGACAATAGCTGGTACAAATATTACTTCTATGAAGGGGAATGCATTATCAGATTTTCGATCTCAAAAATTAGGGTTCATCTTTCAAGATTTTAACTTACTAGAAAACTTATCAATTTATGAAAATATTGCTTTACCACTTTCTCTGCAAGGTGTACCTTCAAGTGAGATTACTGGAAAGGTAAATGAGGTGGCGAAGAAATTAGGAATTACTGAAATTTTAACAAAATATCCAACTGCTGTTTCTGGTGGACAAAAGCAAAGAACAGCGGCAGCACGAGCTTTAGTACATAATCCAGCAATCGTATTAGCAGATGAACCGACAGGAGCGCTTGATAGTAAAAATGCAAAAAGCTTATTAGAAGCGATGCAAGATTTACATGAAAATCACAATGTAAGTATTTTGATGGTGACACACGATGCATTTAGTGCCAGTTATTGTGAACGTATTTTATTTATTCAAGATGGTCTTTTATATAAAGAATTAAAGCGTCAAGGAACGCGAGAAAGTTTCTATCAAGACATTTTAGGTGTGCTCGCTCATATGGGCTCAGCTGCTGAGTCTAAGTAGGGGGGAGAGACTATGTTATTCAAATTATCACGTCATAGTATGAAAAAAATGTTAAAAGATTATATGGTTTTACTTATCGGTCTCGTTATTAGTATTAGTATTTTTTACATGTTCCAAACGATGGCGATGAATAGTGAATTTACGAAAGATAATAGTCTTATTAGTAGTATAAGACTCGTATTCTGGGTAGGTGCAATACTATTATCTTTCATTACAGTATTTTATATTATATATGCCAATTCTTTCTTACTCACATTAAGAAGAAAAGAACTCGGTATGTACATGATGCTCGGAGCGAAAAAGAAAAAAGTAGCACAATTATTATTTATTGAAACATTCGGTATGGGTATTGTTAGTATTATTATCGGGATTTTAGTAGGGATGTTACTTGCAAGTGTAGCAGGAAATTTTTTAATGAATGGTATGGAAATTTCAGCAAAGGGTAGTTATTCATCTGTATATACACCAGCAATCATAGTTACAGCTATATTCTTCTTAATATTATTTTTTATTACTGGTTTAATGAATAGCATCCGTTTATTACGTAAAACAGAATTAGAATTAATACGTGAAGATGAAACACTAGATGAAGTGAAGAAAAGTAAAACTCGCATTATTATAATGACTGTACTTGGTGTATTACTAGTAAGTACAGGGTACTATTTTATGATTAACGTAAAAATATATGCTGAATTTGGTTTTATAATAGCGACAATCGTTACAACGCTTGGAACATATTTTATCTTTAGTTCATTGCTCCCATTTTTTGTGATGAAAATTAAAGGAAATAAAAAGCGAAATGAAACGGGCTTAAATAGTTTTACATATGCACAGCTACGCTTTCGAGTAAATAGTTTATCAAGAGTATTAGGTACTGTAGCAATGTTAATTGCATTAGGAGCAGGTGCGATGACAGCAGGTATGGCGTTCCAAAAAAATGTAGGTATTATGACAGACTTCTCACGTGTGTATGATGTCGTAATTCATGATCCGAATGAACAAGATACAGCTGCATTAAAAGAAATGGAAATTGTTGAAGAAAGCCAGTATAAGTATAAAGTAGATGGAGAAGCGGTTTATTACTTACGTAACGATTTAACTGCGAAACCGCCACTTGTTTCAGACCACTTTGATACAAAAACTTTAAAAGAGCCTGTTCGTAAACGTGTGACTGAACTTTTAACTGAACCTGTATATTCTGCTTTAGAGGCTCCTGAATTAGCAAAATTCCCTCGTATGCCGAGAGATTGGGAAGATGCAATTGTAAGAGAAATACAAATTACACATAATCAATTTAACGGAAAACCTGTAAGAATTGCAGATGAAGCACATTATAAAGGAATTCAAGGAACAGAACACACTGTAACATTAGCAAAAGTAGATGATATGAAAAAGTATAAACCGTTGTTGATCGAAATAGATAAGAGACAAAAAGAACAAATTGAAAAAACAACAGGTGCAAAAGTAGACTTATTTACGAAAATGACAATTTATCAATTTATGAACAGTTTCATGAGCGGAACAATGTTTATGGGATTTTTCCTCGGAATTGCCTTTTTAGCAATGATGGCAAGTTCCCTTATGTTCAAAATATTAACAGGTGCTTCTCGTGATGTACGCCGTTATGAAATGTTACGAAAAATCGGTGTGAGACGTAGTATGTTAACGAAAAGTATATATAAAGAAATTTCATATTTATTTATCTTCCCAGCAATCATTGGTATTTCTCACGTGTTAGTAGGGCTTAACTTATTTAGTTTTATATTAGTTGACCCGTTTGTAAAAGTGTGGGTGCCAATTGGGATTTTCTTAGTCATTTATTTCATCTATTACTGGATAACTGTTCAATTGTATAAAGGAATGGTAATGCCGAAAGAAGAAGTAGCTAAATAGTTTATGAAAAGAGTCCTTGTTTGAAAACAAGGGCTTTTTTCTATATTTGTAATACCTGTGATTAAGTTTTTCTACGATTAATGTATTGAAAATTAAGAAAATATTAAGAGTTTATATAGCGGAATGTTAAGAAGTGTATGGGATATTATTAATGTAGTTTTATAGAATTAAATTGTTATTTTTACAAATTTATAAGAAAGGATATATCCTATGAAGAAGATAAAAAAATTAATAACATTTATTGGAGTCATAACTACACTAACATTAATCGTAGCACTAGTATTTCCTACATGGACTTCGCAAATAAAAGGAAAAAACAGTATAAGTACATTAGAACAAATAGAGATAAATGGAAGTAGTCATGAAATTATGATACGCGGCAAAGATAAGAACAATCCAGTTATTATTTTTGTACATGGTGGACCTGGTTCTTCAGAAATACCATATGCTCAAAAGTATCAAAAATTATTGGAAGAGAAATTCACCGTAGTTAATTATGATCAAAGAGGAAGTGGGAAATCGTATCATTTCTTTGAGGACTATTCAAATCTTACATCAGATCTTCTTGTAGAGGATGTATTAGCTATGACAGAGTATATTTCAAAACGTATGGGAAAAGAAAAGGTAATATTAATTGGTCATTCTTACGGTACATATATTGGAATGCAAGCTGCTAATAAAGCACCTGAAAAATACGAAGCGTATGTTGGGATAGGGCAGATGAGTGATACAGTAGAAAGTGAAATGGATAGTTTAAACTATGTAATTGAACAGGCACAAAATGCTGGGAATACAGATGAGGTTTCCTATTTAAATGGATTGACTGAAAAAATTAAAAATGGCGATACATACACTCCGCGAAATTATGTTGCGAAATATGGTGGAACATCAAGACTCATTGAAAATCCAAATGGTGATAACATCGGGATGTTACTTAGTAATGAATATAACTTGTTTGACGTAATTCGTTATAACGTTGGATTATCACACTCTCAGACTGTCTTATTAGAAAAAGATTTAAAGAATCCATTACCTACTAAGGTGAAGAAACTGAAGTTACCGTTTTATTTCCTTATGGGGAAATATGACTATAATACTTCATTTCATGCGGCAAAAACATATTTTGATACGATTGAAGCAGAGAAAAAAGAATTTATTACTTTTGAAAAATCCGCGCATTATCCGCAATTTGAAGAGAAGGAAAAGTTTTATGAGTGGATGTCCGATACATTTGTAAAATAAATAAAGTGTATCCAAACTATAGAGAATTAAAAAGTTAGCGAGATATATCATTACATGAAGCGAAGTTAAATAAAAAAGACTCTTGTATAGATAACAAGAGTTTTTTTATTGTTCTTTATATAGAAGGAAAAGATTGGATAATGGTCGAAAAATATAATATAACTTCCGAGAAATGACTAAAATAATACTATTTTGTCGAGAGAAAGGATACGAAATATGAAAGAAATGCTACAGTTATTTCGCAACAAAGTGTATGCACGATTTTTTCTAGCGAATATTTTAGAACGACTCGGTTCTATGATTGCTGGAATTTCTTTAATGTTTTACTTGTTAGATCAATACGGAAAACAACCAGTTTACGCAACAATGACGCAAATTATGATTGCGTTACCTGCATTAATCTTTTTTCTATTAGTAGGGACAGTAGTGGATCGTTTTGATAGACAACGTATTTGTACGATAAGTAATATATGTTGTTCGCTCTGTAATATTGGAATCCTAATTTCGCTTTATTACGGGATGATTATACTTGTCTTTATATTTTTGTTTTTGGAAAATGCATGTATACAATTTTTCTCTCCATCAGAACAGTCGATGATACAGGGAGTGGTTGAATCAGACCAATACGGTGCAGCAGCGGGTATGAATCAAATGGTAAATAGTTTGTATGCTTTGTTTGGTGTAGGAATTGCAACGATGGTGTACTGGACTTTTGGAATTTACGGGAGCATTTTAGTAAATACGCTCACTTTTATTATGAGTGGTATTTTGATTCAAACGATCTCCATTCCAGAAAAAGTTCGTTTACCAAATGGGAGAACAAAATGGAAAGAAGTTAATTTGAAGATGTTAATAACAGAGTTTAAAGAAGGGATCAAGTATATATACCAAAATGAAACTTTAAAAAAATTACTTTTAGGATTTATCGTGTTTGGTTTATTAAATGGTATTTTAAGCGTATCTACTACTTACATATTAAAATACAAATTGGCACCAGCAACGTATGAAAGTTTAGCAATGGTGGGCGGTGTAGTTGGAGGGATTTCATTATTAATTGGAAGTATAGTAGCAACGAGTATAGGTAAGAAATATGCTCCTAAACCTATTATTGTATTTGGTATGGCAGGTTCAGGGATTTTCTTCGGTATGTGTTACTTTGTAAATCACGTATGGTCTTTTTATGTATGTATCGCTTTTGCGACTTTCTTTTTACCGTTTATTAATGTTGCAATATCGGGCTGGATGTATGAAATTGTAGAAGAGTCATTCATGGGGCGTGTACAAAGCTTGCTTAGTCCATTAACGACAGGATTCCAGCTTTTATCTCTCGGTGCGATAGCGATGTTATTCCCAAAATGGATTCTTGCAGATACATTGTATATTATTTTATTTGGTTTATTATTGTTTGTTACATGTTTATATCAAGCTATTTTACCAAGTGGGCAAAAGCAAGTACATACAGTAGCTAAAGAGATGTGATATATTTAGTTTTTTATTTCTGAATATTCTATCGTATGGTAAGGGGAAATTGTTATGTTGATGCGAATGGTTAAGTGGTGTGGGATTACTTGTTTACAACTAGTAGCTGCAATTTTATGTATAATCTGCCTAGGAGCGCTACCACGTTTATTTAAGGGATTACAAATTGATTTAATCGTTTTTTGGAATACGATTGTATTTCTTGGAGGGAAGTTACTTCAACCGGGTGAAATTACATATGGATTTCGGGATTCAAGAAAATTATTTCCGCAAATATGGATTCATTATATTGAAACGATGATTGTATTTCTTTCAGCTTTTTTACTCTCTTTGCTTATAGCGTATATACTTGTCATTTGGGTATTACAGCGTTCTCATATGAAACAGAAAATGTGGAACGGGATTTTTCTTACGCTTGAGAGTATACCAGATATATTACTTATTTTATTATCGCAACTTCTTGTCGTAATTATGTTTCAAAAAACAGGAGTTATGCCGATCAAACTGGCTGGATTAGGGGAAGAAAGGATACGTTTGTTACCAATTATATGTCTTACAATACCAACAACATTATTGTTTATTAAACTGTTGTTATTACGGTTTAAAGAAGAATTAGAGAAAGATTATAGTTTATTTGCTAAAAGTAAAGGGCTTAGTTTAAGACATATTTTAACACATCATATTTCAAGAAATGTTTTGTTAACAACGATCTATTATGCAAAAACAAATATTTTATTTATGTTATCAAATTTATATATTATTGAATGGATATTTAATACGTACGGTATGTTTGTTTTTGTAAAAGAAAATTCGAAATTAGAAATATTTACAGTGAGTCTAGTAATATTATACGTACCGCTTTTTATACTGTTTCGTTTATTACATACGTTCTTACAAAATGTTATAAAGGAGCGTGTGTAACATGTGGCAAGTTGTAAAAAGAGATGTGAGATTTTGGATAGGTATTACTTTTTTGAGTGTACTAATGATTGTTAGTATTGGATATACGTTGTTTTTTGATGGGAATATTCGTGAACTTACGATGATGTATAACGAAAAAGGGGAACTAGAGGCAGCTCCATTTGCACCATCAAGTAAATTTTGGTTTGGAAGTGATGTGAAAGGTCGTGACCTTGTTCAATTAATAATAGAAGGTGCAAAATGGACAGTTGGTGCAAGTATAATTATAGCGATTTTACGAGTTATAGTTGGAGGGGGAATTGGTTTACTTCTTGGTATGTATGGTAAACGTTCTTTTCCAGTTATTTCATCCTTTTTTGATCCTTTTAGTATTGTACCGATGGTTATGATTTCTTATTTTATGTTAAATGAAGTATTAACGTTTGATAGTGGAGCAGAAGTTGTGCCGTTATATTTGCGTGTGGCATTTCAAATTATAGTTCTTGTATGTCTCGCTGTACCCACAGTGATGTTGTATGTAGCGCAAGAAGTAAAACGTATTAAGAAAGAAGAATTTATGTTGGCAGCCACTGTGCTCGGCGGTAGTAAGTGGCAGAGGTTGAAGCGCCATATATGGCCTCATATGTTACCACCATTTCTTTTATTAGTAGCACAACAATTTGTAAGTACGTTATTACTTCTTTTACATCTTGGTTTGTTACAATTATTTTTTGGCGGAACAATAACCTTCAGTGGAATGGATCCAGATAGTGTAACAAAAGAATGGACTGGCCTAATTGGTCAAAACTTCCGCCATTTAACTACACATACATGGATTGTACTTATACCGATTGCTTTTTATAGTATGACAATTCTCGCAGGAAATCTAGTTAGTAATAGTATGCAAGATGCGATTAAGTTAGGAAATACGAGAAGGCCAGAGCGGAAAGGTAGAGAAGTGCAAGCAGAGAAACAAGTACAACCAACTACGAATGACTTTTCTTTTTATAGAGAGATACAAAAATAAAAAGATAGCTGAAAGCAACTTGTTTTCAGCTATCTTTTTCTGTTTATAGTGGTGGTAAATCAATCTTACCTTCTTCAAATAATTCTTTTATCATATGCTTCGTATAACCAGCAGCTTGACCAAATGTGATTTTTGCTGGCATTGGTGCTTCGTTAGCATCTACAACTACATCGATAATACATGGTTTGTTTTGTTTTACTGCGTTTTCAAAAGCTGGGAGTAATTCATCTATATGTTCAACGCGGTATCCGATACCTCCACACGCCTCTGCATATTTTGCAAAATCAGGGTTCGTTAAGTCTGTTTCGAATTCGATATTACCCATGACTTCTTGCTCGAATTTAATCATCGCAATTTTATTATTGTTTAATACGACGACAACAATTGGTAGTTTATATTTAACAGCTGTTACGAAGTCGTTCATTGTCATTCCAAAACCACCGTCACCACAAACTGCAAATACTTGTTTATCCGGGAATGCAATTTTTCCAGCAAGAGCACCAGGTAAACCGCAACCAAGTGTTGCGAGCCAGCTAGAAATGATAAATTGTTGATTTGTCATACGGAAGTGCCTTGCTGTCCATACTGTTACATTTCCGACATCGACTGATAGAATTGCGTCATCATGTGCTACTTGCTGCAGAGCATGCATAACGCGTTGTGGTTTAATTGGAATGGAAGAGTCTTCTTCTTGATCGTGTAATTTTTCTTCCCACTTTTTCATCATGTCTTGGTAATGTTCTAAGAAGGAATGGTCTGTGTGTTCTTCAACATTTTCAATTAACCATCGTAAAGTTTTTTCAGCATCACCAGCTAAACCAATATCTGTCGCATAACGTTTCCCAATTTGGGCAGGATCTGTATCGATATGAATTGTCTTAGCTTTTTCAGGTAAGAAACCGGTGAACGGATAAGAAGTACCAACCATAATTAAAGTATCTGCATGCTTCATTGCTTCATAAGAAGGTTTCGTTCCGATTAATCCTAATCCACCAATACAAAGAGGGTGTTCATCTGGAATAACGCCTTTAGCTGGTAATGTAAGTACGATTGGAGCACCAATATGTTCTGCAAATGCAAGTAAAGATTCTCTCGCATGTTTTGCTCCTTTACCAGCTAAAATAACAGGTTTTGTCGCTGCATTTATTGCGAGTTTTGCTGCATCTAAATCTTCTTTTTGTGGAAACAACTCAGGCAAAGTAAAAGAAGTATTTGTAATACGAGCACCATTTTTTACTTCGAATTTCGGGACATCATCTGGAATTGTAAGAACGGATACACCTTTTTTCGTATAAGCCATTCGAATTGCTTGATTCACTACGGCAGGTAGTTGCTCTGCTGACATAATACGCTGGTTATAAACCGCGACATCATCAAACATTCTTTCTAAATTTACTTCTTGGAAAAAATCCGTTCCGAGTAAATCGGTTTCTACTTGACCTGAAATTGCTAGAACAGGGGCTTTATCGAGTTTCGCATCATATAAACCATTTAATAAATGAATAGCACCAGGTCCTGCAATTGCCATACAAACGCCAAGTTTTCCTGTTAATTTCGCATAGGCAGCCGCTGCTAATGCACCAGCTTCTTCGTGGCGAACTTGAATGAATTTAATTTTATCTTGTTTTTTTCTTAAAGCTTCAATGATAGAATTGATGGAATCTCCAGGCATACCGTATATGTGTTCTACGCCCCAGTCAATTAATAAATCAACTAATGCTTCACCGGCTGTTTTTCCAAACATAATTGTTCCTCCTTATAATTAGGTAGATACTATTATGTTTTGGAGAAAAAGGAAAAATATACAAATGATAATATTATTATCTTTAATGATGACCAGCGAATAGTGTAAATACTGTTATTAGTAAAAATCCACTAGATGCCCATGTTAAAAATGAAAGGAAAGAGAGCTGCTTCTTTGCTTTCCAAAGCATTTCATGAATTGTGACATAGCCAAGTGAACCGATAGCACTTCCCATAATGAGTCCTTGTAAATGAAGCGCTTTTCCTTCCATTAAAATGCCAAAAACTGTACCGGTACCGAGAATAAGAGATAGTAATAAAGTTGTTAATAAAAAGGAAATATATTTATGTTTTGTAAATAGAAAGGGGATAATTAATGCTAAGCCTTCAGGAATATGGTGAACGACGATTGCTATTAAAAAAGGTATGGCAGAGTCAGCATGATTAATAAAAGCAGTACCTAAAGCAAATCCACTCGGCAAATTATGAATAAATATAGCGAAAGAGAGAAAAAGGAAAGTTTGCCATGCTTGTTGATCTTTTGTATGTATCATTGGATGGTGACAATAGTTATCTAATAAGCTCATAATTAAAATACCGATAGCCATACCAAGTATAGGTCCAATCATTTCATAACTTGAAAATGTTTCAGGAATAATTTCAAGTAGTAAGAGTCCAAGTAAAATTCCGCCACATAATGCATATAAACGATGCATTTTTTCTTCAATTAGCTGGCGCGTAGCAATGCCAACAGCACCGCCTAATAATAAGCCACCAAATGAAAAAAATGTAACTATCATAGGAATCCATAATCGTTCCATCGTATCACACTCCGATTCTTCCACCTTATTTTTAGCTTACGAAAAGGAAAGTTAGATTAGTCCAAGTAATTGTGTTTGATTATAGAGAAAAAAGTAGTGATTCGTTATAATTTATATATTAAATTTAAGTGTAAATATGAAATGAGGAATAATTTTGCAAACAAAATGGAGTTTATCTGAATACGAAAATCCAAAACGATATGATATAGAAAATAAAAGTTTATCAGATTTTCCGTTTTTACTATCATGGGCACAAAAACTACATATACAAAATGAATGGATTCTAGATCTTGCCTGTGGTACAGGAAGGGTTACAATTCCATTTATAGAAAATGGATATCAAATGATTGGTGTAGATATACATGAAGGCATGCTTACTGAAGCAAAGATAAAAACTACGGATTGTAAGAAGGTAAAATGGTTACAACAAGACTGCTTACAATTGAACATTGAAGATACCATTTCGCTAGCATTTATGGTGGGGCATGGATTCCAGCATTTCCTTACAAATATTCATCAAAATCAATTATTAACATCTATTCATCATGTGTTAGCTGAGAATGGTATATTCATATTCGATACACGTTTCCCTTCAAAAGAAGAATTAATACAACCATCTATAGAAGAATATTGGACAACTGTTAATGATGAAAAGGGAAGAAAATGTGATTTATATACTGAAATGACATACGATTCAATTCAACAAATACAGCACTACATAACAACAAGAAGGTTTTATGAGGGGGATACGCTAGTAGAGGAAATAAAAACAACGATAGATCTTCGTTATACGTACCCGCAGGAGTTAGAAAGATTATTAGTAGCGAATGGTTTTGAATTATTACATATATATAATGATTGGGAAGGCAATGAGTTGGGAGAAGATTGCTATTCTATGGTAGTAGTCTGCCGGAAGAAAAAATAGTATTATTTTAAAAATATGAATGTGAAAAGCCTTTAAGGAGAGGAAAAAATGACTTGGTACTTAGATAATGTTTATGAATTAAATAAAGAAGCGCCCTATACATTCTACCTTCCTAGCTCAGAAGTTTTGGAGAAATTAAAGGTTGGGGATTTGGTAAAGCTAATTTTTGTATCTAAAAATGAGGAAGAAGATGGATTTAATGGTGAAAGAATGTGGGTTGAAATCATTGAAAGGAATGAGAAGAAGTTTGTAGGGGAACTGAGCAATGAACCATATCGCTTAGATTTAAAAATAGGTGATAAAATTTCATTTGGGATTGAAAATATATGTGATACGGAATATGACGATCCATCTTCAAAAGATTGGGATTTTTATTTTGATACGAAGGTAATTGTTAGTAATGATGTACTTGAAAAAAGAGAATTTAACTTTATGCTTAAAGAGGATTCAAGAGAAAAAGGTGACTCTGGTTGGTCAATACTGAGTGGTTATGAAAGTGATGACTATGTCAATAATCCTAAAAACTTTCAAATTATTTCAATTGGAGTCATTTTGAATATAGATGATTCTATTTTAAAATTTCTTGAGGAACCACCTTTATGTGCATATGAAAGAAATGATGAAGGTAGATTCTATAAAATTGAAGACTACGATTGGGATGCATATTTAAATGGATAGAAAAAGTTATTACGTTTTAAAGAAAGCAATATAATTTCACCCTATGTGCTTGATAAAGGTTCTACAGATAATAATTCAAGAGAGTAATAGTAAATGGAGGAACAAATGATGCAACAAATTAAAAAAATAGGAAACTCATTTTGGTATATGACACCCGTTTCCGAAACAGATAGACCTATATTAGGAATGGTCATTGGAAAAGAAAAAACGTTAATGATCGATGCAGGGAATTCAGAGGAACATGCACAATTATTTTTAGAAATGTTAAAAGAAAAAAATGTATCGAATCCTGAATTTGTAGCACTAACGCATTGGCATTGGGATCATATTTTTGGATTATCTGTATTACAGAATGCATTAACTATTTCACACGCTGAAACGAAAAAAGAAATGCAGGCAATAGTATCTTATGAATGGACAGATGAAGCGTTGGACGCACGCGTAAAAGAGGGTACGGAAATTGCATTTTGTGCGGATTGCATCAAAAAAGAGTTTGAAGAAAAAGCGAGAAATATTAAAATTATTCTTCCAACCTTAACGTTCCAGGATCAAATTGAATTAGACCTTGGTGAGGTGACCTGCGTGTTAAAACATGTGGGCGGAGATCATGCACATGATTCAGTTGTTATGTACATAAAAGAAGAAAAGATATTGTTTTTAGGAGACTGTATATATGCAGATATTTTTTCTTCGAAGTGGAACTATACGACGAAAAGAACGTTTGCATTAATAGATGAATTAGAAAAATTTGATGCTGAGACATATATTCTCTCTCATGGGGAAGCGATAAATCGAGAGGAGTTTTTACAAGAGATTCGTATGTTAAAAACAGTAGGAACTTATACTGAAATACATAAAGGCGATGAAGGGAAGATAAAGGAAGCGTATAAACGAGACATAGATAGAGAATTAAATGAAGATGAATTAGAAACAATAACGTTTTTTGTAAATGGTTATGAAATGAATAATCAATAAGACACGACATGAATCCAATATAATTAAATTGCACAAAAAGAGTATTGAAATTTAATTCAATACTCTTTTCAATACTTAAATATGTAGTTTCAACCAAATTCTAAATGGGGAATCATTGTCTGGAGGGGTGTCATTCTATGTGTTTTTCGTATAGATAGTGGTTCAAGTAGAAGCCTTCCTTGCTAATTCAGTTATATATTTGAAAAATCCATTGTGGTTTACATCATATACTACATTTACAGGTCGCCCACCATCAAATTCCACTGTACGCCCCTGGCTTGGTCCGTATGTATGAACGATACTATTAATCGTTTGAGTTTTTGCGAGGTTAGTGTTTCCGACAAGCGCAGTTGTTAGTACATCCCACAAGTAGTAAGTAGAGTTCGTTGAAAAGTGAACGAGGGGAGGAACCATCGCATAGCATTGGCCAAGGAAATCTACACCAATATAATTTCGTTCTTTTGCCCAACGTTCACGTATGTCTATAGTTAATGGAACTTGGTTTGTACTTTCTAGTGTCACTAAGTCGATTTCAATTTTTGATTCCCATACACGAGCCACTGCTTCAGGGTCCCAAAATGAATTCCACTCAGCTGTTCCGTCATGCTCTGGTTCATGTACATTGCCTGCGGTAAGAAATGTACCACCCATCCAAACGAGACGTTCAATTTTATCTTCGACTATGGGAGCTTCATATAATGCACGAGCAAGGTCAGTTAGGGGTCCCGTAAATAATAAAGTTGTTTTTCCTTCCGTTTGTAGAAGCGTTTCTATTAAGTGATGATGTGCAGACTTTGCTACTACAGGTGTTATAACTTTTCCAGCCTCATTTAAAATTGGTAAAGCATCTACATAAAATGCATGCATCCGCCAGTCTTTTGGAAATGGATTTTTCGCACGGGAATTTGATGCGGCTACTTCAATATATTCTTTGCTGAAGCGATCAATAATTTTGCGACTTGCAGATATTGCTGGTTCCAAATAGCAATCAGCAGGAATAACTGAAACACCTGTAAGTTTGACATTATCCATCTGAAGTAATAAAAATAGTGAAATTAAATCATCTACACCACCATCATGATTGAAGTACACTTTTTTCATCATTGTAATCTCCATCCTATTTGATTTAGTTAGAAATTAAACATGCATTGAGGAAAAGTCATCAATAATTTCGACTACTTCAATTTCGCCATTAATGAGTAGCTCAGGGAGTTCGTTATTCACATTTCCTTTCCAATATTCTCTAGCTTGTTCCATTTTTTGAGAAAAAGGAATAGCATCTTCTTTCGGTAAAAGATTCCCGTCACCTTCAAAAGAACTTCCGATTACTCGTAGTTTAACAATCTGCAAAACTTCTCGATTGTAAGAATCAAATAATGCTTTCCATTTTAAAGCATCTTCATAGCTTTTAGCAGCATATAAACAAGACAATCTTGATGGATAATCAGGATATTCTTGCAGCCTAACCATTTCCACAATCGTTTCTCTAATGGCTCTAATTGTTTGATCCATGTAATTCATAACGACTGTAGCATTTTCATTCTTTATATGTAATTCTTCATTTGTATAATGTTCTTTTAAAATTTGTATAGAATCTTTACCATTAGAATTTAAATGTTTTCTTTCAAAAAAGAAGTGGAATAGCGTATTAGTTTGATTTTTATTAAATTGAATGCTTTGTCCAATCTTCATTTTTTTCCTTGTTACGATATGATATACGAAAAATCCTTGTTCATTCATGGTTCTCCTCCTAGTAGTAATGTTTCAATTTAGTAATTCAACATTGAAATATATAAAACCTTTATAAGTAAAAGTGAGAATTTGAGTTGAAAGCAAAGAAAATATATGAAAACGTTTTAAATTTGTTCACAAAATGTTCACTTACGAAGAGGTTTCCAATATCGATATAATGACAAAGACTCAAAGAGAAAGGATGATGAATTTTGCCAACAACAAGAAAGGAAAACCTCCAATTTGGTATGATGATGTGCCTTGGGATGGTTATCGTAATGACGTTTTACAATTTACTAACGAATGGATCAGGAGGGCCAATTCATATTAAGGAGATCGCATTAGAACTACTAATTGGATTTATTATTGCGCTATTAATTGAAATATGTATCGTTGGACCTAGTGCGAAAAAAATTGTATTCATGTTGCCATTTGATAAATCGAAAAAAGTAAATATTATTATTGCGATGGCGACAGCTATGGTTATTGGAATGGTTTTCTTCATGTCGTTTTATGGAATGGCAATGATGTATTTTCATAATGGATTACATGGTGAATCTTTTGTTTCAATGTATTTCTCGATTTTTATTAAAAACTTCATTATGGCGTATCCATTACAATTAATTATTATGGGGCCGCTTGTGCGTTTCTTATTTGGAAAGTTTGTTTTGAAGAATAAACCTGTTAATGTAGCGTAATTATAATTATTAAAATTATATATAGTAATAAAAATATAAAAACGCATCTCAATTATTTTGAGGTGTGTTTTTTTATGGTCATTCGCAGTTATTTTCATACTGATGTGACATTTGTCCTTTTGTTTATATAGGATTATAGCTTTTAATTAAGTCAGAAATAAAAGATGAGGAGATGATTTTTTGAAAGGCATTGTATTTGCTGTATTTGCTGGCATATTTATTACACTTCAAGGCACATTTAATGCGAAACTTAGTTCACATATTGGTATATGGTCGACAAGTATTATTACGCATTTAATTGGATTCATTATTGCAACAACTGTATTTTTGTTAAAGAAAGAAGAGAAAGTAACAGATTTAAAGAGTGTGAAAAAAGTATATTTAGCAGCGGGTGCATTTGGTGGATTCATTATTTGTGCAGAAACTATGGCGATATATGCATTAGGAGTTACATTGACAGCCGGCACACTAATGGTTGCTCAATTGTTAACGGCAACAGTTATTGAAATGAAAGGACTGTTTCATATAAAAAAGATACAGATGGAGAGATATCATATTGTGGGAACAATAGTAATGATTATAGGTATTGTTGTATTTAATATGTAAATGAAAGGGGAAATGAATATGGAGGATAGATCAGGTTTAATTACGCATTATTTGAAAACCAATAAAACGCTCGAGATTTTTTCAGAAATAGATACAGCATATTTTCAATTAAATCACTTTGAAAAAGGCGAGCTTATTTGCAATATAGATGACGAAATGCATCGTTTATATTTTGTTGTTAAAGGTAAAGTAAAAGTTTATACGATTACACTTGAAGGGAAGAAACTAATTCTTCGCTTTATCAATCCATTGGCCATTGTTGGTGATATTGAATTAATTCAAAATAGCAAAGCACATAATGTCGTTGAAGCTTGTTCAGATGTTGTAGCAATCTCTATTTCTAATACGGTTATTAGAAACAAGTTATTACATGATCCTATATTTATGAAGTTCTTGCTTGAAAACATTGCGAACACATTAAAAATATCGACTCGTTTTACTGCTCTTAATTTACTTTATCCTGTAGAAGTACGTGTAGCTAGTTATTTACTTTCAATTTCAACAGATAGTAACGGGAATATGTATAAAGGGGATTTGGATGCAACTTCGGTAACGAGTATCGCGGATTTTATAGGGGGAAGTTATAGGCACGTAATACGGGTATTACAAAAATTTTATAATGAAAAATTAATTGAAAAGAGTAATGGAGTTATTGTAATTAAAGATTTTTCTCGAATGAAGGAAGTCGCTAAAGATAATATATATGAGCAATGAAGGGGAGAGGAAGATTTTGATTGGATTTAGTTTAGCTATATTAGCAGGAATATTAATTAGCTTACAATCTGTTTTTAATGCAAAAGTAAATGAAAATGTAGGACAGTGGTTAACGACTACATGTGTCCTTGGAATAGGTCTCATTAGCTCTATTCTATTTTATATCATTACAGAAAACAGTATTAACATTAAAGTGTATACTACAAATTATTTGTTTTATGTAAGTGGACTGTTTGGCATCGGGTTAATTATTTGTATAATGGGTGCAATAAAGAGCTTAGGTCCAGCATATACGGTGCTAATTAGTCTTATTACTCAATTGGTCGTTGCATTATCCATTGATACATTTGGATTGTTCGGAATGGAGATCGTCCCATTACAAATAAATAAGTTAGTTGGTATAGGCTTATTAATTTTTGGAGTAGGAATTTTTAAAAATATCTTTTCGAATAAGAGAGCTATTAGAATAACTGAGGATGAGATTTAAAGGTTATAAGGATGTTAATAATCAGATTATAGATGTTTATGTAGTGGGGAAGGCATTTCATATATGTCTCTGTTAGTGAAGGGTTTATATATATTCGATAAAAAAACGTGAATTAGCTATTAGTGTAGTTGAAAAGAAGATGTCAATAAGTTGAGGTCTTCTTATGTATTGTTCTGAGGTTATCTGAACTTAAGTATAAGGGGATGAGAAGTGGTTTAAGTTAAGAAGAATATGACCGAAAATAAAATATTACTAAACATATATAACTAATGAATACAATGTCTTTTTCAGTTATTAAGTTGTAAATCATTTTATGATAAAATCTTTTACATAATTTAATAAAGGGGTAGTATTCAATGGGTTATTTCTCAAATGGTTTATTAGTTTTGTTTGTGCTAATCGTATGCAGTTGTATATTTTTTGGTTGATAATATAATGAGAGTCTTACATAAAAGAAGTTATCTCAAGTGAGATAACTTCTTTTTATTTTATGTTGAGAAGGAATTCTATCTTTCTTATTGAAGTTTGTTCTAGTTATTTTCACGTCAATCGCAATTTTCATAAGGGGAATTTTATGAAACATTAACAAACTATAGAATAGGGAGTATTTACATGAAAAATAGTATACACTACACAAGTGAACATCCTACAAAATTTAATGAATTATTAGCTTTATATGAATCTTTAGGATGGAATTCTCTTAAATTAACAGTGAATGAATTAGAACAAATGTGTAAACAAAGTTGGTATGCAATATACGCATTTAAAGAGCAACAATTAATTGGTATGGGGCGTGTTATATCAGATGGTGTAATAACAGGTGTTATTTGCGGTGTATGTGTAATGCCGGAGTATCAGTATATTGGTATTGGAAAAGACATAGTGAAACGATTAATCCATCACTGCGAACAAAACAAGGTTATTCCGCAACTTATGTGTGTGGGAAAATTGCAATCTTATTATGAATCTATAGGGTTTGAAGCATTCTCTATTGGGATGACAAAACATATTATGAGATAGCGGTGCTTTATATTTTCAGTTTACTCGTACATATTTTCAAACTTCAGTTATAAAGGAGAATTGCTGTATGGAGATTGCTAAAGGGGTAGAAATGTTACAACTTAAATTTCAAGAATTTATCATTCACCCAATTCTTTTATGGAATGATGAAATGGCAGTTTTAATAGATACTGGTTTTCCTGGACAATTCGAAGATATACAAGTAGAGATGGAGAGAGTTGGGGTATCTGTTGATAAGCTAAAAGTTGTGATTTTGACACACCAGGATATAGATCATATAGGTAGCCTTCCTGATGTATTTGAGAATGGTGTAAGCGATATTAAAGTATATGCGCACGAGTTAGATAAGCCATATATTGAGGGAGATTTACCTTTATTGAAAGATGTACATGTAGAGAATCCACCAAAAGGAAAAGTGAGTGACACTGTGATTGACGGGCAAGAACTTCCGTATTGCGGTGGAATACGAATTCTCCATACTCCAGGGCATACTCCGGGGCATATTAGTTTATATTTGAAACGAAGCAAAATTCTTGTCGCTGGAGACTCGATGTATAGTGTGAATGGAGTGTTAGGAGGAGTTCATGCTCCAACAACTTTAAATATTATGGAAGCATGGCAGTCTTTGAAGAAGTATTTAAATCTAGATATTGAATCTGTAGTTTGTTACCACGGGGGATTAAGTAAGGGGAATATAAAGATTCAACTTCAAAATTTGTAAAAGTCGAAGATAATAATTTTTTAATAATGGATGCTAAAGTGTAGTCTAATTGTTGGTATATAAATAAAACACTTAAATGATAAAAAAGCATGTTTGAAGAAATACAAACATGCTTTTTTATTAAAGGAAACCCATGTAATTTTAACGTCCTAATCCGTTCCAATAAAAAGAAACGATTTCTTGTGCTAATTCATCTATATTTGTAAGAATAGGATTGTCATTTTCATCTTTAAAATTCCCAATTGATAATAAAGATACGAATGCATGAGCGGCAAATTTAGGGTTTCCTTTTTGGATTTCTCCAAATTGCATCGCTTTAGCGAGTGCTTTTTCTAACACTTCATACATGCTATCTTCAGCTTTTTTTAATTCCTTCAATTGTTCTTCAGATAACGACAGTTTTGCATCTTTCATAAAGTTTTTCATATCGATATCCATTGTGGCATGTAAGTAAACTTTAGCAAAGTTTAATAATCTCTCTTCTAAAGTATTGTTTGTAGAGAGTATTTGCGACATATTCTCACGTATACGTACCATCATTTGAATCATAGTAGCGGTAAATAAATCTGCTTTTGTTGAATAGTAATAGTAGACGGTTGCTTTCGTAACACCACAAACTTTTGCTACTTCCTCCATAGAAACGACTTGATAATTTTGAGTAAGAAATAACCGAGTTGCAACTTCTAAAATGGTTGCTTTTGTAGATTTTGTATTTTTATTTTGACGAGGCCTTCCAAGAGGGCGTTGTTTTTGTTCCAAATCCATTCGCTCCTGACATGTATTGTTTAGATAATTATAACATAATTTTTATTCATTCTTGATTAATTAACCGACCAGTATATATAATTAATAGTGGAGGAAAAAAGGAAGGTGGGTTTTTTTATGAAAAAGCACCCGTTACATATGTTAGGGAGGCTTGTAGCAGGTAAAAATACGCAATGGATCACTTTATCGGTATGGATTCTTATTACATTATTACTTTCATTTACGTTACCACAAGTAAATAGTACGAAAGAACCGAACCCGAAAAATTTACCCGAAACAGCTATGTCGCAGCAAGCGGAAGCACTTATGAAAAAAGAGTTTCCGAATAATGCGGGGAATCCGTTGTTAGTAGTATGGTATAGAGATGGTGGATTACAGTCACAAGATTATAAACTCATACAAGACGTTTATAAAGAGTTAAAAGCTAGTCCTTTAAAGGAACAATCAACGTTACCACCATTTGATACAATCCCGGAACAAGTATTATCAAAAAGTGCTTCAAAAGACGGTACATCATTTGTTACACCGGTATTTTTTAACAAGTCGGCTGGAACAGATATATTAAAAGGAAATCTTGAAGATTTAAGAAACATAGTGAATAGTAAAGTCGATGAAGATCCATTCAAACGAAAAATTAGTGACGCTGGTTTACATGTTCGATTATCTGGACCTGTAGGCATTCAAACGGATGCAGTTAGCTTATTTAGTCAAGCAGATGTGAAATTGTTAGTTGCTACTGTATTACTTGTATTGGTTTTATTAATCTTATTGTACCGCTCACCAATATTAGCGATTTTACCTTTACTTGTTGTTGGCTTTGCATACGGTATTATTAGTCCTACACTTGGTTTTTTAGCTGATTACGGATGGATTAAAGTCGATGCCCAAGCGATATCAATCATGACAGTGCTATTGTTTGGTGCTGGAACGGACTATTGCTTATTTTTAATTTCGAGATATCGGGAGTACTTGTTAGAAGAAGAAAGCAAATATAAGGCGCTGCAACTTGCAATTAAAGCTTCTGGTGGTGCAATAATAATGAGTGCGTTAACTGTTGTACTTGGATTAGGAACATTATTGCTTGCTCATTATGGTGCCTTCCATCGATTTGCAGTACCATTTAGTGTTGCTGTATTTATTATGGGAATCGCTGCTTTAACAATTTTACCAGCGTTATTATTAATTTTCGGTAGAGCTGCATTCTTCCCGTTTGTACCGAGAACAACTTCGATGAATGAGGAATTAGCAAGAAGGAAAAAGAAAGTAGTAAAAGTTAAAAAATCAAAAGGTGCCTTTAGTAAAAAACTTGGAGATGTAGTAGTACGAAGACCGTGGACAATCATTATGCTTACTGTATTTGTACTAGGTGGATTGGCTTCATTTGTACCACGTATTCAATACACATATGACCTATTAGAATCATTTCCAAAGGATATGCCTTCACGCGAAGGGTTTACGTTAATTAGTGATCATTTTTCAGCTGGTGAACTAGCGCCAGCAAAAGTTGTTGTTGATACGAAAGGAAAAGAGCTTCCTATTAAACAAGAACTAGAAAAATTCTCTTTCGTAAAAACAGTGAAAGAACCAAAAGAGGGGAAAGAAAATAAGCAAATTAAAATGTATGAGATTTCTTTAGCTGAAAATCCATACTCAATTGAAGCATTAGATCAAATCCCTAAATTGAAAACTCGTGTAGAAAAAGTATTAAAAGATGCTGGGGTTAGTAATGCAGAAGATCGACTATGGATTGGCGGAGAAACGGCTTCATTATATGATACAAAGCAAATTACAGAACGTGATGAAGCGGTTATTATTCCAGTAATGATTAGTATTATAGCTTTATTATTACTTGTTTACTTACGATCAATTGTCGCGATGATTTATTTAATTGTAACTGTTGTTTTATCATTTTTCTCTGCATTAGGAGCAGGATGGATATTACTTCACTTCGGTATGGGAGCACCAGCCATTCAAGGCGCAATACCGTTATATGCATTCGTATTTTTAGTTGCTTTAGGTGAAGATTATAATATCTTTATGGTTTCAGAAATATGGAAAAACAGAAAGACACAAAATCATTTGGATGCAGTAAAAAATGGCGTTATACAAACCGGTAGTGTCATTACATCTGCAGGTTTAATTTTAGCTGGAACTTTTGCTGTATTAGGAACACTTCCAATTCAAGTGCTCGTTCAATTTGGTATTGTAACAGCAATTGGTGTATTACTAGATACGTTTATTGTAAGACCACTACTTGTACCGGCAATCACAGTCGTTTTAGGTCGCTTTGCTTTTTGGCCAGGAAAACTTTCAAGGAAGAGTGAAGAGATACAAAAAGTGGATGCGTAGTTGAAAAAGCCAAGGATATTTTCCTTGGCTTTTTTCAATGTAATTAATTTTTTGAAGTCAAATCATCAGATGCAGCATGATCAGCATCTTCAATATCGGTTTCTGGCATTCCATATAAGCCGTTCATTGCTTGTTCTTCGATAGTAAGATTGGCAGTATTATTATTTTGAATAGGTGTAGCGTTTTCGATAACATTTTCTTTTTTATTTATATTTTTGTTATTCATGTATGAATCCTCCAAATTTTATTTGATTTATTTATAGTATGTGGATGGATTTCCAGAAATATGTGAATTGATTCTTATAGATGTAATATAATTAAATAAACAATTAGGGTGAAATGTAAACTGTTAGGAGTGAACAATTATGGTGAAAGCAAGGAAATTAGCCTCCTAAAATAAAAAGAAAATTTTAGGAGGCTATTAAAATGAAGTTTCATGTAATTGATAGAGAAAATTGGAATAGAGAGCAGTATTTTGAGCATTATTTAAAGTTGAAATGTACATTTAGTATGACTGTTAATGTTGATATCACGATGTTATTAGAGGAAGTATATCAAAAGGGAGTAAAATTTTATCCCGTTTTTATATATTTAATTTCTAAAGTAGTAAATAATCATAAAGAATTTCGAACATCTTTTAATGATGAAGGAGCTTTAGGCTATTGGGAGGAAATGATCCCGAGTTATACAATCTTTCATAAAGATGATAAGTCTTATTCAAGTATATGGACGGATTATTCAAGTGATTTCCGAACTTTCTATAAAAATTATGAAGACGATATGAGATACTATGCTAGTGTCCATGGTCTTTTCACGAAAGAAAATACTCCGCCTAATGTATTTCCGATTTCTAGCATACCTTGGACTAGTTTTACTGGATTTAATCTTAATATTAGTAATGATGCTGATTATCTATTACCTATTATAACTTGTGGGAAATATTTTAATGAAAAAAATAAGGTTATGCTACCAGTTTCATTGCAAGTACATCATTCGGTTTGTGATGGATATCATGCAAGTCGATTTATAGAGGATTTACAGGAGTTAAGTAATAGTTGTAACGAGTGGCTGAAATAAAAACTAATTTTAAATTATATACAAGTGAAAATAAATAATAGAAGAGATCATGTTTATATTGCATGGTCTCTTTTTTATTCATCTAAAGAACAGTGGAAAATATAGGTTGATTTGTAGTTTAATAATAAGTAGAGTGATTAATTTTAATTTTCTTTATTTTATAACTGTATTGTTTACAAAAATATTATCTTGTAATAATAAAGGGGAAAACAAAAATGGCAATAATATCTATAGAAAAAGCTACAATTTTAGATGCTGAAAAATTAACAGAAATAATGACAAGAACATTTGATGAAGAAGCAGAACGATGGTTATGTGGTCAAGGTGATGTTATTGACTATAACATCCAACCACCAGGGTATTCTTCAGTAGAAATGATGAGATATTCAATCGAAGAATTGGATTCTTATAAAGTAATAATGGATGAAAAAATAATCGGGGGAATTATAGTTACGATCTCAGGTAAGTCATATGGCCGGATTGATCGTATTTTTGTAGAGCCTGTTTATCAAGGGAAAGGAATTGGATCAAATGTTATTAAATTAATAGAAGCGGAATATCCAAGCATAAGGATTTGGGATCTCGAAACATCGAGTAGACAAATTAATAATCACCATTTTTATAAAAAGATGGGTTACCAAACAATTTTTGAATCAGAAGATGAGTATTGTTACGTGAAAAGAATAGGGACGAGCTCAAACAAAGAAAGTGTATTTAAAAATGAAGACATGAAAAATAGCCAATACGAAAACTGCAACTTGGAAAATACAGAGTATTATCAAGTAAATTTAAAAAATAGTTCATTTGTTGGCAGCAATATAAGGAATATGAATATGAGCAATTGTAATGTAAGTCAATCCAAGTTTAGAAATATTAATTTTAGAAGTTCTTCATATGCAGATTTAAATCTTTCTGGCAGTAAATTTAGTTTGGTGATTTTAGGTGGAGTTCAATTTAAAGATACAAGTCTTGGAGAAAATAAATATCCTATTTCATTTAATAGATGTGATTTAGAAGGGAGTACGATAAGTAGTAGTAATCTAAAAAATATGGAAATAGAAAATTGTGATATAGCCGGTATGAAAGTAAATGGTATTCCAATGGAAAAGCTGCTTGCGTTATATAATAAAGTAAAAAGTTAACCGGTTAATGTAGATAAGTTTGTTCGTAAAGCTAATATTATGCTGAAATAATTATATAAAAATAACATAAAGAAATAAAGGAGAGAAGGGGTTTCATGCGGGAGGCTAGAATGAATATATGTATTGTTAAGAATATGGAGGGAAGAAAATATGACGATCAAAGTAAGAGCAGTAGAAATACAAGATGCCAGAGCGATTCACCGTATATGCATACAAGATGACGTTTTACCTTATATGATTTTCTTACCTAGCATGCGTGTAGATGCGATGGAAAATAGAATTCGAAATTTAGCACCAAATCAATTTGAATTTGTCGCAGAGTATGATGGGGAAGTTGTAGGATTTGTTGGGTTAACCCAAAGTCCTGGACGTAGATCTCATTCGGGTGATTTGTTTATCGGGGTAGATAGTGAATATCATAATAAAGGCATTGGAAAAGCTCTTCTTACAAAAATGCTTGATTTGGCTGATAATTGGTTAATGTTAGAGAGAGTAGAACTAGGTGTTTTAGAAACGAATCCTAAAGCGAAAACTCTATATGAAAAATTCGGATTTGTAGAAGAGGGAGTAAAGATAGGAAATTTGAAAGCTCACGGAAAGTTTATTAATGAAATTATGATGAGTCGTTTTAGACCTGATGGTTTAATTGTACATAATGGATAGTGAAAGCATGACAGTATAATGTCATGCTTTTTTATTAGAATTTGGTTGTAATAAAAATAATGCAAGACCAATAAAAATAACTGTAATGCCTAGTCCTTGTTGTAAAGAAATAGTCTCATTTAATATAAAGTACGCTAGTATACAAGTCCCAATTGTTTCTCCTAAAATGCTCATGGAGATTACAGTAGCACTCATCCATTTTAATAACCAATTAAAAATCGTTTGCCCTAAAATCGTAGCAATAAACGCCAAACCAATAAAGCATAGCCAAGTTTGTGTAGAGTAATGGATAAGAGATTCGTGTTTCATATAAGCAAATATACCAAGAAAACAGGCGCTACTTCCATAACTAATGAGCGAATACGGTATAAGTGACAAATCTTTACGAACATATTGGCTAATGAAAAAGTATGCGGTAATAATTCCTGCCGCAATAAATGCTAAAATATCTCCGTATAAGGCTTCCACGCTAATTTGGAAATCTTGCCAGCCAATGATGATACTTCCTGAAATAGCAATGAGACAACCGATAATCGCGCCTCTCGTAAACCTTTCCTTGAATAAAAAATAACCACCAATCATTGAGAATAAAGGTTGTAACGTTACGATAACAGTAGAGCTTGCTACAGAAGTATATTGTAACGATTCAAACCATAGTACATAATGTGCAGCTAAAAATAGCCCAGAAATGAATCCGAATCCCCATTGTCTTCTTGTTATTGTTTTTAGTTCGTTTCGATTGTTTCGATTAAAAAGTAATAATGGCAACAGAATTAATGCAGCGAAAAATAATCGATAAAAAGCAATGATAGTTGCAGGAGCATCTGCCAATTTTACAAAAATCGCTGAAGTTGATAAGGCGAATACACCGAAAAATAAGATGCAATATGAAAGAATAGGTGATTTCAAAGTTTGTCCCTCCGATAGATTGTCTATTATAATGAACTAAATACGATAAAATGTACAAAGGTAAGTATATAAGTCTCGGAGACGATAGAAAAGGATTATTTGCCTTTGTTTAGTAAGTCAACACAAAAGCGATGAAATATATATTATGATGGACGAAGGAAGGATTTACTATGATACATGATAGGCTTGGACAAACTGTATTAAGTTATCGTAAGAAAAATAAGATGACAATTCGCGAATTTGCGGATTATGCAGGAATTAGTACTTCATTAATTAGTCAAATTGAACGAGGACATGCGAATCCCTCGTTAAGTGTATTGGAATTAATAGCGAAAGCGTTAAATGTACCGCTATTTACACTATTTATTAATGAGATTGATACAGATTCACTCATTTCTAAGAAGAAAGATAGAAAGAAAGTATATCGAGAAAATAGCGATCACATAGTTTACGATGTATTAACACCAGATTTTATGAAAGCGCGTATTGAAATGTTAATGATGGACCTAAATAAACAAGCAAATACAACGGAAAATCACTATTCACATGAAGATAAAGAAGAAATTGCTGTTGTTATGAAAGGAGAAGTTTATGTGGAGTTAGAAGGCAAAGAGTACTTCTTAGAAGAAGGAGATGTTGTACGTATCCCGCCAAATGTGAAACATCGTTTTTTGAATAAGAGTGATGAATCCAATCATATTTTATTTGTATTGACGCCATCTTTAGGATGAGTATAAAGTGATTTTTTTACGGGGGATAGAAAGATGGAAAATAAAACTGTTTTAAAAGGTGGCTTGTCAATTGATTGGGATTTTGGACATGTTTTTAAATTCTCATATAGTTACTTTGATCATATTAGGAGGGCTCCAAAATATAAAGATATAACTTTAGAGAAATTCCGATTTGTTATGAATACGTAATGAAGCCTAATGGTCTGTATTAAGGTACAAAAATATAAATTTATTTGTTGTTAGTATATTATTTTAAAATATGTAAGATTTTACATGAGTATTTTACTTTTACTAATTATGTAAATAGGCTATACTAAAATACATACATTTTAGTATTGGAGAGAGAAGTAAAACGACATGGAATTAGTGAAATTGGAAAAAGTAATTGAAATAAAGAAAGAAGAACTTTTATATTTAGTATCAGATTACGGAATTCAACATGAAAAAGTATTGGCATTAAGTCAAGAAATAGACAAACTGATTAATTACTTTATGTTTTTAAAATAGGAAGAACTATGACATGATGTGAAAATGTTATAGTTCTTTTTTATTTGGAAATTCAGATGTATATTCTATATACTAATAATAGATGGAATATTCTGTTTTAGAGGAGGCGGATACATGATATTACATACGTACATTTCAGGAGAAGGGGAACCAATCGTACTTTTACATTCTGGTGGTATGACAGGTTTAGTAGAATATGAAGAGCAGGTAGCATTTTTTCGAGAACAAAATTATCAAGTCATTCGCCCTGATTTAAGAGGGCATGGAAAATCAGGGGGGACATTGGAGAATTATTTCCTACGTTCTGCAAAGGATTTATATGATACGTTAGAGCATCTACAAATTGATAGATGTCATATAGCGGGTGTTTCACTAGGGGGATTAATCGCTTTATTATTTGCAAAAAAGTATCCAGAGAAAGTGAGAACATTAACTTTTTCAGGAATCTTTCCGGTTAAGAGGGATAATTGGGAAGAGTCTCTGGAGTATGAAGCGAAGTGTCACGAGCAATTGATGAAAAATGAAGAAGTTATAACGTATATGAATCAAATTCATGAAAAAAGTGATTGGAAAGCATTGCTTGAATCGTGGCAAGTTAAAGATTGGTATCCTTTCGATGAAACTGGTGATGTAGCGAATCTTCAAATACCTACACTCTGTATTGCTGGGGGAGATTCAGAAGATGAAGTTACAGCTGTTACAACGTTCAAACAATTAAACGGAAATATTCATATTGCCGTTATTCCGTTTGCCGGTCATTTAGTACATAATGATCAACCAAAAATTTATTCGGATATATTGTCTAATTTCTTACAGAATGCGCAAGTTGCTAGTCGAATATAAGGACTTTTGGGTATAATAATAAAGGAATTATTAATTGTATCGGTTAGGAGCGCAATACATATGAAAACAGTTGTTGTCATCGGTGGAGGTATAACGGGACTTTCTACTATGTTTTATTTAGAAAAATTAAAAAAGGATTATAATATAGATTTAAATTTAATCCTTGTAGAAAAAGAAGAGTACTTAGGTGGGAAAATCCATAGTGTAGAAGAAAAGGATTTTATTATGGAATCCGGAGCAGATTCTATCGTTGCTCGTAATGAACATGTCATGCCGCTTATAAAAGATTTAAATTTAGAAGAAGAAATGGTATATAATGAAACGGGTATTTCTTACATATATTCTGATAATATTTTACATCCAATTCCTTCTGACACTATATTTGGGATACCGATGAGTGCCCGATCGTTGTTTAGCAGTACGCTAGTATCAACGAAGGGGAAAATTGTTGCTTTAAAAGATTTCATAACGAAAAATAAAGAGTTTACAAAAGATACTTCTCTTGCTGTATTTTTAGAAAGCTTTTTAGGAAAAGAGTTAGTAGAAAGACAAATTGCTCCGGTGCTTTCAGGTGTATATTCTGGTAAATTGAATGAGCTTACTATGGCGTCTACACTACCGTATTTACTGGATTATAAAAATAAATATGGAAGTATTATTAAAGGTTTTGAAGAGAATAAAAAGCAGTTTCAATCAGCAGGAAACAAAAAGTTCGTATCATTTAAAGGTGGATTATCTACGATTATTGATCGTTTAGAAGAAGTGCTGACTGAGACGGTTGTTAAGAAGGGTGTTGTAACGACAGCTGTAAGTAAACAAGGTAATCGCTATGAAGTCTCCTTTGCAAATCACGAATCAATCCAAGCTGATTATGTTGTTTTAGCGACTCCGCATGATATCGCAGAAAGTTTATTACAGTCTAATGAGTTAAACGAGCAGTTTCATACATTTAAAAATTCATCACTTATAAGTATTTACTTAGGATTTGACATACTAGATGAACAATTACCAGCGGACGGCACAGGATTTATCGTAACAGAAAACAGTGATTTACATTGTGATGCTTGTACATGGACAAGCCGGAAGTGGAAACATACATCTGGAAACCAAAAGCTATTAGTGAGAATGTTTTATAAGAGTACGAATCCGGTATATGAAACGATTAAAAATTATAATGAAGAAGAACTAGTACGAGTCGCTTTATATGATATTGAAAAGAGTCTCGGAATTAAAGGTGAACCAGAAGTAGTTGAAGTGACAAAATGGAAAGATTTAATGCCGAAATATCATTTAGAACATAATCAAGCAGTTCAAACATTACAAGAAAAAATGACGGATCTATATCCTAATGTATACTTAGCAGGTGCCTCATATTACGGTGTCGGTATTGGTGCGTGTATTGGAAATGGAAAGAACACTGCAAATAAGATAATTGCAACATTAAATGAACCGACAAATTAATATAGCATACATATATAAATAAAATGTCCCTCCAATATAACGGAGGGACATTTTATTTATTTTACTTGAATTGAGATCTTTTTATTCGTTGTATGATTCTCAGTAATCGTTAATGTTATATTACCGGATTCTTTAAATGAATATGATGAGAGTTGATAAAGCTCTTTTATACCATGTTTCTCTTTTAATTTATTGGCAGGAAGTAATGTTATGTTCGGTTTCCATGTTTCCTGTTTACCTGAAGGATAGTTTACTATTATTTCTGGATTATTTAATTGCATTGGTTTCCAAGAGGCAAAATGTAGCTTAACTTCTGTATCTTTTTTTAATAATTCTTCTGAGAAATATCCAAGCTCTCCAACGTTACCGAAAACAGTAAAGTTTTGATTTTGTAATGTGATATCTAAATGTTTAGGTTGATATGTTGCTGCGTGATAGATTCCATATGAAAGAGAAAGAGTAGCGGCGATTAAAATGCTGATTGAAAATGTCTTAAAGCTATTGCCTTTAAAACTAGTCATCATGAATGAGTTTGGAGTGAACTTTTTTGCGAATAAAAATATGAGTAATATGAGTAAGAGGGATAAGCTGATGAATATATACAAAGGAAATTTACACCTCCACAATAAAATAATGTATTGACTATATTTTACCATAAATGTATGGGGTAGGGTGTTGTTTTAGAAGGGAAAAGTGAGTATGGAATAAAGAGATGATCAATGTACTATGATCATCTCTTTATTTTTCGCATCATGTAAATGCAAGAAGGGTTACTCTTAGTTCGTATTGAATTAAGAGGGTAGGCTACTCTTGAAATATTTGATTAATGGGACATTGAGGACTTTCCTAATTATAAATATGTTTTCTGCTATAATGAATAAGTAGAAAGAAAGGAGTGATCCTATGGCATTTCCTATATTAGAAACAGAACGTTTGCGTTTAGTTGAAATAGAACAATCTTATTGTCAAAAAATATATGAAATCTTTTCATTGGATGAGGTAACGTGTTATTACGGTATGAATTCTTTTACAGAATTTGGACAAGCTTCACGTATGATTGAATCTTTTTCAAAAAATTACTTTGAGAAAAAGGCAATACGATGGGGGATTGTATTAAAAGAAACAAATACTTTAATAGGTACAATTGGATTAAATAATTTACAATTATGGAGTAAACGATCTGAAATTGGATATGACTTACATCCTCGTTATTGGGGGAATGGTTATGCGTCAGAAGCAGCCAGGGAAATTATTCGTTATGGATTTCAAGATTTAGGCTTATTTAGAATTGGTGCTATTACATACCCTGAAAATGTTACTTCTTGTAAAATGTTATGTAAAATAGGTTTTCATAAAGAAGGATTATTACGTGGATATATTCATCAAGGAAATAAGCAACATGATGCATTATTGTATTCTATAGTTCGAACGGATGTTGAAGATTTAAATTTATAATAAAAAACCCCTCTTAAATAAGAGGGGTTAAGTAAAAATTAACCTAACTTAGGTAATAAACGTTCTCCGCTTTTCATGCTACTTTTACATAAAGGGCATTTAGGCTCTTCTTCAAATGAAAAGTTCTTTCTCATCCATCCTAAACAATCCTCTGCTTCACATTCCCAGACAGGGGTTTGTTCTGGTGGTACTTCTGCTACATCGTTCTTTCGATTGCGATACATGTAACCACTCCTTTTATGTAAAAAATTTTAGTTATATATTAAAAAGGTTGTTAACCGTGCTGGTAACAACCTTTTTATTGTTTGAATTATAGCTTTACAACGTTTTTAGCTTGAGGTCCACGGTTACCGTCTTCAACTTCGAAGCTAACTTCTTGACCTTCGTCAAGAGATTTGAAGCCGTCGCCAGTGATAGCTGAGAAGTGAACGAATACGTCGTTGCCACCTTCAACTTCGATGAAACCGAAACCTTTTTCGCTGTTAAACCATTTTACTTTACCTGTTAATGTCATGGTAATGCCTCCTAAAAATTAAAAAGATTACAATATGTTCGGCCTTATTTGAATGAAAAATAAAATTTCACATATTATCAAAAACCCATAAGGAATATAAAATGTTCCTGATTGATACTTGATAATATGCAAAGAAAATATACTGTTAAATTGACCTTAATTACTATCTTACAACAAATGGTGGGAAATAGCAAGTGCTGGTAATACCAGTGTGAAATCGGATGGTAAAAGACACAAAAACATCTCTTTTATTTATATATTATTCCTAATTTTGGTTTATGCAAAATCATGTAAAAAATGGAGTGAAATATTATTAATAGGTCACTTGTGGTAAAATATGGTTGTTAACTGGTGGGAATTAAATATTAATAAAGGAAAAGGAGGAAAGAGAGTGAAAAATAATTCATTTAAAATAATTGAAGCAGCAAAAACAGGGAGAAAAAAAGTCCATCCAATCTTTGCTGTAATATTAGCCATTATATTTTTGACTTTAGGTGAACTATTTATGTTGTTTATGTTATTTTTACCGAAAGTTGAAACAACATTCATGAAAGGGATTTATGATAATATTAGAATGCTGTTAACATTTGGAGGAGCTATACTCATTTTATTTATATGGATTCGTTTTGTAGAAAAAAGGCCATTTTCATCCATTGGTTTTTGGAAAGAGAAATGGATGAGAAAGTATTTAAAAGGTGCATTAATAGGATTTGTATTTATTTCAATACCAGTTATTTTGCTGTTACTAATGGGAAGTGTAAAATTACAAGTACAACATATTACCTCAACAGTAATAGTAGGTATATTAGGATCCTTAGTTGCATTTTTAATACAAGGGGCAACTGAAGAAATTATTGTACGAGGTTGGTTATTCCCGGTTCTTTCTACTAGAGGTCGTATATGGGTTGGAATAATTGTTACTTCTTTTTTATTTGGATTTCTTCATCTCCTTAATCCGGGAATTACAATATTATCTATATCGAATATAATATTAGTTGGAGTATACGCAGCTTTATACGTATTGAAAGAAGATGGTCTATGGGGAATATGTGCATGGCACTCAATTTGGAATTGGGCGCAATATAATGTATATGGTTTCGCCGTTAGTGGTACAAATGTGTATTCCACTCCGATTTTTAAGTCTATAACAAATGGACCAGAAATATTGCATGGAGGCACATTTGGTATTGAAGGCAGTATCATTACAACAATAATGCTCTCCATCGCTTCAATTGTTTTATGGAAACAGTTATGGGGGAGAAAAGCGAAACAAAGAGATTTTAGTTAATGAAAGAGGGAGAAACTATGGGGATTATAGCGTTTGAGGGAGCAAGTGCGGTTGGTAAGAGCACAACGTGTCGTGAGTTAGAAAAGAATTATGGTGCTTATATTATACCTGAAGTGAATTTATTATTTGAAAGACCAAAAAATGAACATAGAACATGGTATTTTGAAAAACAAGTAGAGCGCTGGAAAATAGCAATGCAGAAGTCAGAGCAATATAAATTAGTAATACTTGATGGAGACATTTATCAGCCGCTTAGTTATAATTGGTGTTTCCATTTTGAAATATTTGATCAGCCATTATCTTTAATAGAAAACTTTTATAAAGAAAAGCTGATACATAGGGAAATTGGTTTTCCTGATCAATATTTTTATTTATATACGAATGATGAAGAACTTAGAAAACGGAAAGAATTTGACGAGACAAAAAGAAGAAGAAACTTTGAAAAACATTTACATATATCAAAATCGTTTCAACGTTATTATGAAAATTTAAATGCCATTACAGACGGGTACTGCAAAATAATTGAAGCGAAAAGTGTAAAAACGAATGAACTAGAAATTGTAAATAACTTAAACAGTTTACATGTGTGTGAAGAGAGTCGTTTTGATGTTTCGAGATTAGATGCGATTACGAAGTGGTTAAAAGAAAATCGCGCATAAAAAGAACGAGTACCTTATAAGGTACTCGTTCTTTTTATGCATATTGAATATGTAAGTTCGTTTCATAAATTGTTTTTAAAATTTGTAAGTTTGCTTGTTCATTTTTATGAATAGCATTTTTATATTTAGGTAAGAAAAGTTGAGAAGGATAAACTGGGAGTTCACCACAAATATCAATACCATAAATAGATTTATTCATAATTAGAGAATGAATAAATTGTAAAAGTCTAGATAATTTCATGTGCCCTTGATCCCAATTGGTAATAGTAACTTTTGGATCTAAAACATCTTTATCAATGCTTACATATATTGTTTCTGTATGAATATGTGAAAGTATTGTATGTATGGATACTTCATGTGATATATCAATTGGAAAAATTTCTACGTATGGACAATCATTAGAATGAATTGTAAGAGAAGAAGGCCCAATAATGATTACCTTCTTTAAATTATCATTATTTCGAAGAGAAAATGATACCCAAGATCCACAGGAAATAAGAGTCTGTTCATTCGCTCCCTGTAAGTTCATATCAGTATGATGATCAAATAGTATAAGGGTAAAAGGCTTGTTTATTTCTTCTAATAATAAATGAGATACATAATGATAATTTCCAGAACCTATAAAAGTAATTCCTTTATTCTTTCTGCGATTTAATGCTCTTTTTATATGCATTAAAGAAGTGTTTTCGCAATATAGATTTGCGTGTTCTAAATGAGTAAAATCAATATCTTCATGTGAATAAGAATGTAGTTTATTTTGTAATAAATACGTATCATCAAAGTTTAAAAAAGTTAAACCGTTATGCAATAAACTCATATTTATTCATCTCCTTTAAATATAAGGCTATCATTTATTTTTATAAAATTAAAATGAAATGCTTTGAGTGGAATTAGTATTTAGAAAAGATAGTGTTTTTGACAGAATAATCTTTCAATTTTTAAAGAAAAGAAATACAATATAAGGAAATATGTATGTACTTCAGGAAATAAAAAATATATAACAAATGGAAATGATATTTGGAATTAAATTGAGAAAAAAAGAAAGTTGAGATTAACTATCCGCAGCAGCTCTGGTGATCCAAAAAATAACCAATATTTCGAATTATTATTTGTGAAAGGAGAATAAAGATAAGTATGAAAAAGATTATTATTTCAGACCTTGATGGGACTTTATTAAGAAGTGATAAAACAATTTCAGAGAAATCTATTAATATTCTAAGGGAATGTAAAAATAATGGAGACGAATGGATTTTTGCTACAGCAAGGCCGCCAAGAGCTATAAAACAGTATATTCCCGACGTGTTAAAGAGTGAGATTATCATTTGTTATAACGGGGCTCTAGTTCTTAAAGGGAATGATATTTTATATGAAATGAAGATTTCTAAAAATAACATTTTAGAAATCATAGAAATAGCAAACAAGTATAATCTTCATGAGATTTGCCTTGAAATAGGTGATAAGTTGTATTCAAATTTTGATGTTACTTATTATTTTGGTAATATACCATGTGAAATTATGGATGTAAGAGGTTTAGAATTTGAAAAAGCTTCTAAAGCGATTATTTGTACTAAAGGCTCAATAAACCAGAAATTTATTAAAGAATTGCCTGATGAATGCAAGGCAGTCATTACAGATGACGGGACATTGTGTCAAATTATGCATGCAGAAGTTTCAAAATGGAATAGTATTCAATATGTTCTACAACACTTAAATCGAGACGTATCTGAAGTTATTGCCTTTGGAGATGACTACAATGATATGGAAATGATAGAGAAGTGTGGGGTTGGTGTAGCGATGAGTAACGCTGTTGAGGAATTAAAAGCAGTCGCTAAATTTATTGCTAAAAGTAACGATGAGGATGGAGTTGCTACATTTCTAGAAAGTAAAAGTTATGTTTATGTTGACTAGTATGAAAAAATTGTAGTAAGCAGCGAAAAAAGAGATGCTGCATCTGTTTTTGATAAATAGATATTATGAATGAGATATGCGGGAGGAAACGAGCAAGATGAAAACATTCTTTAAAATAATTGGAATTATAGCTGGCATGGCGGTAATCGGAGTAGGTTTAACATATGGTATGCTGTATTATTTGAATAATAGTAAACCAGCTGCGAAAAAGGCATCACCCGCTGCTCCGGCAGCAGAAGTGCTGGCTGATAGTAATGTAAAAGCTGAAGATGCAAAGGTTTTAGAAAATGGCAATCATTCATTACCAAATAGCGGCTTTAATAAAAATTTTAAATGGACAGATGAGAAAATACAGACAGCGTTACATGAAATGGCACATCAAAAAACGAAAGCTGATCAAAAGTGGGGCTATATTTTTATTACACAAGAACGTATTGAAAGTTTACTTGATATTGTAAAGAACAATGATCTAGTACAAGGAAAAATATATGCAGATATTTTAGAGAGATGGAAACAAGGAAAATATGAAAAAATGGATGCGGATCACAATCAGATTTGGAAATTACAAAGCGGGAATTTAGGCGAAGGAACAGGAGTAATGTCAGAAGCGGAACAAAAAGAGTTGATTAATCAGGTGTTTATGCAAAAAGGTACATATTCAGGTAGTAAATTAATTGCAGGTGGGGGACAGACTAATAAATAAGAGATATGTTGAAACACCTTTGTCATCATAATTACAAAGGTGTTTTTGTTGACACAAGAAATAAATGGGAATATGATTCATATATGAAATAAAATAGAGGGGCTTACATATGAATAACAGAGAGCTTTACGGTAATATTCGTGATGTTTATCATTTACTCCAAAAAAATCTAGATAAGGCAATTGAACAATATGATATAAGTTATGTACAATTTGGAGTGATTCAAGTACTCGCAAAATCTGGGAAAGTATCTATGTCAAAGTTAATTGAAAACATGGGATGTGTTCCAAGTAATATGACAACAATGATTCAACGGATGAAGCGAGATGGTTACGTAATGACAGAGAAGAACCCGAATGACCAACGTGAAACGCTCGTTTATTTAACTAAAAAAGGTGAAGAGACGAAAAAGCAAGTAGATGTGCAATATAGTGATTTTTTAAAAGAGAATTGTGGTTGTTTTACGAAAGAAGAAGAAGGAC
Organism: Bacillus paranthracis; assembly: GCF_001883995.1. Classification (GTDB taxonomy): domain Bacteria; phylum Bacillota; class Bacilli; order Bacillales; family Bacillaceae_G; genus Bacillus_A; species Bacillus_A paranthracis. The sequence goes on along the minus strand of NZ_MACE01000049.1, from coordinate 15,565 downwards.
TTTTAGAGGCTTTATTATTAAAGTGGAAGAAGCACTTGAATTAAATATAGTAAAAATGTAACATTCTGTTACATTTTTATTTATATAAATACTTCATATGTGAAATAAAAACTAGTACAGTGAAAATTAAAGAAGGGATAATAATAAATAATTATTTCATATGTGAAATAAAGGGGAGTTATATATGGAGTTAAAGTCAATGATACGTATTTTGGCAATTGTAGCTTTTTTTGTTGGATTAGATTCATTATTAGTGGCACCTTTATTACCAGTAATTACAGAAACAATTAGTATCCCTGATGGGAGTGGAGGGTTATTAATTACTATTTATGCACTTTGTTAAGGAATAACTGCACCCGTATTTGGAATGATGTCTGATAGAGTTGGAAGGAAACGTATGATCATAATAGGGTTTATTATTTTTTCTATTTCTACATTTTGTACGGGATTAGCGAAGAATTTTGAAATTCTTTTATTATTTCGCGGTCTAACAGGTTTATCTGGTGCAATGATTATGCCAAGTATTTTTGCATTAGTAGGAGATAAAGTTACATATGAGTCAAGAGGAAAAGCGATGGGAACAATTATGGGAGCAATGATAGGTTCAACAGTCATTGGAGTACCTATAGGCGCATTTTTATCTGAAATAGGAAATTGGCAATGGACATTTTATAGTATAGGACTTTTAACTTTATTTCTGACATTACTAATTAATCACATATTAAGAAATGAAAAAGAGAGAGAGGATGTACATGTTTCTTTAACGGAAACGGTGGATGCACCATTGAAAATGACTGTAGTAAATATATCAGTTTTATTTGCATTATTAGCAACGTTTCTATGGACAATTGGATTACATGGCATGTTTTCATACATAGGTGTTTATTATGAGAATAATTTTGGAATTTCTGTTGGTAAAATAGGTATAGTAATTTTTTTGGCAGGAGTTGGTAGTGTAGCTGGTAATATTTTAGGTGGAAAATTAGCTGATAAAATAGGAAAGAAGAGTGTTATAGTCATTGCGAGCATTGTATCCTCAATTAGTGTAATGTTATTCTCGCTTTCCACAGAAAATCTAGTAATTGCAATTATTGTACATATTATTTGGAGTTTATTTATTGGATTTGGACAAGCATCATTAACGGCACTAATTTCAGAATTAAAACCAGCTGTGCGAGGGACTGTAATGGCATTAAATAGCTCTGCCATGTATATTGGGATGACTATTGCTTCTGGCGTAGCGTCACTTGCCATAAGTAATGGATTTCCGTTTTTTTCTTTAGGAACAATCTGTGCAATTGCTAGTTTACTTGTCCTTCCAATCATATTTGTTCTAGTTAAAGAAAAAACATCACCTAATAAAAAGAAGATGACTATATAAGTGGTAGTAAAGAAAACGTGGGTTGATATTCTTTAAAGGATTTCAACTCATGTTTTCTTTCATATTATTTTATACTTTCATAACCTTTAATAGTGAAAGAAACGACTGTACTACAGGGGAAATCCATCTAGATTTATGATAGATTACATGGCTTTGAATAACTGTTGGAGTTTCAATAGGCTGAAAACAGAGTTGCTCTTTTTGACAACTTTCTTGTACAACGATGTAAGGAAGAATTGAAATTCCTAATTCACACATGACGGATTGTTTAATGACTTCAACGTTGGAAGTTTCAAATGTTTTAGCTGGAATATTCCCGCTTTGACGTAAAAAACGATCTACCATCGGTCTATAGCCGCAGCTTTGTTCCGTAAAGATAAACTGGGTATCGTTTAGTAAATAAAATGGATTAGAGTGTGTACAGTAATGGGGTGGTAAAATCCATCCAAATGTTTCATTACTAAAAGTACACGTAATAAAATCATTATGTTCTATACTTTCTCCAATTATGAAGACAACGTCTGTTTCTCCTTCATGTAATTTTTGTAATGCTTGTTCATTTGTGTTTGTTTCAAGTACGATATTTACTTTCGGATTTTTCTGTTTGTAAGTACGTAATAATTGTGGTAAACGATATACTGCTAATGATTCGTTTGATGTAATACTCAATGTACCTTCTAATTGATCGGTATTTTGAGGGATTTCTTGCGCTTTTTCATAAATTGCAAGTAATTCTAAAGCATAAGGATGAAATTGATGACCTGCTTTTGTAAGAAGTACTTTTTTTCCTAACCGATCGAAAAGAGGAATATGTAAATCGTTCTCTAATGCTTTCATATGCGCTGTAACTGTAGATTGCACATAACCTAATGCATGAGCAGCTTTAGAAAAACCACCATACTTAACAATCGCACAAAATGTTTTAACGTGTCTCATTTCCATAAACAATCCCTCTTTTATTATCATGATTTGTGAATGATTATATCACGTATTTCAATTTTCCAAATGATTAAATTCCTTATAAAATGAAATTGTAGAAATATTTATTCATTTAACATTGGAGGAGAAAAGATGAGTGAAAAGGGCTATCATGTAGCTGTTGTTGGGGCTACGGGTGCAGTAGGTCAGAAAATTATTGAACTGTTAGAAAAAGAAACAAAGTTTAATATAACTGAAGTTACGTTACTTTCGTCAAAAAGATCGGCTGGTAAGACAGTACAATTTAAAGGGCGAGAGATCATTATACAAGAAGCAAAAATAAATAGCTTTGAAGGGGTAGATATTGCCTTTTTTAGCGCTGGAGGAGAAGTTTCTAGACAATTTGTAAATCAAGCTGTCTCTAGCGGTGCCATCGTAATTGACAACACAAGTGAATATCGAATGGCACGTGATGTACCTCTTGTTGTTCCGGAAGTAAATGCGCACACTTTAAAGGAACATAAAGGGATAATAGCAGTTCCGAATTGTTCAGCATTACAGATGGTAACAGCTCTTCAGCCAATACGAAAAGTATTCGGATTAGAACGAATTATCGTTTCCACTTATCAGGCTGTATCGGGTTCTGGTATTCATGCAATTCAAGAATTAAAAGAACAGGCTAAGTCAATACTTGCAGGTGAAGAAGTGGAGAGTACTATATTACCAGCGAAAAAAGATAAAAAACATTATCCAATTGCATTTAATGTACTTCCTCAAGTAGATATATTCACGGATAATGATTTCACCTTTGAAGAAGTAAAGATGATACAAGAAACGAAGAAAATTTTAGAAGACCCAAACTTGAAAATGGCAGCTACTTGTGTGCGTGTTCCAGTTATATCAGGTCACTCAGAATCGGTTTATATAGAGCTTGAAAAAGAAGCAACTGTTGCAGAAATTAAAGAAGTATTGTTTGATGCACCAGGTGTTATTTTGCAGGATAACCCTAGTGAACAGCTGTATCCAATGCCATTATACGCAGAAGGGAAAATAGATACATTTGTCGGTAGAATTAGAAAAGATCCTGATACACCAAACGGATTCCATCTTTGGATCGTTTCCGATAATTTATTAAAAGGTGCGGCGTGGAACTCGGTGCAAATTGCAGAAACGATGGTGGAAGAGGGAATCATTTAGTATGAAGGAAACTAGGGAACTGTTAAAGATTACAGTTTCCTAGTTTTTATTTTATAACTGTTCGCTTTATTCCAGCCGTATTTGATTTGAAAGACAGTAAAAAACATCAAGAATGAATACAATTTATTTGGTACGATATGGATAAATTCAATAAGGGGGAATTAGATGTATCAAGTAAAGGGGTATTTTTCATCGCTAAAAGGAAGTCATTATGAAATCGGTAAGCAACAAGGGGAATTTGTAAAACAACATCCTTACCTTATTCCGCAATTTATACAGAAAGAAAATTTAATATCGCATCAGCATTGGACAGAATCTAGGAACATATTACATAATTATTGTCCAGGAATTAATGAAGAGATTGAAGGGTTTTGTGAAGTATTAAAAATTTCATCTGAAAATATGATGTATTATTATCAAACACTATTAAAAGCAGGTTGTAGCCATTGTGCTGTTTTACCTAAAAAGACAGATTTAAAGCATACTTATGTATTAAGAAACTATGATTTGTCACCAGTAATAGATGATATGCGTTTTTGTTCGACTCATGTTGAAGGTGCATATGCACATAGTGGCTTTTCTACTCAATATTTTGGCCGAACGGAAGGAGTTAACGAGCATGGATTATCTGTTACATTTTCAGCATGTGGTCAACCGGTTGGAAATATTGCGGGTTTAAGAAAGCCAGCGGTAAGTGGTTTACAATGTTTTGCGGTCATTAGAGTATTATTGGAGAAATGCAAAAATGTGCAGGAGGCTAAGTCACTAATAGAAGAAATACCAATTGCTAGTAATATGAATCTAATAGTAGCCGACCCTGTAGATGCAGTATGTATTGAAATATTTGATGGATATAAATCAATAATCACAATTGTTGAGGAAAGCCAAGATTTTATCGTATCAACAAACCACGCAATTAGTTTACCTATTCAAAAACTGAATAGTAGAAGATTAGAACAATCTACAAACCGATATCACACATTGTATGAACATTTAAATCGAAATGAACAAATGAGTATAGAGTCTTTAAAAGGATTAGTACAAAAAGAATATCCTGCCGGGCTGACGGTGCATAATTATGAAGAATGGTTTGGAACTTTACATTCCGTATTATTTGATTTGCATGAATGCACAATGAATATTTGTTTCGGGTCTCCACTTTTAAATGACTGGTACTCGTTGGAGGTTGGAGGGAGTCTTCCTTTTTCTGAGGTGAATGTGAACTTTGAAAATAAAACTTATACTGATTTTTGGAGAGAAGAGAATAATAAATTGATTCCAAAAGGGTAAATGGGGTAATATGGTAGCACCGAAGGAGGTTATTTATACTGGAGGGATTACCGATGCTAAACATTTTATTAATGTTTGTTTTTATCATTTTTTTAGCCGTTTCCATGTATATTGCGTATCAAAAAAGAAAAAAAGCAGAAATAAAAGGATTGAAGAGTGCATTAACTTCAATTTGTTTCTTTTCACTTGCAATTTTTAATTTGTTCGCATATTGGTTTCAGTTCGGCGGTATGTTGACAGTGCTATTTTCAATCGTATTATTGTTAGTTGGGGCTTATTTTACAAAATATATTCCAATTTCCAAAAAGGTACACTAAAATTTATAGTTAATACTTTATTTCATTATGAAAAGAGATTATTCTACTAGGTCGTTATGAAATGACTTCATAGGATAATCTCTTTTGTTCGTTTAATTTTGTAAAGAATGTACGGTTAGTTTCAATTGTTTAATAAATTCTCGAGTTGCAGCACACATATATTTATCTTTTCTATAAATAAGCCCTATTTCTATTATTGGAGTAGGATTTTCTATTTTAATAGCTTGAATGTTTTTATTTTGTAAAAAGTCTATATACGGTTTTGGTAAAACTGTAATCCCCATGCCTTTTGAAACCATTTGGATTAAAGATTCCATTGTACTAATTTCTAAAATTGGTTTTGGTTTAAAGTTGAATTTTTGACAATGGGATGTAATTAATTCGGTTAAAAAGAAATTTTTAGGTAAAAGAATTAAAGGGTAATTCTGCAATTCAGCAATAGATACATGATTATGTTCAGCTAATTGATGACCAGTTGGTACGACTATTATAAGTTCACTTTTGTAGAGAGGGATAGAAATAATTTCTTTATCGTGCACTGGTAGAAATGTAATGCCAATATTTAGTTCGTTTTGTAATAATTTTTCACGAATATCTCCTGTGCGAAGTCCTAATACAGAAAGTTCTATATTGGGATATAAATTATTAAAATTTAAAATAGCTGGTGGTAGTAAGTAATTTACGACGGTTAATAATGATCCAATTGTTAAGGAACCTTGTTGTAATCCGTTTAAATCTTGAATAGCAGAACGGGCTTGTTCAACTTCATGAAAAATTGTTTTACTATGTAATAATAAAATCCTCCCAGCTTCGGTTAAAGATATTTTTTTACCAATTCGATCGAAAAGGGGCATTCCAACTTCATGCTCTAATGCACGTATTTGTTGACTTAGTGAAGGCTGTGAAATATTTAATTTCTCAGCTGCTTTTGTGAAATGTAATTCTTTTGAAACAGCTAAAAAGTATTCAAGTTGTCGTAATTCGATTGGAATCACCTCAAGTATAATAATAGGATATACCTATCATTATTATATAAATAATTGAATTGAACAATGATTTTAGAGGTTTTATAATCATCTTTATATAACAGAGAGGGTTATAAAAATTAACCGAGAGAAAATACATGTAACACCTTTAAAGGAGGCAATAGAATGGCTAATGAATATCAATTATTATCTTTAAATATAGGATTACCAAAAGAGGTTACATACGGCGGAAAAGTAATTCATACAGGCATAAATAAGAAACAAGTAAAGGAACCGGTATATTTATCTTTTGTAAAATTTAATGGGGATGGACAAGCTGACTTAGTTCATCATGGAGGAGTAGATAAAGCAGTTTGTGTTTATACTGGTGATCACTATCCATACTGGGAAAAAGAGTTGAATCAAGATCTTGTATATGGGGCTTTCGGAGAAAATATAACAGTTAGTGATATGCGCGAAGAGGATGTTTGTATTGGTGATACATTTCAAATTGGAGAAGCAGTTGTACAAGTAACGCAGCCAAGGCAACCTTGTTTTAAATTAGCTAAGAAATACAATATCCCGAAGTTACCACTATATTTTCAAGAAACAGGATATACAGGGTTTTATTTTCGCGTATTAAAAGAAGGATGGGTATCATCAGTCGATACTTTAAAAAGACTACAGTCTGATCCAAAGGGTGTTTCAGTAGCGTTTGCTAACCGTATCATGCACAAGGAAAAGCAAAATATTGAAGGGATAAAAAGGATATTAGAAGTAAATGCACTTTCAAGTAGTTGGAGAAAGTCTTTTGAAAAGCGTATAAGTGGAGAAGAAATTAATACGAAGGAAAGACTTGAAGGGATAAAAGAATAAAAATCTTTTATTATAAATAGTGTATTTCTATTATTAAAAACGAATTAGAAAGCGCTATTTTTATATAATAAACTCATTAATATCCAAAAATCCTAATATTGTTTTATTCGACTTGTTTTCGAATAGTCGAAACATAAAATTAATTAGACTTTTTTTTTATATTTTATGATAGTATATTGATTGGTAAGACCTATTACTTTAAGAGCAGGTTCTACAACTATATCTAATTTGATGGAATTAACATATGGAGGGACAACATGGGGAATGTTGAAAGTTTTGAAAAACTTCTTTTAGAAGAACCGAAAAGAGAGCAGTTATTTCCTTTATTTGAAGAAGTGTTTGGGATTCCAAGTCAAACATTGCATGATTTTTCAGAGAGAGGTTATTGGGATGATACATATAAAGCTTTATCATTTTTACAAGAAGATAAAGCGATTGCAAACGTTGCGGTATTCTCGTTACCATTGCTAGTGAATGGTGAAAGAATAAATGCAGCAGGCATTCAATCGGTAATGACACACCCTAATTTTCGAAGACAAGGACTCATGACGCAATTAATGAGTAAAATGATAGAAGAAATCGATAAGAAATGTGAATGCACATTATTGTTTACGGAAAAACCTGAACTATATACATCATATGGTTTTAAAGTTGTGCAGGAGTATTTGATGACTATTCCATATGATAAAAAGAATAATAATGATTCCTTACTTAGAGAGCTAGATTATTATATGGAAGAGGATAGAAAATTAATACATGAAACTATAGATAGTAGCCAAAGACTTTCAAATAATTTTTCAACATTAAACTTCCATCCTTCGTTTTATTTGAATATGTACAATTCGGAATGGAATGAGAAATTGTATTATTCAGAGAAACTAGATGCTCTAATTGTGTATGAAGTAGATAATGAAAAGTTGAAATTATATGGAGTGTTTGCACCAGTAATTCCAGTTTTAGATGAAATATGTGGGGAGATCGCTGAAAGATTTACAGAAATCGAATTTTACTTCTCTCCAGATCAATTAGGGGTTGAGGATGTACAGTTTACAGAATTACAATCAAGTAAGTATTTAATGGTTCGAAGTAATAGAGAGTTGGATTTGAAAGGTTATAAATTCCCAGTATTAGTAGAATTTTAAATGTGTATATAGATGCTTTATTAAGGAGGAACTATGAAAATATCACATATACCAGAACATATTGAGCAACTTACTATAATGAATGTACCTGAATATTATAAGCTTAATAACAATCATGCGCTTATTGTCCGCTCGAAAGCCGAAACAGATTTTTGGCTTAAAACACATTATGGATTCGAAGTAATGAATGGTCATGTATTTTATACAGAGACGATGACAGACTTTCAAGCTGAAGTTCAATTGCGTATGAATCCAAATTCAAAATTCGATCAAGCTGGTCTTTTTGTTATGGTTTCGGAAAAGTGTTGGCTGAAAACTTCATTAGAATATATTCCAGATGGTCCATCTCATTTAGGAGCTGTCGTAACGAATAATGGATATTCCGATTGGTCCACGCAAGACTTTCCGACAGAATTAGCTAACGAGCAACTGCGTTTTCGAATTGTTCGTGAACGTGGTGATTATACAATATATGTGAAGAAGATCCACCAATGGGAACAAATAAGAATCGCTCATTTGATGGAGGATATAGGAAATAAGCCTATTAAAATAGGTTTTTACACGTGTAGTCCGTCTAAAAATAATGGATTTGAGACTGAGTTTTTAGAGTTTACAACTGAAAAAATATAGATGAAAAACCGTATTCTTTTCATTAGGAATGCGGTTTTTATATGTATATAATAAAAAGCACATTTATTGACCGTAAAGTCATTAATGCTTATCATTTAATAATGTTAAATATTAATTTACATAATATAATAGGAATAAGAAAGAAATTACAAACTACAGCGCTTAAATAAGGAGGGATATGAGTTATTAGGGGGTAATTTCATGGGAAAAGGAGATTATGTATGAAATCATTTCGTAAATTATTACAGTATTTAAAACCATACATGTTCTTCGCTATTATTGGACCACTATTTATGGTACTTGAGGTTGCGATGGACTTAATTCAACCGACTATTATGCAACATATTATTGATGTTGGGATAGCAAATCGGGATATGAATTATGTAATAAAAATGGGACTTCTTATGATAGGAGCTGCAGCACTCGGTTTAGTTGGAGGGCTTGGGTGTATGATGTATTCTACAAAAGCAGCTGTTAATTTCGCTACTGACATACGAAAAAATGTGTTTACGAAAATAGAAACATTTTCTAGTGAAAATCGTGATTCGTTTGGAACTGGAAAGTTATTAACGATAGTGACAAATGATATTACATCTATTCAATCGGCGATGACGATGACATTACGTGTTCTCGTTCGTGGTCCTTTGTTATTTATCGGAAGTATCATAATTGTTTTTGTGACAGCACGCGAGTTATTTCCTATATTACTCGTAGTCGTTCCAATTTTATTACTTGCCATTATATTCATTGCGAGTAAAGCGAGCGGGACGTTCAAAAAGGTGCAAGAAGCATTAGATAAAGTGAATACAAAGTTACAAGAAAATTTATCTGGAGTACGTGTTATTAAAGCGTATGTAAGACAAAAATATGAAATTAATCAGTTTGGAAATGTTAATACAAATTTAACGAAGATAAATATTCGAGCGGTGCAGCTTATTTCCTTAATAATGCCAATCATAATGTTAGTTGTAAGCGGAGGGATTGTCGCAACATTATGGATTGGTGGAGAAAAAGTATTTAACGGGACTCTTCAAGTAGGAGCTATATTAGCGTTTATAAATTATTTGAATATCATTTTAATGTCACTTATGTCTATCAGTATGGTATTTATGCAAATCGCGCGAGCATTTCCGTCTGCGGATCGAGTACAGCAAGTTTTAAATACTGAGGTTGATATTACGAGCGAAACAAATGCGCTTGTACCTAAGGAAATTGAGGGGAATATTGATTTTAAAAATGTTAGTTATAGTTATACGAAAAATAATGAATATGTTTTAAAAGATATTTCATTTCGCATATGTAAAGGTGAAAAAGTAGGGGTTATCGGTTCTACAGGAAGTGGTAAATCTACTTTAGCAAAATTGTTACCACGCTTATACGATGTTGATCAAGGTGAAATATGTATTGATGGAATAAATGTTAAGGCATACGATTTACAAAAACTTCGTGGTTCAATCGGGTTTGTACCTCAAAAGGCATTGTTGTTTTCAGGTAGTATAGAAGAGAATTTACGTTATGGAAAAGAAGATGCAACGAAGGAAGAGCTGGAAGTGGCGGCTTCATCAGCTTGTGCGACTGAGTTTATTAACAAACTGGAAGATTCTTATCAATATCATGTAACACAAGGTGCGACGAATTTATCAGGTGGACAAAAACAACGTGTATCCATTGCAAGGGCGCTTGTGAGAAAGCCATCTATTCTTGTATTAGATGATTCTACATCAGCAGTTGATGCTAAATCAGAATCTAACATTCAATCAGCATTAAGGAGAGAATATAAAGGAACAACAACATTATTAATTGCTTCTAAAATCTCATCAATAATAGATGCTGATAAAATTCTCGTGTTAGATAATGGTGAATTAGTTGGTGATGGTACACATAAAGAACTGTTAGAACAATGCGAGGTTTATCAAGAAATCTATCTTTCCCAAGGTGGCAATTTGTATAAGGAAGGTGGGAAAGAACATGCGTAATTTTCAAGGGCAATTTGCTAATAAAGGTGGACGTAACGCGCCTAAGTTAGGGAAAGCTAAAAATACGACAGGAACTGTAATGCGAGTATGGAACTATATGGGGTATCAAAAAGTTGCTCTTACGTTCGTTATATTTTTAGTATTTGCTACAACGTTACTTGGATTATTAGGTCCTTATTTAATGGGAGTAATTATAGATCAATATATTGTACCGAAAGATTTAAATGGCACAGCAAGAATGTGCATGTTACTTATCGCAATTTATGGTATTACAGTGTTTTTAACTTGGTTACAAACATTTGTCATGGTTAACGTTGCATTAAAAACGATACAAAAAATAAGACAAGATATTTTTGAGAAAATCCAAACGCTTTCTTTACGGTTCTTTGATGTACGTTCTCAAGGGGATTTAATGAGTCGTGTAACAAATGATATAGATAATTTGAATCAAGCGTTGACACAAAGTGTTGTACAAATTATTTCATCAGCGCTAACTTTTATAGGTGTGACGATTGCGATGTTCGCATTAGATTGGATTTTAGCGATTGTTACTTTAATTACAGTACCTATTATGTTTTTCGTTACAAAAAAACTAGTTGCTTATAGTGGTAAAAACTTTGCAAAGCGTCAAAAAGATTTAGGAGAATTAAATGGATTTATTGAGGAAGCTATAACAGGTGCGGATGTTACAACGTTATATGGGAAAGAAAAAGAAACCGTACAAAATTTCAATAAAATTAATGAACAGCTAAGAGTTTCTGCAACGAAGGCGGATACATTTTCAGCTTTTATTTTTCCGAGTATGAACTTTATTAACAACTTAGGTATGGGACTTGTAATTGGGACTGGGTCAGTAATGGCTTTAAATGGAATGACAACAGTAGGTGTCATTGCAGCTTTTATTAATTATTCTCGTCAATTCTCAAGACCACTCAGTCAATTCGCAACTTTAATGAATACGATTCAAGCGGCAGTGGCTGGTGGGGAACGTGTCTTTGAAATTATGGATGAAGTACCGGAAATCAAAAATAAAAAAGATGCATTCGTTGTACAAAATTTACAAGGACATGTTGCACTCGAGAATGTTTCATTTGGGTATGAGGAAAATAAAACGATTTTAAAAGAAGTGAGTCTTAAAGCGCGGCCAGGGGAGACAATTGCTTTAGTAGGTCCAACTGGATCGGGCAAAACAACAATCATTAATTTGCTAACGCGCTTTTACGATATACAGCAAGGACAAATTCATATTGATGGAAAAAACATAAAAGAATATGATATGAATTCGTTGCGAAGTAAAATAGGAGTAGTTTTACAAGATACGTATTTATTTGCTGGGACGATTATGGATAATATACGTTATGGGCGATTAGATGCGAGTGATGAAGAAGTAATCAATGCAGCTAAGGCAGCATCTGCACATTCTTTTATAAAACATTTACCGAATCAATATGAAACAAAAATAGCTTCAGAAGGATCGAATTTAAGTCAAGGGCAGAAACAACTTCTTGCGATTGCAAGGGCAATTTTAGCAGATGCAGATATATTAATTCTCGACGAAGCAACATCTAATATTGATACGAGAACAGAATTACAAATACAAGAAGGACTAAACAATTTAATGAGAGGTCGAACAAGTTTCGTAATCGCTCATCGACTGAAAACGATTGAAAAAGCAGATCAAATCCTTGTTATAAAAGATGGAAGTATTTTGGAAAAAGGGAACCATGAATCTCTCATGGAAGATAGAGGATTTTACTTTGATCTGTATACGAGTCAGTTTAAAATTTAAGAAGAATTTTTGATAGGGTGCGGTTTCTCTAGAAAGGAGAAACCGCATTTTTATATTTATAAAGATAATTAGAAATATAGACTTGAAATTTTTTAGATACACGAATTGTTAGCAAATACTAGAAACTTCAGTGCCAGACGGGAACAATAATTTACGAGGTATTGTAATAATCTCAAGAGCCATCTGGGCTGAATGGAGAAGTATTGGAGTTAACTCTAAAGCGTGTGTTAATAATAATATAAAGCTTGTTAGAATTGCAAAGCTTCCCCAAAAGAAACTTTTTGAAGTGTTACGGAAATCTTTTATTAAGGAAAAGAAAGAAAAAAATGCTGTAACAACAAGAATTAAAAATTTATACTTATCAGCCATTAAACCCCTCCTAAAGAACAATAACTTATATTATAGCGTATTTTTCTGTATTATTATAAAGAGATTTTAAAATGAATGATAAAAAGTAGAGGCCGCAACTTAAAGGAATGACGGATTACCTTGAGCGTAGAGGCTGGTGGTATGAAGTTAAGTAAAGATTTTATTTTAGTGAAACAGAAAAATCACTCGGCCTCAAAAAGAGGATACTTTTATTGAGTAATCCTCTTTTTTAATAAAGGAAATTTAATTGGTTATAATGGAAAGCGCACTGAAAACTAATAAAACGGCCATAATGATGTTAAATGATTTAGTATGCTTCAACAAAAGTTTTTGAAACATGGAACCGAATAATGTCCAACTAAATGTGCTCATTAATCCAACTACACCTAGAAATAATGAAAAAAGTAGATAACTTGAATATGAATTGTAGTAAGGAAGAATAAAAGTTGATACTACAGTTAGTCCGAATAGTATTCCTTTAGGGTTAATAAACTGAAGGAAAATCCCAACTGTAAATAAATTTTTATTATATTTTTCATTGGGATTTATGCTAGTTTTACTTGTGAGTATTTTAAGAGCTAAATATAGCATATATGCTACACCTAAGATTTTTAAAGGGAATTCGATTATAGGTAGGATTTTAATTAATACAATATTAAAGAAACTACATAAGGAAGTGAGGATGAAAAAACCGAAAGCTACTCCGAAGCAAAATTGCATACTCCTTTTTAAACCATGTTGATTAGCGTATGTCATAGCTAAAAAATTGTTGGGTCCGGGTGTGAAGCTACTTATAAAAACAAATAACAAAAAAGAAAATATAGGCATTTCAAAACCCCCTAAGTATTTTGTATGTTATAATGACTGAAAAGAACTATATAACGTGTGCTTTTTATTATACATAACGGTCGTTATATTGTATATAGTGTAGGGGTGTTTCTTATGGAAGAAATTCAACTTATTCTGGCGAAAAATTTAAAAACAATTCGAGAAAAAGAAAAATTAAGTTTAGAAAAGGTTTCCCAATTAACAGGTGTGAGTAAAACGATGATTGGACAAATTGAACGTGGAGAGTCAAGTCCAACATTAACAACGATATGGAAAATTGCGAATGGTTTGAAAGTGTCTTTTACTTCTTTAATCAATAATCCGCAACCGGATACGAAAGTTGTTTTACGAAATGATGTTCAAGTATTATCAGAAGACAATGGAAGATATAAAGTGTATCCTTCTTTTCCTTTCCAAGATGATAGGAACTTTGAAATCTATACGGTTGAAATTGAAACAGAAGGAAAGTTAAATTCGGAAGGTCATAAAGAAGGGACTGAAGAATTTATAACGGTGTTTGAAGGGGAATTGACAATTGAAATAAATGATTGTCAGTATAAATTAAATAGCGGGGATTCAATTCGCTTTAAGGCGGATAGACCGCATTCCTATCGTAATTTTGGAAGAACGCAAACCCGGTTAAATATGACTATTTATTATTCAACTTCATAAATTTACAGCTACCTTGAAAAACAAAGAAAGGCGTAATGATAAAACCATCTATAAGAGATGGTTTTTATTTTTTATAATCCACAAAAAAAGACACTCATTTGAGTGTCAACATAGTGTTGCTCTCGCGTATAGGATTGGGGTATGTTTCTCAAATATGTTTTGAGATGGTTCGCATTTGAGAAACTATCTTCATGTTCAATGTAACATTAGCAGTGAGGAGTGTAAATTGATAATGTATATACGGAAAATTTAGTATAGATACTTTGTACTATGAATATAGTACAAAGTATTTCTTATTGCATAATCACTTACGTGAAGTTATTAAAATATAAACTAAAGGAATGACCTAGTAGTTACTATTTTAGCATTTAAGAATGATTATTATAAAAAGAATGAATCATTTTTTAATCGATTCGTATAATTGTTAAAGAGGCGCCTGTTGAACCACCTCCAACTAAATTAACTATGGATAATACGCCGAATAGTTGAAGTGAAATTGTATTACCAGCAGTTAAATTGATTATTAAATTATTATTATAATTTGAAGTTGATAATGCGGGAGAAAAAATAGATCCGGAAAGTGGAGTCGAAGAGTTTAATAGTAGCGATTTAGTATTTTGGAATGGAACTATCATTTTGTTATATTAATACTACTAGTTATAGTAACGGTAAAAAGTTTACTTTATGTAAAATCATTTGAGTATGAAAAAGTAGTTATGGAATTTTTCTAAAATGATAGAGGTTTTATTTTGTTAATTAGTAAACAAAATGTGAAATGAGGTAGAAAATTGAACAGCGATGAAAAATTATCTTTGAATAAAGGTATGGTAAGACCAGAAAATATTGGACCTACTTTTCCGGTTCTTCCGCCAATTTATATTCCAACAGGGTCAACGGGAGCAACGGGAGCAACAGGATCAACAGGGTCAACGGGAGCAACAGGGTCAACGGGAGCAACGGGAGCAACAGGAGTAATGGGAGCAACAGGAGTAACGGGAGCAACAGGAGCAACGGGAACAACGGGAGCAACAGGAGCAACAGGAGTAACGGGAGCAACAGGAGTAACGGGAGCAACAGGAGCAACGGGAACAACAGGATCAGCGGGAACAACGGGAGCAACAGGGTCAACAGGAGCAACGGGAGCAACAGGAACAACAGGAGCAACAGGAGCAACAGGAGCAACAGGAACAACAGGAGCAACAGGAGCAACAGGAA